>NZ_JBSSDT010000003.1:0-475362 GCF_054061035.1 Rhodanobacter sp. TND4EL1
TTGCACTCCGCTTTGGGCTATCGTTCTCCTGTCGAGTTCGAGGCACAATGCGGCTAACCAGCCGGTGTCCACTTTTGCGTAGGAACTCTCCGGCTACGCCGCCGCTCAACTCAAGCGTTAGGCCAAGGAGGCCGACATGATGACGAAAATGAGTGCGCCAATTTGGCAACGCGTGATTTGTGGTTTGTTGTCCGTGGCAGTTGCTGTGGCACTTATTGCCAACATCTTGGACGGCTCAGTCCATGGCACTTGGGGTATCGTAAAGTGGGTCTTTGGGGCGCTCGGTGCGGTCGTTTTCGCTCGCGCCGCTGTCCAAAGGGCTATAACCTACCGCAGCGTGGATGCAATGCCGGCTCCGTCTTCCCAAGTCAGCCGCTTCATAGAGGAGCATCGCCTAATCGACGCGATCAAGGCATATCGTGCTGAGACTGCTGCTTCGTTGGTTGAGGCCAAGGCTGTTATTGAGCACTATTGGCCTAACCACTCGTCCAAGCGGACGCGCTAAAAGCCGCGCGCCGCTTAACTCCAGCGTTGAGGCTGTAGGAAAACCTCTTTTCGCAAACGGATAGACGGCCAAAGCGTCGACAGGAAAGTGTCGTCACTCGGCAATCCCCCCCCGGCTTAGCTGACGCTTGAAGTGGAATTTTCTCGTAGTCTTTCCCGAGGAGGTTCCATGAAAAAAGTCCCGATTTACCGACAGCCAGATCCTGGCCGTACTCAAGCAAGCCGAGGCCGGCACACCTGTGCCGCAACTGTGCCGCGAGCACGGCATCAGCTCGGCGACGTTCTACAAGTGGCGCAGCAAGTTCGGGGGCATGGATGCGTCGCGGATGTCCCAGCTCAAGGAGCTGCAGGACGAGAACCGACGCCTGAAGAAAATGTATGCCGACGCGCAGCTCAGCGCCGAGCTGCTGAAGGAGGCCATGGCAAAAAAATGGTGAGGCCATCTCAACGCCGGGGGATGGCACCATGGTGCACGCCGCTGCACGCCTCCACCGACACCACGGTGCTCCACGGCGACTGTGCCACCCCAGGCCAAACGGCTCAGGCCGCAGGTCCTGTCGATGGTTATAGTGCTGATGGAGATTTCCTCTTCTGCCGACGGTTGTTGCAGCACCACCGTGGCCATCGAGAACCAAATCGAGAGAAAGTCTCCTTTTACTCATCCGGGTGAACGCGCGAAACGCCGCGCGTACTCCGCTCCAGCGTCAGCTGTTTCAGGAGGCCATCATGCAAACTGGAAGTTGTCATTGCGGAGCCGTGAAATTCACGGCTCAGGGCGACATTGATCAGGTCATCGAGTGCAATTGCTCGCATTGCAGTCGCAAAGGCTTTCTGTTTTGGTTCGTTCCACGGGACTCGTTCACCCTCACGTCCGGCGAGGACAAGCTGACGACCTACACTTTCAACAAGCACATGATCCAGCATCAGTTCTGCTCAGTGTGCGGGTGTCAGGCATTCGGCCTTGGCAGCAAGCCGGACGGTACCAAATTGGCCGCCATCAACGTGCGTTGCGTGGACGGCATTGACCTGGCTGAGATCACGCGTGTGCCGGTCAACGGCAAGGAGTTCTAGCAGGCAGCATTGCGTGGACGTTTTCGCCACTGCCTGATTCCCCTGATTCAGGTGCTTCCGCCATGTCGATCCGATAGCTCTTCGTTCGTCTACCGGGTAGACCCAGGTCGCGCCGGCCACGGTGGCGACCTGTTTGATCCGATTCCACAACGAGGGACGCTCATGGCTGATGACATCAAAATCAAGGGACCGGCCTCTTACTTTCCGTCCATTGAAAAAGCCTACGGGAAGCCGATTGAGCACTGGCTCAAGATCCTTGGTTTGCTGAAGGACAAGAAGCACATGGAACAGGTGAGCTTCCTCAAGGACATCCACAAGATGGGCCATGGTCACGCCAACGCACTTGTGGCTTATCACAAGGCTCAGCGCGGGACCTGAGAGCCATTCGAGCCGAACTTGCGTCGCAGGTCGGCCAAGTTCAGATGCGAGGTGTCTGCCAATCATCATGCAAATCCGACCCGCCAAAGACTCTGATCTCGAGGCCATGTGGCGCATCTGCCAATCCGTGATTGCCGCAGGTGATGGCTTGCCGTTCTCGGATGATTTCGACCTCGCCACATTCCAGTCGCACTGGTTTGGTCCGCACGCGCCTTACATTGCCTTCATCGATTCGGGTGTCGTGGGCATGTACAAGTTTGGGGCCAACTACCCCGGGCACGGAGCACATGTGGCGAGTGCCACCTACCTGGTGAGCCCTGATTTCCAGGGGCAGGGAATCGGACGTGCGCTGGTGCGGCACAGCCTCGCACAGGCACGGGATTCGGGTTACATGGCCATGCAGTTCAACTACGTGGTGAGTACCAATGCGCCGGCCGTGGAGCTGTACAGGAAGCTGGGCTTCTCGATTGCCGGCATCCTGCCAAAGGCCTTTCACCACAGACAGTTGGGGTACGTGGATGCCTATGTCATGTTCAAATTCTTGAGTTCGCAAGACACCTGACCACTCATGCATGCCGAACTCGCCTGGCTGCATCGACCACATGGCCAACATGGCTTGTCATGTGGCCGCCTCCGCTGCTTTAGTCGGTTCCATTCAGGCGCCGGGCGCCACGGGTCACCCGCATGACAACTCTTGCCCGCATGCGCGCCGAAGCGTATCCGGACTTTTTCGAGGGGGCGTCGCGCTCCGTGCTGCCGTAGCCGGCCTTGGGTTATGTTGGCCAACCGACTTCAAAACGCGAAGTGTTTGGCCGACGAGGTCGACTTTTTGGTGGATACTCTCCGAATCCGCCCACGACCGCTTGTTGGTGGCTTGGCGAAAGACCGGAATGAACAGGGGAACTCACATGAATATCTTTGCGAAACTTGCAGTCACGCTGGTGGCCGGTGGCATGCTCAGCGCATGCGTCACCACGAAGACCTACGTCGACCCCCAGTATCACGTGGCGAACTACGACCAGATTCAGCACCTCGCCCAGCCGGTTCCGGTTCGAGTGGAAGCCCGGTTTGAACGTAACGGTCAGCCGTACGCTTCCGTGGACGCCGGACTTCGGCAGATGGTGGAGCGCACGCTCTATGCCACCGGGGCATTCAAGGCGTCGCCGGACGCCAGCGGTGGCGCCGTGATCGAGGTAGTGGCAAACAATGTGGCGGATATTGAAGCGGCGCACGAGAAGGGCTTTCGTGCCGGGCTGACGCTGGGTACCCATGGCTCCAATGTGCCGGACGCCTACGATTTCACCTTTGTCTACCACGACGCCAGCGGCAACGAACAACGCAAGAGTTATCACCACACCATCTATACGACGCTGGGCCAGGTGCCGGCGCCGGTTACCGGTGCAGGCACCACCACGCCGCTGGCGTTCGAGAAGGTGGTCGAGGATGTGACGCTGAATTTCGTCAAGGCACTGCAGGACGATGGCGGCATTGCCAACCATTGAGGCGCTGTCGCGCCGTGGCAGGGAAGGATCAAGGCACCTGTGTGTGAGGCGAATGGCGGCAGCGTTGCCGCCATGGCCATTTGCCGATTGACCTGTCCGCCGCGTGCCACGCGGCGGTGGGTTCGGGCCCGGACGCAGGGCCACGGCATGGGCGCTTAGCCATGCGCCTGAGCGCCGTTCGTTGTGGTTGCAGACCAGTGTTGAAGACGACACTCAGGGGTTGAGTTTTTTGCCGGCGCGCTTCACGCCGCCCACGTTGCCGTCCCTGCCGGGCGCGAACGAGCGGGACGCATCGCGGCGTCCGCGCCCGCAAAAGTCAGCAGCCAGCAAGTTCCTGCGATGCCATGTGCACCCGACAAGGCCTCCATTTATGCATCGACTTAACTTGCCGCCATGCAGGCTTACCGGGTCGCTTGTCGCCTGTCGGCAGGCACCGGCTGTCTGCCGCAAACTGGCCCGGCATCTCCCCCTTCGTCTTTCAGCCCATGGAGTAACACCCCATCATGCCGACCCCTCGTTCGGACGCTTTGGTCTTTTTCGGCGCCACCGGCGACCTCGCCTTCAAGAAGATTTTCCCGGCCCTGCAGACGATGATGCTGCGCGACGGGCTGGACCTGCCGATCATCGGCGTGGCGCACTCGGGCTGGGATGTGGCAAAGCTGCGCCAGCGGGCGCATGACAGTCTGGCGGCGGCGGCGAAGGAGCAGGGCGGAGAAGTGGACGAGGCCGCGTTCGCCAAGCTGTCCGCGCAACTGCAATACGTCGATGGCGACTACAACGACCCGGAAACGTTCACCCAGCTGAAGAAGACGCTGGGGGCGGCGAAGCGGCCGCTGCACTATCTGGCGATTCCGCCATCCCTGTTCCACGTGGTGGCCAGGGGCCTGCAGCAGGCAGGCTGCGCCGAGGACGCGCGGATCGTGGTGGAAAAGCCGTTCGGTCGTGATCTGGCGTCGGCGCGCGCGCTGAACCAGACCTTGCACCAGGTGTTTCCCGAATCCGCGATCTTCCGCATCGACCATTACCTGGGCAAGGAGCCGGTGCAGAACCTGTTGTATTTCCGCTTTGCGAACACGGTGCTGGAACCGGTGTGGAACAACCGCTACGTGGATCGCGTGCAGATCACCATGGCCGAGGAGTTCGGCGTGGACGGGCGCGGCGGGTTCTACGAGGGCGTGGGCGCGATCCGCGACGTGCTGCAGAACCACCTGTTGCAGGTGACCTCGTTGCTGGCGATGGATGCGCCGATCGGCAACGACCCGGAGGCCCTGCGTGCGGAGAAACTGCGGTTGTTTCGCGCGATGCGCCCGCTGGACCCGGACGAGGTGGTGCGTGGCCAGTTCAAGGGCTACCGCGAGGTGGACGGGGTGGCGGCGGACTCGAATGTGGAGACCTTCGTGGCGCTGCGCCTGCATATCGATACCTGGCGCTGGGCTGGCGTGCCGTTCTACATCCGCGCCGGCAAGAAGCTGCCGATCACCACCACCCAGGTGGTGGTGGACATGAAGGCACCGCCGCTGTCGGTGTTTGATCCCATTGCGGCACCGCAGTCGAACTACTTCCGCTTCCGGCTGAGCCCGGAGGTGGTGATTGCCGAAGGCATGCGGGTGAAGAAGCCCGGCGAGGAAATGCGCGGCGAAGAGGTGGAGCTGGTGGCGCGGCATGACTCCGGGCCGGAGATGTCGCCGTACGAGCGGCTGCTGGGTGATGCAATTCGCGGTGACAACGCCTTGTTTACCAGCGACGAATGCGTCGAGGCAGCATGGGCCGTGGTGGACAAGGTGCTGGCCCACGAACGCCCCGTGAGCATGTATGAGCCGGGCAGTTGGGGCCCGGATGCGGCGGCCGCCATCGTCAGCGACGACGAGGGCTGGCACGACACAAAGCCGGAGCAAAGTTCGCCATGCTGAGCGACCGCACCACTGAATCCGCCGCGCTGGTGTTCCTGCTGGACGTGGACAACACCCTGCTCGACAACGACCGCTTCGGCGCCGACCTGGCCGAAACGCTGGAGGCACGATTCGGCGCCACCGAGCGCCAGCGCTACTGGGCGCTTTACGAGGAACTGCGCGAGCAGAGCGGCTTTGCCGACTACCTGGGCGCGTTGCAGCGCTTTCGCCGCGGGCTGGACAACCACCCGGCGCTGCTGCAGATGTCGAACTACCTGCTGGAGTATCCGTTCGACGAGCGGCTGTACCCGCACGCGCTGGACACCGTGGCGCACCTGCGCACGCTGGGCACTGCGGTGATCCTGTCCGATGGCGACGTGGTGTTCCAGCCGCGCAAGATCCAGCGTGCCGGGTTGTGGGCGGCGTTGCATGGCGAGGTGCTGGTGTACGTGCACAAGCAGCAGATGCTGGTGGCGATGCAGCAGCGCTATCCGGCCGCGCATTACGTGATGGTCGATGACAAGCCGCAGATTCTGGCCGACATGAAACAGCAGCTGGGCGCCAGGCTGACCACTGTCTTCGTGCGCCAGGGCCACTACGCGGCAGCGGCCGGCGAGACATCCGGCCCCGCACCGGACATGACGATCGCGTGCATCGGTGATCTGCGCGGGCGTAAGCTTGAAGACTTCCTGCCCACGGCCCCCACGATCCGCCTGACGGCGGAATGATTCCCCCGAACAACGCAACAACAAGACATGGAGCAACCATGAAAGCGACCCGCGAATTGCACGACCTCGGCCAGAGCCTGTGGCTGGACAACATCACCCGCACCCTGCTGGACGACGGCACGCTGGCGCGCTACATCGCCGAGGACTCGATCACCGGCCTGACCTCCAACCCCAGCATTTTCGACGCCGCGATCAGTGGCGGCGATGCCTACGATGCGGGCATCCACGCCAAGTCACTGGCCGGGCTGGAGGGCGAACAGCTGTTCACCGAGCTGGCCCTGGAAGATCTGCGTCGCGCGGCCGACCTGTTCAAGCCGGTGTTCGCCTCGACCAACCAGGTGGATGGCTGGGTGTCGATGGAAGTCTCGCCGTTGCTGGCCGCCGATACCGCCGGATCGATCGCCGCGGCGAAACAAATCCATCAACATGCCCGCCGCGACAACCTGTTCGTGAAGATTCCCGGCACCCCGGAAGGCGTGCCGGCGATCGAGGAGGCGATCTTCCTCGGCATTCCGATCAACGTGACCTTGCTGTTCTCCTGCGCGCAATACCAGGCGGTGGCCGACGCCTACATGCGCGGCATCGAGCGGCGGCTGGAAGCCGGGCTGGATCCGAAAGTCGGCTCGGTCGCCTCGCTGTTCATCAGCCGCTGGGACGTAGCCAGCAACAAGCAATTGCCGGACGAGCTGCACAACAAGCTGGGCATTGCGGTGGGCCAGCAGACCTACCGCGCCTACCGGCAGATGCTGGCCTCGCCGCGCTGGCAGAAGCTGGCCGATGCCGGCGCGATGCCGCAGCGCCTGCTGTGGGCCAGCACCGGCACCAAGGATCCGACCGCTTCCGACACGCTCTACATCAGCGCGTTCGCCGCGCCCGACACGATCAACACGATGCCGGAAAAAACCCTGCATGCCTTCGCCGACCATGGCCAGCTGCATGGGGCGATGGACGTGGACGGCGCCGATGCGGACACCACCCTGGCGCAGATCAGAAAGGCCGGCGTGGACATTGACCAGCTGGCGCTGACGCTGCAGCAGGAAGGCGCCGCGTCGTTCGTGAAATCCTGGCACCACCTGCTGGACGGCATTGCCGGCAAGGCGCGCCAGCTGGCCGAGAAGTCCAACGGGGCCGTACTGAAATGAGCCAGGGCAGTCTGACCCGCCTGCCACAGTGGCAGGCCTTGCAGCACCATTTCGCGGCGATCGGCGAGCGGCATCTGCGTGATCTGTTTGCTGCCGACCCGGAGCGCGGCGAGGCACTGACGGCCGAGGCGGTCGGGCTGTATCTGGACTATTCCAAGCAGCGCGTGGATGCCGACACGCTGCGCCTGCTGAGCGAGCTGGCCGGAGCACGCCAGTTGCCGCAGCGGATCGAGGCGATGTTCAGCGGCCGCAAGATCAACAGCACCGAGGATCGCGCCGTGCTGCACGTGGCGCTGCGTGCACCGCGCAGCGAGAAGATTCTGGTCGACGGTCACGATGTGGTGCCGGACGTGCACGAGGTGCTCGACCGCATGGCGGCGTTCTCGGACAAGGTCCGCAGTGGCGCATGGAAGGGCCACAGCGGCAAGCCGATCCGCAACGTGATCAGCATCGGCATCGGTGGCTCGGACCTGGGCCCGGTGATGGCGTACGAGGCGCTGCGCGATTACAGCCGGCGCGAGATGACCTTCCGCTTTGTTTCCAACGTGGACGGCACCGACTTTGCCGAGGCGGTGCGCGACCTGGATGCGGCCGAGACGCTGTTCATCGTCTGCTCGAAAACCTTTACCACGCTGGAAACCCTGACCAACGCGCACGCGGCGCGCGCGTGGAGCGTGGCGGCGCTGGGCGACGCTGACGCCGAAAAGAATGGAGCCGTGGCGAAGCATTTCGTGGCCGTCTCCACCAATGCCGAAGGCGTGGAAAAGTTCGGCATCGACACCGCCAACATGTTCGGTTTCTGGGACTGGGTCGGCGGGCGCTATTCGATGGATTCGGCGATCGGGCTGTCGACCATGCTGGCGATCGGGCCGGAACACTTCGGCGAGATGCTGGCCGGCTTCCACGCGATGGACGAGCACTTCCGGCATACGCCGCTGGAACAGAACCTGCCGGCGATCATGGGCCTGCTCGGCGTGTGGAACAGCAACTTCCTGGGCGCGGCCACCGTCGCCGTGCTGCCGTACGAGCAATACCTCAAGCGCTTTCCCGCCTACCTGCAGCAGTTGACGATGGAGAGCAACGGCAAGCACGTGACGCTGGATGGCGCCCAGGTCGATTACGCCACCGGCCCGATCTACTGGGGCGAGCCGGGCACCAACGGACAGCATTCGTTCTATCAGTTGATCCATCAGGGCACACGCATCGTGCCGTGCGACTTCATCGGTTTCGGCCAGACGTTGAACCCGCTTCCCGCGCAGGGCGGCGGCGACCAGCACGATCTGCTGATCGCCAACCTGATCGCCCAAGGCGAAGCACTGGCGTTCGGCAAGACAGCCGACGAGGTGCGCGCCGAAGGCACGGCCGAGGCGCTGGTGCCGCACCGCACGTTCGAGGGCAATCGCCCCAGCACGACCATTCTCGCCGCCAGGCTGACCCCGCACGTTCTGGGCACCCTGATTGCGCTGTACGAACACAGCGTGTTCGTGCAGGGCGTGATCTGGGGCATCGATTCGTTCGACCAATGGGGCGTGGAACTGGGCAAGCAGCTGGCGAAAGCCACCATTGCCGAGCTGACCGCGAAGGAAGCGCCGTCACTGGCGCATGACAGCTCGACCAATACGCTGATTCGTCGCTATCGCCAACTGCGCGACAGCGTGGGTTGACGTTGCCTTGTAGGAGCCACCATGCATCTGGACATCCAACGAAGGATTTTCGAGAACCCATGAGTCAACAGATCAGCCCGCTCGCCGGCAAACCGGCCCCGACCTCGATCCTGGTCGACATCCCGAAACTGCTGGCGGCGTATGCCGACACCCGGCCTGATCCGTCGGTGCCGGCGCAGCGCGTGGCGTTCGGCACCTCGGGCCATCGCGGCAGTTCGCTCGATGGCAGCTTCAACGAATGGCACATCCTGGCGATCAGCCAGGCGATCTGCGAGTACCGGAAATCGAAAGGCATCGATGGCCCGCTGTACATGGGCTTCGACACGCACGCGCTGTCGCAACCGGCGTTTGAAAGCGCGCTGGAAGTGTTGGCCGCCCACGGCGTCGAGGTGATGATCGCCAGCGGCGGCGAGTTCACGCCCACGCCGGCGATCTCGCACGCGATCCTCTGCTACAACAAGGGCCGCACGAGCGGACTGGCCGACGGCATCGTGATCACGCCGTCGCACAACCCTCCGGACAACGGCGGCTTCAAATACAACCCGACCAACGGCGGCCCGGCCGACACCGACATCACCAAGTGGGTGGAGAACCGCGCCAACGCGCTGATCGAAGGCGGCCTGAAGGACGTCAAGCGCGTGCCGTTCGCGCAGGCGCGCAAGGCCGCGAGGACGCACGAACACGACTACCTCAACATCTACGTCGCCGACCTCGCCAGCATCATCGACTTCGACATCATTCGCAGCGCCGGCGTGCACATGGGCGTCGATCCGCTGGGTGGCGCGGGCGTGCACTACTGGGCGCCGATCGCCGAGCGCTACAAGCTCGACCTGACCGTGGTCAGCGACGTGGTGGATCCGCAGTTCGCCTTCATGAGCGTGG
The DNA here is from genome assembly GCF_054061035.1 of Rhodanobacter sp. TND4EL1. Taxonomy (NCBI): domain Bacteria; kingdom Pseudomonadati; phylum Pseudomonadota; class Gammaproteobacteria; order Lysobacterales; family Rhodanobacteraceae; genus Rhodanobacter; species Rhodanobacter sp. TND4EL1. The sequence goes on from NZ_JBSSDT010000003.1 coordinate 9,761, forward strand.
ACTGGGACGGCAAGATCCGCATGGATCCGTCGTCGAAGTACGCGATGCAGCGATTGATCGGATTGAAGAACCAGTACGACGTGGCATTCGCCTGCGACACCGACCACGACCGCCACGGCGTGGTCAGCCGTTCCAGCGGACTGATGGAGCCGAACCACTACCTGTCGGTACTGATCGACTACCTGTATCGCAACCGCCCGCAGTGGAGCGCCCAGGCCGCCGTCGGCAAAACCGTGGTCACCACCGCGCTGATCGATCGCGTGGTGAAGCGGCTGGGGCGCAAGTTGTACGAAGTGCCGGTCGGCTTCAAGTGGTTTTCCGAAGGGCTGTTCGACGGCTCGCTCGGTTTCGGCTGCGAGGAAAGCGCCGGTGCCTCGCTGCTGCGCCACGACGGCTCGGTATGGACGACGGACAAGGACGGCCTGGTGCCGGCGTTGTTGTCCGCCGAGATTGCCGCACGCGCCGGCAAGGATCCCGGCGAGCTGTTCGACCAGCTCACCGGTGAACTCGGCAAGCCGTACGCCAACCGCCTCGAAGCGGCTGCCACGCCTGCGCAGAAGGCGAAGTTGTCGAAGCTGTCGCCCGACCAGCTGAAGAGCGATCGGCTCGCCGGCGAGAAGATCGAGCAGGTGCTGGACAAGGCGCCGGGCAACGGCGCCGCCATCGGCGGCATCAAGGCGATCGCCGCCAGCGGCTGGTTTGCCGCACGACCGTCCGGCACCGAAGCGATCTACAAGATCTACGCGGAAAGCTTCAAGAGCGAAGCACATCTGAAGAGCCTGCTCGACGAGGCACAGAAGATCGTCGACGCCGCACTCGCCTGATCGCGCAGGGCGGGCACGGCCCGCCGGATTTCGCAGCAGGTTGGCGAGAGCGGCGGACATTGCCCGCCCTACGCGGTCATCGCGCGATATGCGCCACCCACCCACTGGAGAACACCATGTCCAACGACCTCGACCTGCAATGCATCAACACGCTTCGCTTTCTTTCGGTCGACATGGTGCAGAAGGCGAACAGCGGTCATCCCGGCCTGCCGCTGGGCGCGGCGGCGATGGCCTATGTGTTGTGGACCAAACACATGAAATTCCACCCGGCCGACCCGCAGTGGGCCGACCGTGACCGCTTCGTGCTGTCCGCCGGACACGGCTCGGCATTGCTGTACAGCCTGCTGTTCGCCACCGGCTACGACGTGTCGCTGGATGACATCAAGCAGTTCCGCCAGTGGGGCAGCAAGACACCCGGTCATCCCGAATACGGCCACACGCCCGGCGTGGAAGTCACCACCGGCCCGCTCGGCCAGGGCATGGCCAACGCGGTGGGCATGGCGCTGGGCGAGGCGCAGCTCGCGGCGACCTACAACCGCGATGGCCACGCGATCATCGACCACCACACCTTTGCCATCGTCAGCGACGGCGACCTGATGGAAGGCATCGCCAGCGAGGCGGCGTCGCTGGCCGGTCATCTCAAGCTGGGCAAGCTGATCTGCCTGTACGACGACAACTACGTGACGCTGTCCGCCGGCACCGACATGACGTTTTCGGAAGACCGCGGCGCCCGCTTCGACGCCTACGGCTGGCAGACCATCCACATCGACGACGGCAACGATGTCGACGCGATCCACGCCGCGCTGCGCGCGGCGCGCGAGGACACCAGCCGGCCGTCACTGATCCTGGTGCGCACGCATATCGGCTTCGGCTCGCCCGAACAGGACAGCCACGAATCGCACGGCTCGCCGCTGGGCGTCGAGAACGTGAAGAAGACCAAGCAGAATCTTGGCTGGCCGGTGGAACCGGACTTCCTGGTGCCGGAGCCGGCGCTGGCGCACATGCGCGAGGCGCAGGACCGCGGCGCGAAAGCGCAGTCGGCCTGGAATGATCGGCTCAAGGCTTACGCGGCCGCGTTCCCCGAACTGGCGAAGGAATTGCAGGCCCGCCTGAGCGGCGAGCTGCCCGCTGGCTGGGATGCGGACATCCCGATGTTTCCCGCCGATGCGAAGGGGCTGTCCACCCGGGTCGCCGGTGGCAAGGTGATGAATGCGTTCGCGGCGAAGCTGCCCGCGCTGTGCGGCGGTTCGGCCGACCTCGATCCGTCCACGTTCACCGCGCTGAAGGGTCTCGGTGACTTCAATCCTCCGGCCACGCCGGGCGAAGACACCGAAGGCTCCGACGGCGGCGGCTGGAGCCGCGCCGGGCGCAACTTCCATTACGGCGTGCGCGAACACGCGATGGCGGCGATCAGCAACGGGCTCGCCGCGCACGGCGGCTTCATTCCGTTTGACGCCACTTTCCTGATTTTCTCCGATTACATGCGCCCGTCGATCCGGCTGGCCGCGCTGATGGGGCTGCACGTAGTCCACGTGTTCACCCACGACAGCGTGGCGCTGGGCGAGGACGGCCCGACCCATCAGCCGATCGAGCAACTGGCCAGCCTGCGCGCTATCCCCAACCTCACCGTGATCCGCCCCGCCGACGCGAACGAGACCGCGGTGGCGTGGAAGGTGGCGGTGGAGTCGAAGAAGCATCCGCTGGCGCTGGCGCTGACCCGCCAGAACGTGCCGACGCTGGACCGCACGCAACACGCCAGCGCCGAGGGACTGCGCCAGGGCGCCTATGTCTTGCGCGACGCCGACGACGGCAAACCGACCTTGATCCTGATGGCCAGCGGCTCGGAAGTCGGCCTGATTCTGGCCGCGGCCGACAAGCTTCGCGCGGACGGCGTGGCGGTGCGCTGCGTGTCGATGCCGAGCTGGGAACTGTTCGACCAGCAGCCGCAAAGCTACCGCGATGTCGTGCTGCCGCCCAGCGTGGGTGCCCGACTCGCGGTGGAGATGGGCGTCACCCAGGGCTGGGACCGCTACGTCGGCGCCCACGGCGACGTGCTCGGCATCAACCATTTCGGCGCTTCCGCCCCGGCCGACAAGCTGCTGCAGGAATTCGGCTTCAGCGTCGACAACGTGGTGAAGCGCGCACGCGCCGTGCTGGCCAAGTAAGGCCGGCGGACACGAAAAGGCCGGCGGATCGCATCGACCCGCCGGCCTTGTTGTTTCAGGTGATCAGTTGCGCGACTGCAGCTTCGACAGCAGGCGCAGCAGTTCCAGGTACAGCCAGACCAGGGTGACCACCAGCGCGAACGCGCCGTACCACTCCATGTACTTCGGCGCGCCGGACTGGGCGCCGGTTTCGATCAGGTCGAAATCGAGGATCAGGTTCATCGCGGCGATCACCACCACCACCGCGCTGAAGCCGATGCCCAGCATGCTGCTGCCGTTGATGAAACCCATCGAATGGCCGAAGAAGCCCATCGCGAAGTTGGCCAGGTACAGCAGCAGGATGCCGCCGGTAGCGGCGGCGACGCCGAGCTTGAACTTCTCGGTGGCGCGGATCAGGCCGCTGCGATAGGCCAGCAACATCGCCGCCATGGTGCCGAAGGTCAGCCCGACTGCCTGGATCACGATGCCGGGATAGCGCATTTCGAAGATCGCCGACAACGCGCCGATGAACAGGCCTTCGGCCACGGCGTAGAGCGGCGCGGTATACGGCGCCCACGTCTTCTTGAAGACCGTGACCAGGCCCAGCACCAGACCACCGATGCAGCCGCCAAGCACCAGCGGCATCATCGTCGGCAGGCTGTCCGGACCGCTGAAGCGGCTCCAGCTGACGAAGGCGCCCACCAGTACCAGCAGCAACAGCAAGCCGGTCTTGTTGACCGTGCCGTTGATCGTCATCGCATTCTCGCTGCGGGTGAATACCGCGCCGCTGGCCGCGTCGAGGAAGGTGTTCTTGTTGAGCGCCGGATTGCCGCTTTGCATGGTCTGCTCCCGTGAATTTGTCCCATCGTAGCCGGGCCGGTGGCGGTTTTGCAGCTACCTGCGCCAATTCGCCGTTGCGCCGGAACGGGGAAACTACGCGACAATGGTCGTTCGTTGAACGCTGCGGAGCCCCGATGAATCCTTCCACCCTGCGTATCGCCACCCGCAAGAGCGCGCTCGCGCTGTGGCAGGCCGAACACGTTGCTGCGCTGTTGCGCGCGACGCACCCAGGCCTGATCGTCGAGCTGGTGCCGATGAGCACGCGCGGTGACGAGATCCTCGACCAGCCGCTGGCCACTATCGGTGGCAAGGGCTTGTTCCTGAAGGAGCTGGAAGTGGCGATGCTGGAAGGCCGCGCAGACCTGGCCGTGCATTCGCTGAAGGATGTACCGGCGGAACTGGAACCGGGCTTCGTGTTGCCCGCGATCCTGCCGCGCGCCGATGCGGCGGATGCGTTTGTCAGCAATGACCACGACAATCTGGCCGCGCTGCCGCAAGGTGCGCGGGTGGGCACGTCATCGCTGCGGCGACAGGCGCAACTGCGTGCGCTGCGGCCGGATTTGCAGCTGCTGGACTTGCGCGGCAATGTCGGCACGCGGCTGGGCAAGCTCGATGCCGGCCATTACGACGCCATCGTGCTGGCCTGTGCCGGGCTGGAACGACTGGGCCTTGCCGCACGCATCCGCTCGCGGCTGGCCGCGCCGGACTGGTTGCCGGCGCCGGGTCAGGCGGCGATTGCGATCGAGGCGCGCGGCGATCAAGCCGGCGTTCTGGCGTTGCTGACCGCACTCGACGATGCCGACACCCGCCTCACCATCACCGCCGAGCGGGCGATGAACCACGCCCTGGGTGGCAGTTGCACGGTGCCGGTGGGCGCGTGGTGCATGCTCGGCGAACATGGGCTGCATTTGCGCGGGCTGGTGGGCGATGCGGCCAGCGGCCAGCTGCTGCATGCCGAGGCCAGCAGCTCCAGCGGGCAGGCCGAAGCGCTGGGTCGGAAAGTGGCCGAATCGCTGCTGGCGCAGGGTGCCGGGGCACTTCTCGGCTAGAGCGGGAACTGGGAACGGGGAACGGCGTGACGCTGCAAGGCCGCCGTTCCCCGTTCTCCCATCAGAAGCTGTAAACCAGATTCGTGGTGGTCAGCGTGTCGGTCTTCTTGGTGGCAGGCAGCACGTCGCTGTTGTGACGCACCTGGAAGCCCACCTTCAACGCCAGCTTCTTGGTCATGCTGACGGCGAGGCCCGCATCATTCTGCAGGTAGGTGTTCTTGGAGCCCGCTTCCATCAGGAAGGTGTCTTCGAACGACGTGTTGTCGGTGATCTTGAACTTGTAGTTGATCAATCCACGGCCGACCATTTCGCTCTGGGTCGGCTGCTGCTGATGCACCACCATGCCGTTTACCACCACATCGACATCGGCCGGACGGTAGCGCTTGTAACCAGGACCGATTTCGAACGACAGCTCGTTGCGGCCATCCTTCAGCGCAATATAGCCGTAGCCCAGCGAGACGATGCCCTGCCACAGGTTGGAGCCGAAGTCGTCGTGCTCGTAGCGCGCCGCGCCCACGATGTAGCTGCGCGGATCCAGCTTCAGGCCGACCGAGGCGCCGCCGTCATAACGGTTGGCGGTGGTGTTGAACTGCTTGAGCGTGTTGCCGTTGGTGTCGACCACGGTCTGCTGGCTCTTCGAACGCAGGCCATCAAGGAAGAAGTTGTTCTTCCACTGCTCGTTTTCCTGGCTGAGGCCGAGCTTGGCGTTGATGTTCTCCGAGCGCGAATTGCCGGTGGACGAGGCAAAACCGAATTCACCCGAACCGGTCCAGCCGCCGTTGTTGGTCGCCTGGGTGGTGTCCTGGGCTTGGGCGGCGAAACTCGCGAAGGCGGCCAACAGCAGGCCTGCGATCAGGGTCTTTTTCATCGGAACGGTCCATTTGTTAAAAGATGGTAAGGCCGCTACCTTAACGCGCCGGTTTGAACAGCCAATGAACGCTCCGCCGGTGTCTCGGGCAGCGATTCACCTCGCCATCGGAAACCCGCGCGCCAGGGCGCTTTCATAGACATGCTGTTCCAGCGTCTTGCCGAACAGCCAGCTGGGCACCGCCACCGCGGCAGCCAGCAGCCCTTCGCCGTAGCGATCGGTCAGCAGCAGGGCGGCGCAGGGCAACACATAGACGAAAATCGCGGCAAGCACCCGCCGGGGCGACAGGTGCTGCGTGTACATGTCGTGGTCATTGCCCTGGGCCACGCCCAGGGATTGCCAGCGCATGCCTTCCAGCAAACCCAGCAACAGGGCGAGTGCGAGCAACATCAGAATCCAGGGCGACGACCCGTGGCCGGGCTCCGGGCCGCCCTGCACCATGATGCACAGCCAGACCCACAGGCCGCCGCCATACCAGGCAGTGACCAGACGGCTGACTGGCAAGGTGGATGACATGCGCCGAAGATCGGGCGAAAGCTGATGGCGGAAGCGGTAGGCGCTATGCACCAGGCTGGCCAGGCTGCACAGCAGCAGCGCCACCCCGGCCAGTCGCATCTCCAGCACGTGCCCGTGCCCGTCGCCCAGCACCATCAGCAGCAGCACCGGTACAAAACACGCCAGCGCCATCCACGCCGCACGTTTCGGCCAGCGACGTTCGGCCGGCGGGCCACCGTACCATTCGGTGGTGGCCGAAAGACGCATCCCGCCCAGGGCGAGCCCGGCGCAGACCAGCGCCGTCCCCAGTATCAACGGCATCTGCATCGGGCCTCGGCCAATCCGGTTCATGCCCAGCGCCAGGCCTATGCCCAGCCAGATCCACAAGCCGTAACCACTGATGGCCAACACCCGCAACAGGATCTCGGCATAGCCGGGTCGCACTGCATCGGCAGGGACAAGCGTGGCCGCGTAACCAGGGGATGTCGGCGATTCGCGGCTGGGCGGCATGAGGCATCCGTTGCAGTTTTCGACAGTGCCTGCAGTGACTTGCGAGCAGCTCAGGCCGCCTCCATGCTACACAAGGCCCGCCATTGACGAAACGCCGACATCCCATGGATCGCTACGAACGCATATTGACCCTGCATCGGCTGCTGAAGTCGGCGCACTATCCGATCCCGTTGCCGCGCCTGCTGGATGAGCTGGAATGTTCGCGCGCCACGCTGTATCGCGACGTGGCCTTCCTGCGCGACGCGCTGCGTGCGCCGATCGAAAGCGCCGGCAACGACCAGGCCGCGTTTCGCTACGAGTTGGGCGAAGGGGAAAAATTCGAGTTGCCCGGCTTGTGGCTGACCTCCGACGAGCTGGCCGCGCTGCTGGCGCTGAATGAACTGATCGGACGCTCCGGGCCGGGCGTGCTGGCCGGCGCGCTGGCGCCGTTCAAGTCGCGCATCGAGGGCCTGCTGTCCAACCACGACAACGGCAAGGCGCTGCCGATCGAACGGATCCGGGTGATTCCCTGGGGCGAGCGCAAACTCGATCAGCAGGTGTTCCGTACCGTGGCCGGCGCGGTACTTCAGCGCAAGCAGCTGCGCTTCCGCTACCGCGCACGCACCACCAACGCCGACAGCCGGCGCACGGTGTCGCCGCAACGGCTGACGCATTACCGCGACAACTGGTATCTCGATGTGTGGGACCACGATCGCGAGGCACTGCGCAGCTTCGCGGTCGATCGCATCGTCGAGGCGCAGACGCTGGACACCGCGGCGATCGACGTCACCGATACCGACCTCAACGATCTGCTCGCCTCCAGCTACGGCATCTTCGCCGGCAAACCGAAAGCCTGGGCCACGATCCGCTTTTCCTCGCACGCCGCCCGCTGGGTCGCGGACGAACACTGGCATTCGCAGCAGAAGGGCGAGTGGCTGTCCGATGGCCGCTACGAACTGAAGCTGCCGTACTCCAATTCCAAGGAGCTGCTGATGGACGTGCTCAAGTACGGCCCGGACGCGGAAGTGGTGGCGCCGATGTCGCTGCGCGAAGAGATGAAGATCCTGCTGCAGCTGGCATTGGGCGGATACGCCCAATAAAAGATGTAGCAGCCACTTCTCGGCGACGCTCACTTGTCCCGAATGCACGAAGCGGCGAACCCGCACGGCACGATCGCCTCCTCTCCCCTGTGGGTAGAGGATTGTGACCAAGGGAAATCCCCTTGCGGGAAGGTGAGGGGCCGGTGTACGGCGTAGCTTGTTCAAAGCCCACTTCGATGCAGCTTCCACTCGGCGTGTCCCCTCTCCCCCGCGGGGAGAGGGAGCAAAGGCAAAGAGCGCGCTGCCTTATGGAGCGGGATGAAACGGCCAGAACAAGGGGATCAGCCACATCGACAGCGCGCAGAAGATCGCGATCAGCGGTATGCCGACTTTCATGAAGTCGGTGAAACGGTAACCGCCGGCGTAATAGACCATGGTGTTGGTCGGATAACCGACCGGGGTGGCAAACGACGTCGCGGCAGCGAACGCCACCGCGACCACGAACGGTCGCGGATCCACATGCATCGCGTGCGCCACCGACACGGCAATGCCGACCATCAACACCACCGAGGGGTTGTGTCCCATCAGCTCGGTGAGCAGGGCGGTCAGCAGGTAGACCATCAGCAAGGCGGCCAACGGCCCGTGCTCGCCCACCACGCCCAGGCCCATGTGCACCAGTGACTGGGACAGGCCACTGTGTTCGATCGCGATGCCCAGCGGCAGGATCGCACCGAGCAGCACGATGATCTTCCAGTCGATGCCTTCGTAGACGTCCTTGCGGCCGAAGCAGCCGGTCAGCGCCATCGCGATCGCGCCACAGATCGCGGCGATCGGAATCGGCAGCCAGCGCAGGCCCGAGGTGACCACCACGGCCGCCATGATGGCGGCGGCGTAGAACGCCTTGCGCGGGGTGCGATGGGCTTCCTCGCGCTCGCTCAGCACGATGAAGGCCTCGTCGTTGCGCAGGTTGGACAAGGCTTCGTCGTCGACCAGCACCAGCAGCACGTCACCGACCGCCAGGCTGACGTCGCTGAGCTTGTCGCGCAACAGCTGGCCGCGGCGATGAATGGCCAGCGCGACCGCGTCGTAGCGCCACTTCAGGCTGGTTTCGTCGAGGCGACGGCTTTCCATCGGGCTGGCCGGCGCCACCATCAGCTCCACCATCACCCGCGAGCGTTCGTCACTCCTGGCGTAACGCTGCTCCGGCGCATTGCGCAGTCCGGCGCGACGCTGGAAGTCCTCGATTTTCTCCCAGTCGCCACGCACCAGCAGCACGTCGCCCACGGCAATTTCCTGGCTGCGTGGCGACCACATGCGCTTCTCGCCACGCAACAGCTCCAGGGGGTACACGCCGTAACGTTCGCCCAGCTTCGCATCGGCGATGCTGCCGCCCAGCAGGGACGATTGCTCGGTGACTTCGAGCTCGGTGACGTACTTGCCGATATCCTCCTGCACCGGCATCTGGGTGTCGATCTCGCGCGGCAGCAGCCAGCGCCCGACCAGCATCAGGTAGACGATGCCGACCACCGCGAGGATCACGCCCATGCGGGTGAACTCGAACACGCCGATCGCGTCCATGCCGTGCTTTTGCGCCAGCGTGTCGGCCAGCAGGTTGGACGAGGTGCCGATCAGCGTGCACACCCCGCCCATCTGCGCGGCGTACGCCATCGGCATCAGCACGCGTCCAGGCGACGTGTGCGTGCGTTGGCACACGCGCAGCGCCAGCGGCAGGAAGGTGGCGACCAGGGCGATGTTCTTGACGAAAGCACCCAGCGGGGCAATGGCCAGCATCAATGCCAGGGTCAGCACCCACGGACGCTTGATCCGCATCAGCCAGCGGCTCAAGGGATCCAGTGCGCCGGAGCGTTCGATACCCAGGCTGAGCGCGAACATCGCCGCCACGGTGACCGTCGCTTCATTGCTGAAGCCGCTGAGCGCCTCCACCGGGTTGATGATGCCGAGCACCACCAGGGTGGCCAGCACCAGCAGCGCGACCAGGTCGATACGCAACTTTTCGCTGGCGAACAGCGCCATCGCCAGCATGATCACCGCAACCGTCGCCCACGCCTGCCAACTCATGCAACCAGCCCTTCCGCGCTCACACGGGATGGCTGGCAAGTCGTGGCGGCTGGGAGAAGAGTCATGCGTGATTCCGGGGTTGGGTGCCGCACGATGGGTGGCGCGACGACCTTCATATTAACCAGCCAGCGCCCGGATCGCTTGTCGCGCGCGGCGTGACTGCGGCAATGCCCCGGTTTCGTGATTGAATGCCGTCCATGAAAGCCGTTGAAGCTGCCGCCGCCACCGACCAGCCGCCCGTGCCGGCCACCCGACGCAAACCCACCGTGGCGCTGGCCCTGGGTGCCGGGGGTGCCAAGGGGCTGGCGCACATCGGCGTGATCGAGGAACTGGAAGCCCAGGGCTACGACATCGTGGCGATCGCCGGTACCTCGATGGGCGCGCTGATCGGCGGCATTCATGCCAGCGGCAAGCTGGAGGTTTACCGCGAGTGGGTCTGCGCACTGGCCAAGCTGGATGTGCTCCGGCTGGTCGACTGGACATTCACCGGCGGCGGATTGATCAAGGGCGAGAAAATCATCGAGACCATGCGCGCGCTGATCGGCGACGTGCAGATCGAAGAACTGGCGATCGCCTTCACTGCGGTGGCCACCGACATCGAGCGCGGGCGCGAGGTGTGGCTCAGTCGAGGCTGCCTGTTCGACGCGATCCGTGCATCGATCGCGATTCCGACGGTGTTCCGCCCGCACCTGATCAACGGCCGCCGGCTGGTCGATGGTGCCCTGCTCAACCCGGTACCGGTCACGCCGCTGATCCGCGAAAACGCGGACTACACCATCGCGGTCAGCGTGGATGGTCCGGCGATGAGCAGCACACCGCCCGAGCCGCCGATCCACGACGAGAGCGCGCAGACCGGCTACCGCCAGCGCATCGGCGACTTCATCGGGCGGATGATTCCGCATGGCGAGAACCATCCGCGCGAGCCGGGAACACTGGACCTGCTGGCCCAGTCGATGGACCTGATGCAGGCGAATCTGTCGCGCCTGCGGCTGGCCGCGTACGAACCGGACCTGCTGATCGAATTGCCGCGCAACATCGCCAGCGCCTATGAGTTCTATCGTGCGCGCGAGCTGATCGAATTGGGCCGGCAACAGGCGCGCACCACGCTGGCCAGCTGGCCGCGGGCCGGCACGCCCCAACGCGAGCCCTGAACAGCGACGCCTCAGCGCGGTCCGTGCGAGTGCAGCCAGTTTTCCAGATAGGCCTTCAACGCCACCGCGTTGTTGTGTTCCTCGTCGCGCGCACCGTAGAGCAGCGTGAGCTTGTGCCGCGTGGCGTGCTGCGCCAGCGGTCGCCAGTGTTCGGCTAGCTGGTCCAGTTCGCCGGCATAGCGATGGCGAAAACCGTCCCACAACGACGGATCATGCGCGAACCACTGACGCAAGGCGGTCGATGGCGCCAGTTCCTTCGCCCACAGGTCCAGCGGCACGGCGTCCTTTTTCAGCCCGCGCGGCCATAGACGATCAATCAACACGCGATACCCGTCGGCGCTCGCGGCAGGTTCGTAGACGCGTTTGACGGCAATGCTCATGGTGGTCTCCCGATGCTCCGGATCAGCCGAGGACACCGCCCAGCATACGAGCATCGAGATCGAACGGGTTGACCCGGATCAGAGTTCCTCGACCCGGGTGACCTTGCCGCGGCGCATCAGCCACGCCACGCCGCGCAAGTCGGCCAGGCCCACCCACAGCCGGTCCAGCATGCCGTACTTGGACACGCCGGCGGTACGTGGACGATGGCCGACCGGCACGCTCTGGCTGGCAAAGCCGGCGCGCTTGACCAGCGCCGGCAGGTAGCGGTGCATGTGGTCGAAGTACGGCAGGCGCAGGAACACCTCGCGCTCGAACAGCTTCAATCCGCAGCCGGTGTCCGGGGTGGCGTCGCGCAGCATGCGCGAGCGCACCGCGTTGGCGATCTTCGAGGAGATCCGCTTGTTGAAGCTGTCGCGACGCGTGGTGCGCCAGCCGGCCAGCAGGCGCACATCCGCCGCCGCCGTGTCACGCGCGGCAAGCAGCTTGGGGATATCCGCCGGGTCGTTCTGGCCGTCGCCGTCCAGCGTGGCGATCCACGGCGATTTTGCGGCGCGCACGCCGTTCCACACCGCCGTGCTCTGGCCGCTGCGCGTCACGTGATGCAACACGCGCAGTTCCGGATGCAGCGTCTTCTGCGCAGCCAGCACGGCACGGCTGTCATCGCTGGAGTCGTCGTCGATGTAGATCACTTCGTAATCGACCTGGCCGCGCAGGGCGCTGGCGATTTCGGCCAGCAGCGGCGGAATGTTGTCACGCTCGTTGAAGACGGGGACGACGACGGAGAGTTGCGGCATGGGGTTGGCCTTTCGCAGAAACAGATGCTGGACTCGGCGCAGCAGGAGCGCAGTTTAGCAATACCCGCCCTTCAACGATCCCCAGGGCAGGTCGTGCCCATCCGCAAGGACGGCTGGGGATGAGCAAGGAAAGAGAGAAAGGTCCCCGGGCGCGGCACGCCCAAGCGCCCGCTTCGCGCTTCCGTTTGTGCCCTCAGCGGATCTTGCCGAGGATGCCGTCGAGCTCGTCGTTGCTGTGGTAGTGGATCACCAATTTGCCACGACCGCCGCGGCCCTGGGCCAGCTCGACACGGGTGGCGAAGCGCTCGCCCAGCTCGCGTTCGAGCGCGCCGATGTTCGGATCCTGTACGGGCGCGTGCTTGGCCTTGCCCTTGGGTGCGGTCTGCGCGCGGCGCGCCGCTTCTTCCAGCTCGCGCACCGACCAGCCCAAAGTGACAGCCTGTCGCGCCAGCGGCACGGCGATCGCTTCGTCGAGCGTGAGCAGGCAGCGGGCATGGCCCATTTCCAGCTTGCCGTCGTCCAGCAGCTTCTTGATCGATTCGGGCATCTCGGTCAGCCGCAGCATGTTCGACACGGAAGCGCGCGAACGGCCGACGGCGTCCGCCGCCTGCTGATGGGTGAGGTCGAAATCGTCGATCAGGCGCTTCAGCGCGTCGGCTTCTTCCAGCGGGGTGAGATCCTGGCGCTGGATGTTCTCGATCAGCGCCATCGCCGGCACGGCCTCTTCGGAGACCTGCTTGATCAGCGCGGGGATCTCGCTCATCTGGGCGCGCTGCGCCGCCCGCCAGCGACGTTCGCCGGCGATCAGCTCGTAGCTGTTCTTGCCCAGCTCGCGCACCACCACCGGCTGGATCAGGCCCTGCGCCTTGATCGAGGCGGCCAGCTCGTCCAGCGCCTCGTCGTTCCAGTGCCGCCGTGGCTGGTACTTGCCCGGCTGGATCTGCTGGATCGGCAGCGAGCGCAATTCGCCCTCCTGTTTCAGCATGGACGGCGTGGTATCGCCGTCGCCACCGAGCAGGGCGTCAAGCCCGCGTCCCAATCCACGTTTCTTCGCAGCAGCCATGCGTTATTCCTGATGATTGGCGGCCGGCGCCTTGAGCGTCGGCCCACTGCCGTCGTGTGCCGGTGCCGGTGCCGGTGAATGTGTCGGTGTCGGGGCGGGTGCCGGCGTCGGTACGGGCGCCGGCACTTCGAGGTCCTCGACCGCTCCGGCCGCCGGGCTGCGCGACAAACCGCGCTCGCGGCGGATCACTTCGCCGGCCAGGCCGATATAGGCGATCGCGCCACGCGAACTGCGATCGTACAGATGGATCGGCAAGCCATGGCTCGGCGCTTCCGCCAGGCGCACATTGCGCGGAATGATCGAGCGCAGCACCTTGTCGCCGAAATGCTGGGTGAGCTGGGCCGACACTTCGTTGCCGAGGTTGTTGCGCACGTCGTACATGGTGCGCAACAGGCCTTCGATCTCGAGCTTCGGATTGAGCCGGTGGCGCACTGCCTTGACCGTCTCCAGCAGGCTGGACAACCCTTCCAGCGCGAAGTACTCGCATTGCACCGGAATCAGCACGCCGTCGGCCGCGGTCAGCGCGTTGAGGGTAAGCAGGTTCAGCGACGGCGGGCAGTCGATCAGAATGGTGTGGTACTTGTCAGCCACCGTCGCCAGCAGCTCCTTCAGCCGGTGCTCGCGCGCCAGCGCGTCCATCAGCTTCAGCTCGGCGGCGGTGAGGTCGCCATTGCCGGGCAGCAGGTCGTAATGCGCCACGGTGGGCACGATCGCCGCGCCCAGCGTCACTTCCTCCAGCAGCACCTCGCAACCGCTGGCCTGGATGTCGCGCTTGTTCACGCCCGACGCCATGGTGGCGTTGCCCTGCGGATCGAGGTCGATCAGCAATACCTTGCGCTTCGCCGCGGCGAGCGCAGCGGCGAGATTGACGGCAGTAGTGGTCTTGCCGACGCCGCCCTTCTGGTTGGCGACAGCGATGATGCGGGCCATGGATGGATAGCTACCCTTCGCGAAGGACGGCTAGATTAGCATTGCCGCCGGGCCGTGCCTGCCGGCGGGGCGAGCTCAGGCACCGATCCGCTTGGCGCTGTCGGCGTCGAACAGGTGCACCCGGTCGGCCTCCAGACTCAGTGCCACGCGGCTGCCCGGTTCGGGCAGGGTGCGCGGCGACACCCGCGAGACCAGTGCCTCGCCGCCGTAGCGCAGATTCAGGAAGACCTCGTTGCCGACCGGCTCCAGCACCTCCAGCTGAGCCGTGAACGCCGGCGTGCCGCCTTGCTGTGGCTGCAGGTCTTCCGGACGGATGCCCAGCACCACCGCGCGGTCGCGCCAGGGCTGCCATGCGGCGGCCTGGGTGGGCTCGCCCAGGGGAATCTCGCCGTGCGCGGTCACCAGCGCCCAGCCGCCATCGCGCTTCAACGTGCCATGCAGCTGGTTCATCGCCGGACTGCCGACAAAGCCGGCCACGAACAGATTCGCCGGCTTGTCGTACAGGTTCATCGGCGTGTCGATCTGCTGGATCACGCCGCCATCGAGCACCACGATGCGTTGGCCCAGGGTCATCGCCTCGATCTGGTCATGCGTGACGTAGACCATGGTGGCCTTGAGCTGGCGATGCAGCCGCGCGATCTCCACCCGCATCGACAGCCGCAGCTTCGCATCCAGGTTGGACAGCGGCTCGTCGAGCAGGAACACCTTCGGATCACGCACCAACGCCCGCCCCAGCGCCACGCGCTGGCGCTGGCCGCCCGACAAAGCCGCCGGACGCGAGCCCAGCCGGCTTTCCAGCTCGAGGGTCGTTGCCGCCGCGGCCACCCGTCGGTCGATCTCCGCCTGCGGGTGGCCGCGCAGCTTCAGGCCGAAACCCAGGTTTTCGGCCACCGTCATGTGCGGATAAAGCGCGTAGTTCTGGAACACCATGGCGATGTCCCGGTCTTTGGGCGCCAGTTCGTTGACCACGCGACCGTCGATCGAGAGCGTGCCCGCGCTGATGGTTTCCAGGCCGGCGATCATCCTCAGCAAGGTGGTCTTGCCGCAGCCGGAGGGCCCCACCAGCACCAGCAACTCTCCATCGGCGATCTCGACGCTGGCGCCTGCCACACCGACGTGACCGTTGGGATAGACCTTGCGCAACTGATCCAGGCGTACGACCGCCATGGGCATCTCCGGTGGGGCGGCCGTGACGGCCCGAAATCGTCTACCGCGTTGGCCACAGCATGCACTGCCCTGCACAGCGGCGAAACATTCGGCTACTCTGCCCATGTAAACGTTTACATCAAGCATTTTGGCTGCAGGAGCCCCGATGACGCGCGCCCGCTTCCGCTTCCCCGACGACTTCCACTGGGGTGCCGCCACCTCGGCTTACCAGATCGAGGGTTCGCCGCTGGCCGATGGCGCCGGCCCCAGCATCTGGCAGCGCTTTGCCCATACGCCGGGAATGATGGCCAACGGCGACACCGGTGACGTCGCCTGCGACCACTACCACCGCTACAAGGGCGACGTGCAGTTGATGAAGGCGCTGGGCCTGCAGGGTTACCGCTTCAGCATCAACTGGGCACGGGTGCTGCCCGAGGGCACCGGCCGGGTCAATCCGAAAGGGCTGGATTTCTACTCGCGACTGGTCGACGAACTGCTCGAAAACGGCATCGCACCGAACGCCACGCTGTTCCACTGGGACCTGCCCGCGGCGCTGGACGACCGCGGCGGCTGGCTCAATCGCGACATCGCGCACTGGTTTGCCGAGTACGCCGAGGTGATGTTCAAGGCGCTGGACGACCGCGTGCCGCGCTGGGCCACCCTCAACGAACCCTGGGTGGTCACCGACGGCGGCTACCTGCATGGGGCGCTAGCGCCAGGCCATCGCAGCAAGTACGAAGCGCCGATTGCCGCGCACAACCTGATGCGCGCCAGCGGCGCCGGGGTGCAGGCGTATCGCGCGCATGGCAAACACCAGATCGGCGTGGTGTTCAACTTCGAGCCGAAGTACCCGCACTCCGACAGCGCCGAAGACGCGGCGGCCACCCGCCGTGCGCATGCCTACATGAACCAGCAGTTCGCCGATCCGGCGCTGCTGGGCAGCTATCCGGCCGAGCTGAAGGAGATCTTCGGCGATGCCTGGCCCGATTTCCCGGCAGACGATTTCAAGCTGACCCGGCAAAAGGTCGATTTCGTCGGCATCAACTACTACACCCGCGCCGTGGTGAAGCATGACGCCGGCGCCTATCCGTTGAAGGCGGTGTCGGTGCGCCAGCCGAACAGGACTTATACCGAAACCGGCTGGGAAGTGTTCGAGCAGGGCCTCACCGACACGCTGACCTGGTTCAAGCAGCGCTACGGCGACATACCGCTGTACATCACCGAAAACGGCTCGGCCTTCTACGACCCGCCGGTGGCCGAGAACGGTGAACTCGACGACCCGCTGCGCACCAGTTACCTGCGCAAGCACTTGAAGGCGCTGCACAAGGCGATCGAGGTCGGAGTGAACCTGAAGGGTTATTACGCGTGGTCGCTGATGGACAACCTGGAGTGGTCGCTGGGCTTCTCCAAGCGTTTCGGCCTGTACCACGTCGACTTCGCCACCCAGCAGCGCACGCCGAAAGCCACCGCGAAGCTTTATGCGCAGGTGATCGAGAGCAACGGCGCCGTGCTGGACGAATAAACGACGATCAGCTCCCCGACCGTTCGGGCTGAGCGTAGCGCCGAAGGCGTGAAGTCGAAGGCTCGCGCCGCACCCTTCGACTTCGTCGCTGCGCGACTACGCTCAGGGAGAACGGTGTGGCATTCATCGTGATCGTGGGGAACCCGCCGACTCAGACGCGTCCCAGCACCAACAGGTGCCGCTCGGCCGGCAGCCCCGGCACCGTCAGTTCGTGCGTGCTGCGCACGGCAAAGCCCGGCGGAATCCCCGGCAGCTCATCGTCCGGCCGCTTGCCCTTCATCGCCAGCCAGATGCCGTCCGGCGCCAGCAGGTGACCGCCCCAGCCGAGCATGTCGGCCATGCTGGCGAAGGCGCGGGCGGTGATGCAGTCGAACTGCCCTTCGACGTCTTCCACCCGCGACTGCTCGGCGCGCACGCCTTCCAGCTTGAGCGAGCGGATCGCCTCGCGCAGAAAGCGCACCTTCTTGCCGTTGGAATCGACCAGCAGGATCTGCCGACCCGGCGCCGCGATCGCCAGCACGATGCCGGGCAGGCCCGGGCCGGTGCCCAGATCGGCCAGGGTCTGGCCCTGCACGTACGGCAGGATGGCCAGCGAATCGAGCAGATGGCGGGTGATCATCTCGGCCGGATCACGCACGGCGGTGAGGTTGTACGCGCCGTTCCAGCGCTGCAGCAGCGCCTGATAGTCGAGCAATCGGGACACCGCGTCGGCGGGCAACTCCAGACCCAGCGCGGTGATGCCTTGTTCGAGTCGTGTCTGCAGGGCATCGCGGCTGGTCATCGGTTCACTCGGGTGACGTGGGGCCACAAAGTATCGGCGGCAGACGCCCGGCTTGCCAGCCCTGCCAAAAAAAGAAAACCCGCCGAAGCGGGTTCAATAGCAGCAAATCCCCTTCGGCGCCGGCGTTCTGGGACGCCCTGGCGCAATCCTGCCAAATCAGGCGGCGTCCAGCTCCACCCGGGTCACCATCATGCCGCGCTCGCGCAAGGCACTGTTCAAGGATTGCTTGACCCGTGCGCCGAGATCGCGGCGATCCACACCCTCGGCGACCGGTTGGTCGCGCAGCGCTTCGCGCGCGCCGCGGCGAATCAATTGATCGACCTGCTCGAATACGGCATCGGCCCGTTCCGGTTCCAGCACCTGCCAGTAGACGGTGCCGCGCAGTTCGCCGGCGTCTTCCTGCGGCGCCTCCAGGCGCAGCGTCTGCCCGGCCAGGTTGATCTTGTGCGCAACCCGGTCCAGCAACGGCAACACCAGATGCGGCCCGGCCTGCAGCACTCGCACCAGCTTCCCATGGCGATACAGGCTGTAGACCTGACCCGCCGGCACATGCCGCACCGCGCTGGCGATCAGCACGGCCGGAACAACGAGCAAAAGGGTCAGGAGAGTCATCATGGTGATAAAAAACAGCAGGTTGCCTGTGATTTGTTGATTAACTGCGATAACTTCAGGATACAGTGGCCTGAGCCCACAAAGATTAACCTTCATTTAACGGCGGAACTGAAAATTTAACAAGTGGCGCTTTGGCGCGCGGATGTGCCGTGTATCGCAAAAGCAGCATCGTCGGGTCATGCCATGCCCAAACCGTGCCACGTTTCGGCATGCTGCAGCGCCACAAGGGATTTTCCCCGTGGACTGCTGCCGCAAGGGCGAATCGCCGGCGCCACCTCGGCGGCGGTTGGCAGAACCGGATGCCGCGCAGCGAGTACCCGTTTACAAACGCTTTACAATCGGCCATGAAAACGTTTACGTTGGCCCCGCATCGCGGTTTTCCGATGCACCGATGCGCATTGCACGACACTCCATGTCAGCGAGGTAGCCATCATCAAAGCCGCCACCATCAAGGACGTCGCACGCGAGGCCGGTGTATCAGTGGCTTCGGTGTCGCGTGCACTCAATGGCGGTCGCGGGGTCACCGAGGACACCGGCCGACGCATCCGCGAGGTCGCGCGGCGGCTGCGTTACGTGCCCCATGCCGCAGCGCGCATGTTGATCACACGCCGCACCAACACGATCGGCGCGTTGCTGCCCGATCTGTACGGCGAGTTCTTTTCCGAACTGATCCGCGGCATTGACCTGGCCGCTCGCTCGCGGGGCTTGCACCTGCTGGTTTCCAGTTCCCACGACGATGCCGAGGCAGCGGCGGTGGCGTTGCGCGCGATGCAGGGCCGCGTCGACGGCCTGCTGCTGATGTCACCGCACGCCGATGCTGACTTCCTGCGGCAGAACCTGCCGCAAAATCTCCCCACCGTGCTGATGAATACCCGCTTGTCGGGCGGCGACTATTGCGCACTGTCGGTGGACAACCAGGGTGGCGCCCGGCGGATGGTGGAACATCTGTGGTCGCTGGGTCGGCGGAGCATCGCCTTTGTGCAGGGGCCGCAGGGCAACCGCGATGCCGACCAGCGCGAACTCGGCTACCGCGAAACGCTGGCCAGCCGGGCGTCTGAAGCCATCGTGCTGCAGGGCGATTTCAGCGAAGCCTCCGGCTACCGCGCAGGAAAGCAGCTGCTGACCGTGCAGCCAAGGCCCGACGCGGTGTTCGCCGCCAATGACATGATGGCTATCGGCTGCATGGCGGCCTTGCGTGAAGCCGGTCTGCGGATCCCCGAGGACATCGCCGTGGGCGGTTTCGACGACGTGCCGATGGCACGCTACGTGACGCCGGCGCTGACCACGATCCAGGTGCATATCGCCGAACTGGGCAGCCAGGCCATGGCCCTGCTCGGCGCGCAGATCGACGACCCGACGGATGTGCACGCCGGCATCCGCAGCAAGGTCCCGGCGGAGCTGGTGATACGGGCTTCCAGCGGTACGCCGCCAGCCTGACAGCAACTCGACATACCGGCGCCGGATCGCGCCGACCGAAAACCGCATCGAGGACGAAGTGGTTTCAATGTGGACGGAGCGCAGGGGGCGAACCGCTCACGGGGCAATACCCAGGCAACGTGACAGCAGACAGTTCGACGACTTGCAACGCTACGGGAGAGGGTCCGGTCATGGTCAAACAACGCACGTTATCCACACATATTTCGCTGGCGCTTGCCGGCCTTCTCATCGGAGCACTCGCACTGCCGGGCGCTCACGCCCAGACCAGCACCGCGACGCTGCGCGGACATGTCACCGCACCGAAGGGAGAAATGCCCAGCCAGGTGGTGGCTACCAATACCGCCAGCGGATTCGTCAGCAAGGCGAAGGTCGGTGCCGACGGCAACTACACGCTGGCCGGTCTGGCTCCGGGCAGCTACACCATCGTGGCCAGCGGCAACGGCAGCAGCGCCAGCCGCACCGTCAGCGTGCAGGTCGGCCAGGCGCTCAGTCTCAATCTGGATGCCAGCGCCAGCCCGGCGGCACCCAGCACCAGCAATGCCACCGAATTGCAGGGCGTGTCGGTGAGCGCCACCGCCTTGGTCGAGACACGCACGTCCGAAGTGGCCACCAACATCAGCCAGAAGCAGATCCAGCAGCTGCCGCAGAACGAGCGCAACTTCCTCGACTTCGCCAAGCTGGTGCCCGGCATCACCACCTCGCGCGATCCCAACGCGAAAACGTTCTCGGCCGGCGGGCAGTCGGCTGAGAACGTGAACGTCTTCATCGACGGCGCCAGCCTGAAGAACAACGTGCTCAAGGGCGGCATCGCCGGCCAGGATTCCACCCGCGGCAACCCGTTCTCGCAGGAAGCGGTACAGGAATTCCGCGTACTCACCAACAACTACAAGGCCGAGTACGAGCAGGCCGGCACGGCGATCATCACCGCGGTGACCAAGTCCGGCACCAACGACTTCCACGGTTCGCTGTACGACTACTACCAGAACCAGTCGATGATCGCGCAGAACTCGTTCGACAAGAAAAACCACGTCAAGAAGCCCCAGTACAAGCGCCAGCAACGCGGCTTCACGCTGGGCGGCCCGATCCTCAAGGACGTGGCGCAGTTCTTCATCAACTACGAGGAACGCAAGGACACCGCCAATGACACCGTGCAAATCAACGACCCGCGTTTCGCCAAATACAACGGCACGTATTCGGCACCATTCAACGAGCGGGCGTTCTTCGGCAAGTTGAGCTGGCAGCCCAACCACGACAACAACGTCGACCTCAGCCTGACCACCCGGCGCGACAGCGAGCAGCTCGGTTTCGGCGGCACCACGGCCTATACCGCACGCAGCAACCGCAAGAACAACGTCGACGACCTGCTGCTGAAATGGCAGTCGCGCGGCGAGACCTACACCAACGATCTGCTGCTGGACGCCGGCAACGCGAAGTGGCACCCGACGTCCGCCGTGTCCGGCGGGGTGCGCTCCATCTACGATCCCGGCATCGCGGTGATTGGCGCCGGCAGTGACCTGCAGGACAAGGGCCAGAACCAGCGCACCATCCGCGATGACTTCACCTGGTTCGGGCTGACCAACCACACCATCAAGGCCGGCATCAAGTACGCCGCCTACGGCATCACCCTGGAACAGAACAGCGCCACCGTGCCGACCTACTACTTCAGCGAGAACGCGGCGTATCCGGGTGGCTTCAACTCGCCGTACCAGGCGGTCTACTCACCCAATGGCGCCAGCGCCAACCTGCACACCAACCAGCTGGGCCTGTACGTGCAGGATGACTGGGACATCACCGAGCGCCTGCAGTTGAACCTGGGCGTGCGCTGGGATTACGAGACCAATGCGCTGAACAAGGATTACGTGACCCCGGACGCGCAGATACCCACGCTGGAATACCTGGGTCTGCAGAAATACATCAGCAACGGCCACAACCGCGATGCCTACAAGGGCGCGATCCAGCCGCGGCTGGGCTTCTCGCTGGACGTCAGCAAGGACGGCGACCAGAGCACCACGATCTTCGGTGGCGCCGGACGCTACTACGACCGCACGCCGTTCGACTGGATCAGCCAGGAACAATTGCATTCGCTGGTTCCCAATTACACTTTCCGCTTCAGTCCGGGCGGCGTCACGCCGGGCACCATCGCGTGGGATCCGAGCTATTTCACCCCGCAAGGCTTGAACAGCCTGCTGGCTTCCGGGGCGGCAGGGTTCAGCTCGGAAATCGACGTCGTCAACAACGACACGAAGCCGCCGCACACCGATCAGTTCAGCCTCGGCATCCGCCAGGTGATGGGTGACTGGAACGCGTCGCTGACCTTGGCCCGCGTGCTCGGCTACGACCAGTTCACCTGGGTCTGGAACCGCCTGCCTGAACCGGGTTTCGTGGTCGACCAGCTGCCCGGCAGTCCGTACGGCAACGTGTTGCACAACGTGTCCAAGAAAACCCAATCCAGCAGCGTGCTGGTCAGCATCGACAAGCCGTATACCGAGGCCTCCGGTTGGGGCGTGGGCCTGGCCTACACCTACCAGCGGGCGCGCCAGCAAGGTGGCGACAATTATTCGCTCGACTATGTCGATCCAGCCGGCTATCCGGCCGACTACGTCGGCGAGAAGCAGCACCTGGTGTTGAACGGCATCGTGCGTGGCCCGTGGGATACCCGGCTGACCGGCATCTTCACCTACGGCTCCGGTCTGCCCTACGACTACTTCGCGAACGTGCCGGGCTGCGACTACAACTGCATCTTCTACAAGAGCGGCAAGTATGGGCAGAAGTACGTCAACCTCGACCTGTCGATCGCCAAGACCTTCCGCTGGGGCGAAAGCCAGGCACTGGAGCTGCGCTTCGACGTGATGAACGTGTTCAACCGCGACGTCGACAACGGCTACATCAACAACCAGTACAACTGGGGCTCGATGAACCCGAATCCCGATTTCGGCAAGGTCACCAGCGCCGATCCCAACCAGACCCGACGTTTCCAGGTCGGTGCACGCTATTCGTTCTGATCCGACTGCGGCAAAAGCATGACTGCTTTACCCGTTCGACCCATCCGGACGGACGTCCAGACGTCCACCTGATCCTGCTTCTCCCGGCAGGTTCAGGTGGCGTCGCTCCACAAAGTACGGCAGACCGATCATGAAGTTCCCCCACCGGCCCGCATGGCTTTCCTCCCTGCTTCTCGGCGTGGCCCTGGTGCTGGCGGCGCCCGCCAGCCCGGCCTGGCAGGCGCGACCCGCCGCCGCACCGACAGCCACGGCAGCCACAAGTGCCAAAGCGCGCCAAGTCCCCGCGCTGGTCAACGACCTCGAACAGCGCACCTTCCGCTTTTTCTGGGACACCAGCGACCCGGCCACCGGCCTGGTGCCCGATCACTATCCCGGCGAATCGTTTTCCAGCATCGCCGCGGTCGGCTTCGGCCTGACCGCTTATGGCGTGGGGTGGAACGCGGTTACATCACCCGTGCCCAGGCGGTCGAGCGCACGCTGGCCACGCTGCGCTTCTTCGACACCGCGCCGCAAGGCGACAGCGAGGACGACGACAGCGGCTACCACGGCTTTTTCTATCACTTCCTGGACATGAAGAGCGGCAAGCGCTTCGCGCGCTGGACCGAAGTGTCCACGGTGGATACCAGCCTGCTGCTGGGCGGGGTGCTGTTCGCGCAGTCGTACTACGACCGCAACACACCGGCCGAGCAGGAGATCCGCACCCTGGCCGACCGCATTTACCGGCGGGTCGACTGGCCGTGGGCACAGGTGCGTCCGCCGCTGATCAGCATGGGCTGGACGCCGGGCGGCAAGTTCATTCCGCATGACTGGGAGGGCTACAACGAGGCGATGCTGGTCTACGTGCTGGCGCTGGGCTCGCCGACCCATCCGGTCGGCGCCGACGCGTGGACTGCATGGACCAGCACCTACGCGCGCAGCTGGGGCAGGTTCGGCGGCCAGCAGCTGCTGAATTTCGGCCCGCTGTTCGGCCATCAGTACAGCCATGTGTGGATCGACTTCCGCGGGATCCGTGACGCATGGAACCGCGCGCACGATCTGGACTACTTCGAGAACAGTCGCCGCGCCGTGATCGCCCAGCGCCAGTACGCGATCGACAACCCGGGTGGCTGGACCGGCTACGGTCCGAACGTGTGGGGACTGACCGCCAGCAACGGACCGGGCGGCATCGCCGTCGACGGTCGCAGCCAACGTCAGTTCTACGGCTATACCGCGCGCGGCGCGGGGCTCGGCTATCTGGTGGACGATGGCACCATCGTGCCTACCGCCGCAGCCGGCTCGATCGCCTTCGCACCCGAACTGGTGATTCCCGCGCTGGAGGAAATGAAACGCCGCTACGGCTCGGCGATCTACAACAAGCATGGCTTCGTCGACGCGTTCAATGCCAGCTTCCACGTGCAAACCGACCTGCGCACCGGCAAAGTGCTGCCGATGGGCTGGGTCGACAGCGAGCAACTGGGCATCGACCAGGGGCCGATCGTGCTGATGATCGAGAACTGGCGCAGCGACTTCGTGTGGACGGTGATGAAGAAGAACCCGTACATCCGCAAGGGTCTCGAGCGGGCGGGCTTCGAAGGCGGCTGGCTGGACACGGCGGCGCCGTCGCAATGATGGGCGCGGCGGTCCGCCGTGGTCGCTGGCTGGCGAGCATCGCGCTGTGCAACCTTCTGCTGGGCAGTTGCGCAGAGGCACCGGACCGCCACGAACTCACGTTCTGGACGATTGGCCGCGAGGGCGAGGCCGTCATCAAGCTGCTGCCGGCGTTCGAGCGCGCGCACCCTGACATCCACGTGACGGTGCAACAGCTGCCGCTGACCGCCGCGCACCAGAAGCTGCTCACCGCCTTCGCCGGCGACTCCACACCGGACATCAGCCAGCTCGGCAACACCTGGCTGGCCGAACTGGCGGCGCTGAACGCGCTGGAGCCGCTGCAGACGCGCGTCGACCATTCCGCCGTGGTCAAACCGGCTGACTATTTCCCCAGCATCTGGGCCACCAACGTGATCGACGGCACGCTGGTCGGCGTGCCGTGGTATGTCGATACGCGACTGCTGTTTTATCGCACGGATCTGCTCAAGGCAGCCGGCTTTGACGCGCCGCCGCGCACCTGGGTGCAGTGGCGACAACAGCTCGCCGCGTTGAGCCATCCGGCGCAGCATCGTTACGGCATCCTGCTGCCGACCAACGAATACGAGCAGCTGATGTCGCTGGCGCTGCAGCAGAATGACCCCTTGCTGCGCGACGGTGGCCGCTACGGCAATTTCGAAAGCGCCGGCTTCAGGCGCGCGCTGACTTTCTATGTCGATACCTTCCGCCTGAAACAGGCGCCGGCGATCACCAATGTCGAGGCCGGCAACCCGTGGACGGAATTCGGGCGCGGCGTGTATGCGTTCTATCTGTCCGGCCCGTGGAACATCGGCGAGTTCCGCTCGCGCCTGCCGCCAGCGCAGCAGGACGACTGGGCCACCGCGCCGCTGCCCGGCCCGACAGGCCCCGGCATCGGCGTGGCCGGCGGCTCCAGCCTGGTGATCTTCCGTGCCTCCAGGCACAAGGACGCCGCCTGGCAGCTGATCGAATACCTGTCGCAACCGGCGGTGCAGCAGCAGTTCTACGACCTGCTCGGCGACATGCCGCCGCGACGCAGTGCGTGGGAGGGCGGTGCGCTGCGCGACGATCCGCAGGCGCGCGCCTTCCGTGAACAGCTTGAACAGGTGAAACCCGCGCCGGCGGTGCCGGAGTGGGAGCGCATCGCCAACGAGATGCAGCTGGTGGCCGCCGAGGCGATCGCCGGCCGGTTGACGATCGACCAGGCCGCAGCCGAGATGGACCGCCGCGCCGATGCGATCCTCGCCAAGCGCCGCTGGGTGCTCGATCACGGCGCGCACGCGACGGAGCCCGCGCGATGAACGGGCAACGCACTGCCTGGCTGTTCCTGGCGCCGGCACTGGTGGTGCTTGGCGTGTTCTTCCTGCTGCCGGTGCTGGCAGCGCTCATCCTCAGCCTGACCGACTACGACCTCTACGCGCTGGCCGACATCCGCAACCTGCGCTTCGTGGCGCTGGGCAATTACTGGGAGCTGCTGCAGCGGCCGCTGTTCTGGTCGGCACTGGGACATACGCTGTACTTCGTTGTGGTGGGCGTGCCGCTGTCGATGGGCGCCTCGCTCGGCGCGGCGATGCTGCTGAACTCGCCGTTGGCACGCTGCAAGCCGTTCTTCCGCACCGCGCTGTTCGCGCCGGTGGTGACCACCGTGGTGGCCACCGCGGTGATCTGGCGCTACCTGTTCAATACCAAGTACGGCATGGCGAATTATCTGCTTGGCTTTCTGGACGTCCATCCGGTGGACTGGCTCGGCGATCCGCACTGGGCGATGCCGACGATCATCGCCTTCGCCGTGTGGAAAAACTTCGGCTACAACATGATCATCTTCCTCGCCGGCCTGCAGGCGATCCCGCCCGACCTGTACGAGGCTTCGCGCATCGATGGCGCGTCGGCGTGGCAGCAATTCCGCCACATTACCCTGCCGATGCTGAAACCGACCATGCTGATGGTCGGCATCCTCACCGTGTCGGGCTACTTCCAGCTGTTCGCCGAACCCTACGTGATGACCGAAGGCGGTCCACTGCAAAGTACCGTCAGCGTGCTCTACCTGATGTACGACGAGGGCTTCAAGTGGTGGAATCTCGGCTCCGCTTCGGCAGTGGCCTTCCTGCTGTTCCTGATCATGTTCGCGGTGACCGTGCTGATGCTGATGCTGTCGCGCCACGGAGACGAAGCATGAGCCCGCGTCTGGCCAGGGCGCTGATCAACGGCATGCTGATCGGGTTGGCGGCCGTCTCGTTGTTCCCCTTGTTGTGGATGCTGTCGGTGTCGTTCATGGCACCGGGCGCCGCCAGCGCGCTGCCGCCGCCGTTGCTGCCGCGCCATGCCAGCTGGGGCAACTACCGCGAACTGTTCGTGCATGCCGGCATGGGCCGCTACCTGCTCAACAGCCTGCTGGTCGCCGGCACCATCACCGTGCTGTCGCTGGCCTGCAACTTGCTGGCTGGCTACGCGTTCGCCAAGCTGCGCTTCGCCGGGCGCGAGCGGCTGTTCCAGGCCTTGCTCGGTGCACTGGTGATTCCGGCCCAGGTGGCGATGCTGCCGCTGTTCCTGCTGTTGAAGTACCTCGGTCTGGTCAACAGCTACGCCGGCGTGATGCTGCCCGCGCTGGCCACCGTGTTCGGCATTTTCCTGGTGCGCCAGTACGCGCGCGGCATTCCCGACGAGTTGCTGGAAGCGGCACGCATCGACGGCGCCGGCGAGGGCCGCATCTTCGTGCAGATCGTGCTGCCACTGCTGAAACCGATCATCGTGACGCTGGCGATCTTCACCTTCCTTGCCGCCTGGAACGATTTCATGTGGCCACTGATCGTGCTGACCGGACAGGAGCATTACACCCTGCCGATCGGGCTGGCCTCACTGGCGCGGGAACATTCGCAGGACAGCGAACTGATGATGGCCGGTTCGGTCGTCACCGTGCTGCCGGTACTGTTGCTGTTCCTGTCACTGCAACGTTACTACCTGGAAGGCCTGCTGCTGGGCAGCGTGAAGGGCTGAGCAGATGATGCCGCGAGCCTCGGTGAGGATGGCCTGCAAGCCGACTGCGCTCCCGCCCGCCCATCCATCCATGCAGCATCCGCCGCGCGAACACCGGCGGATGCTGCCCGCGCGACGACGCCGGGCTCAGAACTTGCCGGCGCGGAAGTCGGCGATCGCTTCGTGGATCTGCTCGGGCGTATTCATCACGAATGGTCCGTAGCGCGCCACGCTTTCATTGAGTGGTTTGCCCGCCACCACCAGCAGCCGCGACGGCTTGTCCGTGCCGGCCAGTTGCAATTGCTCGCCTTCGGACAACACGCCCAGCTCACTGCGCTGCAGCGGCTCGCCACCGACCAGGGCGTTGTCGCCTTCGAATACGTAGGCGAAACCGTGATGACCCGCGGGCAGCGCCAGCGCCACCGTCGCGCCGGGTTGCAGGCTGATGTCGAGGTATACCGGCGCGGTGACGATGCCTTCGACCGGACCGCTGGCACCGGCCAGTTCGCCCGCGATCACCTTCACTTCGACGCCAGCGGCCGGACGCACCACCGGGATGCGCTCCGGGCCGATGTCCTGATAGCGCGGCGCGGTCATCTTGTCCTTCGCCGGCAGATTGACCCACAGCTGGAAGCCCCACATCAGGCCGTTTTCCTGCTGCGGCATTTCCGAATGCAGGATGCCGCGGCCGGCGGTCATCCACTGCACGCTGCCGGGCACCAGGTCGCCCCGATTGCCGTGGTTGTCGCCATGCTGCATGTGGCCGGCGAGCATGTAGGTCACCGTCTCGAAACCGCGATGCGGGTGCTCGGGAAACCCGGCGATGTAGTCGCCGGCCTGGTCGGAACGGAACTCGTCCAGCAGCAGGAACGGGTCGAGCATGTCCAGCCCGGGCTGGCCGATCACGCGCTTCAGCTTCACGCCCGCGCCATCGGACGTGTCGGTGCCGCTAATGCGGTGGGTGATGTGGCGGTCGCTCATGGCTTGCTCCGAATCAGGATTGACTGGTCGCCAAGATGGTCGCGTCCCGGTGTTTATCCAAGCATCGGGATGCGAACGGATCGTTCACGAGGAGCGAGGAGTGAGGGAAGAGGGGTGAGAAACGAGAGAAAGCAGCCGCGGGCCTGCCTTGGCCCGCTCTCACTTCTCACTCCTCTTCCCTCACTCCTGCCTTCAGTGCACCCAGTGCCCGCTGCGCTGGCGCGGCGGCACGGACTCTTCTTCCTTGCCGGGGCGCTGCTGCAACACCATCGTTTCCACTTCGGCTTCGGTGGCAGGTTTGGCCTGCCAATACTGGTTCACCGCACCAAGCACCGTCGGCACCTGGGACAGACACTCGTCGTACTCTTCTTCGCTGAGCTTCTCGAATTCGGTATCGGCGCTGAGGATGCCTTCGTCAACGGCCAGCGCCATCACCGGTCCGAGTAACTCCATCAGTTGCGGGTCTTCCGCCAGGCGGTTTTCCCACAGCGCGGCGCGCAGGTCGATGCCACGGCTGAAACCTTCGCACCAGCCCGCCGCCGACAGCAGCGGGCCGCCTTCCGTCTCGACTTCGCCAAGGATCGGCTCGTAGGCATCCACGCCGAGCTCGGCACTGATCGAATCGTTGAGCTTGGCCAGCAGCGCCAGCACGCGATTGCCTTCGTCTTCGTCGGCGAACGGCTCGTGCAGTACTTCGTGCAGCCATTCGTCCGGCAGCACTACCAGCGGGCCGACCGTGAGCGCGCTGAGCAGGCCATGCACGCCATCGAGCAGCAGGTCGCCTTCGCTGGTGTGCGCACGCAGATAGCGGTCCAGTTCTTCCAGTTCGTTGTCGTCCAGCGAGCTGGGCCATTCGGCTTTGGTCATGTCGTTCATATATCCAGTTCCAGCGTCACCGGCGTGTGATCGGAGGGACGCTCCCAGCGACGCGGTTCGCGGTCGATCGCCGCGGCGGTGGCCGCGGATTTCAGCGCCTCGCCAATCAGGATCAGATCAATGCGCAGGCCCATGTTGCGGCGGAAGGCGGCTTGCCGGTAGTCCCACCAGCTGAAGTGGCCGGCCTCGGGCTGGAACAGGCGGAAACTGTCGTGCAGGCCGAGGTCGGTGATCGCCTTGAGTGCGGCGCGCTCCGGCGGCGAACACAGGATGTCTTCACCCCAGGCGACCGGGTCGTACACGTCGCGGTCGTCCGGGCAGATGTTGAAATCGCCCAGCACCACGAGGTTCGGGTGGCGCTCCTGTTCTCGCGCCAGGAACTCGCGCACCTTGGCCAGCCAGTCCAGCTTGTAGGCGTATTTCTCGTCGCCGACCGCCTTGCCGTTCACCACGTACAGGTCGACCACGCGCAGCCCGCCGATGGTCGCGGCCAGGATGCGCCGCTGCGGATCATCCAGGCCGGGGATGTCGGTGACGACGTCGGTGGGCTCGTCGCGGGCCAGGATCGCCACGCCGTTATAGGTCTTCTGACCGGAATACACCGCGCGATAACCGGCGGCGGCCAGTTCGTCGACCGGGAACTTCGCGTCCTCCAGCTTGGTTTCCTGCAGCGCCACCACGTCGGGGCGGGCATCGGCCAGCCACTGGGTGAGGTGCGGCAGGCGCACCTTCAATGAATTGACGTTCCACGAGGCAATCTTCATCGCCACATTGTAAGGGGAAGCATCGACACGGGTTGCCACGAAGCGCAGTGCGCGAATTGCGCGACTGGTCGGGAATGGCGCCACACGGGGCTTTTCAGGAATCCGGGGGCGGTTTCGGTGACCCGAAACGCCGGTTCGGAAAAGTTTGTTCAAAAAACCCACCAAAACGCCAGGAACCGGTGTATGCTGGTCGAGCAAGAGTACCGCGAAGGCGAACTTTTGCTTCTATTGCGGTTCGGCGCCTGGCGCCAAAGGGCCGCAAATCATCCATGCTTCAAAGGTAATGTTACATGTCGGATCGTCAGAGCGGTACAGTCAAGTGGTTCAACGACGCCAAGGGTTTTGGCTTCATCACCCCGGAAAGCGGTGACGACCTGTTCGTGCATTTCCGCGCGATCCAGGGCACGGGCTTCAAGTCCCTGCAGGAAGGCCAGCGCGTCACGTTCGTCGTCACCAAGGGCCAGAAAGGCCTGCAGGCTGAGGAAGTCCAGGTCGCCTAATTCCCTCGGGAATTGAGCGGTCTTTGAAGAAACCCGCTTCGGCGGGTTTTTTCTTGCCTGATGTCCGGCATTCCGGAACGACGTCGCGGCCATGGCCACGACGTCGCGCTGATCAAATCAGCCCGTGACTGCGCAGCAGCGCTTCCGGGTCCGGTTTGCGCCCGCGGAAGGCGATGAAGCTTTCCAGTGCGGGCCGGCTGGCGCCAACCGACAGGAACTCGTGGCGGAAGCGGTCACCGGTGGCGCGATCGATCACGCCATGTTCCTCGAATTCACCGAAGGCGTCGGCACTGAGCAACTCGGCCCACAAGTAGCTGTAATAGCCCGCTGCGTAGCCGCCGGCAAAAACGTGGCTGAAGCCGTGCGGAAAACGCTGCCATGCCGGTGGATGCAGCACGGCAACCTGTTTGCGCGCCTGCTCCAGCACCGCCAGCGTGCGCGCGCCCTGCGCCGGCTCGTATTCCAGATGCAACAGGAAATCGAACAGCGCGAACTCCAGCTGGCGCACCAGGAACAGCCCGGCATGGAAGTGCCGCGCGGCCAGCATTCGGTCGAACAATTCGTCCGGCAAGCGTTCGCCGGTCTGGTAATGCCTGGCAAACAGGTCCAGCGCCTCGCGGTTCCAGGCGAAGTTCTCCATGAACTGGCTGGGCAGCTCCACCGCATCCCACTCGACGCCGTCGATGCCGCCGATCGACGGCAGCACGATCTCGGTGAGCAGGTGATGCAGGCCATGACCGAATTCGTGGAACAGGGTCAGCACGTCGTCGTGGGTGAGCAGCGCCGGCTTGCCGTCGGTCGGCGGCGCGAAATTGCAGGTGAGGAACGCCACCGGCAATTGTCGTTGCGCACCGTCATCGAAGCGGGCACGGCAGACGTCCATCCACGCGCCGCCGCGCTTGCCATTGCGCGCGTACAGGTCGACATAGGCGCCGGCGAACACGCGGCCATCAGCATCGCGCACGTCGTAGTAGCGCACCTCGGGATGCCACACGTCGACCCCGTCACGCCGGGACAGGGTGATGCCGTAGAGCTTTTCAGCAAGGCCGAACAGGCCTTCGATCACCACCGGCAGCGGAAAGTAGGGCTTCAGTTGTTCCTCGTCCAGCGCGTACTCGCGTTGACGCAGCTTTTCCGAGGCATAGCCGACATCCCAGGGTTCGAGGTTGTCGAGCTGCAGTTCGGCATGGGCGAATGCCCGCAGACTGGCCAGTTCCCGCTGCGCCACCGGCTTTGCGCGGGCGGCCAGGTCGTGCAGGAATTCCAGCACTTCGGTCGGTGAGCCGGCCATCTTGGTCGCCAGCGATTCCTCCGCGGCGTTGGCGAAGCCGAGCAGCTGCGCCGCCTCGTGGCGGAGCGCCATGATCTTTTCGATGCGCTCGCTGTTGTCGAACTTGCCTGCATCCGGGCCCTGGTCGGAAGCACGCGTCTGGTACGCCCAGTACACCCGCTCGCGCAAGCCGCGATTGTCAGCATAAGTCAGCACGGCCTGCACGCTGGGTTGCTTCAGGGTAACCAGATAGCCGTCCAGCTCCTGGTCTTCGGCATACTGGCGCAACACCGCGCGTCCGGATTCCGGGATGCCGGCCAGGTCGCGTTCGTCGGTGACATGCTCATGCCAGGCTTCGCTGGCATCGAGCACGGCGTTGGAGAATTCGGTGGAGAGTTTCGACAGCTCCACGCCGATCTCCCGAAAACGCGAGCGCGCCGTTTCGCCCAGCGCCACGCCGGACAGCCGGAAATCACGCAGCGCATGTTCCACCAGCGCGCGTTCGGGACGTGGCAGCGCGTGAAAATCCGGCGCGTCGGCCAGCGCCTGCACGGCGGCGTACAGGTCGCGGTTCTGGCCCAGTTCGATCGCATGGTCGGTGAGCTTTTCCTCGGCCGGCGCGTAGACCTTGCGCAACGCGTCGCTGTCGGCGACCGAATGCAGATGGGAAACCGGCGCCCAGGCACGTGCAAGCCGCTGTTCCAGGCGTTCCTGGGTCAGCATCACGGTGGCGAAATCGCGCGGCGCGCCGGGCGCAAGCAGCGCGTCGATGCCTGCGCGGTAGTCGGCCAGGATCGCATCGATCGCGGGACTGACCTGTTCGGGACGGATGTGCGAAAACGCTGGCAGGATGTCGTCGGCCAGCAGGGGATTGTCGTGACTCATGAACGCTCCTTTGAGGGGCATCAGCGTGGCGATCACGCCGGACGAAATCAAGCACGGTGATGTGACGACGCGCCCCGCCGCTAGAATGCGCCCATGAATTCCCTGCGCAGTTTCAAGGGCATCACGCCCACCCTCGGCCAGCGTGTCCATGTCGATCCCGCCGCCAGCGTGATTGGCGACGTGGTGCTGGGCGACGATGTCTCGATCTGGCCCGGTACGGTGTTGCGCGGCGACGTCAACCAGATCCGCGTCGGCGCCCGAACCAGCGTCCAGGACGGCACGATCGTGCACGTCGCCCATGCCGGCCCATACGGCCCGGGCTATCCGTGCGTGATCGGCGAGGGCGTCACCATCGGCCACGCCGCGGTGGTGCATGCCTGCACCATCGGTGACTACTGCATGATCGGCATGCACGCGACCGTGATGGACGGCGCGGTCGTTCACAAGTACGGCTTCGTCGGCGCCGGCAGTCTCGTGTCACCGGGCAAGGTGGTGGGCGAACGGGAGCTGTGGCTGGGCAATCCCGCGCGATTCGTGCGCCTGCTCACTGAGCGCCAGATCGAGCAGCTGCATTATTCGGCCGACCATTATGTGCGGCTGAAAGACGAGTACCTGGCCGCCGGCTGACGTCGCATGCTGTTCTCTGCCACGGCCGGGCCGCACCGTGCGATTACAGCGCCGCGGCGTTCGTCCGGCGGATGCGCTCGGCTTCGGCTTCGTGCTGGCGGGTCAGGACGTTGCGCGCGGCGGCGAGCTTGCCGCCAAGCAGGGACAGGGTGAAGTTGTTGCTGTCGAATTCGCGCAGCAGGTCGATCTCCCGTCGCGCCTCCTCGAGCTCCTTGCGGTTGATCGTGCGCTCGATCTCCACCGAGGCACGTGCAAACGATTCACGCAGCGCGTCCTGGGCCGTGCGGTTGTCCGGCTCCAGCTGCAGCACGCTGAGGTAGAACTCGAACGCATTGCTGCCGGCCGGCGCCACCAGCCTGCCGTCACGCATCGCATCGCGAGCCAGCCCGAGCAGGATCGCGCTGCCGCCCTGTGCCCCGTCGTCCACCGCTCCACCCGCGTCGGCGGCCGATGAAACCGGATCATCGCTCACGACATTCGCGGCGGCCCGGCTGTGCCAGAAAATGCCGGCAGCGGCGACCAGCACCAGCGATGTGAGGATCACCAACGCGTACCGGAACGATACCGTCGAAAGAAAACGGAACATGGCACCTGCCGCAGGAACGGTCACCGCGCGCTGAAGCTTGCGTCATCGACGCGCTCCCGGCGGATGGCGGCACGTTAGCGGCGCCGTGTTTCAGTCGTGTGGCGTGCCGCTTCCGTTCGAGGTCGTGGCTGCTTCCAGTTGCGCCAACCAGGCCAGCGCATGGGCACGATCCGCCCCGCACATGGCCGCTTCCGCGCGCAGGTTGCCGCAGACGGCGGGGCGCTCCGGGCTGCCGAAAATCGCGCAACGATGGTCGTCGGTGAGCTGTACGCATCGCACGCCGGCGGGTTTGCCGTTCGGCATGCCCGGAATCGGCGAGCGAATTCCCCATTACTCGTACATACTTTCGCCAAAAAACGGAAACGAGCCCAAGTAACACACTTTGCCCAAGTAGCGCGTGGACAAATCTTCTGAGCTTGCCCGGGTTTGATAGACACCTATCCTGAGCCGCAAGGTTCACCAAGAAAGGTGTCGTCATGTCCGACGTATACGTCGTCGCTTTACCAAAGAGTTCAAGGCCCGCGCGGCGGCCATGGTGCTTGAGCAGGGCCAATCTATCGCCCGTGTCTGCATCGTCTGGATCTGGTTGACAGCGCCCTGAGGTGCTAGATCGGTGAGGCCAAGGGGTACCAGGCCGGCCGGCGGCCGGTCGCAGGGGTGGCTGCCTTGGTTGGAGTGGTGGAGGGGCCCCGGCACCGGCCCGCGCAGAACATGGTTCGTGTTCCCTAAACCTTGGTGTGAGTTCAGTGGAAGCTGGCTGAGCCGCACCGCGGTGCCTCCATGGCACAATGCCAAGAATTTGATTCCGAACGATTCGGATAGAGGGGCATTCAAGGAATGCTCTGGGGGGAGCCAAGCGAGTGACTACCGGAACCAGCGAAGTTAATTCGGCTGAAGGAATTTCCTTTCCTACAAGTGCATGGGTGCGCTTACTAAGGAGCTATGGGCCGACCTCGAACAACCTAACGATGTTCGATGAGTACGTGATTGGCGCGATTGGGCGGGCAAAAGTCCAACCCATCAGCCTTTCTACGCCGCTACTCAACGACATGATTCGGCATATAGAGTCGAGGGTAAAAGGCTCGCTCTTGATTGCCGGCACCGCGGGTGATGGCAAGACCTATCACTGCCGAGCCCTATGGGCCTACATGGGTGGTGATCCGAAGGTCTGGGCGGGCAAGGGGAACGTGAAAGAACATCGCTTGGCGGACGGTCGCCTTGCCGTGTTCATCAAAGACCTCTCCGAGTTCAACGGCCAGGAAAGCGACTTGCCGTTGCAGCGCCTCGAAGAATCGGTTCTGGGCGGCGATGACTCCGAAGTCGTGATCCTGGCCGCCAATCATGGGCAGATGCTCGACCGCCTGCGCGACCTAGGTAAGCGGCAGGGCCGCGTCCATCCGCTGCGCAAGCCTTTGCAGGAGCACTTCCTGCAGGCCGGCCCCGCGCCTGACCGGTTAGCCGTCTTCGACCTCAGCCGCTCTACCAACCGGAAGACCCTCGATGAAGTCACTAAGGCTGTGGCCGAGCATCCCGAATGGGCCAACTGCTCGCGCTGCTCTTTGAAGGCTGGCGGAAAGGTTTGCCCAATCGA
This sequence comes from Rhodanobacter sp. TND4EL1, assembly GCF_054061035.1. Taxonomy (NCBI): domain Bacteria; kingdom Pseudomonadati; phylum Pseudomonadota; class Gammaproteobacteria; order Lysobacterales; family Rhodanobacteraceae; genus Rhodanobacter; species Rhodanobacter sp. TND4EL1. Next base: position 45,063 of record NZ_JBSSDT010000003.1, read on the forward strand.
CGAGAACCGCCGCCGTCTTCTCGGCGAAACCGATGACAGGCAACTCGCGCGCCGGCTTGGCGACTTGGTCGAGATCGCCCGCCTCAACGGGCTGCATCTTCCGGTGCGCGACTTGCTGGCCCTGTGCTCCAACATGGTCCTCGGTTACGCCGACGCCAAGGGTGCCAAAGAGAACCTGATGACTTGCGCGGACGTGCCCAAAATCCAAGAGGGCGGGCATATTGGCAAGGCCAGCGTATACGCCAACGCCTTCGGGGCGAATCTGTCCAAGCGCAGGGCAGCCGACCGCCCCGTCTTCAAGGCCATGGCAGGCTTCGGCGTCGGCGAAGAGACCACCAACGGGGCTGATGGCCTGCTGGTCTACGGCAAGGATGATTCGAGGCTGCAGGGCGACTTCGCGCGCCTGGTGGCCAGCGACCCCATCTACGGCGCGACGGCGAACTACCTGGCGGCCCAAGACGACTACCTGGAAGGCTATGAAGGTGCTCGGTTGGACGGCGGCGCGGCCGAGTTCATGGAGATGCTCGAAGACCAGCGCCGTAGGCTCTACTTCACGCTGCCCCAGGACGAGGCCGGCTACTCGCACTGGGCCATGACGGTCTTCCGTTACGCGGGCGATTACCTTGAGATGATCGACACGCTGGTCGAGAACAAGAAGCAAGTCAATGAAGCCGCCCGCGCGCGTATCGCCAAGGGCCTCAACCGCGTCTTGACGGGCCTGCTGTTGGAGAACTCGGATCGGATCTTCATCGCGAGCTCCGGCGGCTTCACGCAGAGTCGCGTGAGCGTGCTTTGCGACCACGAGATCACAGCCAGGCGGCAGCAGGGGATCGGCATGGGCTTTCGGCTCAACGCCACGACGGGGAGGCCCTTCCTGGAGGTTCAGTTAGCGCAAGGCGCGGCCAACCGCGTGGTCTTCGATCTCACGCCGATCCGCCACGAGTTCCTCTCGCGCGTCGCGGAGGGTTCGCTGCCCGCCAGCTTCTCCAACGAGTGCCTTGAAGATCTGCTGGCCTTCAAGGCAAAGCTGCTGCGCAAGGCGGAGACCGCTCGCAAGAACGGCGTCGCGGACGACGATGAGGTCGGCGACGAAGACTCGGCCATGACGCTCGATTTCATCGACATCGAACCGGGCGGCCGCGGCTTGATCCGTCCCGTGACTGTGAGGGCCCCGGCATGAGCGAGATTATCCGGCGGCCCGAGATCAAAAGCGTCGACTTCTGCGTCGACGAGAACATTTGGGGGCACCGCCTCTACGACGAGCAGCTCCCCCATTTGACGGTGCTGGAGTTCCTGGGCGTCCTCGGCTCGAACGTAGCCAAGCCTCTTCGGCCCCATGACGGCCTGGACGGCGCGGTCAAGTTCAAACCGCAGCGCCAGATGCGTTTGCGCGGGCTGCTCTTCAATAATCCTTACATCGAGTCCATCGCGGAGAACAAACTCCCCGACGAGGAGAAGTGGCGCCAGTGGCTGGAGAAGTTCGGCCAAGGGAGCACAGGCAACGGCGATGGCATCGCCGACGTGGCCTACCTGCGCGAATCGTTCACCAGTTTCGACGATTTCGCCAAAGCGATCGAGCTGCTGCGATCCTCGTCTTTCGAGTCGCGTAGCAACAAGCGCTGGAGCTCGAAATTCGTCTTCCCCTTCGGTCCCGACGCTCTCTACGAGGACCTGCAAATCGATGCGAAGGGCAACATGAGCAACGATCGGCGCTTCTTCGCGCGCACGGGCGAGCTGCTCTATTTAATGCTTACACGCGCCAAGAAGGGTGCTGAGCTAGGCGATCTGTTGGCCAAGCGACTCTTCGAGCGCTCGGCCCCCATGAATCGGCTCACTCGCGCGCTGCAAGGCACGCCACAGCTGCCCGAGGAGCCGCGCGTGTCCGGCTACCTGCCAGAAGTCTCAAACCCGCGCTTCGATCAGATTTGCGAGGACTGGCTGGCGATACTGTCGAGGGACATCCCTGTCTACGACGCGCTCGAACACTTGATCGCGATCACGGGCCTCAACATGCTGCTTTACTTCTTGGAGCGCGCGAAGCGCGCCGCTGGTGACGATGAGCCAGTCGAGTTCGTCTGCGAAATCGTCTCTAGGGACGGACGCAAGGTGCGCGCGCTCTCCGGCGACAGCTACCTGGCGAACCAGGGCTACCCCGAGAAGGCGATCCGGGCGCACATCGAATCGATCCGCCGCGAGAAGGCTTGGATCGACGCCGGTTCAGCGGAATTTCCGGATGCCGAACGCGTGAAGCTTTTGCGGGAAGCCTTCCAGTGGCCGCCGGTGGACGCCAAGGACGAAGAGGGCTATTCAAGCCGCAACCCCGACGACTTGGTCTCCAAGCTTGTCGAGCTCGCGCTGCCACGGCACGGCCAACACGTCGGCAAGATCCACGCGGCGTGGTCGCGCGCGATCGGCCTGAGCTCGCGCAGGCTCTCGCGGCGTTATCGCTATGCGCCCAACGACCGGCTTCTCAAATCCATCGTGATCGCAATCGTCGGCGACCGCATGCAGTTCGATGAGTTCCTGATCGAGGCCAAGCGCCGCTATGGTCTGGTGATCGGCGACGCCGAAGGTGCGCACCTAGTGGAGGCCAAATCCATCGACCAAGCGGAGCTCAGCGAAAACCGCGACAACCTGGAAGCCCGGCTTGTCGGCCTGGGCCTGGTGCGCCGGCTCTCGGATTCCTGCTCGTTTGTTGAAAACCCGTTCGTGTCTGAGGTAGATGCCGCATGTTGACCGATCGCATCATCGGCCGCGTCGGCGCGGAGATCCTCGCCAAGTGCCTCGCCAACCCTGCCCAAGTGGGCGATTCCGTCGCGCTCTTCCGGCTAGACAAGCTCTCGGCCAGTCAGGTCGCCGCTGTGGCGCGCTCGGTCATGGGCAAGCCCGACCTAGTCGCCCGGATGGATCTGATGATCCCCGAAGCTTTGGTGGAGGGCCAAGGCTTGCCGCCGGAGATCCTGATCCAGCAAAACGCCGGCTACGTGCGCAACAACGCCGAGACCGAGAAGGAGGCGATCCTCACCGCCAGTGGCAGCGAGCACAACCTCTCGGACACGCTCGCGTATGTCACGCCCATCGGCGCCAAGGAGATGCGCTCCGACGCCCAGCCTTGGGTGGACGCGGCGCTGCACACTGGCGGCCTCTCGCCCGTGGCGGACGACCGCGCGGTCTTCCACGCGGCCATTGGAGGTCTTCTCAGTGCCTCGGAGCCCTCTCTCGTGCAGCTCGGCGAGTTTTGCGCCGAAATCGTCGAGGGCATTTCTACCCGAGGCTTGCCGATCCGCGACGCGGTGGGCTATGCGCTACCGAGAGCGGGGTTGCCTAGGGACAGCGGATATTTCTCCAACGCGAAGACGTTCGGGATAGCGCGCGGCCCATGGCAAAAAGCCTTCTTGAAGCTTCTCTCCCAGCGCGCCCCACTGCTAAGGAAGCTTCGCCAGAACGGCCAGCCGCTTGATGCGGATGAGTTGGTCGAGCGCATCGAAGCCAACGTCGCCGAGATCGCCGAAGGTGCGCGTCAGGCATTGGAAGCCTTCGCCGCGGCGCCGGTGGGCGACCAAGAGGCCGCCGCGGCGCTCGCCCAGTTCGAATGGGAGTCCGATGGCGTCTACCTAGCCTTCGACAAACCCAAGGAGAGGCAGCAGGGCTTGGCGGACACGACACTGCGCTACTTCGACCACGATTGCGACGAAGAAAATGCTTTGGAACCGGAGGGCCGCAAGCTCCTCGAAGAGTTGAAGTCGCGCGAGCGGCGAGCCGAGTTTACGCCCGAGGACGAGGAGTTCTTCGCCACGCACCGGCGCTTCCTAGAGCGCGACTCCAAGCTGCTGTCGCGCTGGGAAAAGGCGCTGTTCGGCAAACCGATCGAGTGCAACGATTTCTTCAATGGATTCGCGCGGGTGGTCAACAACTTGCATGCAGGCCTCGAAGACGCCGAGGGCGAGCGGTTCTTGCGCTTCACCGTCAACAAGGGCCGGACCGAATGGCGCGAGCGCTTCAACCATGATGCCGGCTGCTTCTTCTCGGCCATGTATCGGGGCTTGCGGGACTTGATGGGAGCCAAGGTCGATTGGAAGGTCACGCGCATGACCGCGGCCGATCTGCCGGATCCTCTATTCGACTTCGAGCGCTTCATCGCCAAAGAGCGCGAGATCGCAGAGAGCCGAAAAAGAAAGTTCAAGGCCGTCACCTCCCTCGCTCGCCAGGCGATGCAGATCAAGTTCGACGTCGAGCTGTTGAAGGTGGCTGGCGGCGTCGAGACGAAGATCAGCAAGACTCAGCTCCTGTGGAGCTACAAGCCCACCTCGATCGGCCTGTCGATGGTCGCAGACATGCGCCGCCTCTTGGATAAGGGCGCGGTGGGCTGCACGGAAGTCCCACGCCGCTTGGTGAGCAAGAAGGGCGGGGTGCAAAACGTCTCGCTGCTCGACACCGGCACCTTGGAGGCTACCTACTCCACCGATGCTGGCTCGCTTGTGCCCGCCGCCAACAAGCTCCGCAGCTTGCGGGCTGACATCAAGGCCCGGATCAAGGACCTCGCGGATGAAGGCCGCCTGACTCAGGCGCAGCGCGACGAGGTTCGGGGTTCGTGGGACGCGTTCGAGGCGGACTACATCAAGGCGATGGATGACTTCGTCTCCACTGGCCTGCACGGCGAGGCCGTCATGCGCCAGGCCGAGTCCTTCGGCACGCTGCTGAACACGCTGATGGTCCATGCGCGCGGCGATGTTTGCCGCTCGCGCCTGGTCTCCGAGATCCTGTCGGTGGGCACGGTCCGCGTGGCCGGCGACAACCCCTCGCTGATCATCCCGCCGTGGCACCCGGAGCGCATGAAGGCTTTGGCCGTAAAGTCCCGCCGCGTGGCGGGCTTCGCAACCCATTTGCTCTCCAGCGGTAGCATCCTCTACGGGGACCGCGATATCTTCATGCGCGAACTCACCGATGAGATCGCCCATCCGTTCTATCCGGAGATCGCAGTCCTCAGCAAAGGCGGCTCGCCCAAGTTGGTCTGCGAGAGCAGCACGGTCAATGGCTACAGCCTCATGGAGGCACCCATTCGGGGCGACGAGGACGCCATGACCGACGTGGATCCTGCGGCCGCGGCCAAGCAGGCGCGCGAACTCTTGGAGCGCTACGTTGGCCTGCAGCCCCACGAGGCTTCAAACCTAAGCATCGTGCTCTACAACGCCGATGCGGCCGAGCTACCACTGGCGACGGTGCGCGAGCTTTCCTCGATTCAGGAGGACGGGAATCTCCAATGCAGCGTGTCAGTGCGCCATACCAACCAGGCAAAGCTTCGCAGCGTCTACGGAGAGCTAGTCAACAAGACCGGCGACGATCCGGATCTGCCCGTGGTAAGCGAGACCAGCGACAACTTCATCTCGAAGCTGCGCATCGCGGTCACTCCGATCTCGGCGACTCCCGGCGAAAGCGCGCAAGGTTTCAAAGCCTTCGACGTGGCCTTCCTTCATGACGTGGTCGCTCGCTCGGCCAAGGAGGAGTGGCTACCCGTCGCTTGGACGAACGACCGCCCGAGCCTGGAACACGCGCCTTCGCGTTGGTCCTATCGGAGCGCCTCCGGCGAGGACGAACTCAAATCGACCACGTTCCTGACCTGCCCGTGGCAGACAGCTTCGGGGTGGGCCTACGTCACCGCCGTAGCTGCTGTCTGCAACCAGACCGATGCCTTCCCCGACAAGCGCTTCTTACCGGCCCGGCGGATCTCCCTGCAAAGCAAAGATCTGGCCGCGTTGATCAAGGACGCCCACGACCTGGCCGAATGGGTCGCCACCTACGACGAGTTGCTCGACAAGCGCCAGCTTCAGCACAACGGCATCACCGTCGTCCGCTACCGCCGCGGCTCCACCAATGGCCGCAACATGATCGTTAGCTCGACCTCCGAGCTCCGGCTGCTTGGTGTGCTGGTGCGCCGCCGCCTCGATGAATTGAAGCTCCGCCTCACGTCTGAGGAGGTTGGCAAAACCGCGGACAAGGCCAAGCGCGATGCACTCTCGGTCTCCGGCGACATCGTGCTGCGCGCGGCAAAGCGGGGCATCTCCGCGGGCGAAATGATCGGCCTAGTTCTCAGCCGCCATCTGTTGGCAGAGGAGTTCAAGGCGCAAGCGAGCGGGGGCCCGGTCTTGACGGCCTACTTCCTGCTCGACGACTACGCGAGCTGGCTCTCGCAGCCGGAGAGCCGCATCGCCGACATCCTCGCCATCAATGTCGAGGAGAATGAAGAGGGGATCCGCGCCGTCATCTCGATCGTTGAATCGAAGTACGTCGGGGTCGATGGCCTGGCTGCGGCGCGCCGCAGCTCAAAGGACCAACTGCTGCAGACGTTGGACAAATTTCGGGAGGCGCTCTTTGGCGACCCGGGTCGACTCGACCGCGACGTTTGGCTCGCCCGCCTTGCTGACATGCTCATCGACGCTGATATTCCGCCGGGGATGACCGGCCTGATGGAGCGCGCCCGCTCGAAACTTCGCGAGGGGGATGTAGAGATCTCGCTACGCGGCTATTCTCAAGTCTACGTCCATACCTCGGACGCAGGCTCTGGGTCAGTCTCCGAGCAAGAGTCCCTGTTGGACGAGAGCGGCGTAAAAGCCTGGCAAGAGGTCTTCGATCGAGAGGATCTGAGAAAGCTGGTCGAAGCCTACGCGAAGAACGCGGGAAGCCTGGATGCACGAGCCGGCCTCGGCCCTCACGAGCCTTGGTCAGGCCATAATTTCAAGAAGCCCGCGCCTCGCGTGCCATGGCTCTCGGCCATGGGTCAACTCGCCAATGGAGCAGGCGAGGCTGCCATGGAGGCGGCTGCGGATGAAGCCCTAGTTTCGGGAGAAACCAGCACCCCGGTGCAAGAGCCTCCGACTCCTGCGCAAAGCCCGGCCGAAGCCAGCGCCGCGCCACGGGCTTCGGCCCCCACTCTCGCGCCCGCTCCGACCGCAAGCTTCGGATCGGCTCTCGCTGAGCTCGTCGCCTCCAAGTTCGCGGGCGGCGCGCAATCCGATGCTGAACGGGAGGAGTGGGCCATGGAGGTCACTAAGAAGCTCAAGGCCGCGCTCAACAGCTATGGCCTGCAGGCTGCCGTCCTTGGCACGCGCCTGACGCCCAATGGCTGCCTGGTGCGCCTAGCAGGCTCCGACCGGTTGCGCGTCGAAGACATCGAAAACAAGCGTACCCAGCTTCTGACCACGCATGCGATCAGTCTGGTCACAGTTCAGCCTAAGCCTGGCGAGATCGTGGTGACGGTCGCCGGCTCCAAGCGCCAAGCGGTGTCGCTATGGGAGCTGTGGTCACGTCGTGAGCTCAATCGCAATGTTGCTGGTATCAATACGTCCTTCCTTTTAGGGCTCCAAGAAATCAACGGTGCGCTGCTGTATCTGAATCTCGGCGCGGAGTTCGGTGGACTCTCATCCCACGAGCCACATTCTTTGGTGGCAGGCGCGACCGGCAGCGGCAAGTCGGTACTGATTCAGGCGCTGCTCTTGGACATCGCCGCGACAAACCCGAAGGATCTGGCGCAGATCATCTTGATCGATCCGAAAATGGGCGTGGACTACGCCCCCTTGGCCGACTTGCCACACATGCGCGACGAGATCGTCACCACCAAGGAGAAGGCGAGCGAAGTGCTCGAAGCATTGGTGCAGGAGATGGAGGATCGCTATCGCGCGTTCGCTAAGGCGCGCGCGCGCGATCTGCCCACCTACAACTCGAAGGTCTCGGCTGCTGAGCGCCTGCCCATGTTGTTTCTCATCCACGACGAGTTCGCAGATTGGATGCTCGACGACGCCTACAAGGGCGCGGTCGGTGCGGCCGTGCAGCGCCTGGGCGTCAAGGCCCGAGCGGCAGGCATCCACCTGATATTCGCAGCCCAGCGCCCCGACAAGGACGTGATGCCGATGCAGCTTCGCGAGAACCTCGGCAACCGCCTCATCTTGAAGGTGTCAAGCGAGGCGACATCGAAGATCGCGCTGGATCGGCCGGGCGCCGAGCTGCTGCTGGGTCGGGGCCACCTGGCAGCCAAGCTCAACGGCGAGCAGGGCCTGGTTTTCGCGCAAGCCCCATTCCTGTCGGACCAAGACATCGAAGCCGCTGTGGCTGCCATCGCCGCTGACAACGAAAGCAAGGGAGGCGCCAAATGAAGGTCGAAGAAGCGACAGAGACGATAGCCAAGTTCTTCAACGACTTGATTGGCGCGTGGGTGCCCGGTGCCGTCTTGGCAGTCGGCCTGGCGCTTACGCATGTTGGGCCGACGCAGCTCCAATCGATCTTCAAGCTCGGCGAATCGACCTCGGCTGCCCTGACATTTGCAGGCATCCTTTTCGCAATCGGGCATGCGTTACTTGCCCTTCACGAGCAGATCTTAAAAAGGCTGCTCTCCAAAGTCAGATTTTCCAAGCCCTTCGATGAAGCGGGGGCGATGAGGCGTCAGTCTTACGAGTGGTTCGCCGAGCTGGTCAAAGCCCAGCAGGCCGGGCCGGGCGCAAAGAATTGGAGCTACAACGACCTGCGGAGCGTGGCGCTTTCGGTTTCCGCCGAGGCCGCTTCGATGGGCCGCAGATTCATGTTCATCTCGTTGCTGTGCAATGGCGTGGGGACCGCGCTGACGATCCTCGCATTCGACTTTGCCGCCTGTTCTTTGCTCTCGCCCAAGCTGCTGTTCGCCTACGACCATGCAGCCCCTTGGCCTGTGCAGGCGCTATTGCTCCTAGGCATAGCGTTGGCGCTCTTCAAGAACGGTGAAGTGTTCTACAACCGCGCGATGGCGACTCCCTTTTCGATCGCGGTCGCCGAGCTGAAATTCAAGAAGGACGCCAATGCTGGCAAAACCGCCCCCACCCCTTAGGAGGATCTACCTGGCCGGCGGGTTCAGATCAAATTGGCAGGCCCTCGTGGCCACCCGTTTGGCCGGATCGTTTGAGTTGCTCGACCCAAGCGCGCACAACATTCCGGACCCCGCCGAATACACGCGATGGGACCTGGAGGCCATTCGCCAATCCGACATCGTCTTGGCCAACATGGAGGCCTCCAACCCGGGCGGCTATTCGCTGGCATTGGAGGTCGGATTCGCGAAGGCCTTGGGCAAACGGATCTTCATGGTCGATCAGGTCGGTGATTCCTCGGTGCGCCGCTACTTCGAAATGGTTCGCCAGTGCTCCGAGCACGTCTTCCCGACGCTCGGCGAAGCCCTCGATCACCTGTTGTTGATCGACTGAAGAGACCGCCAATGCCTGCTACGCCATGGAATGAATGCCTGAAACCCGGGACGCCCGAATATCTTCGCGCTAAGAAAGAGGGCCGGTCAAAGCTGGTGTCGATCAAGCATATCGTCGACTACTACTACGGGATGAATGGCTTCGCTAATCCTAGCCCGCTAGAGGGCGTGGCAGTGAATTCTTTTCGCCAGCCCAAATCAGCCAAGGAGCCTTCCATTCGCGAGGCTATCTGCCATCATTTCGCCTGCGATGGTGTCCCACCGGCTATCCATGACGTGACGCAGGGCCGCCTGCGAGACCTGCTTGCCGACGCCTACCGCGTCCAGGGCCTCTGGCAGGAGGCGTCGGGACAGCTCACTGCCCGCGCCGGAGATGTGTCGTACGCCAAACTCTACGAGGCCGTATTGGCGCTGGCAGACGGGGCGACAACCGATCGGCGCTGACCAGGCCGCCGACCGGTGTGATCAGCCGAAAGCAGGCGTCGACTGGCAGAATTCGCCACCCGAAGCGGACTTATGTCATCGTTGAGAGAGGAGCAATCAAGCCCAGAAAGACGGCCCCATGACGAATGCCTCTCTGGCCCGTAGCAGCGCTACTATGATCTCGTTACCTAACACTGTAGGCCCCGCGGTTGGCGAGGTCATGACACCCACTTTTGTTGGTTTTCGGTACACGGATGCAAACCCTATTCGAGTCGCAGCTGGCTACCGCGGAACAGCTTCCGTCAAATTCCGACCGCTTCTATCACCTGCAGTCGATCTTGCGATCGCTTTATCAACTTAGTGCAGTCACCGCACTTGAGCTGGTGCGCGAACTGACTCCCGACGTCAGCGACAACTCGGCCTTGGCTAGCCTCGCGCGGCGATTCAACCAGCCGACTGACGGCTTGCCCGTTGAGATTCTAGAGGTCGCGACGCCAATCGCGCGCAGCCTGATCGCGCGCATATATCACAAGGGCTGGTTTGAATTCGACGAAGCATATGGCAACACGCTCGCCACGGAAGCTTCAGAGTGGGTGAGCTTTCGCAATAAGAAGCCTGGCCATGGTGTCGTCAGTCGCGCCGACATCGAGCTATGGACCCCTCGCCTGGCGACGTTTGCGCGGCGAAGCTTGGACTGCTTCGGACCGACATTGCCACGCCTATCGGCGAGCGGTTCACCCATCATCCAGATTGGGTCAACCATATTGCCCATCCGCACACCGGTCGTCCATGGCGGGTCTCTATACGTCATCAGTGGAGTGGCTTGTCGTAAGGGCCTATGGAAACTGGATGGGCAGACAGTCGACTGGGCAGAATCGACTTCCTTCACGATAGACCTTCCAGCTAGTTCGATTTTCGAGGAGTTGGCGTCCAACTTTCCTGAGCGTTTCGACATCCGGCCGCTGGAGTTTGAGGGTCGTCCGCATTGGGTGTACTCGAACGTACCGGTCCGCCAGACCAGCGTGTTTGAAGGCCGTACCCATGAGCTCAGCGCGCTTGCCGAATGGCTGGACGATCCGACAGGGTTGCCGCAGTGCCTGATCTTCGGCGATGGCGGGTTCGGCAAGACTACGCTAGCACTCGAGTTCCTCAATCGGTTGCTGGAGGGCAGTGAAACGTCGTCGTCTCCGCCGCCGAGCGTCATCAGCTACTACTCCGCAAAGATGACGCGTTGGTCCGACGAAGGAGTCGTGCACCTACGGGGCGTCTCCGATGCTATGGAAGAATGCGTCCGCGAGGCGCTGTTCTGCCTAACCCCGGTATTGGAGAAGGAGTATTACAAGCTTAGCGGAGCCGCGCTGGTCGATCGCGTGGCAGCTGAATTCCAGCAACAAGGTTTCAAACGCAGCGACATTCTGCTTGTGCTGGACAATACCGAAACTTTAGCAACCTCCCAAGACCAGGTTGCCGCCTTTGGCATGTTTCTGAAGCACATCGGCAGACGCTTGGGGCGGGTGCTCATCACCTCGCGTCGCCGCGAGTTCGTCGCTTTTGAGCCATTGCAGATTAGTTCGCTCTCCGATGATGAATGTACCTCTCTCATGCGCCGACTCGCCGACGAATACGGCGCAGCGGCCATAAAACAGGCAGGCGAGTCGACCCTGCGGCGTGCGGCCAAGCAGCTCGCTAACAAGCCGCTCTTGATCGACACGTTGGTCAAGTTTCTTGCACGCTCACCTGTTGGTATCGATCAGGCGATCGAGCAGGTGTTCCGCAAGACCAATGACCAACTGCTCGAATTCCTATACGCGGACGCGTGGTTGCGGATCAACGAACTCCAGCAGGATGTTTTCCTGGTCCTTGTGTCCGCTGCGATTCCTCTGGACAACCTCAGCGTTGCCGACGCCTGCGTATTAGCTGGAATTCAGCACCTCGAATTCCAGAAAGCGCTGGACGAGACCTATTTTGCGACCGTCACGGACTACGGTGACCGCTACGAGCTACAGGTCGTGGAGATGGCCGCTCGCTTCTTTGAACAGCAACTGCGCAAGCGCAGCGAAGCCGACCGTCGGCGCATCAAAGACTTTGCGCACAAGGTCGAAGTACAAGCCACCCGCCGCCAGCGGGTCGAGCGCATCTATCGCCAAGATCGGGTTGCCGAAGCGTTTCGCAGCCCGTTTGCCAAGGCAGCAAAGATCGCCACACAGCAGGGGGAGCTGGGCTTGGCCGAGGATAACTTTCGACTCGCGCTTGAAGAGGAGCCGATGAATGCGGCCCTGTACGACCGTTTCGCCTTCTTTCTGCTTAATCGTCGCCAACGCCCAGATCTTGCGCTTGTGCAAGCAGATAAGGCCGTCAAATTGGATGCGCGCAACGCGGACGCTTCAATGACTTTAGCGTTGTGTTGGTATCGCATGGGTGAGATCGACAAGGGCGATGCTGAGATCGAAGCCGCACGGCACAAGGGCAAGCCGGCGGCGCTTTGTGTGTTACGCATGGCGATTGCCCGCTTCCACGCAGTGAAGAAGGCACCATACGCGTCGGAGGCGCAGAAACGCTTGAAGGAAGGTCAGTTCCTAGTGAGTCAAGCCATGAAAACGCTCGAATCTGGGGACGACTTCTTCGTCAAAAACATGCGTGAAGCCCGCAAATACGAACAGCTTTTCCTAGATTTGGCTTATCGCATTCGTCGACGTGAAATCGAGACCGATGACGACATGTCGTATGGTTGACCAGCCTGCAAGTGGTGATTGTCTAATGCTCGCTCTTGCCCGATTCCGGTCCATGGACCAACGATGATCAAGATGCCGGCGCGCTGATCACGACCAATTGGTTCGATTGATCAACTTCGCCGGTGTGTGCATCCAACAACGTCTGCTTGGGTCGGAAACGACATTGAACGTTTGGGACCGGGCCAAGACTACGATTGGCTGGAGCTCGAATTCGGACCACCCGACCCAGCGATCAGCACATTCCGGTTGCCTCGGCTTTGGGATGACCCGTATATCCGCTGAAGCTGAGCGATACAGCGTGCACTTTCCAGCAATGGGTACGATTGCCGGTTGGGAAGGATTCGACAGCGGGCCGCAACAATTGGCCGGATTGAGAGCATTTCGGGTGGCCGGTTTCAGATCGTTATGGGTGGCCGGTTTGGATCATTAGGGGTGGCCGGTTTCGAATGGAATATGCAGCTCCTACCTGGCTGTCATCCTGCCCTTGGCGACGCTGCTTCGTTAGCACCCCCAGAAGTTCAAGATGAGCTACAGCTAAAAGGTGCAAAAAACCAAACAACTGAACAGTAACGCCAGCCCTTCTGGACACGGACGCCAGGCTCGCTGGACACTCGCGCCAAACCTGCTGAACACCGACGCCAGCCTGGACACAAAAGCCAACGTGATCACCCCGGGTCCGCCGGACCGTCCTTGCCCTTCAGTTTGCGCATCGATTCACCCTTCAGTGTCAGCTTAACGCTGCTATGGATCAGTCGGTCCAAGATGGCATCAGCGAGCGCCGGGTCATTGATGAAACCATGCCAATCCTTGACCGGCAGCTGACCGGCCATGATCGTGGCGCCACAGCCCACACGATCGTCCAGCAGCTCCAGCAGATCCGATCGCCCACGTGCCGTCAGCGGCGCAAGACCGAAGTCGTCCAATATCAGCAACTGCAACTTCGACAGCTGATGGCGCAGCCTCGCCAACGAGCCGTCGCCATGGGCGAGCTCCATGTCTTCCAGGAGACGCCCGACCCGGCGGTAGCCGACGGGTAATCCCCTACGTGCTGCCTGCACCGCCATCGCACAGGCCAGCCACGTCTTGCCGGTGCCGGTGTGGCCTGTGACCAGCAGGTTCTGCCGCCTCTCGATCCATTGGCAGGTCAACAGGTCAGCCATGACGGCGCGATCGAGCCCGCGCCCCGGACGATAGTCGATAGCCTCCGGTTCGGCCTGCAGCTTCAGCTTTGCGCTCTTCAGCAATCGGTGCAGCCGCTGGCTGTCGCGGTGGCTGGTTTCGGCATCGAGCAGATGTCCCAGCCGCTGCTCGAAGGCCAGCTCCAGATAGGCCGTTTGGCTGAGCTGATGTTCCAGGCCCGACAGCATGCCGGTCAGTTTCAGGCGGCGCAGTTGATCGATCGTGCATTGCAACGTCATGGGAGATTCCTTGTCAGGTGGCGTAATAGTCGGCGCCGCGCACATGCTCGTGTGCCGGCGTGGTGATGTCGGAAACGTCAGTGGCGAGTGCGGTTTTGTCGAGGTTGCGTTGCAGGATCGAGGTGACCGAGCTGATGCCGTGGGCATGCAGTTGCAACGCCCGCTGGCAGGCCGCCTGCAGTCGCTCCGTGCCATATTCGCGGGCGAGCCGCTGCAACCCACGTCCCGCCTGCAACGACAGGGCCGGGCGTCGGTGGTGGGCGATGTGCTGCTGCAGGAACTGCGCAACGGCACCGCCAGCAGACTGCGCCCACGCCAACACGGCGGCCGGCTGATCGTCCGCATAGTGCTGATGGGCCTTTGGCCGATGCTCAGGCAGCGTGCTGACGAAGCCGGGCACGGAAGATCGCGCGTGCAAAGCGACCCGCCGGTCACGGTGGAACACCGCGACCATGGCGGCCGTGGCTTTGAGGTTCACGGCGGACCCGACGAGGGTATGCGGCACCGAGTAATACTGCTCGTTCCAGCGTATGTGGTAGTCCTGCCCGACGCGCACGCCGATCTGCCAATCGGCATAGCCATACGGTTCCACTGGCAAGGGTTTCAAGGCGGGAGCATCGATCTCAACAAACAGCTGGTTACGACTTTTGCCACCCACCCCGCGCATCGGCTTGTCGTTGAGCGTGGCCAGGAGTTCGCTGATGGCCCGATTCAGATCGCTCAGTGTGGTGAAGGTGCGATGGCGCAGACGCGCCAGCACCCACCGCTGCACAATCTTCACGCCCAGCTCGACCGCGGCCTTGTCTTTCGGGCGTCTCACCCGAGTGGGTAACACCAAGGCGTCGTAGTGGACCGCGCACTCGGCATAGGTCGGATTGATGACCGCGCCTTCGCCGCGCTTGTGCGACGTCACCGCCGCCTTCAGATTATCGGGCACGAGAAACGTCGGTACGCCGCCGAAATGTTCCAGCGCTTTCACGTTCGCGGCGATCCAGTCCGGCAGTTTCTGACTGGGCACCGCACACGCGAAGGTTTTTCGGCTGGCTCCAAGCACGGCTACGAACAATTCCACCGGCGTTATCTCCCCAGTAGCGCGATCGGTCAGCCATGGCCGGACACCGGAAAAGTCCAGGAACAAGCATTCGCCGGGCCGATGGATCTGACGCATGACCAGACCCCGCGTGCGCTGGTAACGGGCCAGCCGGCGGCGGAATTCGCTCAGCGACAACACACCGGCATCCAGGCCGATCGCGTACTCCTCATGAAGCAGCGTGACGGTGACGCCACGCTTTTGTAGCTCGACGTGCACCTGCGACCAGTCTGGCTCGACGAAGGTGTGCACGAAGGCACTCTTGCCTGGCGTATTCAGCAGACGATCCAGGCTCGCTTCGTCCATGGCGCTGACACGCAGCCAGTCCCATTCCAGTTCCGTTAACCGGTTCCGGTAGCGCATCGCTGTAGTCGGCGAGATGTGTAGCGCTTCGCTGATGCGCCGATTCGACAACGCGGTCGTAAGCAGCAAGCGGCAGAGATCTTTGATAGGGGGCACGACGGAAGTTCTCCATGCACCCGGAGGCCCGTCACGCGGACAGCCGGGACCAAGTCGACCCTCTGTGGGTCGGCGCTTGACGTCGAGGAAGGCGGCATGGAGAATGCCAACAAGTCACTGTTCTGCATCTCCGAAGCCCCGAGCGCGCCAACGCCCGGGGTTTCTGCTTTTCCCCGTTCGGAATGACGAACGTAGGGTGGCTAGGTCATCACGACCTCCTGCCAGCGAGAGTCTTGCGCCGACGCGCGGATGCTTCGACACTGGCCAGTATTTGCGTTGTCGAGAAACCAGTGCATGTGATACCGTCGGCATGGTCAAGTGAGTAGGACGATAGCACACATGAGTAAGCTTTCAACTCTCAACGATAACGTGGTAATCGGTCACCGCCTCGCCGCGGCGCGGGAACGTGTGCGGCTGTCGCAGACCGAGTTCGCCGAGCGGTTGGGCATCTCGCCAAGGGCCTACCAGAACTACGAGCGTGGCGAGCGCGAGGCTCCTGCCACCGTGCTTCGGCTCCTTTACGAGACCTTCGGCATCGACCCGTTGTGGGTGCTGATTGGTCCGGGCACCGACCCAAGTGGACGGGATGCTGCCGTGTCGCCGGATCTGGTGGAGCAGATCGTGGTGGCGGTTGAGCAGCGATTGCAGCGTATCCGCAAACCCTTATCTCCGGAAAAGAAGGGGCGCGTGATCCGGTTGCTTTACCAACACTTCCGCGACAAGCCGTTTGATCCGGCCGGCGTCACCGACTATCTGACCTTGGCCGCCTGAGTGCATGAGCGACACAGGGCCAACCGATGGGCATATCGTGCCGCTGGCCGGACGACGCGCTTTGTCGAAAGGCGCCCCGTCCTCATCTGTTGAAGAGTTCGGCGCCCGGAGCACGCAAGAAGAAATCCAGTGGCTCTTGGGTCCCGAGGACGCATCGGCGTCGGAACCCGCGCCTGCCTCCGAATGGCTGACGGCAACCCAACTGCATGAGTACCGCGGTCCGCCGCCACACCACGCTAACGCCGAGGTCTGTCCTCAGTGCGACGACTGGACGTGGCGGCACAGCGAGCTCTGCGTGCACTGTGGGTTTAATCTGTTCGATTATTTTGATGAGATCGCATTCAAACAAGCGCAAGAGCAGCGCCGGATCGAACGCGAACGGATCTTGCTGTTTCTCCTCGTGCTGGTGGTCGGCAGCATTGGGGCGGTCGCGTTGTCCCGGGTGACCGGATCACCCTTCAGCCAATGGTTGCTGTTTGGCGGCCTCGGTGGATTGTTCGCCGCCGCGATGATTGGCAAGGAGATACCGCCATCGCTTTAGCGAGTCAGCCTCCTCAACCCGCGGTCACCGAGCCGAACATACCTACGGCTCCGTCAATCCGTTTTTTCTGTTGCACGCCAGGTAGGCCGGGTGCGCAATCTCGTGAATCGGTCGTTTCTTCCGAGGAGTTATCCTGCCGACTCCGACGTACCGTTGGACAGCCTGCGTATTCCGGTCTGACCGATCGAGCCCGTAATTACTAACCGCAAATCGACGTATGAGGCCCATGTCTCATCAAAGTCCGACAGGGTGCAAGCGGGAACGATGGGCTATGAATCGTCTTAAAGATGTTGGCGCAGAGATTCCGCGCCATCTTCGGCATGCCACTGGTCGAACCATACGACGTCGCGAAGTGGCATGCGCGGAAGCCAGCCTGCTGTTTCCAACTCTGGCTTTTTAAGGAAGTGGGTGACGTGGCCGACACAGAGGTAGGCAATCGGAACAATCGAGTTCGGAATCCCCAATGCTTCGCGCAAGTGTTGCGGATGCACGATGCTGACCCAACCCATACCAATGTTTTCTGCCCGCGTCGCCAGCCACAAGTTTTGTACTGCGCAGACCGCACTATAAAGATCCATCTCCGGCTGGTGGGTGCGGCCGAGTACGACGGGACCAGAACGGCTTCGGTCACAAGTCACGCAGATCCCCACCGGTGCATCGAGAATACCTGCTAGCTTGAGTGACTGATACGTCTGTTGACGTTTGTCACTGAACATGGAGGCCGCTTCCGCGTTCGCGATCTTAAAGGCATCGTGGATCCGCTGTTTCACACCGGCGTCCCGCACCACGATGAAGTCCCAGGGCTGCATGAAGCCGACCGATGGGGCGTGGTGAGCCGCGCGCAGAATGCGAGCCAGCACATCCTCGGGAACAGGATCAGGTAGAAACTGGGAGCGGACATCGCGCCGATTGAAGATGCACTTGTATACGGCATCTCGCTCCGCCCCCGAAAAAGTGACCTCCGATTCATTGCCAAAATGCATTGTGCTCATCCTCCACCACCTCGGACCCATCCCGTTGAGCACATGGTATCGGCTAGCATCGGTGCAATGCTGATCTCCGACTTGAAACATGGCCCATCCGAAACAGTGGTTGCTGAGCTGCGCGACTATCCCGAGTGGCATCGGCAGCGGCAACGATATGGCGTTTGGATCATTCCGGTGAATGATCCTGTGTTGCTAGATTACGTCGAAGCCGCGCGGCGGCGGCTGGCCGACCTGCTGCATCCGTCCCAGCAGCGCCAACCGCATCTGACGCTGGCCGTCTGCGGCTTCGAACAACCAGCACAAGTTGCGAATGACGACTTCACACCCTTGCAGCTACGTGATCAAATTGAGTCGTTGCAGCGTTTGCGCGGCGTTGCATGCTCGCTTTCATTGGGCGCACCCGACAGCTTCGCCAGTGCCGCCTTCATTTCTGTGACTGATCCGTCCGGGCAACTGACCAAGTGGCGCTCTGCCCTGGAAGCGCTGGCGAAAGGACTGCGGCAGGCCAACTACGTGCCGCACATCACCCTAGGCTTGTATAAACGCAAAGCCGCAGCCGAGGAAGTTCGCCAGCGACTGCGGGAGATCGATGCGCCGTCGGTGTCGCTGCGAATAAACCAGCTGCATTACGCAACGTATGACGCCCACCTTCAGTTCGGGCCGCTGGAAACCCGGCACGTCGTCAGGCTGGCATCCGCTTAGACCAACGCGACCAGTACCGCCGCTTCGACAAGTTCGGTCAAGGCTCCCAAGGTGTCGCCCGTCATGCCTCCTAGGCGATGCATGCAGGCATAACGCCAGCATGCAAACACGACCGTCACGGCCAGCAAGGCTCGCACGCCATGCCATCCGCACCATGACGCAAGGACAACGGCCGCCAATACGCCGGCTATGCAGGCCAGTCGGGGCGCGTGTGTCAGCGCACTGCCAAGGCCTTGGCTACGTACATAGGGCGTACACAGGAAGGCCACCGTGATGCCGGTACGCGCCAGCATCGGCGCCAGCCATAGCGCCGTGTGGGCAAGCGGCAAGCTCGCCAGTGCAGCAAACTTGAGCAGCAACACCATCACCACGGCAGTCACGCCCATTGGGCCGCTACGCGGATCTTTCATAATCGCCAATGTACGCTCACGATCTCCCAGGCCACCCACCCAGGCGTCGGCACTATCGGCCAGACCGTCCAGATGCAAGGCACCGGTCAATCCGGTCCACACGAGCAAGAGCAGCGCGGCCAGGAGCAGTGGCGGCAAGCTGCTGCCAATCCACGCCAAACTCCAAAGCACGCCTCCTACCAGCAGCCCCACCACGGGGTACCAAGCCAGCGAGGTGTTCGTTGCCCCGGCATCTTTGAATACCCATGCGGGCACCGGTACCCGAGTGAGAAAACCAAGCGCGGCAAGCAATGAACGCATCAGGCTGCCACTCGCCAGTGCAATGGGTGTAATGAAGCGTGCGGCACGTCAATACTAGTCATATCGCCAAAACCGCGCCCCTCGGACTCGCAACGCAACAGACGTATGACGCCGCCATGGGTTACCACCAGCACGCGCTGCGCGGTGGCTTCCTTCGCGATATCGTTCAACGCGGCAGACAGGCGATCGCGAAATGTCGCAAATGACTCGGCACCTGGCGGCGGGTTTGTCACCGGGTCGGCCCAAAACTGTCCCAGGGCAACACCCTGCTCCTGTGCCAGCTTCTCGATGCTTACCCCCTGCCAATCGCCGAAGTGATATTCCGCCAGTCGACTGTCCACACGCAGCGGCACGCCCTGCTGCGTGGCCAGTTCCCGCGCAAATTCAGCGCAGCGGCATAGCGATGAAGTGATGATGGCATCCCAACGGCGACGCGCCGTCGCCGCACGCAGTTGTGCCCACCCCAGTGGGCTTAGCGGATCGTCGAGCTGGCCCCGATAACCGCTCTGGCCAGTGTCGCCGTGGCGGAGCAGATCGATGCTTCCGCTCATGCGTTGCTCACCCCCGCCTGGGCAAACGTGGCCATGTCCGCATGCAGTTCACAGGCCAGACGCAACAAAGGCACGGCCGTCGCTGCGCCGCTCGCTTCACCCAGGCGCAAGCCAAGATCCAGCAGAGGATCGGCATCCAGTGCCACCAGCACCCGCGCATGTCCCTGTTCGTGCGAACGATGACCGAAAAACATCCAGGCACGGCACGCGGGATTGATGCGCACCGCAGCCAGTGCGGCAACCGTGGTGATGAAACCGTCGACAAGCACCGCTATGCCATGCTGTGCGGCCGCTATATAGGCACCTGTCAGTGCGGCGATCTCAAAGCCGCCCACGCGCTCCAGCCAGACCAGCGCATCCACATCATCGGGATAACGGGCCAGCGCGCGTGCAATTACCTCGACCTTGTGTCCGATGCCCTTGGCATCCAACCCCGTGCCCGCACCGGCCATTGTGGCTGGCGACTCGCCCAGCAAGGCACAGGCTAGTGTCGTTGCCGACGTGGTATTGGCTATACCCATTTCCCCGCCGATGAACAATTGCGCGCCAGCGGCGTGAGCTTGCGCAACGCTATCGGCACCGGTGCGCAACGCCGCATCGAGCTGCGCCGGTGTCATCGCCGCTTGCTCGCAGAAGTTGTGGGTCTGCGGCGCGATGATCGCCCGGCGCACCCCAGGCAACTCGCCCGGATCGTTCACCGTACCCAGATTCACCACCTCCAGCTGGGCACCGAGGACCCGTGCGAGCACGCTGATCGCGGCGCCGCCATGGGCGAAGTTGCGTACCATCTCGCCAGTGACCACTTGCGGGAAAGCCGACACGCCTTCCGCCGCGACGCCATGATCACCGGCGAAGACACTGATCCATACCTGCTGCACCGCTGGCCGAGCACTGCGTTGTAACCCGGCCAGACGAATAGCCTGCGTTTCCAGCGCGCCGAGTGAACCCGGTGGCTTGGTCAGTTGTGCCTGGTGGGCACGGGCGGCATTTTCGCTGTCCGCGTTGCTGACTGCACACGGCTGGAACAACCACTCATGACTCATGCAAGATTTCCTTTGAGAGGCAGCGGCAACCCCGCTGTTACAAACAACACACGTTCGCAGCGGGCCGCCATGGCCTGATGCAGGCGCCCCGTTTCATCCACGAAACGACGCGTCAACTCACCCATCGGCACCACGCCCAAACCGACCTCGTTGCTGACAATCAACAATTCGCCGGGTAGCGCAGGCAGGACATCGAGCAGTGCTTCGTATTCACACCTGAGGCGCTTGTCATCGGCATCACCGAGCAGGTTACTGAGCCACAGGGTAAGGCAATCGACCAGCACGCAGCGATCGGGTTGAGCGTAGGCACTCAAGGTGTCAGCCAACGCCAGCGGCTCTTCCACACTTTGCCATTGCACCGGGCGACGATCACGATGGTGTGCGATACGGGCAACCATCTCCGCATCGTGCGCCTGTGCGGTCGCGATATAGACCACCTCCAGCCCCGAGTCACGCGCCAGTCGCTCGGCCAGTGCACTCTTGCCCGAGCGGGCTCCGCCTAAGATCAGTGTGCGCATGATGGTTCTCCCGTGCCGATCAGCCTGAGCAGCGCGGCATTATCCAGATGATTCTCCACGGCATCGGCCAGCCGCTCGATACTCTCTTCGCGCAAGGCATGCATGTCTATTGGCGCGGCATCGCGCACACCCGCCCATGCCAGCAGCGCGGTCAATGCCTGCGACTGATCGAACAAGCCATGTAAATAACTGCCGAGAATTTGTCCGTCTGCGGACAGGGCACCATCGCTGCGCCCGTCATCAAGTAGGCTGGACGGGCAGGCCAAGGCATCGCCATCACTGATCCCGGAGTGGATTTCATAGCCACTGACCAGGGCATCCGTCCATGCAAGTCGGCCATGTGTACGTCGCAACTGCTTTTGTGGCTCCAGCACGGTCTCCATGTCGAGGCAGCCCAAACCTTCACTTGAGCCGGGCTCGCCTTCGAGGCCGTGCGGATCGTGCACGACTCGACCCAGCATCTGGAAACCACCGCAAATGCCGATCAGCTTGCCGCCGTAGCGCAGGTGCCTGGCGATCGCTGGCGGCCAACCCTGCGCGCGCAGCCATGCCAGATCGGCGCGAGTGGACTTGGAACCTGGCAGCACGATCAAATCGCAGGCCGTCGGCAACTCGCCTGGACCAAGCAGGGTCAGCTCGACATCGGGATGTGCGCGCAGGGCATCAAGATCGGTGTGATTGCTGATGCGTGGCAGGACCGGCACCATCACCCGCAACCGAGCCTGTGGCTTGTGCTTGTGCTCGCGCGGCAACGCATCTTCCGCTTCCAGTTGCAGGCCATGCAAATAAGGCAGCACGCCCAGCACCGGCTTGCCGGTTTCCCGTTCCAGCCAGTCCAGACCCGGCTGCAGCAACGCCATGTCGCCGCGAAAACGGTTGATGACAAAACCCGCTACTCGCTTACACTCGCTCGCGGACAACAGGGCCAGCGTGCCAACCAGGTGCGCGAACACCCCACCGCGGTCGATGTCAGCAATCAGGATCACCGGGCAATCGACCACCTCGGCATAGCCCATGTTGGCGATGTCGCCCTCGCGAAGGTTGATCTCGGCGGGGCTACCCGCACCTTCCACCAGCACCACGGCGTACTTTGCGACCAGCCGTGCGTGTGACGCCAGTACCGCATCCAGCGCAATGGGCTTGTAGGCGTGATAGCCGACAGCGTCCATGTTGCCGATCGCGTGCCCATGCACGATCACTTGGGCACCGGTATCGCTATTGGGCTTGAGCAGCACGGGATTGAAATCCGTGTGGGGATCGAGCCCCGCCGCTTGTGCCTGTACCGCCTGCGCGCGCCCAATTTCTCCACCATCCACAGTGACTGCCGAATTGAGTGCCATGTTCTGTGGCTTGAACGGTGCCACGCGTACGCCACGTCGGCGGAACCAGCGACATAGCCCGGTAACCAACGCGCTCTTGCCGGCGTCGGAGGTACAGCCTTGCACCATTAGGACCCGTGCGCTCACGGTAGGAACAGGCGCGCGGCGGCGCGTGGGTTGGATGGGTACGCGCTGGGACCGAGTCTCCGCTGCGCCCATTTGCCCAAAATGAAGACGCAGGCCAGCGAGTAAGTCGCGTGTGTGCTCAATATTGAGGTCCGAAGGTAACGTTGCATCATCTTGAACTACAGGTACGCAAAGGAACAATTTCAAATACCAATCGCTCGCATGCAGTCACTTCAATTTATGGATACGGCGCCTGACCTGATCCCGCCACGGGTCAGCAATGTAGCAAGCTAGGCTGTCCGACGAATGCACCTGTACGGTGGCGACCAGACAAGCTGCTGGCCTGAACGTAAGGTTTTGGTCGATACGTCAAGAGCAGCTTTTGACGGTGTGTACTTTCGGCAAATTGTGGCACGCAACCTTGATCGAGAGTCCGCTTCGCGGCGCGCATTTGAGGAGGTCAATCAGCCGACAGCAGCCGGTCGACTTCGACGGCTGCGCTGCCGCCGAGGCTGACTAAAGTTACGAGGAACGCTGGGCACAGTGGCTACCGATTAGGCTGGCGTCCGTGTCCAGCAAGTTTGACGTTTCCATCCAACCTTTAAGGTTCTCGCGTTCACATCTTTTGGTTTTTGCTGTCCAGAAGGTTGGCGTTTAGCAAAAAGGAGCGCGGGGAGCCATGCGAAGGAGGGCTCTGCCTGCCCGTCAGTCTTCACCATCTTCATCGTCTTCATCGTCATACAGGCCGTCGTGAAGGGCGAAATTGCCCTTCAAATGCAGGTCCAAAACGTAAGCGAGGCTGCATTTCTCGATGAAGCGATCGAACTCTTTGCCATCGGCATCCCGCATGGCGCTGTAGTCATAGGATTCAAATCCTGGACTGAACCACCTGAGGATGATCTGCATGTAGAGCGAGGCGACGCGGCACGCGTGGCGGAGCATGAGCACCAGCTCTTTGCTGTCCTCGTAGCCGCCGTAGTCTGCTGGCGGTCCCAAGGGAAAGGTGCCATGCGCGACATGGTTTCGAAGGTTACGCATCAGTTGAAGGGCGAAAGTCGGCAGCTTTTCGGCGCCGACGTCGATGCCTCCGACGGCTGCGTTGTGCTTGCTCTTGTATCGATTGAAGAGGCTGACGAAGTTACCGCAATGGTGCTCGAAGTCCCGAGGAGCCGCTGCCGCTCCCTCTCTTTCAAATAGATTATCCAGAAGTGCCACGGCCCGCATGCTGCCGGTCCGCTTGAGATCCTTCTTGGCTATCCCCTTCCGGATTGAAAGCGGCCCGTAGAGGTGGTCGACGAAGCGATAAGCCTCTTCCAAGCCATTGCAGACGAACACGAAGCGAGTCAGCGCGGTGGCGTGGGTCGTGTAGTGCTGGCCGTGGTCGCGGATGCTGTCGGCCACCGGTTCGCAATAGAAGGCATCTCCTGCGGTCGGCTCGTGCTTCCAGGCGTCGATCTCAACGGTTTTGAGCTGCGAGGCAAGCCTCAACCAGTCGCCAATCGTCTCAGTCCTGATTTTTGCTGTTCCGTGTTCGCTTTCGTATGTCGACGTGTTCCCGAGGTATTGGGCAGCGAAGGCAACCTCGGTCAAGTGTTCCGAAAGCCCTCGGGTTGCCGCGCAAATCGGGCAGCGCTGCGGCACGTCCAGCGGCGGATCATCGGAGCTCAGGTTTCGATGCCGCATCACTTTGTCATTTGTGGCAGACCGCGCAGGACCCGTTGCCCTCATCGACCCCGTAGATGTCGTCAATGTCGTCCGGGCAGGCCTTCACAGGCCGCAGCGGATTGATGGGGATGGCTTTTCGCATGCGTGCGCGGCGGACGTCATATTCCGCCTTGATGGCAGCCACACGCGAGGGCTCTTCCATGTCAGAGAGTGACTCCCCCTTCGACCAGGTGAATGGCGCCCCATGCTCCAGGGCGTCCTTTTCTAACGCCTTGGCGGCCTCATAGGCGTCAGGATGCTGCTCGCGCAACCTGACCCATTCGATCTTCTGTTGGAAGAAGCAGAACGTGCAGCCACTGCGCGAGCGCCACCCGTAATACTTCGGGTAGCCGACGCCGGAGTTTTCCAAAATGTCGATGACACCGGCCTTGTCGATGCCTGCCTCGCGGAAGGGCATCTTCACGAACAGGTTGTCAGCCTTGGCCACGTAGCCCTCGCGATAGTTCTCGTCGGCGCGGATGGCCACATAGGACGTGACCTTGTTGCCCGCCGCCAGCATAGGCCGCACCCAGTCCTCGAAGGGGGCGAGCTTCAATTTGCGGGTGCACCAGCGCGTATTAGGGTTGGGCAGGAAGTGGTTGTATTGGCGCAACCAGAAGCGGAAGTCGCGATTGGGGTTTAGACGCAGGATCGGTTTGCCGAGCCGGCCTTCGAGCTTACTGAGGAATTCGTAAACCTCGGGCAGCTCTTCGCCTGTGTCGGTGAAGAAATAGTCGATGTCGAGCTCGGGATGGTGCTCGCGCATGTACACGGCCAGCGCCGCACTGTCCTTGCCGCCGGAGATTCCTAGAACGTGCCGGTCAACCATTAGCCGCCTCCTTATCGATGGATACCAGCTTCATCCCAGCCTTGGCCAAGATCGCCAGTAATATGTCCGTATCCAACCCCTGACCTTCGAGCATCGAGGCGACCTCGCGTGCCTTCGCCTCCACCGTCTTGCGATGGCGATCAGAGATCGCGAACGAGCGCGAGATCGTCTTGGTGTCCGAGCCCGCTCCGATGACCACGGCGAAAGCTTCGCTATGAGCTTGGCGGCCTTGCACGGTCACAAAAGCCTCGGCTTCTCGGAAACGACGGGCGAACTTGGCCAACTCCAAAATCGCTGCGTCGATGTGCCGATCTACCCAGTCGCGCGGTGGTCTTTCGGCTGCCATGCTCAGGATGCCTTCGAGCGAGGTCCGTGAACCATCGAAGCTGGCTAGACGGGTCGCAAAGCCATCCAATTGAAGATCGCCCGAAATGCCGGAAACAGACCTCGCCCGCTCCCGCAGGGCTTTCAAGTCGTCCCGACTCGCATCGAGGGCTGCGAGCATCTTGGCCTCGACCTCGGCGAGCATCTTGTCGTAGGCACCAGCAAGTTCCCGAAGCGGCGCGCGCAGAGCCTTCACATAAGCCTTGTCGTTGTCGGCACTCAGCAGCGAGGCTAGGTCGACAAACAGGACCTTGTGCGGGTCGCTGGCTTTCAAGAGCATGTCGCGCATGTCTTTCGCTGTCTGGCTCAGCTTCGAAGTCCGCCGAGCCCATTCCGGCAGGTTGAAGACCATGGCCACCAGGCCACGGGCGGCCTCAAGCGGATCGGCCACCCCGGCGGTCTCACCGATCTCGGCCAAGAGCTTCGAAATGCCCTTGAGAATCCGGTTCTTGTCCTCGTCGATGGCTACCCACCGTAGCGAAAAGCGATCGGGATCCTGCAGGCACTCGTCAATGTCAAAGTCGGTGAGCCTGGGCACAAACATCCCATCCTTGTAGACGGCAATGTTGGCCTTGTGGGCGAGCAGAAACGCCGTGAGGATCACCGGCTGGATGCCCAACTTCATGCCGAAGGGAGGAGCATTCCAGAGAGCGTAGATTTCATGTGCACCAACGCGAGTGTTGGCGTCCGAGAAGAGTGTCCGCGTCGCATCCCACAGGGGCGCGAAGCCTTCGGCGAACCCTTCACCTGGTGGCATGCAACGCCAGGCTTCTGAAGCGTCTTGGCGGTGTAGTTCTGTACTTTTCAGCAACGTCTCGTAGAGCCCTCTCTCAGCTGGAAAGCCTTCGAAACCCAAGGTCTCTTGGCCTTCGGCGTTGATCATCGCGTGCAGAAGATCGCGACGAGCCTTCACGCTATTGCTCGACACACTGTCACGGTTGACTAGCTCGCTCCACACCGGTGGTGACTGACTGAACAGCTCTTCGGCGAGGCCAGATGCGACGGGCGAGAGCTTCGAGCCAGGCTCTACGATTTGCTCGGTTCCATCGTGCCACTTCGCTAGCGACACGGCAGCTTGCAGTTGGTCCTCGAGGTCAGCGCGGGTCGCGGCTAGGCGCGCGTAAACCTCGCGGCGGGCCACCGCGTCACCTGATAGCTCATGGCGATCTTTGACTTGCTCTAAGGCCACCAACTCCGCGGAGAGTTCGGCGATGCGAGCGTGGTTGGTGGGGATGCCCACCATCACTGGCCAAGGACGGAGCTTGGAACAGGCCTGCGCGCGGATACGGGCCGCTCTCGAGCTCATTCCCTTGCTAGGCAGAGCCAAGATGAAGGCACCGAACTCGCCTTTCTTTGGTTTGAAATTGACGGCAAGCTTCTCGGCTTGCTCGATACCGCACAGCGATAGCTCCATCCATCGCATGGAACCCGTTTCGTGATAGTGCCGCTTGGCTACGACGGGATGCAGGCCCACGAGTTGAGTCAGCCGTGCGTAATCGATGCCAGGCGAGGCGGCCAGAACTTGGGCGATGGCCGCGTCGATGTCGAAGTCGCTGCCTTCGAACACCGACCACGCGCCAGTGTAAGTTTTAAAGAGGGCGACCTTGAGCGAGCTGAGCTTGCGCAACGCGGCGTCGAGCTCTTCGGGTGCCTTGTCGTAGAACAGGGCGGCGACTACCGTCGAGTCGGCCGCAAGGCCTGACCCGTTGCGAAACAGGTCGATGACCGCAATATTCTTGATCAACGACACAAGGAAAGCGTCGCTTGTTTTCGCCTCGGCCCGCTCCACTGCTTCGACAGCCTGCGACCAGCGGTGGCCGTCGGGCGAAGCGAGGATCGCAGGCTCCAAGTTCGAGCGCAGATAGTCCCAGTAATCGCTTGGGCAATACCAGCTCGCTTCACTCCTGAGCGTCAAGTTCAGATAAGAGCGGAAGCCATGTGGTTCCACTGACGACAAGAAGCCGAAGGTGCTGCGCTCGTTTTGGCCAAATTGCCGCTTGGAGATCGGTCCCAGAAGTGCGGCCATGGCCGGATGAAGCGGCCAGCAGGCCTCCAAAGCCTTAGCAAAGTTTTGCCCCACAGCAGGCCGACGCGAGCGGATCGCCTCAGCGATGGACTTGGACGCCTTGCGCATCCACGGTGGCCGCTCCTTGACTTCAATCGCTCGGCCGATGAGCTCGACGACTTCGTCGCTCGCGGCCACGAAAGGCAGGTCGACATAGCGACCTTGGACCTTGGCCCAGTCGTCGCGGGTGTCAATGCCAAGGCGTGCCGAATATTGCGCGAAGGATTGATGCAGGACGCCCACGACAACCAAGCGACCTTCAGAGCGTGCGGCGGCCTCCGCGAGCTCTTGAAAGAAGTAGACATCATCCCCGGAGCCTAGCGCCGAGGCCTCCAGAAACTTGCCCATCTCGTCGATGATGACCAGCACGCCATCATGTGAGCGGCTCTTAGCCTCTCCCAGCAGCTCGGCGATCAACGATTGGGCATTGGGCTTGCTGCGACCGTCAACGCTTCGGCCCTGTGCGCGCCTGAGCGATGCATGCAATTCCGCGATGACGCTGCCGCGCCGGCCTACGGCCGGCACAAGTAACCATCCCTTGCGAACGGGAAAGGCTTTGTCGAAGGCGGGCTTCGAGTCAAGTCGCAATACCTCGCGTGCCTTGGCTCGGAGGTTTTTATCTGAATGCAGAGCGCTCGCCAACGCGACGGCCAGCGAACTCTTGCCGCCGCCGAACGGTCCAGTCCAGGTGAAGCAGCGTTGATTGGTGCCGGAGAGTTGCTTGCACATGCCATCGACCACGCCTATCGCGGTCGCGTGACAGATGTAGCCGGAGAGCGCGTCCGCGCGGCCGATGTCGGCATCGACTCGGATGGAGCGCTGGTATTGGGGCGAGATGTGGACGCTGTCCGACAGAGCCTGTTGCTTCTTGTCAGTCATAAGCGCGCCTGATCATGTTCTTGATGTCTTCCTTGGACAGCTCCTTGCGGTGGACCTGCCGCAAACCGGCGGAGTCAGTCCACTCGAGCTTGTGCCGGGTGAAGTCCGAGAGGGTAATCAGCCGTTGGGCGATCGACTCCTCGTCAAGTTTGAAGACTCGGCCCGGCGAGCCTTCTGCATAAGCTACGGTTTCGAAGGCTAGTGAGCTTTGGCCATCGGCCTCGCGGTTCCAGAAGTCGACCAAGGCATACGCAAAGACGCCGTCAGGCAACGAAGCCTTGGGACCGCGGCGGAAGGCGTATTGTCCTTTGTGAACCTCTTGCAGCAAGCCCAGTTCGCCAAGCAGCGGCTCTGCGAAGTCCTCAGGCGAGCCGCCGGCCGCTCGGGGGGCGTAGCTGCGCAGGCAAGTCTCCAAGTCGCGAGAAATAGTCGAGACTGAGAGACGGTGCTTCGGGTCGAGCTCGCGGGCATATCGCGCCAACGGCTCTTCGAGTTCTTGGCGTGTGAAGGTGGGCGCCGTCACATTGTTGAACAACCAATACCAAGTCGTCGAGCGAAAGCAGCGGCCGGCAAGCTGCCAATGGGCAAGCCATGCTGTGGCCGGATTTTCTGCATAGGGATCAAGACCCCCATCATCAAGAATTTCACCCGCAAGCTTCCTGACCCGAAAATCGCCGTGATCCTCGTACAAAACACCGCAAGCTAGGGCCCAATGCCGGATGGAGACAACCATGTTCTTGCCTACCCCAAACGTAGCAATGGCGGCGTCGTCGGTAAAAGTCGACTTGGGGATCCGGCCGTCTTCAACTGATTGATCGTAGGCCTTTTTTAGCCACATCTGACGTAGGGGGAAGGTTTCGTGCCCCGAAAAATGGGCCGGAATCGAGGTTGATGGTGCACGGTGGCGAGTCATAAACGCATTCTAGGCTCAACTGGCGCGTTTCACCAGTCAGCCTCCGACCCTTGGGCGCGAGACGCGGTTGCCCTAGTCAAGCCTACTCATGCTAATTGCGGCGTCAGCCAATAGCCGTGCCGCTTCGTATGCATCAGAGATGGTCGAATGGCGGCCGAATCCTACGCGAACGACTTCCCGTGCTTGATCGTCAGAGAGTCCCGCAGCTCGTAGTACGTGTGAGCGATGAATTGATCCCGAGGAACAGGCAGACCCGCTTGAGATACTCAACTTGGGGCTCACGCGCATGACGAGGTCATCGGCATCGGCCCCGATGAAGCGAATACTTCTCAAGCCAGGAAGATTTCGCTCGCCGCAATCGAATGTTTTGAAATTTGCTCCAAACTCGCTAAGAGAATTACAGAACGAGTTCGCGAGGGTTTCGGCATGTAGCGCATCACGCTCCATGCAATCTGAGGCTATTTCGCAGGCTTTTCCGAAGCCACTTATCAAAAACACAGGTAGGGTCCCCGGTCGAAGACCAAATTGTTGACCACCTCCAAAGAGTAGGGGGCGTATCAACTTTCTGACTCGAGGCGAAATGTAGAGGGCTCCAATTCCTGACGGGCCGTACATTTTGTGAGATGAAAGGCTCAATAGATCAACCCCCATTGCGGCGACGTCAATCTTTAGTCGTCCAGCCGTTTGCGCAGCATCGACATGCAAAACTCCGTTTTTTGACCTCAATACTTCTGAAACTTCCTCGATTGGCTGTATCGTTCCGATCTCGTTGTTGGCGTGCATGATGGAGGCTAGGTTAACGTCGAAGTATCCCGTTTCGATTATCTTCCTTGCGGCGTCAACCTCTACTCGGCCGTGTTTGTCGACCGAAATAGTCTCGACCGAAACGCCGCATGTGTTTAGATACGTGCCTACCTCAATAACTGCCTTGTGCTCGATTGCGGAATGCAAAAGTCTTGAACTATTCGGATTTTTAGAAAGAACACCCTGTAACGCGAGGTTGTTCGACTCCGTGGCTCCTGACGTGATGATCACATCACTCGGTGATGCTCCGATCAGGCCTGCGATAGCCTGCAAAGCAGTATCGATCGCCTTAGCGGCTCGCTGGCCAGCTAAGTGCCCGGCATGGGGGTTGGCATGGCTAGCTCCAAGCCAAGGGAGCATGGCTTCGACAACCTCGGGATCGGGTTGCGTTGAGGCGTTACTGTCCAAATAGATGGGGGGCGTCATAATGCTACCTTCAAGTCGTAGGGGCGACTCAAGATGCAATACCATGCCACATCCGACATGGGCTGTTGCGATGAAAAAGCTTGCGACGGACTGGCGTTTGGAGCCTCCAGACTTTGTGCGGAGCCGATCCTGAGGTTTCCCCACGAATCTTTTCCTTCAATCAACACGTTACGCGTAGATTGAAAGAACAGTGGGCGCATGACGCGGTCATTCCTCACGGGTTACGAAGCCAGAGGACACCACACCATGCGCGCGACCAAAGTATTGCAAAAGTGCCTTTACGACGCACTCGGTTCGATACATGCGCTGCGCAGTCGTGTGCTGCTGTGCGCCGTCGAGGCGGTGGTCCGCGGCGGGCGTCTGACGTTGATTGACCTGGCGCGTTCATGGCCCGGCACGACGCGGATCCGCGCGCCACTCAACGCGCTGGATCGCCTGTTGGGGAACGGCCATCTGCATGCGGAGCGCGAACGCACCCACAAGGCCATGGTGGGCTATCTCAAAGGCAAGAGGTCCAGCCCGCACGCCGGCGGCAGAGCTTAAAGCTTGGCTTCCGCCATCAACTCGGCGATCGGCATATCCAGCCCCTCTGCCACCCTGGCGAGGGTGGCCAGGGTTACGTTCCGTTCGCCGCGCTCGATGGCGCTGTAGTAGGCGCGGTGCATACCGATGGCATCGGCGAAGGTGTCCTGGCTGTATTCAAGGGCTTGCCGACGCTCACGCACGGCGGTACCCAATTTGGTCTGTAGCGTCACCTTGTCCATGCGGTGACCGTAAGCAGACGATACTTTTAGGGCTACGCCTTTAGATGTAGTCTACATATAAGTATAGATAGGTGATACGACGATGCCACTTCGATTGGTCGATGATGATCTGGATCTGTCTTTGGACATCGCGATGAACTGGAACTCCCGGGAAGCCTTGGGCATCCAGCTGGAGCGATGCCTGAGCACGGGCACCAACGCGCCATTCGAGTGGCGGTTGATCAACAGTCTGGCCAGCATCCTGGACGACGACCTCCAACCACCAACCAAGAGCCAGGTCTCGTACGCTCTCAGCATTGCGAAAGCGCTTGCAATATCGCTTCCAGGAGAGGCGCTGAAGTACAAAGGGACCATGAAGCAGTTCCTGAATCGCCATGCGCCGATGCTCCACGAGCACCAGCAGAAGCATTCAATGAGAGCGCAAGTGGAGCGGTCATGACGCTGCCGTACGAACGTACGCGAGCGGTCATCGAAACAAGGGAGTTCTTGAGGCTGCTGCTTGGCAACCGCCGAGTTCCGGCCTCGGTACGCAGTGAAGCCAAGTCGCTTCTGCGGCATTACCCGTCGGCCAATGAGGTGTTTCAGGCGGGATGGCACGAACTGGCTAGCCCAACCTATGTTCTGGAGCCAGTTTTCGACACCAGCGTCGACGGGAAGCCATCGGAACGTTGGCCACCACCACGCCAAGTAGAACTAACTGACCGCAACGAAACTTGATGATCTCGTTGCAGCGGCGATCCAAATTTCGAGAAGCGGCGAC
Organism: Rhodanobacter sp. TND4EL1; assembly: GCF_054061035.1. Classification (NCBI taxonomy): domain Bacteria; kingdom Pseudomonadati; phylum Pseudomonadota; class Gammaproteobacteria; order Lysobacterales; family Rhodanobacteraceae; genus Rhodanobacter; species Rhodanobacter sp. TND4EL1. The sequence continues at coordinate 77,200 of NZ_JBSSDT010000003.1, forward strand.
TGCTTATGGCAGTTGTCCACTTCACTAGATTCCGACAGGAGAAAGTGGTGACTACAACCGGGCACCTTGAAAGAATGTTGAAGCGCGCGTTCATGGAACCCGGAACCCGACCGCGCTTCCTGAAAAAGCTCCTAGCGAGCAATGCGTTCGTTTTCATCCAGCATCCGGAGGGCGAGGCACAAACGGTCTGGAACAGTCAAACCGTTGCCTGGATTCGCTATGACGGTGCGCGGGTAATTGCAATCTTTACCTCGGAGGAAGCGTTGAGCAAAGCTCCGATGCCGGGAAATTCCGCCTACAGCATCAACGTACAGAGTCTCTTTGAAGCAACCCCAAACACACATTGCCACGTCAATCCCGGGTCGACATACGACATGCAATTCTCGGCTGATGACTTGGCGCGCACCTTGGCAAGCATTGCGCAAGCTGGAGGTTCGACGAGATTGATGCTTGGCGCAGCTGAAAACGCTGCCATTGCCAAGAACCATCATTTGCTGACCAGCAAGCTGATGACCTGCCTGGCTGGAATCACCCAAGTCGAACAGGCCTATTTTCTCGAAGCTGAGCTCAGCCAGTTTCCGAGCCGGCCTCTGCAAATCGTCATCCTGTCAAGCGAAGATTGCCGTATCGCAGAGACGATTTCAGGTGCTATCGAAGGTGTTTACAAGAGCAGGTTGCCGGCGGAAGTTCGCGTTTTCCTTAAGGGATCGCCTGAACATCTTTCTATGAAGGCCGCAGGCATAGCGCCGTTTTACGATCGTGAATGGGGAGCCCGGTTGCTGCCGCTCAAGAAATAAATATGGCCGCCTGGCGCGGCCATGCTAGCATCGCGATGGGTGTTGATCGACGCCTGCTGCTCACATTAGCAAACCCGTAGTGGACGATCTCTACCTCGAAGCACCCGACTCCATCGATTACCTGGCCTAGGCAGTGAGCACCTAGCGCCCCACATCGAATTTGCGGAGACGGTGCTATGCGCACAATTAGCAGTTCGCTGCCACCCCGATCGCATTTGCGAATCGAGGAACTGGACGCTGCGGACCATCCGCGAATTGGCTTCTACTCATTCGATGGAAACTCGTTCCAGCCGTGGGATAGCTTCCTAAAAGCAGTACATCTTGGAATCGTAGCTCAGCGAGCTTACGCACGCGGCTTAACGCTCTTACTTGATTTCATAGAAACAAGCGGGGTAGGAACAAGCTCCGCGACGCAGTGGACTGACCTCTTGAGCGCGTTCGTGAGTTCGCTGGAACGTGGAACCATTGACGGATGTCAGGACCCCACGTTCTTGTACTGGCAGCCGCGCACCGGACGTGAAGTCCGCCGTATCTTGACGAACCTCGAACTTTTCTTCCGGCACGGACTGACCGGTTGGAATGGAATCATAAATCCCGTTGGAAGATCATCTCTAAGTGATCGTCTCGCGCAAGCACATCACCACCACAAGATCAGATATGGCTCACTTCTTTCGCATCTAAAGTTAAGAAACGGGGCGCCCCTCAAAGTTACCGCATCGGGGGTAGCCAGTCGCAAGCCGCAATTGCCAATTATGGCAACGAAACGCTTCCCAGAAATTCACTTCAATCGCCTTATGGCGGCAATCGCCGTAGGGCACCGTGCGCCTTGGGCGGTTGCAAGAGACCAGATGATACTTCTGCTTTTGCACGGGGGTGGCCTGAGAATAGGTGCACCATTCACCATGTGGTCCGATGACGTCTATGTAGATCCAGATGATAACCTTTCTTGCATTGTCAGGCTCTACCACCCTACGGAAGGTGATACGACGATCGTCGATCCACTGACTGGCAAAGCTTACCGTACGTCTCGCATCGCGCGGTTAGCGCAGCTCGGTCTTTCCCCACGGAATGAGGCCATCGGCCACGACAGACACGGCACAAAAAATCATCTACTAACCAATGGCGCTCACTATTCGACCATGTTTTGGCGTAACCCCAAAGTTGAAGGCCGAAATTTCAAGGCTCTCTACAACACATACATTAAATTTCGGCCTCGGCCGCTGGGCTCGCACCCCTATCTCTTCGTGTCCAGCAAAGGCCTGCCATATACATCTCGATGTTGGGCACAGGTTCATCGAAGGGCAGTCGAGCGAATCGGCCTTGAATACGCAAAAGATCGTGGAACGACCCCGCACGGACACAGACATGCTTATGGACATTGGCTCGGTGAGATTGGTATTCGCGGGAAGGTGAGGCAGGTCGCGCTCATGCACCGGAATATTCTTAGCCAAGAAACATACGAAACCCCCACGGAAGCCGAGTCTTACGCAGCCATTGAGGCTGCCCGCATCCGAGCTGGACTATGATTGTCCAGGGAAAGGCGTGGCATATTCAAGATGATTTCATTTCATCGTGCGTCAGCCCTTTTACTCATCATATTCTAATTACAAACTTGCATGAAACGAAATTCTGGATTAATCCCAAAAAAGCGACGACAAGTACAGAAGCTATTATTGCTCAGTGCCATAAACTATGGAAAACCCTTAATTCAGAACGACAGCCAAGCCGCCTACTACTTGACTTGACGGAAAAGCTGGCGAAGGCAAAGACCGTCCTACAGTACGCAAGGGTGTTTGATCAAATCATTGATCTCGAAGTTTTGAGAGTTAAGCCAAAAAAATATCACTACAAGACTGCGAGCTACGGCTCACCCGATTATCGCAGAATGGTAGAGTTTCTATCACGCCTCAACGAAGCTGGCATATTGGCTTGGCCAAAAATTTCTCCATGGCCAAGACAAAACCGATGGATGGAGCACCCGATTCGAGAATGTGTAGCAGAAGTGCTGCCGCTCCGAAATCGTTCTTCCCATAATTTAGTCACGCAAATCATTCGCGGCTGTATGTGTACTGTAGGGATTAAAAATGTGGGTGACCTTATCCCTGTAACTATCCGCTTACCAGAGCGATATAAAGGGCATATTGCGAAGTGGGCTAAAATCGTCATGGCCACCCAACGTCACGAGTACGGATTTAATCCTTTTTCGTTGGACGAATTTACAAGGAAAAAGGCGCCGCCTCGTCGTGACGTCGAGTTTCATTGGGCATCCGAATCCAATCAAGGCATCGAGGTGTGGCGAAAGTATGCCGCAGATTTTATGGCGGTCCAGCGGCTCGCAAAACCCAGTCGAGTGAGCGCAATAAACATCTTCTTCGATTATCTTATAGCGTCCCATTTAGAGCGCGATCCGGCAGTATATTTATCCGGGCTTGCTTCCGAAGAGTTTTCCACCAAAAATCCCCGACTATACAATTACGTCCATGAATTTATTGATTGGATGCTTCGAGAGCATTTTGCGGAGGAAATCGATGGATCGTTGCAAATAAAAAGGCCATTCCGAAACCCGCTTTCGAAGAAAACCATTGATTCGACAAATAAAGGAGAAACACATAGGGACGCAATTCCCAAGTGGTTGCTCGATCGGATTATAGTGGAGCTTACTCGAAACGACTACGAATGGGCCCGTAACTGGGGATCCAGTCACTCGGTTGGCGGCGACATGTTTCCCCAAATCGATCCGTCGACGGGCCTGACAATCTGGACTTGGTCACCGATTCGCGCCTTTGCTCTCCATGCCAAGCTCTTGCACCCTATGAGAGGGTTTCAGGTACGAATGCTTGATTCAGGTGAGGCGGACGATCTCATTTATGATTTGAAGCATAATGCCTTGTTACCGAATGTGAATAAGGTCAGATCATCGTCTGGATCGCGCGCGCAGAAAGGCGTCTTGCAAATATCGGGCGATCGTAGCACAGGTATTTCATATCCTTGTCTGTTCATAAACACCAATAAGACCGCGGATATCTGGCGTGATCCTGATGACCGCGGCTTTGTAAGTCCATACGCGCCAGATAACCTACTTGCTCTGTTATGTAAGGTTAGAGATTGGCAGACGACTTTTAATCCAATAGAGGAAGCAACTAAGTGGATTGATGTAAAGGAGCATTTCCTCAGCAGAACCGAGAGCCAATTACGTGGGATGGAGACGTGCTTTCTATTTCGCGACGCCGCAGGAAGAAATACCGCCCATCCGCTGACCGATGGGCGCCTGAATAACATGTGGGCCGCGCTACTCTATCGCGTGCAATGTGAGGTCAATGAAGAACTCGCGCTCAGTGGCGCTGAGACGATTCAGCTAGTGGCTTATGACCCACGTCACGGGCCAGTCCAACCACGTTACGACTTACACACTATCCGTGTCACGCTGATCACATCTCTGCTTGAGAACGGTGCGCCAATCGAGATACTTGGGAAGATTGTCGGTCATAAAAGTATCGTGATGACCGCTTATTACGCCAAATTCAGCCCTGCTTATATAAAGGACGTCATTGAAGCCGCGGTATCGCGCGAGGCTCTGACTGCAAAGGAGAGTTTCGTACGCGACAAGCGGACGATGGACTTTGAAAACGCATCGTCATTGGGCTGCGGAGTAGATGGTGTCGATGCTCTTCGCCAAGCCCGCGATGGGTTAGGCGTAGTTTTCGATGACGACGGCATTTGCCCCGTCAACAAGTCTCGCTGTGGTGACGGCGGACCGCGCATGACTGATCGTTTGTCGAAAAATCTATATGGGCCAGTTCCCGGTGGACAAAGGAATTGCGCTTCCTGCCGCTTTCGCGTAAGCGGTCCTCCATTTTTGATTGGTTTGATAGCCACGTGGAATGTAAAAAGCGCTCAGGCACACGAACTTGCGGGCGAGCGCAAAGCCGCTGTCGCCCCCTACCAGGAACTAATGCAACAAGCAGAGGCCGCACGTTCTGCTGGTGAGCGTTTCGAAGGTGCACCTCTGCTGGTGAAAGCACGCGCTGCCGTCGAATCTATTGAGAGCGCCCTGGACGCAAAACTCGCGGAACTCATCAGCGTAAATCGCCTAGTTCTTGAGTCTCTGGAGCTACTAAAGCTCGAAAATGTTGATAGCGAAGTGAGACTTATCGCTAACGATACGATGAGCCTGACAGAGGTGCAGGTTCAGGAAACCACAACTTTCGATCTATGGGATCGCGTTTGCCAATCCGCGGAATTTTTTACTCACGCGTGGTCTGAATCGGAAAACATCAGGGCTCTGAGCTTGCGCCGGTGGGATTGGGTGTTGGCAAAACTTGGTTTCAAGGAAAGCCCGTTGTTTTTGCTGGATGATCACACCGGCATCAAAGTCATAAACGAGCTTTCTCGGTTGATGCGAAGCAGACTTGGAACAGAAGAATTTTTGAAGTTTGCCGACAGTGGCATCTTGTCGCAAGCGAGTTGTAGGGCTGAGTTAAAGTCAATAGCGGTTAACGCGTTGCGTGACCTTTCTATAAGTAACGTGGATCGAAGGCTAAGCCATGAACCATGTGCGAAAGCGTGAAGGTAGACCGGCTGCGGGCGCTCTTGATGAAGCAGAGGGCCTTTACCTGCAAATTTGTGCTTCGGCACGTCGGAGCGCTAGACAAAAGAATGCTACCGCGGTGTGGGAATCTCTGAACGAGCTGATGGCGCAGGGAATTACTACTTTTTCGTACGCCACGATCTGCGAATCGTGCGCGAAGAAGGGTTCGACTCTTTCAGTTCAAAGTATTCGCAACCACGGTGGACGTTGTTATCGTGAACTGATCGCCGCCTTTGAGACCGCCGTGCGCCCTGTTCGCGCGGAGCGTCAAGAAGCTGCTTTCAGACATCTCCTGGAAAAATGTCCAGATTTGGACTTGCGGCTGCGCATCTCAGTATTGATCGAAGAAAGAGATCGCTACCGAAGAGACTGTGATGCCCTGAGGTTTATCCTCAAACGAACACGAGCGCAATCGAGCGAACCTTCAACCTTGGCCGTGCAGAAACCCGCCATGCGCTCGCGAAGTCTTTTGGCGTTGGCGAACTTCATCGATCCTCGGCATCTCATGGAGCTTGGTTGGACAGTTCAGTCGTCGGGAGCCATCGCTGATGGACTCAATGAACCTCTCACCGACCCAGGTTTCGTCGAATGCGTTACAGATGTACTTGAACGCCTCAAATAGTCGGCCTTTGTAAGCTTGAATCGCTTTGTAACTTAACTATTTGAGTACTGATACTCGTTTAAGTTATTGATTATACTAATGAAGTATTGGCACATTGGGCTTTCAGAAGCTGATTGATGGCGCAATACAGCAGGCGCCGCAGCCGATCCGGCAGACCGCGGTACTCACGCGGTTTGCTGGCGCAGAGACTGATAGACCGGGTTGGTATCCGGGCGCTGGCCGTGCCACAGCTCGAACGCATCGGCGGCGGTTTCCACCAGCATGCCCAGACCGTCCGCCGCATAGCGTGCACCGGCGGCTTTCGCCCAAGCCAGGAAGCTGCTGGCGGCGGCACCGTAGGACAGGTCGTAGCACAGCGCCCGCGCACCAACCAGCGAAAACGGCAGCTGCAGTGCCTTGCCCAGCACGCCGGCCGAGGTGGCGTGGATGATCAGGTCGTAGCTGCCGATGTCGGCCAGGTCCTTCCAGTAACGGGTATGCGCACGGGCCGGTTCGCCGATCGCATCGGCCAGCGCATCGGCCGCTTCGGGTGAACGATTGACGATGGTCAGGGTTTCCACGCCGGCGTCCAGCAGGTTCCACGCCACCCCATGGGCAGCGCCGCCGGCACCCAGCAGCAACGCGGTGTGACCGCGCAGGTCCAGATCATGGCGTTCGGTGATGTCGCGCACCATGCCGTCGCCATCGGTGTTGTGGGCCGCCAGGCGGCCGTCGTCCAGACGAGTCAGCACGTTGGCGTTGCCAGCGCGGGTGGCCGCTGCGCTGCGCTGCTCGGCCAGCACGAACGCGGCGGCCTTGTGCGGCAAGGTGACATTGGCACCCTGACCGCCGTCGGCGAAGAAGCGCCGGACCGCCTCGGCGAAGTCGGCCGGCGCCGCGTCGATCGCGCGGTATTCCAGTGCAAGACCAAACTGCTGGGCGAACGCGTGGTGGATCCGCGGCGACAGACTGTGCCCGATCGGATGGCCGAAGACGGCGAACTGGGCGACTGGCATGCGGTTTCCCCGAGTGAAGTTCGACGTCCATTCTACGCAGCGAAGCGTGGACGGGCGACGGTGGACGCGGGTGATGGCGGCGGTCGCAGTCGGTGAGATGGGCACGCGACAAGCTGCAACCAACTTCCCGAGGAGAGCAAGCATGCGCACGCCAGTCCTGGTTTCACCGCACCATCAACGCCTGCTCGGCGCCGCCGTGCTGTGGTTGTGCGCCGGTGGCGCGCTGCTGCTGAGCACCCTGGTGCCGGCGCACACCGAGCTGCTCGGCTGGACGCCGGCGTTCTGGCTGCTGGGCGCACCGCTGGTCGTGCTGACCGCGCTGGAACCCGCGCTGCCGCGACAGCTGCTGCTGTTGTGCCGGCCGCGCCGACGGTTGGCTCGCCAGGTGGTCTGGCACTGACGCCCACCACTTCGCCGCCTGCCGCGGCCGCCACGAAGCCGCGCTTCAGCGGGCGCTGCCACCCTGGCGCTTGCGCTCCATCCGACGCAGGAATTCCTGCATGACACGCAGATAAAGCTCGTCACCCAGGTGGGCGTCCTCGACACCGGCATCGATCGACGGGTTGTCGTTGACCTCGATCACCACCGGCTTGTTGCCGACCTGTTTCAGATCGACGCCGTAGAGGCCGTCGCCGATCGGCTGGGTGGCCTTCAGCGCCAGCTTGACCACTTCGGCCGGCGCATCCTTCACCGCAATCGTTTCGAAGCCGCCGGATTTGGCGGTGCCCTTGGCGCCGTGGTTGTAGATCTGCCAGTGGCCGCGCGACATGTAGTACTTGCAGGCGTACAACGGCTCGCGATTGAGCACGCCGATGCGCCAGTCGAAGTCGGTGTAGACATATTCCTGCGCCAGCAGCAGCGCGCTGTGCTGGAACAAACCGCTGGCGGCGGCGGCCAGCGCCGCCTCGTCCTCGACCTTGACCACGCCGCGCGAGAACGAGCCGTCGGGAATCTTCAGTACCAGCGGGAAGCCCAGCTTGGCGACGACTTCTTTGGTTCCCTTGCTGTCATCGCGATAGAGAATCTCGGTGCGCGGCACGGCCAGTCTGCGCGAGACCATCAAGTCGTTGAGGAAGATCTTGTTGGTGCAACGCAGGATCGACGTGGGGTCGTCGATCACCACCATGCCTTCCTTCTCCGCGCGGTGGGCGAAGCGGTAGGTGTGGTTGTCCGACGCGGTGGTCTCGCGGATGAACAGGCCGTCGTATTCGGCCAGGCGCTGGTAGTCGTTCTTGCCAATCGGATCGACCTCGATACCGAGTTCCTTGCCGGCCGCGATGAAGGCTTTCAGTGCCTTCTTGTTCGACGGCGGCATCTGCTCGGCCGGATCGACCAGCATGGCCAGGTCGTAGCGGAACTGACGCCGCGCGCGCGGCTTGCGCCACAGCTTGCGCGAGAAGCGGTCCAGTTCCTCGGCGAAGGCGTCTTCCTGCGTGTCGTCCAGGGTTTGCAGGCCGACCGGCTTGATCGAACTGACCTGCCACACCCGGTCGCGTTCGAATTCGATGCGCAGCAGCGGGCAAGGAAACATTTCGAAGACCTGCCGGGCCAGGTCCTGCAACGCCGGATAGGCCGTTTCGCCGAAGTAGACCAGGATGCCGAAGTCGGTGGTGTCACGCCCGCCGGCGGGCAAGAAGTGGGTCAGCTTCTGGTTGAGGTCGTCGATGTCCAGACCGTACAGCGAGCGCCGGCGCAGGTCGTTGACGGTGCGCACCGACGGCATCACCTTGTGCCCGCGCGCCTCCGCCAGCAGCGATACGTAATAGCCGGTGCCGAGGTATTTGTAGCTGCGGCACAGGTTGAGTACATGCGTGCGTTCGTCATCGCTGCCGACCGGCTGGCGCAGGTAGTCCATCGCGCTGACAACGTCGACGGAGGGATAGTACGAACCCCAGTCGGAAGCTTTTTCGACAACGATGACCAGACGGGTCATGGCATCACTCGGACGATGTGGCGATGGCGCCCGCCTGCGGCAAGAGGGCCGGGCAGGAAGACAAGGCGCGCAGTTTGGCACAGCGCCCACACGGTACAAGGCGCGGCGCTGAAGGAAGAATAAACGCGCAAGCCAAGGTGGACAGCCGCTGCGGGCACACCGGCAGCTCGGCGGCTGCTAGAGTCCGGGCGTGCCCATCCATGCCCCCACTCCCCTGGCCGCCTCCGCGCGCCGCGCGCTACGCGATTCCGCGAACACGCCAGCGGCGTCTGCCATTACGCGCGTACGTCGCGCCGCCACGTCGGACCTGGACGAGCTGGTCGCACTGGAGGAACGCAGCTTCCGTATGGACCGGCTGAGCCGCGCGCAATACCGCCGCCATCTGGACAGCGACTCTGCCGTAGTGCTGGTAGCCACCGACAGCCATCATCTGCTCGGCAGCGCCGTGGTGTTCTTCCGCAAGCGCTGCGCGGTGGCGCGTCTCTACTCGCTGGCGACCCAGCCCGAAGCACGTGGCCAGGGTGTCGGCGCCGCCCTGCTCGACGCCGCGGCTGACACGGGTCGTCGCCGAGGCTGCGTCGCGCTGCGACTGGAAGTACGCATCGACAATGTTGCCGCCATCGGTTTGTACGAGCGCGAAGGGTGGCATCGGATCGGTCGCTATGCGGCGTACTACCAGGACGGCGCGGACGCTTGGCGATACGAGAAGCCGCTGGGCTGAACGTCGCGGACTCGCCACTTGGTGGAAAGCCGGATTGCTGGTGAGCGCGGAGTGAGTCAACCGCCCAGCGGTTGCCCGATGCGTCGCTCGGTCTGCTCGTCGGGGCGTGCGACCAGCGCACCGGTGCGCATCAGGCTCACCGTGTAGTGACCCTGGTCGACCAGCGGCAGGAACGCGCCGCTGCCGTAGATCGTGTCGACTTCGGGCAGCCAGCGCGGATACTGCTTTTTGAGATCGAGCAGGTCGGAACTGCCGGGCCCGGCCAGATTGATAACGGTGCGCGGCGAGTTGATTTCCTCGTTCGCGTCATCGTAGCGGCCGGACAGCCGATCCAGTCGATAGAGCGGCGGCACGCCGGCCAGCAAGGCCGGCAGTTTCCACTTCAGCACGACCGCCTCGACACGCCAGTCATCGCCCGCCAGCTGCACCTGGCGGGTGCTGCCATCGGGCCAGGTGAGGGACACGGCCCAGCGCTGCGGCGAGAGGATGCGTGCATCCAGTTCGACCACCGGCGCCTCTTCGCCAAGCAGGCGGTAGCCGCGCAGGACGTAGCCGGTGCCCGCCAGCAGCAAGGTCAGCACGAAGCAGATCATGCACAGCAACGCACGCCAGCTGGCCGCCAGCCGTCGCCCGGCGTGCACGCGCTGGCGCACGGCGACCAGTTGCACCAGGGTGATCAGAGCAAGCACGGTGGCCAGTATCAGCAGCATGGTTGTCGGCAAACGCAGCAGCGCAGTCCAGTCCATCGTCCTCATCCTCGTTGCCGGTGCCGGCAAGCCATGGGCGGATGATAGCCGGCACGCACGGCCGGTCGGCGATGGCTCGCTATACTGCGCCTGTCCACAGGAACCCCGACCATGTCCCGTACTCTTTTGTTGCTGGCGTCCTGCCTTGTTCTTGCCTTGCTTGCCGGCTGCGGCAACAAGGGCCCGCTGGTGATGCCGAGCCACCCTGCAGCGGCGTCCACGGCGCCAACGCCGGCGGTGGTTGCACCGGTCAGCAAGCCGCGCTGACCGGCGTCATCGGATGCAACTGCATTTTTCCAAGATGCATGGCATCGGCAACGACTTCGTCGTGCTCGATTGCCGGGAACGTGCGTTTGCGCTGAGTCGCCCGCAGATTCGTGCGCTGGGTGATCGCCACGTCGGCGTCGGCTTCGATCAACTGCTGAGCATCGAGCCGGCCCGAGATCCCTCTTGCGCCTTTTACTACGGCATCTGGAATGCCGATGGCTCGTCATCGGGTCAGTGCGGCAATGGCGTGCGCTGCGTGGCGGCGTGGTTGCACCGCGCCGGTGCGCTGGCGATCGGCGAGCAGGTGATGATCGAGAGCCCGTCCGGTCCGGTGGCCGTGCGTTTGCTGGGCCCGCACGAAATCAGCGTGAACATGGGCGAACCGGTATTCGATCCGGCACGCATTCCGCTGGCAGCCGACACGACCGCGGCCAGTTATCAGATCGTTGCCGACCAGCAGGTGCTTGAATTTGGCGCGGTGTCCATGGGCAACCCCCATGCGGTGGTGTCCGTCGACGATCTGGCCGATCCTGCGCTGGAGCGGCTCGGACCCTGGCTGACCAGCCACCCCCGGTTTGCCCAGGGCGCCAATGTCGGCTTCGTGCTGCGGGTGGATCGCGATCACCTGCGCCTGCGCGTCCACGAGCGTGGCGCCGGCTGGACACAAGCCTGCGGCACCGGTGCCTGTGCCGCCATGGCCGTGCTGCACCAGCGCGGCGAGGTCAGTGATGCGGTGCGCGTCGAATTGCCCGGCGGAACGCTGCGCATCGACTGGTCGGGGCCGGATCATCCGTTGTCGATGACCGGACCGGCCGCGTTCGTGTTCGAGGGTGAGTGGCCGGTTCCGCAACCGGATGCTTGATCAGGGCGGTTGAAGCGCGCCCCGGTCCATCGCACACTCCAGCCAGACGGCGCGCATCCTGCGCGCGCCGCGACACGGTTCGAGGAAACCCGCGCATGACCGCAACCCTGCTCGACGATGCCACCCAGGCCCGGGTGGTCGCCGCCTATCTGAAGCGCCATCCGGAGTTTCTCAGCGAATATCCGGAGCTGGCCGCCAAGCTGACCATGCCGCGGCCCGAGGGAGCGGTGGCGTCGCTGGCGGTGTATCAGCTGCAGAGCCTGCGCGACAAGAACGCGGAGCTGGAGCGCCAGCTGGCCGAACTGGTGACGATCGCTGCCGAGAATGAAAAGCTGATGGAACGCGTGCACGCGCTGACCATCGCGCTGTTGCGGGCGAATACGATGGAAGTCACCGTGCGCACGGTGATCGCCAAGCTGTCGGCGGACTTCCACACGGAACAGGTGCGCCTGCTGCTGTTCGGCGACGAGCCACAGCTGCCACGCACCGAGTGGATGCAGCAGATTCCCGAAGGGGCGGCCGCGCTGCCGGAATTCGCCGAATTCCTGCACAAGAACGAGCCCGTCTCGGGGCGTCTGTCCACGGAAAAGCTGGAGCGCCTGTTCGGCGCCGAAGCCGCGCAGATCCATTCCGTGGCGATGATGCGTCTGGGCGACTGCGGCATTCTGGCGATCGGCAGCGCCAACCCGGATCGTTTCCAGCCGGGCATGGGCAACCTGTTCCTGAAAATGATCGGCGCCACCGTCACCGCCGCCCTTGCGCGCTCACGGGATGTCTCCTGAGCCGTCGATGATTCCGGAACAACAGGTCGAGGTGTGGCTGACCCGCCTGACGGATGAGCGGCACGCCTCGCCGCACACCACCGCCGGCTATCGCCGCGACCTGGCCAAGCTTTTGCGCTTCATGCGCGAAGCCGGGATCACCACGTTTGATGCGCTGGAACCGAACCGGATGCGCAGTTTCGTGGCCGGCGAGCATCGCGCGGGGCTGGCGCCGAAAAGTCTGCAGCGCCTGCTTTCATCCTGTCGCAGCCTGTTCCGTCAGCTCAGTCGGGAAGGGTTGCTGGCGCATGACCCGCTGCTGGGCGTGCGTGGGCCCAAAGTACGCCGCAAGCTGCCACAAGTACTCGACGTGGACGAGGCCAGCGCGCTGGTCGAAACCGACAGCGGCGGCAAGCTGGCGGTGCGTGACCGCGCCATGCTGGAACTGTTCTATTCCAGCGGACTGCGTCTTTCGGAGCTGGTCGGCCTGCGCTGGCTCGACCTCAGCCTTGACGATGGCGAGGTGCGGGTACTGGGCAAGGGCAGCAAGACGCGCATCGTGCCGGTCGGCCGCCACGCCATCGCCGCGTTGCGCGCGCTGGGTGCCGAGCACGGCATGCCGGCCGACGGCCCGGTGTTCCGCGGTCGCGGCAATGCACCGATCAACCCGCGCACCGTACAGCTGCGCATGAAGACGCTGGCGTTGCAGCAGGGCATTCCCAAGCACATCCATCCGCATCTGCTGCGCCACACCTTCGCCAGCCACATGCTGGAGTCCTCCGGCGATCTGCGCGCGGTGCAGGAACTGCTCGGCCATGCCGACATCGCGACCACGCAGATCTATACGCATCTGGATTTTCAGCACCTGGCGAAGGTGTATGACGCGGCGCATCCGCGGGCACGAGTGAAGCGGAGAGCGAAGGGCGAGGAATGAGTGACGAGGAGTGAGAAGTGAGAGAAAGCAGGTTGCGCGCACGCTCCTCTCTCACTTCTCACTCGTCTCCACTCACTTCCAGTCAGCACGTTGAAGCCCCGGTCGCCCGTCCCCATCTGGTTCGTTCAACCTTGGAGATTTGTATGGAATCCTTCCACGCCACCACCATCGTCTGCGTGCGCCGCGACGGCCGCGTCGTGATTGGCAGCGACGGCCAGGTCACGCTGGGCAACACGGTGATGAAGGGCAATGCGCGCAAAGTGCGCCGACTGGGCAAGGCCGGCGAGGTGGTAGCGGGCTTCGCCGGCGCCACGGCCGATGCGTTCACGCTGTTCGAACTGTTCGAGCAGAAGCTCGAAAAGCACAACAACAACCTCACCCGTGCCGCGGTGGAGATGGCCAAGGAATGGCGCACCGATCGCCGCTTCGGCAAGCTCGAGGCGATGCTGGCGGTGGCCGACAAGGAGGTGTCGCTGCTGATTTCCGGCAACGGCGACGTGGTCGAACCCGAACACGGCCTGATCGCGATCGGCTCCGGCGGTCCGTTCGCGCAATCCGCCGCGATGGCGCTGCTGGAAAACACCGAGCTGGACGCGCGCACTGTCGTCGAGAAGGCGCTGAAAATCGCCGGCGACATCTGCATCTATACCAATCACAACGTGTCGATCGAGGAGCTCTGAGCCGGGATGACGGGATCGGGGTTCGCAAGAGCCCGCCCGCAGAACCCGCCCCAGCCCACGCATCACCTTCCACCACAACGAATCCCGGCGCAGCCCATGAGCGAACTCACTCCCCGCGAAATCGTCAACGAACTCGACCGCTACATCATCGGCCAGCACGACGCCAAGCGCGCCGTGGCCGTGGCGCTGCGCAGTCGCTGGCGGCGGATGCAGCTGCCGCTGGAGATGCGCAACGAGATCACGCCGAAAAACATCCTGATGATCGGTCCGACCGGCGTCGGCAAGACCGAAATCGCGCGGCGACTGGCGACGCTGGCCAACGCGCCGTTCGTCAAGGTCGAAGCGACCAAGTTCACCGAGGTTGGCTACGTCGGCAAGGACGTCGAGTCGATCATTCGCGATCTGGCGGATGGCGCATACAAGCTGACCCGCGAACAGGCGGTCAAGCGCGTACGCTCGCAGGCCGAGGATCGCGCGGAAGATCGCATCCTCGACGCACTGTTGCCGCGTCGGCAAACCACGCCAAGCGACTGGAGTCACGATAACCACGCGACGCCGGCGGTGGAGAACGACACCCGCCAGAAGCTGCGCAAGCAGCTGCGCGAAGGCGCGCTGGACGAACGCGAGATCGAGCTGGATTTCGCCATGAACATGGGCGTGGAGATCATGTCGCCGCCGGGCATGGAGGAAATGGGCGCGCAATTGCGCCAGATGTTCCAGAACATCGGCGGCGCCAAGACCCAGCAACGGAAACTGGCGATCAAGCTGGCGCGCCCGCTGCTGATCGACGAGGAGGCGGGGAAGCTGCTCAACGACGAGGAGATCCGCGCCCAGGCGATGGAAAACGCCGAACAGAACGGCATCGTCTTCATCGACGAGATCGACAAGGTGGCCCAGCGCAATGACCACGGCCACTCCGGGGTCAGCCGCGAAGGCGTGCAGCGCGATCTGCTGCCGCTGGTGGAAGGCTCCACCGTGTCGACCAAGTACGGCCCGATCAAGACCGACCACATGCTGTTCATCGCCTCCGGCGCGTTCTCGCTGGCCAAGCCGTCGGACCTGATTCCCGAACTGCAGGGCCGCCTGCCGATCCGGGTCGAGCTGTCGGCACTTAGCGTGGACGACTTCAAGCGGATCCTGCGCGAACCGCACAACGCGCTGACCAAGCAATACGTGGCCCTGCTGGGCACCGAGGGCGTCACCATCGAGTTCACCGATGCGGGCATCGACCGCCTGGCCGAGGTGGCGTTCCAGGTGAACGAGCGCACCGAGAACATCGGCGCGCGCCGGCTGCATACCGTGATGGAGCGACTTCTGGAGAAGATCTCCTTCGAAGCTGCAGACAAAACCGGCCAAAATTACCTTATCGACGCCGATCATGTGGACAACAGCCTCGGCAGCCTGGTCCAGAACGAAGATCTGAGCCGCTACATCCTCTAGCGTCCCGCTGCGCTAACAAGCCGCTCAGGCCGCTCTGCTAAAATGGATCCCGTGAACAACATCATCGAACTCAAAAATACCGGACAGCGCGCCCAGTTGCGCGAAGCACAGCAAAAGCAGACGCTGATCCGGTTGTGGCGCGAAGATCTGGAACACGGCAGCTTCTGCGGTTACGTGGGCGGCGTCGGTCGCGAGTTCTTCCTGCTTTGGGTAGTCGGCGACGGCATCACCTATGACGGCATGTATGTCATGCGCCACCGCGACATCTCCGAGCTGGAGGCGCCGGACAAGCACCACGCGTTCTTCGAGAAGGCGCTGGCGCTCAAGCACATCCTGCCGCGCCCGCCGCGCGGCTTCCCGCTGGACAACATCCGCGAAGTCATCCAGGCCGCGGGCGCCCAGGCGCCGGTGATCGGCGTGCACGTGGACAGCGAGGACGAGTCCGAAGTCTGCTACATCGGCCGCCTGGTCGACGTCGAGGAAGACGGCTTCAACATGCAGGAACTGAGTCCCGACGCCGAGTGGATGCGCGAGCCGTCGTTCTTCAGTTGGGACGAGGTTTCCACCGTCAGCATCGAAGACGCCTACGCGCAATCCCTGCTCGCCGTGGCCGGCCCTGCACCCGACCTGATCCCCGGTGGCGACACCGGCTTCGGCCGCGCGCCATCCCCCTGACTCCGGTTATTGCAGGAGCCCGCTAGCGGGCGATGCTCCTGCTCCGGGGTCCGGCAAAGGCATCAGCAAGCGGGTTCCTGCGCGATAACTGATGCGCCAGATTGCTCGAGCCGGGTTCGCTCTCACCTGTCGCGCCAGCAGGTAAGCTTTCGGATTCACGCTGACAGTTCGCAAGCAGGGGAAACACTCATGGGCCGCATCGTCGTCGTCGGCAGCATCAACATGGATCTGGTCACCCAGGCGGCGCGTTTCGTCGGGCCGGGCGAGACCATTCTGGGCGAACGCTTTCTCACGGTGCCGGGCGGCAAGGGCGCGAATCAGGCCGTGGCCGCGGTTCGTCTGGGCGCGGAAGTGTCGCTGGTCGGCGCCACCGGTGGCGATGCCTTCGGCCAGCAACTGCGTGCCGGATTGGCCGCCGAACGCATCGACCTCCACCATGTCGCGCAACTCGGCGATGTCGCCAGCGGTACTGCCTCGATCACCGTCGCCGGTGGTGAAAACCAGATCATCGTGGTGCCCGCCGCCAATGCCCATGTCACCCCGGCGCACGTGGAGAATGCGCGCTCGCTGATCGAGCGCGCCGATGCCGTGCTGGTGCAGATGGAGATTCCGCTGGAAACGGTCGAAGCCACCTTGCGGCTGGGCCATCGCCTCGACGTGCCGGTGATCCTCAACCCGGCACCTGCGCAGAAACTTCCCGCCGACTGGCTGAAGCTTGCCCGCTTCGTCACCCCGAACCAGCACGAGCTGGCCATGCTTCTCGGGGCCGACGGCGACGAGGATTTCCGCGCCCTGATGCAACGTGCGCCGTGCCCGGTGGTGCTGACCCGCGGCGGAGATGGCGCCTGGTATCGCGAAGAGGGCGATCCCGTCCACCAACCCGGTTTTGCGGTCGAGGTGGTCGACAGCACCGGCGCCGGCGACACCTTCAACGCCGCGCTGGCGGTGTTTCTGCATGAAGGTCTGGCCATGGCGGTGCGCAAGGCCTGTGCTGCCGCCGCGCTATCGGTCACCAGGTTCGGCGCGCAAGGCGGCATGCCTTCCTTGCATGAACTGGACGGATTTCTGTCCGCGCGGCGCGGTTGATCACTTGCCGATGCAGAACGAACTGAAGATTGCGCCGAGCAGGTCGTCGCTGCTGTAGCTGCCGGTGACTTCGCCCAGTACCTGTTGCGCCTGACGCAGCTCTTCGGCAGCCAATTCGCCGGCACGGCTGCTGGTGAGGATGTGCGCGGTCCGGTCCAGGTGCTCCGCTACTTGCTGCAAAGCGAGCACGTGGCGCCGACGCGCACTGAACGCTCCTTCGCCACTGCCGGCTCCGGCCAGCCGTTTGAGATGCTCGCGCAAGGCATCCAGACCTTCGCCGGTCCTGGCTGACGCCCACAACCAGTGCATGCCCTCGCACTGGTTGTGGCGCGGCGGCAGCTGGTCCAGATCGATCTTGTTGATCAGCACCACGCGTTCGACGCCGGCAGGCACGTGGTCGAAGAAAGCCAGATCCTCGGCGAAGCCGGCGTGCGTGGTGACCAGCAAGGCGACGTCGGCGCGCTGCAGTTCGCCATGGGCACGGCGGACGCCTTCACGTTCGACTTCGTCGTCGGTGTCTCGCAAGCCCGCGGTGTCGGCCAGTTCCAGCGCTATGCCGTCCAGGCTCAGGGATTCGCGCAGTACGTCGCGCGTGGTGCCGGCGATCGGGTTGACGATGGCGCGATCGCTGCCGGACAGTGCGTTGAGCAGGCTGGATTTGCCGGCATTTGGACGGCCAATGATCGCCACGCGCAATCCGTCGTTGAGACGCAGACCGCGGTGCGTTTCGCGCAACAGTTCGGCCAGCTCGCTGCGGACTCCCTCAAGCCGGTGAGTGATGGCCGGGTCGGCGAGGAAGTCGATTTCCTCCTCCGGAAAGTCGATCGCTGCCTCGATGTGCACGCGCAGCGCAATCAACGATTGCAGCAACACCTCGACCTTGCGCGAGAACACGCCCTCCATCGATTGCAGCGCGGCGCGGGCACCGGCTTGCGAGCGTGCCGCGATCAGGTCGGCCACGGCTTCGGCCTGGGCCAGGTCGAGCTTGCCATTCAGAAACGCGCGCTCGGTGAATTCCCCCGGCCGGGCCAACCGCGCGCCAAGCTCGCAGCAACGACGCAGCAGAAGATCAAGCAACACCATGCTGCCGTGGCCCTGCAGTTCCAGCACGTGTTCGCCGGTGTATGACGAGGGGGAGGGGAAATGCAGCAGCAAGCCGCGATCGATCAGGACCCCATCGGCATCACGGAACGCCGCGAAATGCGCGTGACGCGGCTGCGGCTTGCGCCCCAGCATGGTGCGTGCGATGGCCGGAACGGCGGGACCGGACAAGCGCAGCACGCCCACCCCGGCCGCACCTGGTGCACTGGCAATGGCGGCGATCGTGTCGGTGCCGTATTCACTCATGATCTGACGACTCTAAACGAAGTCAGCCGCGACGGTTGCCCGATCGCGGCTGACAAGGTGACGATGACGGGGCTCAGGCAGCCTTGGGCTTGGCCACTTCCTCGCGGTCGATGTGATGGGTGATCCACCACTGCTGGCCGAGACCGACGATGCCGTTGACGGCGTAGTAGAGACACAGGCCGGCAGGGAAGAAGGCAAACATCACCGTGAACAGCAACGGCATCACCTTCATCATCTTCGCCTGGGTCGGGTCCATGCCTGCGGCGACGGGATTGAGCCACTGCGTCCCCAGCATCACGATCGCGTAGACGATCGGCAGGATGTAGAACGGATCAGGGTGGCTCAGGTCGGGAATCCACAGGAACGGCGCATGGCGCAATTCCAGGCTGTACTCGAGCACGAAGTACAGGCCGTAGAACACCGGCATGGTGATCAGCACAGGAAGGCAGCCACCCATCGGGTTGACCTTCTCCTTCTTGTACAGCTCCATCATCGCCGTCTGCATTTTCTGCTTGTCGTCGCCGTAGCGCTCCTTGAGCGCCTGGACACGCGGTTGCAGCTTGCGCATGCGCGCACTGGAGCGGTACTGGATGGCGGTGAGCTTCCAGGTCAGGCCCTTGATCAGCAACACCAGCAGAATGATCGCCACGCCCCAGTTCTTGGTGATGGCGTGGAACTGCGACAGCACCCAGTGCATCGGCACGGCAATGATCTTGAACATGCCGTAGTCGATGGTCAGGTTCAGCCCCGGCGCGATGGCGTCCATCGTGCCCTGCGTGTTCGGGCCGAGATACAGGCGCGACTGGCTGGTAGCGTTCTGACCCGGTGCCACGCTGATGGTCGGTCCCACGGTGCGGATCAGGTAACGCGGATGGGCGCTGTCCGGATTGAGCGTGTCAGTGAGGTACTGCTCGGTCTGGCCGGCTGGCGGAATCCACGCGGTGACGAAGTAAAGCCGCAACATGGCGGCCCAGCCACCCTTGATCGATGCGTTGAGCTGATCCTTGGGTTCGGCAAAGTCCTTGAACGGCAACTTGTCGAACTTCTCGCCGGTGTACCAGGCGGCGCCGCGGAAGGCGCGCGATTCCGGGTCGGTATAGTTCGACAGCCAGTTGCCGGACTTCGGCGGCAGCACCTGCAGGATCTGCTGATACGCATTGCCCTGCCACGCCGTGGCGCCAGCGTTGTCGATGCGCTGGCTGACACCGATCACGTAGCTCCCGCGGGTGAACGTATAAGTCTTGACGACCTTGACGCCGGCGGCATCCTGCCAGGTCAGATCGACTTTCAGCTCATCCTGCCCGGCGGGCAGCGTGTACGAGGTCTGCTCCGTGTGAAACAGCGCCAGATGATTGGGTTGATTCGCCGGCGTCTTGTCGCTGCTGCTGACCAGACCACTCTGGACGACCGCATAGTGCGCCTCATCGGTGGACAGCAGCACGGTCGGCGGCGGGTTCGGCGCCTTGTGCGTGCGCGGCGCCTGCGGATACGCCAGCAGATCAGCGTGCACCAGGCTGCCGCCGCGGGTATCCACGCTCAGCTTCAGCACATCGGTCTGCACCGTGATCAGCTGCGCGGGGGCAGCGGCAGTGGCGGGAGCGACGGCGTTGTTGATGGTGGAACTCGCGGCACCCGGCGGCGCGGCGGCGGGAATGGCGCCCGGTACGCTGTTGTCGGTCGACGCCGTGGCGGCTGTCGTGGCGGTCTGCGGCGGCACCGGTGCGTAGTCTTTCTGCCAGGCCATGAACAGCAAATAGGCCACGGCAAACAGGGCGAACATGAGGAAGGTGCGCGTTTGATTCATCGCGTAGCAGATCCGGGTAACGCCACGACACGTGTCAACGCCGCGGAGACTGTAAGGAAAGGGTCAACGCTCGATTGTGGTGGTCTGGTCGGCGCGCTTCAATGGTTCGGGCGCTCCGGCCTGGCTGGCCAGCAGCTTTTTCCACAACCCGTCGAGTTCGGCAAGCAGCTGTGGCCCGGGGACACCGGCAGCCTGTTCGCGTGCCATCACCATCATGTCCACCGCTGGCAGCTGATGGCGCACACGCCGGAACGACTCGCGCAGCAATCGCTTGATCCGGTTGCGCTCGACCGCCC
Organism: Rhodanobacter sp. TND4EL1; assembly: GCF_054061035.1. Lineage (NCBI taxonomy): Bacteria > Pseudomonadati > Pseudomonadota > Gammaproteobacteria > Lysobacterales > Rhodanobacteraceae > Rhodanobacter > Rhodanobacter sp. TND4EL1. The sequence continues at coordinate 97,754 of NZ_JBSSDT010000003.1, forward strand.
GCTTGGACACACGCTTGGATATCGCCAGGCCGAGCCGGGCATGACCCAGCTCGTTGTCGCGAAAACGCATATGAAAACAGCGGCCGCCTGCGCGTCCGCTGCTTGTCCGCAAGGCGGCGAAGTCACCCGGCCGACGTAACCGCGCATCGCGCGGCAGCCCGGCGGTGGACATGACGCCAGGCCCGATTACGGGATCAGGCGCTTGCGGCCCTTGGCGCGACGGGCGTTGATGATCTTGCGACCGTCGGCGGTGGCCATACGGGCACGGAAACCGTGCGTGCGAGCGCGCTTGAGCTTGCTGGGCTGGAAGGTCCGCTTCATGGCTTACTCCGAAGGGAATGTGGATAAAAAGGTTGGAAAGTATGGCGGCCTTTTGCCACGACTGTCAAATGCTTGCAGACCGCGACCTGTGGACAGGTATGTGGATATCTGGGCGGTCTGCCTGTGGAGGCAGCTGTTAGACTAGTCCATCACCCCGCGCAACAGCGCTTCAAAGCAGTGGTTGATTCATTCATGAGTGATCTGTGGCGGCGCTGCCTCGAGCGCCTGGAGGGCGATCTCAGCGCCGAAGACCTGCATACCTGGCTGATGCCGCTGCAGGCGCGCGATGATGCCAATGGCTTGCAACTGTTCGCGCCGAACTCTTACACCCTGGAGACGGTGCGCGGACGTTACCTGCCGCAGATCGAAGGTGTCCTGGCCCAGCTGGTCGGCAAACCCTGGCCCGTGCGGCTGGAAGTCGGCTCCAGTTCGATCCGGCCGGCGCCCGCCACCAAGCCCCCGACGCCGGTATCGCGTCCTGCAACGGCTCCCGCTCCGGCGCACCATCACAATCTGGACCCGCATTACACCTTCGAAACCTTTGTCGAAGGCAAATCCAACCAGCTGGGCAAGGCCGCGGCGATGCAGGTGGCGACCAATCCCGGACGCGCCTACAACCCGCTGCTCTTGTACGGCGGTACCGGACTGGGCAAGACCCATCTGATGCATGCGGCCGGCAACCTCATGCGCGAACACAATCCGGACTTCAAGGTGCTGTATCTGCGCTCGGAGCAGTTTGTCGGATCGATGATCGAGGCGCTGCGCGCCAAGAGCATGGATGAGTTCAAGCGGCGCTTCCGCTCAGTCGACGCCCTGTTGATCGACGACATCCAGTTCTTTGCCGGCAAGGACACCACGCAGGAAGAATTCTTCCACACTTTCAATGCGTTGTTTGAGTCCAAGCAGCAGATCATCCTCACCTGTGATCGCTATCCGAAGGAAGTGGACAAGCTCGAACCGCGGTTGAAATCGCGCCTGGGTTGGGGCCTGTCGGTGGCGATCGAGCCGCCGGATTTCGAAACCCGTGCCGCGATCCTGCTGGCCAAGGCGCACGAGAAGGGCGTGGCAGTGGACGAGAACGTGGCGATGCTGCTGGCCAAACGCATCCGTTCCAACGTGCGTGACCTCGAAGGCGCACTGAACACGCTGGCGGCGCGCGCCAATTTCTACGGCAAGCCAATTACCACCGACTTTGCCGAGGAAACCCTGCGCGACTTGCTGGCCACCCACGCGCAAGCGGTCACCATCCCGAACATCCAGAAGATCACCGCCGAATATTTCAATGTCCGGCTGCAGGATCTGCTGTCCAAGCGCCGCGTGCGATCGCTGGCACGGCCGCGCCAGATTGCCATGACCCTGTCCAAGGAACTCACCGAGCACAGTCTTCCGGAAATCGGCGAGGCGTTCGGGGGCCGGGACCACACCACCGTGATGCATGCGTGCAAGACGATTCGCAAGTTCATCGAGACGGACCCACGGATACGGCAGGACTGGGAACAATTGATCCGCACGTTGACTGGTTGACCCAAACCTGTGGGAAGTTATGGATAAATAGGCGCACAGGCTGTGGATAATGGGTGGATGAATGGGCCGCTGAAGTTATCCACATTTCACGCACCGGCAAACCACTCGCCAAAGCACAGCGTGAAAACTTGTCAAGTCATTGATTAAAAACATGTTTTCCGGTTTTTTGAGTTATGCACCGCACCAACAACAACCACTACTCTTCTTTTAAAGATAGAACAGCAGGTATAGGGGAAGCATAGACATGCAATTCAGCATCCAACGAGAAGCCCTGCTCAAACCGCTGCAACAGGTCGTTGGCGTCGTCGAACGACGTCAGACGCTACCGGTGCTGGCGAACCTGCTGGTCAAAGTGGGTGACGGAAAGGTGTCACTCACCGGCACCGATCTCGAAGTCGAGATGGTCGCCACCACGGACGCCGAGAAGCTGGCCGACGGTGAAATCACCATTCCAGCGCGCAAGCTGTTCGACATCGTGCGGGCGCTGCCCGACGGCGCGAGGATCGACCTGAAGTTGAATGGCGACCGCGTGGCACTGAATGCCGGACGCAGTCGGTTCACGCTCACGACCTTGCCCGCCAGCGAGTTTCCTACCGTTGACGAAATTGAATTGGTCGAGAAGGTCAGCCTTCCGGAAGAGGTTTTGCGGGATCTGATGGAGCGCACCGCATTCGCGATGGCGAACCAGGATGTCCGCTACTACCTCAACGGCATGCTGCTCGATTTGCAGGAACATACGTTGCGCTGTGTGGCCACCGACGGCCATCGTCTGGCGATGAAGGAAACCGAACTGCAGAGCTCGGTGAGCACTCGTCGACAGATCATCATTCCGCGCAAGGGTGTCAACGAGCTGGTGGGTCTGCTGGAAACCGGTGACGGCCAGGTGGAATTGGAGTTTGGCCGCAATCACCTGCGCGTACGCCGCGGCGAGGTGGTGTTCACCTCCAAACTGATTGACGGCCGCTTCCCCGACTACGAAGCGGTGATTCCGCTCGGCGCGGACAAGACCGCTACCCTGGATCGCGAAGTGCTGCGTGGCGCCCTGCAACGGGCGGCGATTCTTTCGAACGAGAAATATCGCGGCGTGCGGCTCGAGCTGTCGCCGGGCAAGTTGCGCATCGTCGCGCACAACCCCGAGCAGGAAGAAGCCGTCGAGGAAGTGGAGGCCGACACGCATGTGTCGGATCTGGCGGTCGGCTTCAACGTCAGTTATCTGCTGGATGCCTTGGCTGCCTTGCGCGGCGACCAGGCCCGTCTGAGCTTGCGGGATGCGCAGTCCAGTTGTCTGGTGCAGGAACACGACAACGAGCACGCCCGTCACGTCATCATGCCGCTGCGCCTCTGAAGTTCCACGCATGGTGGTGCCCACGGGTGGCAAGACGTCGAAACGCCGGAGTTGCCGTCAGGGACTCCGGCGTTCCTGTTTGAGGGAGGGTGCGCGTGAATATTGAGCAATTGCGCATCAGCGGTCTTCGCTGCTTCAGTGAAGTCAGCGTTGCGCTCGACCCGGCAATCAATGTGTTCGTGGGGGCCAACGGCGCGGGCAAGACCAGTGTGCTGGAAGCAGTGTTCCTGTTGTCTCACGGGCGTTCGTTTCGCCAGGGGGCCAAGGACGCCTTGCTGCAGCGGGGCGCGACCGGCTTGTCGATCTTCGCGGAGTTGCGCCATGCGGATGCGCGCCTCGCCCGCCTTGGACTGGGCCGGGCAGGCCCGCGTTGGGAGGCGCGGGTGGATGGAACCAACGTGCCCTTGGGCGAGCTGGTTCAGGAGTGCGCAGTGGTGTGCTTCGATCCCGGCTCCCATGCGCTCATCTCCGGCGGGGCGGAGGAACGTCGCCGCTACTTTGATTGGGGTGTGTTCCACGTGGAACACCAATTTCTTGGAGCCTGGCGGCGCTACCAGCGGGCTCTGAAGCAACGGAACAGCCTGCTTCGAAGTCATGCGGTTGTCACCGACGCGCTGTTCCTCCCATGGGAGCAGGAATTGGCTCAAACGGCACATCAGATCGATCTTCTGCGTCAGTCCTATTTGCAGCTGCTCCGCCCCAAGCTCAGCGAAAGCGCCGGAGGCCTGCTGGGTGAGCTGGGCGCTCTGGAATTGCGCTATCGACGCGGTTGGGCAGAGGATCAGGATCTTGCCACGCAACTCCGCGATCACCGCAACCGGGACATCGCGCGGGGGCACACCACGTTGGGCGCCCATCGCGCGGACTGGACCATCGTTTTTGAACGGGCGCCACTGCGCGAACATCTCTCGCGGGGGCAGGGCAAGCTGGCGGCGCTCGCATGCATGCTGGCGCAAGCGGAGCTTTATGCCGAACACCATGGCGACTGGCCCGTGGTCTGTCTGGACGATCTCGCATCCGAACTGGATCATGCGCACCAGCAGGCAGTGATCGCGCAACTGAGCCGGGCAAGAGCACAGATTCTGCTGACCGGTACCGAGCTGCCTGCAGCGATGGAGGCGACGACCGCGCAAGTGTTCCACGTGGAACAAGGGAAACTGTCCCGCCTGCTATAATCGCAAGGTTGCATCTCCCACGGATTGCATAACCCTGTCCGGCCTTTCACGGCGCCGTGTCGGGCGGGTAGCTGGCGCCAGGAAACGGTCAAAGCATGAACGAATCCATGAACGAATCGCACTACGACTCAAGCAACATCAAGGTCCTCAAAGGACTGGAGGCGGTGCGCAAGCGCCCGGGCATGTACATCGGCGACACCGATGACGGTACCGGTCTGCATCACATGGTGTTCGAGGTCGTCGACAACGCGATCGATGAGGCCTTGGCGGGTTACTGCGACAAGGTCGTGGTCAGCATTCTGGAAGACGGTTCGGTCAGCGTCAGCGACAACGGCCGCGGCATCCCGGTGGATACCCATCCCGAAGAAGGACGCTCCACCGCCGAAGTGGTGATGACCGTCCTGCACGCGGGCGGCAAGTTCGACGCCAACTCGTACAAGGTTTCCGGCGGTTTGCATGGCGTGGGCGTGTCGGTGGTGAACGCGTTGAGCGAGCACCTGTGGCTGACGATCTACCGAGATGGCTTCGAGCATCTGCAGGAATACGCGCACGGCGAGCCGCTATACCCGCTGAAGGTGATCGGCCCCTCCGACAAGCGCGGCACCCTGGTGCGTTTCCTGCCCAGCCCGGCCACGTTCACCAATAACATCGATTTCCATTACGACATCCTCGCCAAGCGGCTGCGCGAACTGGCCTTCCTCAATTCGGGCGTCAACATCGAGCTGAGGGACGAGCGCGGTGAAGGTCGCCAGGACATCTTTGCCTACGAAGGCGGCATCCGCTCGTTCGTGCAATATCTGGCACAGCTCAAGATCCCGCTGCACCCGAACGTGATCAGCCTGACCGCGGAGCAGGACGGCATCGTGGTCGAGGTGGCCGTGCAATGGACCGACTCCTACCAGGAGACGATGTTCTGCTTCACCAACAACATTCCCCAGCGTGACGGCGGCACTCACTTGACCGGCTTCCGTGCCGCGCTGACCCGTTCGCTGCAGAGCTACATCGAAAAATCCGGCCTGGCCAAGAACGCCAAGGTCGGCACGCTGTCCGGCGACGACATGCGCGAAGGCATGATCGCCGTGCTCTCGGTGAAGGTGCCCGACCCGAAGTTCTCCTCGCAGACCAAGGACAAGCTGGTCTCGTCCGAGGTCAAGACGGTGGTGGAGCAGGTCGTCAACGAAAAGCTCGGCGAATTCCTGCTGGAGCATCCGAACGAAGCCAAGGCGATCGCCTCCAAGGTGGTCGACGCCGCCCGGGCCCGCGAAGCCGCGCGCAAGGCGCGCGAGATGACCCGCCGCAAGGGCGCGCTGGACATCGCCGGTCTGCCGGGCAAGCTGGCCGACTGCCAGGAGAAGGACCCGGCGCTGTGCGAACTGTTTCTGGTCGAGGGTGACTCCGCCGGTGGCTCCGCGAAGCAGGGCCGCAACCGCAAGACCCAGGCCGTGCTGCCGCTGAAGGGCAAGATCCTCAACGTCGAGAAGGCGCGTTTCGACCGCATGCTGGCCTCGGCCGAGGTCGGCACCCTGATCACCGCGCTCGGTACCGGCATCGGCAAGGACGAATACAACCCGGACAAGCTGCGTTATCACCGCATCATCCTGATGACCGACGCGGACGTCGACGGCTCGCATATCCGCACCCTGCTGCTGACCTTCTTCTACCGCCAGATGCCCGAGCTGATCGAGCGCGGCCACATCTACATCGGCCTGCCGCCGCTGTACAAGGTGAAGCAGGGCAAGCAGGAGTTGTACATCAAGGACGACACGGCGCTGAATGATTACCTGATCTCCAGCGCGGTGGACAACGCCTCACTCACCTACAGCCCGGATGCTCCGCCGATCACCGGCGAAGCGCTGGAGAAGTTGCTGCGTGGCTACCAGCATGCGCTGGACCAGATCGCCAAGTTGTCGCACCGTTTCGATGGTGCAGTGCTGAATGCGTTGCTCGAACATCCGCCGATGCATGCCGACCTGTGGACCGACGAAACCGCGATGAAGAACTGGCTCGATGGTGCCGCTGGTCGGTTGGCTGCCAGCGGGCTGGGCAAGCCGCATTACCGCATGTCGTTGCGTCCGGCGCAGGACGAACAGGCGGCGGCGATCGAGGTGGTCAAGGAACAGCACGGCCTGAGCCATACTTGGCTGTTGCCGCAACCATTCTTCACCAGCAACGAATACCGGCCGATCCTCGCCATCAGTCAACAGATCGCCGGCATGATCCAGCCGGACGCAGTAGCCCGTCGCGGCAACGCATCGCGTGGCGTGCTGAGCTTCCTGGAAGCACGCAACTGGCTGCTCGATGAAGCCAAGAAAGGCCGCAGCATCCAGCGGTTCAAGGGTCTGGGCGAAATGAATCCCGAGCAACTGTGGGATACCACCGTCAACCCGGAAACCCGCCGCATGCTGCAGGTCGGCATCGAGGATGCGATTGCCGCAGACCAGATGTTCTCGATGCTGATGGGCGAGGCGGTCGAACCGCGTCGCGACTTCATCGAGGCCAATGCCCTGAAGGTGGCGAACCTGGACATCTGACCATTCGCGTCAGTATGTGGGGAGTTTGTCCAAGCAATTGATTTTAAACGAACTTGGATGCGGCACTGCAACTTGTTATCCGTTGCCGTGTCGCGCTAATCTCCATGGTTCCCCCGCGTCACTCAAACGATACGCGCCGACGAATGAGGAACAACATGAAGCATGTCCGTGGATTGACGATGCTGGCGAGTGCGACGCTGCTGCTCGGTCTTGCCAGCAGTCCGGCGATGGCGCGCAAGCATGAAGACGCCGCCAAGAAGGAAGTGCTTTATCCGAACGCGACCCGCGTTGCGCCCAAGCTTGATCTGACCAGCGAAAAGGACCAGAAGAACCTCAACGAGGGTCTGGACGCGGTCAACGCCGGTGACAAGGCCAAGGCCCAGCAACTGCTTCAGCCCATCATCGATGGCAGCAAGAGCAAGTACGCGCAGGCGCTGGCGCTCCAGGGACTGGCCAACCTCGCCTACAACGATGGCGACGTCAAGGGCGCGACCAGCCTGTTGCAGCGTTCGCTTGCCATCGGCGTCATGCCGAACGACACCTACTTCCAGCTCGAGTACATGCTCGCCCAGTTCCAGCTGGCCGGCGAGCAGTACCAGGCCTCGCTGGACACCGTGGCGAAGTGGCGCGCTGAAGGCAAGAAGGAAACCGCCGACTCCTATGCGTTGGAGGGCAACGCCTATTACCGTCTGGCCAAGTACCCCGAGGCGATTGCCGCCATCACCAAGGCCAAGTCGCTGAGCACCAAGCCGGAGCCGAGCTGGGACCAGATCCTGATGGCCAGCTATGCGGAATCCGGCCAGGATGACAAGGCGGCCGCGCTGGCGACCAACCAGCTGAACTCCAATCCCGACGATCCCAACGCGCTGAACAACGCCGTGGCCGTGCTGATGCAGGCCCACAAGTATCCGGAAGCCATCCAGTTGATGGAGAAGGCGCGGACGGCAGGCACGCTGACCAAGGAATCGCACTATGTGAACCTGGCCAAGCTTTACCTGATCACCGGTCAGGAAAGCGACAATCCGGCACCGAATGCGACGAAGGCCACGCAGGTGCTCGAGGAAGGCATCAGCAAGGGAGTCGTCAAGCCGAGTGCGGAAAGCTACATGCTGCTGGGCCAGGCGGCCGAGATCGGCAACAACGTCGACAAGGCGATCGGTTACTACGACAAGGCCCAGCCGCTGGCGACTGACGGCGAACCTGCCTTGCGCGCCGGGCGACTGATGCTCAGCGAGAACAAGTACAAGCAGGCCAAGACCCTCGTTCAAAGCGCCATCGACAAGGGCGTCAAGCACAAGGGCACGGCCTACATGGTTCTGGCAGAAAGCGAGCGTGGCTTGAAGAACAAGCCCGCAGCGATCACCGCCATGAAGAAGGCGGCGCAGGACCCCGAGACTGCAGCGAAGGCCAAGGCATGGCTGCAAAAGGCCGGTGCCGGCTGAGTGAGAGAGGTACATGGCCTGGTCGTTGGAAAGATGACTCAACATCCGCCCAGCGACGCTATACAAAAGTCATGTGCTGTTGTACCGTTGAAACCTTCCCCTGCGTCTCCCCAGTGGCAAGTTCTCTCCGGATCCGTTCATGTATCAGACGGTTTCGGGCCAAGCCCTGCGGCAACGTTCTCTTCCGATTGATCAGCTTCAGATAGTGACAGATGGCCTCAAGTAACGAAGAAATCGGGCGCGAGCCGTTTAGTTGGAAGCGCACCTGGGCATTGGCAGTGGCCATTGGGCTGCATGCGTTTGCGTTCCTGTTGATTGTGGCGCCCATGGCGCCGCCGCATCAGGATCACAAAGAAAAAGAACGCATTGTCCAGGTGAACTTCATCGAACCGCCGCCGCCACCACCGCCGCCGCCGCCGCCGCCGCCGGAGCCGCCGAAGCAGCCACCGCCGAAGATCATTCAGCAGGTCAAGCCGCCACCGACTCCGCCGCCGCCGACCCCGCCACCACCCGTGGAAGAAGTTTCGGCTAACGCGACCCCGGCACCACCACCGGCACCGCCAGCACCACCGGCACCGCCTTCGGACATCACGGCAAGCTCGGACCTCAGTTACAACAGTCGTCTGCAGCCGAAGTATCCACCGCAGGCGGTTCGCCAGCGGCATGAAGGTACGGTGATCTTGATGATCCTGGTGGGTGTGGATGGTTCGCCGAAGGACATCAAGATCGACAAGTCCAGCGGTTATCACGAACTTGACCGTGCGGCGATGGATGCAGCACGTCGTTGGCGCTTCAATCCAACGATTCGAAATGGACAAAAAGTTGAGGGCTACGCCCGCGTTCCCGTCAACTTCAATCTCAGCCAGCTGTAACCGGGTCGCCCCGGTTTACAGTTACAGTTCACGCTTGACTTCCCTAGGGTAGCGTTATGTTCCTACAGACTCCTGCAACGACCGATGCCGCACAGGCCATGGGTGGCAATACCAACGCCGAAGCCATGAAACAGATGGGTTTCGACAACCTGATCCAGAACTTCGACTGGCTTGGCTGGGTCGTGTTCGTGACCCTGGTCGTGATGTCGTTCCTGTCGTGGTACTTCATCATTGCCAACGGCATCCGCAACGCGACTGTTCGTTCCCGCGCCGACAAGGTCATCGACGGTTTCTGGGGTAACGGTTCCACCCAGGACGCGATTCGCGAACTCGAAGCGCAGCCGCGCAGCGAGCCGTTCTCGAAGATCGCCCTGGACGCCGCCTCGGCGGTTGCCCATCACCAGCAGGCCACAGCCGCTGCCGGCACCACCGGTCGTCTGGCCGAGTCGCTGAGCCGGTCGGAATTCATCGATCGTGCACTGCGCCAGGCCGTGGCTCGCGAGAGCCTGCGTCTGGAAGGCGGCATGACCCTGCTCGCCACCGTCGGCTCCGCTGCACCGTTCGTCGGTCTGCTCGGTACCGTGTGGGGCATCTACCACGCACTGATCCGCATCGCTGCTTCGGGCAACGCCTCGATGAACGCAGTGGCCGGCCCGGTCGGTGAGGCGCTGATCATGACCGCGTTCGGTCTGTTCGCCGCTATCCCCGCCCTGTTCGCCTACAACTTCTTCAGCCGCTCGAACCGCCTGACCTACGCCCGCTTCGACGAATTCGCACACGACCTGCACGATTTCTTCGCTACCGGTTCGCGCGTCGAAAGCTCGAAGTGAGGGATTGACCCATGGCGATGAGCACTGGAGGCAATTCCGGCGGTCCGATGTCGGAAATCAATGTCACGCCGCTGGTCGACGTGATGCTGGTTCTGCTGATCATCTTCATGATCACGGCGCCGCTGATGTCGCACTCCATCACGATTGACCTGCCGACGGCCAATCCGAAGACCAAGGAACCGGAGATGGTGGTTCCGCCACTGGATCTGGCGGTCAAGCAGGATGGCAGCATGTACCTCAATGATCATCAGGTCACCGAGGCCGAGTTGCGGTCACAGCTGGCGGTCAATGCCCAGAAGTCGCCCCAGCCGGAGCTGCAGATCCGCGCGGACAAGAACACCGAGTTCAAGATCGTGAAGAAGGTCATCGGTGACGCGAAGGATTCGGGCATGGTGCATGTCGCCTTCATGACCACTGACGCGCCGAAGGGGTGATCTGAGATGTCTTTCAGTACCAATACAAGTGGTCCGATGTCGGAGATCAACGTCACGCCGCTGGTCGACGTGATGCTGGTTCTCCTGATCATCTTCATGATCACGGCGCCGGTGCTGGCGCACAAGATCCAGGTGGATCTGCCGCAGCCGAACCCGAACCAGACTCCACCCTCCAATCCACTCGATCCGATTCATCTGAAGATCGATCAGGCCGGTTCGCTTTACTGGAACGACACCCCGGTCGACGAGCTGGGGCTGAAAGCGCAGCTGGCGGTGATCGCCCAGCAGAGCAATCAGCCGGAGATCCAGATCGCCGCGGCGGACGGTGTGGCCTACGAGCATGTGGCACGCGTGCTGGCGGATGCGAAGAGCTACAACCTGGTCAAGATCGGTTTTACCGAAAACTTCTGATCAGGGCTGCCCCGGCAACACGAATCAACAAAAACCCCCGCCTGGTGCGGGGGTTTTTGTTGGCGCGCGTCGTGGCGAAAAGCGTGGCGACCGAGGACCTAGCGCAGGATCTGCAGATAGTTTCGCACGGTGGTGGCCAACCCTTCATACAACGCCTCGCCAATGAGCGCGTGTCCGATGGAGACTTCGGCCAGCCCGGGGATTGCGGCACGGAAGGTACCGAGGTTGGCCTGACTGAGGTCGTGTCCTGCATTGACGGCGAGTCCCGCCTGTTGCGCACGTCTTGCCGTGTCGACGCAGGCCGCCAGCACCGCGGCGGGCTGCCCGTCGGCAAAAGCCTGGGCGTAAGGGCCTGTATAGATCTCGATGCGCTGCACCCCGATCACCGCGGCCAGATCGAAGTCCTGGCTGCCGGCATCGACGAACAGGCTGACCCGGCAGCCGAGGTCGCACAGTTCGCCCACCAGCGGCCGCAGCTGCGCAATGTCGCGACGCAGGTCAAAGCCGTGATCGGAAGTGATCTGGCCATCGCCATCCGGTACCAGGGTAACCTGGGTGGGGCGCACCTGGCGCGCCAGTTCGATCAGCCCCGGGTAGTCGCCTCGCGCATCGGCAAACGGATTGCCTTCGATGTTGTACTCCACGCGCCCGCGCAGCATCGCGGCGAGTGCGCGAACGTCGTCGGGGCGCACATGCCGCTGGTCGGGTCGCGGATGAACGGTGATGCCGCCGCAACCGGCCTCGATGCAGGTTTGCGCGGCGCGACAGATATCCGGTTCATCGCCGCCCCGCGAATTCCGCAGCACGGCGATCTTGTTGAGGTTGACGCTGAGCAGAGTCATGACTTTGTGGCAATCCGCACGGGATGGAGAGTTTGGGCCAGCGACATCAAGGCATGCCATGACGAACGGGATGACCTGGCTGGACCGGAAACAGTGCGCCGATCACGCGCCGCTGGCAAGCGTGCCGAGGCGAATCCGGCGCTCGTCACCGCGCCAGGCGATCGCCCCTACCAGGCCGGAATCCAGTTCCAGTCGCCGCAGCTGCCAGGCGTCGACCTGCTCGCCATGCAGGCGCAGCAATCGCAGTTGTCCGATATCGCGGGCCACGCTGAAGCGATCCAGTCCGAATGCAATGCCGCGGCCCAGCGCCTTCACCACCGCTTCCTTGGCCGTCCACAGTTCCAGGAAGGCCATGCTCCGCTCGGGTGGGGGCAGCGCCGCCAGCGCCGCAGCCTCATCGGCGCTGAAAAACCGCTGGGCAAGCTCCAGTGCGCGGTCACGCGGACGCACGCGTTCAAGATCAATGCCCGGCATCAGGTTCCTGCCCACCGCCACCACCGCGTGGTCGCCGCTGTGCGACCAGTTGAAACCGAGTGACTGGTCGTGCCCGCTCGCCAGCGCAGGGCGGCCATGCTCGCCGTCGATCAGCACCACCTGCCTGGCGTCGATGCCGAGATAGGCGCCCAGCACTCCACGCAGCGGAACCCGGCCCGTCGATCGCTGGTAGGCCAGACGCCATACATGAATCTCGTCATCGCACAGGGCCTCTGCTACGTTGGCTGGCACAAGTTCGGGCGTGGCGATCATTCGAGCATGGTGCCGCCGGGTTCGCCTGGACACAAGCACGCGAGCCGCTGCGTCGCGCCATCGATTTGTCACGCCGGGAGAACAGGGCTTGATCCAGGGCTGGTTGCTCTTGCTGGTGTCGTTGCTCTATGTCGGCCTGCTGTTCGTGGTGGCCTACATGGGCGACCGCCGGCCGCTGTATCCGCGGCAGCCGCGGCTGCGGCCGATCGTGTACAGCCTGGCGCTGGCCGTGTATTGCTCGTCGTGGACGTTTTACGGCGCCGTCGGCACGGCGGCCAGAGACGGTCTGGCCTATCTGCCGATCTATCTGGGCCCGATTCTGCTCTTTGTCTTCGGCTTCGGACTGCTGCGCCGACTGGTCCAGATCGTCCGACAGCGCAACATCACCTCGATTGCCGACTTCATTGGCGCGCGCTTCGGCAAGTCGCACGGTCTGGCCGCGCTGGTTGCGGTGATTGCCGTGATTGCAGTGGTGCCGTACATCGCCCTGCAGTTCAAGGCCGTGGCGATGTCGTATGGCGTGCTCGGCGGTGCCGCGTTTGGCGCGGTCAAGGCCGGCGGCATCGACAGCGCGATGTGGTGCGCCGCGTTGCTGGCCCTGTTCGCGATCCTGTTCGGCACGCGCAGCATCGACGCCACCGAGCACCATCACGGCCTGATGCTGGCGATCGCGCTGGAGTCGCTGATCAAGCTGTTCGCCTTCATGGCGCTGGCCGGCTATGCATTGTGGAAGGGTCCGGGCCTGCTTTCCAGTTTGCAACCTCCGCTGGAACAGTTGGACAACGGGTTCTCGCCGGGTTTCCTGGCGCAGACCATGCTGGCCTTCTGTGCGATGTTCTGCCTGCCCCGCCAGTTCCAGATCGGCATGGTGGAATGCGAGGACGCCGGTGACCTCGCACGGGCCCGCTGGATGGTGCCGTTGTATCTGGTTGTCATCAGCGTCGCGGTGTTGCCGATCGTGGCGGCTGGCCGTCACATGCCGCTGGTGCGCGATGGCTCCGCCGATGCGTGGGTGCTGACGCTGCCGATGGCTCATGGCGATCGGGGCATGGCGCTGCTGGCGTTCGTCGGTGGATTCTCGGCGGCGACCGGCATGGTCATCGTGGCGGCGGTGGCGTTGTCGACCATGATCAGCAATGACCTGGTGATGCCGGCATTGCTGCGCATCCGGCGGCTTCGGCTGGAGCATCGCAGCGACTTGTCGCAGCTGGTGCTGGCGGTGCGCCGGGTCGCGATCATCCTGCTGGCGGCGATGGCCTACGCCTACTATAGGGTGGCCGCGAACGCCGAGAATCTGGCCGCCACCGGTTTGCTGGCGTTTGCCGCGGTGGCGCAGTTCGCGCCCGCGCTGATCGCCGCGATGTACTGGCGCGGCGCCAGTCGGCGCGGCGTGGTGACGGGGCTGGCGGGCGGCTTTGCGGTGTGGTTCTACACGCTGTTGCTGCCGGCGCTGATTCGTTCCGACCAGTGGCTGCAGCACGGCCCGTTTGGCTGGGACTGGCTGCGGCCGCAGGCGTTGTTTCATCTCAGCGGTTGGGAACCGGTGATGCATGGCACGTTCTGGTCGCTGCTGGTCAACGTGGGTTGCCTGGTATTCGTCTCGTTGCGCTTCCGGCCCAGCCTGGAAGAACGGTTGCACGCGGCGATGTTCATGGACGCCGATCCGGCGAGCCGCGGCGGCTCCGGTGACTGGCGCGGCCGCGTCGTGGTTGCCGACTTGCGCACCATCGCCGAGCGCATCGTCGGCGAGCGCAGCAGTGCGCGTGCCTTTGACGAGTACGGCCTGCGGCATGGCAAGCCCTTGCTGCCGCATGCCGCGGCGGACCGCGCGCTCATCCAGTACACCGAGCGCCTGCTCGCCTCGGCCGTCGGTGCGGCGAATGCGCGGCGCATCCTGATCAGCGCGCTGTCGGGCAGTGGCCTCGACGTGGCCGAATCGATGGCCTTGCTGGACGAGGCCTCGCAGGAGCTGCGCTTCAATCGGGAACTGTTGTCCACCACGCTCGAAAACGTTTCGCAGGGCATCAGCGTGGTCGATGCGAACATGCGGCTGGTCGCGTGGAATCGGCGTTACCTGGAGTTGTTCGACTATCCCGACGGGATGGTCCACGTCGGTGTGCCGGTGGCCGAACTGATCCGCTGGAACGCCGAGCTGGGCGAGTGCGGTCCGGGCGAGGTGGACGGCCACGTCGCCAAGCGCATCGACTACATGCGCGCCGGTTCCTCGCATCTGTTCCAGCGCATCCGGCCGGATGGCACGGTGATCGAAATGCGCGGCCGCGCGCTGCCTGGCGGTGGTTACGTCACCACGTATACCGACGTCACCGCCTACAAGCATGCCGAGCAGGCGCTGATGGAGGCGAACGAGACGCTGGAGCTGCGCGTGGAACAGCGCACGGCCGAGTTGTCCGAAGCGCTGGTGGCCACCGCCCAGGCGCGCCGTGCCGCCGAGGCGGCGAATATCTCCAAGACGCGTTTCCTCGCCGCCGCCAGCCATGACCTGTTGCAGCCGCTGAATGCGGCACGTCTGTTCACCTCGGCATTGCGCCAGCATCCCGGGCTGGATGCGGAAGCCGGCCAACTGGCCGAACGCATCGACGCCTCGTTCCGCGCGGCGGAAGATCTGCTCGATACCCTGCTGGACACCTCGCGCCTGGACACTGGCGGGTATCACCCCGAAGTGTCGGGTTTCGCGCTGGCCGACCTGTTCGATTCGCTGAAGGCCCAGTTCGCGGTGGTCGCCGAACAGCGCGGACTGCGCCTGCGGGTGGTGCCGACCCGGCTTGCCGTGCGCAGCGACCCGCAACTGTTGCGGCGGATCCTGCAGAATTTCCTCTCCAACGCATTGCGCTACACGCGCCACGGCGGCGTGCTGCTGGGTGCGCGACGCTTGGGCACCGAAGTGCGCATCGAAGTGTGGGATTCGGGCCCGGGCATCGCGGCCGAGCAGCGCGGCCGCATCTTCGACGAGTTCCAGCGACTGGAGCAGCCATCCCCGTGGGGCGAGAAAGGTCTGGGTCTGGGTCTGTCGATCTGCGACCGGCTGGCCGGCATTCTCGGTCATCGACTCGACCTGAGTTCCCGCGTGCAGCACGGCAGCTGTTTCGCGGTGACGGTACCGCGCAACGAGACAGTACCGGTGCGTCGGCCGCGCGTGGCGCGCAGCGGGCCGACGACGCAACTGCCGCTCACCGTATTGTGTCTGGACAACGACGAGTCGATCCTTGACGGCATGCGTGCGCTGCTCAGCCGCTGGGGCATCGACTGCCGCACGGCGGTCGACGTGGCCCAGGCACGTATCGAACTGGCCGGTGGCGCGATCGACCTGATCCTGGCCGACTATCATCTGGCCGACGACGTCGACGGCTTGCAGGCGCTGCAGCAATTGCGCGACTCGGTCGGCAGGTTGCCGCCGGCGGCGATCATCACCGCCGATGGCAGCAGCGAATTGAAGCAACGTGCGCGGGCATTGGGCTATCCGCTGCTGCACAAGCCGGTGAAGCCGGCCGCGCTTCGGGCGCTGCTGGCCGCGCCGCTGCGCAACCAGGATGCCCCTCGCAGCTAGGCGGCTCAGCGCGGCAGGCTGGAACTGCCCATCAGGTATTCGTCCACCGCACGGGCGCACTGGCGTCCTTCGCGAATCGCCCAGACCACCAGCGATTGGCCCCGCCGCATGTCGCCGGCGGCGAACACCTTGTCAACGCTGGTGCGGTAGCAACCTTCGCCGTCGGTGCCGGCGCGGGCATTGCCGCGTGCATCCTTCGCCACGCCGAACGCGTCCAGCACGTGCTGCAGCGGCGACACGAAGCCCATCGCCAGCAGCACCAGTCCGGCGAGTATCTCGAATTCGCTGCCGGGGACTTCGGCCATGCGGCCGTCCTGCCAGGCCACGCGCACGGCGGTGAGGCTGCGCACGTTGCCCTCGCCGTCGTCATTGAAACATTTGGTGGCGACCGCCCAGTCGCGCTGACAGCCTTCCTCGTGCGAGCTGGAAGTGCGCAGGCGCAGCGGCCAGTACGGCCACACCAGCGGCCTGTTCTCCTGCGCCGGCGGTTGCGGCAGCAACTCGAACTGCGTCACCGACGCGGCACCATGGCGGTTCGAGGTACCCACGCAATCCGAACCGGTGTCGCCGCCACCGATCACCACCACGTTCTTCGCGGTGGCCAGGATCTGCCGGTCCAGGCGGTCGCCCGCGACCACCTTGTTCTGCAGCGGCAGGAAGTCCATCGCGAAATGCACGCCGTTGAGTTCGCGGCCCGGTACCGGCAGATCGCGTGGTGCTTCGGCGCCACCGGCGATCACTACCGCGTCGTAGTCCTGCTGCAGTTGCTCGGGCGTGATGGTCTGGACGGCTCCGACCGATCCCGCATTGGCGTCGCCGACAAAGACGCCGGCGCGAAACTGCACGCCCTCGCCGCGCAGTTGCTCGACGCGCCGGTCGATCAGCGCCTTGTCCAGCTTGAAGTCCGGGATGCCATAGCGCAGCAGGCCGCCGATGCGGTCGTTCTTCTCGAACACCGTGACCGCGTGACCGGCGCGTGCCAGCTGCTGCGCGGCGGACAGTCCGGCCGGGCCGGAGCCGACGATCGCGACGGATTTGCCGGTCGGCCGCTCAGCCGGCTGCGCCGTCACCCAGCCTTCCTCCCAGCCCTTGTCGATGATCTTGTGCTCGATCGACTTGATGCCTACCGCGTCGCCATTGATGTTCAGCGTGCAGGCCGCCTCGCAAGGCGCCGGGCAGATGCGTCCGGTGAATTCCGGAAAGTTGTTGGTCGAGTGCAATACCTCGAGTGCGCGCTTCCAGTCCTGTCGATACACCAGCTCGTTGAAGTCCGGGATGATGTTGTTGACCGGGCAGCCGTTGTGGCAGAACGGGATGCCGCAATCCATGCAGCGCGCCGCCTGGGTCACCGCGCTGTCGTCGGCGAGATGACGGGTGAACTCGCGCCAGTGCTGCTTGCGCTGCGCGGGCGCTTCGCTGGTTTCGCTCAGCCGCGGATACTCGAGAAAGCCGGTGATCTTGCCCATCGGTGGAGTCTCCTGGCGTCAGGCCGTGGCTTTCGCGGTGGATGCGGTGGCGGGCGCGTGGCTCGACTCGTCCAGCGCGCGGCGGTATTCGTGCGGCATCACTTTCACGAAGCGGCCGCGCGCGCTCTGCCAGTCATGCAGAATGTCCTTGGCGCGGAAGCTGCCGGTGTAGCGGAAGTGCGCCTCGATCAACTGCCGCAGGATCGCTTCGTCGGTCACGCGAGGGCCACCGCGCACGCTGGCATGCCATTGATGTGGCGGCACGCGAACCTCCTGCTCCACCGCCGACAGCACCGGTTCCAGCGCCACCATCGCCAGGTTGCACTTGCGTTCGAACGTGCCGTGCGGGTCGTACACGTAGGCCACGCCGCCGGACATGCCGGCAGCGAAGTTGCGTCCGGTGTCGCCGAGCACCACCACGGTGCCGCCGGTCATGTATTCGCAGCCGTGATCGCCGACCCCCTCGACCACCGCGCTGGCGCCGGAGTTGCGCACGGCGAAGCGTTCGCCGGCGACGCCATTGAAATGTGCCTCGCCTTCGGTGGCGCCGTACAGCACGGTGTTGCCGGCGATGATGTGTTCCGGTCCGAAGCCGTGGAAGTCGTTCGGCGAGCGCACGATGATGCGGCCTCCGGACAAGCCCTTGCCGACGTAATCGTTGCCTTCGCCGACCAGGTCCAGGGTGATGCCGCGCGCCAGGAAGGCACCGAAGCTCTGTCCGGCGACGCCGCTCAGCTGCACGTGGATGGTGTCGTCGGGCAGGCCGGCGTGACCGTAACGGCGCGCCACTTCGCCCGACAGCATGGTGCCCACCGTGCGGTTCACGTTGCGCACGGTCAGCATGAAGCTGGTCTTCTCGCCCTGTTCCAGCGCCGCACGGGACTTCTCGATCAGCACGTGATCCAGCGCCTTGCCGCCCTTCTCCAACCCGTGGTCCTGCGTGGCCACGTGGCGCCGGGCGACCTCGGCGGGCACCTCGGGGCGATGGAACACGCGCGAGAAATCCAGCCCACGCGCCTTCCAGTGCGCGATGCCCTGGCGCACGTCGAGCAGATCGGCGCGACCGACCAGATCGTCGAACTTGCGAATGCCCAGCTGCGCCATGATCTGGCGCGCCTCCTCGGCGACGAAGAAGAAGAAGTTGACGACGTGCTCGGGCTTGCCGGCGAATTTTCGGCGCAGCACCGGATCCTGCGTGGCCACGCCGACCGGGCAGGTGTTGAGGTGGCATTTGCGCATCATGATGCAGCCCTCCACCACCAGCGGGGCGGTGGCGAAGCCGAACTCGTCGGCGCCGAGCAGGGCGCCAATCACCACGTCGCGACCGGTTTTCATCTGGCCGTCCGCCTGCACGCGGATGCGACCGCGCAGGTGATTCAGCACCAGTGTTTGTTGCGTTTCGGCCAGGCCCAGTTCCCACGGCGTGCCGGCGTGCTTGATCGACGACCACGGCGAGGCACCGGTGCCGCCATCGTGGCCGGCGATCACCACATGGTCGGCCTTGGACTTGGCCACACCGGCGGCCACCGTGCCCACGCCCACCTCGGAGACCAGCTTCACCGAGATCGATGCCAGCGGGTTGCAGTTCTTCAGGTCGTGGATCAGCTGGGCCAGATCCTCGATGGAATAAATGTCGTGATGCGGCGGCGGCGAGATCAGCCCGACGCCGGGCACCGAGAAGCGAAGCCGCGCGATGTACTCGGACACCTTGTGACCGGGCAGCTGGCCGCCCTCGCCCGGCTTGGCACCCTGCGACACCTTGATCTGGATCTGGTCGGCGGAGACCAGATACGCGGCAGTGACGCCGAAGCGGCCGGAGGCAACCTGCTTGATGCGTGAGCGCAGCGAGTCGCCGGCTTCCAGCGGAATGTCACTTTCGATGTTCTGCTCACCGATGACGCTGGCCAGGGTGTCGCCGGGCTTGATCGCGATGCCGCGCATCTCGTTGCGATAGCGCGCCTCGTCCTCGCCGCCTTCGCCGGTATTGGATTTGCCGCCGATCCGGTTCATCGCCACCGCCAATGTGGCGTGCGCTTCGGTGGAAATCGAGCCCAGCGACATCGCGCCGGTGGCGAAGCGCTTGACGATTTCCTTCGCCGGTTCCACTTCCTCGATCGGAATGGCCGCCGCTGCGTCGAGGCGGAATTCGAACAGGCCGCGCAGCGTCATGTGGCGCCGGGTCTGGTCGTTGATGAGCTGCGCGTATTCCTTGTAGGTGCCCGGATTGTTGGAACGGGTGGCGTGCTGCAGCTTGGCGATCGAATCCGGCGTCCACATGTGCTCGTCGCCGCGCGTGCGCCAGGCATAGTCGCCGCCGACATCGAGCGCGTCGGCCAGCACCGGGTCATCGCCATAGGCTGCCGCGTGCTGGCGCAGCGCTTCCTCGGCCACCTCGAACAGGCCGATGCCCTCGATGTTCGAAGTGGTGCCGTTGAAATAGCTGTCGATCAATTCGCGGCTGAGGCCGACCGCCTCGAAGATCTGCGCGCCGGTATAGGACATGTAGGTAGAGATGCCCATCTTGGACATCACCTTCTGCAGGCCCTTGTCGATCGCCTTGATGTAATGGTGGATCGACTTGGCCGGCGTGATCCCGCCCGGGCTGGCGGCGAATTGCTGCGCCAGCACTTCCATCGCCAGGTAGGGATGGATCGCCTCGGCGCCGTAGCCGGCAAGCAGGGCGAAGTGGTGCACTTCGCGCGCCGAGCCGGTCTCCACCACCAGTCCGGTGCTGGTGCGCAGACCGCGGCTGACCAGGTGCTGATGCACGGCCGAGGTGGCCAGCAGGGCCGGAATGGCGACCCGCTCGCGATCGGCGCGGCGATCGGAGACCACCAGGATGTTGTGGCCCTGGCGGATCTCGTCGACGGCCTGGGCACACAGTGACGCCAGCCGCGCCTCGATGCCCTGCTTGCCCCACGTCGCGGGATAGGTGATGTCCAGTTCGAAGCTGCGGAACTTGCCCTTGGAGTAGCGGCCGATCTTGCGGATCTTCGCCATCTCGGCGAAATCCAGGATCGGCTGCGACACTTCCAGTCGCAGCGGCGGGTTGATGTTGTTGATGTCCAGCAGGTTCGGCTTGGGTCCGATGAAGGACACCAGCGACATCACCAGCTGCTCGCGAATCGGATCGATCGACGGGTTGGTGACCTGGGCGAACAGCTGGCGAAAATAGTTGTACAGCGACTTGTCGCGATCGGACAGCACCGCCAGGGGCGAGTCGTTGCCCATCGCGCCGATCGCCTCCTGGCCTTCCAGCGCCATCGGCAGCAGCTGGAACTTCAGGTCTTCCTGGGTGTAGCCGAACGCCTGTTGGCGATCGAGCAGGTCATCGCCCAGGCGTGCTTCGGCACGCGGTTCGGGCAATGCGTCCAGCTTGATCCGGATGTGTTCGATCCACTGCTTGTACGGCTTGGCGTTGGCCAGCTGGTCCTTCAGCTCCTGGTCGTCGATGATCCGGCCGGCTTCCATGTCGATCAGCAGCATCTTGCCCGGCTGCAACCGCCACTTCTTGACGATGCGCGATTCGGCCACCGGCAGCACGCCGGCCTCGGAGGCCAGGATCACCAGATCGTCGTCGGTGATGATGTAGCGCGCCGGGCGCAGGCCGTTGCGGTCGAGCGTGGCGCCGACCTGGCGGCCGTCGGTGAAGGTGATCGCGGCCGGTCCGTCCCATGGCTCCATCATCGCGGCGTGGTATTCGTAGAACGCGCGATGGTTGTCGTCCATCAGGGTGTGCCGTTCCCACGCCTCGGGGATCATCATCATCATCGCGTGCGACAGCGGATAGCCGGCCATCGTCAGCAGTTCGAGGCAGTTGTCGAACGAGGCGGTGTCGGACTGGCCGGGGTAGATCAGCGGCCACAGCTTGGCCAAGTCATCGCCGAGCACCGGCGAGGAGATCGCGCCGGTGCGCGCATTGATCCAGTTGACGTTGCCCTTGACCGTGTTGATCTCGCCGTTGTGCGCGATCATCCGATACGGATGGGCCAGCTCCCACGCCGGGAAGGTGTTGGTGGAAAAGCGCTGGTGCACCATCGCCAGCGCCGACACGGTGCGTGGATCAGCCAGGTCGAGGTAGTACTGACCGACCTGGTCGGCCAGCAGCAGACCCTTGTAGACCACGGTGCGCGTCGACATCGACGGCACGAAATATTCCTTGCCGTACTTCAGGCCGAGCGCGCGGATCGCATGGCTGGAGGTCTTGCGGATCACGTACAGCTTGCGCTCCAGCGCGTCGGGCACCATCACGTCCGGGCCGCGACCGATGAAGATCTGGCGGATCACCGGCTCGCGCCCGCGCACGGTGGGCGACATCGGCATGGTCGCGTCGATCCCTACATCACGCCAGCCCAGCACCAGTTGGCCCTCGGCCAGCACGGCGCGTTCAAGTTCCTGTTCGCAGGCCAGCCGGGAGGCCTGTTCGCGCGGCAGGAAGATCATGCCGACGCCGTATTCGCCCGGTGGTGGCAGCACCACATCTTGCGCTGCCATCTCCTCACGATAGAACTGGTCGGGAAGCTGAATCAGGATGCCGGCGCCATCGCCCATCAGCGCATCGGCGCCGACCGCGCCACGATGATCGAGGTTGCGCAGAATCAGCAGACCCTGCTCAATGATCGCGTGGCTTTTCCGACCCTTGATATGGGCGACAAAGCCCACGCCACAGGCGTCATGTTCGTTGCGCGGATCATAAAGACCCTGGGCCTGCGGCTGATCCATTGACTCCCCTCCACGGGAATGGCTGCCTTTCGACTATAGTGCGATGCAACAAAAGCGCAAGGGCTTTATCGCGATTGGACGTCTATAGGGATGGACGGCCAATTACCATGGCGTTTCACGGGCCTGTGCAAGCGCCTGACGGCATGTTCTTGCGGAAAACGTGACGACGCGGGATGGCCGGAAACGACTCAGTCGTCTTCGGGCGGCATCACCGGCATGGCTTCCTGGTCCACCGCCAGCTGGCTGGCCGCAAGCGCCACCTGGGTGCGGTTGCTCACGCCGAGCTTGCGCATGATCGCGGTCATGTGCGCCTTGACGGTGGCCTCGGAAACGCCGAGCTCCCAGGCGATCTGCTTGTTCAGCAGACCCTCGGCGATCATCGTCATCACCCGGAACTGCTGCGGCGTCAGTGTGGCGATCTGGGCCGCAGCGGCGGCCTCGTCGGGCTTGAGTTCGTCCGAGCCGCCGAGCAGGGCATGCGGCAGCCAGACGTCGCCATCGAGCACGGCGCGGATCGCCGTCACGATATCGGCGCCCGCGGTGGATTTGGGCACGTAGGCCGAGGCGCCGTGGGCCAGCGCGCGGCGGGCCACCTGGGCTTCCTCGTGGCCGGACACCACCATGGTGGGCAGCCCCGGGTATTGCCCGCGGATATGCACCAGCGCCGAATAGCCGCGGGCACCGGGCATGTGCAGATCCAGCAGCAGGAGTTCGGCGTCGGGGAATTGTTCGATCAGGCCCAGCAGCGCATGCACGCTGTCGGCGCTGTGCACGCGCGCCTGCGGCACCGCCGTCAGCACGGCACGCTGCAACGCGTCGCGGAACAGCGGGTGGTCGTCGGCGATCAGGATGTCGGTCATGGGATCCGTGAGAAAGATGTAGGAGCGCACCCTGTGCGCGATGCTTTTGCTCCGATGTGTGGAAGAGCATCGCGCACAGGGTGCGCTCCTACCGGCTGCCTATTTGATCAACCGCTCATCGACCAGGTTCTTCACCACGCCGGGGTCGGCCAGGGTGGTGATGTCGCCAAGCTGGTCGGGCAGGTTTTCGCCGATCTTGCGCAGGATGCGGCGCATGATCTTGCCGGAGCGGGTCTTGGGCAGGCCGGGCGCCCACTGCAGGTAGTCCGGGGTGGCGATCGGGCCGATCTCCTTGCGCACCCAGGCGATCAGTTCCTTGCGCAGCTCGTCGCTGCCGGTCTCGCCGGCGACCAGGGTGACGTAGGCGTAGATGCCCTGGCCCTTGATCTCGTGGGGGCAGCCGACCACGGCCGCTTCGGCCACCTTGGGATGGGCCACCAGCGCGCTTTCCACCTCGGCGGTGCCAAGGCGGTGGCCGGACACGTTGATCACGTCATCGACCCGGCCGGTGATCCAGTAATAGCCGTCCTCGTCGCGGCGGGCGCCGTCGCCGGTGAAGTAATTGCCGGGGTAGGCGCTGAAATAGGTGTCGATGAAACGCTGGTGATCGCCATAGATCGTGCGCACCTGGCCCGGCCAGGAATCGGTGATCAGCAGGTTGCCCTCGGCCACGCCTTCCTTCACGGTGCCGTCGGCATCGACGATCGCGGGCTTGATGCCGAAGAATGGCAGCGTGGCGGAACCGGGCTTGGTGGCGATCGCGCCGGGCAGCGGCGAGATCAGGATGCCGCCGGTCTCGGTCTGCCACCAGGTGTCGACGATCGGGCAGCGCTCGTCGCCCACCACGCGGTGATACCACTCCCATGCTTCCGGATTGATCGGCTCGCCGACCGAGCCGAGCAGGCGCAGGCTGGCGCGCGAGGTCTTCTTCACCGGCGCCTCGCCCTCGCGCATCAATGCGCGGATCGCGGTCGGCGCGGTATAGAACAGGGTCACCTTGTGCTTGTCGATCACCTGCCAGAAGCGGCTGTAGTCGGGGTAGTTCGGCACCCCTTCGAACATCACCGTGGTGGCACCGTTGGCCAGCGGGCCGTAGACCACGTAGCTGTGGCCGGTGACCCAGCCGACGTCGGCGGTGCACCAGTAGATGTCGTCCTCGCGCAGGTCGAAGACCTCTTCGTGCGTATAGCTGGTGAACACCAGATAGCCGCCGGTGCTGTGCACCACGCCCTTGGGCTTGCCGGTGGAGCCGGAGGTGTACAGCACGAACAGCGGGTGTTCGGCCTCGACCGGGGTGGGCGGGCAATCGGCGGACTGGCCTTCCATCAGCGTGTGGTAGTAGCGGTCGCGCGGTGACTGCATCTCCACGGCGCCGCCGGTGTGGCGCACCACGATCACGGTTTCCACGCTGTTCGTGCCCGGGCGTTCCAGCGCGGCATCCACGTTGACCTTCAGCGGAATGCGCTTGCCCGCGCGCAGGCCTTCATCGGCGGTGATCACCACCTTGGCGGTGGAATCGGCGATGCGACCGGCCAGCGAATCAGGCGAGAAGCCGCCGAACACCACCGAGTGGATCGCGCCCAGCCGGGCGCAGGCCAGCATCGCCACCGCGGCCTCGGGAATCATCGGCAGGTAGATCGCCACGCGGTCGCCCTTGACCACGCCGAGGTTCTTCAACGTGTTGGCGAACTTGCAGACCTCCGCGTGCAGCTCGCGGTAGGTGATCTTGCGCGAGTCCTTCGGGTCATCGCCTTCGAAGATGATCGCCACCTTGTCGCCGCGCGTTTCCAGTTGGCGGTCGAGGCAATTCGCGCTGACGTTGAGCTCGCCGTCCTCGTACCAGCGGATGTGCAGATCCTTCGGATCGAACGAGACGTTCTTGATCTTCGTCGGCGGCTTGATCCAGTCCAGCCGTTGTCCGATCCGCGCCCAGAACCCTTCCGGATCGTTGACCGACTCGGCGTACAGCCGGGTGTAGTCGTCGTGACGCAGGCGCGCCGCGGCGGCGAACGAGGGATCAACCGGATAGAGCTTGGACATGGGAGCCTCCTGCGGGCGGCGTCACCGACGGTGACGGATTCTCGCCGGGCAGCAGTGCCCGGCGCAGCACGAACTTCGAGTGTAGCCCGATCAACCCGCGGTCAGCGGCGGTGAACCGGCTCGACTTTGGTCGAACTTCGACCAAAGGCGAATAGTCGCGCGCGCTGCAGCATGGCCATGCTCGGCCCGTCATTGACCCTGGGGAGACGCACGCATGACCACGCGACACACCGATCGCCGTACCGCGCTTGCCCTGAGCATGGCATGCGCCTTGATGCTTCCGCTCGCCGGCCACGCGCAGAGCGACACGCGCGAACAGCAGCTCGAACAACGGGTGGCCCAGCTCGAGCAGCAATTGAACGAACTCAAGGCGATGGTACAGGCGCAGAAAGCGGCGCCACCTGCGCCCGCACCCGTGCAACAGGTCGCGGCGGCGCCTGCTCCGGCGACTCCCGTATTCAGCAGCGCGCCGGGTGTCTCGGTGGCGCTGCATGGTTTCATCAGTGCCAGCGCCTTCAGCCAGGACAAGAGCTTCAGCTACGGCAATGGCCAGAACTCGCTGTATCCGACGCCCGGCTCGAAAGGCTCGCTCAGCGGCGTCGACGTGCGCAACACGCGTTTCTGGCTGGACTTCAAGGGCGCCCAGTTTGCCGGCAACTGGAGCGGCGGTGGCCGCATCGAGATGGACTTCTTCGGCGGCTTCAACGGTACCGGTGCCTACAGCCAGCAGCAGCCGACACCCCGCCTGCGCCAGGCCTACATGGACCTGACCAATCCGGAGAGCGGCACCACGATCCGCATCGGCCAGCAATGGGATCTGATGTTCCCGATCGACAACTCGGCCACCTCGCTGGCGCATATCGCGTTTCCGCTGGGCTACGGTTCGGGCGTGATCGGCTGGCGCTTCCCGGGCCTGGTGGTGATGCAGGACCTCAACCACGGCAGCACCGGTGCGCAATGGCGACTGGACGTGGGCGTGTTCGAGGGCAACTGGAGCGGCCCGGGCAACAATATCAATTACCAGACCGCAGGCAGCGCCGGCTTCCGTCCGCAGGTCGAAGCGCGCCTGCATGTGCAGGACAAGAACTGGCTGGCGTACTTCGCGGCGCATTACAGCAAGGTCGACCTGCGCGGCGTGGGCGGCACCGCGCCGACGCCGGTGAAGTCCGAGATCACCAGCACGGGCTACGAGGTCGGTGCCCAGTGGAAGCCCGGTCCGTGGACCTTCAAGGGCGCGGCGTACACCGGCAAGGGCCTGGGCCAGATCTTCGGCGCGATGTCGCAATTCGGCGACATCCAGGAGACCGGTGGCTACGCGCAGGCGGGCTACAGCTTCACGCCGAACTGGAGCCTGTACGCGTTCTACGCCTACAACAAGCCGGACAGGAACGACGTGGTCGACTGGCTGGGCAACGGTGCCACCGGCCTGCTGCGCAATCGCCAGACCGCGCTCAGCCTGCAGTACGCCGCCGGGTCCTATGAGCTGGGCATGGAGTGGTTGCACGACAAGCTCGATTCGACCAGCAACGGGGTCAATCGCAAGACCACCACCGGCAACCAGGTCAGCCTGAACGCGCTCTACCGCTTCTAGTTTCACTGGCGACGCCGCGCGTCGCCAGCCACCCTCCCGCCTTGCGGGGGGATGACGGGATGCGGTCCGGGGCTTGCCGGGGGACCGCATCGGTCGACTTCTCTTCCACCCTGGCGGAGAGCGGCATCTCACTATCCTGAGAGGGGAAAGATCCATGGCCACCACCGCGATCGACGGGCGCCCCGCGCTCGATGTCAGCCACAAGCGCGTCATCCTGGCGTCCAGCCTGGGCACCGTATTCGAGTGGTACGACTTCTATCTTTACGGCTCGCTGGCGGTCATCATCGGCCACCAGTTCTTCTCCGGCCTGAACGAAGCGAGCCAGCTGGTATTCGCCCTGCTCGCATTCGCCGCCGGCTTCGCGGTGCGTCCGTTCGGTGCACTGGTGTTCGGCCGGGTCGGCGACCTGGTCGGGCGCAAGTACACGTTTCTGATCACCATCGTGATCATGGGTCTGTCGACCTTCTTCGTCGGCCTGTTGCCCAGCTATGGCTCGATCGGCGTGGCGGCCCCGGTGATCCTGATCCTGCTGCGCATGCTGCAGGGCCTGGCACTGGGCGGCGAGTACGGCGGCGCGGCCACCTATGTGGCTGAACACGCACCGCCGGGCAAGCGCGGCCTGTACACCAGCTTCATCCAGATCACCGCCACCTTCGGCCTGTTCCTGTCGCTGCTGGTGATCCTGGGTTGCAAGTGGCTGCTGGGCGACAAGTTCGACGACTGGGGCTGGCGCATCCCGTTCCTGATCTCGTCGCTGCTGCTGGCCGTGTCGGTCTACATCCGCCTGCAGCTGGCCGAGTCGCCGGTGTTCCAGCAGATGAAGGAAGAGGGCAAGACCTCCAAGGCGCCGCTGACCGAATCGTTCGCCCGCTGGGGCAACCTGAAGCTGGTGCTGCTGGCCTTGTTCGGTGCCACCGCCGGCCAGGCCGTGGTGTGGTACTGCGGCCAGTTCTACGCGATGTACTTCCTCGGCAGCACCCTGAAGATCGACGGCACCACCACGCAATTGCTGATTGCCGCGGCGCTGCTGATCGGTACCCCGTTCTTCGTGTTCTTCGGCTGGCTGTCGGACAAGATCGGCCGCAAGCCGGTGGTGCTGGCCGGCTGCCTGCTGGCGGCAGTGACCTACTTCCCGATCTTCAAGGGCATCACCCATTACGGCAATCCGGGCATCGAGGCGGCCCGCAGCAGCGCGCCGGTCACGGTGCTGGCCGATCCGGCCAACTGCCATCTGCAGATCAACCTGACCGGCACCTCGACCTTCACCAGCTCCTGCGACATCGCCAAGAGCACGCTGGCCAAACGCGGTGTGCCGTACGACAACCAAGCCGCTCCCGCCGGGTCGGTGGCCAGGGTGACGGTGGGTAGCGCCAGCATTGCCTCGTTCGAGGGCGGCACGCTGGCCAAGGCCGACTTCGCCGCCCAGGGCAAGGCCTTCGCGGCCAGTCTGGGCGCGGCGCTGGACCAGGCCGGCTACCCGGCCAAGGCGGACCCGGCACGCAGCAACTACCCGATGCTGGTGTTCCTGCTGTTCCTGCTGGTGCTGTACGTGACGATGGTCTACGGCCCGATCGCGGCGTGGCTGGTGGAGATGTTCCCGACCAAGATCCGCTACACCTCGATGAGCCTGCCGTACCACATCGGCAATGGCTGGTTCGGCGGCTTCCTGCCTTCGGTGTCGTTCGGCATCGTGGCGCTGACCGGCAACATCTATGCAGGCCTGTGGTACCCGGTGATCATCGCGCTGATGACCTTCGTGATCGGCCTGCTGTTCGTGCGGGAAACCAAGGACGTCGACATCACTGCCTGAGTGAGGCCGGCAGGGCACAAAAAAACGCAGCGGCGCGAGCCGCTGCGTTTCCTGTTTGCGTGGTGGGCGTCAGGCGCGCTTGATCAAGCCGATGATCACCAGCAACACGATCGCACCGATCATCGCGTAGACGATGCTGGTGACGATCGGGTTGCCCAGACTGAAACCGACGCCCAGCGCCGGCAACAGCCAGCCGGCGAGAAACGCGCCGATGATGCCGATCACGATGTTGCCGAGCAGGCCGAAGCCGAAGCCACGCACGATCAGGCCGGCCAGCCAGCCAGCGATGGCACCTATCAACAGAAAGATGAGCAAAGCGGTCGCAGTCATCATGAACTCCTGGTTCGAACGGGAAGGGACGCCGGTGGCCCGCGATGGCGCGCCACGCCGGGCAAGCGTCGGTGCTCCCATGTGCAGCGATCGTGACGGCTCCGGCAGCGGGTATGCTGGAACGACCCTCCGGTGAACGCGATGACGGGAGTTCGTGGATGACCACAGCCACACCAAGTTATGTGCACGGCGCCAGTGCGAAACCGCTGTTGGGCGATACCGTCGGAGGCCTGCTTGATCGCATCGCGGCGAAATACCCGCAGCGTCCGGCCCTGGTAGTGCGCGCGCAGGACGTGCGGTTGAGCTACCGGCAATTCCATGCCGAGGTCGAGCGGATCGCCGCCGGACTGCTTGCGCTGGGTCTGCAGCGTGGCGAGCGCGTCGGCATCTGGGCCCCGAATCGAGCCGAATGGGTGGTGCTGCAGTTCGCCGCGCCCATGGCCGGACTGATTCTGGTCAACATCAATCCGGCCTATCGCACGCACGAGCTGGAATATTCGTTGAACAAGGTCGGTTGTCGCGCGCTGGTGTTGCCGCGTCGCTTCAAGACTTCGCACTACCTCGCGATCCTCGCCGAGTTGGCGCCGGAGCTGGCCGCCAGCGAACCGGGCCAGTTGCACGCGGCACGGTTGCCGAAGCTGCGCGAGGTGGTTTTGCTGGACGACCAGGCCGAGCCGGGAACACGCAGCTGGTCGCAGCTGGCGACGCTGGGCGACGCAGCGGCCATGCAGCGCCTGCATGCGCTCGCGGCCACGCTCAATTTCGACGACGCGGTGAACATCCAGTTCACCTCCGGCACCACCGGCGCACCCAAGGGTGCCACCCTGACCCACCACAACATCATCAACAACGGCTGGTTCATCGGCGAGGCGATGCGGCTTACCGAGCAGGACAGGCTGTGCATCCCGGTCCCGTTCTATCACTGCTTCGGCATGGTGCTGGGCAACCTCGCCTGCGTCACCCACGGCGCCTGCATGGTCATTCCCGGCGAGGGTTTCGACGCGCTGGCCACCTTGCAGTGCGTGTCCGAGGAAAAGTGCACGGGCCTGCATGGCGTGCCGACCATGTTCATCGCCGAGCTGGAACATCCGCGCTTCGCCGAGTTCGACCTGGGCAGCTTGCGCACCGGCATCATGGCCGGTTCGCCGTGCCCGGCCGAGGTGATGCGCCGGGTGGTCAGCGAGATGCACATGAGCGAAGTCACCATCGCCTATGGCATGACCGAAACCAGCCCGGTCAGCTTCCAGACCGTGCCCGACGATCCGCTGGAGCGCCGCGTGGACAGCGTCGGCCGCATCCACCCGCATCTGGAGGTGAAGCTGGTCGATGAAGCCGGTCAGGTGGTGCCACGCGGCGTGACGGGTGAACTGTGCACGCGCGGCTACTCGGTGATGCTGGGCTACTGGGACGATCCGGCACGCACTGCCGAGGTCGTGGACGAGGCACGCTGGATGCATACCGGTGATTTGGCGATGATCGACGCGGACGGCTATTGCAGCATCGTCGGTCGGCTCAAGGACATGATCATCCGTGGCGGCGAGAACGTGTACCCGCGCGAGATCGAGGAATTCCTCTACAGCCATCCGAAGATCCAGGATGTGCAGGTATTCGGCGTGCCCGATGCGAAGTTCGGCGAGCAGGTGTGCGCGTGGATCCGGCTGCGCGAAGGCAGCCAGGCCAGCGTGGCCGAGATCCAGGACTATTGCCGGCATCATCTCGCCTATTACAAGGTGCCGCACTACGTGCGCTTCGTCGACGCGTTCCCGATGACGGTGACCGGCAAGGTGCAGAAGTATCTGATGCGCGAGGCGATGGTGGCCGAACGGACACCCTGATCCGCGGAGCTGGGCTATCCCTCGGTGCGCTCATGTTTGAGTGGCGGCTTGCCTTCGCGCAAGCGTCGAAGGTCGTATTCCGACAGGCTTTCGTCGCGTGCGTTGCCGGCAATGCGTGCCTGCACGAAAGCCAGCGTGGTGGCGAACACGCCGATCAGCGCGACCAGCATCCAGAAGCCCCATGCGCCGGGACTGTGGCGGGTGAAACACAGCACCCATGCGAACAGCGTGGAAACCAGCAGCAACCAGCGCATCGTCAGGCTCCGGCAAGTGGATGAGCGTCGCCGTACGGCGACCGCGCCGGCAAATCATAGCGCCGTGGATTCCCGCCCGAGCTGCACCGGATCACGCTCCGCCGCGGTGTCGCCGGGACTGAGATTCCGCCGCGCGACACTGTGTCGATGACTGTTCCCGCTCCGTCTCAAACTGGCGACATACCGCTTCCGCTTCGCCCCCACAAGGGACGCGGTGCGGCGTCGAATCCGGAAGGTCGCTTTGAAAGCCGCCATCATCAGGCCGAAGACGACGGCTGGCAAAGCGCGCTGCTCGACGAGGACGCGCCGCGACCGCAAACCCGTGTCACCGAAGAACGCGCGCGCAGCGTGATCAGCCGCAACGACTCGCCGGATATCGCGTTCGACCAGGCGATCAACCCGTACCGCGGCTGTGAACACGGCTGCATCTACTGTTTCGCGCGCCCGTCGCACAGCTACCTCAATCTCTCGCCCGGCCTGGACTTCGAAACGAAGATCCGCGCCAAGGGCAACTTCGCCGAAGTGTTGCGGGCGGAACTGGCGAAGCCGAACTACGTGATCAGCCCGATCAACATCGGCAGCAATACCGACCCGTATCAGCCGATCGAGAAGCGCTGGCGACTGACCCGCGCCGCGCTGGAGCTGCTGGCCGAATGCCATCACCCCTGCACCATCGTGACCAAGAACGCGCTGGTCGAGCGTGATCTCGATATCCTGATTCCCATGGCGCGCGAGCAGTTGGTGCAGGTGTTCGTCTCGATCAACTCGATGGACAACCATCTGGCCGCGAAACTGGAACCGCGCGCCAGCGCGCCGCATCGACGGATCAAGGCGATCCGCACGCTGGCCGAGGCCGGCGTGCCGGTCGGTGTGCTGGTGGCGCCGATCATTCCCGCGCTCAACGACAAGGACATGGAAGCGGTGCTGGCGCAGGCCGCCGATGCCGGCGCGGACAGCGCCGGTTACACCACCTTGCGCCTGCCGCACGAGCTGAAGGCCCTGTTCCGCGAATGGCTGGCCCTGCACGCGCCGCAGCGCGCCGAGCATGTGATGAGCCTGGTCCAGCAGATGAACGGCGGCCGCGACTACGACAGCAACTTCGCCACCCGCATGCGCGGGCAAGGCGTGTTCGCCGACCTGTTGCGCCGACGTTTCGAAATTGCCTGCCGCAAGCACGGTTTCGGCCGTGCCCGCGAGCTGCAACTGGATACCTCACGCTTCGTGCCGCCGCGCAAACCCTCGCCGCAGGGCGAATTGTTCTGAACGGTCAGGCGCACCGGTTCATCCCGTCACGTTGCCTGCGCGGCCCGCGCCGCGGCCAGGATTTTCCGAGCGGACGGCCGTCGCGGAAGCACCGGCAGGGCGACGGCAAGCGCCGCCAGTGCGGGCAATTCGAGCAGCGCGACACGTCCGTGCGAAGCCATCGGAAACGCCAGGCACGCGTCGAAGAAAAAGCCAGCACCAGCCAAGTAGGTACAGGCCGCCGATCAGCCAACCACGCCAATCCGGAGTTGGCGGAACGCCTCGAATGCTGCTGGATGATCCGCTCGGCGGTTCGCCACGACAGCCCGTACTTGCCGTGCAGCCGCCTGGAAGTGATCGACTGCATGAGGGCGGTCCCTCAAACCTGCACAAACGGATGCGGCAATTGCATCATTCCGCGCCAGCCGCGCCGGGCCAGCCAGACCATGCCGGCGGCGAGCAGCAGCCACGCGCCGATCAGGGGCAGCAGCAGCGGCTCGAGGCCCGCGACCGGATGATGGCTCCAGCGCATCGCCGGCAGAAGCAGGCTCAACAGGCAGAGGACGAAACTGGTGACCAGCACCGCGCCGATCACCCAGATGGACAGCCGGCGGCCACCGAAAAGATTGAGCAGCATCGCCACGGTGACGGTCGCTGCCCCCAACTGGGCCAGCAGCAGGAACGACAGCATCGCGACGTGGCCATGCCAGCACAACATGGCGACACCGATGAGCAGCGCCAGCAGCGCGTGCAGAACCAGCGGCAGGCCGAGTCCGGCGCGCACCACTTGACGCCGCGCCTGCGCCGGCTCGCCCAGCCCCGGCAGGAGTGCCAGCAGGGGCAGTTCGGCATTGACCTGCTGCCAGCGTCTGTTCAGCCAAATCAGGCTGAACGTGCAGATCGTGGGACCGGCAACGCCGCCGACCATGCCAAGGCTTCCGATCAACACGCCACGCATCGCGTCGGCGGCCTGTGCGTCCTGTCCGCCCCAGTGCAGCAGCCACGCGAGGCCCAGAAACGGTAGTGCGATGAAGGCGATCATCAGGCCCAGTTGCCTGGCGTAACTGCGCCAGGTTTGCGGCAGGTACCAACCGCCCAGCGCTACCCGCAACGCCTTGCGCGGCGCCGTCGGGCCCACGCCGTCGAGGCTGACGGCCAGCTGCAGCCAGTCCGGTCGCTGCTGCAGCTGGCGCAGGTCGCCGATGGCGCTCCACTGGCCCCAGCCGCCGCTGCGATATTGCAGCACCATCGGCGAACTCCAGCCGTGCGCGCGCCTGGAGCCGTTGCGCAGCAGCCTGCGCCAGCAGGTCACGATCAACAGCAACGACAGCGCGATCAGCGGCAGCGCGATCAGCACGAAGCGTGGGTCGTCGATGCCGGGCAGGTGCAGGCGATGCCACAGTGTATTGCCCAGAGTGGGCGTCAGCCCGAAGAAGATGGCGCAATAGCGCGGCATCAACGCGAACGCGAACCCGACCGACGTGCACAGCGTCAGCACGATCGCGGCATTGGGCACCGGCGCGCCCAGCATGCCCAGCACGAGGGTCGGCACGGCGATGCCGAGCCCGGCATGCAGCAGCAGGGACGCCACGATCTGCCGCTGGATCGCCGGCATGCGCAGCTGCCACGCATCGATCGCCAGCAACAGGGTGGTCGACAGGAAGAATGCCCACACGAACAACAGGCCCACGCCGAACATGAAGATCGCGCCAGCGAAGTGACCGGGCTGGCTGCCGAACAGGCCGAGGCCGATGGCCGAACCGGCACACGTGGTCATTACCACCACCGCCAGCCAGCGCAGCGAGCGATGGGACGAATACCAGGGAATCGCAAACAGCTGCGAGAGGTTCATTCGGCCACCTCCACAAACAGGTCCTCCAGGCCCAGCGCGTCGACGCGGGCGCCGGCCAGGCTGGCGGCCTGCGGCCAGCAGCCGCGCTCGTCGAGCTCGACCACCAGGCTGAGGCTGCCGTCATCGTGGCGACGCCGGCTCAGGCTGTGGTCGGGAGCGGCCGCGCTCAGCCGCCCGGGCAGCCACAGCCGCGCGTAACGCTCCTTGGTTTCATCGACACTGCAGCGCATCAGCAACTTGCCCTCATGCAAAAACGCCACTTCCGAAGCCACGCGCTCCAGATCCGACACGATATGGGTGGAAAACAGCACGGTGGTGCCGGACTCGCCGGCGCGCAGTGCCACCTCGCGCAACAGTTCGCGACGGGCGACCGGGTCGAGCGCCGCTGCAGGCTCATCCAGTACCAGCAGTTCCGGTTGCGAGGCCAGTGCCCGGATCAGGTCGACACGCTGCCGTTCGCCGGGCGACAGCTTTGCCAGCAGCCGGTTCGGCTGGATCTGCCAGCGCTCCAGCGTATTCCTGACGAAGGTCTTGTCCCAACGCGGGTAGAAACGGCCGACGAAGTCGAGCATCTGTTGCGCGGTAAGCCAGGCCAACGCCTCGGGCTGCTGCGGCACATAGGCGATGCGCGCCTTGGCCTCGTCGCCGAGCGCCAGCGCCGGTTTGCCGAACACTGTCGCGATCCCGGCCATCGGTTCGAGCAAACCCAGCATGATGCGGATCAGGGTCGACTTGCCGGCGCCGTTGCGGCCGATCAGGCCGAGCACACTGCCCGGTTCCAGCACCAGATCCACCCCGGTGAGTACATTGCCGCCCTCGTAGCAGTGGACGAGACCGCTCACGGCGAGCGGGGCGGCAGATCCGGTTTCGCGCAGCATCGCGTTCATCTCATTCTCCCAGCAGTTTGGTCAGGCGCCGCAGTACCGGCGCGGCAGGCAATTCGAGTTCGTCCGCATGACGCGCCAGCGCCTGCAGTTGCGGTTCGAGCAGGGCCAGTCGATGGCTTTCGCTCTGTGCGGTCTTGCGCGTGGCAATCACCGCCATGCCCTTGCCGCGCAGGCGCTCGACCAGACCTTCGCTTTCGGCGATGCCGTAGGCGCGCGACACGGTCATCGGATTGATCGCATGGAAGCCGGCGACCTCGCGCACCGATGGCAACAATTCGCCATGGGTGAGCTGGCCACCGGCAATCAGTCGGCGCAGTTGCTCGACGATCTGCCGATAGATCGGCTCGCTGGCGGAAGGTTGAATGTTGAGCAATGATGCATCCATGTGTATCAGTACAGCAATACACATGAACGGCGTCAAGCATGACCAACGGCAGGGAGCGCCCGCGAAAGCCTGGCGATCGCCATGCAAATCACCGCGGCGCCAGGTGTGCGGTTCAGGCCACTACCACCGAATGCGGGACGCGCGCCCACCCCGTTAACCGGGCGTGGAGTCTTCGGGCCGGTGCGGGTACCGCAGATTCACGGCGGTGCCGGCACGCTGTCAGCACCCCAACAGTACGGTCATTGATACACGCCGTGCGTTCCTCCAAGGAGATTCCATGACTACCGCACCCCGTTTCCTTTCTGCCTCCACTCTTTCCGGCGATGCCATCAAGAATCCCCAGGGCGACTCGCTGGGCGACCTGAAAGACATCATGATCGACACCTCCACCGGCAAAGTCGCCTATGCGGTATTGTCGTACGGCGGCATCCTGGGCATGGGCGACAAGCTGTTCGCCGTGCCATGGGAATCGCTGGCAGTCGATGGTGAAAACAAATGCCTGATCCTCAACGTCAGCAAGGAACGCCTGAAGGATGCGCCCGGCTTCGACAAGGATCATTGGCCGAACTTCGCCGAGCCGGCCTTCGCCGAGCAGTTGCGTGGCTATTACCGCTGAAGCGTGGCCGGCACTGATCGGCGCCAGTTCTTCACGCGCCGATGAGGCTTGATCGACTGCAATGTGTGCACACCTCGACGCGCCGGTCTGGCGCGTCGACCTGCACAGGAGTCATCCATGTCTTCATTCGCCATCTATCTGATCGGCATGATCGTCGTGATCGGCGGTCTCGCCTATATCGCCGTATTGGCCCACGTACCGAACCAGTGGATCGTGGGCGGTGTGGTGGTGTTGCTCGGCCTGGGTATCGTCGGTGCGGTGACCAAGACCCGCCGCAAGGATCCGCCGGAGTGATCAATCAAGCGGAGTGATCAACCAAGTGGGGCCGGCACGGCCCCATTTTTTCGCCTGCGATTTGTCGTCAGCCCGTTTCCCGATCCGCCGCGCGCTCCACCTTGCGATCGCGCCGCAGTGCACTGAGCAGCAGGCTGCCGCCGAGCACCACGGCCACGCCCAGAAAAATCACCGCGAGGTAAGGCAGGCCGAACCAGCGGCCGCTGTCTGCCGTGCCTTTGACCAGTGCCGCGCCCACCACCAGCGCCGCGATGATGATGCCGCTGGCGACGCGATTGGCGATCTTTTGCATGCTTTCCATCATGCGCGACTCTTCCAGCCCGTCGATACGTACGCGCAGCCGGTTCTCCGCCAGCGTGCGCAGGATCGCCGCCATGTGCTGCGGCGTGTGTCGCGCCAGCTCCTGCATGTCCAGCCATTCGCTGGCCAGGTTGGCCGGTGACATCGAGCTGATGGCTTGCTGACGCAAGACCTGCTGCAGGTGTTGCTCCACCAGCGCACGCACGTCGAGGTTCGGGTCCAGCGCATCGGTGACCGCTTCCAGGTTGAGCAGGGTCTTGCCCAGAATGCTCATCTCCGGCGGTGGTCGCAGTCCGCAAGCCGCACCAATGCGGGCCAGTTCCAGCACCAGCCGTCCTTCGGAGAAGCCGCGTTTGGCGCCCTGGAATCCCACATAGCTGGACACCAGCTGGTCGAGCTGTCGCCGATAGGTACCATGCTGGAAATCCTCCAGCTGGGTGCCCATCGCCTCGCTGATCTCGCCGACCTGGTCGGCGTTGCCGCCGATCGCGCCCAGCAGCAGCTTGAGCAGGTTGCGTCGGGTGCGCGGGGTCAACCGCGCGACCATGCCCAGATCGAACAGTGCCAGTCGCCGGTCGTCCATCAACAGCACGTTGCCCGGGTGCGGGTCGGCATGCACCAGACCGTGCACGAACACCTGATCGAGATAGGCGCGCATCAGCTCGGCCGCTTCGGCACCCATCGGCTGCTCGATCCGCCGCACCGCTGGTATGTGGGTCACCTTGACCCCGCGCACGCGATCCATGGTCAGCACGCGGGTGGTGGTGAAGCCCTCCACCGGCTGCGGCACGTACAGCCGCGGATAACATTCCAGATTGGCCGCGAAGCGTCGCAGGTTGTCCGCTTCCAGCTCGAAGTCGATCTCGGTGGCGAGGCTGTGGCGCATCTCGCTGACCCAGTCGACGAAGCCGTAGCGACGACCCATCTCGGTCATCCGCTCGGCCGCACCGGCCAGCTTGTCCAGGATCGCCAGGTCCTCGCGCAGGGTCTGCGCGATATGCGGTCGCTGCACCTTCACCACCACCGCACGGCCATCGCGCAGCGTCGCGGCATGCACCTGCGCCATCGAGCCGGCCGCCAGCGGTTCGTCATCGAAGCTGCTGAACAACGTGGCGATGCGCGCGTCCAGTTCTTCCTCGATCACCGCGCGCACGGCCGCGACCGGCACGGGAACCACATTGTCCTGCATGCGCTCCAGCGCACTCATGTAGGCCGGCGGCACCATGTCCGGGCGGGTCGACAGCGCCTGGCCGATCTTGATGAAGGTGGGGCCGAGCGCTTCCAGATCGTTGACGAACTGTTCGGGCTGGCCTGCGGGAACCTGGTCGGCCTGGTCCGCCAGGGTGCTTTCCTGCACATCAAGATCAAGCCCGTCGAACAGCCCGGCCTTGCGATAGCGCAGCAGAAACGCGCCGATCTGCGCGTAGCGGGAAAGGCTGCCGTAGTCACTCATGCTTGGGATCCCCATCCGGTCCAGTCCGGTGTTGGACGATCCTGACGGTTGTTGCGGCAATACCGCGTCAAGGCCAGGCCTTGACGCGGCATTGCCGCGGCTCGTCATTCACTGGCCGGCAGGTACTTGCCGAACCACTCCAATGCCCGCTGCAGCACATCGCGCTGATGCGCCGGATCGACGAAGTGATGGCCTTCGTTCGGATACACCACCAGCGAGGTCGGCACGCCTTGCGCGCGCAGCGCGTGCCACATCTCGAACGATTGCGGCGCCGGGCATTCGGCGTCGCGATCGCCGACCACGATCAGCATCGGGGTCTTCACCTGCTTGATGAAGTTGATCGCCGAACTCTTCGCATAGACCGCCGGGTCGTCGTAGACGGTGGCGCCGAAGAACGGCGGCATCCACTGGTCGATCAGGTTCTCGCCGTAGTAACTCTGCCAGTTGGAGATGCCGGCACCGGCCACCACGGCGCGGAAGCGCTGGGTCTGGGTCGGCGCGAACATGCTCATGAAGCCGCCGTAGCTCCAGCCGGTGAGGCCGAGGCGCTTGTCGTCGACCGGTAGCGTCTTCTCCACCGCGTCGACGCCGGTCAGCACATCACGCAGGTCGCCGTAGCCGAAGTCCTTGCGGTTCGCCTGCACGTACTTCTCGCCCTGTCCGAAGCTGCCGCGTGGATTGGGCATGAACACGAAATAGCCCAGGGCGGACAGTGGTGCCGCGCCATAGCCGACACCCGGCCAGCGAGGGATCACCGCACTCGACGGGCCGCCATGCACGACCACGACCATCGGCCAGGTTTTCTTCGGATTGTAGTTGGCCGGGTACAACAGCCAGCCCTGCACGTGGAAGCCCTCGTTGTTCCACTCCACCGATTCGGCCTTGCCCCAGGACGGCTTCAGGCCCGCGTTGAACGAAGTCACGGCCGGCGGTGGCGTGTGGCCGAGTGCACCGGCATGGACTTCGGTCGCGCTGGCGTAGGAACTCTGCAGGAAGGCGACCTGCCTGAAGTCGGCGGACAGCGAAAGCGCCATCGACGCGCTGCCGTCACCGATGCTGGCGGGCAGGGTGAAATGGACCGCCTGCTGTCGGGCCGCCGTGGCGGACACCGCGTAATCGGCGAGCTGGCTCTGGCCGTTGCTGACCTGGCTGACCAGCATCGACTGCGGGCCGGTCCAGCGCAGCCAGGACGGCGTGACATGGATGTCGGGGGTCAGGTCGATCAGCGCGCCGCCGGCCGCCGGTACCGCGTAGATGTCGCCACCGGTGGCGCCCTGGTCGCTCATCAGGCCGCCGATGAAGGCGATCCGCGTTCCGTCCGGCGACCAGCTCGGCAGCGCGATCTGCAGGCCATGCAGGGAGCCGCTGGCGGTGCTGGAGGGATCAACCAGTACGCGGGCCGGGGCATCCGGTTGTGCATCCTGCACATAGAGCTTGGCGATCCACCAGTTGTTGTCGCCGGGCGGTGGAGCTGCGGTGTAGGCGATCCGGGTACCGTCCGGCGACCAGTCGAACTCGTAGGCATACATGCTGGCCGGTGTGAGTTCGCGCAGCGCTCCGTTGGCCACGTCGAGGCTGGCCACGCGCTGGACTTCCACGCCCGTCACGCCGACTTCGCCGACCAGCGGCTTGGCCGCGAACACTGCGCTGGCGCGTCGGGTGGCGCCCGGCACATAGAGGAAGCCGAGCGACTTGCCGTTGCCGGTCCATTGCAGAGAGCGCACATAACCCTTCAATTCCGCCAGCCGCTTCGGCGCGGACTTGCCGCTGCCTTCGGTCAGGTAGATCGCGTTCTGCATCGCCTTGGTGGCAGTGAGATCGACGCTGCAATTGGCGATGAAGGCGAGCTGGCGCGAGTCGGGCGACCAGGCGATGCCGGATTCGGCGCAACTGCCCGGCTTGCCGATGGCGCCCAGCGGATGCACGTTGCGGCCGTCAGCGTCCGCCACTTCGATCGCCGGCTTGCCGTGGCGCTCGATCACCCACGCCAGTTGCCTGCCGTCCGGTGACAGTGCCACCGCCTGGATCGATTGCGCCTTGCCCAGCTCGGTCAGCACCTGTTCGATGCGGGGATCGACCTTCGCCGTGTCGGCGTGCGCCGTGGTGGCCAGTGCGAGGCCCAGCAGCAGGCATGGAGTCAGAACGTGCTGACGTTTCGGCATGGGGAAATTCCGGCGGGGAAAGTCGCCAAACTACTCGCCGGCTGTGACTCGTGCCAAGTGCTGCATGGCACGCCGCGTGCGGATCAGGGCCTGGCTGCGGCCTCGGCCTGGCGCGCCGCAGCCAAGGCGGCCAGCTTGCGGCGGATCGCCGGAATCACCGCCAGCGTCGCCTTCTCGCCGGCCAGGATCGCCTGGTTCTTCTGCTCGAAATCGGTGGCGCCGATGCCGCGCAGATCGGGTCGGATCACCACGTCGGCACGGGCGCTTTCCTGCGCCGCCAGTTGCCGTCCCATGATGTCGATCGACTGGCCGACAATACTCATCATGCCTTGCGGATTGGTGCCGTCCGGCGCGGCGGAGATGTCCACCGCGATCACGAAGTCGGCGCCGAGCTGGCGTGCCGCGTCGACCGGAATCGGGCTGACCACGCCGCCATCGACGTAATGCTTGCCGTGGATCTCGACCGGTTCGAACACGCCGGGAATGCTGGAGGACGCACGCACCGCGCGGCCGGTGTTGCCGCGCACGAACACGGTGCGCTTGCCGGTTTCAAGCTCGGTGGAAACGGCCGCGAACGGCATCTTCAACTGCTCGATCGGCTGTTTGTGCACCAGCTGGTTGACGTAGTCCTGCAGCGCCTGGCCCTGGACCAGACCGCCGGAAAACAGCCGCACGTCGCGGATCTTCGCCTCGTCCAGGCCGAACGCGGTCTGCTGCAGCGCGAACGCATCCATGCCGCTGGCGTAGAGCGCGCCGACCACGCTGCCGGCGCTGGTGCCGGCCACCACGTCCGGGTGGATGCCGCTGGCCTCCAGCATCTTGATCACGCCGATATGCGCGAAGCCCTTGGCCGCACCACCGCCCAGCGCGAGGCCGATCTTCAGCGGCACCGGTGGCGCCGCGACGATCGGCGGCGCCACCGGCTTGCTGGCGTGGAAGCAGCCGCTCAACAGCAGCGTGGCAAACAGGGGCAGCAGACGGCGGATGGGCATGG
Source organism: Rhodanobacter sp. TND4EL1 (assembly GCF_054061035.1). Taxonomy (NCBI): domain Bacteria; kingdom Pseudomonadati; phylum Pseudomonadota; class Gammaproteobacteria; order Lysobacterales; family Rhodanobacteraceae; genus Rhodanobacter; species Rhodanobacter sp. TND4EL1. Next base: position 138,886 of record NZ_JBSSDT010000003.1, read on the forward strand.
GAAGTCGCATCGATGTAGAGGTGGCGCGCAGGAGCCCGCTGATGCGTGACGTCAGCCTTGCGCGGCGTCGGCTTCGGCGTGATAGCGACCGGCCAGTTCGACCTCTTCCTTCGAGCCGAGGAACACCGGCACGCGCTGATGCAGTCCGGTCGGCTGCACGTCCATGATCCGCTGGCGTCCGGTGGTGGCCGCGCCGCCGGCCTGTTCGATGATGAAGGCCATCGGGTTGGCCTCGTACATCAGCCGCAGCTTGCCGCCCTGTTTCTCGATCTTCGCGTCCAGCGGGTAATAGAACACGCCGCCGCGGGTCACGATGCGATGCACGTCGGCGACCATCGAGGCGACCCAGCGCATGTTGAAATCCTTGCCGCGCGGACCGGTCTTGCCGGCCAGCAGTTCGCCGATGTAACGCTGCATCGGGGCCTGCCAGTGGCGCTGGTTCGACATGTTGATGGCGAATTCGGTGGCCTGCTCGGGAATGCGGATGCTGCGCCGGCTGAGCACGAAGCTGCCTACTTCGCGATCCAGCGTGAATTCGTGAGTGCCGTGGCCGAAGGTCAGCACCAGCACGGTGGCCGGGCCGTAGACCACGTAACCGGCGGCCAGCTGGGTGGTGCCCGGCTGCATGAAGTGACTGGCATCGGGTTCGGTCACGCCGTCGGGGCAGCGCAGTACCGAGAAGATGGTGCCGACCGAGATGTTGACGTCGATGTTGGACGAGCCGTCCAGCGGATCGAACAGCAGCAGGTGCTGTCCCTTCGGGTAGCCGTCGGGAATCTGCTGCGGGTGCTCCATCTCTTCCGACGCACAGGCGGCCAGATGACCACCCCAGGCATTCGCTTCGAGCAGGATCTCGTTGGAGATCACGTCGAGCTTCTTCTGCGCCTCGCCCTGGATGTTGCCGGTGCCGGCCTCGCCCAGCACGCCGCCGAGCGCGCCCTTGCCGGTCGCCACCGCGATGCGCTTGCAGGCGCGCGCGACCACTTCGATCAGCAGTGAGAGTTCGGCGTTGATGTGGCCGGCGCGGCGTTCCTCGATCAGGAACTGGATCAGCGAGATGGGCTTCATGTCGAATCCGTGGCAGAAGGAACGCGTATTGTCCCGGCTCCGCCTGAACAGTGCCAGCCCGGCGCATCCGTCAGCGCCCGGTAGTCATCGTTGTGCCTCGCTGCTGACAGCACGTTGGCAGCAGCAGGTGCGCAGACTGTCCCTTCATGGTGGAGGGACGAGACATGCGCGATACGGTGTATTTCCTGGTGTTCGATGGTTTTGCCGACTGGCAGGCCGCGCTGGCCCTGTGCGAGGTGCGTCGCCCCGGCGACTGGCAGGTGCAGACGGTGGGCTTCTGCCGCACACCGGTCACCTCGATGGGCGGGCTGTGCGTGCAGCCGGAGTTGTCGCTGGATCAGCTCGACCCTGCGCAAGCGGCCATGCTGATCGTGCCCGGCGGCCACCTGTGGCAACGTGGCGAGGGCGAGCCGGCGGTGGCTGCGATGCGCCAGCTGCATGCCGCGGGTGCAGTGGTCGCCGGCATCGACAGCGGCGTGCTGGCGCTGGCCCGCGCCGGTCTGCTTGACCGCCGCCGCCACACCGGCAACTGGCCCGGCCAGCTCGCGCTGCAGGTGCCCGCGTATGCGGGCGCCGATCAGTACGACGCTGACGTGCTGGCGGTCAGCGACGGCGGCGTGATCAGCGCCAGCCACCTGGGCAGCGTGGAGTTCGCCCGCGAGGTGATCCATACGCTCGACCTGTACAGCCCCAGCGACCGCGAGCACTGGTATCGCCTGTTCAAGCACGCGCAGCTGCCGCCCTGGTGCGTCGGCGAAGCCGTGCCCGCCTGAGGGAATCGACATGAACAAGCTCCAGCAACGCGTTCTGGCGGCGTATCGCCCGCTGTATCTGCACGGGCGGATGATGGATGGTTGGGTGCATCGGCCGAAAACCGCACCGGCGCAGGCAAGTGACACGGCTGGCGTGCGCCAGCGTACCCTGCTGGCCGCACTGAGCCATATCGTCTTCCACCACCGGAGCAAGTGATGAACCAGGCCCACGTCAGCTTCTTCCACGCGCCGCAGAGTCGTTCTGCCGGTACCCGCGCCCTGCTCGAAGAGCTGGGTGCCGACTACGAGTTGCACCTGCTCAACCTCAAGGAAGGCCAGCAACGCCAGCCCGACTACCTGGCCATCAACCCGATGGGCAAGGTGCCGGCGATCCGCCACGGCGAGGCGCTGATCACCGAGCAGCCGGCGATCTACATCTACCTTGCCGACCTGTACCCGGAAGCCGGCCTGGCCCCGCCGATCGGCGACCCATTGCGCGGGCCGTACCTGCGCTGGATGGTGTTCTACGGCTCCTGCTTCGAGCCGGCGCTGATCGACAAGTCGATGCAGCGCGTGCCGGCCGCGCCATCGACCAGCGGCTACGGCGATTACGACACCATGCTGAAAACCCTGGTCGACCAGCTCGAACGCGGCCCGTACCTGCTCGGTGACCGCTTCAGCGCGGCCGACGTGTTGTGGGGCACCGCCTTGAACTGGACCACGATGTTCAAGCTGGTGCCGGAGCTGCCGGTGATCCGCGCCTATATCGACCGCGTGCTGGCGCGGCCGGCGATCCAGCGTGCCGCGGCGCTGGATGCCGAGCTGGTGGCCGCGCAGGGCGCGTGATGCGATGAGCCGTGACGTTCGGCGCTGTTCGAGCTCGACACTCTCGGCGATGATGCGCGAATGCGTCGAGCGGACCGGCTTTTCCTCATCATCCATGCCCTGCGCGGTCGGCGTACCGCGCTGCAGGCGCGCTCGCTGGCGCAGACCCTGGGCGTGTCGTTGCGCACGGTCTATCGCGACGTCGCCGACCTGCAATTGTCCGGCGTGCCGATCGAAGGCGAGGCTGGCGTGGGCTATGTGCTGCGCAAGGGCTCGGACATCCCGCCGCTGATGTTCAACGCCAGCGAACTGGAAGCCCTGGTGGTCGGCACGCGCTTCGTGCGCGCCTTTGCCGGTACCCGGCTGGCTGAAAGCGCGCAGACCGCGCTGATGAAGATCGAGGCGGTGCTGCCGCCAGAACTGCGCGAACGCGCCAGCCGCACGCGCATCTTCGCGCCGGTGTGGCGTGACCAGTATCGCGATGATTTTGCCGCCCTGCTCGATCAGTTGCACGCGGCGATTGTCGGCAACCAGGTGCTTCGGATGGACTATCGCGACGAAGGCGGCAACGCCAGCACGCGTGAGATCGAACCACTGTGCCTGTCGTTCTGGGGCGGCAAATGGACCTTGGGTGCGTGGTGCCGGATGCGCGGTGATTTCCGCAATTTCCGCCCCGACCGGATCGCCTCCTCGGCACTGAGCGGCGAGCTTTTCGTCGAGTCCGAGCAATGCAATCTGGCCGCCTATTTGCGCGCGGTGGGCGTCGGCGAGCTCGATCTCGGCTGAGTACGACATTGCCATGCCGCGGCATCGCGGCCACGATATGCATCGAAATCACTTACCGTGATGAATGATGTGGCTGTCCCGCTGCAAGGAATCCGTGTGAACAATCCCCTGACCATGGCCTGTCTGGCCGCCCTGACGCTTGCCGGCGTTCTTTCGCCACTGCCATTGCACGCGCACTCCGCGTCACCGGCCGCGGTCGGTGCGGTCCACGCGGAATCCGCCAATGCAAGGTTCCGTGCGATCTACCTCGGCGAGTGGGCGTGGCGTACGGGGCAGGCGGGGGTCAGTGCCTCGGGCGAGTCGCTGCCGAACAACGGGCGGCTCGATCAGGTCGATGCCGACAGTCAGCGGCGGCGGCTCGCGTACTGGCAAGACGTGCTGGGCAAGCTCAATGGCATCGATGTCGCGCAGCTCTCCCCGGCAAATCAGACCAACTACGCGATCTATCACGCGCAGCTCGAGAACTTCGTCGCCGACCAGCAGTTCATGAACTGGCAGATGCCATTCAACAGCGACTCCGCGTTCTGGTCCGACATCGGCTACGAGCTGGGCGGCGACCAGCTGCGCACCAAGCGCGATTACGAACGCTACCTGGATCGGCTGGACCAGATTCCGCCCTACTTCGACCAGCAGATCGCCAACATGCGGGCCGGACTGCAGCGGGGTTTCAGCGTGCCGCGCGCGGTGCTGGACGGGCGCGACGTGTCGATCGCCGCCGTGGCCGAGCTGAAGGATCCGACGACCAGCAGTTTCTATGCGCCATTCAAGAAGCTGCCGGCCTCGATCCCCACCGATCAGGCGCAGGCCTTGCAGGGCCAGGCCTTGCGGCGCATTCGCGACGAGGTGATTCCGGCCTACGCCAAGCTGTTGGTGTTCTTTCGCAACGAGTATGTGCCGCAGGCCCGCACGACCCTGGCGGCCGAGGCGCTGCCCGACGGCAAGGCGTTCTACCGTCAGCAGATCCGCGAGTACACCACGCTTGATCTCAGCCCCGACCAGATCCACCAGATCGGTCTGGACCAGGTGGCGAAGATCCACGCGCAGATGCTGAAAGTCATCCAAGACACTGACTTCAAGGGCAGCTTCGCCGAGTTCCTGCAGTATCTGCGCACGGATCCGAAGTTCTACGCGAAAACCCCCGAGGAGCTGCTGATGCGCAGCGCCTGGGTCGCCAAGGAAGTGGATGGCCAGATGGCGCGTTACTTCGGCCACCTGCCGCGGCAGCGCTTCACCATCCAGCCGGTGCCGGCCGACATCGCGCCCTATTACACCTCCGGCCGCGGCGGCCCCGACGTCTACCTGGTCAATACGTATGACCTGAAGTCGCGGCCGCTGTACAACATGCCGGCGCTGACCCTGCACGAGTCCTACCCGGGCCACGCGCTGCAGCTGGAGCTGGCCAACGAGCAGAACGACCTGCCCGCGTTCCGGCGCAACAGCTATATCTCCGCGTACGGTGAGGGCTGGGGTCTGTATTCGGAATACCTCGGCAACGAGATGGGCATCTACCAGACGCCTTACCAGCGCTTCGGCTACCTCACCTACCAGATGTGGCGGGCGTGCCGTCTGGTGGTCGACACCGGCATCCACCATCTCGGCTGGACCCGGCAACAGGCGATTGACTACCTCACCGTCAACACGGCGCTGTCCGATCGCGAGATCGCCAACGAAGTGGATCGGTACATCAGCTGGCCCGGCCAGGCGCTGTCCTATGAACTGGGCTATCTGAAAATCCGCGAGCTGCGCGCCAAGGCCGAGAAGGCGCTGGGCGCGAAGTTCGACCTCCGCCACTTTCATGACACCGTGCTGTCGACCGGCTCGGTACCGCTGCCGGTGCTGGAACGCCGGATCGACCGCTTCATTGCCGAGGGTGGACCGGAACCGGATTTCGGGTGTGATTGCGCCAAGCCGAACGCCGGCACCGGTTCCTGAGCAGCGCAAGCGCAAGCGTGGTTCTGTGAACCATACTGTAAAAATGAAGTAACATAGGCAAACACTTCATGGAGAGAGTTTCGCCATGGCCGCCCGTACGAACCGCATCGCCGAAGCCTCGCCGGACGCCGCCGAGTCGGTCGAGACACTGACCGCACCGGCCCTGCGTGCCTTTTTCCGCCTCGCCGAACAATGGCAATTGCGTGTCGCCGATCAACGCAAGCTGCTCGGCGATCCCCCGGAATCGACGTTCTACAAGTGGAAGCGCCAGCAGGACGGGGCACTGGCACGCGATACCCTCGAGCGGATCAGCTATCTGCTTGGCATCTGGAAGTCGCTGCAGATCCTGTTTCCCGATCCGGCACAGGCCGATGCGTGGCTGCACAAGCCGAATACCGCCGCGCTGTTCGGCGGTCACTCGGCGCTGGAGCGCATGCTGTCCGGGAACGTGTCCGACCTGTACGTGGTGCGCCAATACCTGGATGCGCAACGCGGTTGAAGCGAGCCGTCGCGTCGAACGAGACCGGCGGCTGCGATGGTTCTCTTCCTTCGGCTCCACCCTGAGTCCGCCCGCCCGGAACCCGCGAACCTCCAGTCATGTCGACCGACCTGCCGCCACTGAAACGCGTTCGCTGGAGCCATGCCTACCGCATCGTGCCCAGTCGCTTTCCGCCAGTCGGCGTGTATGACCGCATCGCCGACCCGGCCGATCTCGACGCCGTCTTCGCGATCGAGGCGCTGACCAACCCGCGCCTGCGCGAAGAAGCCGGCTTGCTGAAGCAGGTGCCGACAGAGCACCGCATCAGCGGACCTGGTTCGACCCCTGTGATGGCGGCATTCACTCATCTCAACCCGGAAGGCAGCCGTTTTTCCGATGGCGCCTGGGGCGTGTTCTACGCCGCGCACAGCGTGGCCACCGCGGTCGAGGAAACCGTGTACCACCGCGAACGCTTCCTTGCTGCCACCGCCGAGCCGGCCTGCGACATCCAGATGCGCTGCTACCGCACCAGCGTGGACAGCAAGCTGCACGATATTCGTGGTGGCTGGGCTGCCGCGCACGATCCGGACGACTATGTGGCCGGCGTGGCTTTGGCGCGCGAGCTGCGCGCGGCGGGTTCGAACGGCATCGTCTACGACAGCGCGCGCCACCGCGGCGGGGAATGCCTGGCCGCGTTCCTGCCCGACGTGGTGGCGCCGTGCGTGCAGGCGCAACACCTGGTGTATCGCTGGGACGGCCACCACATTGCGCAGGTGCTCGAGGTGTCGGAACTGGTACGTCCGCGTTAGTCTGCAGAAGAAGCCGGATGAAGGATGAATAGCGTGCGCAACCTGCTGCTGATCCTGCTGCTGTGGCCGCTGCTGGCGACAGCGCGCAACAACCACGGGAACGACCATGCGCAGTGGCAGGCCGACATCGCTGCGTTCCAGGCCGAAGACGACGCGCACCCGCCGGCGCCGGGTGCCGTGCTGTTCATTGGCAGCTCATCGATCCGGTTCTGGAAGACGCTGGCGACGGACTTCCCCGGCGTGCGCACGCTCAATCGCGGTTTCGGCGGCTCGGAGATCGACGACGCCACCTTCTTCGCGGACCGCATCGTGGCGCCGTACCACGCGCGCGCCATCGTGATGTACGCGGGTGACAACGACCTGGAGGACGGCGTCAGCCCGAGCCACGTGCGCGACAACTTCGCCGCTTTCGTGCACAAGGCCCGCTCGTTCGACCCCGGTGTGCCGGTCGCCTTCATCGCGATCAAGCCCAGCATGGCGCGCAAGGTGCTGCTGCCGCAGATCCGCGAGGCGAATGCGCTCGTGCGCGAGTATGCCGCCACCCAGAAAGGCGTTGCCTATCTGGACGTCTTTACACCCATGCTGGGTCAGGACGGCCAGCCGCAGCCGCAATGGTTCATCGCTGATGGCCTGCACATGAATCGCAAGGGTTACGTTCTGTGGATCGGCGTGGTGAAGCCCTGGCTGGAAACCACGCTGCGCTGACCAGCAACTCAGGTATCCGCGTTGGTCGACCACCCCTCGCGATTGCCGCGGGTGAACACGCGATCGTCGTCGAGCACGTCGCCGGCCGCGTGGGCGGGTGATTCGTGCAGCTTCGCGTAGATCGGGGTGAAGTCCGGACGGGTCGCCTCGAACAGCTGCTCGAAGTTCTCGATCACGAAATAGGTCTGCTGGTAGGTGTCGATGCGGTAGCGCGTGCTCATCACGCGTTCCAGGTCGAAACCGATCCGGTTCGGCGAGGGTGAGTCGAGGCTGTAGATCGACTCGCCCTTGGAGCTGACGATGCCGGCACCGTAGATGCGCAGGCCTTCCCCCGTGTTGATCAGGCCGAACTCGACCGTGTACCAGTACAACCGGGTCAGGTTCATCAGCGCTTCGGGGCCGATCGCGAACGCTTTCATGCCGCCGCGGCCGTAGGCCTGCATGTAGTCGGCAAACACCGGGTTCAGCAGCAGCGGCACGTGGCCGAACATGTCGTGGAACAAGTCCGGCTCGCTGAGGTAGTCGAGCTGGTCGGGCTTGCGGATCCACCAACTGACCGGAAAGCGGCGGTTGGCCAGATGGTCGAAGAACACCTCGTCCGGCAACAGGCCCTCCACCGCGACCAGCTCCCAGCCAGTGGCGGCGCCGAGCACCTTGTTCAGTTCGGCGAACTTGGGAATGCCGCCATCGCCGAGGCCGAAGCGCTCTACGCCGTCGAGGAATTCCTGGCAGGCGCGGCCTTGCAGCAATTCGCGCTGGCGCTGGAACAAGGTGTCCCACACTTCGTGGTCGGTCTGGCTGTAACTGGCCCATGGCTGCTCGACCACGCCGGTGGCATATACCGGCACGTAGCCGCGATCGGTCTGCTGGTGTTCGACTTTGCGGGGCGTGGTGCTTTCCATGATGCGACTCCGGGTGCAGGCAGAATCACAGCTTACGGCGAATTGACCGCACGAAGGTTGTGTTGTTGCCTGAAAGCAGGGCTTCTGTGCACTATCATTGCGTATCATGGAACAAACAAGAGTATTCATTGCACATGTCGACACTTGATCGCACTGATCTGCGGATGCTGGCCGTGCTCCAATGCGAGGGCCGGATCACCAATGCGGAACTCGCCGAGCGCGTCAGCCTCTCGCCGTCGGCCTGCCTGCGCCGTTTGCAGCGGCTGGAAGGCGACAAGGTGATCACCGGTTACGCCGCCCAGGTGGACCCGCAGGCAGTCGGCCTGGGTTTGCAGGCGTTCGTACGGGTGCAGTTGACCAAGCACGAAAGCAGTGCGATCGAGGGTTTTGTCGAACGGGTGAATGCGTGGGAGGAGGTGGTCGCGTGCCACGCGCTGACTGGCGACATGGACTATCTGTTGCACGTCCACGTGGCCGACTTGCAGGACTTCTCCCGCTTCCTGCTCGATCATCTGTTGAACGCCAGCGGGGTCGGGGATGTCAATTCAAGCTTCGTCCTGCGTACGGTGAAACGCTCGCCGTCGCTGCCGCTGGCACAACTTGAACGATGAGAGCCTGCGGCATCGCAAAACTAACGCTAAACTAACCCGCTGATGAGCATCGACACCACCTCCGAGCCCGAACGCGACCTGCTGCGCCCGCTGCGCTACCTGTGGCGCGTGCCGCTGGTGCTGGTGCACATCGTGCTCGGCATCCTGCTCTGCGGGCTGCTGTTGAGCTGGACCCAGCAGGTGGTGATGAAGGACGGACGCGAGCCGTTTGCCCACCGGATGATCCGCCTCTGGTCGGTGACCCTGCTGCGCATCTTCGGCATGCGCGCACGGCGCTTCGGCGAGCCGCAGCGCGACCCGGTGCTGTTCGTCGCCAACCACACCTCGTGGATCGACATCACCATGCTGCACAGCCAGCGCGCCGCGTGCTTCGTGGCCAAGGCGGAGATCGCCGGCTGGCCACTGATCGGCTGGCTGGCCGCCAGCGGCGGCACCATCTTCCACCGGCGTGGCAACAACCATTCGCTGTCCACGGTGATGCAGGCCATGGTCGAACGCCTGCGGGCAGGCCGGTCGGTGGCGGTGTTTCCGGAAGGTGGCACCGGCTATCACGGCGTGCTGAAAGTGTTTCATGCACGCATTTTTCAGGCGGCGCTGGATGCCGACGTCACCGTGCAACCGGTGGCGCTGCGCTTTGCGCGGGACGGCCGACGGCTGGTCGATGCGGGCTTCCGCCAGGACGAAAGTTTCTTCGGCAATATCGTGCGCCTGCTTGGCGAAGCGCCAATGGATGCGGAGATCCATTTTCTTGCGCCGGTGCCTTCCACTCCGGATGCACGGCGGCGCATGGCGGAGTTGTCGCGCGAGCGCATCGCCGCTGCACTGGAAGACCGGGCGGGATGAGCCTGCTGTACGGAAAGGATTTCCATCCGCCCTGGCCGCTGCGCAGCGGTCACATCCAGACCATGCTGTCCTCCAGTGGCGTGCGTCGGGTGCTGTTGCCCAAGGCAGCCAAGACCGTGTTGCAGGGCGCCGAACCCGTCGTGGTTGATGGTGGCGACGGCGTGCGGCTGTCAGGCGCCTATACCGCGCAGACCCGACGATCGAAGGCGCGCGGCCTGGCCGTGTTGTTCCACGGTTGGGAAGGCAGCGTCGACTCGACCTATGTGTTGCAGACCGGCAGCCGTCTGCTGCTCGATGGCTGGGACATCTTCCGGCTCAACTTCCGCGACCACGGCGACAGCCACGGATTGAACGAGGCATTGTTCCATTCCTGCCGCCTCGACGAGGTGGTGCATGCGCTGGGTGATATCGCCCGGCGCTGGCCCGCGCGACCGATGGCGTTGGCCGGCTTTTCGCTGGGCGGCAACTTCGCGCTGCGCGCGGCAATGCAGACCTCGCGGCTGGGCATACCGCTCAGCTACGTGCTGGCGGTTTGCCCGATCATCGACCCCGGCGCGGGCCTGTTCGCGCTGGAGGAGTCGGCACCCTGGTTTTACCAGGCGTATTTCATGCGCAAGTGGCGCCATTCCCTGATGGCCAAGCAACAGGCGTTTCCCGAGCACCAGTTTTTCGAGATGTCCGAGCTGAAACAGCACCTGCGCGGGCTGACCGAGTCGCTGGTGCTGCGGCATACGGATTTCAAGTCACTGCAACAATATCTGGACGGCTATTCGGTGGCCGGCGACGCGATGCAGGCGATGCAGATTCCCGCCACCATCCTCACCTCCCGCGATGACCCGGTGATTCCGGTCCGAAGCTTCGAGCAACTGGAATTGCCTGCCAACGTCGAGCTGGATATTGCCGAACATGGCGGGCATTGCGGTTTCATCCGCGACTGGGGCATGACCAGTTTCACCGATGACTACATTGCCGATCGCTTCAACGCGATTGCCGCGGCGGACACGCAACCCGACCCGTCGCCGAGGCCAGCTCAGGCGTTTGCGTCGACCGGGCGCTGACGCATCCAGCTGGCGATGCTCATGCGGTCGCGCGTGGCCGGCAACACTTCATGCTCGAAGCGACCGGACAGGAACAGCAGCAAGGTGCCCGCATTGGGCTGGATGTCGCGATGCGTGCCGTCTTCCAGATACAGGCGCAGCGCACCACCATCCGTATCCAGCCAGTTCCGGTTGAGATAGAACACGCATGAAACCACTCGCGTGTCGCTGCCGCGCAGCCGGTCCAGATGCCGCGCATAGCGTGCGCCCGGACGGTACACCGCATAGTGCGATTCGCACTCCACCAGGCTCAGCATCAATTCTCGGCCCAAGGCCACGCGCAACTCGTCCATGCGGTCGGTGAACGCCTGTTGCGGATCGCTTGCGGCCGTACTGGCAAACCAGTGGGTGGCATCGCCGCGCAGCTCCGAAGCCATGCGACTGTTGCCGGTACGCGCGGGCAGCAATTGCCACGCGTCATGCATCGCCGCGCATTCGCTGGCCAGCGCCAACACCAGCGCCTCATCCAGCAAACCGGACAGGGTGCACCAACCGTCGGCAGCCAACGCATTGGCCGTGGCGCAGAAATCGGAACAGGAAGGCATCGGGCGACCCGGTGCGCACAACAGCGGAAAAGCCGTTCCGGTGCATGCCTTGAGGGCCGGCGCTGGGGACTGCTGCCATCACCGGCAGCGGCGCAGCATACGACGAATCCGCTAGCGCGTGCGCAAGGGTTCGAGCAGCTTGCCCAGGCCGTTGTGGTCCACTTCCAGCATCAGCGCCAGCAACTGGCCAAGCCGGCCGGATGGGAAGCCCTTGCGCGCAAACCAGGCCAGGTACGCGCCGGGAAGATCCGCGATCAAATGGCCCTGATATTTGCCGTACGGCATGCGTACCGTCACCAGTGCCTGCAGGTCCGTGGCCTGCATGTCAGCGCGTCCGCCGCAGCGCGGCAATTCTCGTCCGCTGCGCCATGGCAGTTGAGTGTGCAGGCGGCGAACTGGATTTGGCCATCGCGGGAGCAACCAGGCATGAAATCATCGGCACAGGATAGGGCGCGCCGAAGCCTGGTCAACCTCGGACCTTCCGGGCGGACGGCGGGACGTTAGGCGTAGGATGGCGGAAAGTTTGGGGGCAGCATGCGATGAAGACGGACTTCCTCGATGGCGGTGGCGAGATGGGGGCGCTGATGCGCGCGCATCCGTGGGCGCAGTCGCTGCCCGGCGCGATCGAGCAATGGCCCGATACCCTGCGTACCGTGGTCAGCCTGATGCTGAATTCACCGTTCCCGATGTTCCTGTTGTGGGGGGCGCAGCGCATCTGTTTGTACAACGATGGCTACATACCGATCCTTGGCAAGCGCCATCCGGCGGCACTGGCGGCGCCCTATCAACAGACATGGCCGGAAATCTGGAACGAGATCAGCCCGCTGATCGATCAGGCCTATTTCGGCACGCCGACGTTCTTCGAGAATTTTCCGTTGCGGATCGAACGCAATGGCACGCCCGAACAGGCCTATTTCACCTTCTCGTATTCGCCGCTGCGCGGCCCGCACGGCCGGATCGAAGGGATGTTCTGCGCCTGCAGCGAAACCACCGCGCAGCTGCACTCGGAGATCTCGCTGCGCAACAACGAGGCGCACTGGCGCGGTCTGTTCGAGAACATGCAGGAAGGTTTCTTCGTGGCCGAGGCCGTCCGCGACGGGCAGGGCGCGATCGTCGACTTCCGTTTCATCGAGGTCAATCCCGCGTTCGAAATCCAGACCGGGTTGGCGTCCAGCGCCGCCCCCGGACGCACGCTTCGCGACATGCTGCCTGCCATACCGGAGGCGTTGATCCGCGCCTACGCGCAGGTAGTGGAGGGCGGCCAGCCCAGTCAGTTCGAAATCGACCTCGGTTCCGCCTACGGGCGTTGGTACGAGGTGCGCGCCCGGCTGGCCGAGAGTCCGGAACGGATTGCCGTGCTGTTCCTGGATATTTCCGCGCGCAAGCAGGCCGAGCAGGCCTTGAGCCGGAGTGAGGCAAGCTTCCGCGGATTGGCCCAGACCATGCCCAACCAGGCGTGGACGGCCCGAGTAGATGGCCGCCTGGACTGGTTCAACGACCGTGTCTACGAGTACACGGGGCTGGGTTACGACGACTTGAAGGACGATCGCTGGGGCTGCATCGTGCATCCGGAGGATCTGCCCTCGGCGGCGGCCGGCTGGGTGCAGGCAGTTGCGGGCGGCAACCCCTACCAGGCGGAATTTCGCCTGCGTCGCGCCGACGGCGTCTACTGCTGGCATATCGCACGGGCGATGCCGCTGCGGGACGGCGGCGGCAGCATTGAACACTGGATCGGTACCAATACCGACATCGAAGCGCAGAAGCGCGCCGCTGAATTGCTGGAACTGCGTATCGCCGAGCGGAGCCGCGAGCTGGAAAAGACGCATGAAGAGCTGCGTCAGTCACAGAAGATGGAGGCCGTGGGGCAATTGACCGGCGGCATCGCCCATGACTTCAACAACCTGCTGACCGGCGTGATCGGCGGACTGGAAATGATGCAGACGCGCCTGGCCCAGGGCCGTCACGAGGACGCCGAGCGCTGCGCGGGTCTGGCCATGCACTCGGCGCAACGGGCGGCATCGCTGACGCACCGCCTGCTGGCTTTCTCGCGCCGGCAACCGCTGGAGCCACGGGTGGTTTGCATCAATGCGCTGGTGGCATCAATGCGCGAGTTGATCGATCGCACGGTCGGCCCGGGGATCCAGCTCCAGGTGAACACAGCAGGCAACGCCTGGCCCAGCCATTGCGACCTGAACCAGCTGGAAAACACCTTGCTCAACCTGGTCATCAACGCCCGCGATGCGATGCCCCGGGGCGGTGTGTTGACGATCGCGACACGCAATGCGTCGGTCGTGGCCGACGCGCTGATCGCGGGTGAACCGGGGCCGGGTGACTATGTCTGCCTGATGGTCAGCGACAGCGGTGTCGGCATGGCGCCGGACACCCTGGCCCGTGTATTCGAGCCGTTCTACACCACCAAGCCCGCTGGTCAGGGCACCGGCCTGGGTCTGTCGATGGTTTACGGGTTCGCGCGCCAATCGGGTGGCTTTGTGCGGATCGACAGCGAACTGGGCGTGGGTACCACGGTGAGGCTGTACCTGCCGCGCTGCCATGCCGTGCTGGCTGATCCGGCGGAGCCCGTCGATGCCGACCACCAGCACGGCGTCACGCCGCGAACCGTGCTGGTGGTCGATGACGAAGCGCATGTACGCGAACTGGTGGTGACCCTGCTTGGCGATCAGGGGCATCACTGTCTGGAAGCGGAGGATGGTCCCGGTGGTCTGGCGGTGGTCAGCTCGCTGGAGCAACCACTCGACCTGCTGATCACCGACGTGGGTCTGCCCGGCTTCAATGGCCGCGAACTGGCGGCGCAGGCGCGTGTCCCGTGCCCGAACCTCAAGGTACTGTTCATCACCGGCTACGCCAGCGACGCGATCTTTGACGTCGAGCCCGGCTCCGGCATGGAGCTGCTCAACAAGCCGTTCACCATGGCCGAACTGAGCCGCCGCGTCGCCCACCTCACCCGCACCGGCTGAGCCATCTGGCGCGTGGTCGTGCTTGCTGGCAGACTCCTGCTTGAACAGGGGAGTACGCGCGTGTCACCAATCGCCGCCAGACGGGTTTTGGTCGTCGAAGACGATCCAATCGTGGCCATGCTGGTCGAAGACATCGTGCGCGACATGGGGCATGAGGTGTCCATCAACCTCACGCTCGAACACGCCCAGTTCGAGATCGAGGATGGCCAGGTCGACGCCGTGTTGCTGGACATGCAGTTGCGTGGCGAGGATGCGCGTCCGATCCTGCTCGATCTGCTGGCGCGCAATATCCCGTTCATGGTGTTGTCCGGTTCCGACCAGAGCGCGTTGAAAGGCGAGTTTCCGGGTATCCGCGTGCTGGCCAAGCCTTTCGGCAAGACCGATCTCGAGGCCGCGGTGCGCAATCTGCTGGCCTGACCGCCCGCCTCAGTCCGCCGCCACGCAACGCCCCTGCGCCCAGGCGCGCAGCGCGTCCACTTGCTCGCGCATCAGCACCGACAGCGGGCGAGTTTGTGCCAGCGCGTTGAGCAGGGTTGACTGGTCCGGTGGCGTGCCGTTGCCGGCGGCGTCGTACAGCGCGCTGACGACGGTCTGCTCGATCTCGGCGCCGGAGAAGCCGTCACTGGCGGCGGCCAGCGCGGGCAGGTCGAAGGTGGCGGGGTCGAGTTGGCGGCGGGCCAGATGCATCGCGAAGATGGCCTCGCGCACGGATGGTGCGGGCAGGTCGACGAAGAAGATCTCGTCGAAGCGGCCCTTGCGCAGCAGCTCGGCGGGCAGTTCCTGCACCGCGTTGGCGGTGGCCACCACGAACACCTTGGCCTTGCGTTCGGCCATCCAGGTCAGCAGGTAGCCAAGCACGCGGCGTGACACGCCGCCGTCATCGCCACCACCGGCCAGGCCCTTCTCGATCTCGTCGATCCACAACACGCACGGCGACAGCAGCTCGGTGCTGGCCAGCGCCTCGCGCAGGTTCTTTTCGGTCTCGCCCTGGTACTTGTTGTACAGCGTGCCGAAATCCAGTCGCACCAGCGGCACGCCGAAGCCGCCGGCGATCGCCTTCGCTGCCAGGCTTTTGCCGCAGCCCTGCACGCCCAGCAGCAGCACGCCCTTGGGCGGATCCAGTGCGGGATCCGGCGCGGCGGCAAGGAATACCGCGCGGCGGCGCTGCACCCATTCGCGCACGCGGCTGACGCCGGCGATGTCGGCGAAGCTGGCGGTGGCGTATTCGTAGTGCAGCAGACCGGAGCGGTTGAGCAGGTCGAATTTCGACTGCATCAGCACTGGCAGATCCTGCGGCCCGAGTGCGCCGTCGTTGTAGATCAGCTTGCGCACGATGCGTCGCGCATCCGGCGCGGTCAGTCCGAGCAGGTTGCGCACGATGGTGCGTGCGGCATCGTTGTCCACCTCCACCTTGCGGTTCTGTTCGCGCTGCCACGCCACCGCCTCGCCGCGCAGGATGCCCGCCAGCTCCTTCAGGTCAGGCAGGGACAGCGGCACGCGGAGGGCGAGCGCCTCCAGTTCCTCGGGCAGTTCCACCTTGGCGCCGACCAGCACGATGGTGTGTGCGGCCGAACGCTGGCGCTGCACGATCTCTCGCATCTGGCGCAGGCTCATCGCGTAGCGCAGCAGGCTGTGGAAATCGAACATCAGGTAGATGCCACGGTCGCCCTGCGCGCGGATCGCGTCTAGGGTGGCGGTGGCATCGGGCGCAATCTCACCGTCGAGCTGGGCGAAATCGAGCCGGCGCAGACCGTCGGTCAGCGTCCAGCACCACAGCGGGTGCAGCGCCTGCGCGATCACGTGGCGGAAGCACTCGATCACGCGCTGCTCATCCACCGTCTCGATCACCAGCAGTGGCGTGGCCGCGCGCACCAGCGTGGTGAGATCCTGCAATTCGCTCATGTGTCCCCCTCGGAGAACGCAAGTTTACAGAGCATCGAGGCTTCTGGCTTCACGCGCGCCGGTATACGCTGGGGCTTCCGCACGCTGAAGGAATGCTGTCATGCGCCTGCTGCTGTCGTTGTTGCTGGTGGTTTCGTCGTTGCCCGCGCTGGCGGCGTCGAAGCTGGACAAACTGGTCGTGCCGCAAGGGTTTCATATCGCGCTCTATTCCGACCGGGTGCCGAATGCCCGCGAGATGGCGGTGGGCGCGAAGGGCACGGTGTTCGTCGGCTCCTCCGACGCCGGCAAGGTCTATGCGCTGACCGACAGCAACGGCGATGGCGTGGCCGACCGGGTGCGGGTGATCGCCAGCGGGCTGCAACTGCCGATGGGCGTGGCCTTCCATGATGGCAACCTGTACGTGTCGGCGGTCAGCCGGATCCTGGTATTCCGCGATATCGAGCAACACCTGGACGCGCCACCCAAGCCCGAGCTGGTCACCGACAAGCTGCCCACGGAAACCCATCACGGCGGCAAGTTCCTGGCCTTCGGACCCGACGGCAAGCTGTATGTGCCGATCGGTGCGCCGTGCAATATCTGCGATCCGGGACCGGACCACGGCAAGCTGATCCGCATGAATGCCGATGGCAGCGACTGGGAAAATGTCGCCCGCGGCATTCGCAACACGGTCGGTTTCGACTGGCAGCCCGGCAGCGGTCGGCTATGGTTCACCGACAACGGCCGCGACCTGCTCGGCGACGATATCCCCAGTGACGAGTTGAACGAGATCACCGGGCCGAACCAGCATTTCGGCTATCCCTACTGTCATCAGGGCGACCTGCTCGATCCCGATGTCGGCAAGGGCAAGAGCTGCAAGGATTTCACGCCGCCGGTGCTGAAGCTGGGTGCCCATGTCGCCTCGCTGGGGATGCGCTTCTACAGCGGCAAGCAGTTCCCGGCCAGCTATCGCGGCGCGATCCTGGTGGCCGAGCACGGCTCGTGGAATCGCACGCGGAAATCGGGTTACCGGGTCATGGCGGTGCGCCTGAATGGCAGCAGGGTCGTCGCCTACCAACCGTTCATCACCGGCTTCATGCATGACGAGACCGCGTGGGGCCGCCCGGTCGATGTGCAGCCATTGCCCGACGGCAGCGTGCTGGTCAGCGATGACCTGGCCGGCGCGGTCTACCGCGTGACCTACCAACCGTAACCGTTCCCCGTTCTCCGTTCCCGAGGTCATCCCATGCAACTACGCAGCGACAGCTTTGCCAGTGGTCAGCCGATTCCCGCCCGCTTTGCCTTCGGCAAGCCCGGGGAACCGGTGGCCTTGTCCGACAATCACAGTCCGCAGCTGGCCTGGTCGAATGCGCCATCGGCCGCGCGTTCCTTCGTGCTCACCTGCATCGACCCGGACGTGCCCAGTCGCGGCGACGACGTGAATCAGGCCGGCCGCACGGTACCGGCGGAGCTGCCGCGGGTGGAGTTCGTGCACTGGTTGATGGCCAACATTCCGGCGGAATGCGGCGAGCTTTCCGCCGGTGCATGCAGCGACGCCATCACCCCGCGCGGCAAGCGTGAACCGTTCGGCCCGCCCGGCAGCGTGCAGGGCGTGAACGACTTCACCGGCTGGTTCAGCGCCGATCCGGCCATGGGCGGTGAATATCTGGGTTACGACGGCCCGTGTCCGCCCTGGAACGACGCGCTGCTGCACCACTACCACTTCACCGTCTACGCACTGGACGTGGCCACGCTGCCACTGGTTCGGGGGTTTTCACTGGCGGATCTGCGCGCGGCCATGGCCGGCCACGTGCTGGAGCAGGCGGAGCTGATCGGTACCTACACCCTGAATCCGCGTGTGGCGGCATGAACCGGCGCGGCGCCGAACGTCGGCGCCGCGTGCACGTGGGGCGTCGTTGTCTTCACACCGGCAAGGCATCCGCTGTGGGTGAATAGCGGCACGCGGAATCTCCGCGGGCACGTCTTCCCCCACAAGAGGATTCCACCATGCTTCACTACGCCCTGGTTTTCCTGGTCATCGCCATCATTGCCGCCGTGCTCGGTTTTGGCGGCATCGCCGGCGCCGCTGCCGGCATCGCGAAGATCCTTTTCGTCATCTTCCTGATCCTGGCGATCATCGCCTTTTTCCGCCGCGCCAGTTGACCGCTCGCAGCAGCCATAACGAGCGCCATACTGTGTCTTTCCGGAGCAAGCAATGAACAAGCAAGTCAGCAGCACCGAACCGGTTGTCGGCGATCGCATTGACGATCGCGCAGATCGGATCAAGCAGGCCACCTCGGCGGCCGTCGCCACCACCAAGGACAGCGTGGATCGCGCCGCCGACCATGTCGAGGAAGGGCTGCATCGGGCCACCGACAAGGCGGCCGATGCGGCGCACAAGGCCAGCGACAAGGCGGCCGAAGTGAGCGAACGCAGCCGCGAGATGTACGACCAGACCATGGATCGTGCCGACGAGTGGCTGGAACAGGCCCGTGACTACGTGCGCGAGAAGCCGGTGCAGTCGGTCGCCATCGCGTTGGGCGCCGGCTGGTTGCTTGGCCGCATTCTGCGACGGTGAGCAGGCAAGGCACGGCGGAGCCGTCCATGCACGCTGACGGAACATCGACCCACGCCACGGCGGCGCCGGACCCGGCGCCGCCGTCGTCTGGTCTGCTGGCGGAGCTGGGCCAGTTCGGCCGGGCCATGCGGCGCCTGTTTGGCGCCCAGCTGGAACTGCTCGCCGCCGAGCTGGGGCTGGCCCGCAGCTCGGTGTCCTGGATGCTGATGGCCGGACTGGCTGCCACGGTTGCCGGGGTGGGTCTTGGCCTGACCTTGCTGGGACTGGTGGGAGTGATGCTGGCGGCTTGGTGGGGCTCATGGATCTGGGCGCTGCTGGGGCTGGCCGTGTTGCAGCTGCTGTTCCTGTTGGGTGCGATCCTGCTGTTCCGACGTTGCATGCACTGGATGAGTCTGCCCGCCACCCGCCACCAGTGGGGAGCGTTGATGCAGGAAACGTTGCACCCGGCCGAGCCTGCCGCCAGTGCGCGGGCGGAGTCCGATCAGTCAAAGGGGGGAACATCATGAGTCTGTTCAATCGCGTGGCCAGGGTGAAAGCCGCCCAATTACGCATGGAGCTGGCCCGGCATGAGGTTGCCAGGCCGGCATCGAACTTGCTCGCCCGCGGCCGCGAGCACCCGCTGACCACGGTGGGCATGGCTGCTGGCGCCGGGGTGGTGCTGGGTTCACTGAACGTGCACCCGTTGCGCGTGCCGGGGCTGGGTTCGCTGTTGAGCGGCGGCTTCGCCGAGGTGGTGGCACAGGGTACCCGCCTGGCGGCTGAGTTCGCTGAAACCACGATGGCGGCACGCGCCGCGACCGGAGCAGGTGAGCCTGGCGAATCGGCATGACCGCCCCCGATCCGTCGCCGGCGCTGACGCCGGACGCGCCGCTGACGGTTGCCGAGCAGGCGATCACGTCCGACGAAGTGGATGCATCCGGTGAGCCGGAGCCCTCCCCGCTGCGTCGACGCAACCCGGTGCTGGGCATTCGTCGACATCTGCGCGCGATCCGGCTGGTGTTCAACGTCCTGCTTCTGCTGGCCCTGCTCTATACCATCACGCTGACCAAGGCGTTGCTGATACCGCTGGTGCTGGCCGCGTTCATCGGCCTGGCGCTGAACCCGCTGGTTGCGTTCGGCAGCCGCTTGCGGATGCCACGCGCGCTCACCGCCATCGTGTTGATGATCGCGTTGATCAGCGGCATCGGCACTGGCGTCGGCCTGCTCGCGCAACCGGCCATCGGCTGGTTCCATGGCGCGCCCACCGCGATCAAGAGCTTCGTGCCGAAACTGCGCAGCGTCACCAAGCCGCTGGAGGCTGCCAACCGGGCCACCCAGACGCTGGTCAGCGGCACCACTCGTGCCCAGGTTCCGCAATCCGCACCGATGTCGATCACCGCGTGGGACGTGGTGTCCACCGCGCCGAAGGTCCTGGCCGCCGTGCTGAGCGTGTTGCTGCTGGTGTTCTTCTTCCTGATCTACGGCGACACGATGCTGCGCCGGCTGGTCGAGATCGCCCCCAGTTTTGCCTACAAGCGGCATGCGGTATCGATCGTGCGCGGCATCCAGACCGAGATCTCGCGCTACCTGCTCACCGCGCTGCTGATCAACGCCAGCCTCGGCGCGATCACCGCCTGCATGCTGTGGCTGTACAAGGTGCCCGATCCGATGCTGTGGGGCGCCGTGGCGATGTTCGCCAACTTCATTCCTTACGTCGGCGCCATGGTCACCACCACTCTGCTGGCGGTGGTATGCATGCTCTACGCCAACGACGCCAGCCTGGAAGTGTTCCTGCCCGTGCTGACTTTCGCCGGCATCACCGCGGTGGAAGGCAATCTGATCACGCCGCTGATCCAGGGCGCCAGCATGCGCCTCAGCCCGATCGCGATCCTGCTGTGGCTGCTGGTGTGGGGCTGGTTGTGGGGCATTCCCGGCGCACTGCTTGCCGTACCCATGCTGACTTGCACCAAGCTGATCTGCGAGCGCGTGCGCGGCTGGGAATGGTTCGCGGTGATCGTTTCGCGCTAGGCAAGGGCAGCGGGGCAAGACTCAGCGCACGGCAGCGACTCCCGAGCAGGCCTCATCGGCACACGCCTGCCAGCCGCCGCCGAGCGACTTGTACAGTGCGACGGCGCGGGTATTGATCGCCGCTTCGGCCTGAGCCAGGTCGTCCTCGGCGGCAAGCTGGGTGCGCTCGGCATCAAGCAGTTCGAGGAAGCCGGTGGCGCCTTCCTGGTAGCGGACGCGCGCCAGGTCGGCGGCGCGCCTGCTCTGCGTGCCCTGTTCGATCAGGTGATTGACGCGGATGCGCTGCTGGTTGAAACCGGTGACCGCGTTGTCGATGTCCTCGATCGCTTCCAGCACGGTGCGCTGGTAGTTCGCCTGCGCCGCGTCAGTGCGTGCTTCGCTGGCGTGCAGGTTCGCCCGCACGCGCTGCACGTTGAGGCCGGGCCAACTGATGCTGGGCGCCAGCGTCCATGCCCGCGTCGACGGGCTGCCGAAGTCATTGCTGCGGCCGGACAGGAAGCCGAAGAAACCTCCCAGCGTGATGTGCGGGAAGAAATCCGCCTTGGCTACGCCGATGCGCGCGTTGGCGGCGGCGTATTCGCGTTCGGCCATCCGGACGTCCGGACGGCGTGACAGCACGTCGCCGGCGTCACCGATCGGCAAGCTGGTGGCAATCGGCGTGAAGCTTTTCGGCGACACGTCGATGTCGAGCTCACCCGGTCGTTCACCCAGCAGCACCGCCAGTCGGTATTCGCCAGCGCTGACCTGGGTCTGCAGCACTGGCAGCTGCGCCAGCACGGCAGCGAGGCGGGCCTTCGCACTGGCTACATCCTGCTCGGAGCCGGCGCCGAGCTGCTGGCGCACTTCGGTCAGGTGCAGGGTCTGGCGCTGGTTCTCGATGTCGCGTTGGGCGATATCCAGCCGTGACTGGCTGCCGCGCAGCTCGAAATAATTGCGTGCCACCTCGGCCAGCAGGCTGACCTGGGCATCGTGCAAGGCGGCTTCGCTGGCGCCGAGGTCGGCACCAGCGGCCTCCACCGAACGGCGCACGCCGCCAAACAGGTCCAGCTCCCACGAGGCGTCGAAGCCGGCCTGGTAGGTGGTCACCGTGCTGCGCTGGGTGCTGAAGCCCGGTTGCTGGCCGCGGCTGCGGGTGTAGTTCACGTCGGTGTCGATCGTCGGCAGCTGGTCGGACCTGGCACCGCTGAGCAGCGCGCGCGATTCGTGCAGTCGCGCCACCGCGATGCGCAGGTCCAGATTGTTCGCCGCGGCGTGCTGGATCAATGCGTCCAGCACGGGATCGTTGAACTGCTTCCACCACGCGGCCTGGAACTGCGCGTTGTTCTCCTGCGCGGCGTCCAGTCCCTGCAGTTGCGGCGCCGCGATCTTCGCGGCCTGATAGTTCGGTCCCACGCTGGCACAGCCGGCGAGGGCCAGGGCCGTGGCGAGCGCGGCCATCTTCAGCATCGTTTTCATCAGTGGTTCTCCAGCGCCGGCAGGGCGTGCGCGGCGGCGCGTTCGGCTGCACGCGCCTCGCGACGTTCGACCAGGGCGCGAATGAGGACATAGAACAGCGGCGTGTAGATCAAGCCGAAGATGGTCACGCCGAGCATGCCGGCGAACACCGCCACGCCCATCGCATGGCGCATCTCGGCACCAGCGCCGTGCGAGGTCACCAGTGGCACCACGCCCATGATGAAGGCGAACGAGGTCATCAGGATCGGGCGCAGTCGCAGCTTGGCCGCCTCCAGCACCGCGTCATGACGGCTCATGCCTTCATGCTGGCGTTCGCGGGCGAATTCGACGATCAGAATGGCGTTCTTGCACGCCAGTCCGACCAGCACGATCAATCCGATCTGGGTGAAGATGTTGTTGTCGCCACCGGAGAGCCACACGCCGGCGATCGCGGACAACAGCACCATCGGCACGATCAGGATCACCGCCAGCGGCAGCGACCAGCTTTCGTACAGCGACGACAGCACCAGGAACACCAGCAGCACGCACAACGGGAACACCAGGATTGCGGTGTTGCCGGCGAGGATCTGCTGGTAGGTCAGCTCGGTCCACTCGAAGCTGATGCCGTTGGGCAGGTTGTCCTTCCCCAGTTTCTCCATCGCCGCCTGCGCCTGGCCGGAACTGAAGCCCGGCGCGGGGCCGCCATTGATCTCGGCGGTGGGGTAACCGTTGTAGTGCTGCACGCGATCCGGGCCGGCACCGTGCTGCACGGTGACGAACGAGCCCAGTGGCACCATCTGGCCCTGCGCGTTGCGCGTCTTCAGTTGCAGGATGTCCTCGGGCGAATGGCGGAACGCCGGGTCAGCCGAGACGTTCACCTGGTAGGTGCGGCCGAAACGGTTGAAGTCGTTGACGTAGAGCGAGCCCATGTATGCCTGCATGGTCTGGTAGACATCGCCCAGATTCACGCCCTCGGCCTTGGCCTTCTCGCGGTTCACGTCGGCATCCACCTGCGGCACGCTGACCTGGAAGCTGGAGAACAGGCCGGCCAGTGCAGGCTCCTTGCGGCTGGCGGCGATCAGGTTCTGCGTCTGCTGGTACAGCTCGTCGAACCCGCGATCACTGCGATCCTCGATCTGCAGGCGGAAGCCGCCGATCGTGCCCAGACCCATCACCGGCGGCGGCGGGAACACCGCGATGTACGCATCCTGGATTGCGCCGAATTTCTGGTTCAACGCACCGGCAATCGCGCCGGCCGAAAGATCGGCGCCGCGACGGTCCTCGAACGGCTTCAGCGTGACGAACACGATGCCGGAGTTGGTCGAGTTGGTGAAACCATTGATCGACAGGCCGGGGAATGCGACGGCATGTTCCACGCCAGGCTGCTTCAACGCGATCGCGCTCATCCGCTCGATGACATTCTCGGAACGGTCCAGCGACGATGCGTCGGGCAGCTGCGCGAACGCCACCAGATACTGCTTGTCCTGGCCCGGCACGAAACCGGTCGGCACATGCGAGAAGCCGAACCACGTCAGCGCGATCAGGCCGGCATAGAGCACCAGTGCCAGCTTGCCCTTGCCGATGACGCGCTTGACGCCACCGACGTAGCGATCCGAGCCGCGATGGAACATCCGGTTGAACGGACGGAACAGCCAGCCGAACGCGCGATCGATGCCGCGGGTGAGGCGGTCTTTCGGCGCGTCGTGGCCTTTCAGCAATACCGCGGCCAGCGCCGGGCTCAGGGTCAGCGAGTTGAACGCGGAGATCACCGTGGAGATCGCGATGGTCAGCGCGAACTGGCGGTAGAACTGGCCGGTGAGGCCGCTGACGAAGGCGGTCGGGATGAATACCGCGCACAGCACCAGCGCGGTGGCCACGATCGGCCCGGTGACTTCATGCATCGCCTTGCGCGTGGCGTTTCGCGGTGACTCACCCAGTTCGATGTGCCGCTCGACGTTCTCCACCACCACGATCGCGTCGTCGACCACGATGCCGATCGCCAGCACCAGCCCGAACAGGCTCAGTGCATTGAGCGAAAAGCCGGCCAGATACATCACCGCGAACGTGCCGATCAGCGACACCGGCACCGCCACCAGCGGGATGATCGAGGCGCGCCAGGTCTGCAGGAACAGGATCACCACCAGCACCACCAGCAGGATCGCTTCCAGCAGGGTATGCGCCACCGCCTCGATCGAGCCGCGCACGAACACCGTCGGGTCATAGACGATGCTGTAGTCGACGCCTTGCGGGAAATCCTTTTTCAGCTGCGCCATGGTGGCGCGCACTTCGTCGGAGATCTGGATCGCGTTGGAGCCCGGTCGGGCGAAGATCGGCAGCGCTACCGCCGGCTTGTTGTCGAGCAGGCTGCGCAGCGCGTAGCTGTTCGAGCCGAGGTCGATTTTCGCCACGTCGCCGAGATGCGTCACGCCGCCATTGGCATCGGTGCGCACGATGATGTTGCGGAAGTCATCCTCGCTGACCAGCCGGCCGCGCGTGTTGATGTTGAGCTGGAACGCGGCACTGCCCGGACCGGGCGGCGCATTCAGCGCGCCGGCGGCGACCTGCACGTTCTGCTCGCGGATCGCGTTGATCACGTCGCCGGTAGTCAGCGAGCGCTGCGCCAGCTTCTGCGGATCCAGCCACACGCGCATGGAGTATTCGCCGGCGCCGAAGATCTGCACGTCGCCCACGCCGTTGAGGCGGCCCAGCACATCCTTCACGTGCAATCGCGCGTAGTTCGACAGGTACAGCATGTCGTAGCGCTGATCGGGCGAGGTGAGATGCACCACCATGGTCAGGTCGGGCGAGCTCTTCTGCGTGGTCACGCCGAGCCGCTGCACTTCCTCGGGCAGTTTCGGCAGCGCCTGGGCCACCCGGTTCTGCACGTCGACCTGGGCGTCGTTGAGGTTGGTGCCCAGCGCGAACGTGACGGTGAGCGTGAGCGCGCCGTCGCTGGTCGCCTGCGAGGAGGTGTACAGCATGCCTTCGGCGCCGTTGATCTGTTCTTCCAGCGGCGTGGCGACAGTCTGGGCGATCACCTTCGGGTTGGCGCCGGGATAGCTCGCGTGCACCACGACAGTCGGCGGCACCACTTCGGGGTACTCGCTGATCGGCAGCTGGAACACCGCAATCGAGCCGGTGATCACGAACAGCAACGACAACACGGCGGCCATGATCGGTCGGTCGACGAAGAATTGGGCGATGTTTTTCATGCAATGCATCCTCGACGAAGCGCGCTTCGCGGCTTCGGTCTCTCGTTGCTCCTCCCCCTGCTCGGCAGCGGGAGGTTGGAAGGGGGTAACACTCTTGCGACCGGTTTCAGGCGGGCCGGATGACTTCATCCCTCCCCGCCCCCGCAAGGCGATTTTCTTCGGTCGCGGGGCGTGGTCAGCCTTGCGGTGTCTTTGGCGGCACCCTGTTCGCCTGTGCCGTCCGCGAATCGGCGTCCGGCCCATCGCCACGCTCGACCAGCGCCTTGTCGGTCGCGTCCAGCCGGTAGCTCATTGCCACCTTCTGCGGATTCACCTCGACCCCGGGACGCACGCGCTGCAGGCCGTTCACCACCACCACGTCATTGGCGGTCAGGCCGCTGTCGACCACGCGCAGGCCATGCACCAGCGGGCCGGTGTCCACCTTGCGGTATTGCACCTTGTGATCCTTGTCGACCACGTAAACGAACTGATTGCCCAGGTCGGTGCCGATCGCGCGGTCATCGACCAGCACGCGCGACTTCACCTGGCCGCTCTGCAACTGCACGCGGGCGTACAAGCCCGGCGTGTACAGGCTGTCGGTGTTGTCGAACACCGCGCGCAGGCGCATCGTGCCGGAGCCGGTGTGCAGCTGGTTGTCGACGAAGTCGAGACGACCCTCATGCGGATAACCGGACTCGTCGGCCAGGCCCATCGCCGCCTCGATCCGCGCACTGCGGCCGGCCTGCTTCGCACTGGCGCGCAGGTGGTCGAGCTTGAGCCAGGTCTGTTCGTCGACGTCGAAATAGACGTAAACAGGGTTGACCGACACCACGCTGGTCAGCACGTTGCTGCTGGTGACCAGGTTGCCGGGGGTGACCTGGGCATTGCTGACGCGGCCGTTGATCGGCGAACGGACCTTGGTGAAATCCAGGTTCAGCCGTGCGGCGGCCAGCGCGGCGGTGGCGGCGCCCAACTGGGCCCGGGCGCTTTGTGCCGTGGTGCTCTGGCGGTCGGCTTCCTGTTGCGCAATCGCATGCTGGGCCAGGAGCATCCCGGCGCGGCGCTGATTGGTTTCCGCCAGGCTAAGCTCGGCCCTGGCCTGCGCCTGGTTGGCGACCAGGCGGTCAACCTCTGCCTGATACGGGCGGGCGTCGAGCTGGAACAGCACGTCGCCCTTGTGTACCAGCGCACCTTCCTCAAAGTGCACCGAGTCCACGAAACCGCCGACCCGCGGCTGCACCTGAGCGGTGTTCACCGCCTCCAGCCGGCCAGTGAATTCCGCGCTGTCGCTGACCTTGCGCGACAGCGCCTGCGCCACCGTGACCTCGGGCGGCGGCCCGCCGGCCGGGCTTTGCGCGTGGCTGTCACCGCCATGCAGGAGGACCCAGCTGCCCAGTACGGCAACAGCGATCAGGGGGACCAGCACCCATTGCTTTTTCATCTCGTGCTCCCAAAACCTTGGTAGCCGGGGAGGGGGCTCCCGGCGAAGGGCTGAGAGAATAGGTGTACTTTGCGGTATAGAAAATCCGTGTCTTGCGCACTACACTCGTGCGCCACAGTCACGAATCGACGAGGAATTGAAACAATGGAAGACTTTTCCGCCATTTCGACCTTCGTCCGCGTGGTCGAGGCCAAGAGTTTCGCCGCCGCCGCCAGCCAGCTGGGGATGACGCCATCCGGGGTCAGTCGGGCCGTTTCCCGGCTGGAAACCCAGCTCGGCGCCCGGTTGCTGTTCCGCTCTACCCGCTCATTGCGTTTGACCGACGATGGGGCTTCGTTCCATGCACGTTGCAAGGAGATCCTTGCCGATCTGGCCGAGGCCACCGAGGCACTGAACTTCGCCAACAGCAAGCCGACCGGCAAGTTGCGCGTGGGTATTTCGCTGTCGGTGGGTCGCGCAGCCGTCATTCCCCGGCTGGCCGAATTCGAGCAGCGCTACCCGGATATCCGGCTGGAGCTGTCAATGAGCGACTCGCCGACGGATCTCAATGGTGAAGGGCTGGATTGCGCGATCCGCGTCGGCCAACTGGAGGATTCCAGTCTGATCGCGCGCAAGATCGGCTACCTGCGCAACGTGATGTGCGCCTCGCCGGACTACCTGCGCAAACATGGCGCCCCGCACAGCATCGAGGAGCTGAAGGACCATCGATGCATCAACTACGTCCACCCGAACGGCCGCCCGCGCCAATGGCAGTTCGACACGCCGCGCGGGCAGGTGAGCGTGGACATCGACGCCCACATGCTGATCAACGACGGCGAATCGGTGCTGCAGGCGGTGGCGGCCGGACTGGGCATTACCCAGGTGCCGCACATGCTGGCCGCATGCCTGCTGGACAAGGGCATGCTGGAGCTGGTGATGACCGACACCGCCTCGACGGGCAAGCCGGTGTGGATCGTCTATCCGCAGAAGAAGCATCTGTCGGCGCGGGTGCAGGCCTTCATCGAATGGGTGCGCGAACTGTTCGAACGCACCAACCAGCCGGGCCAGTGCGCCGGTGGCCTGCCGGGACTGTCGAAGCCCGCCCGCGAGAAAAGCCTGGCGGCCGTGGCCTGAGTACCCGCCGTCGCGGGCTTACGCCCCCGCTGGCACCAGCAACAGCAAGGCCACGCCGAAGGCGATGCGATAGATCGCGAACGGCGTGAAGGTGTGGCTGCGGATGTAGCCGAGCAGCCATTTCACCGCGATGAAGGCGACGATCGCCGAGACCACGAAACCGACCAGCAGCGCGGTCCAGTCTTCGTGCACGGCGCCGCCGTCCTTGACCACTTTCAGCAGCTCGTAGCCGGTAGCGGCATACATGGTCGGGATGCCGACCAGGAAGGCGAATTCCGTGGCGGCGGCACGATTGCTGGTACCGAACAGCATCGCCGCGAAAATCGTCGCCGCCGAGCGCGAGGTGCCGGGGAAGATGCCGGCGATCATCTGCGCGATGCCGACCAGGATCGCCACCTTCCAGGTGACCTCGCTGCGGTCCGGTTGGCGTGCGGCCAGGCGTTCGGCGGCGATCATCCAGAAACCGCCAATCACCAACGCCCAGGCAATCGGGGTCACTTTTTCGGGCAGTTTGAAGCCGAGCTTCACCGCGATCAGGCCAAGCACGGCGGTGATCCCGAAGGCCACCACCAGCTTCAGCAGGTAGTCGCGGTTGGCTGGTTCGCGCCATTGCGTCAGCAGCTGCCAGATCCGCTTCCAGTAGATCAGTGTCACCGCCAGGATCGCGCCAGCCTGGATGCCGATGTTGAACAGATCCGAACGCGCGCCCAGGCCGAACTTCTCGGCAATCAGCAGATGGCCGGTCGAGGAGATCGGCAGGAACTCGGTGATGCCTTCGATGATGCCGAGCAGGATGACGTGGAGCAGATCGATCACGGGAAAGTCCGTTGCGTGGAGGAATGGCCGGCGCGCCGGTCGTCGCCGCCGGGCGCCATAGCTTACGGGTTTTGCCGCCGCGGTGGATCGGCGACTAGGGTCGCGCGGCGGGACCTGCGGCGCACTGCAACGGTGCAAGGGCGTCTGGCCCGCGCGCGCCGGTGGTGCGAACGGCCAGATTTGCGCGCTGGCCTGGTCGACCTGTTCGGTCCGGAGCAAGGGTTGCGCCCGATGGCACGTGGATTGCTGAGCCGGGTTGAGGGTCGCGCGAAAAGTCGGCCCGGCATGGCCGACGGACGTCTGGACGTCCATCGGTATCGTGCCGCCGCGGCGTGACTCCCGGCGGATCGTTCTGAACCATCAGCTGTCCAGCGCCACCGACCCGGAGCGACCCGCATGAAAATGGTCACCAGCATCATCCGACCCTACAAGCTCGACGACGTGCGTGATGCACTGGCCCGCACCGGCGCGTCGGGCATCACGGTGACGGAAGTGCGCGGCTTCGGCCGCCAGAAGGGCCACACCGAGCTGTATCGCGGCGCTGAATACGTCGTCGACTTCCTGCCCAAGCTCAAGGTCGAGGTGGTGGTGCCGGACGAGTTGCTCGAGGCGGTGCTGGAGGAGATCCAGCTGGCAGCGCGCTCCGGCCATGTCGGCGATGGCAAGATTTTCGTGACCGGCGTGGACCAGGTGATCCGCATCCGTACCGGCGAACTCGACGCCGACGCGCTGTGAACCGCCCGCGCGAGGGGGCCATGAAGGAAGCCGGGCGGTTCCGCATCATCCGCAGGGGGCTGGCCGTGCTGTTGGTGCTGGTCGCGCCGATGGTGCATGCCGCCGCGGTGGTGCCGGTGGTGGACAAGGGTGACGTGGCGTGGATGCTCACGTCCACCCTGCTGGTGCTGCTGATGACGGTGCCGGGGCTGGCATTGTTCTACGGCGGGCTGGTGCGTTCGAAGAATGTGCTGTCGGTGCTGATGCAGGTGATGACGGTGTTCTCGCTGTTGCTGTTGCTGTGGGTGGCCTACGGCTACAGCCTGGTGTTCAGCGGTGGCGGCGCGCTGATCGGCAACCTCGACAAGCTGTTTCTGCGCGGCGTCACCAGGGACACGCTGGCGGCCACCTTCAGCGCGGGCGTGGCGCTGCCGGAATACGTGTTCGTGGCGTTCCAGGCGACCTTCGCGGGGATCACCGGCGCGCTGATCGTGGGTTCGTTCGCCGAGCGCATGCGTTTCCGGGCAGTGCTGCTGTTCGCGGCGATCTGGTTCACCTTTGCCTACCTGCCGATCGCGCACATGGTCTGGTCGGGGCCGGACGGTTATCTGTCCGCCAAGGGCGCGCTGGACTTCGCCGGCGGCACGGTGGTGCACATCAATGCCGGCGTGGCCGGCCTGGTCGGCGCGTATCTGGTCGGGCCGCGGCTGGGTTTGGGTCGCGAGCCGATGAAGCCGCACAACGTCACTTTCACCATGGTCGGCGCGGCACTGCTGTGGGTGGGCTGGTTCGGGTTCAACGCCGGTTCCAACCTGGAAGCGAACTCGGGTGCGGCGCTGGCCTTCATCAACACCTTGCTGGCGGCGGCGGCCGCGATGCTGGCCTGGCTGGCCACCGAGGCCCTGCTGCGCGGTCACGCGTCGATGCTCGGCGGCGCGTCCGGCGTGGTCGCCGGGCTGGTCGGCATCACCCCGGCCTGTGGCACGGTGGGGCCGATGGGCGCGATCGTGATCGGCGTGCTGGCCAGCCTTTGCTGCGTGTGGGGTGTCACCGGCCTGAAGCGCCTGTTGCGGGCCGACGATGCGCTGGATGTGTTCGGCGTGCACGGCATCGGCGGCATCGTCGGCGCGCTGCTGACCGCAGTGTTCACCGCGCCCGCGCTGGGCGGCGCCGGCGCGGCGGGCTTCAGCGTGGGCCATCAACTGGCGGTACAGGCGCTTGGCGTGCTGATCACGGTGGTCTGGAGCGCCCTGGTGTCGGTGCTCGCCTGGCTGGTGGTCAGGGCGGTGTTCGGCCTGCGTGTGACCAGCGACGCCGAGCGCGAGGGGCTGGATATCACCACCCACGGTGAAAGCGCTTACGATGTCTGAGCGGATCGTCGGATCGCCCGATTGAATGGGCAATCAGGGTGCAGCAAGGCACCCCGATTGCACCATTTTGGTACGCTCGGCGGACCCGGACGGGCCGACAAGGCCCGCCAGCCCCTGTGGTGCCGTGGTTTCGGCCATTGGCACGGGGTTTGCTCAAGTCACCCCATCATCCATCGCCGAGGTTGCTCCATGTCTGCCAACAAAGTGCTCGACCTGATCCAGGAACACGAGGTCGAATTTGTCGACCTGCGTTTTGCCGACATGCTCGGAGTGCACCATCACCTCACCTTCCCGGCGCACCAGATCGACGAGTCGACCTTCGAAGACGGCAAAATGTTCGACGGTTCCTCGATCGCTGGCTGGAAGGGCATCAGCGAGTCGGACATGATCCTGCTGCCGGACCCGGACACCGCCCACCTGGACCCGTTCAGCGCCCACGTGCAGCTGATTCTGCATTGCGACGTGCTGGAACCCAGCACCATGCAGGCCTATGGTCGCGACCCGCGCTCGATCGCCAAGCGCGGCGAAGCGTTCCTCAAATCCACCGGCATCGCCGACACCGCGTTCTTCGGTCCCGAGCCGGAATTCTTCATCTTTGATTCGGTGCGCTGGCAGAACGACCCCGGTCGCGTGTTCTACGAGATCGGCTCGGAAGAGGCGGCCTGGTCGTCGCGCTACAAGTACGACGGCAACAATCACGGCCACCGCCCGGGCGTGAAGGGCGGCTATCTTCCGGTCAGCCCGGTCGATTCGCTGGGCGACCTGCGTGCCGACATGTGCAAGGTGCTGGAATCGCTGGGTCAGAGCGTCGAAGTGCACCACCACGAAGTGGCGAACGCGGGCCAGTGCGAGATCGGCGTGCGCTTCAACACGCTGGTGAAGAAGGCCGACGAACTGATGACGATGAAGTACGTCATCAAGAACGTGGCGCACCAGAACGGCAAGACCGTCACCTTCATGCCCAAGCCGCTGGTTGGCGACAACGGCAGCGGCATGCACGTGCACCAGTCGCTGGCCAAGAACGGCGAGAACCTGTTTGCCGGCGATCTCTACGGCGGCCTATCGCAGACCGCGCTGTGGTACATCGGCGGCATCTTCAAGCACGCCCGCGCCATCAACGCCTTCGCCAACTCCACCACCAACAGCTACAAGCGGCTGGTGCCGGGTTTCGAGGCGCCGGTGATGCTCGCGTACTCGG
The DNA here is from genome assembly GCF_054061035.1 of Rhodanobacter sp. TND4EL1. NCBI lineage: Bacteria > Pseudomonadati > Pseudomonadota > Gammaproteobacteria > Lysobacterales > Rhodanobacteraceae > Rhodanobacter > Rhodanobacter sp. TND4EL1. The sequence continues at coordinate 170,954 of NZ_JBSSDT010000003.1, forward strand.
CGCGCAATCGTTCGGCCAGCTGCCGCATCCCGTTCGTGGCCAGCCCCAAGGGTCGCCGCATCGAAGTGCGCTTCCCCGATCCGATGAACTCCGGCTACCTGGTGTTCACCGCGCTGATGATGGCCGGCCTCGACGGCATCCTCAACAAGATCGACCCGGGCGCGCCGGCCGACAAGGACCTGTACGACCTGCCGCCGGAAGAAGAGAAGAACATTCCGCAGGTGTGCTCCAGCCTCGACGCCGCGCTGGAAGCGCTGGACAAGGATCGCGACTTCCTCAAGGCCGGCGGCGTGTTCACCGACGACTTCATCGATGCCTACATCGAAGTGAAGATGAAGGAAGTCACCCGGTACCGCGCCAGCACCCACCCGCTGGAATTCCAGATGTACTACTCGCTCTGATCGATACGCTCGGTGGCGAAGCAAGACGGGCGCCCAGGCGCCCGTCTTGCTTGTGTACTGCTACATTCCGCAGCTGAATCCCTGCAAGGAACGTCACATGGCATGGATCGCCAGAACCTTCGCCTGGCTCGTCGCGGCATGCGTGCTCGCCTGGGTCCTCGGCTTCTTGTGGACACGCTTGCGCCCGCCCACCGCCGAACAGGCGCAGGCGCTGTCGTTGCTTGCCACCAGGCCACCGCCAGCCGACGCGCCCAACGCGTGGGCGAATTTCTGGCTGCTGGATTACGACATTCCTGCCGCACAAATCGCTTCGGCGTACGCACTGGAGCGCGAGCAGCTCGCCGCATGGGCGCAACATCGTCGCGATGCATCCGCCCCCGGCGATTACGTCGGCACGCTCGGACAACGCTTTTCGAAGCGGCCTGCGTTGAGTCCTGACGATCAAAAACAGCTTTGCCGCGGGGCCGACGACGAGTGCCTGGCCAAGGTGCGCGCAAACGCGCTGGTGCTGGGCAAGCTGCTCGCCGCGCAGGCGGGCCGCCTGGCGCAAATCCGAGCCATCCCGCTGAACGCCGTGCTTTGGGACGACACCCCGCTTTCGTTGGATACACCGACACCCAGCTTCGCGCAGGCGGGCAATCTCCGCCTGACGGCAGCGGCATGGGACTTTGTCGACGGGCGGCAAGAGGTGGCAATGGCGCAGGTTTGCCACGACGCGCGCGTGGTGCGCCAGCTGCACGCCCATACCAATTCGCTGCTCGGCGCGATGGTGGCCGATGCCTGGATGGATTCCATCGAACGTCTGCTGGCCGGCATGTTGCGGGAATGGCCGGCAGTGCAGCCCGTGCCGGCGGACTGTGCCCTCGCCTTCGCACCAGTCACTCGCGCCGACGTGGATCTGTGCGCACCCGTGCGCCGGGAATACCAGTACGCGCTCACCGCCATGGCCATCGTCGACGGCGAGCCTTCGCATGGCGCGAGCCGGCTGCAGCGTCTGCTGGTGGCTCCGGGACGCACGCGCTCGCTGCTGGCACCACGCTACGCCTGGAGCTGCCAGGCGCAGACGATCGACGACATGCAAAACGATGTTCGGCTGAGCTCGGATCAGATCCCGCCCCTTCGCTCCGACCTGTTCGACAGGGTCGCCAATCCGATGGGGCGGCTGTTGGCCGGGGTCGCCGCGCCGGGGTACACCAAATACATGAACCGCAATGCGGACTTCGCGGCGGGCCTGCGCCTGACCAGCTGGTTCCTGGCGACTCGCGCCAGCGCCACCACGCCGCAGGCATGGCGGAAGGCCTTCAACCAGGCACTACCCGCCCTGCAACGGGGAGGCAGCCGGCGCTTCCAACTGGACGACTCCGAAGGACAGCTGCTGATGCCGTACAGCAAGCCACGCCGTCATCGCGACGCCCTCGTGCTGCCGTTGTCGTCCTAGAGGGAGCGCCGTTGTTGCACCAAACGGGCGCATTGCCCAATATGGTGCAATGAACGTGACCGATTGCCCCAGCTGGGCGGAGCCGATGACGACCGGGCTGGCCCGGGTCGACGCCGCGCTGCGCCTGCAATGGATCAATCCGGCGCTGGCCGAATGGCTGGGGCTGGGGCCGCGAAGTGCGGCGGGGCAACCTTTGGCGCGCTGGCTGGATGACACCGCGCTGAGCCAGGCCGCGCGCGTGCTGACCGACCAGCGGCCGCTGCAATGGCGCGAGATGGCACTGGCCGACGCCGCCGGTCGCGAGCTCGTGGCGGACGTTGCCCTGCAACCGGCCGACGATGGTTTGTTGATGGAAGTCCATGTGCTGGCCGCGCCGCCGTCGACCGCTTCGCCGCTGTCGGCCACGCTGCGTGGCTTCGCCCACGAAGTGAAGAACCCGCTGGCCGGCTTGCGCGGGGCGGCGCAGCTGTTGCAGCGCCGGGTCGATACCGAGGATCTGCGAGCGCTGGCGGGATTGATCATCGACGAGGCCGATCGTCTTGGCGCGCTCGCCAATCGCCTGCTGCATCACGATGGCGCAGCCCGGCCGGGCCCGGTCAACATCCACCAGTTGCTGCAGCGGCTCACCGACCTGCTGCAGGCCGAGCCGTCGCCGATCCATCTGCGCCACGACTACGACCCCAGCGTGCCGGACCTGCATGGCGATGCCGATCGCCTGCAACAGGTGCTGCTGAATCTCGCCCGCAACGCGGCTGAAGCTGGCGCACGCACCCTGACCTTGCGTACGCGGGTCGAGCACGGCGTGCGGGTGGGTGAGCGGATCGTGCGGATGGTGTTGCGGGTGGAGGTGATCGACGACGGCGCCGGCGTGCCAACCGCGCTGCGCGACACCCTGTTCCAGCCGCTGGTTTCCGGTCGGGCCGACGGCACCGGCCTGGGTTTGGCACTGTCGCGGGAGATCGCCCACGAGCACGGCGGCGAGCTGCGCTGCAGCAGCCGGCCCGGGCATACCGTGTTTTCGCTGTACCTGCCGCTGGAGCGCACGCATGACTGAAGAGATCTGGCTGCTCGACGATGACCGCGGCGTGCGCTTCGTGCTGGCCGAAGCGCTGCGCGACGCGGGGCTCAACGTGCGCGAGTTCGGCGATGTCGCTGCCGCGCGCACCGCTTTGCAGGCATCGCGCCCCGCCCTGCTGCTCACCGATGTGCGCATGCCCGGTGAAGACGGCCTGGCCTTGCTCGGCGAGTTGCAGACGCAGGGCATCGGCCCGGTGATCGTGATGAGTGCCTATACCGACGTGGCCACTACCGCGGCGGCGTATCGCTTCGGTGCGGTGGACTACCTGGCCAAGCCGTTCGATCTCGATCACGCGGTGGCCTCGGTGCAGCGTGCGCTGGCCAGCGCCGGTGCTCCCGCCGTGACGGCCGCCAACGCGCCGGCACCGAACCACGCCTTGCTCGGCGAAAGTGCGCCGATGCGCGAGGTGTTCCGGCTGATCGGCCGGGTCGCCGCCAGCGATCTCAACGTGCTGGTCACCGGGGAAACCGGCACCGGCAAGGAGCTGGTCGCGCGTGCGCTGCACGAGGAAAGCGCGCGGCGCGACAAGGCGTTCGTGGCGCTGAACACCGCGGCGATTCCCAGCGAGTTGCTGGAGAGTGAGCTGTTCGGCCACGAGGCAGGCGCGTTCACCGGCGCCACCCGCCGCGTTGCCGGCCGCTTCGAGCAGGCGGAGGGCGGCACGCTGTTCCTCGACGAAATCGGCGACATGCCGCTGATTCTGCAGACACGGCTGTTGCGTGTGCTGGCCGGTGGCGAGTTCTATCGCGTCGGTGGGCGCGAGCTGATCCGCTGCAACGTGCGGATCGTCGCCGCCACCCACCAGGATCTCGCCACCCGCGTCGCCGCCGGCCTGTTCCGGGCCGATCTGATGCACCGGCTGGACGTGGTGCGCATCGAACTGCCGCCGCTGCGCACCCGTCGCAGCGACATCGCGCTGTTGGCGCAGCACTTCCTTGCCGCGACCGCGCAAGAGCTGAAACTGTCGCCGAAGCGTTTCTCAAAAAGCGCGCTGAAACTGGTCGCGCAGCGCGACTACCCCGGCAACGTGCGCGAGCTGGAAAACCTGTGCCGCCGGCTCGCCGTGATCGCTCCCGGGAACGAAATCCTGCCGGGCGATCTGGGCGCCGTGGTGAAGAACACCCACGGGGGCGAATGGACCGACGCACTGCGAGAGTGGGCCGTGCAGGCCCTGGCCGACGGCGAAGCCGGCATCCACGCAAGGGCCCGTGAAGCACTGGACCAGACCCTGCTGCAGGCGGCGATGGAAGCCAATGGCGGCCATCGCCAGAACGCGTCACAGGCATTGGGGGTCGGTCGCAACACGCTCACCCGCAAGCTCGGTGCTTCACGCACGCGGCGTAGCTGACGCGTCCGATTCTCCGGGTGCCTTCGCGCCCGGTCGAAGAGCTGGCGGGCAGTGCCCGCCCTACGCCGAGCGCGGGCGAGCCGGTACTTCCTGCGAGGTGGTGGCCCCAAGGGTGATGCGAAGGCGGTGCGTCTTGCCGTCGTCGAGCAGGGCGATCGGTGTATCCGCTGGCAGCATCTGGCCATCCATTTCCACGCTTTCCACGCCACCGCAGACGTGGTGCGGGTTGTCCACGCGGATCTCGTAGCGGCTGACATGTTTGCCGCGATGGCGATAGACGATCTCGAATTCGGGCCACGCCTTGGGCATGCACGGTTCGATGCGCAGTTGGTCGCCCTGCAGGTGGAAGCCGAGCACGGCCTCCAGTCCTGCGCGATACAGCCAGGCGGCCGAGCCGGTATACCAGGTCCAGCCGCCGCGACCGACGTGCGGCGCGACGGAATAGACGTCCGCACAGACCGCATACGGCTCGACCTTGTAACGCGCGATCGCATCGGCGTTGTCCGCGTGATTGATCGGGTTGAGCAGCCGGAACTGATCGCCTGCACGGTCACCATCGCCCAGCCCGGCCCAGGCGAAGATCGACCACGTCGCGCCATGCGTGTACTGCCCGCCGTTCTCGCGCACGCCGGGCGGGTAACCCTTGATGTAGCCGGGGTCTTCCGCCCCGTCCTGGTCGAAGGGCGGAGTGAACAGCCGGGCGACCTGGTGGGGATGGTCGACCAGCAAGCGGTCGACCGACGCCATCGCCTGCCCGGCGTGCTCGCGGGGGACGCCGCCGGCCATGACGCTCCAGGACTGCGCGATGGTGTCGATCTGGCACTGGCTGCTCTGCGCGGAACCCAGCGGTGCGCCATCGTCGTAATAGCCGCGTCGATACCACTGACCATCCCACGCCTGTTCCAGCGCCGCGCGCATGGCGTCGGCGTAGTCGCGCCAGCGCCTGGCGCGATCACCTTCGTGGCGCTGTTCGGCGATCGGTGCAAACTGCCCGATCGTGGCCAGCAGGAACCAGCCGAGCCAGCTGCTTTCGCCACGGCCCTCGGCACCGACCGCATTCATGCCGTCGTTCCAGTCACCGGTGCCGATCAACGGCAGGCCATGGGCGCCGCGCGTGAGACTGGAATCGATCGCCCGCGCGCAGTGCTCGTAGATCGTCGCCGTCTCGTCCGACACCGCCGGCTGGAAGAACGCGTCGGTGGCGTCGTCCGGGATCGCCTGACCCTTGAGGAACGGCAGCACCTCATCGAGCACGGCCCGGTCGCCGCTGACCTCGACGTAATGCATCGCCACGTAAGCGAGCCAGACCCGGTCGTCGCGAATCCGGGTACGAATGCCCTGGCCGCCCGGCGGCAGCCACCAGTGCTGCACGTCGCCTTCGGCGAACTGGCGACCGGCGGCGCGCAGCAGATGCTCGCGGGCCAGGTCCGGCCGGCTGACACACAAGGCCATCACGTCCTGCAGCTGATCGCGGAAACCGTACGCGCCGCTGGCCTGGTAGTACGCCGTGCGTGCCCACAGCCGGCACGCGGTCACCTGATACAGCGCCCAATCGTTGAGCAACAGATCCATGCTCCGATCCGGCGTCTTCACCTGCACGGTATCGAGCAGGCCATTCCACAGCGTGGCAACCTCGGCCAGCACGGCGTCGACGTCGCAGTCGCGATACCTGGTCACCAGCGCCCGCGCGGCGGCCTCGTCGTTTCCTTCGCCGAGCAGGAAAAGCAGGTCCAGCTCGGTGCCTGGCGGCAGCTCGACCTGCGTCTGCAGCGCGCCACACGGGTTCATGCCGGCACCCACGCGCCCATCCAGCGGTGCGCCATCCTGCAGTGCGGCCGGCGCGCTGATGCTGCCGAGCGGCCCGAGGAAGCGGGCCCGGTCCCCGCTGAGGGTCGACGGCGCCCCGGCCAGATCGAAAAAGGCCACCCGTTCGCCAAAATCGGCACGCCAGCGATTGCGCGCAAACAGCGCACCGGTGGCGTCATCGCGTGATGTCACCACGAACGGTGCCGGCGTGCTGCCATTGGCACCCAGTGCCCAGGCGACGTAACCGGTGATCGCCAGTCGGCGCGTGCGCGCGGAGCGGTTGCGCAGGCGCAAACGTGACAACTTGATCGAGTCGTCGGTCGGCACGCACTGGACCAGCTCCAGGTCGATGCCGTGCGCGTTGTTGGAAAAACGCGTCCAGCCCTTGCCGTGAGTGGCAACGCAGTGCGCGCCAGCGACGCGTATCGGCAGTGCGGTGGCCGTCCACAACGCACCGTCGTCCGCATCCCGCAAATAGATCACCTCGTGCGGCATGTCGCTGACGGGATCGTTTGGCCACGGCGTCAGCGGATTCTGCTGGCTGTTGCCCGACCAGGTGTAGCCGCCGCCTTCGGCCGTGGCGAGGAAACCGAACGCCTGGTTGGCGATCACATTCGACCAGGGCGCCGGGGTGGGATGGGCCGCGTCCAGTTCGATCCGATAGGCGCGGCCTTCCTCGCAGAAGCCGCCATGGCCGTTCGGGAATTCGAGCTTGCCGTCGCGCGCATCGATCGCTGCGACGGCCTTGCTGGCGCGGATCGCTGCGGGCGGCGCGGTGCTCGATGCCGGTGTCGTCTCGACCTGGTGGGGCGTCCCCTGCGCGTTGTCGAGCACCAGCCGCGCCACCGTCAGCAGGCCATCGCGCACGTCGTCGCTGATCTGGTCGTCGCGCAGGCAGAAGAGCTCGACCTTGGCGCCGTCACCGTTGTTCTCGAGTTGCTGCTTTTGCTCGTCCACGCGCCGGTTGAGTTCGTCTCGCGTGGCCTTGGCCTCGCTGCCCAGCTGATCCAGCACCAGGATATCCATCGCCCATTGACGGCTGCGCCACCAGCGCTGGGCGAGCAGCAAGTCATCAAGCTGCTGAAGATCGTCGGGCTCGCGCACCATCAGCAAGCCGATCGGTCGATCACCGGAGATGCTGGCACCCCACAAGGTCGGTGGTCCGCCATGACCACGCGCACGTTGTTCGGCGCTCGCCTGACGGGACGCATCGCTGTAGAGCAATGCGTGTTGCCATTCCGCGAAGCGTTCGAGCCGTGACGGGCTGACGCCGAAGCGGGAGCATTCGGCCCGGGCATGCTGGCTGGCCTGCTCGAACAACCGTGCGGCGGCATCCGGCTGGCTCATCTGCGCGCTCAATGCCACGGCACCGTCGCGGGTGTCTGCCAGTTGCGTCCACAGCAGCAACTCGATGCTGCCACCGGGTGCCAGCGTGAATTCTTGGCGCAGGCTGAACACCGGGTCCAGCACGCAGCCGGTGGTGCCTGACAGCGCGGCATGCGCCTGCATGGCGGCCGCGTTGCGCAGCGTGCGCCCGCGACCCAGGAAACGGGCCCGATCGGTTTCATGCGAGTGGTGGGTGGCCGAAGCGCCGGCGACCTGCAGCGCCTGCGCCGCCCATACCTGGGCCTGGCTGTCGCTGCGCCGGCGGCGCGTGGCCAGCAGCAGTTGATGCTGCTCGTCCCATTCGGTCTGCACGAACATCTTGGAGAAGGCGGGATGGGCGTTGTCATCTCCGGTCGGGCCCAGCACCAGTTCGGCGTAGCTGGTTACCGACAGGGTCCGGCTGGAATCGGCGTGATTGCGCACCGTCAGTCGGCGCAACTCGACATCCGTCGCCGCTGCCACGGCGATCTCCAGCACGCTCTCCACCTCGTCGTGCCGGCGGCTGAAGCGGGCGCTGCCGGCGTCGTGTTGCATCGTATCGGTGGCCTCGCTCACCCCGAACGGCTGCGTCACCGTGCTCCACACGGCGCCATGATCCTCGTCGCGCAGCAGCAAAAAGGTGCCCCACGGATCGGTCACCGGATCCTCGCGCCAGCGGGTGACGGCCAGGTCGCGCCAGCGGATGAAGCCGGCGCCGTTGTTGTTCAACACGGTGCTGAGATTGCCGTTGGAGAGTATCGGTGGCGGCGTGGTGCCTGTACCGGCGGTGGGTGGAACGGGGGAACGGGAAGACATGGTGAGCGCGAACTCCTTGGCAGGTCGTCGCGGGATCAATCCCCCACGATGTCTCGCCAGCCTACGGCGACAACGGGGAAACAGCGCGTGAAAGCACTGCGCTTACACGCTGTCCATGCAGACCGTTGCCCAGACTGGTGGGTGGATAGCGGCCGCATTCGTGGCACGAATAGCGAATGCCGTTGTCCCAACCCTGCCAATAGATGGGGTGATCGGCGCGGCCGTATGCTGTGCCTTTCGTCTCCCGTTTGAATCACATGGACCTTTCTGGATGCTGACCCCCGCGCTGCCCACGCTCTCCGATGAAGCCCTGCTGGAGCGCATGCAGCGTGCCGCGTTCGGCTATTTCGTGGAGACCATGAACCCCGCGAACGGCCTGGTGCCGGATACCTCGCGCGAGAATTCGCCGGTGAGCATTGCCGTGGTGGGCTTCGCGCTGTCGGTTTATCCCGCCGCCGTCGAGCGCGGCTGGATGGATCGTGGCGAGGCGGTGCAGCGCTGCCTGCTGGCGCTGCGCTTCTTCCACGCCAGTGACCAGAGCGGCAGCCCCACCGCGACCGGCTTCAAGGGTTTCTACTACCACTTCCTGGACATCCACACGGGCACGCGCGTGTGGCAATCGGAGTTGTCGATGATCGACAGCGCCCTGCTGATCGCCGGCATGCTCACCGCGGCTGCGTATTTCCAGGCCGACAACACGGCGGAGGCCGAGCTTCGCGCGCTGGCCGACATGCTGTATCGCCGCGTCGACTGGCGCTGGTCGCAGGATGACTCCGGCACGATCCGCCAGGGCTGGAAGCCGGAGTGCGGGTATCTGCACTACGGCTGGGAAGGCTATAGCGAGGCCATCGTGCTGTACGCGCTGGCGATGGGCTCGCCGACCCATCCGGTTTCCCCGGAGTGCTATGCGGGGTGGGAGGCCACGTACCAATGGGAGAACCTGTACAACCAGGATTTCCTCTACGCCGGGCCGCTGTTCGTGCATCACTTCTCGCACGCCTGGGTTGACCTGCGCGGCATCCAGGACGCCTTCATGCGCCAGAAGCGCTCGGACTATTTTGAGAACACGCGCCGCGCGGTCAACGTGCAACGTCGCTATACCCAGCTCAATCCGAACGAGTTTGTCGGTTATGACCGCAACTGTTGGGGACTGTCGGCCTGCGACGGCCCGACCGACGAGCAACCCAACATCAACAACGAACCTCGTCGCCTGTTCGGTTACGCCGCGCGCGGCGTGCCCTATGGCCCGGATGACGGCACGCTGTCGCCGCCGTCCGTGCTGGCCTCGGTACCGTTCGCACCGGAACTGGCGCTCGGCGCGCTGCGCAACATGCTGTTGCGCTATCCGGAAATTCTCACGAACGATCGGCTGGCCACCAGCTTCAACGCCAGCGTGTGTGACGCCCGTGGTCGGCCCTGGGTGTCGCCGGGACACTACGGACTGGATCAGGGCATCGTGTTCATGATGATCGAGAACCATCGCAGTGGCAGTATCTGGCGGTGGCTGCGCGGTTGCGCCCCGCTGGTCGACGGCTTGCGTAAGGCGGGCTTCGCCGGCGGCTGGCTGGATCAGCCGATGCAGGAGGCGGTGCGATGAGCACGAAGTTTGACGCCAGCATCTGCACGCCGGTGGACGCCTATGAGCGCAAGCGTCTGGCGGCCGTGTGCCCCTCGTCCTGGAACAACCCCGAGCCCAGCGGTCCGTATCAGCTGTTGATCATTGGTGCCGGGCCAGCCGGCCTGACCGCCGCCATCGAGGCCGCGTCGCTCGGTGTGACGGTAGCGCTGATCGAACGCCACGAAATCGGCGGTACCTGCTTCAACACCGGCTGCATTCCGTCCAAGACGCTGCTGCGTACCGCGGCGGTGTACGCGGAAATGCGCGACGCTGCGCGCTATGGGGCGCAGGCACCGGAAGACATCCAGGTCGATTTCGCCGCGGCAATGACGCGCCTGCGGCGCATCCGCAGCCACCTGACCAACACCACGTCGGTGCGCCTGCTGGCCGCCAGCGGCGTCGACGTGTTCTTCGGCAAGGCGACCTTCGAGGGCCCTGATCGACTGAGCGTGAACGGGCAACTGCTGCAGTTCGAGAAGGCCATGATCGCCACCGGCGCGCGACCGGACATCCCCGACGTTCCGGGCTTGAAGCAGGCCGGCTTTCTCACCAACACCACCATCTTCGAACTGGCCGAGTTGCCGCGGCGATTGCTGGTGATTGGTGGTGGCCCGCTCGGCTGCGAACTGGCGCAGGCGTTCCAGCGGCTGGGCTCGAAAGTCACCATCGTGCAGAAACTGCCGTTGTTCCTGGAGCGGGAGGAGCGCGATGCGGCGCAGACGCTGTCCGATGCGTTCGCCCGCGATGGCATCGAGGTGCGCCTCAACACTACCGCCCGCAACGTTGGCGTGGACGGCAACGAGAAAGTGGTCGATCTGGTCAGCGATGACTATCACAGCACGATTCGCGTTGACGCCATCCTGACCGGCGTCGGACGTCTTCCGAACGTGCAGGGACTGGCGCTGGAAAAGGCCGGCGTGAGTTACGACGAGAGCGCCGGCATCAGCGTCGATGACCAGCTGCGCACGGCCAACCCGCGAATCTATGCGGCCGGCGACGTATGCCTTGAGGCCAGGTACACGGATATCGCGGAGGAATCCGGACGCATCGTGGTGCGCAACGCCCTGCTCGGCGGGCGCGAAAAACTGAGCAAACTGGTGGTGCCCTGGTGTACCTACACCGATCCGGAAATCGCCCACGTCGGCATGTACGTGCGCGATGCCAATGCGCAGGGCGTGCCGGTGAAAACCTTCACCGTGCCAATGCATCAGGTCGATCGGTCGATGACCGACAGCGAGCAGGGCGGCTTCGTGAAGATTCACGTGCTCGACGGCACCGATCGCATTCTCGGCGCCACCATCGTGTCGCGCGATGCCGGCGACATGATCAGCCAGGTCACCCTGGCGATGGTGGCCGGTCTGGGCATGCGCACGCTGGCGAAGGTGATCCACGCCTATCCGACCAAGACCGCCGCCATCCGGCTCGCGGCGAAGGCCTATAACCGAACCCGCGTCAGCGCACGCGTGGTGGCCCGCCTGAAGCGATGGCTGGCGCGACCGCGCTGATCCCGGTCACGCCGACTTTCCGTTTCAACACCTAGACTGTTTTCCTTTTCTCCACTCACGCAAGGACTTTCCCATGCAACTCGGCATGATCGGCCTCGGCAAGATGGGCGCCAACATGGCGCAACGACTCATCAAGGGCGGCCACAAGGTCACCGGCTTCGATCCCAGCGCGGATGCGCGCAAGAGCCTTGAAGGCAACGGCGGCAGCTCGGCGCATTCCCTGAAGGCGCTGGTGCAGGCGCTGCCCGCCCCGCGTGTGCTGTGGTTGATGGTGCCCTCGGGCAAGATCACCGATGACACCGTCGATGCCTTGCTGGCGCTGCTCGACAAGGGCGACACGATGATCGACGGCGGCAACTCCAACTACAAGGACTCCCTGGGCCACGCGGCCAAGTGCGCCGACAAGGGCGTCAACTATGTCGACTGCGGCACCAGCGGCGGCGTGTGGGGGCTGGCCGAGGGATACAGCATGATGGTCGGCGGCGACGAGAAGGTGGTCGACGGCCTGAAGCCGATCTTCGAAACGCTGGCGCCGGGCAAGGACAAAGGCTGGGGCCGCGTCGGCCCGGTCGGCTCGGGCCACTACACCAAGATGGTCCACAACGGCATCGAGTACGGCCTGATGCAGGCCTACGCCGAAGGCTTCTCCATCCTCAAGCACAAGGAAGAATTCGGCCTCGATCTGGCCCAGGTCGGCGAGATCTGGCGCTATGGCAGCGTGGTGCGTTCGTGGCTGCTGGAACTGACCACCGATGCCTTGAACAAGAACCCGACGATGGAAGGCATCGCCCCCTACGTGGTCGATTCCGGCGAAGGCCGCTGGACGGTGAACGCCGCGCTCGAACTGAACGTCTCCGCGCCGGTGATCACGCTGTCGCTGATGGAACGTTTCCGCTCGCGCGACGATGATTCGTTCACCGACAAACTGCTGGCGTCGATGCGCAACGAGTTTGGCGGGCACGCGATCAAGAAGGAGTAGGCCGGCTCATCGGTTCATCGGTTCGTCGGCGCGAGAGCGGAGATCCGCTCTCGATCCGCGCCGCGCTCGCGGAAGGGAACGCGCTCCGCTGCCATACTTGTCACCCCGGTCGAAGAGTCTCTGCATGTCACCCACACAAGATGCTGCACCCAGCGACGAGTCCGCACGCGACCTGGCCAGGCTGCAAGGTGTGTGGGAGCAGGTTCGGATGGAGGCCGATGGCGTGGTGAATCCAGCGGACGAGCATGGCGAACCCGGCGCGCTGACCACGATTGCCGGAACGCGATTCATCGTGCGCACGGTGGCGGGCGCGGTGCTGCTTGAAGGATCGTTTGTCATCGATGCATCGAACCGCCCCCGCTCGATCACCTGGATCGATGCCATCGGCGCGGACAAGGACAAGCCGCTGCCGGCCATCTACACGCTGGATGACGACCGCTTCGAGTTCATCGCCGGCGACACGGGCGCGCCACGACCGACGGAATTTCGCACTTCGCCTGGCCAGACCATGCGGACCTTTGTTCGCCAGCGGTGAGGCGTGCGGGTTCCGGGCCACGCCGTTCCGGCTCGACGAGGTGTGACGCACGCCGGCAAGAGCTGCTGAAACTCCCTGCTAGACTCGCCCGACCGATCCGCGCACAAGCCGACACGAGGCCGGATCGCCTGGGGTTTTGACAGTCTTGTTGAGGGTGGGACGACATGGCCGTGCCGTTGTCATGGAAATTGGGGGGCGCCGCCGCAGTGATCGTGGCGGCAGCCTTTGCGTGGCATGGGCTGTCGCTTTACATGGCGGGCCGTCACGCTGACGAACTCACCCGGGATGTGGCGCGCAATGTCGAGCTGCAGGCGCAACAGGCCCGCGCCCAGGGGCAGCAGCGCAGCGCGCAACTGGCGGCGACCTTGCAACGCCAGCGCGAGGATCTGGCCAACACCTATCGACAGGTCAGCGAGGAAGCGGCGAAATATCATGCCGAACAGCTGCGCCAGGAAGAACGGCAGCGGCAGGAAGCGCTGCGGGTGAAGGCCAGCTATCGGTTGGGTGCCGATCAGAAGTGTGCCGACGGTATCGTCATCAACCGGCGGGGCTCCAGCTTCACGCAGGCCATCGGCGCGAAGGGTCAGCCGATCGAGTGCTCGGGTGATACCGCCGCCGAGCCGTTGCGCTGATCGGACTCGCTACAGCAGATCAGCCTGGGCCGGGGCATAGCTCAGTTGCCCATCGACGATGCGGGCGGGTGAGGTGTAGGGGTGCTCGGTGACATGGGTGGCATCGATGATATGGATCACTTCGATGCCGCGCCATTTCAGCACGTCCGACACGATCGAACGGTGGCAGCGCCACCAGACCACCTCGGCGCACATCATGGCTGTGGGCTGGCGCGCGGCCAGCGCCAGCAATTCAGCCAGGCCTTCGGCAAACTCTGCCGTGCCGGTGTAATCCGCATAACCCTGGAATGAGGCGTTGCGCCAGGCCGTGTTCGGCGAATCCGGCTGTACCTTGCGGCGACCGCCGAGCTTTGGAATCCACTGATAGGTGATGCCGTGCGCGGGCAACGACGCGGCCATCGCCTCGCTGGCGAAGTGCGGGTAACGGCGCGAGCCGGGGAAGCGGCGCACGTCGGCGATCGCCTTGATGCCGTAGTCGTCGAGCAGCGCCAGAAGCTCCTCCAGCGTGCGGGTGGAATGACCCACGGTCCAGATCGTGGCGGGTTGGGCGGACATCGCTCAGTCGATCTTGTGCAGCGCTGCGCCCTTGTGCATCGCCACGTGGTCGGTCTTGTCGCTCTTGATCTCGTATTGCGGATCGTCTTCGCTGCAGCGGTGCGTGTGACCCTTGTAGTCGGTGTCGCGCGTATGCACCTTGATGATCTTGCCGCTGACGTGGCCGGCCTCGGAATTCCAGCGCACGTGGTCGCCGATCTTGAATGCATGGCTCATGGCGATGCTCCGGGTGATGAGGAGGATTGCCTGCCAGTTCACCACCACGCCCGTGCACAAGACGTGGTCGATCACCCGTGGTGGCGGCGATCACCGCCGCCACGGGCTTCCACCATCAAAAGTGAACGAGCCCCGTCATGCCCAGCAGCAGGATGGGCCCGACCAGCAGGATCATCGACGCGACAAGGCAGAGCAGTCCAAGACCGAAGACGCGCCCGTTTGAATGGAAGGTATAGCGAGGCGAGGCGTCGATGGCGTCACGCGTCATCTGCCATTTGATGGCCACTTGCTGACCGGTGATCATGTAGGCAATCGAGATCGGCAGGCTGGGGAAATTTTTCGGCAGCATCGGCATGATGATCATCAGGACCACCAGCAGCACCACGCCCAGCAGCAGCGTCTTCCTCGCCTGCCTGTCGTCGCCGAGGGTGACGAAGTTTTCGCGCAGAAACCAGATCAATCCGACCGGCCCGCCCAGAAAGGCTCCGGCCATGACTTGATTGGGAGAGTAGAGCGGGACGCTGCCGAGGTTCTGGACGATCTCGGCTTTCGGTGCGGCGTAGGGATTTTCCATATCGGGTTGCTCCTTTCAGGGGTGGGTACTTCGGTCAGGCGGGGCGCACCAGCCTGCGTACCGAGGGAAGGTTGCGTCGGCTGACTTCCGGAGCCAGCTCGGTCCCCTCCAGCCGGGCCAGCACGCGGCCATCGGTCAGGGCCTTCAGGCCGAGCAAGCGGGTGCGCGGCACCAGGCAATTGCGGTGCAGACGGATCAGTTGTTCCGGGTGGGCTTCTTCGAGTTGGCGCAGCGATTCCTCGATCAGCAGCTCGCCGCGGGGGTGATGGACGACGACATACTTCTCCTCGGCCAACAGGCAGATCACTTCATCCAGCGCGATGCGCACCTGTTCGCCGCGCAGGCGACCGTGCAGATACGCCGCCGTCTCGCGGGGCACCTCGGCCAGATGCCGCTGCGCGCGCTGCAAGGCTTCCTGCAATCGCTCCAGTCGCACCGGCTTCAGCAGGTAGTCGACCGCGCCCAGCTCGAAGGCTTTCAGCGCGTGCGTTTCATAGGCGGTGCAGAAGATCACGCGGGGGTGTCCGCGTCCGGCCAGCCGTTGCGCCAGACTCACGCCGTCCATCCCCGGCATGTTGATGTCCAGCAGCAGGACGTCCGGTTGCAGCTCGGCCACGGCGGCCAGTGCCGCTTCGCCGTCGGCGACATTGCCCACGACTTCCGCCCCGCTGCATGCACCGAGCAGCGCGGCCATGCGCGAGCGGGCCAGCGGTTCATCGTCGACGATCAGCACGCGCGTCATGCGGGTCCTCCGGGAAGCTGCAGCAACACCACGAAGCGGTTTTCCTGGGGGCCGGCCAGGACGCGTGCCTGCGGGCCGTAGCGCCAGGCGACGCGGCGACGCACGTTGTCCAGTCCGTGACCGTTGCCGCTTGTGGCCGGCGTCGGCGGCAGCGGATTGATCACTTCGATGCGCACGCCCTCGCCCTCGCGCTGGCCACGCAGGATCACGTCGCCCCCTTCGCGCAACGGCTGGATACCGTGGCGCACGGCGTTCTCCACCAGCGGTTGCAGCAACAGGCGGGGCAACGGAAAGCTGTCGGGAAGGTCATGCAGTTCACGGATCACCCGCAGCCGGGCGCCCAGGCGCAGTTGCTCGATCGCCAGGTAGCGCTCCACCAGCGCCAGCTCTTCGGCCAGCGTTCCATCGGCGCTTTCGTGCTGACCCAGCGCGGCACGAAACAACTCACTCAGGTCCTCCACCGTGCGCTCCGCCGCGGCCGGATCGACCCGGATCAGCGCGGCCACGGTGTTCATGCTGTTGAACAGGAAATGCGGGCGGATGCGCGCCTGCAACGCCTCGACCTGCGCCCGCGTCACCGCAGCCAGGCGTGCCTGCCACTGCGCCAGCACATAGAAGTAGCGCAGCATCGCGGCACCCAGCAGGGCGGCGATCACCAGGTTGTCGCCAGCGAAAGACCACAGGCTGCTTCGGATCAGCTGCATCTGCAGTGCGGCGTCAAACCAGTGCGCCACCAGGCTGGCCAGCAGCACCACCGACACGATCAACAGCCAGATCGCGACATACGGGAAATGACCGGGGAGCCGTTGCAACGACGGGCGCAACTTGCACAACAACACGGTGACCACCAGCACCAGCCAGGTGGCAAACAGCATGCTCACGCTGTAGGCCGACCAGTCACGCGGGTGCTCGGCGGCCAGCCACATCACGGTCACCGTCAGCGCCGCCACCACGAACATGGCGAACAGCGCAGGCAACCGACAGAAGTCCGGCAACGGGCTTTGTTCGGTCGGGCCGCCAGGCGGGCGGCTGGGCATGGGATCGCGCATGCGGCAAGTATGCCGCAGCCCGTGCCGGCTCAGCTCAGCCGCTGACCCAACCAGTGACGCAGGTCGCTGATCTCCTCGGCACAGACGGCATGGGCCATCGGATAGGTATGCCAGTCCACCGGGTAGCCCAGTGTCTGGAGCGTATTGCGCGAGTCGGTACCCCGCTGCAGCACGACCACCGGATCGGCCGTGCCGTGACCCCAGAAGATCGGTGTGGCGGCGTTCGCCGCGTGGCGCTCGGCGGCGACGGTGGCGGAGATCGGCAGGTAAGTGGACAACGCCACGATGCCGGCCAGCTTCTCCGCGTGACGAACGCCGGCGGACAGCGCGATCGCGCCGCCCTGCGAAAAGCCGGCCAGGATGATCCGCTCACTCGGCACGCCGCGTGCGTGCTCACGCGCGATCAGCGCCTCGGTGGAAGCCACCGAGGCGCGGATGCCGGCCTCGTCCTGGCGCGATTCCAGATCAAAGCCGGTGATGTCGTACCACGCCCGCATCGACATGCCGTTGTTGATTGTCACCGGGCGCACCGGCGCGTGCGGAAACACGAAACGCAGTGCCGGCCATGCCGGATCGACCAGTTCCGGCACGATCGGCGCGAAGTCGTTGCCGTCGGCACCCAGGCCATGCAACCAGATGACGCTGTGGGTCGGGTTGGCAGCGGTTTCGTGTTCGATCGCGGGCAGGGTCATGCGGCGGGTTTCCTTCGGTCAAAGATGCATTGTCACAGGATTGGTCGAGGCATCCGCATGCTGCTCCGATATTCATGATGCGGGTCACCTGTTTCACGGCGTCACGCGCAACCCCAACTCGTGCGCGAAGAAGGTCAGCCCGATCGCGGTATCGCCGACGCGCTGGCTGAAGGGTGCACCGATGCCGTGGCCGGCGTGCATGCGGGTCAGCAGCAGGATGGGCTGGTTCGACGTGGTCGCATTCTGCAGCGCCGCGGTGAACTTGCGTGATTGCCACGGGGCCACGCGCGGATCGTTGGCGCCGGTGGTCATCAACACCGCGGGATAAGCGGTGCGCGGTTGCACGTTCTGCAGTGGCGAGTAGGCCAGCGTGGCCTTGAACTGGGCCGGATTCGCGATGCTGCCGTATTCGGGGATGTTGTACGGACCGTTGGCGAAGTCCGTCTCATGGCGCAGCATGTCGTAGATGCCGACTCGCGCCACCACCGCGCGATAGTCGCCGGGGTGCTGCACGATCTGGGTGCCCATCAGCAGGCCGCCATTGCTGCCGCCGAGAATGCCCAGATGGGCACGGTCGGTCCAGTGCGTGTCGATCAGCGCCAGCGCGGCGGCGTGGAAATCATCGAACACGTTCTGCTTGTCGAGCTTTTGCCCTTGCGCGTGCCACTGCTGGCCGTTCTCGTTGCCGCCGCGGATGTTGGCATAGGCCAGCACGCCGCCGTGCTCCAACCAGGCGAGGTTGGCGCCGATGAAGCCGGGCTTGATCGGAATGTCGAAGCCGCCGTAGCTGTAGAGAATGGCGGGCCGCGCGCCGTTCGGGCTGATGCCGGTCATCGACAGCACGGTGACCGGAATTTTGGTGCCGTCTTTCGAGGTGCCGTCGATGCGCTGCATGACCACCTTCGAATAGTCCGCGGCCGGCTTCACCTCGAACACGGTTTTCAGCGCGCCGCTGCGCCCGTCGTATTCCACCCAGCGTGCCGGCGTGGTCCAGCCGCTGTAACTGATCAGCGCCTTGTCCTGACCGGACTCCGACGCGATTTCGCCCACGCCGATGCCATGCGCGGGCAACGGCAGCTTGCGCACCAGCTTCGCCGCACCGTCGTACTGCTCGACCCACCAGTCCGGGCCCCAGCTGCGCACCACCAGGAAGCCGGCGCCCAAGGGAGCGATGTGCTGGATCGCGCCGTCGCGCTGGGCCAGCACGGGCGTGACCTTGCCCTCCTTGTCGACCGCCACGATCCGGCCGCGCGGGGCGTCCTGGAAGGACGCGGCGTACAGACGTCCATTCACCCAGGCGGCGGTGCGTACGTTGGCTGCGCGATCAAGCACGCGAGTGAAGCGTGCGCCCTCGCGCAGGAACACTTCGGCCGGGCCGCCGTCACCGTCGTAAGCCAGCACCGCGGCCCGGGCCGTGGCGGGCGAATTCACCAGCACGTATTCGGCGGTCTTCGAGTAGTTGTGGCCGAAGACCACGGCATCCGCCGTGGCGGCCTGCCCCAGCGCGTGATGGACCAGGGTGGCGTTGAACTGCACCACCGGCTGGCCGGCCGGTGGTGCCGCGAAACGCACGTAACTGAACCCCTTCTCGTCCGCGTCCCAGGCCAGCCCCTGCGGCGTGGTGCCGCCGCCGGCGAAGGGCAGGGTGTCGGGCAGCGTCTTGCCGCTGGCCACGTCGAGCACGTGGATGGTGGTCAGCTCGCTGCCGCCTTCGGCCGTGCCGTAGGCGAGATAACGCCCGCGTGGCGACGGCCAGTAGGCCGTGATCGCGCTGCCGGCATCGACGGCGTTCGGATCGACCAGCGTTTTCGGCGCGCCATCGGGCCAGCGCTGGGCGATCAGCACCGGTTGCGGCTGCGGCGGGGTCTGCTGCAGATAGAACAAGGTGCCGCCGGCCAGCATCGGGCCGGAGCGGGTGGTCGAGGTGATCGCCAGTTGCTGCACCCGTGCGGTGAGCAGCTTGCCTTCGGGCATCGCGGCAAGCTCGGCCTCGGTGTAGGCGTTCTGCGCCTGGATCCAGCGCGTTACCGTGGGGTCATCCGGGTTTTCCAGCCAGCGATACGGATCGGGCACTTTCACGCCGTGAATCACGCTGGCGTCCGCGTGCTGGGGCGTGGCCGGCGGCATCGGCCGGGCCGCGCCGAGCAGGCTGACGTCACCGCGCGGCGGCGCCTGCGCTCCGGCCGGTGGCAGCTGCGTCGCCTGCAGCGGGCCGGCGGCGAACAGGGTGGCGGCAACAACAAGGGCGAGGCGCATGGGCAGACTCCGCGGTGGATCAGACCTCGCAGGGTAGCGCGCTGAGGCCGTGACCGCAGCCGCGGTCGTCATCGGGTGGGTGCCTGACTTCTGGCACGGTGGGCCACGTCGCGCTGTCGTGCTCGGTTATGCTGGTTTTTTTGCCTTGGGGAAATCCATGCGCCGATTGCTGCCCGCTGCCCTCGTGGCGCTCATCCTTGCTCCCGCGGCGTTCGCCGCCCAGCCCGCGGCGGCGCCGCTGGATCTGGAAACGGTGATGGCCAACCCCGACTGGATCGGGCAGGCAGTGGAGTCGCCGTACTGGAGCGTGGACGGGCGCAACCTGTACTACTCGCTGAAGCGCGATGGCAGCAAGGTGCGCGACCTGTATCGAATCGATCCGCGCACCGGCCAGAGCACCAGGCTCGACCCGTCGGCGATGGCGCAGGCCGACGGTCCGGCCGTGTTCGACCGGGCCCACCAGCATGCCGCGTTCATCCTGCATGGCGACGTGTTCCTGGTTGACCTGGCCAGTGGCCGGCGCCAGCAGATCACCCGCACGCCGCAGGACGAATCCGCGCCGCGCTTTTCCGCCGATGGCCGCGCGCTGCAGTTTCGCGACGGCAACGACTGGTACAGCCACGATCTGGCCAGCGGCATCACCGCGCCGGCGGCCGTGCTGAAATTCGTTGATGATCCGCAGGCGAAGCAGCCCGATGCGCTGGGTGCGCGCCAGCTGGAACTGTTCAAGACGCTGCGCCAGATCAAGGCCGACAAGCAGGCGCAGCGCGAGCAGGACAAGGCGCTGGACGCCGCCGATGCCGGACGCGCGCCGGCGCCGTTCTTCCTCGGCGACAAGATCACCGCGGTCGACAGCGAGCTGTCGCCCGACGGCCGCTGGCTGCTGCTGATCACCGCGCCGAAGGGCTACGACGCGGGCAAGGCACCGGAACTCACCCACTACGTCACCGACTCCGGCTACCCCGAGCAGCAGGAAACGCGTGTCTACGTGGGCCGCAACGATCCGGCGCCGCAGTCGCTGCTGCTGCTGGACCTGACGAGTCACCAGTCCTGGCCGCTGGCCACCGACGCACTGCCCGGCATCAAGGACGACCCGCTGAAGGAGTTGCGCGCGCGTGCCGTGGCCGCCTTGCAGAAAGCCGGCAAGGACGACCAGGCCAAGGCGCTGAAGGCACCGGACGTGCGTCCGGTGACCGTGCTTAGCGCCGACAACGGCGGCGGCATCGTGTGGAGTGACGATGGGCGCAATGCGGCCGTGCAGCTGCGCGCGATCGACAACAAGGATCGCTGGATCACCAGCATCGATTTCGGCAAGCACGCGCTGGTCAATCGGCAGCGGCTCACCGACAACGCGTGGATCAACTGGAACTTCAACGATTTCGGCTGGCTGAAAGACGGCAACACGCTGTGGTATCTGAGCGAGCAGAGCGGCTGGTCGCAGCTCTACACCCAGTCGCTCGGCGGCAAGGCCACGGCGCTGACCAGCGGGAAGTTCGAGATCAGCCATCCGCAGCTGAGCGAAGACGGCAAGTGGTTCTACCTGCGCAGCAACCAGGTCGCGCCGTACAGCTATGACGTCTATCGGGTGCCCTCGAGCGGCGGCGAACTGACCCGTCTGACCAGCTATCAGGGCATGGACGATTTCGCGTTGTCGCCCGACGGCAGCCAGCTGGCGGTGCTGCATTCCTCGCCCTACGTGCTGTCGCAGCTGGCCGTGCAGGGCGCCGCGGGCGGCACGCCACGCGAACTCACCAATACCATGAAGCCCGCGTTCACCGCGCATGACTGGATCGCTCCCAAAGTGGTCGAAGTGCCATCCAGCCACGGTGCCGGCACGATCTACGCGAAGTATTACGGGCCGACCAACGAGAGCAACGCGTCCAGGCCCGCGGTGATCTTCGTGCATGGCGCCGGCTACCTGCAGAACGTCACGTTGTCGTGGTCCAACTACTTCCGCGAACAGATGTTCCACAACCTGCTGGTGCAGCAAGGCTACGTGGTGCTGGACATGGACTATCGCGCCTCCGAAGGCTACGGCCGCGCGTGGCGCACCGCGATCTATCGCCACATGGGTCACCCGGAACTGGAAGACCTGCTGGACGGCAAGGCGTGGCTGGTGAAAAACCATGGCGTTGATCCGAAGCGCGTGGGCATCTATGGCGGCAGCTACGGCGGCTTCATGACCGAGATGGCGCTGTTGCGTGCGCCGGGCGAATTCGCTGCCGGCGCCGCGCTGCGCCCGGTCAGCGACTGGACGCTGTACAACCACGAGTACACCGCGAATATCCTCAACGATCCGCAGCTCGATCCGGAGGCGTTCAAGACCAGCTCGCCGATCGAATACGCCGACAACCTGCGTGACCCGCTGCTGATCCAGCACGGCCTGATCGACGACAACGTGCTGGCCGAGGATTCGATCCGCCTGTACCAGCGCTTCATCGAGCTGCACAAGAAGAACTTCTGGATCTCGCTGTATCCGATGGAGCGGCATGGCTTCGTCCATCCCGACTCATGGCACGACGAATACCGTCGCATCGATGAACTGTTCGAGACTTACGTGAAGCCGGTGAAGGGCGCCTCCGCCGGAAACTGAGACGCACGCAACACGGCAGGGTCGCCCGCATTCCGATGGGGGCGGCCTTGTTGCATGATGGCCACGGGGCAGGTGGCCACAACGGATCACCTCAGGGGAAAGGCATGAACAGGTCGGGTCTTGCCGCCGTCGCGGCGTTGTTGCTGGCATGCACGGGTTGCACCGTGGTCTCGCCGGATGCCGGTCAGCAAGCGGTGCTGATCGACAAGCCGGTCCTGATCGGCCATGGCGGCGTGCGCGACCAGCCGGTCACCACCGGCCTGACCTATACGTGGTTCTCCACGCAGCGGATCTACGTCAACATGTTTCCGCAGCAGTACGACGGCAACTTCAGCGACCTGATGTCCAGCGACGGCGTGCCGCTGGATTTCCACGCGATCATCCGCCTGCAGGTGGTCGATCCGGTGGCACTGGTGAAGAACTTCGGCCAGGACTGGTACAAGAACAATGTCGAGCAGGAGTTCTTCAACCGGGTGCGTTCGGCGGTGAAGAAGCACGGCATGAATGAGACCGCGATCCAGACCACCGCGATCGATGAGATCGACAGCGAGGTCAGTCGCGAGATGACCGCCTATCTCAACGAGAACAAGCTGCCGATCCGGCTGATCAAGATCACCGTGGGCAAGGCCAACCCGCCGGACGCCGTGCGCAACCAGCGCGTGGAAACCGCGCAGCAGGAACAGCGCGTGCTGACCGAGCAGAAGCGCGACCTGGCCGAACAGTCGCGCAAGGCCGCCGAACAGAGTCGCGCGGAGGCGGACAACGCTTATCGCCTGGCGATGAATCTCAGTCCGGCCCAGTTCGTCGAGATGGAACGCATCAAGATGCAGACCGAGGTGTGTGCGGCGAAGGAGGCCAAGTGCACCTTCATCATCGGCAGCCAGGTCGACCCCGTGGTGAGCGTGAAATGATCGACCGCCTCGCGTAGCCATGCCACCGGTTTCTTCCCACTCAAACCAACGGATGGGTTGCCCGATGAATCTTGCCCTGTTCGATTTCGACGGAACGATCACCACCCGCGAAATGTTTTCCGACTTCATGCATTTCGCGGTGACGCCGCGACGACTGGCCACCGGCAGGGTGCTGCTGGCGCCGGTGGTGGTCGGCTACAAGCTGGGCCTGGTGTCCTCCAATGCGATCCGCTCGCGGGTAGTGCGCTTCGGCTTTCGTGGCGAGCCGCTGGCGCGGCTGGACCATGCCGGCGAACGGTTTGCCCGCGAGGTTCTGCCCGGCGTGCTGCGTGCGCAGGCGCTGGCGCGGATCGCCTGGCACAAGGCGCAGGGCGATTTGGTGGTGGTGGTTTCCGGCGCGCTCGACGTGTATCTGCAGCACTGGTGCCGGCAGCACGAACTGGAGCTGATCTGTTCGGAGCTGGAAGTGGTCGATGGCCACTTCAGCGGACGCTATCGCGGTCGGCAATGCGTGGGTGCGGAGAAGCCGCGGCGGGTGCTGGAGAAGTACGATCCGGCCGCCTTTGCCTGCGTGTATGCCTACGGCGATACCAGCGAAGATCTCGACCTGCTGCGCATCGCCGATCGAAAATACTTCCAGTGGCAGGAAGTGTCCTGAGCGCACCACGCAGGATTGACCATGAACATTCCGGAGTGGCACATGCGCAAACTGATCGTGACATTCGTGCTGACCTGCCTTCTGGCAGCCTGCGCCAAGCCCTTGCCACCGCAAAAAGCCGCCTATGCCGGCTACTGGCGCGCCCACGACATGACACTGTTGATCACGGTCGGCGGCAATGTCGAGTACACCCGCGACGAAGGCGGCAAGCGAACGTCCATCAACGGCCCGCTGCAGAAGTTCGACGGCGACAATTTCACGGTCGGCATCGGCCCGCTGAAAACCACCTTCGTGGTATCCGCAGCACCGCAACAGGAGCAGGGTGCCTGGCACATGACGGTCGATGGGGTGGACCTGAAGCGGGATCAGTAAGCCGTCCGGAAAGCCCGCCGCACCGATGGCGGAGCGGCGGGTGGGTGGTTCCTGTCTGGAAGCCTGTTCAGTGCAGCGAGGCCAGCTTCACGCCCTTCACCTTCAATGCCTGGGCCACGTCGTACATCGCCTGGTTGAGGATCTTGTGGGTGTTTTCGTCGGCGCCATGGCCGAACTTCGCGTCGATGTCCTGCATCACCTGCACATGGATGTCGTGCGACAGCGCCTTGTCGAACAGATAGCCCGCCCACCACGTGCCGTCGGCGGTGGTACCGGCGGTGACCAGCGTGCTGGCGAGCTTCCCGCCTTCCAGGTCCGCCGGCGCCGCCGGCAGTTTCACGCCCGCCTCGGTGGCGCGCTTCAGCCCGTCATTGACCGCGAAGGTCATGCCGGCGATGAAGTTGTCGGTGGCCGTCTTGCCGTACTGCCTGGTGAGCTTGGCGACCTCGGCATTGACGGTGTCCTGGCCCAGCATGGACACCAGCGCCGTGGCAAAGTTGAAGTTGTCCGCGCCACCGCCGGCCTTGACCAGGGCAGCGGTGACATCCAGCGCGGGCGCGCCGTTGTAGGTGACGCCGCCGAACCAGTTCATCGCCGACGCGTTCATCGCGTGCGCCGGAGTGGCGGGGGCCGGCTGCGCCTGGATCGCGGTGACGCCGCCAAAGGTGAGCGCCAGGGCGAGTGCAAAGATGGTCTTGTTCATGAGTGATCACTCCTTCGAAAGGGCAGCGCCAGCGTGCGAATGCGCGCTGTAGACGTACCTGCGCCCATGGGATGCAGCAGGGCGGCAAGAGGTTCCGCGACTGAATCCGGCGTCGCCGGAACCTCGTACAGGACAAGTCCATCTGATCCTTGACCACCATCGACAGGGCCTTCCCATGCTTGATACCGACCAGACCGTTGACCTGCGCGCCGTCGCACTGCCAGCTGCGGGCGAAACACCGCACCCTACCCGCGCCGAGGCGGAGGCGGCCGTGCGAACGCTGATCCGCTGGGCCGGTGACGACCCTGCTCGCGAAGGCTTGCTCGCTACGCCGGCGCGCGTGGTGCGCGCGTACGAGGAATGGTTCGCCGGCTATCGGCAGGATGCGGCCGGGCTGCTCAGCCGTACCTTTGGTGAGGTGGGCGGCTACGACGACGCGGTGATCCTGCGCGACATTCCGCTGCAGTCCACCTGCGAACACCACATGGCGGCGATCACCGGCGTGGTGCACGTGGCGTATCTGCCGCGCCAGCGCGTGGTCGGCATCTCCAAACTCGCGCGGCTGGTCGAGGCGCTGGGCCGACGCTTGCAGATTCAGGAGCGACTGACTTCCGAGATAGCCGAAACGCTGAACCAGGTGCTGCAGCCGCGCGGCGTGGCGGTGATCGTCCAGGCCAGCCACGCCTGCCTGTCCTCGCGCGGCGTGCATCTGCATGGCGTGTCGATGCAGACCCGGCGCCTGCTCGGTGAATTCGCTGCGGAACCACACCGGCAGGAGATCCTTCGCGCGCTGGTCGGCTGAGCGGGAACCTTCGACGGTGCAGCTGCATCGGATCAGGTGTAGAAGGAGAACACCATGTCAGCCCATGCCCGTATTGCAGCCATCGATTACGCCGCGCTGGACGACGGCGCGCTGGTGGCGCTGGTCCGCGATGGCCAGCGCGAAGCGTTCCGCCACATCATGCAGCGCTGCAACCAGCGACTGTTCCGGGTGGCGCGCGCGGTACTCGGCGAAGACGCCGAGGCGGAAGACGTACTGCAGGAATCCTATATGCGCGCCTACGACAAGCTGGACACGTTCCGCGGAGACTCGACCCTGGCGACCTGGCTGACCAGCATCGTGCTGAACGAGGCACGCGGGCGGCTGCGCAAGCGCCACACCATGGTCGGCCTGGAGCAGGTCGATGCGGCGACTGACGACAGCCACCAGGTGCTCCGTTTCCCCTCGAAATTCGGCAGTGAGGATCCGGCCACCTCGGCGGCCCGGGCGCAGATCCGTCGCCTGCTCGAACACGCCATCGACGAACTGCCAGCGGCGTTTCGCACCGTCTACATATTGCGCGATATCGAGGAGTGTTCGACTGAGGAAACCGCCACGTCGCTGTCGATCAAGCCGGAAACGGTGAAGACCCGTCTGCATCGCGCACGGCGTTTGCTGCGGGCCACGCTGCACGACAGCCTGTCCGACACGATGAGTGAAGCGTTTCCATTCATGGGCCAGCGCTGCGCCCGCGTCACCGCCGCCGTGATGGCCCGGCTGGAAGCCGAACGAACGTCCTGAGGGCAGCGGGCCATGCGGATGGTTGCCATGGATGCACCCCTGCACGTTCCGCAACGGGCGCGCCGCCGCCAGCAATGAAGCCGGCGTGGTCGACCTCGGGCGAGGCGGTCAGTGGGGCGTCGGGCTGGCGGGCGGGTGGATCCGTTGCAGGCGTTCGGCCAGCGTCGCCCGTGACAGTTCGCCCATGTGCAGATCGCGCAAACGTCCGTCGCTGTCCAGAAACAGCGTGGTCGGGTAGCCGCGGACGTTGTAGTAATGGGACAGCTGCAGGTTGCCGTCGATCAGCACGTTGTCCAGCGTGATGCCTTGCGCCTGCATGAACTGCTTCACGGCGGCGGCCGATTCCCCCTGGTCGGCGAACACGAAGCGCACCTGCGGCATCGCGTGCTGCGCCTCGGCCAGCACCGGCATCTCGCGCCGGCATGGCCCGCACCAGGTAGCCCACAGATTGATCACCGTGGGCTGGCCTCGCAGCGTCCCCAGTGGCACCTGCTTTCCATCCAGGTCGCTGATCACCAGACCAGGCAGTGGCGGATGGGCCTGTGCGGTCAGCTTGCAGGCCAGCACACCGGCAAATGCCGAGGCCGCGATGCCGACCACAACGCCCGCGGCCAACGGACGGCGCAGCGAGGGTCGGCGCCAGCCGATCACCAGCGCGGCGATGATCACGCCCAGCACGCCGGCGATCGGATCAAAGCCGTGGTCACGGATGTTCAGCATGCTCAGCGGTTGCTGCACATACTGCGACCACCAGCCGGCCACGTAGGCCGCACGCGCGGCGAGCAGGCCGAGGCCGAGCGCCAGGAACAGCGGATTGCCGACGTCGGGATAACCGCGGCGGCGCAGAAAGCCGGCCGTGGCAAGCGCGGCGATGACGCCGAACAACAACGCCAGCAGGCCGGACGAAAGAGCGAGCGGTCCGATGGACATGGGATGAGAGCCTTGCCGGTGGGACGCGCGTCGATCGCTGCGCGTCAGTGCAAAGGCCCAGCTTAAGGCAACGCTGATCAAGTATCACCACCGTCACCCACCCTCTCTGTTTGCAGACCACAGGGCCGTCGGCGACGGCAGACTGGCCGTCTGTCGAGGCGACGGACCGAAGGTATGCGAACAGAGAGGATGGGCCTCAACCTGTTGAATTTTAAATGATGAGGTGATGACTGGAAGGCCCGCACGCGATGCCGCGCGGCTAGGCAACACAGCCAGTCTTGCCGGCGCCACGCAACACCACCTGCAGGCCTTCCAGTCATCATGACGGCGGCGATACTTGATCAGCGGTGCCTTAACTGCCCGGCGCGGAAATACGGACGGTCAGGCCAGCGCCGCCGCTTCGCGGGCAAGCAGCTCGATGCCGGCCCAGTCGCCCGCGGCGAGCTTGTCCGCCGGGGTGAGCCAGGAGCCGCCCACGCAGATCACATTTGGCAGGCCGAGGAAGTCCGGTGCGCTGGCCAGGCTGATGCCGCCGGTGGGGCAGAAGCGGATCTGCGGCAGCGGGCTGGCCCACGCGCCGAGCAGCTTGTGGCCGCCCGCCGGCACCGCCGGGAAGAATTTCAGATGGCGATAGCCACGCTCGAGCAGGGCCATCGCCTCGCTGGCGGTGGCCACGCCGGGCAGCAGTGGCAACGCACTGTCGTCGGCCGCATCGAGCAGGCGTGGCGAGATGCCGGGCGAAACGGCAAAGCGTGCGCCGGCCCTGTGCGCCGCCTCGAGATCCTTCGCGGTGAGGACGGTGCCCACGCCGATCACCGCGCCTTCGACTTCGGCGGCGATGGCACGGATCGCGTCCAGCGCGGCCGGCGTGCGCAAGGTCACCTCGATCGCCGGCGTGCCACCGGCGACCAGCGCGCGGGCCATGGCAACCGCCAGCCTCGCATCGTGGATCACCACGACGGGAATCACCGGTGCCAGACGCATGGTGGCTTCAATCTGCTGTTGCTTGTGTTCGATGGTGGTCATGCGGGCGCTCGCTGATTTGAGAGGTTGCAGGGCGGGCAAAGCCTGCCGTGTCGCGTGGGATGAAATGTTGGCGGGCAGTGCCCGCCTTACGCAAAGGATGATTTTGTTGCGTGCTGTCTGGATCAGGCATCCGCGGCATGGTGGCGGTCGTGGGCACCAAACACGGTGACGCCGGCATCGGCGGCGCCCACGGCGTTGCGCAGGCAGGCGAACAGTTCTCGACCCATGCCGACATGGTGCCCGGACAGGTCGACGTGCGCCTGCGGGCGAGCCGCCCACTCGGCGGCATCCACCTTCGCTTCCAGCGTGCCGGCGATGGCGTCCAGCCGCACGATGTCGCCATCGCGAAGCTTGCCCAGCGGGCCGGCATCAATCGCTTCGGGCGTGACGTGGATCGCGGCCGGGACCTTGCCCGACGCACCGGACATGCGTCCGTCGGTGACCAGGGCCACGCGATACCCGCGGGCCTGCAGTACGGCCAGCGGCGGGGTCAGCTTGTGCAGCTCGGGCATGCCGATCGCCTTGGGGCCCTGGAACCGGACCACCGCCACGAAATCCCGAGCCAGCTCGCCGCGGTGGAACGCGGCCTGCAACTCTTCCTGCTCGTGGAAGATCACCGCGGGGGCCTCGACCACCATGCGATCGTCCGGCACCGACGAAACCTTGATCACGGCAACGCCAAGGTTGCCCTTGAGTACGCGCACGCCGCCATCGGCACGGAACGGCTCGCTCGCCGGGCGCAGCACGGTCAGGTCGCTGCTGGCGGTGATTTCGTTCCAGACCAGCTTGCCGCTGTCGTCCAGCGACGGCATGCGCCGGTACGCCGCCATGCCTTCGCCCCACACCGTGCGCACGTCGCCGTGCAGCAGGCCGGCGTCGAGCAGGGTGCCGATCAGGAACGGCATGCCGCCGGCGTGGTGGAAGTGGTTCACGTCCGCGCTGCCATTCGGGTACACCCGCGCCAGCAGCGGCACCGCGGCCGAGAGCGCGTCGAAATCCTCCAGCGTGAGCACGATGCCTCCCGCGCGCGCCATGGCCACCAGGTGCAGCAACTGGTTGGTCGAGCCGCCGGTAGCGTGCAGCCCGATCACCGCGTTGACGATGGTGCGCTCGTCGACCACCCGACCAATCGGGTTGTACGCCGGGCCCATGGCGGTCATCGCTACCGCCTGATAGACGGCCGCGCGGGTCAATGCCTCGCGCAGCGGCGTGTTCGGACTGACGAAGCTGGCACCGGGCAGGTGCAGGCCCATGATCTCCATCAGCATCTGGTTGGAATTGGCGGTGCCGTAGAAGGTGCAGGTGCCCGGCGCGTGGTACGAGGCGGCTTCCGCATCCAGCAGTTCTTCGGTCGTCGCCTTGCCCTCGGCGTGGCGCTGACGCATCTTCGATTTTTCATCGTTCGACAACCCGCTGGGCATCGGACCGGAGGGCACGAAGATGATGGGCATGTGGCCAAAGCTCAGCGACGCGATCAGCAGACCCGGCACGATCTTGTCGCAGATGCCGAGCATCAGCGCCGCATCGTAGGTGTCGTGCGACAGCGCCACGGCGGTCGCCATCGCGATCACTTCGCGCGAGAACAGCGACAGCTCCATGCCGGCGCGACCCTGGGTGATGCCGTCACACATCGCCGGCACGCCGCCGGCCACCTGGGCCACCGCACCCACCAGTCGGGCGGCCTGGCGAATCTGCTGCGGATACGGTTCGTACGGCTGGTGCGCCGAGAGCATGTCGTTGTACGCGGTGACGATGCCAACGTTCGGCGTCACCTTGCCGCGCAAGGCGGTCTTGTCGGCATCGCTGCTGGCCGCGAAAGCATGCGCCAGGTTGGCGCAGCCGAGGCGATGACGGTAGACACCCTTGCTGCACGCTTCGTCAATGCGCGCGAGGTACGCCGTGCGCGTGGGACGGCTGCGTTCGACGATGCGGGCGGTGACTTCGGCGATGACAGGGTGCAGCGTGGTCATGATTCGGATCCGGAAGTGAGGGGAGAGTGGCGGGAAATGCGGGAACGGAACGCGGGGAGGGAATGGACGTGCTGCGGTTCACTCATTGCCCACGTTTCTGCACGCATGTCCCGTCCTCAAGGGCACCAGTACACGGCGACCGGCACGCGTTGCTGCGTCAATACCGCGCGCACCGGATAGTCCCGTGCCGCACCCAGACCCAGCCGCGCATCGGCCAGCAGGTCGCGTTTCTTCTCGCCGGCGACCAGCAGGTACAGCGCGCGGGTCTGCAGCAGGATCGGCAGGGTGAGCGTGATGCGTGGTTCGCCAGCGTCCGCAGCATGCATCGGCAATACCCGTGCCTGGCCGTCGAGATCGAGTGCTTCAGCGAGGTGATCGCCGCCGGGGAAGAAGGACGCGGTGTGGCCGTCGTCCCCCATGCCCAGCACCACCGCGTCGAACGGCAATGGCAGCGCGGCGATGCGCGCGTCGGCGGTGGCCAGCCCGGCCTCGGGCGAGGCCGCGCCGGTATACAGCGGAATAAACTGCGCCGCCGCAGCGGCGTGCTGCAGCAGCAGCGTTTTCACCAGCCGCGCGTTGGAACGTTCATCCGTATCGGGCACCCAGCGTTCGTCGACCAGGGTGATCTGCACCCGTGACCAGTCCAGCTTTTCCTGCGACAGGCGGTCGAACAGTTTCTTCGGCGTGTTGCCGCCAGACACGGCCAGCACGGCTTGCCCGCGTTCGGTCAGGGCGCTGCGCAGGCGCTCGGCGATACGCTCGGCGAGTGCGGTCGCCTGGATCTGGCAGTCGGTGAAGCTGTGCGTGGTGACGTTCAATGATGGAGTCATGATGAGGGGTGACGCGGCCGGAAGGTCAGTGACTGCCGGGGCGTATCGCGTTGGGAAGGAGGGTGAAGTCTGGCGCGCGGGTGGGCACGGCGGAGTGAATCCCCGCGCCGGAAGCCCGCGGGCGACGCCGGATCGCGGGCGAAGACTCATTCACTGTCTTCGTTCCAGGTGCGACCGTCGCGCTCGATCAGGGCCACGGCGGCACTCGGTCCCCAGCTGCCGGCGGTATATGGCCGCGGCGGTTCGCCGCTGTCGGCCCACGCGGCGAGGATCGGCCCGGCCCAATGCCATGCCGCCTCGACTTCATCGCGGCGCATGAACAGGGTCGGGTTGCCGCGCACCACGTCGAGCAGCAGGCGCTCGTAGGCATCGGGCTGCGACACGCCAAACGCTTCGGCGAAACTCATGTCCAGCGGCACGTGGCGCAGGCGCAAGCCGCCGGGTCCGGGGTGCTTGATGGTCAGCCACAGCTTGACGCCTTCGTCCGGCTGCAGCCGCAGCACCAACCGGTTTTGCGACAAGGTGCCGGCATCGGCGTTGAAAATCGAATGGGGTACCGGCTTGAAGGTGACCACGATCTCCGAGACGCGATCCGGCAACCGCTTGCCGGTGCGCAGGTAGAACGGCACGCCGGCCCAGCGCCAGTTGGCGATCTCCGCCTTCAGGGCGACGAACGTTTCGGTGTTCGATTTCTGGTCGCCCAGTTCCTCCGGATAGCCGGGCACGCTGGCGCCTTCGGCCACGCCGGCGCGGTACTGGCCGCGCACGGTGAGCTGGGCGGCGTTGCTGTCGTCGATGGGTTTCAGCGAATGCAGCACTTTCAGCTTCTCGTCGCGCACCGCATCCGGCGCCAGCGACGAGGGCGGCTCCATCGCCACCATGCACAGCAGCTGCAGCATGTGGTTCTGCACCATGTCGCGCAATGCGCCGGCGCGGTCGTAATACGCGCCGCGGTGGCCGACGCCGAGTGTTTCGGCCACGGTGATCTGCACGTGGTCGATGTGCGCGGAATTCCACAGCGGCTCGAACAGCGCATTGCCGAAGCGCAGTACCAGCAGGTTCTGCACGGTCTCCTTGCCGAGGTAATGGTCGATGCGGAAAGTCTGCGATTCGTCGAATACCTTGCCGACCGCGTCGTTGATCTGGTTCGCGCTGGCCAGGTCGCGGCCGATCGGCTTCTCCAGCACCACGCGCGAGGCGCCCTGGTTGAGCTGGTAATGGCCCAGCCGGTTGCAGATGTCGACGAACAGCTCCGGCGAGGTCGACAGGTAGAACACGCGGATGTGATCGGGCTGCGCGCCGATAAGGGCAGCGAAGTCGTCCCAGCCCTCGTCCTTGCGCGCGTCCAGCGGGCGGTAGAACACCTGCTGCAGGAACACGTCGAGCTGGCGTGCGTCGCAGATGCCGACCAGTGCCTCGCGCAGCTGCGTGCGATAGCCCGCGTCATCCAGCGCCTCGCGGGCCACGCCGACAATGCGGCTGCTGGCGGGAATCTGCCCATCAAGGAAACGATGGAAAAGCGCGGGCAGCAATTTGCGCACGGCGAGATCGCCGGTGCCGCCGAAGATCACCAGGTCGAACGGATCAACCGATTGGGTAGAAGCAGTCACGCAGTCACCTCGACACGATGCCGGATGGCGGGCAGGCCGAATGGCTCGTTTTGCCCGAATGAGCGTCGATAGTACCAGTGAAATACCAGGTCGACTACGGGTATGCATACGAATTCATCGAATGCCGCTGGCATGGCGCGACGGCCAAGTCACTTTTGCCCGCCCAGTTCACTGCGAATACGGGGTGCATGCTGCCGCCGAGGGATCTCGCGGCAAGGCATGTCAATCGCGCCTGCTGGCGGGCGATGTCCAGAGTGAGCGACCGTCGGCATTGCGCTTGCTCCGGTGGTTCGGTATTGGTATTGTTGGCGGATGGAAGCCGCCCTCACCAAAGAATACCGCCGGATCTGCCACGACCCGGCCACCCACCAGCCCCTGGCCTATCTGCGCCTGCGCCGGGCGATCCGCAATGTCGTCGAGCATCGCGACATCGAGGCGGGCCAGGCGCTGCCCAGCGAACGTGATTTGTCGCAGGCGCTGAAGCTGTCACGGGTGACCGTGCGCAAGGCGATCGCCGGGCTGGTCGAGGAAGGCCTGCTCACGCAACGCCACGGCGCCGGCACCTTCATTGCCGAGCGTATCGTCAAACCGATGTCGCGGCTGACCAGCTTCACCGAGGATCTGCGCGAGCGCGGCTTGCATCCGCGCTCGGAATTCTTCGAGCGCGGCATCGGCGAAGTCACTCCCGAAGAGGCCATGGCGATGAACCTGTCACCGGGCTCGCTGGTGGTGCGGTTGCATCGCTTGCGCTACGGCCAGGACGAGCCGCTGGCGATCGAGCGCAGCGTGGTGCCGGCCAGCGTGTTGCCCGATCCGCAGCTGGTGCATGACTCGCTCTACGAAGCGCTGGAAAAACTCAATGCCCGCCCGCGCCGGGCACTGCAGCGCTTGCGCGCGGTGTCACTGAATGCCCAGCAGGCGCGGTTGTTGCACGTCAGCGTCGGCAGTGCCGGGCTGAGCATCGAACGGCGCAGCTTTCTGGACGACGGCCGCGTGGTCGAGTTCACCTGCTCCTGGTATCGCGGCGACATCTACGATTTCGTCGCCGAACTGCAGACCGACTGAAGGATGACCATGGACGCTCGCGACACCTTGATGTTCCAGGAAGCACATGAATCGGCCGACGTGGTCGCGCGGCAGTTTGCGGCCAACGAGGCGGTGGTATCCGCGCTGGCGCAAACCTTGCGCGCGCATCCACCGCGCTTCATCGTCACCTGTGCGCGCGGCAGTTCCGACCATGCCGCGGCCTATGCCAAATACGTGTTCGAAACCCGGCTCGGCATCGTCACCGCGTCGGCGTCGCCGTCGGTCACCTCGGTCTACGCCGCCGAACAGCAGTGGCAGGGTGCGTTGTTCATCGCCATCTCGCAGTCGGGCAAGAGCCCCGACCTGCTGCGCAACGCCCAGGCCGCGAAGGTGGCCGGCGCCCATGTGGTGGCGCTGGTGAATGTCGAGGATTCGCCGCTGGCGCTGCTGGCCGACACGGTGATTCCGCTGCATGCCGGTCGCGAGCGCAGCGTGGCGGCGACCAAGAGCTATATCGCCGCGCTCGCCGCCGTGCTGCATCTGTGCGCGCGCTGGCTGGATGATGCCGAACTCGGTGATGCACTCGACGCCTTGCCGCAGGCGCTGCGGGACCACTGGAATGCAGACTGGTCGGCGCTGAGTGACGGCCTGGTCGATGCGCACAATCTGTTTGTCGTCGGCCGTGGCTACGGCCTCGGCATCGCGCTGGAAGCGGCGCTGAAATTCAAGGAAACCTGCGGCTTGCACGCGGAGGCGTTCAGCGCGGCCGAAGTGAAACATGGTCCGATGGCGCTGGTTGGCCCGGATTTCCCGGTGCTTTGTTTCGCCCAGGATGACGACACACTGGACAGCACACTGGCTGTCGCGCGCGAGTTCCGCGGCCGCGGCGCGCAGGTGTTCGTCGCCGCGCCCGGCCTGCACGGCGCGGGAACGTTGCCGGTGGCGGCGGGCTTGCCGGCCCTGGTCACGCCGCTGCTGATCATCCAGAGCTTCTATCGCGCCGCCAGCGAACTGGCCTTGCGGCGCGGTTTCAATCCCGATGTGCCGCCGCACCTCAACAAGGTCACCGAAACGGTTTGACCGTGTAGGAGCGCACCCTGTGCGCGATCCTCTTGGTCAGGTCGCGCAAGAGCATCGCGCACAGGGTGCGCTCCTACAATCCATGGCTCCCAGGAACAATCGCCATGCTTCATTCGCTCACCAACGCCCGCGTACTCACCCCAGACGGCTGGCGCGACGATCTTGCCGTGCTGCTCGACGGCGAGCGCATCGTCGACCTGCTGCCGCCGACCGATCCACGCGCGCGCGCCGCGCAGCAACACGATCTTGCCGGCGCGATGCTGCTGCCCGGTTTCATCGACGTGCAGGTCAACGGCGGTGGCGGCGCGCTGTTCAACGACGCGCCCACGGTGGAGACCTTGCGCCGCATCGGCGCGGCGCATCGTCGCTTCGGCACCACCGGCTTCCTGCCAACCCTGATCAGCGACGACCCGGCGGTGATGCGCGAGGCGCTGCAGGCGGTTGAGCAGGCGCTGGCCGAAGGCGTGCCCGGCGTGCTGGGCATCCACCTGGAAGGCCCGTATCTGGCGCCGGCGCGCAAGGGTGTGCACGACGCGAAATACTTCCATGCGCCAGGCCGCGATGAATTGGCGATGCTGTGCGCGCCACATCACGGCGTCCGCCTGATCACCCTGGCGCCGGATCAGGTGCCGCTGGCCAGCATCGGCGCGCTCGTCGGCGCCGGGTTGATCGTCTGTGCCGGGCATACCGCGGCCGATTACGCGACTACCCGCGCCGCGCTCGATGCCGGCGTGCGCGGTTTCACCCACCTGTTCAACGCGATGACGCCGTTCGGCAGCCGAGAACCCGGCGTGGTCGGCGCCGCACTCGAGGACGCCGACAGCTGGTGCGGCCTGATCGTCGACGGTCATCACGTGCACCCGGCCAGCCTGCGCGTGGCGATCGCCGCAAAGCCGCGCGGCAAGATGCTGCTGGTCACCGACGCGATGCCGCCGGTCGGCGCGGATCATCCCGACTACGTGCTCAACGGCGAAACCATCACCGCCAAGGACGGCATCTGCCAGACCGCGCAAGGCGTGCTGGCCGGCTCGGCGCTGGACATGGCCAGCGCCGTGCGCAACGCGGTGCACCTGCTGGGCCTGCCACTGGACGAAGCGGTGCGCATGGCCAGCACGTATCCGGCGGAGTTTCTCGGACTCGGCGCCAGCCACGGGCGCATCGCTGCGGGCTATCGGGCCGATCTCGTCGCGCTGGATCATCATCACGAGGTGACGCAAAGCTGGATCGGTGGCGCAGATTCCGGCAGGCATTGAGCGCGGCACGCGAAACCAAAAGGCGATTCATCAAAGCCTGGTCCGCGCGACGGCTTGCTTGCGCGCCGGTATCATGGATCGATGAATTTCCAGAATCTTTCCGCGGGAGAAAGCCGTCTCTGGCGTCGCTTTCAGCAATATCTCGATGCCGGGCAGCTGATCGCGGCTCAAGCCACGCTTGAGTCGCTGATTCAGCGTTTGCCGCAGGAACCCTTGTTCCGGATCGAACTGGGCAAGCTGATGTTGCAGCGAGAGCAACCGCAGGCCGCCACCGCGCAGTGGTTGCGGGTCGCGAACGACTGCTTGCCAACCGATCCCTGGCTCATCTTCCAGCTGGCGCAGCATCTGTTCCATGTGGGCGAAGTCACTGCCGTGCGCGGCTGTCTCGATCAGCTCCAGCAACAGGGTGGATTGCCCGCGTCGTTGTGGGCCGAACAGGCCCAATTGCGTTCAATGCTTGGCGAAATTCCCGCTGCAAAGGCGGCGGTGGAGAAGGCTCTCGCCGCCGGCAGCGATGCGCCCGACGATTTCTACCTGCATGCCACCGTGGCCCAGTTCAGCGGGGATGTTTCCACGGCCGCGAAAATACTGGACGAATGTGTTCGTCGCTGGCCCTTCTTCGGTGGCGCGGTGATGGCGCGTTCGAATCTGCGCAGGCAGTCGGAAGACGCCAATCATCTCGCTTTCCTGCGTCGTCAGCTTCAGCGCTTTCCGACGGACAGGGCGACGCCGTCGGACAATCTGGTCCGCGCCGAGTTCGAGTCGGCTGCCTTCAAGGAGCTCGACGACCTTGGGCGGCATGGCGAAGCCTGGGCAGCGCTGCAAACAAGCAATGCCTTGATGCATGAGCTCAACCCGTACGACGCGTCGCTCGAGACGGCAGTGACCGACGCGCTCATCAGCCACTCGCCCCGGCACGGGGATGTGACGGCCGGTGCCCCGCCATCGTTTGCCGGCCCCATGCCCATCTTCATCGTCGGCATGCCGCGTTCCGGCACGACGCTGCTCGACCGAATGCTCTCGAACCATTCGAAGGTCACGTCGGCGGGCGAGATCAACGATTTCATGCGACAACTCCATTGGCTTGCCGACGTGCCTCCCGGGCAGATGCTCAAGGCAATACGGCGCAGTCCCCAGATCGACTTCACGGAGCTGGGGGCGCGCTACCTGCAGCAGACCCAGTGGCGCGCTCGGGGCAGCGCGCACTACATCGACAAGTTGCCGGCCAATATCCAGATGGTGGCATTCATTCGCCGGGCTTTGCCGCACGCACCGATCCTGCATATGGTGCGCGACCCGATGGAAGTCTGTTTCTCAAACTATCGCGCGATGTTCGGCGATGCGTCTGCATACAGCTACGATTTCAAGGCTCTTGCTCATTACTACGGTGAATACGTCCGACTCGCCGGGCACTGGCGCTCCTCGCTTCCCGAAGCCGTTCTCGATGTTTCCTACAGGGAACTGGTAAGCGCGCCAGAAGCCAGCCTTCGCCGCGTTCTGGGACATTGCGGCCTGATGCTGGAGGAGGCCTGTCTACGGCCGGAACGCAATGTTGCGCCGGTGACGACGCCAAGCAATATCCAGGTTCGCGAGGCAATCCACACCCGCAGTCTTGGTCAGTGGCGAAACTATGAAGAGCCTTTGCGCCCCCTGCAAAAAATGATCGCGGAGCTGGCGCATCTGCCGCCCGACGCTGCCTTGCAATAGGCGTCAGGCCCCGACAGGCATCGGGAGCGCGGTCATGGCATCTGCGAATGGGAAAATCTCTCCATGCGTCATGGAGAAGGCGTTCACAGCGCTCGATGTCACAACATTCCGGCATCCGCGAGCACCCTTCGCAAGGGTTCCAGTTGTGTCGCATAAGCCTTCCACTGCTGCACGCCACGCGTGTGGATCGGTTCGCGGACCTGGGCGCTGCTGGGGGTGGCAACGGGGGAAGAATTGCGCTCGGGATGCAGGCAGCTGTCCTCCATGGCAAGGCCACAGTGCTCAAGTACGTCGCGCAGCGTGGACTCGGGGTCGCGCACCAGCGCAGCATAGGGAACGTCCAGCATGGCGCCGGGCAGGTGCTCATGCCAATGGCGGCTCAGTCGCGCATATTCACCGTAGTAATGGGCAAGGGCCTGCAGGTCGTAGCTGTAGGAAGACACATTGCCGAACATGGCCTTGAAGTTCGAGAAGCAGGTGTCGAGTGGGTCGCGCACCATGTGCAGGATCGGTGCATGCGGCAACGCCCGGCGAATGAATGCCACCATCTGGATGTTGGCCGGTAGTTTGTCGATGTAACAGGAGCGACCCTGCGCGCGCCACTGGGTCTGCTTCAGATAACGCGCGCCCAGTTCGGCGTAGTCGATATCCCCGCTGCGCTGGATGATCTTCAGCAGTCCTTGTGATCTGGCGGGTGTCACGTCTGCCGCCCAGTGCAGCTGGCGCCAGAAGTCGATGATCTCGCCCGCGGAAACGACTTCCGAGTGGGCGGACAGCATCCGATCAAGCAGGGTGGTGCCCGAACGCGGCATGCCGACGATGAAGATCGGGGTGGGGCCCTCGAATCCGGGGCTGGAAGGGTTCCCGCCAGCTGCGTGATGGCGCGCCGGCAGGCTGGTCAGTGCATCGGTGACGGCGGCCTCGCCGGCGGCATCGTACGGATTGAGCTGGCGCATGAGCGCGTTGCAGCGCGCCAGTGCGGGCCAGGCCTCTTCATGACGCTTGAGGTCGTCCAGAATCTTGAATTGCGCATACTCGAATTCTGCGCGCACAAACATCGCGTCCGGTGTCTTGTCGTCGCGAGCAAGCTGCTGCAGCTGTTGTTGCACGAACGCCAGTCGATGGGCTTCGGGTTTCTGCTTGCGCAGATTGACCAGCACCATCGCCGCATCACCGAAATGGGGCCAGCGATCGAGGCAACGTTCCAGCACGGCGCAGGCCTGCTCGATGTCGCCACTGAACTGCAGCAGCATCGCGTACAAATGCAGTTCGCCGGGCGAGTCGATACCTGCGGCCACGGCCCCTTCCATCAACGCTCTGGCCGAGGAAATTTCGCCCAGCATGAAACGCAGGTGGGCCTGGCCAACCAGCAATTCCGGCGGGGGCTCTGGCGCCTGGGAAAGCAGATCGAGGCACGAGCGTGCGGCCACCGTTTCGCCCACAGCCACCAGTCGTTGTGCCACTCGGACGATAAGCGGTGCATCTCGCGGAAGCCGGCGCGCAACCTGGAGAATCCGCGTGGTCGCTTCACGCAGCCGTCCGCTTTGGAAGGCCACATCGGCCAAGTCGAGCAGTGCCGCGGCATCGTCGGGAAGGTTCTGCAACAGCTTTTCCAAGGTTGCCTGCGCGGCCTCCCATTGCTGTTTGTCGATGTACCGTCGGGCCTGCTCGCGCAGCCCGTTTTCCGTCCCGGTATGGATAGGTGAGTTCATCGAGCCATACTAACTTCAACGGCGCCTGCTGCGATCTCGAAGCCACCTTCTGTTTGAACGGAACTCGGTAAGCTCGATTGCGCCGTGGTTGATGCGTCGACAGCATTCCCTGCGAATAAAAAAAGCCACCGACGGGAAAGTCGGTGGCTTTGGCTTGGCCAGTTTCAGCCTGTTTCAGCTATCAGTAGTCGTACTGCACCGACAGACGCACGGTGCGCGGCGGCTGCCAGTAGATGCCGTCGCCATAGCTGTTGTTGATGGAGACGGTATTGACACCGTCGTAAGCGCTTTCACCGACGGCATCGGTCTGGATCGGTCGCTGTTGGTTGAACGCGTTGATCACATCCAGGTTGAAGCCCAGTTTGTGCTCGGCAAATGCCGGCGCGTAGTGCACGCCAACGTTGACTTGCTCAGTCCACGGCGTATGGCCTGCCAGGCCTGGCGGCTGGCGGACGCCGTGGCACCAGTGGTAGTTGCCGCTGGCGCCGTTGTTGTAGCCGGTCGGGTCGCCGACGCCATCCGTGCCGTAGTAACCCAGGCACTCCTTCGGCGTGCCGGACTGCGCCAGCAGTGTGCCGGACACCAGCCATTCCGGGGTGATCTGATAAGCGCCGCGGAAGCGGATCTGATGCTTGCGCACGTTGGCCAGATCACCGTCCTGGCCGTCCATCAGCTGCCAGCTGTCCCAGTCTTCGGTCTTGGACACGTCGCCCTGGCCGAAGTCGGAACGTACCTGACCTTCAGTATTGCCGAAGCCGCGGCTGAAGGTGTAGTCGATGCGACCCATCCATTTGCCATCGAACGGGTGTTCCAGATACAGGTTCAGCGAACCGATCTTGCGCCGGACACCATTGATGAAGCCCCAATCCTTCTGGGTCATCGGCACGATCACGCTGCCGCTGCCGTCGTCCGCCTTCACGTACATGTTGTTGGTCAGGCCCGGATTGATCAGGCGGCAGTAGGAAGCACCGTACAGCGAGTTGCCGTAAAGGCCGGGATCCAGACCCATGCTGGTCATCTTGGTGGCGATCTGGCCCGGCTCGCATTCGTCATCGATCGCGGTCTTCAGGTCGCGCCACATGGCCTTGGCGCCGTAGGTCCAGCTATCGTTGAGCTTCTTGTCGAAGCCGACGATGAATTCATCCACGTATTCCGGCTTGAGGTTGCGCGCGGTGACCTCCTTCGGGTCCTTCGGCAGGCCATATTCGCCATCGGGCGAGGTGGGGTTATCAAGCGGCGCCAAGCCGGTCGGCACACCGTTCGCATCGATGCCGGTATAGCTGAACGGCTGGGTGATGTAGGTGGAGCGGTTCGCCGCACGTTCGGCCGCGTTGTCCGGCAGTGCGAGGTAATAACGGCCCACGTTGCCGTAGACCTTGAACGAGGAATCGCCGTTCACGTCCCAGCTGGCGCCGATACGCGGTTCCCACTGGTTCTTCTCGTCGACGAACGCGGTGCCCACGTCGTTGAAGTTGGTGAAGTGGTCATTGCGCACGCCGATGTTCAGCAGCACGTTGGAGCTGACCTGCCAATCATCCTGCAGGTAATAGGCCTTCTGGCTCATGGTCATGCTGGTGGCCCAGCCGACCGTACGCTTTTGCACATAGCCGTCCGGACGAGTCGCGGTGGCCGGCAGATAGCGCCAGTAGTAATCAACCGCCGGGTTGAACGGATTTTGATTGGACGGGCCCTGATGGCTGGCCTTGTAATTCATGTTGTCCATACCGACGGCAAGGTCGTGATCGCCCAGACGGTAGTCAAAGTCGACGCGCAGCCCGCGGGTGCCATTGGTCGCCTGCGGCGAGGTCCAGGTGGTGTTGCCCTGGGCGTTGACGATGCCGTTCGGACCGGTGCCTGGCGGCAGGTAGGCCGGATTCTGGTTGTACGGTCGCGAAATGAAGGGCAGCGGGCTGGTATTGCCGTAGAGCACCGGATCCTGGAAGTGAGCCTTGCCGTACAAGATGCTCAAGGTGGCCGAATCGGTGATGTAGCTGGTGAAGTGACCCAGGTAGAACTGTGCGTTGTCCTTGGTGACGTCGTTGTTGTTGGAGAACGCGCCCGACTTCAGCGTGTTGTTGTCGAACGCATAGGTCTGGCCGGCACCGTTGGCCTGGCGCTGGTTCAACGCGGTCAACTCGAGGATGTTGCTGTCGGTGATGTTCCAGTCCACCTTGGCATAGACCTTGGTGTTCTTGTCGCGCAGGTACTGGACCTTCTGATTGGCCGCCGACTCCACGTTGGTGATCTGGTCGCGGGTGGTTTCAGCCGCCAGGAAGAAGAACAGTTTGTCGCGGATCAACGGACCACCGACATAGGCAGAGTAGGTCGTCTCCCACTGCTTGTTGTCGTTGCGGTACTGG
The DNA here is from genome assembly GCF_054061035.1 of Rhodanobacter sp. TND4EL1. Classification (NCBI taxonomy): domain Bacteria; kingdom Pseudomonadati; phylum Pseudomonadota; class Gammaproteobacteria; order Lysobacterales; family Rhodanobacteraceae; genus Rhodanobacter; species Rhodanobacter sp. TND4EL1. Next base: position 212,861 of record NZ_JBSSDT010000003.1, read on the forward strand.
TTCAGCGTGCCCGGCTTGCTTGGGTCTTCGAGCTGGTAATGAGTAAAGCCATCCGGGCTGTTCGGATTGGCGACGTCTGCGGGAATCGCCGGGTGGCCATAGCGGTTGTTGACCGGCGAGCCCTCGAGGAATCGGGGCTGCCACACCACCTGGGCGCCGAAATGCCATTCGTTGGTGCCGCGCTTGCCGAGCTGGTTGATCACGCCGCCATCGGAACGACCGTACTTGGCGCTGTAGCCGCCGGTCAGGGTTTCCTGCTGGTCGATGGCGCCGTAGGGCAACGCAAAGCCGCCGAGATTCTTGTACGGCTCGCCGGTGTTGTAGCCGTTCACGTAATAGGCATTCTCGGACACGCTCGAGCCGCCAAAGGCGACCGCATTGCCGAAGAACCCGCTGCCCTTCACGGTGCCGGGGGCGAGCAGCGCGATGGATTCCGCGTTGCGGCCGATCGGCAGCTTCTGCAGGTCAGCCGCGGTGATCACCGTGCTGGAACTGACGCTGGAAACGTCGATGGCAGGCAGCGCATTCGCCTGCACGGTCACCGCGCCGAGCGACGTCGTTTCGGTGTTGAACGTGACGGACGAACCGGCGCCGGGCGCCAGGGAGACGTTGCGGGTGTCAATGACCGCGCCGTCTTTCTTCAGCGAAACTTTGTACGTGCCCACCGGCACGTTGCTGATCTGGAAACGACCCGAGCTGTCGACGGCCACTTCGCGGCTCAGGCCGGAGGTGTTGGTGGCGACGACGGTTTCGCCGGCCGCGGCCGGTGCCTGACCGAAGATCGAGCCCGTGGTCGACTGGGCCATGGCGACGCCGCCCAGACTCATGCTCAAGGCGATGGCCAGCGCTGTATGGCGCCAGCCTGGATTGCGGTTTTTATTTTGGCTGCTCATTGGTAATGAATCTCCCCGGTAAAGACGGCCCGAAAGCCGAGTGACGTAAATCAGTCCAAGAGGTAAACGGCAAGCTGGTTGCGCACTGGTCGAAGGCAATCTGGCGTCTGTCGAATGTTCCAGTCGTTCAGGCAGATAGCTGATGCTGCGGCCCCGTATCCATGGCTCCAGCGACCTGCTATGTCGAACATAAGTCCGCTCAAATGCCGACGTCAACAAAATGTTCAATAAATATTATCGAGCAGTAAAAACTTGCGAATTTTCGTAACACTATTCGCAAGATATTTCGATTAATGAATTTGTCCGGGCGCTTTTGATGAACGGGTTGTCGGCGGCTGCAAGGCCATGGCAACTTTTTTGCAGCCACAAGGCGCAAGCGGTCCTGACCTTCTCGCGCTCGATTGCGCCAGCACGGCCCCGGCGTTAAAGTTGCGCGGTTCAGGTGTCCCGATGGCCTCGCGCCGCAGGGATGAAACGGGAAGCCGGTGCGTGGTGCGTTGACGCACAGCAAGGCCGGCGCTGCCCCCGCAACGGTAAGCGAGAACACGAACGGCGAACGCCACTGTGCCAAGGCATGGGAAGGCGCTGTTCGGGACAGGCGGTTCCCTGCCTGTCACTCGCCAGCCCGGAGACCGGCCCGAACGATTCCTGGTGGCTCGCGGTGGGCGAGGCCGAACCGCGTGTCGGTCGATTGTGCCTGCCCGTCGTTTCGTCTTCCCCTTGCGCTTCCCCAGCCCATCGCATTGATGGCGTCGCGCGGGTGCGTCGCCTTGAGGAACGAACGGACATGAAGAAGACCTTGCTGGCAGCGGCGCTGCTCGGTGCCACCCTGAGCGCGCACGCCGCGACCCAGGACGACGCGGCCAACCCGGGTGCGGTGATCGTCACCGCCACGCGTACTGCCATCACCGTGGACGATGCGTTGTCGTCGGTCAGCGTGATCACGCGCGCGGACATCGACCGGCTGCAACCGCTGTCGGTGGCGGACCTGCTCACCGGCTTGCCGGGCGTGAGCTTCGCCAACAGCGGCGGCTACGGACAGCAGACTTCGCTGTTCCTGCGCGGTACCAACTCCTCGCACACGCTGGTGTTGATCGATGGCGTGCGGATCGGCTCGGTCGGCAATGGCCTGGCCGCGTTCGAGCAGCTGCCGGTGGACCAGATCGAGCGGATCGAGATCGTGCGCGGTCCGCGCTCCAGCCTGTACGGTGCCGACGCGATCGGCGGCGTGATCCAGATCTTCACCCGACACGGTTCGCATGACGGTGGCCTGCAGCCTTCCTTCAGCGTGACCACGGGCAGCCACAACCTGCTGCGCGGTCAGTTCGGCCTGTCCGGCGGCAATGACCACGCCTGGTACAACCTCGCGGTCGGCGCCCAGCACACCCGCGGGATCAATGCCTGCCGCGTTGGCGCCGGCACCGTGTTTGCCGGCTGCTTTGCCGACGAACCGGACAATGACCCGTACCGCAACGAGAACCTGGTGGCCAACGGCGGCTACCGCTGGGCCAATGGGGCCGAACTCAGCGGCAGCTGGCTGCGCAGCCTGGGCGACATCCACTTCGACGGCAGCTACCAGAACCGCAGCCGCACCGTGCAGCAGACCGCCGGCTCCGCCTTCAGCATCAACCCGCTGGAAGCGTGGAAGACCACGCTCAGCGTGGGTCAGAATCTCGACCGTTACGACAACTACGAGAATGAGAGCTTCGTCGGCTACATCTACTCGCGACGCAACCAGGCTGCGTGGCAGAACGACATCAGCCTCGCCGGCAACCAGTTGCTGACCCTCGGCGTGGACTGGCAGGGCGAAAAGATCGAAAGCGACACCGGCTTCCTGGCCACTCGCCGCCATGACATCGGCAGCTACCTTCAGTATCAGGGCACGTTCGGCCGCAACGAGTTGCAGCTGTCCGCCCGGCGCGATCACAACAACCAGTACGGCAACCACAACACCGGCGCGGCCGCGTGGGGCTATCACTTCGATGGCGGCCTGAAGTTGTCGGCCAGCTATGGCGGCGCGTTCCATGCGCCGACCTTCAATGATCTGTATTACCCCTACGGCAGCGGCAACCCGAATCTCAAGCCGGAAAAGTCGCGCAGCGCCGAACTCGGCCTGAGCCAGCAACTGACCAGCTGGAACTGGGCGTTGAACGCCTACCAGACCCGCATCGACCAGCTGATTGCGCTGGACAGCAACTACTTCCCGATGAACATCAGCAAGGCGCGCATCCGCGGCGTCGAAGGTCAGCTTGGCCTGAAACTTGGTGGCTGGCAGTTGCAGGGCTACGCGACCTGGTTGCAGCCGCGCAACGACGATGGCGGCGTGAACGACGGCCACGTGCTGCCGCGCCGGCCGGAGCACACCGGACGGATCGATCTCGATCGTCGTCTTGGCGAGTGGGGCATCGGCGCCACCGTCAACGGTGCCGGGCGCAGCTATGACGACGCGGGCAACCGCCATCCACTGGGCGGCTATGCCACCACCGACCTGCGTGCCAGCTGGCACTTTGCCCCGGGCTGGCAGCTGGAGGCGCGCCTCGCGAACGTGTTCGATCGCCACTACGAGACGGTCTGGTACTACAACCAGCCCGGTCGCACCGGCTTTCTGACCCTGCGCTACAGGCCCGCGTCGCTCTAGTTCCGATCACGCACGCAAGCCGGCATGGAGCCGGCGATGGACGCCAGGGATGGCGGGAAGCGGGATGAACAGGGACGTTCACTGGATTTTCGTGCGCCGGCAACGTTGCCGGCAGGCCACATTCGCCAGGCCACGGCGACCCCACGTTCGTCTTGACGCCCGGTCGGGCAGCCGCGCCAGCGGAGCGCCGGCGTGCCGGTGCGGCGTTCCGGCTCGGCACGGGCCACGCTTTTGTCGGCCGTCGGGCTTCTCCCGTTATGCTTGCGCATCCGGGAGGCCATTTGAATATTTTCGCACCGCTGATCCGCCGCCCTGTCGGCACCTCGCTGCTTGCCATCGGCTTGATGCTGGCCGGTTTGTGGGCCTATCTGCTGATCGGCGTGGCCGCGTTTCCGTCGATCGAATTTCCGGGTGTGGTGGTATTCGCGCAAATGCCCGGTGCCAGTGCGCAAACCATGGCCTCCACCGTGGTGGCGCCGCTGGAACGGCACCTGGGACGCATTCCCGGGGTCAAGCAGATGGCCTCCAGTTCCAGTGAAGGTGGGGCGCAGATCCAGGTGCTGTTCGACTTCGGGCGTACCACCGATGCCGCGGCGCGCGACGTGCAGGCGGCGATCAATGCCGCCGCTGCCGATCTGCCACCGGGTCTGCCCAATCCTCCGGGCTTCTTCAAGTTCGACACCTCGCAGGTGCCGGTGCTGCTGGTGTCGCTGACGTCGACCAGCCTGCCGCCGGACCGCCTGTTCGATCTCACCGATACCTTGCTGAAACCGGCCGTGGCGCAGATTCCCGGCGTGGCCCAGGTGCAGGTCAGTGGCGGCACCCCGCATGCCGTGCGCATCGCGCTGAATGCGGCGTCGCTGGCGGCCAAGGGCCTGACCACCAACGATGTGGCCAACGCCTTGCGCGCCGCCAACGTCACCTCGCCGCAGGGCACCTTGAGCGACGGTGCCACGCGGATGACGGTGACCGCGAACGATGCGCTGCACACGCCCAGGGATTTCGCCGCCCTGATCATCTCCAGCCGCAACGGTGTGCCGGTGCGGCTGTCCGACGTGGCCACGATCACCAGCGGTCAGCAGGACGAGTACACCGCGGCGTGGTTCAACGGCGTCCGCGCGGTGACCATGCAGATCAGCAAGCGGCCCGAGGCGAATGCCGTGGCGACCGTCAATGCGATCCGGGCGCAACTGCCCGCGCTGCGCAACCTGCTGCCGGCCGACGTGCAGATCACGCCGATCTTCGATCTCACCCCGACCACCGAATCGGCACTGCACGAGGTCGAGGTGGCCTTGCTGATGAGCATCGTGATGGTGGCACTGGTGATGCTGGTGTTCCTGCGGCGCTGGCGTCCCACGCTGATCGCGATGCTCAGCGTGCCGCTGTCGCTGGCCGGCGCGATGGTGGTGATGTGGATGATGGGTTTCACCCTGAACATCTTCTCGCTGGTGGCGCTGGTGCTGTGCGTCGGCTTCGTGGTGGACGACGCGATCGTGGTGATCGAGAACATCGTGCGGCATATCGAACGCGGCGTGGCGCCATTGCAGGCGGCGCTGACCGGCGTGCGCGAGATCGGCTTCACGGTGATCTCGATCACCCTGTCGCTGGTGGCGGTGTTCGGGCCGATGGTGTTCGGCAACAACCTTTTCACCGTGTTGATGCGCGAATTCGCGGTGACCCTGGTGGCGACCATCGTGATCTCCGCCGTGGTGTCGTTGACGCTCACGCCGGCGCTGTGCGGCCGCAGCCTGCTGCAGGAGCGACCGGAAGAGCACGTGCCGGGCCGGCTGGAGCAATGGGCCGAACGCTTCGATCGCTGGATGCTCGGCGTCTACGAGCGCGGGCTGGACTGGGCCATGCACCATCGCCGGGTGATGCGCTGGCAGCCGCCGATCCTGCTGGTGCTGACCGTGGCGCTGGCGGTGGCGGTGGGCATGACGGCCGGTGGCGGCTTGATGCCCAAGGAAGATACCGGCCTGCTGCGCGCGCGGATCAGCGCCGCGGCGAACATCTCGCCGACCGAACTGGCCACCCGCACGCGTGCGATGGCGGCAGTGATCCAGGCCGATCCGGCGGTGCTCGATGTCTCGACCATTCTGGGTGGCGGCAACGGCAACGGCGCGGTCGGCAATCACTCGACGCTGTTCGTCGACCTCAAGCCGGCCGCCGAGCGCGATGTCACCGGACAGCAGGTGGTCGATCGTCTGGCCGTCCATTTCAAGAATGTCAGCGATCTCGACGTGTCGCTCTCCGCCGTGCAGTTCTTTGGCGGTGGTGGCGGGGGCGGTGGTGATGACGGCGTCGGCCAGTATTCGTTCCAGCTCAACAGCACCGACGGCACGCCGCTGCAGGATCCCACCTTGCGGCTGGCGCGGGTGATGCGTGGAATGGACCAATTCAAGGACGTGAGCAGCAGCTTCGACGGCATCGGCAAGCAGCAGATGGTGCAGGTCGACCGTGATGCCGCCGCGCGCCTGCAGGTCGGTATGGGCCAGATCGATTCGGCGCTGTACAACGCATTCGGCCAGAACCAGGTGTCCATCATCTATTCGGACATCAACCAGTACCGCGTGGTGCTGACCGCCGACCAGGGCATTGAACCGAGTCCGCAGGCCTTGCTGGGTGTCTACGTGCGCAACAGCCAGGGCAAGATGATCCCGCTGTCCGCGCTGGCGAAGATCCAGCCACACCTGGCACCCGTGACGGTCAGCCATTTCGACCAGCTGGAATCGGCCTCGATCAGCTACAACCTGGGCAAGGGCCTCACCCAGGCCGACGGGCTGAAGCTGGTGGACCAGGCACTCTTCGCCGCCAACCTGCCGCCCGGCGTGCAGAAGAAGTACACCGGCGACAACCAGAACCTGCTGGACGCCTTGAACAACGCGCTGCTGATGCTGCTGGCGGTGATCCTGGTGATGTATGTGGTGCTGGGCGTGCTGTACGAAAGCCTGATCCATCCGCTGACGATTCTTTCCACCTTGCCCGCCGCCGGCATGGGCGCGTTCCTGGCCATGCTGCTCACGCATACCCAGCTGACCCTGATGTCGATCATCGCGGTGCTGATGCTGATCGGCATCGTCAAGAAGAACGCGATCCTGATGGTCGACTTCGCGCTGGTCGCCGAGCGCGAACGCGGACTGTCGCCACCCGCGGCGATCCGCGAGGCGGCCCTGGTGCGCTTTCGCCCGATCACCATGACCACCCTGGTCGCGATGGGCGCGGCACTGCCGCTGGCGATCGGCTTCGGCTACGGCTCGGAGCTGCGCCAGCCGCTGGGCATCGCGATTCTCGGTGGCTTGCTGGTGTCGCAATTGCTGACCTTGCTGAGCACGCCGGCGATCTACCTGTGGCAGCACGATCGCCGCGAGCGCAGGGCCGCGAAACGGCGGTTGCGGGCCGAAATCCAGCGCCAGCGCCTGGTGCAGCAGCAGATGCCGGCGCTGCCGAAATAGCCGCTGCAACGCTGCGCCGGAGCACACCCGGGCGGGGTGACGCCTTGCCACGCATTCCCAAAGCGTCGCGCGAGACCAAGCCCCATCTCACACTTTCCCACGCATGCCGGACCCATGCCTTCCGGCAGGGTGTGGACTTCAGGCACATTCGCCGCGGTCGTCCAGCGGGCATAAAGCCCGCATGAACGGAACTCTCTCCCTGTGTGTCTCCACGGCGTGCCACCGCAAAACGCGGATGCCGGTGCGATGAATATCTTCGCGCCGCTGATCCGCCGCCCGGTCGGCACCTCACTGCTGGCGATCGGCCTGATGCTGGCCGGCGTCTGGGCCTACCTGCTGCTGGGCGTGGCGGCGTTGCCGTCGCTGGATTTTCCCGGTGTCTACGTGGTGGCCAGCCAGCCCGGCGCCAGCGCGCAGACCATGGCCAACACTGTGCTGGCCCCGCTGGAGCGGCATTTGGGGCGGATCCCGGGCATCGACGAGATGTACGGCAATGCCAGCGAGGGCACCGCCTCGGTGATGGTGCGCTTCAACATGGATCGCACCGCCGACAGCGCCGCGCGCGACGTGCAGGCCGCGATCAACGCGGCCGCGGTCGACCTGCCCACCGGCATGCCGTCGCCGCCGCAGTACTTCAAGTTCGACACCTCGCAGATCCCGATCCTGTTCATCACGCTGACTTCCAGCGGCATGCCGCAGGACCGGCTGTTCGATCTGGCCGACACGCTGCTGAAGCCGGCGGTGGCGCAGATCGATGGCGTCGCCCAGGTGCAAGTGTTCGGGGGCACGCCGCACGCCGTGCGGATCGAGCTGGACACCTCCGCGCTGGCGGCCAAGAACCTCACCGCGAATGACGTGGCCAACGCGCTGCGCGCGGCCAATGTCACTTCGCCGCAGGGCATCCTCAGCGATGGCAAGACGCAGACCACGGTCAGCGCGACCGACGGCCTGCAGACGCCGGCCGAGTTCGCGCACCTGCTGATTTCGGTGAAAAAGGGCACACCGGTGCGGCTGTCCGACGTGGCCAAGGTCTACAGCGGCCAGCAGGACGAGTACCAGGCGGCGTGGTTCAACGATCAGCGCACCGTCGGCCTGCAGATCAGCAAGCGACCGGAAGCGAACGCGGTGGCCACGGTCGAGGCGATCCGCGCCCGCCTGCCGCAACTGCGTGCCTCGCTGCCGTCCAACATCAGCATGGCGCCAGTGTTCGACCTGACCCAGACCACCAAGTCGGCGCTGCACGAAGTGCAGGTGGCGCTGCTGATCTCGATCGCCATGGTGGTGCTGGTGATGCTGGTGTTCCTGCGCCGGCTGCGTCCCACGATGATCGCCACATTGAGCGTGCCGCTGTCGCTGGCCGGCGCCTTCGTGGTGATGTGGGCGCTTGGTTACACGCTGAACACCTTGTCGCTGGTGGCGCTGGTGCTGTGCATCGGCTTCGTGGTCGACGACGCGATCGTGGTGATCGAGAACATCGTGCGCCACATGGAGCGCGGCGAGCCGCCGATGCAGGCGGCGCTGGCCGGCGTGCGCGAGATCGGCTTCACGGTGATCTCGATCACGCTGTCGCTGGTGGCGGTGTTCGCGCCGCTGCTGTTCGGCAACAACATGCTGGTGATGCTGTTGCGCGAATTCTCGGTGACGCTGACCGCTGCGGTGGTGATCTCCGCGCTGGTCTCGCTGACGCTGACCCCGGCGCTGTGCGCCTGGATGCTCGAGCACGAACCGGCCGAGCGCAAACCGCCGGGCCGTCTCGAACGCGCCGTGGAAAACCTCGACCGCAAACTGCTCGGCGCCTACGAACGTGCGCTGGACTGGGCGATGCGTCACCGCCGGCTGATGCGCTGGCAACCCTTGACCTTGCTGATCCTCACCGGCGTGCTCGGCTTCGCCGTGGCCAAGACCGCCGGCGGCACCTTCATGCCGGACGAGGACACCGGCCAGCTGCAGGTCGACATCCGTGCCGACGCCAACATCTCGCCGGCACAGATGACCGAGCGCACGCTGGCGGTGGCCAAGATCATGCAGGCCGACCCGTCCGTGCTCGATCAGCTGACCATGCTGGGCGGCAATGGCGGCGGCGGTGGCGCGGTGGGCAACAGCGCGCAGATGTTCGTCGACCTGAAGCCGCACGGCAGCGGCGCCGGTGAACGCGACGAAGGCATCAAGCAGGTGGTCGAGCGCCTGTCGAAGCAGTACGACAAGCTGGCCGGCGTGAAGGTGTCGGTCAGCGCGGCCCAATTCCTGGGCGGCGGTGGCAGCGGCGATGGCGGTGGTCAGTACGAATTCCAGCTGATCAGCAACAACGGCGACGACCTGCAGCCATGGGCGCTGAAGATGGTGCGGCAGATGCGTACCATCAAGGAATTTCGCGACGTCGGCAGCAACTTCGACCAGGTCGGCAAACAGCAGTTGCTGAAGATCGACCGCGAGGCCGCCGCACGCCTGCACGTGGGCGTGGGCACGATCGACTCGGCGCTGTACAACTCGTTCGGCCAGCGCCAGGTCTCGCAGATCTATTCCGACATCAACCAGTACGCGGTGGTGCTCAGCACCGGTGCCGCCGAGAACGTGAGTCCGGAATCGCTGCTCAACATCCGCGTGCGCAACGAGCAGGGCCGGATGATTCCGCTGTCCGCGCTGGCCACCATTGCCCCGAATATCGCCCCGCTGAGGGTGCGCCATCACAACCAGCTGGAAGCCTCCACCATCAGCTACAACCTGGCCAAGGACGTGTCGCAGGACCGCGGCGTCAAACTGGTCGAGCAGGCTGCCTTCGCCGCGGGGCTGCCCGCCGGCATGCGGGTGGATTTCACCGGCGCCAACCAGCGCCTCAAGCAGGCCCAGTCCAACGGCATGATCCTGTTGCTCGGCTCGATCCTGGCGATGTACATCGTGCTCGGCATCCTCTACGAAAGCCTCGGCCACCCGCTGACCATCCTGTCGACCCTGCCCGCCGCCGGTGCCGGCGCGTTCCTGGCCATGCTGGTGACCCAGACGCAGATCTCGATGATGGCGATCATCGCGATCCTGATGCTGATCGGCATCGTCAAGAAAAACGCGATCCTGATGGTCGACTTCGCCCTGGTCGCCGAACGCGAGCGCGGCCTGTCCGCGCCCGAGGCGATCCGCGAAGCGGCACTGGTGCGCTTCCGCCCGATCACCATGACCACCCTGGTGGCGATGGGCGCCGCGCTGCCGCTGGCGATCGGCTTCGGCATCGGTTCGGAAATGCGCCAGCCGCTCGGCATCGCCATCGTCGGTGGGCTGCTGGTGTCGCAGCTGCTGACCTTGCTGAGCACACCGGCGATCTATCTGTGGAACCACGACCGCAAGATCCGCAAGGCGGCGCGCAAGCAGCGCAAGGCGGAGAAGAAGCGGCTGAAGGCGCTGGGCGGAGTGCAGACGGCACCCTGATCTCGCGCTCGGCGATCACGACGGATTTCCGTGCCATCGAAGACTGCCGCTGCCACGTTCCGGCTTGCCGTCCCGAGGCGTTTGCCGCACTGGCCGGCGTGGTGATTCCGCCTGTATTGCCCGCCGCGCGAGATCGGCGCGGATGGGCATTGGCGAGACACGAGGACACATGAGCCAGAATCCCGAACTGTTGCGACGGTTGCTGCGCGCGAAGGACCGGATGGACGCCGCGTCCCACGAGGAGTGGCCGGTCCGACGTCTGGCGCAAGTGAGTGCGGTGTCGTCGGCGCATTTCGCGCGCTCGTTCCGGGACGCGTTCGGCGTGCCGCCGCACCGCTATCTGCTCACGCGTCGCATCGAACGCGCCGCATCGCTGCTGCGTGATACCGAGCTGGCTGTCACCGAGGTCGCTCTGCAGACCGGCTGGAACAGCATCGGTACCTTCGGACGGATCTTCCGCGACATCACCGGCGAGAGTCCGGGGGAGCTTCGCGTGCGCCAGCAGGTTGCCTTGCACGAACGGGAGAGCATTCCGGAGTGCATCGTGCGCGCCGCTCACCGTCCGGACCTCAAGTCCGCAGTTTCGGAGAAGCGGCGGAGCGGGGCCGCGGGTAAAAAGAGACTCCAATCCACGGAGGTTCCATGACCCAAGGTATCGATGTCGCCGGACTGTATGTCCGGGATCAGGATGAAGCGCTCGCGTTCTATGTCGGAAAGCTGGGCTTTGTCGTCCATGCCGATGCGCGCAACGGCGACTATCGCTGGCTGACCGTGCAACATCCGGAGCAGCCCTCGTTCCAGCTCGGCCTGTTCAAACCGGGGCCGCCGGTCCACGACGCGGCAACCGCGCAGACGCTCTGCGAAATGGTGGCCAAGGGCGCGATGCCACTACTGGTGTTGATGGTCGACGATTGCCAGGCGGCCTTCGAGCGGCTCCGTGCGCTCGGCGTGGAGTTCACGCAGGAGCCGACAAACCGCTACGGCACGATGGATGCGGGCTTTCGCGACCCCTCCGGCAATGGCTGGAAGATGATCGAGGCCAGGGTGCCTGCGCGGAGGTCGTCATGAGCGCGAGCCAGTGGATCCGGCAGAGCCACCGCTGGTTGTCGATCGTGTTCACGCTCACCGTGGCCGCGAACTTCGCCTGGCGATGGATGAGCCCGAACCCGCCGCCAGCGTGGCTGACCTATTCGCCACTGCCGCCACTGTTTCTGCAGTTGTTCAGCGGCCTGTACCTGTTCGTGCTGCCCTACACCAAGGGACGACGCAGCACCTCAGGCGCCTGACAATTCAGAGGCGGGATCAGACCCACTTCCGGGAATCAAGGGGGATGGAGTCCATTGAATCCCGTCTTCCGCGCGCTGCCGGCCCTGTCGATGGCAAGTAGCGGCCCGCCACTGCCGACGAGCTGTCCCATCTCCAACCCCGCCTCACCGACCGATTGTCACATTCCCCCTGCAGCATGGCGGCAGTCGATTCGAGGACATCGCCATGCTGAGTATCGAGCAGTCTCTGGTCGAGCGCCTGCCCTGGCTCGCGCAGTACCCCGCCCTTCGGCGTCCGATGTCGGGCATGCTCGAGCGGCTGGCGGACGAGGATGGTTTCAATCGCGTGTTGCGGCGGGTCGGCACGGCGGAGGGGTTTGATTTCGTCGAGCGCGTGCTCGATGTGCTGGGCACCAGCTATCACCTCAATCTGCGCGAGCGCGAACACATCCCGCTCGACGGTCCGCTGCTGGTGGAAGCAAAAGGGGTCAGAGACATTATCCGACAGGTGACAAGTCCGGTAGCTGATGGTGGGGCCGCGCTTGGTCGTTGAGGATGGGATTCCCCAAATGATGGCAGGAGGCCGTCATGCCGCGTCAGCCACGTCTGGATTTGCCTGGAGTTCCGCAGCACGTCATCCAGCGCGGAAACAACCGCCAGCCTTGTTTCTTGCGCGAGCAGGATTACCGGTGTTACTTGCGCCATCTCGAAGAAGCGGCGTTGGCGCATGGTTGCCGGCTGCATGCTTACGTGCTGATGACCAACCATGTGCACTTGTTGATGACGCCGGAGGTCGCCGGTGCCGTAGCGCGAACGATGCAATCGCTCGGTCGTCGCTATGTGGGCTACTTCAATGCGACCTATCGGCGCAGTGGCACCCTCTGGGAGGGTCGCTACAAGTCGTGTCTGGTTGACAGCGAGCGCTATCTTCTCACCTGCTACCGATACATCGAACTCAATCCGGTACGCGCCGCGATGGTCGAGGCGCCGGGTGACTACGCATGGTCAAGCTATGGCGCCAACGCGGAGGGCCGGGCCGACCGGCTCGTCTACCCCCACGACGAGTATGCTCAGCTGGGTACAACGGTTGAAGAGCGATGCGCGGCCTATCGCGCCTTGTTTGCTGAAGCCATCGGGGAGGATCGAATGAGCGAAATCCGTGCCTATGTGCAACAGCAGCGCGCGCTGGGAACCAGCCGATTTCAAGCGGCGATTGAGGCGGAGCTGAAGCGCGTGGCAACGGTAAGGCCACGAGGCTGGCCGCCCGGAAAGTCGCGAGATAGCGGACTTCGCGATGAATAATGTCTCTGACCCCTTTTGCCGCTTTTGCCGAAGCCATTGGGGAGGATCGAATGAGCGAAATCCGCGCCTATGTGCAACAGCAGCGCGCCTTGGGAACCGGCCGATTTCAAGCTGCGATTGAGGCGGAGCTGAAGCGCGTGGCTACGGTCAGGCCACGAGGCTGGCCGCACGGAAAGTCGCGAGATAGCGGACTTCGCGATGAATAATGTCTCTGACCCCTTTTGCCTACACTGCGTGGAGTTGATGACGGCCACGGCCTCACGCTATGAGGAGGTTCGCGCGCAACTGCCACGCTGGCTGTTGATGGCGCGCGACTGCCTGCACGACGACCTCGAAAGCTCGCTTGGACTGGCCGATGTCGCCCGCGGCTGCGGCGTGCACCCGGTACATCTGGCGCGCGCCTTCCGCCAGCACTTTGGCTGCTCGCCTGGCGCCTACCGGCGCCGCCTGCGCCTGAATCTTGCCGCGGCGATGCTGGCCGGCGAGGTGCATGACATGAGCGAGGTGGCAATTCGCTGCGGCTACTTCGACCAGGCCCACTTTTCCCGCGCCTTCCGCGAGGCCTTCGGCTTGCCGCCGGGCAGTTATCGCCAGCGTGCCAGGTCGATGCCGCGGCAGCCAGGTTCAATCCGTACAAGATTGCCGGCACCTTTGTAAGCACCATGATGGCAGTCCGGATCGCCTTGGCAGTCAAGGTTGGCCATTCACCCCGAGGTGCCGTCGATGCGCGTTGTCCTGCTTTGCCTGCTGCTGCTCCTGCTTTCCACGACCACGCGTGCGGCTGATCCGCCGAACCTGGTCGGGCTGTGGGGCAATGAAACGGTGTCCGGCCCGCTGCTGGCCGGCACGCTCACGGTGGACGGACGCCAGACGCCGTGGCAGGCGAGCATGGGCGGCATGTCGGTCCCCGTCGTGCGCGATGGCGACCAGCTCAGCTTCGCCATGCCGGGCGGGCAGGGACACTTTCGCGGGCAACTGGTCGACGGCAATATCGACGGCTTCTGGATCCAGCCGCCCGACCTGACGCTGGCCAGCGCCTACGCCACGCCGGTGCTGCTGGCGCATGGCCACGGCCAGGTGTGGGTTGGCCAGGTGCAACCGCTGATCGACCGGGTGACGCAATACCTGAACATCCGGCGCAAGCCAGACGCCTCGCTGGAGGCGTTCCTGAGCAACCCCGAGTACAACCTGGGCCGCGGCCGTGCCTATGACGTGCATGTCGACGGCGATGTGGTGGTGTTGACCGATCCGAAGCGCAAGGGCTGGGCCTTGAACGCGCGCTTCGACGAAGAGACCGATCAGTTGCGCGTGGATTGGCAAGGCATCGCGGTATTTCCGTTCACCCGGCGCGACCGCGACCATGCGTCCGGCTACTACGTGGCCACGCCGGCGGGCACCCAAGACACGTATCGCACACCGGTTCCCGTCGATGATGGCTGGACCACCGCCGCACTGGGCGATGTCGGCATGCAGGTCGCGCCGATGGCCGCGCTGCTGCAGCATGTACAGACGCTTGCCGCGCCCGAACCCGGTCATCCACAGGTGCAGGGGCTGTTGGTGGCACGTCACGGCAAACTGGTGTTCGAGGCGTATTTTCACGGCTTTTCGCGCGACGAAGCCCACGACATGCGCTCCGCCGGAAAGTCGTTTGCTTCCCTGCTGGTCGGCATGGCCATCGACCACGGCGCCAAGCTGTCGGCGAAGACGACGGTGCTTTCCGTGTTCCCCCAATACGACAAGCTGGCACACATGGATGCGGCCAAACGCGCCATCACGCTTGGCAACCTGATGAGCATGAACTCCGGCCTGGCCTGCGACGACGACAACGCCGAATCACCGGGCGGTGAAGACAAGATGCAAGGCCAGCAAGGCGACAAGGATTGGTATCGCTACACCTTGAACCTGCCGATGGTGCAAAAGCCCGGCGCCGACAAGGCGGTGTACTGCTCGGCCGGCATCAACCTGCTCGGCGGCGTGGTGCGTCAGGCAACGGGGCGTCGTCTCACCGACATGTTCCGCGACTGGATCGCCCGACCGATGCAAATGCAGGGCTACCACCTCAACCTGATGCGGGATGACGATGCCTACCTGGCCGGCGGCATTCGCTTGCGTCCGCGGGACATGCTCAAGCTGGGCCAGTTGTATCTCGATGGCGGCGTCTGGCACGGCCAGCGTCTGATCGATGCGGCCTGGATCAAGGCCTCCGTTGCCCGCCGCACCACGTTCGGCCCCAACCACGACTACGGCTACGCCTGGCACCTGCACCACTTCAGCGTGCAAGGTCACGACTACCGGGTCTACGCGGCCGAGGGCAACGGCGGCCAATTTGTGATCGTGGTGCCGGAGCTGGATCTGGCCGTGGCCATCACCGCCGGCAGCTATGGTGAATTCTCCACCTGGTATCCGCTGCAGGATCTGGTCACGGATTACATCATTCCGGCGGCGCTGCCGGGATCACGAATTCAAGCGAAAATAACGGACTGAATCGTCTTCTTCGGCCTTGGTAACCAGGTGGATGACGCTCGGCAAGACTCAAATTGCACCCGATGCGCGGTCGCCCGCCGGAATCAGAGGGGCGGAGGTAGTTAAATCCCTTCCTTTATTGTCGGTCGCCCACGCGGCCGACAGGCTGCAGGTCGTCCCAAGGTCTTCTCGACCATGCGCTGGACGCGGTCGTCGCCGAGCGCCCGCTCTTGGTGCACATGCTGCCGAATGCGAGCGATGTCGTCATCTGTAACCCCTTGCTCCGGCCATGCACGGTCGGCCTTGCATCGCTCGTCGGGCGCGGAACCCAGTGCGAGATAGAGTGGGTGCAGCGTGATCAATGGGTCGGATGCCTGGCCCAAATGGGTATGAACGCTGGACCAGCGATATTCCTGTGTGCTCGCCGTCTTGGCGGCGAGAACCGGATTGAGTTCGATGTAGCGCATGACGGTAATTGAACGCCTGCACGTAGTTTTGACCGACGCTAGGCATGGCCCGGGAGAGCGCGCCCGGCAGTGGTGAAGTCAGCAGCAGATGGGTGTGGTTGCCCATCAACACGAACGCGTGAACCTGGATCGCATGCTTTCGGCAGCCATCCCGCAGCAGCTTTCGAAAGTGATAGCGATCATGGTCATCCAGGAAGATGGCTCCACGATTCACGCCCCCCTGGGTGACGTGCAGCGGAACACCGGGCACCTCAAGGCGTGGCAGTCTCGGCATGGCTGGTTTCGCAACGGAGAATCCAGGCCAGCTTGAGTATGCAGGCCTAGCTCGTCTGCCAGCGAAGGCGCTGACCACGAGCAGGACTGAGGCAGGCCGTTCAATTACCTCCGTCCCCTTTTAGACGTCACATCTACAAGCCCGATCACCTCGACCGATTGTCACACTCACCATGCAGCATGGCGGCAGTCGATTCGAGGACATCGCCATGCTGAGTATCGAGCAGTCTCTGGTCGAGCGCCTGCCCTGGCTCGCGCAGTACCCCGCCCTTCGGCGTCCGATGTCGGGCATGCTCGAGCGGCTGGCGGACGAGGATGGTTTCAATCGCGTGTTGCGGCGGGTCGGCACGGCGGAGGGGTTTGATTTCGTCGAGCGCGTGCTCGATGTGCTGGGCACCAGCTATCACCTCAATCTGCGCGAGCGCGAACACATCCCGCTCGACGGTCCGCTGCTGGTGGTGGCCAATCATCCGCTGGGCATGCAGGACGCGCTGGCGCTGCTGCAATTGATCGGTTCGGTGCGGCCGGACGTGCGCATCCTGGGCAATGACTGGCTGGCGACGGTGCCGCAGCTGGGCAAGCTGCTGCTGCCGGTGGACGTGTTTGGCAAGGGTGGGGCGTCGCGGCTGCGCGGTATCTATCGCGCACTCGACGAAGCCCAGGCGCTGATCGTGTTTCCCGCCGGCGAGGTCTCGCGTATGCGCGCCGATGGCGTGCGCGACGGACGCTGGTCGGATGGTTTCGCGCGCTTGTCGCTGCGGCGCAAGGTGCCGGTGCTGCCGGTGCACGTCGCTGCGCGCAATTCGACGATGTTCTATGGCGTGTCGATGCTGGCCAAGCCGTTGAGTACGGCGATGCTGCCGCGCGAGGCGGTGGCGCCCGGCAGCCGGCGCATCGGCTTCAGCATCGGTGCGCTGGTCGCCGCGAGCGAGCTGGAACAGCGCAGCGGCGGGTCGCCGACGCAGGCGGCCCGGCTGATGCGGCGGCATGTGTATCGGGTCGGTCGACATCACGGCCAGATCTTCGGTGGCCAGGCACCGCTGGCGCATCCGGAGCCGGCCGAACAGGTGGCCGCCGAGCTGGCGCGGGCGGAGACGCTGGCCGAGCTTCAGGATGGCAAGCAGGTGTTGCTGCTCCGGGGCGCGTCCGACAGCGCGGTGCTGCGCGAGATCGGCCGCCTGCGCGAGCTGACCTTCCGCAAGGTCGGCGAGGGTGTCGGGGCGCGCCGTGATCTGGATGCTTTCGATCCGCACTACGAACACCTGGTGCTGTGGGATTCCAGGCTGCTGCGCATCGCCGGTTCCTATCGCCTCGGCCATGGCGGGCGCCTGCTGGCCGAACGCGGCATGCAGGGCTTGTACACCTCCGGACTGTTCGACTACTCGCCGGCGCTGGAGTCGCGGCTGGCGCAGGGGCTGGAGCTGGGGCGCAGCTTTATTGCGCCGGCGTACTGGCGCTCGCGCGCGCTGGACCAGTTGTGGCAGGGCATCGGCCTGTACCTGCAACGTCACACGGAGCTGCGCCACGTTTTCGGCCCGGTGAGCATGTCGGTCAACCTGCCGCGCGAGGCGCGCGAATGGATCGCGGCGGCGCACCAGCATTATTTCGGCGCACCCGGGCTGGCGGCGGCGAGGCAGCCGTTCGTGATTTCCGCTGACGTCGTCCGCTGTGTGCGGCAGGCATTGGAAGGGCTGGATGCCTCGGCCGGCCTGGGCAAGCTGCGGCACCATCTGGATGCGCTGGGTGTCAGCCTGCCGGTGCTGTACCGCCAGTACGTCGACCTGGTGGAACCGGCAGGCGTGCAGTTCCTCGACTTTGGCGAGGACCCCGGATTTTCCGGCTGTGTCGACGGGTTGGTGATGCTGGATCTGGCGGCGCTCAAGCCCGCCAAGCGCGCACGCTATCTGGGCAAGGCGGCGTGACGCGAGCGTAATGGCTCGGAGGCCGTGCGCTTCAACGCCGCCTCGATGACATCGGCGGCGCGGACAGCACCGTTCTCATCACGCATCGTGACTCCAGCCAACGCTGCCCTGGTCCCGTAGCTCGGATCATGCAGCAGTCGGTGCAGCAACCCGGCCGCGCGATCCGCCCGATAGCGTCGCGCCGGCAATATCTCGGCCACACCCAATCGCTGCAGGCGAGCGGCATTGTCCGGTTGGTCGAAGCCATGCGGCACGACGAGCATCGGTCGTCCGCTGCGCAGCGCTTCGCTGCTGGTGCCGATGCCGCCGTGGTGGACGATCACGGCGGCGCGCGGAAACAGTTCGGCATGCGCGGCGTAGTCCACGCAGTGGATGGTGGCGGGAAGATCGGCGCGTAGCCGCGCGCGCATTTCCGGTGAGCCGGTCAGCAGCACGGCGCGCCGGCCCAGTTGCTGCGCGGCCAGTGCGCTTTCCTGCAGGAAGCTGGCGTTGGCGTGTACGGCGGCAGAGCCGAGGGTGAACACCAGCGGTGCCGCGCCGGCATCCAGAAAGGCCTGCAACGCCGGATCGGCGGCGTCCGGTTGGGTGTGGCGTGCCGCGCCGGTGATCACCACCTGCGGTGGCCAGTCCGGTTGCGCTTGCCCGAGCAGCGGCGAGAACAGTGCCAGCACGCCCAGCGGTGCGTGCTGGCCTCGATGAAACGGATCGCCCAGCGGTGATTGCGCGGCAAGCCCGAGCTCGCGGCGCAGGGCGCGCACTGGCGCCGTCCAGGGATGGGTGACGCGGGTGGCGACGCGCGACAGCCAACGGCCACGTTGCGGCGAGCTGCGCAGGAACCGGTCCAGCGCGGTGATGCCGGTGGCCGGCGGATCGCTGGCGGAAAGGAAGCCCGCCGGGGCCAGTACTGCCGACAGCCAGCGCAAGCCTTGGGCGCTGCGTTGCTCGCCGATGATCTGCGCGGCGAAGGCCAGCGTGCTGCTGACCAGTACGTCGGCCTCGGCACACAGCGGCAGCAGCTTCTGGTAACTCGCACGCACATCCAGCGCGGCCAAGTCGTGGACCACGAAGCGCGGGCCACGCCATGGATGGAAGGCTTGCGCCGTGAACGCCGCCCGGTCGTCGGGCTCGGCCAGGCCACTGGCATCGGCGATAATCAGCCCGGCTTGTTCAATCGGCGATCGATGCAGCGCGTGGGTGGCAATGGTTACCTGGTGCCCACGCCGATGCAGCTCCCGGCCTACAGCCAGAAAGGGGAACAGGTCGCCGAGCGAACCCACGGTGGCGAAAACGATGCGTGCACTTGGCATGACGGCGAGCATAGCGTCGGCGTGGTGCGTAGGTGGGGTCGGAACACCGGTGCCGGGCTCGCGCCCCTCCACACGAAAGGCCGCGCATGGCTGGCGCGGCCTTTCCGATGCATCCCTTCGTCACGAGTTACGGGTGGCGTTTCTTGTCAGCCGCGCGCTGTTCGTCGGCGGCCTTGCCCACCGCGTGCTGCACCTTGCCGGCGTTCTTCTCGACATTGCCGGCGACCTGCTTGCCGACGTTGCCGGTGACCTTGCCCACGGTTTCCTTGATGGCGCCCTTCACTTCATGCTTGGTGCCTTCGGTACGATTCTTGTCCACGTGTCTTTCTCCGGATGCTCGACTGCGCGATTGCAGACGACATCCGTTTTAACGGGGCCCAGGTAGGAACCTCGTGATGTCTGCGTGCGCGGCGCGTTGACATCCTGGTGTTCAGCCGCGCGTGCATTGCGCAGGGCCGGCTAGGCTTCGCGTTCGAGCGGGCTGGCTTCGAACGGGTCCAGCGCGGTGGCCGGAACATCCAGCCCGGTACTGGCCGCCTGCTGCGCGGGTCCACTCAGCATGCTGGCATGGCGCCAGTTGCCCCAGCGGTAGTAGGCGGCCGCCAGCAGCACGGCGACCAGCGAGCCCAGCGGAAAACTCCACCACACTGCATCGGCGCCGTAGTGATCGCGCAGCAGCCAGGCGAACGGAACGCGCACGAACCACAGCGCAATCGCCAGGATGATCAGCGGCGCCATCACCGCGCCGGTGGCGCGCACTACGCCGAACAACACGAAGCTGAGCCCGAAGAACAGGAACGACCACACCACGATCGCGTTGAGGTGCTGGGCGATGCCGATCGCCACGCCGTCATCGGGCAGGAAGATGCCCAACGCGCCGCGATTGAACAGGTACACCACCGCCACCAGCGCGCCGGTAAGCAGAAAGTTGTAGGCCACGCCGGCACCGGCGATGCGCGAGACGCGATCCCAGCGTTGCGCGCCGACGTTCTGCGCCGCCATCGACGACACCGCCGCGCCCACCGCCAGCGACGGCATCTGGATGAGGTCCACAACTGCGAGGCCGCGCCATAGGCGGCCGTGGTCTGCGAACCGTAGGCGTTGACCATGCTGATCATCACCAGCGCCGAGGAGGAGATCACTACCATCTGCAGGCCCATCGGCAGGCCTTTCATCACCAGTGCGCGCACCAGGGTGAAATCGGGTTTCAAATAATGCAGCTCGCCGCGGTACAGGCACAGGAAATGTTTGCGGCGGTACAGATGGGTCACCAGTCCGACCAGCGCGATGGTCTGCGCGATCAGCGTGGCCAGCGCGGAGCCGCCGATGCCCAGCGCCGGTACCGGACCCCAGCCGAAAATCAGCAGCGGGTTCAGCGCGATGTCCAGACCCACCGACAACAACATGAAGTAGAACGGCGTGCGCGAGTCGCCGGCGCCGCGCAACGTCATCATCAGGAAGCTGTAGAAATACATCGGCGGCAGCGCGATGAAGATCACGCGCAGGTAGGCGATCGCGTAAGGCTGCGCGTCGGCCGGCGTGCCCATCGCGTCGAGGATGTTGCCGGTGAACACGTAACCGAGGATCGCCACCGTCATCGACAGCACCACGAAGAAACCGGTGCTGGTGCCGACCACGCGCTTGGCCTGCGGCATGTCGCGCGCGCCCACCGCCTGGCCGACCAGAATCGTGTTGGCCATGCTGATGCCGAACACCACACCGAGCAGGAAGAACAGCACCAGGTTGGCGTTGGACACTGCGGTCAGCGCGGCCTCGCCGAGGTAGTGGCCGATCCAGATCGCGTTGACCGACGCGTTCAGCGACTGCAGCACGTTCGCACCCAGAATCGGCAGCGAAAACAGCAGCAGGCTGCGGGCAATCGGCCCTTCGGTCAGCAAGGGCGTGTGGCGGACGGATGGTGACATGGGTATTCCGGGTCAGGGTGATGGCAAGCAACGGCGGAATCGACGGGCATCCCCGGCACGGCTTCCGATCGGTCGACAAGCTAGTCGGCGGCGGATGTGCGTGGCGTTACGACGCGGCGGCATCCGCCTGCTCATCCCGGGCGATCGCGGTCAGTTGCTGCAGATGCGCGCGGACATCGCCGGGCCAATCGGCCACCAAGGTTTCGAAACGCTCGCGGTCGCCTCGATAGAACGCGCGTGAGGCTTCCTCGTAGCCCGGCTCGTCGCCGGCCATCACCCGCATGAAACGGTCGACCGACTCGACCGCCTGCCGGGCGCGCTCCTTCGCGCCGCCATGCCGGATGGACTGCTCGACCAGACGCCGCAACACCGCCGAAGCACCGCCGGGCTGCCCGGCCAACCAATCCCAGTGGCGCGGCAGCAGGGTGACTTCGCGCGGCACCACGCCGAGCTTCGGCCGGCCGGGGCCGCGGCTGGGCGGCTCAGCCGCAGGCGCCGGTTCGAGGCGTGACAACACGTCGTCGACGCTGCCGCGGAAGTCGATTTCCACCGGACGACTCGAGTGCTCGTCGAAGATCAGCACAGGTTGGGCCGCACCGGCGTCGAGCACCTGTTTCACCGCCCGGGCAACCTCGGCCAGCGTGCCGCTGGCAATGCGTTTTGGACCCTCGAAGGCGATACATGAGGTAGTGCGGGACGAAGTCATGATTTTACCCGGGTGAATAGTGGGCGAATAATACCCGGATCAAAATGCGTGTCAATACTGCCGGATAAAATACAGGGTGATCGGAGCGTTCCGCGTGCGGCGCCCGGCTTGCTATCGTTGAGGCTTTCCACCCGAAAGGACTACGGATGACCAAGCGTCTGCGTTCGGCCACCTTGATGGTTTCACTCAGCCTGCTCGCCGGCATGGCCATGCCAACCGCGCCCGCCAGGGCCGCGGAGCTTGCCATTCCGCCGATCCAGTACCACCAGCGCACCCTGCCGAACGGCTTGCAGGTGCTCAGTGTGGAGGACCACGCCAGCCCGAACGTGGCCGTGCAGATGTGGTACCACGTCGGCTCCAAGGACGACCCGCAGGGACGCTCCGGTTTCGCGCATCTGTTCGAACATCTGATGTTCAAGAGCACGAAGCACATGAAAGCCGAACAGTTCGACCGGCTGACCGAGGATGTGGGCGGCGCCAACAACGCCTCCACCGGTGACGATGTCACCAACTATTTCGAGATCGTGCCCAGCAACCATCTGCAGACCCTGCTGTGGGCCGAGGCCGAGCGACTGTCCAACCTCAACGTGGACGAAAAGAACTTCAAGTCCGAGCGGGCCGTGGTCGAGGAGGAATACCGCCAGAGCGTGCTGGCCAATCCGTACGGCAAATTGTTCAACGCGATCGATCCGAAGTCGTACACGGTGCATCCGTACCAGCGCCCGACCATCGGCAGCATCGAGGACCTGGAAGCGGCCTCGTTGCAGAACGTGATCGACTTCCACAACACCTTCTACCGTCCGGACAACGCCACCCTGATCGTTGCCGGCGACTTCGACCCGAAACAGCTCGACGCCTGGGTCGACCAGTACTTCGGCTGGATCCCGAAACCGGCCACGCCGATTCCCCAGGTCACCACGAAAGAGCCGGCGCGCCACAAGGACCTGCGCTACACGGTCACCAGTGAAACCGCGCCACTGCCCGCCGTGGCCGTCACCTGGCTGATTCCGCCGGCCTCCGACAGCGCCGACGGCATTCCGCTGAAGGTCGCCGCCGCGCTGCTGTCCCAAGGCGATTCCTCGCGCCTCTATCAATCGCTGGTGTACCGCCACCAGGTGGCCCAGGAAGCGGGCGTCGATGCCGACGGTCGCGTGGGCCCGGGCCTGTTCACCGCCTACGCCATCCTGGCCAGCGGACACCAGCCGGCCGAGGCCGCCAAGCTGTTGCGCGAGGAAATCATCTGGCTGGCTACCCAGCCGATTTCCACCGCCGAACTGGACAAGGTGAAAACCCAATTGCTCACCGCCGAATTGAAGCAGCGCCAGACCGCCCAGGGGCTGGCCTTCGCGCTCGGCCAGGCCAGCCTGATCGACGGCGATGTGGCACGCGTCAACACCGACCTTGATGCGCTGCAGAAGGTCAGCGAACAGGATGTGCATCGCGTGCTGCAGAAATACGTCACCGGCGCGCACAGCGTCACCATCGATTACCTGCCGCAGGCTGCCGCCACCACCCCGGCCGCCGCCAAGGGAGCTGCGAAATGAGCCGTTCGACGAAGCATCTCCGACTGACCGTGCTGGCCGCCGCACTGGTCGCCAGCAGCAACCTGCTCGCCGCCGACTTTCCGGCCGCACCGCCGGCACCGGGCCCGGCGCCACGTGTCACCGTGCCCACGCCGTCCTCGCAAACGCTGGCCAACGGCCTGCGCGTCATCAGCGTGCGTCGCTCCGGCCTGCCGCTGGTCACCGCCCAGCTGGTGATACGCAGCGGCGGGGAAATGGACCCATCGCCACTGGCCGGCCTGGCCGACCTCACGGCGAACCTTTTGACCAAGGGCGCTGCCGGCAAGACCGCGCCGCAAATCGCCGCCGCCGCCGAAGCGCTGGGCGGTTCGCTCGGCGCCAGTGCCGGCTGGGACGAAAGTTCGGTGGGCATCACCGTGACCACGCCCAAATTGCCCCAGGCGCTGAGCCTGCTGGCCGAGGTGGTGCGGCAACCGGATTTCAGCGAGGCCGAGTTGAAGCGCTCGCAGGCGCAGGCCCAGGATGATCTGCATCTGCTGCTGAGCCGACCCACCGCGCTGGCCTCGTTTGCCGCCAGTCGCGGCGTGTTCGGCGACGGTGCCTACGGACACTCGCGCAGCGGCACCCCGAACTCCCTTGCCCGCATCACGCGGGCGGACGTGCAGCGATTGCACGCGGCCTTGTTTCGTCCGGACAACGCGATCCTGGTTCTGGCCGGGGACATCACGCCGGCGCAGGCCCAGCAGCTGGCACAGGCCAGCTTCGGCGACTGGAAAAAGCCGGCGACGGCGCTGCCGGCCAGGCCCGCTGGCCGACATGCCAGCCAGCTGCCGCCGGTCTTGCTGATCGACCAGCACGGTGCCGGTCAGGCCGGCGTGGTGGCCGCCCATCCGGCCCCCTCGCGCGCCGACCGTGGTTATTACGTGGGCACGGTGGCCAATGCCGTCCTTGGCGGCTCGTACTCGGCGCGCCTCAACGAGGAGATCCGCATCAAGCGCGGCCTGTCGTACGGCGCCAACAGTCGACTGACGCCGATGCGCGATGCCGGCATGTGGCTGGCGTCGGCGCAAACCAAGAACCCCTCCGCGCCGCAGGTGGTCGAGCTGATGCTGGGCGAGTTCAGGCGGCTGGGCCATACGCGGGTTGCCGCCGACGAACTGGCGGCGCGCAAAGCCACGCTGATCGGTGGTTACGGACGCAGCCTGGAAACCACGGCCGGTCTCGCCGACCAGGTGGGGGATCTGGCCGTCTACGGCGTGCCGCTCGACGAGATCGGCAAATACGTTGGCCAGGTGAAGGCTGTCACGCCCAGGCAGATCGAGAAGTACGCGGACAAATACCTTACCGGCGACGCGGGTACCGTGGTGGTGGTGGGTGATGCCACGAAATTTTCCGACGCCATCCGCAAGGCCCATCCCAAGGCCATGCTGATGAACTCCACCGCACTGGACCTGGACAGCGCCAGCCTGCAACCCGGGCCTGTCGCGAAATAGCCGTCTCCCTTCCGCCTCCATCCGACCCCGGCCATCGTGCCGGGGTTTTTCATGCCGGACGAAACACTTTGTTCGCGAAATGCACCCGAAAGAGGGGTGCCGAGGCGCGCCGTCGTTGCTACGCTGCGCGATATTCCCATTGGCGCGACAACGTGAGTTACGGGAGCTCCATGGCTACTCGTTTTCCATTCCCCTGCATCGTGATCCTGGGCCTGTGCGCCGCCGCCTTGCCCGCCAACGCCGCCACCCGGCTCGAAGTCCAGGCCGCGCGCAGCTACATGGACAGCTACGGCAGCAATGCCGCCTTCATCGAAGCCGTGTTTGCGCCGCGGCCGCTGGGCCGGACCCGCTACACGTGGTCGCCGGACGTGTCGCTGGGCTGGATCAATGGCCGTGACCTGCCTCGTTACGACGGCAGCCGTTATTCCACTCGCGCGCCGGTGACCTTGCTGGCTGTGGGCGCCCGCGTGCATCGTGGTCAGGCGGGTGACTGGTACCACCCGCTGTTCATGAGCTTTCAGGTGGCCGCCGCCAATCACACCACGCAGGCGCTATCCAGCCACTACCAGTTCGTCAGTACGCTGGGCTGGCAAGCCAGGCATTTCAGCGTGGCGATACGGCACATCTCCAATGGCAGCCTGCGCGATCCGAACCGCGGCGAGACGATGCTTGCGGTCGGCCTGGCTTTCGACCCCTGACGGCGCCTGAAAAAACGGCCCCGTGGGGGCCGTCTTCTGGCGGCGCTTTTCGCGATCAGTGGCCGCCGGCGGCCGGGCCGGCCTTGGCGCTGAACGGCGGCCTGGCCAGCCAGATCACGAAGACCAGGCCGATGAAAACCCAGCCCAGCGCGTGAAACACCTCGTTGAACGAGATCTGGTAACCCTGCTGGGTGATCATGTTGTTGATCACGCTGCTGGCGGTTTGCGTATCGCCGTGGCCGATCTGGGCCATGGCGGCCTGGGTGGTCGGGTCGTACGCCGTGATGTGTTCAGCCAGTTGCTCGTGATGACTGACCGCGCGGCGTTCCCACAGCAAGGTGGTCAGCGAGGCGGAGAAGCTGCCGCCCAGGGTCCGCAGGAAGGTGGCCAGGCCCGAGCCGGCGGCGATCTCGTTCTGCTGCAGGTCGGACAGCAGGATGGTCAGGATCGGCATGAAGAACAGCGCCACGCCCAGGCCCTGGATCAGCTGCACCATCGCCACGCTGTAGAAGTCGATGCCGATGAAGAAGTCCGAGCGCATGAAGCAGGTCACGCCCATCACCACGAACGCCGCCGACGCGAGCAGGCGCAAGTCCACCTTGGTCGCGTACTTGCCCACGAAGAAGGTCAGCAGCACCGGCAGCACGCCGATCGGAGCGGTCGCAAAGCCGGCCCAGGTCGAGGTGTAGCCCAGGTTCCGTTGCAGCCACAGCGGTACTAGCAGGCCGATCGCGAAGAACGCCGCATACGCCAGCACCAGCGCAATCGTCCCGGCCGTGAAGTTGCGATGGCGGAACAGTCGCAGGTCGACGATCGGGTCCTTGTCAGTCAACTCCCAGATCAGGAACACCGCGATGCCGATCGCCGAGATGATGGCGGTGATGATGATGAAGGGCGAGTTGAACCAGTCCTCGTCATTGCCCTTGTCCAGCACGATCTGCAGCGCGCCCACGCCGATGATCAGCGTGATCAGGCCGACGTAATCGATCTTCGGCCGCTCGGTTTTCTCCACCTTGCCGCGCAACTGGTTGGCCACCACCATGCTGGCGAAAATGCCGATCGGCACGTTGATGAAGAAGATCCATGGCCACGAATAGTTGTCGGTGATCCAGCCGCCGAGAATCGGTCCGGCGATCGGCGCCACCACCGTCACCATCGCCAGCAGCGCCAGCGCCATGCCGCGTTTGGCTGGTGGGTAGATGCCAATCAGCAGGCTCTGCGTGATCGGATACATCGGGCCGGCCACCGCACCCTGCAGCGCGCGGAACAGGATCAGCATCTCCATGCTCTGCGAGATGCCGCACAGGAACGAGGTCAGCGCGAACAGCAGCGTGCAGGCGGTGAACAGCCGTACCTCACCGAAGCGGCGGGTCAGGAAGCCGGTCAACGGCAGCGAGATCGCCATGCTGACCGCGAACGAGGTGATCACCCACGTGCTCTGGTTGTTGCTGACGCCGAGGTTGCCGGCAATCGTCGGCAACGACACGTTGGCGATCGTGGTGTCCAGCACCTGCATGAACGTGGCCAGCGACAGGCCGATCGTGCTCAGTGCCAGATTGGGTGGGCGGAATTGGGTAGTCATCGGCTTGGATCGGCTTTCAATGTAGGAGCGCACCCTGTGCGCGATGATTCTTGCGATGTGACGAACGGGGTTCGCGCACGGGGTGCGCTCCTACACGGGGACTATTTTTCGCCAGCCATGTTGGCGTGGATGATCTGCTTGATCGCGGCATCGGCGGCAACCAGCTGCTGCTTGTAGACGTCGGTGCTGAAGGCCGGCTGGGTCGGCGACTTCTGCGCCAGGGTCAGCCCCTTCTGGTCGTGCAGGCTCACGTCCACCGTCACCGACATGCCCAGCCGCAGCGGGTGCTTGTCCAGCGTGGCCGGATCATCGAACACCACCCGCACCGGAATGCGCTGCACGATCTTGATCCAGTTGCCGGTGGCATTCTGCGCGGGCAGCAGCGAGAACGCGCTGCCCGTGCCGACGCCCAGGCTCTGCACCTTGCCCTTGTACTTCACCGCGCTGCCGTAGACATCCGACTCGATCTCCACCGGCTGGCCGATGCGCATCTTGGTCAGCTGGGTTTCCTTGAAGTTCGCGTCCACCCATACGCCATGCAGCGGCACCACCGCCATCAGTGCCGCGCCCGGCATCACCCGCTGGCCGACCTGCACCGAGCGTTTGGCCACATAGCCGTCCACTGGTGCGACGAGGCTGGCGCGGGCGTCGTCGAGATAGGCTGCGCGCAGCTTGGCGGCGGCCACCTGCACGTCGGGGTGCGAGGCGACCACGGTGTCGTCGACCAGCACCTTGCTGGTCTGGTACTGCTGCTGCGCGGTGATCAACGCGCTCTCGGCGGTGGTCATCGCGTCGCTGGCATGGGCCAGTTCCTCGGCCGAGATCGCGCCGGACCTGGCCAGCGCCACGCGGCGCTGGTAATCGGCACGGGCCTTGTCGACCGCGGTCTTGCGGGCAGCCACGTCGGCCTGCGCACCGTTCACGCTGGAGTACAGGCCGCGCACCTTGCGCACGCTGTTGGCGAGGTTCGCCTTCGCTTCGGCCAGCGCCACGTCCGCGTCGCTGGGGTCGAGTTTCACCACCACGTCGCCGGCGTGCACCAGGTCGCCGTCATCGGCGCCGATGCTGACCACGGTGCCCGGCACCTGCGGGGTGATCTGCACCACGTTGCCGTTGACGTAGGCGTCGTCGGTGCCCTCATACCAGCGGCCGTCGAGGAAATACCACAAGGCCCACGCAATGATGCCGAGCACCACCACCACGCCGAGCAGGCGCAGCATGAAGCCGCGCGACCTCTTCTTCGATGGCGGCGTGTTCGGGGTGGCGGGCGTGGCGGCCGGGCTGGTGATCGTGCTGTCGGCCGGGGTGGAAGTCGGGCTGGACATGGGGCTGCCTCAGGAACGTGAAGGGGAGGTGGAAGAGGAGACGGCGGGCGCGTCGGCCTGCGGCTGGAAGCCACCGCCGAGTGCCTCGATCAGTTGTACGGACAGGTCGACCTGCTGCGCCTCGAGCGCGGCGACGCCGCGATTGGCGACCAGCAGTTGCTGGCGCACCACCAATGCCTCGAGGTAGCTGCCGATGCCAGCCTGGTAGCGTTGCTCGGCCAATTGCCAGGCCTGACGGGCCGCCGTTTGCGCGCGACGCTGGGCGTCCAGCTGCTGCTGCACGGCGTGCGCCGCGGAAAGGTCATCGGCGACTTCGTTCAGCGCACCGACCAGGGTCTGGTTGTACTGCGCCACGGCCAGATCGTATTGCGCGTCCTTGTCCGACAGGTTGGCGCGCAGGCGGCCACCATCGAAGATCGGCAGGCTGATCGACGGGCCGACCTGATAGAAACGCGAAGGCAACGTCAGCGGGTTGCCGCCGCCCAGTGCGATCACGCCGGCCATCGCGCCAAGGCTGATGTTGGGCAGGAATTCGGTCTTCGCCGCCTTGATGTCCCTGGCGGCGGCCTCGACGCGCCAGCGCGCGGCGACCAGATCCGCGCGATGACCCAGCAGGTCGAGAGGCAGATTGTCCGGCACGGCCAGCTGGGCCGGAGTCAGCAGTTGCGGACGGGTGATCTGCAGGCCGCGATCCGGGCCCTTGCCGAGCAATACCGACAGCGAAGAACGCGCCGCGTCCACGGCGCGATCGGCACGCGCGGCTTCCTGCTCGGCATTCGCCACCTCGCCATCGGACTGCTTCAGCGAAATCTGGTTGTCGATGCCGGCGGCCACGCGCTGGCGGGTCAGCTTGCGGGCCTGGTTGGCGCGTTCGACTTCGCTTTTGGCCAGATCCTGCTGGGTGAACGCGTAGCCGAGTTGGGCATAGGCGCGCGCCACGTTGCCCGACAACTCGATCCGCGCGGCACGCGCGTCGATCTCGGCGGCGCGCGACGCGCCCAGCGCGGATTCCCATGCGGCCCGCTTGCCGCCCCACAAATCGATGCCCCATTTGAAGCTGACATCGGCGTACTTGGCCAGCGCGAAATGGCCGCCACCGGCGTCCGCCGGCAGCACCGTGGTCGGAATGCGCGCGCCGGACACGCTGCCACCGGCGTTGATGCTGGGTGCGCGGGCCGCGTCGGCGCTACCGGCCTGCGCTTGGGCGGCGCGCGCGCGGGCGTCGGCGACGCCCAGGCCGGGATTGTCGTGCAGCGCCTCGGCGATCAACGCATCGAGCTGGCTGTCGCCCAGCGCGTGCCACCAATCCTGCACCGGCCACGCGGCGGCGGACAGGTTGATGCGCGCGAGGCTGCGCTCAGCTTTCAGCGAAGAGGCATTGATCGGCGTGCCGTCCGGCTGCAGGCCGCCACTGCTGGCGCAGCCGGCCAAAGCCAGAGTCAGTGCGGTCGCAGCCGCAAGTAGGTGCAGACGCATGGGTTGAAGTCCGGGGAATAAAAGTAGTGGGGTATCAGTTTTTGTCGCGAAGCGCGCTCAACACGCGCGCCAGGTAATCGTGCAGCTGGGCCTGTTCGGTTGGCGTCATCGAGCGTTGCGCCGCGTTCATCACACGCTGGCTGCACAGCGAGGCCGTGTTCTGCCACACCGCATTGCCGGCACTGGTCAATTCGATGCGCAGGGCGCGCCGATCCTGCTCATGTGGCGTGCGGCGCAGGAAGCCCTTGCGTTCCAGTTGATCGAGCTGGCGGGTCATGGCGCCACCGTCGAGCTCCACGGCGCGGGCCAGCTCGGTGGCCGAGGCCGTGCCGAGTTCGTGTGCCTTCTTCAGGATCAGGAACTGGGTGAAGCTCAGATCCACGTCCTGACCAGCCAGTTCAGCCTCGATCGCACGCACGATCTCGGAACGAACCATGTGCAGCAGCATGCCCAGGCTCGGGGCTTGGGCAGGGTCAATGCGGGCGGAATCGGACAGCAACGCGGAATTCATGCCGGGCATTCTATTGCCGAGAATATAATTGTCAAGGCAAATATATCTGCGTTGGTCCTTGCCTCGGCAAATTTACCGTGCGGCTCCCTTGCTCAATGTGCGCATTTCCGACAATTCGTCGGCCAGCCATGTACGCAAGGCGGGATTCCGCAATTCAAACAGCTCAAATACGCCCAGCGCCCTCAATGTCGGCAGCTGGGCGAGCAATTTCGGTTCAATCGAGCGACGCGTGCTTTCGGGGGTGTCAGGATCAAGCATCAGCTGTGCCGCGGCGATGAAAGTCACGCAAGCCTCGTTGTCACTGGGTTGGACGTGCGGGCGGAGCGGTAGGCAAGGGCGCATGGACATCGATTTCCTCCGGGATCAGATGGAAGACGTTCCTGCTGCAAGAAATTCGACAGGGGTTCAGTGGTACGTGCTGAACTGATCCGCCCGCAGAGTGTAGTTTTTGGGAGGCATGGCCTGATAACGTGAATCAGTCAAATAATGTCGAGAACTCGCCAATGGGGCATGCGGAACACTTCCAGCGCATCGAGCGCGCCGACGGTCCCGGCCTGATCGCCTTCGTGGTGGACGATCTGCCGCCGGAAGGGGAAAGCCAGTGGCATCGGCATGTGCGCGGCCAGTTCATGTATGTGGAAAGCGGCCTCGTCTGCGTTCGCACGCGGCTGGGTTGGTGGACGTTGACTCCGCATCGGGTCGGCTGGATGCCGCCGGGCGAGGAACACACCGCCAGCGTGATCCAGAGCACCCGTGGCTGGGGCATGTTCGTGGCACCGCAGGCTGCCATCGGCATGCCCGAGGAGCCAGCGGTGCTCGGCGCCAATGAGCTGATGCGTGCCTTGGTACATCGCGCCTCGGCCTGGGCGGACAGTGATCGGCTGGACGATGAACAGCAGCGCATCATGGACGTGCTGATGGATGAAATGCGGCGCGCGCGCATCGCCGACTATCCGCTGCACCTGCCGATGCCGGCCGATCGGCGTCTGTTGCGCATTGCACTCGGCCTGCTGGCGGAGCCGCACGACAACCGCAGCCTGGAGGCGTGGGCGAATTGGGCGGGGCTTTCGTCGCGCAGCCTGAGCAGACTGTTTCGCAGCGAAACCGGTTGCAGCTTCGCGCAGTGGCGCCAGCAGGCTCGGCTGAGCCGCGCGCTGGAACAGCTGGCTGTTGGCGATCCCGTGGCCGACGTTGCCGATTCGCTGGGTTACGTCAGTGTCAGCGCGTTCGTGGCGATGTTCCGGCGCCAGTTCGGCCAACCGCCGGCGCGCTACTTCGCGCAGCGCCATGCCCCGGCCACGTGAAGGCAACGCGCAACGATCAATTCTTCTTATCGGCCTGATCACGAATCCGCCCTTGGTCGAGCGAATGATGCGGGCATAGCATGGCGGAGGCGCCATTTCGCGTTGCCAGAAACTCAGCGAGGCCACCATGATCCGTTCGCTTGTGCCCGTGTTGCTTGCATTGGGCCTGTTTTCCACCGCCGCCATTGCCGGTAACGACTTCTGGCAAACCCCGACCATCCACGGTGCCGGCAAGATCCACGCGATGCCGCAGGCGGCCTACCAGCCTGATCGCCAGGCCACGTACAAAGTCGTGTTCAGCCTCGGCAAGCCGGGCGCCAAGCCCACCGACGTGAGTCCTTCGCTCGATCACGTGGCACGCGCGGTAAACCTGTACGTCAACGCCGGGGTGCCGCTGTCGCACTTGAAGTTCGTGGCGATCGCCGCCGGCCCGGCCACGCCGATCGTGTTGAACGACGCGCAGTACCGGGCGAAGTACGGCGTGGCCAATCCCAACCTGCCGTTGATCGCCCAGCTGCGCAAGGCCGGTGTGGACGTGGCGGTATGTGCGCAGGCCGTGGCCGAGCACGACTTCCAGTACGACTGGGTCGACAAGCAGGTCACCGTCGCGTTGTCCGGGTTGACCACGGTCATCGATCTGCAGCAGCAAGGCTACGCCCTGAGCCCGCAATAAGTCGCAACAAACCAAGGAGAACCACCATGCGCCATGCCCTATCGCGGCTGCTGCTCGCCGCTGCCTGCACAGCCGCCAGCTTCGCCGCCAGCGCGGCCACCCAACCCGACTATCTGCCGCCATGGAATCCGCCGCCGGCCGGCATGCAATTCAGCGTGCCGCCGTTCGACGCCATCGCAGACCTGCATGGAGACGTCGTCGACCCGCAACTGGTGGTGTTCTTCGCCGGCAATCAGTTCATGGTGGTGCACGACCTGGTGGACGCGTTCAAGCAGGCGCATCCGGCCTATCAGCGGGTGTTCGTCGAAACCCTGCCGCCGGGGATCCTGGCCAAGCAGATCGAGAGCGGCTCGCTGGTGATGGGCAACCTGCGCATCACGCTCAAGCCGGACGTCTTTACGGCCGGCAAGGGCTCCGTCGCCGAAAAGCAGAAGCAGCACGGCTGGTTTGCCGATACCTACGACTACGCCCGCAATCCGCTGGCAATTCTGGTGGCCAAGGGCAACCCCAGGCACATCACCGGGCTGGCCGATCTGGCGCGCAGCGATGTGCGGGTGAGCATGCCGAACCCGGCGTGGGAAGGCATCGCCAAACAGATCGAGGCCAGCTATCGCAAGGTCGGCGGTGAAGCGCTGGACCACACCATCATGCAGACCAAGGTCGCCGATGGCAGCACCTTCCTCACCCGCGTCCATCACCGCCAGTCACCGCTGCGCGTGCTGCAGGGCGAGTCCGATGCGGCGCCGGTGTGGTCAACCGAGGCGTATTTCCAGCAGCAGATCCTGCATCACCCGGTCGAGACCGTGGCGATCCCGGACGCGCAGAATGCCGTGGCAACCTATACCGCCGCGCGCATGAAGAACGCGCCGCACGAGCAGGCGGCGAAGGACTTCATGGCGTTCATGCAAAGCCCGACGGCTGCCGCGATCTATCGCAAATACGGCTTTCTTTCAGCCCACTGACCGTTTCGACCAAGCCGGCCCGGGCCGTTTCAATGAACTCCTGTGGAGATTCAAGAACGGCCCGGTGCCGTGCCGCGACGGCGGCGCCTGCGCCGACAACGTGCCGCAGGCGCACGGGATGGTGCCGGGCCAGCGCCTGCCCGCTTCGCGCCAACCGTCGGTGGCACTTGCAGCCCGCTTTGCTGTCCCGTACATTCCCACATTCGCATATATGAAGTAACCGGACATGCACCCTTACGTGCTCTCCCTCCTCGGCGGCGTGCTGATCGGTGCGGCAGCCATATTGCTGATGGCCGCGCTGGGCCGCATTGCCGGCATCAGCGGTATCGCCGGCAGCCTGCTCCGGCGCGGCGTGGCCGATCGTGACTGGCGGATCGCCTTCGTCCTTGGCCTGCTGCTGGCCCCGATGCTGCTGTGGCTGCTGCGAGGCGACAGCGGCATCGGCATGCCGCAGGTGGGTTTGCCGTGGATGGCGCTGGCCGGACTGCTGGTCGGATTCGGCACGGGGATCGGCAGCGGTTGTACCAGTGGTCACGGTGTCTGCGGCATCGCGCGGTTGTCACCGCGCTCGCTGCTGGCGACGGCGGTGTTCATGCTGTTCGGTATCGCCACGGTGTACGTGGTGCGTCATCTGACGGGAGGGCTGTGAGATGAAGATCCTGCTCGCACTGCTGTCCGGGCTGCTGTTTGGTCTTGGCCTCAGCCTTGGCGGCATGACCCAGCCGGCGGTGGTGCTTGGCTTCCTCGACATCTTCGGACAGTGGGATCCGCGCCTGGCCTTCGTGATGGCCGGTGCGGTGATCACCACGGCCATCGGCTATCGCGTGGTGCTGCGGCGTTCGCGTCCCTTGCTGGCTGAGGCTTTCCAGCTTCCCGCCTCGCGTCGCGTCGATGTCCGGCTGGTCGGTGGTGCCGCCGTGTTCGGCATCGGCTGGGGCATCGCGGGGTATTGTCCCGGTCCGGCGCTGGCGTCGCTTGGCGCCACCAATCCCTCGTTGCTGGTGCTGGTGGCGTGCATGATTGCCGGGTGGTGGCTGGCCTCGCGAGTGGCTGTCGCCCGGCACTGAGTCCGCTGCAGGAGCAGGTCATGCAACATCCCGAAGTAAAGGCGTTCTTCCACGAATCCAGCAACACCTTCAGCTACGTGGTGTGGGATCCGGCCACGCTCAAGGCGGCCGTGATGGATGCGGTGCTCGATTACGAGGCGGCTTCCGGGCGCACCCGCCATGCCTCGGCCGATGCGCTGATCGATTTCGTGCGCGCACAGGCGCTGACCGTGGAGTGGGTGATCGACACCCATGCGCATGCCGACCATCTGTCGGCGGCACCGTACGTCAAGGCGCAGCTGGGTGGCACGCTGGCCATCGGCGAGCACATCCGCGAGGTGCAGGAAACCTTCGGCCCGCTGTTCAACGCAGGCAACGGCTTTGCCATCGACGGCAGCCAGTTCGAGCACCTGTTCGTCGATGGCGAGCAGTACATGCTGGGCAGCATCGCGGCCACGGCGATGCACACGCCCGGCCACACGCCGGCATGCATGACCCATGTGATCGGCGATGCGGCCTTCGTCGGCGACACCTTGTTCATGCCCGACTACGGCACCGCCCGCTGCGATTTCCCCGGTGGCGACGCGGCCACGCTGTACCGCTCGATCCAGCGGATCTTCGCGTTGCCGGCAGCCACGCGCGTGTTCCTGTGCCACGACTACAAGGCACCGGGTCGCGACACCTTCGCTCACGAAACCACGGTGGGCGCGGAACGTGCCGGCAACATCCACGTCCGCGACGGCATCGGCGAGGCCGACTTCGTCGCCATGCGCAGCGCGCGCGACGCCACGCTCAAGATGCCGCAATTGCTGCTGCCGGCCGTGCAGGTGAACATGCGCGCCGGCCAGTTGCCGCCGGCCGAGGACAACGGCGTGCGCTATCTGAAAATCCCGCTGGATGCACTTTGAGCCGCAGTGACGCTCGACCCATCAGGAACACCTTCATGCCAATCCACCCACTGACCGACCAGCCCGCCAACGCCGAACCGGAAGCCGGGCGCAGCTGATGGCCACCAGGACCGTGCGAACTCGCAAGACGGCCAGCGCGCCGTCGCCCGAACAGATGCACCAGCATGCCGACGAGGCGATCGCGGTGCTGAAGGCGATGGCCAGCCACAACCGCTTGCTGCTGCTGTGCGAGCTGGTGCGCGGCGAACGCTCGGTGGGTGAACTGGCGCAGACGCTGGATCTGGCCCAGGCCACGGTGTCGCAGCATCTGTCGTTGCTGCGCCGTGACGGCGTGGTCAGTGGCCGGCGCGAAGCGCAGAGCATCCACTACCGCATCAGCGATCCCCGCGTGCAGGCCTTGATGAGCACGTTGTTCCAGCAGTTCTGCGTCAGCGGCTGAGGCCACCTGCTCACTCGTTCGACGCGGTCGAAGAGTTCGTGCGGTTGAGGCGGGTATACGGGGATCAATCTTCGCTGCGCTGCGGCACAATGCCGGCTGGCCGTGACGGGTGTGCCGGATGATTTTCGTGTTGTTGAGTGTGCTGTGCAGTGTGCTGGTCTCGGTGCTGCTGAAACTGTCGCGGCGCCTGGATGTCGACGTGGGCCAGGCGATCGCCTGGAATTACGTGGTGACCAGCGTGCTCACCGCACTGGTGTTGCAGCCCTCAACCAGCAGCCTGCGCGATCCCGGCGTGCCGTGGGTGGCCCTGGGGGCACTGGGCATCCTGTTGCCGACCATCTTTCTCGCCCTCGCCGCCGCGGTGCGCCACGCTGGCATCGTGCGCAGCGATGCGGCGCAGCGGCTGTCGCTGCTGCTCTCGCTGCTGGCGGCGTTTGTGTTGTTCGGCGAGCAGCTCTCGGCGTTCAAGCTCGGCGGCATCGCACTTGGTTTGCTGGCGCTGCTGTGCATGGTCTGGCGCAGCGGCCACGTACCGACGAAAGAAGGCCTGGCCGGCTGGTTGTATCCCTTGCTGGTATTCGCCGGATTCGGCGTGATCGACATCCTGTTCAAGCGCGTGGCCCAGGCCGGCGTACCGCTGGGTACATCCTTGCAGGCGATGTTCGCGCTGGCGCTCATCGTCGCGTTCGCCATGCAGTGGGGGCGACGGCTGCACGGCACCACCCGTTTCACTGCACGTAGCGCGGTAGCCGGACTACTGCTCGGCCTGGCCAACTTCGGCAACATCCTGTTCTATCTGCGCGGCCATCGCGCCTTGCCCGAACACCCGGCGCTGGTTTTCGCCAGCATGAACATCGGCGTGGTGGCGTTGGGCGCGCTGGTCGGGCTGGTGCTGTTCCGTGAGCGCTTGAGCCGGCTGAATCTGGCCGGTGTGGCGCTGGCAGCGTTTGCTATCGGAGTTCTCGCTCAAGGGTGAAGTGGCTTTTATGGACCAGCTCGTTTCTGCTGATCTGTGCACATTGACGAATGCGAAAAAAGTCGCAAATGACGCCTTGCCGCTTGGACTTCTACGTCAAGAGGGCGCTGGAGGTGCCGGCGTAAATGCCGATCGATCCATCACCTCCCCGGATGGACCTTGCTCGCCTGAATAGGCGACGGGCTTCACGTTACGGCAAGAGCGAGCCCGTCGGCCAGTTGACGCACCACCTCCTTGCGTATCAGTCTATTTTCGCGGCTCGCGCGCCATGCCGGGCACAGGTGCCCCTGATGCGTTGGGTCGTCCCACCCACGTGGGCAGTTATGCCAGCGGGTTGACCTATCACCCCGATGGCGACGTAAAGGGCTTCACCTACGGCAACGGAACGCTGTACGTGGCTGACAAGAATGACCGCAATCTGACGCGCAACTTCAGTTACGGTCAGGGCGCGACGTTGATGGTCAGCGAGGACTACACCTACGATGCCAATGCCCACATCACGCGAGTCGATGATCTGGCGGGCGGTCCGCGCAACAACGTGTTTGGCTATGACGACCTGAACCGGCTGACCAGTGCGCAGGCGCTTGGTCTGTGGGGAACGGAGAGTTACACCTACGACCCGCTCAACAATATCCGCACGCGTGTCGCCGGTAGCCAGACCCTTACCTACAACTACGACCCCGCCAACCGGCTCAGCTCGATCACCGGTGGCACCGGCAGCACGTTTGTCTACGACAACCGTGGCAACGTCACGAACAAGAACGGGGTCGCGCTGATCTTCGATCAGAAGAACCAACTGCAGAAGATCCCGGAGTATGGCGCGTACGAGTACGATGCCGCCGGCCGTCGCGTGAAGAAGACCCCTGAAGGTGGGGTGCCGACGTATTACTTCTACACCCAGGGCGGTCAGCTGCTGTATCAGGTCGACAGCGCCACGACGAAGACCACCAACTTCATCTACTTGGGCAGGAAGCTGATCGCACGCAACGAGACGTTGCCGACGCCGATCCCGTCCGTGCCGACGCTGTCCGTGCCAGCAACATCACGAGCGGCAGTTACAGCGTGAGTTGGTCCAGCGTCAGTGGCGCCACCAGTTACGCGTTGCAGGAGCAGGTCGGCGCAGGTAGCTGGGTCACGGTGCAATCCGGTGGTGCGGCCAGCTGGGCGGCCAGCGGCAAGGGCAATGGCATTTATGGCTATCGAGTGCGGGCTTGTGGCGTGGCAGGTTGCAGCGCATGGAGTGCCACGGGCAGCATCACAGTACTGTTGCCGCCGGCCACACCGGCCAGCATCACCGTGCCGGCGACGAGCACGGGTAGCATCGCGGTGAGCTGGGCCGCCAGCAGCACGGCCACCAGTTACACGCTGCAGCAGCGGCTGGGTGCAGGCAACTGGAGCAGCGTCTACACCGGTGCGGCCATCAGCAGTACACGTACAGTCACCACAAGCGGCAGCTATGCCTATCAAGTGCAGGCGTGCAACGCGAGCGGTTGCAGCGCGTACAAGGCTAGCAGTGCCGTGGTGGCCACGCTTCCGCCAGCCAGCGCGCCAAGCCTCAGCGTACCGATCACCAGCAGCAGTGGCAGCTATACGGTGAGTTGGGGCAGCGTGAGCGGGACGACCAGCTACACGATGCAAGAGCAGGTCAACGGCGGCGGTTGGGCGACCATCCAGACCGGCAGTGCGACCAGCAAGGCGCTCGCCGGCAAGGCCAACGGAACGTATGGCTACCAGGTGCAGGCCTGTAATGCGGGTGGCTGTGGTCCGTGGAGTGCAGTCGGAAATATCACGGTGGCTCTGGTGCCCGCGGCACCCTGCGGCGTTGAAGTGGTGTACGAGATGATCAACAGCCGGCGCGAACGCTACAGCGCCCAGTGGAATGCGGTAAGTGGGGCCACCAGTTATCAAGCACGCCGCGTCGATACGGGGTCCGTGGTCTACAACAATGCGGGGACCAGCTTCGTGATCGCCGAGGGGAACATACCGGTCAATCTGACCCTGGTCTATGACGTGCAGGTGCGTGCCTGCAATGCGGCGGGCTGCTCGGGTTGGGCGCCATGAGGGCCGGCCAGATGACGACGCGCATGTTGAGGCTGCTCTTCCCGGCGCTGCTGTGGATGACCGGCTCGTTCAACGCCTATGCCGGCACGGTGACCTATGTGTACACCGACCCGCAGGGCACACCACTGGCGGAGGCCGATGCCAGCGGCAACATCACGGCGCGGTTCGAGTACACGCCGTATGGCGTGTCGGTGCCGAGCATGGGCGCGGCGCCGAACGGCGTGGGTTATACCGGGCACGTGGACGATCCGGAGACCGGGCTCGTGTACATGCAGGCGCGGTACTACGATGCGGAGGTGGGGCGATTCTTAAGTGTTGACCCTATCGAAATGGGCGCTAAAAATGGCTATAGTTTCAATCGCTATGCTTATGCGTTTAATAACCCGGCTGGACTGACCGACCCCACCGGAGCCTATCCGTCGCACATGACGGCCTCTCAAATTGATTGCGAAATATATCGATGCAATGTTTCGGGTGATAATGGTAGCGAACGATCGCACCTTGCTATACGGGCAACTAGCGAGGCGAATTCAGCTTTAAAGGGTGCAGGCGTTCTAGGTCAATCCTATACTAGACTGAAAGATTTATTAACTAGTTGGAGTGATGTTGTATCGCCTATAACGGCCAAACTCCATGTGGAAATTGGTTCTGATATCATGTATATGAAAGATTCCGGATATCTTTGTTCGCCAGTGTATAGCACTGGCGACAGGGGGCTGGTCAATTTTGAAGAACTTAGTCATCCATTTATCGCGGGGCGAATAGCAGAAATACATACGCACCCTGATGATGTTGGTTTTTCTGGCATGGCGGACTGGGCACAACCTTACGCCCAGAGGGCAAATGGATACGGTGATTTAGCGGTATATTACAATGATCATGTGGACGGATACGTGGCGCTGCCTGGGGGTGCCATATACGGATGGAGTTACAGTTCCTTCAACAAAAAAATGGAAAGTTCAGGTACTTGGCAATATCTCGGCGTTTCGGTTTTTACCGTAAGAGAGAAATGACATGAGGATAGTATTAATACTTTTTTTGAGTCTCGCCCCTTGTATATCTTGGGCCGGTGATATCAGTCGATTCTGCTTTCAAATGGGTGGTCTAAACGAAGTTGTTTGTAATGTTCCCATGAGTACCTTGCTTGCCCGCGGAGAAGATTTTGACGGTAAGCTTGTGATCGTCACGGGATATTACGTCTATTCGGATATGCCTTTGCTGTTTTCGAGCAAAACAGCCTTTTTGTCGTCAGACGCCGCGAACGGCTTGGGGATCACCACGCCAAAGGACCCTAAGATTGCTGGGCGACTAAATGGATTAAATCGTAGAGAGGTGATGTTGATGGCGAGATTCAGTATGAAGCCAGTCGACGTAACTAGGTACCAGGGTTACAGGACAGGTGGCCGTCTATTCGACGTAACGCGTGTAGGGGATGCATTTTTACCTTGGGGGTTTTCTGAGCATGCCCCCCCTTTATCGAAAGACAAATAGAAGAGACGTAAATTTAAATGAAGAAGGGCCGTCTCAAACTCCACGTGAATCACCCGTGGCCGACATGTTGCGGGTCGCCCCAAGGGATGCTCTGATCTATTCCCGGTCTCAGGCATCATAGCGGCCTGTCCTCAGGAATCGCATATCCGATGAAGCAGCGTTCTTTTGCGTCGTTGAGTTTCGAGTCGAATAAGAAGCCGACGCGACGCGAGCGGTTCCTGGGCGAGATGGACAAGGTCGTGCCGTGGGCGGCGCTGCTGGCACTGATCGAGCCGAGTTATCCAACGTCCGGCCGCCGCGGTCGGCCACCGATGCCCGCCGCAACCATGCTGCGTATCCACTTCATGCAGCAGTGGTACGCGCTGAGCGATCCGGCGATGGAAGATGCGCTGTACGAGATCGAATCGATGCGCCGTTTCGCCGGGCTGGAGTTGAACGAGGACGCGATCCCGGACGAGACGACAATCCTGAAGTTCCGCCGCTTTCTGGAGCAGCACGGCCTGGCGGTGAAGATCCTTGAAACCGTCAATGTGTGAAAAACGGGGTCAGGTTCACTTACAGTCGTTTGAATTGTCGCGTAATCCAATCAAAAGGGACGAAGGTAATTAAATGCCAGCGGGCCTACAAAGCACCGCCTACGCCTCCGACGCGCTGGGCCGGGCGACCAAGGTCGGCAGCTACCTAGCAAAAGGGGTCAGAGACGAATGGCACTTACTTAAGCCTCTTTGGATGGCCAAATCGTCGTATTTGTTCGCGTGCGATGGCACGTGGCTGAGGAAGCAAAAGGGGTCAGAGACATTATCCGACTCGCGGCAACGGTGAGAATGATAACGGCTGGGCGTGGGCGGTGAGGGTGGGATTCCTCAAGCGATGGCAGGAGGCCGGAACCAATAATGTCTCTGACCCCTTTTGCTGCCATTGACACTGTCGGCGCGGCATCGCTCCGCGCCTGCGCCCCTCAGTCTGCTTTCTTCCCCGTGCGTTTCGCCGCCGTTTGTCGCGGCGCGGTCGACCCACGCACCACCAGCTCCGGGCTGAAGCCTTCGTTCGCGTGCAGCGCCGGTTCGCCATTCGCTTCGCGCTGCAAATCGCCGATCAGTCGTTGCGCGGCATGGCGCGCAATCTCCTCGGTGGCCTGGCGGGCGGTGGTCAGTGCCGGCCAGGATTGCTTGGAGAACGGGCTGTCCTCGAAGCCGGCGATGGAGAG
Source organism: Rhodanobacter sp. TND4EL1 (assembly GCF_054061035.1). NCBI lineage: Bacteria > Pseudomonadati > Pseudomonadota > Gammaproteobacteria > Lysobacterales > Rhodanobacteraceae > Rhodanobacter > Rhodanobacter sp. TND4EL1. The sequence continues at coordinate 254,566 of NZ_JBSSDT010000003.1, forward strand.
TTCGTAGGGCACGTTGATGCCGTCGGAGTGGGCCGCCGCCAGCACGCCGGCGGCGATTTCGTCGTTGGAGCCGAAGATGGCCGTCGGGCGATCTTTCAGGGCCAGCAATTTGCGCGCGCCGCGGAAGCCGTCGTCGAAGGTGTAGTCGCCGGGCACGATCAGCTTGCGGTCGAGCGCGATGCCGTAATCCTTCAGCGCATCCTCGTAGCCCTGGTAGCGTTCCAGGCTGGAGCGGTGCTCGCGTCCACCCCACAAAAAGCCGATGCGCTGGTGGCCGAGCTGGATCAGGTGCTCGGTGATCGCGTAGGCCGCGTCGCGGTCGTCGACATAGACGCAGGGCATGCCGTCCTGCGGGTCCTTGCGTGCCGAGATGATGCGGATGAACGGAATGCCGGCCTCGCCGAGGGCGCGGATCAACTCCGGTTGTTCGGACATCGGCGGGGCCAGCACCAGACCGGCCAGTCGCGACCGCTGCACCAGGGTGCGCAATTCGTCGGCGAGTTTCGGCGAGGCCGAGTCGCAGGGGTGGATCTGCAGGCCGAAGCCGCTGGAGCGGCATACCGACAGCACGCCGCGTTGCAGGTTGATGATGTAGTGTGCGTTCGGGTTGTCGTAGACCAGACCAAGCGCATAGGCGCGGGTGCTGCGCAGGCTGCGTGCGGAAGGGTCGGGCTGGTATCCGAGGGCGTCGATCTCGCGTTGCACTTTTTCGCGTGTGCGCGCATGCACGGAAGGTTCGTTGTTGATCACGCGGGAGACGGTTTTCAGCGAGACGCCGGCCCGTTCCGCGACATCCTTGATGGTGGCACTGCGCACCGTTGAACCTCATGCATCGTGATGGTGACGCCTCAGGCCGGGGAGTCGACGCGGGGCGCCGCAGCTGTGCGCGGCGGCTTGCGCATCCTACCATTTCGAGGCTGCGCGCCGGCCTTCCGGGTGTTCAGGCGTGCCGCGAATCCGTCACGGTCTGGCCGATGCGGTGTCCGGCCATGCCGTAATAGAGGATGTACAGGTAACACGGCACCATCACGCACAGAAACGCGAGCTGGAAGTCGATCACCTGCTTCAGGTGCACGAACAGCTGCGGAATCAGTGCGCCGCCGACGATGCCCATGATCAGCAGCGCGGACGCCGCTTCGGTATGCCGGCCCAGACCCTTGATCGCGAGCGGGAAGATCGCCGGCCACATCATCGCGTTGGCGAAGCCCAGCGCGGCCACGAAGCCGACCGACACATAGCCTTGCGTGACATACGCGCCAATGGCGAACAGCACGCCCAGCACGGCCGACACCGCCAGATAGCGTTGCTGCGAAATGAAGCGCGGGATCACCAGCAGTCCCACCACATAGCCCGCCAGCATGCCCAGCATGGTGTACGAGGTGAAATGCTTGGTCGCGTCCAGCGGCAGGCCGAAGCCCTGGCCATAGATGCCGATCGCGTCGCCGGCCATCACCTCGACGCCGACGTAGAGGAACAGGCACAGCACGCCGAGCCACATGTGCGGGAAACTGTAGATGCTGCGGCCGGAATGGCCGATCGCCTGTTCGTCGTTGGCACCGGCTGGTTTGATCTCCGGCAGCGACGAACGCACCACCCAGACGGCCAGGATCACCAGCAGTGCCGCCATCGCCATGTACGGCCAGTACACGCGCGCGGCGAAGCTGTTAAGCAACGCGTCGCGTGCGGCGGCGGTGGGTGCGGCCTTGACCTGCTGGTCCAGCGTGTCGATGCCGCTGAGCACCAGCGCGCCGAACACGACCGGCGCCAGTGCGCCGGCCACCTTGTTGCAAATGCCCATGAAGGCGATGCGCTGCGCGGCGCTGTCGATCGGGCCGAGGATGCTGATGTAGGGATTGGAAGCGGTCTGCAGCAACGACAGGCCGGCGCCGATCACGAACAGTCCGACCAGCGCGCCGTGATAGATGCGGATGTTGATGAACTCGCCGAACAGCACCGCGCCGATCGCCATCACGAACAGCCCCAGTCCCATGCCCTTCTTCATGCCGGTGCGGCGCAGCACCATGGAAGACGGCAAGGCCAGGCAGAAGTACGACAGGTAGAACGCGACCGGAATCAGGAAGGCGCTGACGTCGTCGAGGTTGAAGGCGAGTTTCACGAAGATCGTCAGTGGCCCGTTGAGCCAGGTGACGAAGCCGAAGATGAAGAACAACACGCCGATGATCAGCATGGGGCCGAAATAACTGGCTTGGGTCGGTGCCGTCGTCTGCGTTGTTGCCATGTATTTCCCCGAAGTCGCCGCGCGCCGATCGGACGACCGGGGCAGATGGAATGTCTCTTTATTTGCCGAAAAGTGCAACGTTGTCAATTCTGGCTCGTCAAAGAGCAGGTCGTGGCCATTCAGCGGTAGCCTTCCATACGTCCGGACAGGAGGCGCATGTGGCGCCGCGTCATGCGTGGATGGAGGGCCGTTTGGCCGAAAAATGCGCTGAATGAAGGGCTGCAGTGCATTGCTTCGGAACTGCCTCAAGAATGTCGCGACAGCTTTGCTGCGTCGCCACATCGACCGTCCCGATATTCACGGCGAACGGTGTTGACAACGTTGTCATTCTGACAGCAGACTCCGCTCCAATCGGGCCGGCGACGAACGCGCCAACGCGCTACGCCGCCAAGCGGGCCGGATCCGTGTCAGCCATGGGAGAGGGCAGTGGGGGAACGCGCCAACCAGCGCCACGCATCTGCGGCAACGACCAGCGAGCTGGTCGACGGCTTGTCGTCGGGCGGTATGGGTCAGCTTCGCCCAGGCAATGCGCAGCCGTTTCTGGCGGCCGATGTCGGCGGCACGCATGCGCGCATCGGCTTGGTGGTCGCGGCTGCCGGCGGGCAATCCGTCAAGGTGTTGCATTACCACCGCTACAGCTGCGCCGACTGGTCCGGTCTGCCGGCCATGCTCAGGGATTTCGTCACCCAGTTGGCCGATTCGCCGCACGCCGGCCTGAGCCACCAGCTGCGTGATTGCGCGGTGGCTTGTGCGGGCTATGTGCTGGACGATGTCATCGTCAACGAGAACCTGCCGTGGCCAGTGTCGATCGGCGAGATCCGCGACGCCTTGGGCATCCGCGAACTGGCCGTGATCAATGATTTCGAAGCGGTGGCCTATGCCACCCAGTTCATTGGCGCCGATGAGGCCACGCCGATCATCGAGAGCACGCGTCCGGCGGCACAGGGCCCGGTGCTGGTGATGGGGCCGGGCACTGGTCTGGGTTCGGCGGTGCTGCTGCCGGGCCAGCCACGGGCACAGGTGCTGGCCACCGAGGCGGGGCAGATTTCACTGGCACCGGGCACCGAGCGCGAGATCGAGATCCTGCGGTTGTTCCGCCGCGAGCAATCGCATGTGTCATTCGAGGATGCGCTGTCCGGGCCCGGCCTGCTCAAGCTCTATGGCGCGCTGTGCGAGTTGCGCGGCAGTGCGGAGCATCAACTCACCCCGTCGGAAATCACCGCCGCCGCACTGGCTGGCAACGACGCCGCCGCGGTCGAGGCGCTGCAGGTTTTCTGCGGCCTGCTGGGCAGCTTCGTCGGCGACCTGGTGCTGCTGTACGGCGCCCGCGCGGTGTACCTGGCGGGCGGCATCCTGCCGCAGATCCAGCCATTCCTGCTGGCCAGCACGTTTGCCGATCGCTACTTCAACAAGGGCGTGATGCGCGCCTGGCTGCAACAGGTTCCGGTTCGATTGATTGAGCACGGCCAGCTTGGCGTCATTGGTGCCGCAGGCTGGTTTCTGGATGAGCACAAGGGATTGAGATGAGATTCCGCCCGCCATCCGGCGACACGGCACCAGTAACCCGCAAACCATCGTCCGCGACCGTCGTCAGCCGGTCCTGATTCAAGCCAGCCTCTGAGGGGAGGAGATCATGAATTACCGCAAGACATTGCTAGCCGCCAGCATCATCACCAGTTTGTGCGTTTCCGGCGTGGCGTTTGCGCAGGACGCGACACAGTCGACCGACACCACCACCAGCAGCAACAACCGGCAAAAGGAAAAGGACGCCACCCAGCTCAGCACCGTCACGGTCGTCGGTATCCGCGACAGCGAGGCCGAGTCGCTGAACCTGAAGAAGGCGGCGACATCGCATGTGGAAGTGGTCACCGCCGAAGATATCGGCAAGCTGCCGGCCAAGAATGTGGCCGACACCTTGCAGCGACTGCCCGGCGTCAACATCAGCTCGTCCAGCGCGAGCGAAGGCGGCTTTGACGAGAGCGATCGGGTCAGCCTGCGGGGTACCAATCCCAGCATGACCCAGACCCTGGTCAACGGACATACCGTCGGCACCGGTGACTGGTTCGTGCTGAGCCAGGTCTCCACGGTCGGTCGCAGCGTCAGCTACAGCCTGTTGCCAGCCGAAATCGTCAGTGAAGTGGTGGTGCACAAGACCTCGGAAGCGAAGATCCAGGAGGGCGGCGCGGCCGGTTCGGTCGACATCATCACGCGCCGGCCGCTCGAGTTCGCCAAGAACGTCACGGCGGAAGGTTCGATCGGCGGGGTCTATGCGGACCTGCCGGGCAACACCAAGCCGCAATTCAGCGGCCTGTTCAACTGGAAGAACGACGCCAACACTTTCGGCGTGATGGTGCAGGCGTTTTACGAGAAGCGCAGTCTGCAGCGCAATGGCCAGGAACTGGTCGGTGGCTACAACCAGATTGCCGCCACTGATGCAGTTGCCGTGGCTCATCCCGATCTTGCCGGCGTCTACTACCCGCAGGAAATCGGCGCCACGCTGTTCACCCAGACGCGCACGCGCAAGGGTGGCGCCATTGATGTGCAGTTCAAGCCCGCCGACAACCTGACGCTCGACCTCAACGCGTTCTACACCAAGCTCAAGGCCGACAACTTCAACCGGAACTACATGTTGTGGACCAGCCAGTTCATCAATCAGGGTGGACTGCAGCCGGGCTACACCGTGAACAACAACGTGCTTGCCAATGCGTCGTTCGGGCAGGTCGCGGGCAACACCAATCCGTCCATCGTCTATGACCAGATCTCCCGTCCGGGCGCGGCGTCCAGTTCCGGTTACGTATCACTCGACGGCGACTGGCAGGCCACCGACACGCTCCGCTTCAAGGGTCAGGTCGGTACCACCGAGGGCAAGGGTTCCAGCCCGACGCAGAACGTGATCGAGCTTGGTGCGAACGCCGGCGCCCCGGCCAGCTGGAACATCAACGGTACCGGCTCACCGACCGATTGGTCGGTGGGCGGATCCAACAACTCGCCGTCCGGCATCATTCCCTCGGCGGGCTGGATCTTCGGCGGGCAGGGCATCAACACCAAGGACAAGGAGCATTGGGGCCAGCTCGATGGGGAGCTGGACTTCGATGGCGGCGCAGTGTCTTCGCTGGAGTTCGGTGTGCGTTACGCGAACCACACCCGCGAAAACCTGTTCGAGGTGGCGCAGGGTCCGGCTGGCGACTGGAAAAACCTGGCCAATTTCCCGTCGACGTATTCCAACTATCCCGGCGACTTCGGCAGCAGCCTGGGTGGTTCGTTCCCGAGCAACATCTGGTACTACTCCCCGGCACAGCTGGCCGCATTCGACGCGAAGTTCACCAACCGCGATCCGGTGAGCCGGTTCTATTTCAATGACGTCTACAAGGTCAATGAAAAAGACAGTGCCGCCTATCTGCAGCTGAATTTCGCCGGCGAAGGCTGGAGCGGCAACCTGGGCGTGCGTTACGTCGAGACCAAACAGGACATCGGCTACACCAGCACCAATCCCGATCCCTCCGCGACGACCTCCACCGGCCCGATCGTCGGTTCGGCATTCGGCAATTACTACTGGAACACCGACAAGAGCAAGTACGGCAAATTCCTGCCCAGCGCCAACCTCAAGCTCGACGTCACCGACGAGCTGGTGGCACGTTTCGCGGCCTCGCAGACAATGACCCGACCGGACTACTCCGCGTTGGCCGGCTTCGTGTCGCTCAACGACCTGACTCTTGCCGGCAGCGGCGGCAACCCGAAACTCAAGCCGCTCATCTCGAGCAACTTCGACGCGGCGCTCGAGTGGTATTTCGCACCGCGTGGCCTGCTATCCGCAGGCGTGTACAAGATGAACCTGAAGGACTATGTCAACTTCAGCAATGAAGACCAGACCTACAAGAACATTCAGGAAAGCACCAACGCCGGCACGGATGTGTTCAGCACGTACACGGTGAGCGTGCCGTCGAACACCAATGGCCAGGTGAAGGGTCTGGAGCTCAACTACATCCAGCCGATTGGCAAGTACTTCGGCGTATCCGCGAACTACACCTATGCCAGCGGTCATGCGACGGGTGACAAGCCGCTGCAAGGCACGTCGAAGACCACGGGCAATGCCTCCGCGTTCTTCGAGAACGACCGGTTCAATGCCCGGGTGAGCTACACCTATCGCTCGTCCTTCTACGCGGGCGTGGCCCGTGCGGATACCTTCTATCAGGCGGGTGTGGGCAATCTGGCGGCATCGTTTGGCTACACCATCAACGACTGGATGTCGGTGTCGTTTGACGCGATGAACCTCAACAATCCGAAACTGAAGTACTACACAAAGACCGATGCGATCGGCAAGCAGCCGTACTACTTCTACGACAACGGTCGCCAGTACTACGTCAACCTGCGCTTCAAGCTCTGATCTCCCGGCAACACCGTCAGGGGCCACGGATGGCCCAGATCTCCCCTCCGGGCTCGAGCAATTTTTTTCGGGCCCGTTTCTTTTGGAGACCCCGCTTCAACCCCCATGGCATTCTGCAGGGGCACACCACCAGAGACCGCCGATGACCCGACCGATCACGCGCCACCCGGCCGTTTTTCTTCGCTGCCTGCTGCTTGCGGCGATCTGTCTGTTCGGTGAGTCGTTGTTCGCCGAAACGGCACCGATTTCATTGATACCCCAGCCGGTGAAACTCGACCTTGGCCAGGGGCATTTTTCGGTCAGCACCGCCACGCCCATCGTGGTTGCCGGCGATGCACCCGCGACGGGGCGCACCGCACACTGGCTGGCCGAACTGACGGCGCGCACGCGCGGACTGAAGTTGGCGGTGCAGCCACGAGCGGACGGCGACGGAGCCATCGTGCTGCGGCTCGATGCCACCCTCGACCCAGCCAGCGACGAAGCCTATGTTCTGGATGTGACAGCGCAGGGCATCGTGCTCAGCGCGCGCACGGAGGCAGGCCTGTTCCGCGGCGCGGCCACGCTTTACCAGCTGCTGACGCCCGACGCGACGCACGGAGCCGTGCAGGTCCCGGTGCTGCATATTGCCGACCACCCGCGTTTTGGCTGGCGCGGACTGATGCTGGATTCCGCCCGGCACTTCCAGAGCGTCGCCGAGATCAAGTCGTTGCTCGACCAGATGGCGCAGCACAAGCTCAACACCTTCCACTGGCATCTCACCGACGACCAGGGCTGGCGGATCGAGATCAAGCGCTATCCCGAACTCACCCGGATCGGCGCGTGGCGCACCCCGCCGGACGCCGGCCATGATGGCGAGCCGCAGAAGTACGGCGGCTTCTACACGCAGGCGCAGATCCGCGAGGTGGTCGCCTACGCCGCGGCACGCTTCATCACCATCGTGCCGGAACTCGACATGCCGGGGCACGCGCAAGCGGCGGTGGCGGCGTATCCGCAACTGGGTGTCACCGGGCAGCGACCAGTGGTGTCCACCGATTGGGGCGTGAACCCGTATCTGTACAACGTCGACGATGCGACGTTCCAGTTCATCGACAACGTGCTCGACGAAGTAATGGCACTGTTTCCCTCGACGTACATCCATGTCGGCGGCGACGAGGCGATCAAGGATCAGTGGCAGGCCTCGCCCGCGGTGCAGGCGAAGATGCGCGCGCTGGGCATCACCAGCGAGGATGCGCTGCAAGGCTGGTTCATCGACCGCATCGGCCAGTACCTCGACCAGCATGGCCGCAAACTGATCGGCTGGGACGAAATCCTCGAAGGCGACCATCTGCCCGCCGATGCCACCGTGATGTCGTGGCGCGGTATCGATGGTGCGATCAAGGCCGCCATGCTCGGTCACGACGTGGTGATGTCGCCCGCGCCGGGGCTCTACTTTGACCACGTGCAAGGCGATCTCGCCGACGAATACGCCGGTCGCCTCGGCGTGGAATCGCTCCGGAACGTGTATGCCTTCCAGCCGGTGCCGGGCGTGTTGAGCGCCAGCCAGGCGGCGCACGTGCTGGGCGTGCAGGCCAATCTCTGGGCCGAGCACCTGCCCACCTTCGCCCACGTCGAGCACGCCGCCTTTCCACGGCTGGATGCGCTCAGCGAAGTGGCGTGGTCGCCTGCCGCCACCAACAACTGGCCGAGCTTCCTCGCCCGTTTGCCGGCGCAGTTCGAGCGTTACCACGCACAGCACGTCAACGTGGCCGACAGCGCGTTCGCGGTGGACATCGGCATCGACCGCAACCTGGCGTTGGCCACCGGCAAGGCCACCGTCACACTGGCGAACCAGGTCGGCGTGGGCGCCATCCGCTACACGCTGGACGGCAGTACGCCCACGACACGTTCGCCGCGCTATGAGGCGCCGTTCAACGTGACCCTGCCACTGACCGTGCGCGCGGCAAGTTTCGGCGCTGACGGCGTCCCGCTCGCCACGCCCCGCGCACGGGTGCTGGACCACGCGACCCTGCTCAGCGTGCCCGGAAGTGCGCTGCCGAATTGTCCCGGCAGCGATTTCCGGCTGCGCGTGCAGCCCATGCCCGACGCGACCAGCACCCAGCCGGTGTACGCGGTGAACGTGTTCGACAGCTGCCAGCAGTTCCCCGCCACGTGGATGGATGGCGTGACCGCAATCCATGTCGACGCCGTGCGGCTGGTACGCAATTTCGCGCTGGCGCATGAGCAGAAACTGGTGGTGTCGCGACCGCGCGCCACGCCGTTCGGTGAACTGGTCGTGCATCTGGACCAGTGCGACGGTCCGGTGCTGGCGAGCATGCCCTTGCCCGACCCCGCGCATGCCGCTCGCCACTTCGCGCTCGACGCCACGCTGCCAGCGCAACAGGGTGAGCATGCGTTGTGCCTGGTCTACACCGCGCCGAGCGACGGCCCCCTGTATGCGATTGGCCGAGTGGCGCTGACGCCATGAATTGCGAGGCGCAACACGTCGCACGGCTCACTTCCCTGCATGGCAGGCCTCGATGAGCTTGTCCGAGACATGAGCCAACGCCTGGCCTCCCTCGACGCCCTGCGCGGTTGCACCGTGGCGGCGATGCTTCTGGTCAACGATCCCGGCGACTGGGCGCACGTCTACTGGCCGCTGGATCACTCGGTGTGGAATGGCTGCACGCCGACCGATCTGGTGTTTCCGTTCTTCCTGTTCGTGGTCGGCGTGTCAGTGGCGGTGTCGATCCTGCCGCGGCTGGAGCAGGGTGTACCGCCCGACGCGCTGGTGCGCAGCGCGATGTGGCGTGCGTTGCGCATCGTGCTGCTTGGCGTGGCAATCAACGTGCTGGCCGCGCTGATCATGCCGCACGCGCATCTGCGCTTTCCCGGCGTGTTGCAACGCATCGGGCTGTGTTTCGCCGGGGTCGCGCTGTTCGCGCTGCATACGCGGGCGCGGACGCAGTGGGTCACCATCGCGGGTTTGCTGCTTGGCTACTGGGGCCTGCTGCTGCTCGGGGGTTCGCTGGAGCCGTGGACGAACATTGTCAGTCGCTTCGACAGCGCGCTGTTCGGCCGCTTCGTCTACCTGATCGATCCGGCCACCGGTCGTGGCCACGACCCGGAAGGCCCGCTCGGCACCTTGCCTTCTATGGCTACCACCTTGCTCGGCTTGCGCGCAGGTTGCTGGTTGCGCCGGGGCCGGCTTCGATCACTACTTGTCTTCGGGGTGACTGCCGCGCTGCTAGGTGCGCTGTGGTCGCTGTGGTTGCCGTTGAACAAGAATCTGTGGACGCCGTCCTTCGTGTTGTGGACGGCCGGCTGGGCCGCACTGGCCTTGCTGGCGTTCCATGGGCTGATCGACCGCCGCGGCTGGCCCGCGCTCGGTCGCCGCTTCGGCGTCAATGCCATCGCTGCCTACGCCGGCTCCGAACTGATGCAGATCGTGTTGCCGGTGCTGGGACAGGACGCGCTCTATCAGCACCTGTTCGCCAGCTGGATGACGCCGCGGTTCGGCGCGTATGTTCCGTCGCTGGCGTTCGCGCTGGTGTTCGTGGCGGTGTGGTGGCTGATCGTGCGCGCGATGGATCGGCGGCAGATATACCTCAAACTCTGACGGCCGCAGCGCGGGTACGGCCTCGCGCTTCAGCGGCGACCGCGCAGCGCCTTGATGAACCACGCCATTCCCGCGAGGCCCAGCACCAGACCGATGCCGGCGCCCCAGGCGCCGCCGAGATCGCCGCCCAGCAAATAGCCCAAGCCGAAGCCCAACGGAAACAGGACGAGTAGCGGAAGACAGCCCATGGCTCAGCTCACTTTTTCCAGGGATTCCGTCTGTGACGACGGGTGACGCAGCAGCGCGTGTCGGGCTTGTTGCAGTTCGTTTGGTGAAAGCTCGATCAGCGCGACCGGTTTGCCGCCGATCAGTGCGGCAACGGCTGCACCGTCGCGATACAGCACGCGCGAACCGGCCAGCGCCGGCACCTTGTCGCCGACCAGTACGGTGCCCACCAGGTTCAACGGATCGCTGCCGCTGAGGCAGACCAGCTCGCCATCATCGGCGCGCGCTCGCACGGCACGCAGCGGCGCGATGGCCTCGGGCAGGGCGAACTGTTCGCCGACCAGCCCTTCGACGAAACGTCCACCGCGAATCTCGCCGCGTGCCTCCAGCCGGTGATACACGCGCAGCAGCTCACGCCATGGCGGCAGCCACGGCGCCTCGCGCTCCAGCAGTTTCCAGAACACCACGCCGTAACGACGCAGCAGGATGCGGGCGATGTGTTCCGTTTCCATCGAATCAACTCGGCGCGAAGCACCACCCTCGCCGCCTCTCCCCTGAGGGGAGAGATTTGAGGTGAGGGGCTGCTTTTGCGCCAAACCCCCTGGCTTTTCCTCCGCCCGCGGCCCCTCATCTGTCCTTGTGGACATCTTCTCCCCGAATGGCAGAACAGGATTACGCGCCAGCGCCCAGCGCCCCGCATCCTCGATACCGCCGAACGAATGCCGCCGCATCCGCCGGTGTCGCGCGCCGTCGCGCTTCGCCGCTGGCAACAGCAACGCGCGCAGGCCGGCGAAGCTGTCGGCACTGACCCGGCCGGCGGCAACCAGCTCGCCGAGCGCGTCTTCCAGTTCGGTACGCAACAGGTGGGTGTCCGTCAGCAGTTCGTCGAAAAACAGCGCGCCGTTGGCCTGCAGCGTGTCGGCCACGGCCTGGGCTCGCGATGACAGCGGGTGGCCGGCTGAATCATCGCCAGAGGCCACAGCCGTCCAGACGGCCATGTCACGACGTGGCAAAAGCACGATGGGCGTGCTGCGCACCGGCCCGCCACCACCGCTGCCGGCGCGAAGACGGGTCCAGACGATGCGGCCGGAGCGGCACAGCTCGTCCAGCCACGAGCTGGCATAGTCGACGACGCGCGCGGGCAGCAGTTCGCTTTCCCAGGCGCCGGCTGCGGCCTCGAAGCCCTCCAGTTGCGCCAAGGTAGTCACCAGCGCATCCGGGCCGCTGGAGCGCGTGGCGGCCGATACATGGTGCCAATCGAACAGAAATCGCATCAGCACGCGGCGGCTGACCGGCTCGATCTCGCGGCGCAAGCGACCGATGGTGTAGCGATGGATGCGCGCCAGCAGGTGGCGTTCGCACCATTCGATATCGCGGGCGTCAGCGCTGAAGCGGCCCTGCATCACGTAGCCTTCCGCTTGGAGGCGCAACAGCACCTGTTCCACCTCGTCCGCATCCACCTGGATCGATTGCGCCAACGCGCTCACCGTTACCGGGCCGAGGCCGCCGAGGCGACGGCGTACCAGCTCCAGCAGGGCATCCTCGCGTGTCCACGGTGGGATGGCGTATTCGGCGCGGGCGGTGACAGGCGGCTGCATGGATGCGTCGGGATGCAGCGCCTGCCACAACGGCAGCAGTTCGGCCGACGTCCAGATCGCAGGCTGCGTTCCCACGGCAAGCAGGGTGGCGCGTTTTGCGGCCGCGAGCAGCGGCAGGCGTTCATTCCAGCCAGGGTTGGCGGTGACTTCACCGGCACTGACGAAGCCGAGCAACGTCAGCGCCTCGTGCATCTCGTCGGCATCGCGCACTTGCGGCCACGCTTCTTCGCGCACGGCGGCGATGGCTGCAGGGTCGAGCCGGCCAAGATCGTCGGCGCTGTCGGCATTCCAGCCGCGGGTCTGCACGGCGTGGGTGCGGCGCTCTTCCAGCGGGGCATCGTCGAGGAAGGCGTACGGCGCCGCATTCAATACTTCGGCAGCCAACGGGCTGGGCGCGGTGAGGTCGCGCGCCACGAGGGCGATCTCGCCGGCTTCCAGCTGGCGCAGGATCGCCAACAGACCGTCCACGTCCATTGCCTCGCGCAGGCAGTCGTGCATGGTCTGGGTGACCAGCGGGTGGTCCGGCACCTCGCGTTCGCCCACGATGTTTTCCAGGCAGGCGACCTGGTCCGGGAACACGGCGGCGAGCAGGTCTTCGCCTTTCATCCGCTGCAGCGGCGGCGGGGTGCGCTTGCCGCCGGTGAAGCGCGGCAAGGCCAGCGCGGTCACCGCATTCCAGCGCCAGCGCGCGGGGAACAGCGGTGCGTCGAGCAGGGCCTGGATCAGGACGTGTTCGGCGGTATTCGAATGCAGGTAGTGCGCCACTTCCTCCAGCGGAAAGCTGTGGCTGGTCGACAGCGACAGCACGATCGCGTCTTCGGTGGCCGCCGCCTGCAGCTCGAAGTTGAACTGGCGGCAGAAGCGCTTGCGCAGCGCCAGCCCCCACGCGCGGTTGATCCGGCTGCCCCACGGCGTGTGGATCACCAGCTGGGTGCCGCCGGACTCGTCGAAGAAGCGCTCCAGCACCAGCGTGTGCTGGCTCGGCAACACGCCGAGTGCGGCTTTCGCGCGAGCGAGGTAGTCGACCAATTGCTGCGCGGCGGCCTCGCCCAGTCCCAGCTGATCGTGCAGCCAGGCCACGGCGGCCGGCACACCGCCGACATCAAGCTGGGTGGAAATTTCCTCGCGCAGTCGCGAGACGCCGAACGACAATTCGTTGCTGCGCCCCGGCGCTTCGCCCAGCCAGAACGGGATGCTCGGCGGCGCGCCATGCGCATCCTCCACCCGCAGCCGGTCGCGCTCGACGCGCTGGATGCGGTAGCTGGCGTTGCCGAGCTGGAAGATGTCGCCGGCCATGCTCTCGACTGCGAAATCCTCGTTCACCGTACCCACGATGATCGCCTGCGGTTCCAGCACCACCTTGTAGTCGGCCGTGTCGGGAATGGTGCCGCCGGAGGTCAGCGCGGTGAGCCGGGCGCTGCGCCGCGGGCGCAACTGGTGATTCACCGCATCGCGATGGATGTAGGCCGCGCGCGGGCCCTGGCGGGTGGTGAACCCCTCGGCCAGCATGCGCACCACGGCATCGAATTCGCTGCGTGCGAGCTCGCGATACGGATACGCGCGACGCACCAGCGCATACAGCGCGTCCTCGTCCCATTCGGCGCAGGCAACCTCGGCGACGATCTGCTGGGCCAGCACGTCGAGCGGTTGCGGCGGCATGATCAGCGCGTCCAGCTCGCCGCGGCGCACGCAGTCGAGCAGGGCGGTGCATTCGATCAGGTCGTCGCGTGTGGCGGGAAACAGACGCGCTTTCGGTGTGCCGTCGATGCTGTGGCCGGAACGGCCGGCGCGCTGCAGGAAGGCCGCGATCGAGCGCGGCGAACCCAGCTGGCAGACCAGATCGACCTCGCCGATGTCGATGCCCAGCTCCAGCGACGCGGTGGCCACCAGCACCTTCAGCTCGCCACGTTTCAGTCGCTGCTCCGCATCCAGCCGCAACTCCTTCGCGAGGCTGCCGTGATGGGCCGCCACGTGTTCCTTGCCCAGCCGCTCCGACAGATGCCGCGCGGCGCGCTCGGCCATCCGCCGCGTGTTGACGAACACCAGGGTGGTGCGATGTGTCTCGACCAGTTGGGCGAGCCGGTCATAGACCAGCGCCCAGCTGTCATTCGACATCACCGCTTCCAGCGGCACCGGCGGGACTTCGATGGCGAGGTCGCGCGGGCGGGTGTGGCCTGTGTTTATGATGGTGCACGGATCTTCCTTCTCCCCCTTGGGGAGAAGGTGGCCCGAAGGGTCGGATGAGGGGCGGGTGCTCGCGGGGGAGTAACATTCGATAGCCGCTTTGTTGTGGCTCTTTCGCGACCCCGGCCCCTCATCCCGCCCCTCTCCCCGAGGGGGAGAGGGTGAACGAGCGCCGACCAAAAAGTCGGCGACCATGCTTATGGGCTTCTGCGTCGCCGACAGTCCGATCCGCAAGAGCGGCCGCGCGCACAGCGACTGCAGCCGTTCCAGCGACAGCGCCAGATGCGAGCCGCGCTTGCTGCCGGCGATCGCGTGGATCTCGTCCACGATCACCGTGCGCGTGCCACTCAGCATCTCGCGGCCGGACGCCGAGCCCAGCAGCACGTACAGCGATTCCGGCGTGGTCACCAGGATGTGCGGCGGCCGCTTGCGCAGCAGGCTGCGTTCGGCCTGCGGAGTGTCGCCGGTGCGCACGGCGGTGCGGATCGCCACGTCGGGCAGACCGAGCTTTTCCAATTCGGCCCGAATGCCTTCCAGTGGTGCTTCCAGATTGATATGGATGTCGTTCGACAGCGCCTTCAGCGGCGACACGTAAACGACGCTGGTGCTGTCTGCCAGCAGGCCGCCGTGGGTCACCCCTTCACGGACCAGCGCATCGATCGCGGCGAGAAAGGCGGTGAGCGTCTTGCCCGAGCCGGTCGGTGCGGCGACCAGGGTGTGATTGCCGGCCCGGATTGACGGCCACGCCGCTGCCTGCGCAACGGTGGGCGCGGCAAAGCTGCGGCGAAACCAGGCGGCGACGGCCGGATGGAAATCGTCCAGGGGGCAGGGGTCGTTGCGCATCGGTGCGGGTCCGCGCGGCGGTCGGGAGGTGCTCACCGAGCATATATGGGGTCGCGATCGGCTGGCACCAATCCAGCGGAGGCCGTGCGGTCATGATCTCGGTCGATCGCGGCCATCCACGCGTCGGTGCAGTGGCGGACCCGCCATGGCAGTATTCAGCTTCGGTCGTCACAGCCCAGGGGCCCGAGGGGGAATCCGGTGGCGGCGTTCAAGCGAAGGACACTCATGCACGTAACGGAATTGCTGCGGCGCAAGCTGCACTTCATGCGCACGGTGTGCGGCCGGCTGGCGCTGATGGCCCTGGTCAGCCTGTTGGCGGTGACGACCAGCCATGCGGCCAGCCTCGATCCGGCCGTGCTGCCGAAGATCCAGGCGGCCACCTTCGAAGTGGTCGCGGCCAAGCCGGTCAAGGATCCGCTTTCCTATGAAAAGCCGCTTCCGCTGGAGCTGCTGCCGTTCCAGGAGCGCAACGACAAGTACTACTCGATCGGCACCGCCTTCGCCCTGGGCAACCACCGCTACGCCACCGCGGCGCACGTGCTGCAGATCGGCGTCAACGGGCTGTGGGGAGCACCGGCGTTGCGCGACGCCAGCGGCCATGTGTACGCGATCGACAAGATCGAGAAATTCTCGCTGCAGCAGGACTTCGTGGTGTTCACGCTCGCCGAGCAGCCTGCTTCCGCGGTGGCGCTGGATATCAACCCGAAGCCCGCCTTGAATGAGGTGGTGTACGCCGTCGGCAATGCCCTCGGCACCGGCGTGGTGATCCGCGACGGGTTGTACACGTCGAATACTCCGGAAGAGCAGGACGGGCGCTGGAAGTGGATGCGCTTCTCCGCGGCGGCTTCACCCGGCAACAGCGGTGGCCCGCTGCTGGACTCCAACGGCAAGCTCATCGGCATCGTGCTGATGAAGTCCGCCAACGAGAATCTGAATTACGCGCTGCCGATCAGCGAAATTCTCGCGGCACCCGATGGCCAGGCCGTCATGGATGTACGCGGTGCCTACCAGCTGGATCTGTTCGACGCGCGCAAGATCGGCAACCTGAAGGCGAAGTTCAAGCTTCCGCTCAGCCTTGCGGCGTTCTACCAGGAATATCAAAAGCACCTGAACGCGTTCAGCGACGAACAGATCAATGCGCTGCTGGCGCAGGAGTCGGCGAACCTGTTTCCCAACGGCCAGGGCTCGGCCAAGCTGTTGTACCAGCAGACCCAGTTGAGCGGCTTTCCCGAGTTGATCATGCGGGGAACCACCGGCGAATGGGGGTTGAACGGCCGCAGTTCGCGTCATCTTCCGCTGGATGGCAACGGCTATCTGGATGTGGGCGGCGTGGGTCGCAACGGGTTGGCACATCTGCGCCGCCCGGACGGCGTGGACGCGGACAAGTTCTATGACGACGCCACGGTGCGCATGGACCTGATGGCCAAGACAGGCATGTTCCAGCGTTCGGTGGGCAGTGAGAACGTCAAGATCACCTCGCTCGGCAAGCCCGCTTTCCAGGCGGTGCATCTCGATCGCTGGCAGCGGCCGTGGCATGTCGAGATCTGGCCGTTGCCCTACGCCAACACCCGGATCGTGCTCTA
The DNA here is from genome assembly GCF_054061035.1 of Rhodanobacter sp. TND4EL1. Lineage (NCBI taxonomy): Bacteria > Pseudomonadati > Pseudomonadota > Gammaproteobacteria > Lysobacterales > Rhodanobacteraceae > Rhodanobacter > Rhodanobacter sp. TND4EL1. The sequence continues at coordinate 271,157 of NZ_JBSSDT010000003.1, forward strand.
TTCGCTGCCGGTGCCCGATGGCACCGTGATGCTGACCCGCTCCTTGCCGGCTGCGGGCGAATACGATGCCCGGCTCGACATGGACGAACTGAGCAACTTCGTCTACGTCAGCTATGAAGGCACGCTGGCGCAGTGGAAGCAGTTCCTTGCCAAGCCGGCCCTGCTGCCGCCCGCCTTCAGGCAGATCCATCTCGATATCGACTATGACCATCATTTCAGCTACGCGTCCCGGCGCATGGCGTTCTCCTACACGCCCGAGCTGCAGGTCATCAAGCCGGACAACCTGATGTATCTCGGTTTCCGATTCCTGCTCGACAAGCAAACGCCGGCATGGGACGTGGGCGCGGTGGTGATCTGGAAAACCCCGGCTTCCGATGACAAGAACAATGTGGTCGTGCAGCGCTTCGTTGCGCCCCCGGTCGGGTTGGATGAAGACCTGAGCAGCCTGTGGAAAAAGGTGTCGCAACGCAGTTACCCCTACAATGCCGTGGCGCGCCAGGAGGACGGCTTGATGAAGATCAACGGCGTCGCTGCTGCCGCGGATGCGGACGCGGACGCCGATGCTCCGGTGCTGTACAGCCCGTTCTACGGGGTGGAGGGCAATCACTCGCAGGACGAGATGAAACACAAACTCGATCTGCTGACGAAAAACCTGCGGGTCAGCGAGCATTGAATGTCACCCTGCGCCATGCGTTTGCGGCGGCCACGTGATGCCGTCCTGACAGGTGCAGGCGACGAATGGATCAACCGCGGTCATCAACACCCGGCGAGGTTTGAAGTGCAGCAACACCAACAACCGACGCAGCCCCAACGCGTCGAAACCGACCTGCAACAAGCGTCATGGTTGAGCATGGCGGACGGCCAGCGCGTGTATCTGCGTGACTGGCCGTTGTCACAGTCGCGCGGCGCGGTGCTGATCGTGCACGGGCTGGGCGAACACAGCGGGCGGTACGAACGCCTTGCCGCATGGTTCAACCAGCGCGGTTATGCAGTGCGCAGCTACGACCAGCGCGGTCATGGCCAGACGCCGGGTCGTCGGGGCAGCCTGCGGCATGCCGACGATCTGCTGGAAGATCTGGCCACTGTCTACAACGACTACGCCGACCACCAGCCGCACCCGCCCTTGCTTCTCGGACACAGCATGGGTGGCCTGGTCGCCGCACGCGCGGTGCTGGATGGTCGGGTCACGCCGCCGGCGCTGGTGTTGTCATCGCCGGCGCTGCGCAGTTGGGAGTCGCCGCGGATGATCGCGCTGGCGCGGCTGCTCAGCCGGCTTGCACCGCAGCTGCCGCTGCGCAACGGGCTGGACAGCAGCAAGCTTTCCCATGAAAAAGACGTGGTCGCCGACTACCGCGCCGATTCGCTGCGGCACGGCTGGATCACCCCGCGCCTGGCCGACTTCATCTTCCACGCCGGTGCGGCGTGCATTGCCGACGCAGGCAAGCTGGCCGTGCCGACGCTGCTGTTGGTCGCGGACAGCGACGCGCTGGTCGATCCATCCGGCAGCCGCGCGTTCGCGCGCAAGGCGGGCCCGGGGGGCCGACTGACCACGCGCTTCTTCTCCACGCTGTACCACGAACTGTTCAACGAGGCCGAACCGGGGCGCAGCCAGGTGTTGATGCAGCTGGGCGACTGGCTCGGCCGGCAGGATCTCGCGTCGGCCCGCTGAGCGGCATCCTGCGCACGAATGCATTCGGCCGGCCCGCTGCCTGCCTCCGCATCGCCATGAATGGCGGCGATACTCATACGCAAACCTATAGGGAGAAGGTTGCATGTCATCTCGATCCAGCCAGCCACGTTCGCGCCATCTTGCATGGCGCCTGTTCGCCATGCTTTCGATCAGCCTGTTGCTGGCCGCCTGCCATCGCGGTCACGACGACGGCAAGCCCGCGCTGCAGGGCGCGCCCGCCAGCGCGTCGAGCGCACCCGCGGGAGACCATGCCAAAGCCGACTTCGCGCTGGTGTCGGCCAGCTCTCGAACCGCCGACTCGCGCACCGCGATCACGCTGCGGTTCAACGCGGCGCTGGCCTCGGCCCAGGCATTCGATTCGCTGATCGCGGTGACCGGTGCCAACGGCGAGGTGATCAGCGGCAGCTGGAGCCTGGATGACGACGGCAAGACACTGGGCTTTCCGTTCGTGCAGGCCAATACGCGCTACGTGGTGCAACTGAAGGCCGGCGTGCTCGCTGCCGATGGCCGCACGCTGGGCCACGACGTGAAGCACGAGGTGTATTCCGGCAACCTGCCGGCGGCGGTGGGCTTCGCTTCACACGGCAGCGTGCTGCCCGCGCGCGGTACCCGCGGTCTGCCGCTGGTGTCGATGAACGTGCACGATGCCGACGTGGAGTTCTTCCGCGTGCATGACGACGCGCTGTCCGACCTGTTCTGTGCCTATCCGCGCAACGGTCATCGGGACAGCTACGAGCTTGACCACGACGTCAGCTATTACAACAAGTGCGGTGACGACAAGCGCAGCCGCATGCCGATCACCGATATCGCCGACTCGGTCTACGCCAATCACTACACCCTGGGCGGCGAAGCGAACGAGCGCACGGTGACCTACCTGCCGGTACAGAACATCAAGCAGCTGGCACAGCCCGGCGTGTACATGGCCGTGGTCAAGGCCGGCGGCACCTTCAAGGACGGTTACGACACCGCCACCTTCTTCGTCAGCGACCTCGGGCTGCACCTGCGGGTCTACCGCGACAACGTGCTGTTGCATGTCGCCTCGCTGCGCGATGGCACGCCGGTCAACGCGGTCGACATCGAGGTGCGCGACGCCGACGGGCACGGCAAGCTCAAGGCCAGCACCGATGCCGATGGCAACGCGCTGATCGCCTACAAGATCAAGCCATCCGACGTGCTGGTGGCGCGCCACGGCAAGGATGTCTCGGTGCTGCCGTTCAACCGTCCGGCGCTGGACGTGTCGAACTTCGACATCAGCGGGCGCCGGCAGGCGCCGTTCGAGGTCTATGCCTGGTCCGGCCGCGACCTGTACCGGCCCGGTGAAACGCTGCGTGCGTCGGCCTTGTTGCGCGACTACGACGGCAAGCCGATGAAGCCGCAGTCGTTGTTCGTGCGGGTGAAGCAGCCTGATGGCCGCACCCTGGTGGAGACCCGGCTGGAGCCGAAGCAGCTCAACTATTTCGAGTTGAGCCAGGCGATTCCGGCTGACGCGCCGACCGGCCTGTGGCAGCTGGAATTCCGGCTGGATCCGGCCAGCAAGGACACCGTGCAGGCATTCCCGTTCCACGTTGAGGAATTCCTGCCCGAGCGACTCAAGGTCGAGCTGTCCAGCCCGCAGAAACAACTGGCTCCCGACGAGCCGCTGAAGCTGAAGGTTGCTTCCAGCTATCTCTACGGCGCACCCGCCGACGGCAACCGCTTCACGGCGAAATTGCTGGTGGCGGCGGAAGTGCATCCGGTGGCGACCATGAAGGACACCTTCTTCGGCAACCCGCTGGTCGAGTTGCCGAAGAGCGCCGATGACATCGTCGATGCAAAGCTCGATGCGCAGGGCGTGCTGGAGCAGGACGTGCCGCTGCCCGACGACGTGAAGCCGGTCGCGCCGCTGGCGGTGACCTTGTCCGGCAGTGTCTACGAAAGTGGCGGGCGCGCGGTGACGCGCTTGCTCAAGCGCACCTACTGGCCGGCAAACACGCTGGTCGGCGTGCGACCGCTGTTCGATCCGAAACAGGGTGCCGAGAGCGAAAGTCCGGTCGGCTTCGAGATCGTCCGCGCCAATGCGGACGGCAAGCTGGTTGCCGGTTCGCATCTGAAAGTGCGCCTGCAACGCGAATTGCGTGACTTCTACTGGCTCTACGAGCAGAACGGTGGCTGGCAGTCCAACGCGAACCAGCGCCTGCAACTGATCGACGAGAAAGACGTCGACGTCGCCGCCGGCAAAGCGACGCACGTGGAGTTCCCGGTGCAGTGGGGCAGCTATCGGGTCGAGGTCTACGATCCGGAGACCAGGCTGACCACGGTGTTCCCGTTCTTCGCCGGCTACAGCTGGGACGACGAGAACCTCGGCAAGGAGGCGCGTCCGGACAAGGTCAAGTTGCAGCTGGACAAGGCGCGTTACCGCGCGGGCGACACCATGAAGGTCACGGTGACGCCGCCCCACGACGGACCCGGCGTGCTGCTGGTGGAGTCGGATCATCTGCTCTACACGAAGAACATCGAAGCCAGGGCGGGTGCCACCTTCGAGATCCCGGTGACCAAGGACTGGGAGCGCCATGACGTCTACGTGTCGGCGCTGGTCTTCCGTGGTGGCGAGGCGACCGAACACACCACGCCGGCGCGGGCGATGGGCATCGAATATGTGGCGATGGATCGCAGCGACCGGCGCATTCCGCTGAAGCTCGACGCGCCGGCGCTGATGCGGCCCGGCAACCCGCTGGATGTCAACGTGCAGGCGACCGGGCTGGCCGGCAAGCAGGCGTTCGTCACGCTGTCGGCAGTGGATCAGGGCGTGCTCAACATCACTGACTACCCGGTGCCCGATGCGTGGGCATGGTTGTTCGCCAAGCGTGCGCTGGCGGTGGATGCCTACGACCTGTACAGCCGCATCATCGAGGGGATGGATGGCGAACAGGCCAAGTTGCGCTATGGCGGTGACATGAGTGCCGGTGCGCTGCCGAAGGCCACCCGACTCAACCCGAAGGTGCAGATCGTCGACCTGTTCAGCGGTCCGGTCGCCTTTGATGCACAGGGCAAGGCGACGCTGCATGTCGATGTGCCCGACTTCAACGGCAGCCTGCGACTGGCCGCGCTGGCGTATACCGACAGCCGGTACGGCAATGCCGACGGCAATGTGACCGTGCGCGCGCCGCTGGTGGTCGAGCCGAGCACGCCACGGGTGATGGCGGCCGGTGACAAGGCGATGATCAGCCTGGATCTGAAGAACCTGTCCGGCAAGGACGGTACCGCGAAGGTCAGCGTCAAGGGCGGCGGGCTGATCAGCATCGACAAGGCGACCCAGAGCGTGGCACTGAAAGACGGCGTCGGCACCACGCTGCACATGCCGGTTACCGCGCAGGCCGGTGCCGCGGTGGCGACGGTGGATATCCACGCCGAGCTCAACGACTACCAGGTCGATCGCCACTTCGAGTTTTCCGTGCGCCCGGCGTGGCCGGAAACCGTCACCACCACGCCGATGGCGCTGGAAGCGGGCAAGAGCGAACGGCTCGGTGCGACGGCGCTGGCCGGTCTGCTGCCGGCCACCGTGCACGCACGGATCACCCTGAGCACCTTGCCGCCGCTGCCGTACGCCGCCGCGCTGCGTGACGTGCTGCGTTATCCGTATGGCTGCATCGAACAGACCACCAGCAAGGGTTACGCCGCGCTGATTCTGGACGGCCAGACGGCCGCGGCGCTGGGCGCACCGGTGATGAGCGACGAGGTGCGCAAGGCGGCGGTCGAAGGGGCGCTGTCGCGGATCGCCTCGTTCCAGGCCAGCAACGGCCACTTCAGCTTCTGGGGCGGCAGCAGCCCGATCGTCACCTTCACCACGCCGTACGTGGTCGACTTCATGCTGGACGCGCGCGACGACGGCTTCGCGGTGCCGCAGGACGTGCTGCAGAAGTCGCTGCAACGGCTCAACGACGACCTGCTCGCCGGCGGCCATCCGTACTACGACTACGAACAGCACGACCACCTGCGTCTGGCTGACGAGGCGTATTCCGGCTTCGTGCTGGCCCGCGTAAACCGGGCACCCCTCGGCACGCTGCGCGCGCTGTTCGACAACGAGCGGCAGAAGCTGGTGGCGCCGCTGCCGCTGGTGCATCTGGGGATCGCGCTGAAGCTGATGGGTGACAACGAGCGCGCGCAGAAGGCGATCGACGAGGCGTTCGCGTGGAACAAGGAGCGGCCGTGGTACGTCGGCGACTACGGCTCGGACCTGCGCGACCTCGCGCTGATGGTGGCGCTCACGCATACCTACGGCATGAACAAGCCGGCCTACGACGCCAAGCTGGTCGACTGGGCGCGCAATGCCACCGCGAACGTGCGCGTGCGCCAGCAGCAGGACAAGGACTACCGCTGGTCGTGGTCGTACCTGAGCACGCAGGAACAGGCGGCGATCGCCCGCGTGGCGCGCGCGTTCGATGCGAAGAGCAACGCGCCGCTGGCCGTCTCGCTCACCGCGGGTGGCAAGACCGAGCAGGCGCCCGCGCAGCGCGTGTGGAGTCGCGAACTGACCGTGGCCGAACTCAATGCCGGCGTCACCGTGCAGCCGACCAGCGACGCGGCGATCTTCGCCACGCTCGACGTGGCCGGCATCCCGCAGAAGGCGCCGGCCGCCGATGACAGCCAGATCGACGTGCGGCGCAGCTACTTCACCACCGACGGCCAGCCATGGACTGGCGACAAGCTGAAGGAAGGCGACACGCTGATCGTCGAACTCGACATCGAGGCGCGCATGGACATCCCCGACGCACTGGTCACCGACCTGCTGCCGGGCGGGCTGGAAGTGGAGAACCTCAATCTCGGTGGAGCGCAGGCGTGGTCCGGCGTGGTGATCGACGGCATCGACCTGGACCAGCACGCCTCGGCGGCCGAGATCCAGCACGAGGAATACCGCGACGACCGCTACGCCGCCGCGCTCAACCTGCGTCGCGGTGACAAGGCCCGGGTGTTCTATCTGGTGCGCGCGGTGACGCCGGGCACCTACACCGTGCCGCCGCCGCTGGTCGAGGACATGTACCGGCCGGCCGTGCGCGGCATCGGCAAGGTCACGCCGGCAAGCATCACCGTGGTCGAGCCGTAGAGACCCGTAGGAGCGCACCCGTGCGCGAGCTCTTCGTTGCACCACGAAGGGCGTCGCGCACAGGGTGCACCCTCGCAGAAACCACATGATTGTTCCCGTCTCCACAGCCACGCCGCAACGCCGCCCGCGAAGGTGGCGTTGCCTGCGCGCCGTCCTGGTCGCGGTCATCCTCCTGCTGCTCGCGGCCTTCGTCCTCGATCGCCTGTTCCCGCTGCAGCTGCCGGCGCCCGATACCGGCAGCACCGTGGTGCTGGCGCGTGACGGCACGCCGCTGCGTGCGTTTGCCGACAGCGATGGCGTGTGGCGCTATCCGACCACCGCGAAGCGGGTGTCGCCGCTCTACCTGCAGGCGCTGCTGACCTACGAGGATCGCTGGTTCTACCGCCATCCCGGGGTCAATCCGTACGCGCTGCTGCGCGGCTTCGCCGGCGGCGTCCTTCACGGCCATATCGTCTCGGGCGGTTCCACGTTGACCATGCAAGTGGCGCGGATCATCCAGCCGATTCCGCATACCTTTCGCGGCAAGCTGGTGCAGATCTTGCGGGCCCTGCAATTGGAAGCGCACCTCAGCAAGGCGCAAATTCTCGACCTGTATCTCAACCATGCGCCGTTCGGCGGACCGATCGAAGGTGTCGAGGCGGCCTCATGGGCGTATCTCGGCAAGCCGGCGACGCGGTTGTCGCATGCCGAGGCGGCGCTGCTGGCGGTGTTGCCCCAATCGCCGAGTCGGCTGCGGCCGGATCGGCGTGCGGCGGCGGCGCGCGTGGCGCGTGACAAGGTACTCGGGCGCATGCGCGATCTCGGCGTGTGGAGCATGGCCGAAGTGCGCGACGCGGCGATCGAACCGGTGGCGGCGCGTTCGCTGCGCGCGCCGTTGTCCGCCGCCTTGCTGGCCGAGCGACTGCGTCAGCAGCAACCGCAGGCGCGGCGGATCACCAGCACCATCGACGCGAACCTGCAGCGCGCCGCCGAGGATCGCGTCGGCGCGTACCTGTCACGCCTGCCGCCGCATACTTCGGCCGCGTTGCTAGTGGTCGACAACGCCACCCTGGAAGCGCGCATCTACGTCGGCACCAGCGACTTCGCCAACCCGCAACGGCATGGCTACATCGACATGGTGCGGGCACCGCGCTCGCCCGGCTCCACGCTGAAGCCGTTCCTGTATGGGCTGGCGCTGGATGACGGCCTGCTCAACTCGGCCAGCCTGCTGGTCGATGCGCCGCAGGACTTCGGCGGTTACAAGCCGGGCAATTTCGACGAGGCGTTCTCGGGCCCGGTCAGTGCGGCGGAAGCGTTGCAGCGTTCGCTCAACGTGCCGGCGGTGGACGTGCTGGACCGGGTCGGGCCGAGCCGCTTCGTGGCGCGGCTGGCCAACGGTGGCGTCGACCTCGGCCTGCCAGCCGGGGCGCAGCCGAACCTGTCGATCATTCTCGGTGGTGCGTCGACCCGGCTGGAAGCGCTGGTCGGCGCGTATACCGCCTTCGCCAACGCGGGTATCGCCGGTACGCCGCGTTACACCCGCGAACAACCCGCGCGGCCACGGCGACTGATGTCCGCAGGGGCGGCTTGGATCATCCGCGACATCCTTGCGCACAACCCGGCCGACGTCGAAGGCGCGCCGCTGGCCGGCGCCGTCAATCGGCACGCCAGCGTGGCGTGGAAAACCGGCACCAGCTACGGCTATCGCGATGCGTGGTCGGTTGGCGTCACGGATCGCTGGACCATCGGCGTATGGATCGGCCGTCCGGATGGCACGCCGTCGCCGGGCCAGTACGGCGCAGTCACCGCCTTGCCGCTGTTGTTCCAGATTGCCGACATGCTGCCTTCGCGCGGCGGTGCCCCCGCCGCGCAACCGGCCAGCGTCAGCCAGCGCGAGATCTGCTGGCCGCTGGGTGGCGCGCTGGACGCCACCGATCCGGCACTGTGCCGCCAGCACCGCGCGGCGTGGGTCCTGGACGGCGCACTGCCGCCGACCTTTGCCGAGCGCGGCCTGGGTGCGTGGTCGGCCGGCTTGCTCCATCTGCGGGTCAATGAGAAAGGCCAGCGGCTCAGCGGTGCCTGCCATGCGGCGCGTGAGCACATCATCGAGCTGGCCCGCTGGCCGGCGCTGGCCACGCCGTGGCTGAGTCGCGACGATCGCGCCCATTCCGCGCTGCCGCCCATGGCGCCCGGTTGTGCCGCCGACTCGCTGGACAGCGCCAACCCGATCCGCATCAGCGGCCTCACCGATGGGGTCACCCTGCGCCGTGCACCGAACAGCGATCAACCGCTGCGGGTACGGCTGAATGCCCTGGGCACGCAGACCACCGTGCAATGGTTGCTCGACGGCCGCCTGCAAGGCAGCAGCGAGGCCGACGCCGCGATCGCGATCAACCTGCCACAGGCAGGCAACTACCGCATCACCGCACTCGCCGGTGACGGGGCTTTTGCCACCATCACGCTGCGTGTGGTGGGTCCGTCGTCCTGATCTCGGCAAACCGGTGGCTTGGCCGGATGCCGTCCAGCCCGCGGTGACGCGACCGCGCCACAGACACCATGCAAAAGAATGCGGCGGACCCGCAAGGCCCGCCGCACGTCATGCCAGTCTGCGGAAATCGCTCAGAAGCGGAAGCGCACGAAGAGCGAGGGACCGTCCAGCTTCATGTCGAGATTGGCGTTGTAATCGTGCTTGCGCTGATGCAGCACGATGCGGCTGTAGCTGTATTCGGCGCCCATGCCCACGTTCTTCCACGGGAACCATTCGACACCCAGGGCCGCGTTGACGATGTGACCATTGAGCTTGCCGCCATTCTTCTTCACGCCGGCCGCGTCGATATACATGCGCCATTGATCATTGAACGCGTGCCGCCAGCCCAGCTGCAGTGTCGGCGCCCATGCGCTGTCGGTGGTGCTGGACGAAGCCTGACCCAGCACGTCGCCGTTGAGGCTGGCCTGACCGCTGATGCCGGCATGCACGCGGTAGTAGGCGGCACCCAGGCCCAGACCGAAGACGTCGTTGCCCTGACCGAACCACCAGCGGTAGGCGGCGCTGCCGAAATCGAAATTGAGCTTGCCGCGTACCGAGGCGTCGGCGTTGTAGTCGTTGCCGTTGTAGCTGATGCCGCGCGACAGGCTCTTGGTGTTCTCGCGATTGACGCTGTAGTAGTCCACCGAGAAACCCTGGCTATCGCCTACCAGGAAATCGATGCGCGCACGCGGCACGCTCTTGTGGTCCTTGAAGCCAAGGTCCTTTTCCAGGCTGAAATCGCCGCTGTACTGGTTGCTCTTGTCGCTGGCACCGATCGCGGTATCCATATGGGCGTCATAACCGCCCAGCCAGATGCTGACGCGATCAAGCGCCGGCGACTGCTGGGCAAAGACGCTGCCGCTGGCCAGTGCCAGCGCGAGGAGGGTCGCTGCGCGACCGGCGTTGCGCTTGTGGAAAGGTGCTGCAAAAGACATCGATTGACTCCGTACCGAAAGGGGATGGCTTGGGCGCCTGGAAGCTGACGCCGCGGGGGGATGGCGCCATGGTACGAAACGGGGTCGTCAACAGAGCGTGGACGCGATCGCCGCGCGGCGGTGACTTGACGGGGATCGAACGAGCATTCCTGCCGGACACGGACGATGTCTGCCAGCGTCGCATGCGCGCCATGGTGGTGTGTCGTGCGTGTCCGCTCTGTTCAATCGACAAGCAGGACCGACAAGAGTCAGCGGCTCGGTTCGGCCTGCTTCTGGGGTACTTTGCGCACCTTCTCCATCGGATAGCCCAACGCCTTGACCCGATGCAGGAGTGCATCGTAATCAGGCGGCGAAATCGTCGGCGTGCGCGCCATCACCCACACATAGTCACGCGCGTCACGGGCCACGATCACCTGGCTGTAGTCATCCTTCAGGTAGGCCACGATGTACTGCGCCTTCAGCGGCCAGAATATCTGCACGCCCCACACCGCGTTGCCGCTGCCTTCCTTGACGACCCCGATGGAGTGGATGTCTTTCTGTTCGCCCTCGAAGCTGCCGTCGCGGAAGTGGAACGAGGTGGCGATGTCGCCATTGGGCTTCAGCGCATAGACCTCGAGCGCGTTGTACGCATTCTTCTCAAAGCGGGTGGGGATGGCGGCGATCACGTACCAGTTGCCCATGAAGCGGGGGAGGTCGACGTGGGCGACCGGCGTGATCGGCGGCAGCTCGCTGGCGCAGGCATTGGCGCTCAGCAGCACGGCGCAGGCCAACAGCAGGTTCCTGGAAAGTTTCATGGTCACTCCGGCGAAGGTGGGCGGGAACTCAGGGCCGCACGAAGCGGTAATGCGCGACCAGCCATTCCTGCCCGTCGGCGTAACCGAACAGTTCGGCGCAGGACATCCAGAACATGCGCCAGCGCTGGAACCACAGCGGCGCCGCCTTGGCACCGTAGGCCTGGGCCAGCACCTTCATCACCTTCTCGCGGTGGGCGTCCTGGTTGATTAGCCAGTGGTTCGCGGTGCGCTGGTAGTGCGTGCCGTCGACGTGCCAACGCTGCTCGATCTTCAACGCTGACTGGAACCAGAGCAGGGTGTCCGAGGCCGGCATCAGGCCGCCGGTGAAGAAATGCCGGCCCATCCAGTTGTCGTCGCCTGAGGTTTCGAACGGATACATCGCGGTCTTGTGCGCGAAAATGTGCACGAACAATTTGCCGCCCGGTCGCATCCAGCTGGCGATGCGCTGCAGGAGGATCTCGTAGTTGCGCATGTGTTCGAACATCTCGATCGACACGCAGCGGTCGAACTGTGCGGCCTCCAGTTCCAGCGCGTTGACGTCGCAGGTGATCACACGCACGTTGAACAGTCCGCGCTGGCGGCACTGCGCCTGGATATGCTCGCGCTGCGGATTGGAGTTGGACACCGCGGTGATCCGCGCGTCGGGATAGCGCTCGGCCATCCACAAGGTCAGCGAACCCCAGCCGCAACCCAGTTCCAGGATCGACTGGCCGTTGGCCAGTTCGGCGCGTTCGCCGTACAGCCTGAGCATCGCCTCCTCGGCCTGCTCCAGCGACTCGTCACCGCGCGGGTAATAGCAACTGGAATACTTCAATCGCTTGCCCAGGCACAGTTCAAAGAATGCCGGCGGCAATTCGTAGTGCTGCGCGTTCGCCTCGGCGGTGTGGATGGCGACCGGGCTGTGGCGCAACAGGTCGATGCGCTCGGCATAGCGCGCCGCCTGGGCGTCCAGGCCGCCGGCCTGCTCCTCGCGCAGGCGTTGCGCACACAACCGGCGAATGCCCTGGCGCAGCAGTGCATCGGGAAGGTGGCCACGTTCGGCCATGCCCAGCAGGCCCGACGCCGGGCGTTCGCTGGCCAACTCGGCAGCAACGGTGGAAGCATGCGCGGTGGTGTTCATCGTTCGGACCTCTTGGGAAACCTGGGGATCAGCATCGGGGTGGTGCGCTGGTACTCGCGGTAGTCCTCGCCGCGACTGCGCAGCGCCTGCGCCTCGGTATACGGCACGCCACTGATCCAGCGCAGGAACACGTACATCACGATCGGGCCGGACCACGCCAGCCAGCCGATCGGCGAACCGATCGCAAGACAGACGTAGGCAAACCAGTGAAGCCACTCGAAGAAATAATTCGGATGGCGCGAGTAGCGCCACAAACCACGGCGGCAGGTGCGACCCTTGTTCGCCGGGTCATCGCGGAAGTGCGCCAGTTGCGCGTCGGCGATCGATTCGCCGAGCACGCTGAGCAGCCAGATCGCGACAGCCAACGGCAGCCACACGCCCGATGCGGCGGGGTTGCGCGCCACGGCGACGAACGGCAGCGCAAACAGCACGATCAGCAAGGCCTGGAACTGGAAGAAGGCAAAGAACTTCCACTGCACCCCCTGCCAGTGCGCACGCAGGTGCTGGTAGCGGCCGTCTTCCGGCTCACCGCGCACGCGCTTCCACAAATGCAGGGCCAGACGCGTGCCCCAGACGCCGCCGAGCAGTGCCAGCATCGCGCGTGTCCAGGGCGCGCCGTTGCCGATCAGGGCCAGCAACACCGCACTGCCGCCGACGCCAGCCGCCCACAGCACATCGACGATGCCGGCGTTGGCGCGGCTGCGCTGCCACTGCCAGCCGAGGCTCATCATCGATGCCGCCGATATCCACACGATCAGCAATGACCAGGCAGGATTCATGCGGAAACACCTCGTGTCGGGTCATCCGAAAGGGTCGTGTGCCGCGTGGTCGCGCCGCGTCGTGCCAGCCACGCCAGTGCCGGTGTCGCCAGCGCCCAGCCAACAGCCAACGCCAGCAAGCCGTGCCAGGTCGGCTCGGCGAAACTCACCGCGTGCCAGCCACGAGCGGCGCCCAGATAAGCCAGCGGACCGCCGACCAGCCCGAGCAGCGCGGCGAGCCACCAGCGCTGCTGCAGATAGCGCAACGACTGGCTGAAGGTCAGCGCGAAGGTGATCCACAACGCCAGGATCCATGCCGGTGCCAGCGGCAGATTCGGCCAGCCGGCGGCATAACTGGCGAGGCCGTTGCGGATGATCGCGCCATCCAGCAGGAAGCCGAACACGAGGCCGGCCGCCATCAGGCTGAGGTCGACGCGGATATTTCTTGCCAACACCAGTTGCGCCAGCGCGTAGATCAGCATGCCGAGCACACCCGGCCAGACCAGCCCGTGACCGGCACCGATCACCGCGGCGAACCAGACCGCCTCGTAGCCGACCAGGCTGAGCCAGAAACTCATGGGGACAGATCCACGTGGAGACCGATCTCCGGCAGCAATGCGGCACGACGATTGCCGGGCCTGGCCATCAGCAGGTGCGCCACGCCGATCGATCGCTCGCGGAAGCCGCCTTCGCAATAGGCCAGGTAGAACTCCCACATGCGGATGAAGCGCTCGTCGAAACCTTGTCCGCGCACCTGCGGCAATTGGGCCATGAAGCGCTCGCGCCAGGCTTGCAGGGTCAGCGCATAGGAGCTCCCGAAATCCTCCAGCTGGGTCAGCGCCAGGTCGCTGGCGCGGGTCTTGGCCGCCAGCAGCGCGTTGATCGATGGAATGAAGCTGCCCGGAAACACGTGGCGCTTGATGAAGTCGACCGACTTCAATGCCTGCGCGTAGCGGTGGTCTTCGATGGTGATCGCCTGCACCAGCGCCAGGCCATCGGGTTTGAGCAGGCTGCCGAGCTTGCCGAAATAGACGTCCAGATACGGCGCACCGATCGCCTCGACCATCTCGATCGAGACCAGCTTGTCGTACTGGCCGTCGAGGTCGCGGTAGTCCTCCAGCAACAACGTCACGTGTGCGTCCATGCCGGCGTCAGCGACGCGTGCGCTGGCCAGCGCATGTTGCTCGCGCGAGATCGTGGTGGTGGTGACATGGCAGCCGTAGTGCGTGGCGGCATACAGCGCGAAGCCGCCCCAGCCGGTACCAATCTCGATCACGCGGTCGGTCGGCTTCAGGTCCAGTTTGCGGCAGATCCGTTCCAGCTTGCGCGCGGAGGCGTCCTCCAGCGTATCGGTCGGCTCGGTCCAGATCGCCGAGGAGTACATCAGGTCCGGCGACAGGAACAGGCTGAAGAAATCATTGCCCAGGTCGTAATGCGCCGCGATGTTGCGCCGGCTGCCGTCGCGGGTATTGCGGCGCAGCGCATGCCAGCCGCGCATGGCCATGCCGCCAAGCCGGGCCAGTCCGCTTTCCATGCCGTCGAGCAGGTCGCGGTTGCGCACCAGCAACTGGATCAGGCCGACCAGGTTGTCGCAACGCCATTGGCCGTCCATGTACGACTCGCCGGCGCCAACGCTGCCGTTGCGCGCCACGGCGCGATAGAAGTCCGGGTCCAGCACCTCCACGTGGATCTGCAGGTCCGGATGCGAACTGGCCGGGTCGCCCAGTTCCACCGTGCCGCAGGCGTCCTGCAGCACCAGTCGGCCGTGCCGCAGGCCGCGCATCTGGCCGAGCAATTGCTGGCGCAGGAAGCTGTCGATGGCACCGAGCGAGATGGCTTCGTCCATGCCGGTGGTGGCGATGTCATTCATGGCAGATCTCGGGGACTTTTTCATTCGGAACGTCGATTCGGATTGCGGGAAGGTGGCGACGGGTGGTCGTGCACCGGGTTGCGTTTCAGCCACAGGCGCAGCGCCTGCCAGTGGATCGCGCCGACGACCTGGGCGGTCATCAGCGGGTAACGCCACAGCACGCGCGCCAGCGATCCGCCGGTCAACGGACGGCGCTGCAGGTTGAGGGTGGCGTCGAACGTGCGCACGCCTTCGCGGATCACGTTCATGTGCACCAGCAGGTCGTCGCCGGGTGCGGTGAAACGCCAGTCGTATTCGCAATCCATCGGCATGAAGGGCGAGACGTGAAAGGTCTTGGCGAAACTCCAGTGCAGGGCGCGGCCCTGGATTTGTGCGGCTTCGATCGGCAGCACGTAGGCGTGGCGTTCCTTCCATGGTGTGTTGGTGATCTCGGCCAGCACCGCGACCAGCGTTTGGCCGTCCTCGGCAAAGCAGTAATAGAAACTGACCGGGTTGAACACCAGTCCGCAGTAGCGCAGGTGGGTCAGCAGGCGCACCGGCCCGACCGGTCGATGGCCGGTGGCCTGCTCGACGCGGCGGCGCACGGCTTCGGCCAGTGGCACGTCAGCGGGACCGAGATAGTCGCTGCGGCGGAACTGCGCCAGGTTGCCGTGCGTGGTCGACCACATCCAGCGGTCGGCAAAGACTTGCTCGACCTCGTCCAGGTCCAGATACAGCTGGGCCATCCTGTATTCAAAGGCGTGCGGATGCGGCGCATGGCGTCGATGGCGGACCACGCCTTCATACACCGCGCTGTTCAACAGCAATGTCGAGCTGGCCGGCTTTACCGACATGCCGCCAGCTCTGCTTCGCGCGGCAGCGTGGCGCGTTTCGGCTCGGTACCCAGCGGCCAGTGCACGCCGAGCGCCGCGGCGACTTCCACCGCGCTGCGCATGCCATCCTCATGAAAGCCCCAGCCCCAGTACGCGCCGGCAAACCAGGTGCGGCGCCAACCCTGGATTTCCGTCTTGCGCGTCTGTGCCCGCACTGACGCCTGGGTGTAGACCGGGTGGTTATAACGCATGCGCGCCAACACCTTGGCCGGGTCGATCGCTTCGCTGCGGTTCAACGTCACCACGAACGGCTCGGGCGATTCGATGCCCTGCAGCAGGTTCATGCAGTAGCTGACCGTGCACGCAGCGTCCGGATCGCGCGGCAGCCAGGCATTCCATGCGGCCCACGCCTTGCGCCGGCGTGGCAGCACGCTGGCGTCGGTGTGCAGCACGGTGTCGTTGGCCTTGTAGGTCATCGCGCTGAGGATCGACTGCTCGCGCTCGCTGGCGTCGCCCAGCAGGCGCAGCGCCTGGTCGCTGTGGCAGGCCAGCACGATCTGGTCGAAATGCTCGATGCCGGCCGCGCTGTTCACCTCGACGCCGCCGGCGTGACGCAGGATCGATTGCACCGGACAGTTCAGTCGTTCGTCCACCGACCAGTGTGCGCGAAGCGCCGCCACATACGTCGACGAGCCACCTTGCACCACCCGCCATTGCGGGCGGTCGCTGATCTGCAGCATCTGGTGGTTGGCCATGAACTGCACCAGGTAGCGCGCCGGAAACTGCAGGATCTGCGTGGCCGGTGACGACCACAAGGCGGAAGCCATCGGAATCAGATGTTCGTCGCGGAACGCCGTGCCGTAACCGTGCTGCTGCAGGTAGTCGCCCAGCGTGGTCATGTCGTCGCGCTGCGACAGCAGCGCCGGTGCTTCGCGGTAAAAGCGGCTGAGGTCGCGCACCATGCCGAGGAAGCGCGGCGACAACAGGTTGCGGCGCTGGCAGAACAGCGTGTCCAGCGTGGCCGCGTTGTACTCCAGTCCGCTCGCCTCGCTGTGTACGGAAAAGCTCATCGTGGTCGGCTGCGAGGCCACCCCCAGCTGCGCGAACATCTGCGTCAGCAGCGGGTAGTGCGCCGGGTTGTGCACGATGAAGCCGCTGTCGATCCGATAGCGCTGGCCGGCCTGTTCCACGTCGTGCGTGTGCGTATGACCACCGAAATAGTCGTTCGCCTCGAACAGCGTAACCTCATGCTTGCGCGACAGCAGCCATGCCGAGGCCAGCCCCGCGATACCCGATCCGACCACGGCGATACGCATGGCTCAGTACCTCGCCTTGGCCAGCACCCAGGCCGGCACCGGTTTCAGGCCATGCACCAAACCCAGCATCGACATCAGCTTGAGGCCGTACCAGGTCACATCCACTTCCCACCAGCGGAAGCCCTGGCGGCTGGAGCCGGGGAAGAAGTGATGGTTGTTGTGCCAGCCTTCGCCGAACGTGAGCAGCGCCAGCCACACGTTGTTGCGACTGTCGTCCCTGGTGTCGAAACGCTGCCGGCCGAAGCGATGCGCCAGCGAGTTGATCGTCACCGTGGCGTGGAACAGCACGATGGTGGAAACGAAGAAGCCCCAGACCAGCATCTGCCCGCCACTGGTGCCCAGCTGTGGCGCGAGGTGCTGCAGCAGCACGCCCAGACCGTACATGGCCGCCGCGAGCAGCAGCGGAATGGCGATGTCGTAGCGATCGAGCCAGCGCAGTTCCGGGTACCTGGCCAGGTCCGGCACCCGCGACAGGTCGGTGCGGAAATGGCGCGGGGTCAGGAACCAGCCGACGTGACTCCACAGGAAGCCATGCACGCCCGGCGAATGCGGGTCGCGCATGGTGTCGGCGTGACGATGATGATGGCGATGATGCGCAGCCCACCACAGCGGGCCGCGCTGTACGCAGGAGGCGCCGATGGTGGCGAAAACGAACTGCACCGCGCGCGAGGTCTGGAACGTGCGATGCGAAAAATAGCGATGATAGAAGCCGGTGATCGCGAACATGCGCACCGCGTACAGCGCGGCCGCCACGATCAACGCGATCGGCGACACGCCGACCCGGATCACCCCCAGGCAGGCCAGGTGCATGGCGACGAACGGCGCGGCACGCAGCCAGTCGATCCGGTCTTCGCGGCTTTCGTCGATCTCCACCGTCGTGCTGGTATCGAACCAGCGGCGCATGGTGCGCACCAGCCAGGACGACTCCGGCCGGGCGCGTTCGGCCACGCCGTCGGCCGCTGTTTCGAGCGGTGGAGGCGACGCCATCACGATCGGTTGGGGGGTGGCCATGGAAACATACCTGTCTGCGGTTCAAAGACAGATACGGAAGAAGCTGTGCAGCGGATGCATCGAGCGGTGAACGGTCCGGTTTCACGCCACCTGGCCCAGGCCTGTGCGATCTACGGGATCCAACAAGCCATGCCGTTCGTAAAGCAGCGTGAATCACCGGAGAGTCGCATGTCAGGCATAAAACAGATCATCGGGCTGGTCGGTTGGCTGCTGCTCGGCTTTGCCGCCGCGGCCATCGGCGCGGTGGCGTCGGTACAGGCCGCCACCTTCTATCAGCAATTGGCGCAACCGGCCTGGGCGCCGCCCGCGTCAGTGTTCGGCCCGGTGTGGTCGGTGTTGTACGCGCTGATGGGCATCGCCGGGTGGCTGGTCTGGCGCGAAGGCGGCTGGCGCCGCCAGCGCGGCGTCCTTACGGTGTTCGTGATCCAGCTGGCGGTGAATGCGCTGTGGAGCTGGCTGTTCTTCGCCTGGCATCGCGGCGCGCTGGCGTTCGTCGACATCGTGCTGCTGTGGCTGCTGATCGTCGCCACCGTGGCCGGCTTCTGGCGGGTGCGGCCACTGGCCGGGGCGCTGCTGCTGCCGTACCTGTGCTGGGTCAGCTTCGCGGCTGCGCTGAACTTTGCCGTATGGCATTTGAATCCGCAGATCCTGGGCGGGGTCTTCTGACTGCCCTTGGCGGTGGCGGGCCCGGCCATCCCGCGACGCACGCAAGCGCCCGGGACGGTCGGGTGCGGAAGAAGACGGAGTCAGTTCATCAGCCCGGGCGGCGGAGCCGATTCATCCATCTGCGAAGATTGCCGCCGTCAGGCTTCAGCCCAGGCGGCGCAGGAAGACGTTCATTTCCTTTTCGGCCTGCTTGTCGCCACGCTCGGTCGCCGCGCTGATGCCACAACGCCAGGCCTCGGCCGCCGCCGTTTGATCGCCGTGAGCCAGGCAGGCCTTGCCGAGAAGTTTCCAGGCGGCGGAGTAGCCGGGATCGAAGTCCGTGGCGCGGCGCAGTTCGTCGATGGCGGCTGCATGGTCTGCCTCGGCAAGCAGGGCGCTGCCCAGTGAGAAACGCAGCAGTGCGCCGTCGCGAGGGCCGCCGCACTGTTTTCGCAGATTGGCGATCTGCGTGCTGCTCACGGTCGGGACTGGCTGCGTCGGCCGTCTGACGGATAGACGCGGGTAGGTTGTGCCGGTTCGGGCGGGGTTTGTCCGGCCTGCAGGTCGGCGAGCGCGCCGGCCGGCCAGACTTCCAGCCAGGACGAGCGGAACGGTTGCACCAGCAGGGCGTAACGCAGCGCCGTGGCATCGGGTTGGTCCACCCGGCGGACAATCACGCCGTCGGGGTGGGCCTGCGAGAAATCCTGGATGGCCTTCGTCAGCTGGACTTCATTGCCGAACAGTTCCTGGATCGGATGAGTCAGTCGCCCCTCGAAATGGAACTGGCCTTCGTAGTTGCCGAGGAAGGCGATCGAGCGGCCCGACTGTTCCGCCTGGCCGAGCATGTCCGAGATCGGCCGCAGGTCGAAGCGCGTCCACAAGGTCAGCGTGAACAGGGTATTGAGCGCCAGCACGCCGATCAGTCCGGCGACGGCCAGGCGGCGCAATTCGCCGCGACCGCGCAGCATCACCAAGGCACCAACCAGCAGGAACACGACGCTGAAGTAACGGCTGTAAGGCGCCGCGGTTTCCACCCATTCGCCGTGCAACTGGTGATTGGCGACCAGTACCGGCAACAGGAACAGCGCCAAGGCAAAACCGATGCTGCCAACGGCCAGTGGCCATGTGCCCAGCCAGCCGTTCGCGGCCAGGCGGGGTTGGCGTTCGCGCAGCAAGGCGATGGCGCCGGCCATCAGCAAGGCCATGCCGCCCAATTCGGGCAACGGGTAGTAGACCTGCTTGCCGCTGATCAGCGAGAGCACCACGAAGGTGGGCACGAGCCAGCACAGCGCGAAGCGCAAACCCGTTTCCAGCGGGCGCCGCAGGCTGGCCACGGCCACCCACATGCGCGGCCAGCCGCTGAACGGGAACAGCATGACCGGCAGCCACAACAGGTAGAACCAGAAGGGTTCGGCGTGATTCTGCAGGTCCTTGCCTTCGGCCAGCTTGTCGACCACGCGGCCGGCGGTCTGGGTAAAGAACAGGCGCTGCCGGTACGCGTCGCCGCCGGTGAAGCCAGCCGGCAATGCCCATGCCAGCAGCATCGCGCCGCCGAGCAACAAAGACAGCACGCCGCGACCGTACCAGCGCGCGCGGTGACGGCTGGCCCAGTCACTCCACAGCGGACCGAGCAGCCAGGGGAACGCGATGTGCAAGAGCATCACCGGACCCTTGGTCAGCAGGCCCAGGCCGACACACAAGCCAAACAGCAGCCAGCGGGGTTCGGCGCGTTCGGATTTCGGGGTCAGGCACAGCAGCGCCGCCAGCGTCCAGGTGGCCAGCAGCACGTCGTACATGATCTGCAAGCCGAACAGGAAGGCATAGCCGAAGGCCAGCAGCATCCACGGGGCGGCCTTCGACATCCACGGCCGGTCGGGAAACAGTCGGCGTGCGATCACCGAGATCAGCACCAGCTGAGTGCCGCCAAACAGCACTTCCAGTACGCGTGGCCAGACATCGCTGACGCCGAACACGAACCAGCCGCCCTGGATCAGCCAGAACAGCAGGGGGGCCTTTTCGCTGTAGGGCTGGCCGTTGATATGCGGCACCAGCCAGTGGCCCTGGTTCCACATTTCCCATGCCACCGCCAGGGTACGGGTGGAGTACAGCGGCATCGGGCCATGCGAGAAGATCGCTGCCAGCGCCACCAGGGTCCACAGCGGCAGCCACGGCCAGAAGGCACGAAGATGTTCGGAACGGCTATACGGGCTCAGTGACACGGGCGGGCTCTTGGCGGGCAAGGGGTGATTCTAGCTTGCGCGACAAAAGGGCTGCGTGAGTACACCCGTGACATGGCTCAGGCCGGGCCCCAGTAACCGATGCGCCGACGGATCTTCAGCTTGCGCCAAAGATTCAGCGGCTTGCGCCGGCGGTTGCGTGCACCGCGGGCGATGAAGGCGTCGATCGCGTCCAGCACGCGTTCACTGGAGCGGCCGTCCCGATAGGGGTGGATGGCATCGGCGTACGCGCCGATCGCCTGCATCAGTTCGGGTGGACGTGCCAATGCACGCTCGATCGCCGGCTCGAAATCCTTCGGGTCATCGATGTCGATCAACTGCGGACCGGGTCGGCGGTTCTTGAAGGTCACCACCGGCTTGCCGGTGAGCAGGAATTCGTTGAGTGCGGACGAGGTGTCCGAGCACATCATGTCGACCTGCGGGAACAGCTCCAGGATGTTGTCGTTCTCGGCGAAATGGAGGTATTCGTTCTGCAGCGCCTTGAACTTCGTCCTGGTTTCAGGATTCATCTTCGGGTGAAACGTGACGATCCAGCGCCAGCGACCGTCCCGCGACAGCCGCTTCACTTCTTCGTACAGCGTCTCGGCGGCGCTCCAGGACGGCGAAAAGGTGGAGTGATAGAGAATGACGGGCGGCTGTCGTACCGGCGGCAGCGGGCCGGTGATCTCTTTCATGAAGGGATCGATCTTCGGGAAGCCGGTCTCGACCACGCTGAAGTGGCCGACCCGGTCGGCGATCGCCTGGAATTGCGCGGTGTCGCGCGGACCGGTGGTGCAATACAGGTCGAAGAACCCGCGCACGTAGATGTGCCGCGGCTTGCCGGCATCGAAGCCGTGGAAGGTCTCGACCTTCACCCCGGGAAAGAAATGCGGCACGGCGTTGGACGAGGTGATCACCGCGATCGGCTTCCACGCGCGCACTTCGGCCACGCTCAGCAAGCGCTCGCCTTCGACCAGGTCCTCGGCACCGGGGCCGTCAAAGAACCAGGCGGCCTCATCGCCGCGGGCACGGATCGCCTCCTGCAGCGGGCGCAGGATGGCCAGCGCGTAGCGCTCGGAGCCGTAGAGCAGATAGTGCTTCTTTCCCATGTCAGCGATCGATTCCATGACGGGTCAGCAGGCTCGCCGCGCGCGCCACCGACTCGGGGTTGTTGACCATTTCGTAATAACGCATGCGCTTGTACAGCGCGTAGCTGGCCGCCGTCTGCGCGACCAGGAAGCCGCGCCAACCATCGAGGAAGGCCAGCCGGAACACATAGTCCTTGAGAAACGCCAGCAGGTAGACAAACGGCGCCTGCCACATGCGCACCGGCTTGCCCTTCTCCAGCCAGTCGCGGCATTTCAGCTCGGCGTAGCGCAGCACCTTGAGCTGCTTGTGCGGCAGGGTCGGGTTGTTGATGTGGTTGAACGGTTCGCGCAAGGTGGGCGCGGCTCCTTCGAAGCGCAGCGATTCATGCACCCGCGCATCGCTCCAGCGTGCGCGCTGGCGATGATAAAGCCGTGCCAACCGCTCACCGACCGCGGGTCGGTACCAGCGCATCGGTCGGCCCATGTAGATCGTGCTGCGCCGCAGCCAGGCGGCGGGTGCATCACTGGCCATCAGTACGGGAAGGCGCTGCCGCAATTCGTCGGCCAGCTCGGGGCTGAGGTATTCGTCGGCATCCAGCACCAGGATCCACTCGTGGCGGCACTGGCTGCTGGCGAAATTGCGCTGTGCGCCGAAGCCGAGCCAATCCTGATGGATCACGCGCGCGCCATGGGCCTGGGCGATCGCCACGGTATCGTCATCGCTGCCGGAATCCACCACCAGTTTCTCGGCCGCAAACGGCACGCTGTCGAGGCAGCGCGCAATACTCGCTGCCTCGTTATGGGTGATGACGGCGAGAGTCAGCGGGAGGGTCGACATGGGCGGGATTCTAGCTGATACCTCCGGGCCGCCGTTTTGCGCGTTGGCAAAACCTGGGATGGTGAACCCGGGTTTCCATGGACCTGAGGCTGGCGATGGCGGGCCGCACGCCATGAAGATCGTTGCGCCGTTGGAAGATGCACGGTTTGCTTCGGGCTTCTCTCTCGGGATGACTTCCACGCGCATGACCGGATCGCGGGATGCACGGGTACCGAACCCCTCGTTCAGGCCAGCGGATCGTGGTGCCGAGTGGCTGGCTGGATGGACTTCTTTGCGCTGTGCCAAGTCCGCCGGGCCACTGCTGACGCGACGGCCGAACACCCCCATGCGGCCCACCTGAGCGCGTATTTGCGTCGCAACAGCACGGCATAAATCAGCGTCGCGGGAGCGGAAGCCAACAGAATCTTGGCCAGATAGATCCTGCCGGCGCGGCGCCCCAGATACTTGTCGATGGCCAGATGACGCGACCGGGCGTAATGAAATGCCTTGATGAAACTGGTACGCCAGTCCGCGGTGGACGAAGCACCGCCCAGATGACGCGCGCGGGCACGCGGTTCGAACAGGCAGGCGAAACCTGCCTGCCGCAGACGCAGGCAAAGGTCATCGTCTTCGTAATACAGGAAGAAGTTTTCGTCGAAGCCGCCGATGCGATTGAATGCGTCCGTGCGCAACAGCAGACAGCATCCGTGCAGCCAGTCGGCGCAGCAGGTGCCAGCGGCGAGCTGGTACGGGCCCTTGTTTCGTGGCACCGCGTAGAACGCCTGCCGGAAGCAGCGCTGGGGTACTCCGTCAGCGCGCCAGCTTTGCGGCGCTATGGCCCCGGCCGTCGGGTAACGCGCCAGTGTGTCCAGCAGGAGCGCGAGGTTGGCCGGCTCGATATGGCTGTCGGGGTTGAGCAGCAGGGCGAATGGCGTGCGCACCTGTTGCATGGCCTGATTGTTCGCTGCGCCGAAGCCGATGTTGTCGCTGCGCTCGATCAGCCGGGCATGCGGGACACAGCGCCGGATTTCGGCGGCGGTACCGTCATGGCTGCCATTGTCGATGATCACGACGTGCGGAAACGCCTTCAGGGTGTCGGAAAAGGCCTCGACGATCGCACGGCTCTGGTAAGAGACGCTGACGACGGTTACCTGCTCAAGAAGCACGTTCGACATCGATCAGGCCGGGTGGGTCATGAGTGGTGGCGTCGACATGTCCGTATCCCTGCGGCGCGTTGCCAGCGGGACGCAGGCCAGCAGCAGGATCAAGACGTGTCGATGCGTGAAATCTGCCCACAATCCGTTGGCAAGACCTGCGGTGAAGAAGATCAGCAGGACGCAGTTGAAGATGTCTCTTTCCGGTCGTTCGAGGCGGCGGAGATAAAGCACGAGACCCAGCAGCAGCAGCAAATAGATGGCCACACCGAACAGGCCTTGTTCGGCTGCGATCAGCAGCATGTCCTGGTGCGGATGGCCCATGTTGAACGCATCGAAATGGGGGAGACCCTCGATGGAGCCACGATAAAGCGGCGCCCATGCGTTCAAGCCGTGACCGAATACCGGTGCGCTGGCGATGATCGGCAGTGTGCGCCGCCAAAGTTCCAGGCGGATGCCGGTGGAGGTGGGTTGGCGCTGGTTGACGTAAAGACTGGCTTCCTGCGGAATCGCCCGAACCAGGCGCTGCTGGACGAAGGTCGTTGACCAGGCTATGCCCAGCGCCGCTACCAAAACACACAGCGTGGGCAAGACGTATCTGGCGGGATGCGCTTTTCGCGTGATCATTTGCCAGGCCCAATAAACCGACAACGGCAGCAGCACCAGGTCCGCCGTGCGGCTTCCCAGCATCATGGTCACGTTGGCTAGCGCCAGCATCATCAAGAGCAGAGCGAGAGCCCGGACACGCCGTGTTCGTGCGACTACCGCCACCGCCAAGGCCATGGACGCCAGCATCAGCGTGCTCATGCCTTGCTGGGTGTATTCCTTGAACACCGTATTGTGGAAGAACGGAGAAGTATGCAACTCCGGGCGTTGCGGGATCAGGCCCAGAGCCATGCCACAGGACACCAGCAGCACCAGCGTCACAGCCATGGCAAAGGCCACGAGGGCGCGTCTTCGCCAGACCTTGGTCTGCAGCAATGAACCCAAGGCCAGCGGGTACCAAAACGCCCAGACGAAGGTACCGGTGCGTGGAAACGATGAAGTGACATACCACGTGTGCAGCGCGCTCAGCATCAGCACGCCCCACCATACCAATGCACCCCTAGCCACCGGATGGCGCGATGCCTCCGTCCAGCGTTGACGGACCTCGGAGCCCAGCAGCGAAAAAATGATGGCCAGGCCGATCGCGATGTTCGTCGCCGGCTTGTTCAGTGGTACCACGAACAGGCTCGCCACAGCGCACCATTGTCCGGCGACCAGCAGCGCATCACGAAGTCGTGAGACATGTGAGTTTTGATCGTTCATCAGATCGCGGGCAACGGGCCGGCTGAAGCTCGACGCGACCAGAGTGCATGGGGGGCACGCGGCTGCCGTCGCGATGGGTGGGACCAGGCGGCTTGGGCGATCAGGCATGCGGCAACCAGCGGAACCGAAGGCGAGGGAGACAAAATCCGGGTTGGGTACACATCAATGATCCGTCAAGCGCAAAATGGACTCCCCTCGAGCAATTCTAGCGGCCCCTGCCGTTTGGGCGGCGGGGCCACCACACGCCGTACGGGTGATGTTCATCCGAGTGGCATGAGTGCACGAACGCCGGTTTCATGGCTTTGAAAATCTCGCGACCTTACAACATCAGCGAGCGTCATCCTCCTGCTCGTCGGTGCCGCTGGCCGGCACGCAGCCCGGGACCATCGCGCCGGCCCGGAACATCCACCATTCCCGCCGATTCGCATGTCCCACGTGGACGGCATGCTGGCGATCCACGCACTGGCCCATCGCCTCGTCGAGACTGAAAATCCAGCGTCGGGAGGGATCCTGTTGCAGCCAGGCGATGGCATCGGCGTACTGCTGCGGCCACGGTTTGAGAAAGCCGAATTCGGCCACCGGGCCCTGCGCCATCAGCAGGTTCTGTTCCTTCCAGCCGACCAGGCCGATCTCCGTACCGGGACCGGCGATGACACGGGCCTGTTGCATGACGTCCCGCGCTGATCGATCCCCGTTGAGCATGGGGTAACCCCACAGCCCATAGACACCCCACAAGACCGTGGCGAACAGCACCCAGCCCAGCGGCGCGCGGCGCACCCGGGTGAGGGCCACGATGACCAGGCCGGCTCCGCCGATGCTCAGCAGCAACCACCAGATCCGCGGATCCAGGCTTTGTTCGATCTTTACCGCCCAGGCGGGGTGGCCATGGAGGGCGAACACGGCCGCGATCGTCAGTGCGCCGGCGAGCAGCAGGGTCAATGCACACAC
The DNA here is from genome assembly GCF_054061035.1 of Rhodanobacter sp. TND4EL1. Taxonomy (NCBI): domain Bacteria; kingdom Pseudomonadati; phylum Pseudomonadota; class Gammaproteobacteria; order Lysobacterales; family Rhodanobacteraceae; genus Rhodanobacter; species Rhodanobacter sp. TND4EL1. The sequence continues at coordinate 297,225 of NZ_JBSSDT010000003.1, forward strand.
CGCGATGCGCACACCACGACGCCGCAGCAAGCCTGGCAACAACGGCGCCAGCGCCAGCGCCATCATCGGCAGGGCCGGCAGGATGTAGACGTCCCGCTTGCCCGGACTGAACGAGAAGAACAGCACGATCAGCACGATCCAGCCCAGCGGCAGCAGAAAGCGGGCATCACGCCGCTTCAGGCGCCGCCACCACGCCGGCAGCGCCCACGGCAACAGCAACGCGAGCGGCAACCAGTCGACCGCGATGATGCCCAGGAAATAGAACGGCGAGTGGATGTGTCCGGTCGGCGTGGCGTAACGGTGCACGGTCTGCCCGAAGAGGATGTTCTGCACGTACGCGGCGTGCTGTGGATCACCATCGGCATGGGCCACCAGCAGCATCGGCAGCAGCCAGCCCAGGATTGGCACGAAGAACAGCACCAGTCCGCCGGTCCAGCGCCATCCGCCGGTGGGCAGCGCCAGTTGGCGCCAGTGGCCGCGACGGGCGATTGCGTACGGAACCAGCATCAGCAAGGCGAGCACGCCGACGCCCTTGGTCGCCACGCCCACGCCGGCAAAGAAACAGCCCACACCGAACCAGCGCCAGGAAGGACCCAGCAGCAGATGGCGCAGCAGGCCGTAGTTGGCCAGGGTGATCCAGCCCAGCAACAGCGGGTCGATCTGCGCGTTGCGCATCTGGTAAGTGAAGTGGATGGTGAGCAGCAGCGCGGCCGCGGCCAGCAGGGCGCTGCGATGGTTCCAGAGTCGCCTGGACAGGTCGTAGACCAAGGCCAGCGCACCCAGGGCCGCGACCAGTGACGGCAGCAGGAAGGCTACCCGCCAGTTGTGCGTGATCAGGTAAGCCAGCGACTGCAGCCACATGAACACCGGCGGCTTGTCGGGATACAGCTCATGCCCGCGATGCGGAAACAGCCACTGGCCGTGTTCGACCATCCAGTGGGCGACCAGCGCAAAACGCGGCTCGTCAGAAGGCCACGGATCGCGCAGGCCGATGCCCACGCCGAGCAGCAGCAGGGCAAAAATGCCGAACAGCAGCGTTTCGAAGCGTGCATCGCGCAGCCACAGTGGGCGTGCGCGTGACAGGGGCACGGGAGGCTTCATGACGTCGAGGATCCGCCAGGGTTGGATGGGGCGCGACAAGCATAGCCTGTCGTTTTCGCGGAGGACTGAATCGTCGTATCAGTCCTGCTTGTGCAATACCGCGTAATACATGCCGTCAAGGTCGCCATCGCCGGGCAGGATTTGCCAGCCGGTTGCGGCAGCCTGTCCGGCTGGCAGATCGAACGTCACAGCCCTGGCGTCGGGGTGGCCGGCCAGCAACTCCTCCACGATCGCCTCGTTCTCCGCGCGCAGCACGGAACAGGTGATGTAGACCAGCCGCCCGCCCGGCGCCAACAACGGCCATAGCGCCGACAGGATCCGGCGCTGCTGTGCGTGCATCGCCGGGATATCGCTTTCGCGGCGGTGCAGACGCACGTCCGGCCGTCGCCGCAGCACGCCGGTGGCCGAGCAGGGCGCGTCAATCAGAATGCGGTCGAACGACGGGCCCTTCCACCAACCCTTCGGCGCGCCCGCGTCACCGATCACCACTTTCGCGTTCAGCCGCAATCTCATCAGGTTCTGGCGAATGCGTTCCGCGCGCGCTGCGTCGAACTCCAGCGCGGTCAGGTCGATGTTGGCGCGCTCCAGCAGGTGGCACGCCTTGCCACCTGGCGCGGCACAGGCGTCGAGCACGCGCAGGCCGTCGCGGAGGTCTGCCAGATCAGCGGCCACTTGGGCCGAACCATCCTGCACGGCAAACCAGCCGTCCTCGAAGCCGGGCATGCGCGTGACATCGCTGCTGTGCGGCAGCACCAGCGCGTCAGCCAGCCACGGGTGTGGCGATGCCTGGTAACCGGCACCGTGCAATTGCTCGATCAGCGCGTTGCGCTCGTAGCGCTGGCGGTTGACCCGGAGCATCAGTGGCGGCTCGCGGTTGTCGGCGGCCATCACTGCCTCGGCCTGCGCCGGCCAGTCGTGCTGCAGGGCGTGGGCCAGCCATTGCGGATGGGCATGCCGGGTCTGGGCATTTGCGTCGAGCCGCCCCAGCAAGGTGTCCCGTTCGCGTTGCCAACGGCGCAGCACGGCATTGACCAGACCCGCCAGTTGCGGTCGTTTCAGTGCGCGTACCGCCTCGACCGTGGCGGCAACCGCGGCGTAATCCTGCAGCTCGAGAATTTCCAGCTGGACCAGTCCGAGCACCAGCAGCGCATGCACCGCCGGATCCTTGTGCCTGAGCGACTTCTCCAGCAGACCGTCGACCGCCGCGTCAAAACGCAGCCACCAGCGTGCGCCTTCGCTGAGCAGGGCCATCAGCAGCGCCCGATCCCGTGGATCGGCCAGCTTGGGTGCATCACGCTGCATGACCTCGCGCAGCGACGCGCCGCGCAATGCGATTTCAGCCAGGCCCTTGGCGGCCAGGGCGCGGGTATCAGCCTTCATGGCATGTGCCGCAATTCGGGTCGTGCATTGAGATAGTCCGCAGCGCCGATGCGCTTGCCGCCGGCACGTTGCACGGCGGTGATGCGAAGCACGCCGGAGCCGCAGGCCAGGTCGATGCCGTGTCGGCCGGCGCCGAGTATTTCACCGGGTGTTGCGTGATGGTCCTGGTCGATGGCCTGCGCGGCCCACACCCGAAGTTTTTCGCCGGCAATGTCGCCCTCCGCCACCGGCCACGGATCGAACGCACGCACCTGCTGTTCCAGCGTGGCGGCCGGTTGACTGAAGTCCAGCCCGGCTTCGGCCTTGTCCAGCTTGTGTGCATAGGTGACGCCGTCCTCGGCTTGCGGCGTGGCGGCCAGGGTTTCCCCGGCCAGCGTGCGCCGCAGGCCCTCGGCCAGTACTTCGCCACCAAGCCGGGACAGGCGGTCATGCAGCGAGCCACCGGTGTCGTTGCGGCTGATCGGCGTGCGCCGCTGCAACATCACCGGACCGGTGTCCAGGCCCGCCTCCATCTGCATCAGGTCCACGCCGCTTTCCGCATCGCCGGCAAGGATGGCGCGCTGGATCGGCGCCGCGCCGCGCCAGCGCGGCAGCAGGCTGGCATGCACGTTCCAGCAGCCGAGTCGCGGAATCGCCAGCACCTTGCGCGGCAGGATCAGGCCGTAGGCGACGACGACCAGCAGGTCGGCCCGACAGGCGGCCAGCGTGCGCTGCACGTCGGCGGATTTCAGCGATTGGGGTTGCTCGACCGTGATGCCCGCAGCCACGGCCGCCTGCTTGACCGGACTGGGGGTCAGTTTGCGACCCCGTCCCGCCGGCCGGTCGGGTTGCGTGTAGACGGCCACCACGTCGGCGCCGCTGGCGCGGCACGCTTCAAGGCAAGGTACGGAAAATTCGGGTGTGCCGGCGAAGACGATTCGCAAACCGGCGCTGCCGTTGTCGGTGCCGTTCAAGCACCAACCGCCTGCTTGCGACTCTTTTCCAGGCGCTTCAGCAGCAGGCTGCGTTTCAGCGGCGACAAGTAATCGACAAACACCTTGCCTTCCAGGTGATCCATCTCGTGCTGGATGCAGACCGCCAGCGGACCTTCGGCCTCGATGACGATGTCGTTGCCGTCGACGTCCTGTGCCTGCACCTTGACGGCCAGTGCGCGGGTCACGTCGGCGTACAGGCCGGGAAACGACAGGCAGCCTTCCTGGTAGACCTGCGAGCCGTCCTTTTCAAGGATGCGGGCGTTGATCAGTGCCAGCGGCTGGTTGCGTTCGTCGCTCATGTCGGCGACCAGCACGCGCTGGTGCACATTGACCTGCGTGGCCGCCAGACCGACGCCATTGGCGGCGTACATGGTTTCATACATGTCGGCGACGAACTGCTTCAGTTGCGCGTCGAAGACGGTCACCGGCTCCGCGCGAGTGCGCAGTCGGGGGTCGGGGAATTCAATAATGGACAATACGGACATGGATTTTCACCTCGGCGCCGAAAATGCGGGCGATTTGGTAAAAAGCCACCCTCGGAGCCATCTAGAATGTGCCTCATTGTACGTCGGCAAGGTGCCGAGTGCAGACGATTTTTGCCAACTCGCACCTGTTGCGCGCTTTAACCATTCGGTTACACTCGGCCGAGCATATGGGGAAGGGGGATTCCCACCAATGATCAAGAAAATTATCGTGTTGCTGACGGGCATGCTGGTGACCGTGGCCGTGTATGCCGCGGGTGCGCAACTTCGCGCCAATCACCCCGACAGCTACACCGTTCGCCGCGGCGACACGTTGTGGGATATCTCCGCCAAGTTCCTGTCCAAGCCCTGGCTTTGGCCGGAAATCTGGCAGGCCAACCCGCAAGTGCGCAACCCGCATCTGATCTATCCGGGTGACGTGCTCAACCTGTCCTTCATCAATGGTCCGCGCGTGGGCCTGCAGCCGAGCGTTCACCGCGAAGGCGATGCGATTCCCGCGATCCCCTTGTCGGAACTGAAAATGTTCCTCAAGGAAATGCGGGTGATGGATTCGAACGCCGTCAGTTCCGCGCCGTATGTGGTCGGTCTCGAGGAGTCCCGCTTGCGCGGCGCGGTTGGCCAGAACATCTATGTGCGCGGTCTGCAGGGAGAACCCGGCCAGCGCTGGGCGATCGTGCGGCCGACCCACGTGTTCCGCGGCTTCAACCAGGATGATCCGGCCAGTGCCGATCTGGTGGCCCATCACATGGACAGCAACGCGGCGATGATCAACGCGCCGTGGAGCGAAGACTCCCGCAACGACGGTCACTACGGCAAAGGCGATGACCTGGGTGTCGAGGTCAGCGTGATCGGCACCGCCGAAACGCTCCGCACCGGCGATCCGGCAACCTTGCTGCTGCTCAATGCCACGCAGGAAGTGCGCAGCGGTGATCGCATCATGCCGATCGACGACAAGCCGTACGACGCCTACTACTACCCGCACGCTCCGAAGGCCGTGCCGGCCGATGCCAAGATCATCGGCTTTGCCGACGCGCTGGTGGCTGCCGGTCCCCGTCAGGTGGTGATGCTGTCGGTGGGTGCCCGTGACGGTATCGACAACGGCAGCACCTTTGCGATCTTCCAGCCGGGCGAGACGATCCACGACGACGTCGCCAGCAACAGCATGAACCGCAGTTTCGGCGAAACGGTCAAGCTGCCTGACGAATATGTCGGCCATGTCATGGTGTTCCGCACCTTCAACCGGGTCAGCTATGGCCTGGTGATGGATGGTCTGCGTCCGGTCGCCATCGGCAATCGGGTGACCGCGCCGCAGTAAATCCGGCGGCATCTTCCTACACGACGGCGCGGTCATCACCGCGCCGTTTTCTTTGCAGGATGCTCCGTACACTCGACACATGACCAAGGATGATCTGCAAGAACAGCGCGCGTGGCTGATCGCGCTGCGTACGCCAGGACTGGGGCCAGGCGGCCTGCGCGCCCGGCTGGACGCGTCCGGCGGCGACATCCACGGGGCGCTGGCGCAATTGCAGCGCCATGCGGCGTCGCTGGGCGAACCCGCACAGACGTGGCTGGCCAAACCCGACCCGGAACGGCTGGACGCGGACATGGCATGGCTGGCCGAGCCCGGACATCGCCTGCTGCTATGCACCGAAGCGGATTTTCCGCCACCGCTGGACAATATCCCGCAGCCGCCGGCCGCGCTGTTCGTGGTCGGTGACAGCAGCCTGTTGCTGTATCCGCAGGTCGCGATCGTGGGCGCGCGCGCCGCCAGCATCACGGGACGAACCCATGCCAGGGCCTTTGCCACGGCCCTGGTTGAGGCCGGCTTTGCCATCACCAGCGGAATGGCTGATGGCGTGGATGGCGCCGCACATGCCGCGGCGCTCGATGCGGGTGCAAAGACGCTGGCAATCATCGGCACCGGACCGGACCGGGTCTACCCGCGCAAACACCATGCGCTGGCCAGACGCATCGCTGCGGAAGGTGCGATTGTCAGCGAGTTCCCGCCGGGTACCGCGGCACGACCCGACCATTTTCCGCGCCGCAACCGGATCATTTCGGGTCTTTCGCAGGGCACGCTGGTGATCGAGGCAGGGCTGAAATCCGGATCGCTGATCACGGCGCGGCTGGCTGCCGAGCAGGGGCGCGAGGTGTTCGCGCTACCCGGCTCCATCCACGATCCGCTGGCCCGGGGCTGTCACCAGCTGATCCGCGACGGCGCGCGGCTGGTGGAGACCGCTGCGGAAATTGTCGAGACATTGACGCCGGCAGCGCGCATGCTTGGCGGCGAGCTGGCGGTCCGACTGGGTGTCCGTGTCAGTCCCGACGAGGTATCGCCGGAACCTTCCCGGGCGGCGGAAGAAAGTTGTTCAGGCAAGGGTGATGATCCGGATTATCGGCGCCTTTTGGCCGAACTTGGTCATTCACCGGCGACATTGGACGAACTTGTGCAGCGCGCCGGCCAGCCGGCCAGTGCGGTGTCGTCAATGCTGCTGATGCTGGAGCTTGAGGGGCGGGTGGAGAGCCTGGCAGGCAATCGCTACCGGCGTCTGCCGGACCGCTGAGCCGCCCGGCACGGGGTCTGTCGCGATGGCCGGGCTTGACAGCCGCTGGCAGCGCGTGGTTTCAACTATATATATGTGTCCGGCCCGGAAGCGCCGGTGGTTCACTTTTGGATATCCAGCTTCATGGCAAAAAACCTGCTCATCGTCGAATCACCGGCCAAGGCCAAGACGATCAACAAATACCTCGGCAAGGATTTTCAGGTTCTTGCCTCTTACGGTCATGTGCGTGACCTGAAGCCGAAGGAAGGCGCCGTCGACACCGAGCACGGTTTCACGATGGCGTACGAGGTGATCGAGCGTAACCAGAAGCACGTCGAGGCGATCGCCAAGGCCGCCAAGCTGGCCGACGACATCTATCTGGCGACCGACTTGGATCGCGAGGGCGAGGCAATCAGCTGGCACATCAGCGAAATCCTGAGCGAGCGCGGCCTGACCAAGGGCAAGCAGCTGCATCGGGTGGTGTTTTCCGAGATCACGCCGAAGGCGATCAAGGCGGCAGTGGCTGCGCCGCGGCAGTTGTCGCATGACCTGGTCGACGCACAGCAGGCGCGCCGCGCGCTGGACTACCTGGTCGGCTTCAATCTGTCACCGGTGCTGTGGCGCAAGGTGCAGCGCGGCCTTTCCGCCGGCCGCGTGCAGTCGCCGGCGCTGCGCATGATCGTCGAGCGCGAGGAAGAGATCGAGGCGTTCAAGGCGCGCGAGTACTGGACCATCGAAGCGCAGCTCAAGCATGTCGACGGGGATTTCAGCGCACGTCTTTCCCGGCTCAACGGCAAGAAGTTCGAGCAGTTCGATCTGACCAGCGAGACTGACGCGCACGCCGCGCGAGAAGCATTGAAGGCGGCGGCCCGCGGTCAGCTCACCGTCAGCGAAGTCAGCTCGAAGGAACGCAAGCGCCGCCCTGCCGCACCGTTCACCACCTCCACCTTGCAGCAGGAGGCCGCCCGCAAACTCGGCTTCACCACCAGCCGCACGATGAAAGTCGCGCAAGGGTTGTATGAAGGCGTGGCATTGGGCAGCGAGGGCAATGTCGGCCTGATCACCTACATGCGTACCGATTCGACCATGCTGGGCGAAGACGCGCTGGCCGAATTGCGCCAGCTGATTGCCCGCGACTTCGGCGGTCAGGCGCTGCCGGATGCGCCGCAGGTCTACAAGACCAAGTCGAAAAATGCGCAGGAAGCGCATGAGGCGATCCGTCCGACCTCGGCGATGCATACGCCCAAGTCCGTGGCGGCGTTCCTCAACGACGATCAGCGCAAGCTGTACGAATTGATCTGGAAGCGCACGGTCGCGTGCCAGATGATCCACGCCACCTTGAACACCGTGGCGGTGGAGTTTGCGCTTCCGCATGCTGCCGGTGGCGATGCCTCGTTTCGTTCGACCGGCACCACCGTGGTCGACCCCGGCTTTCTTGCGGTCTACGAAGAGGGCAGCGACCAGAAAAAGGCCGAGGACGACGACGAAGGCCGGCGTCTTCCGCGCATGGAGAAGGGCGAGGCGGTACCGCTGCAGGAGATCGCCGCCGACCAGCACTTCACCGAGCCACCGCCGCGTTATTCCGAAGCGAGCCTGGTCAAGGCGCTGGAAGAACACGGCATCGGTCGCCCGTCGACCTATGCCAGCATCATCCAGGTGCTGCAGAACCGCGAATACGTGTTCCTCGACAGCCGTCGCTTCAAGCCCAGCGACGTGGGTCGTGCGGTCAGCAAGTTCCTGACCCAGCATTTCACCCAGTACGTCGACTACGACTTCACCGCCAAGCTCGAGGACGAGCTGGACGCGGTGAGCCGCGGCGAGGAAGCCTGGGTGCCGCTGATGGAGCGCTTCTGGATCCCGTTCAAACAACAGGTGGATGAGAAGGCCGAGTCGGTCGACCGCAGTGAAGCCACTGGCGCGCGCGAATTGGGCGTCGATCCGAAAACCGGCAAGCCGGTGTTCGTGCGGCTGGGCCGGTTCGGGCCTTACGCCGCCATTGGCGACAAGGACAGCGACGAGAAACTGCAGTTTGCGTCCCTGCGTCCGGGCCAGAGCATGCACACCATTTCCCTGCCCGAAGCGCTGGAGCTGTTCAAGCTGCCGCGCATGCTGGGCCAGGCGGAAAACGGCGACGAAGTCAGCGTGGCGATCGGTCGCTTCGGGCCGTTCGTGAAACAGGGCAGCACGTATGCCTCGCTGAAGCCGGAGGACGATCCGTACACCATCGAATTGCCGCGCGCCCTGCAGGTGATGCAGGAAAAGCTGGAAATGCTGGCGAACCGGTTGATCCTCGATTTCGGCAATGGCGTGCAGGTGCTGAATGGCCGCTACGGCGCCTACATCACCGACGGCGAGAAAAATGCACGCATCCCGAAGGAGCAGGAACCGAAGACGCTGACCGAGGCGCAGTGCCTCGAGCTGCTTGCCGCGGCGCCCGCACGCAAGCCGGGCCGTTTCGGCAAGAAGACCGCGACCAAGAAGGCCGCGGCGAAGAAGGCAGCTCCCAAGAAGGCCGCGGTAAAGAAGGTCGCCACCAAGAAGGCGCCGGCGAAAAAGGCGACGGCGAAGAAGAGCGCGGCGAAGAAGACGGCCACCAAGAAAGCCGCCACCAAGAAAATCGCCGCGAAAAAAGCCGGCACCGGCGCGGCCGAGGTCTGAGTGCTCGCACGCTTCACCCTTGCCGAGCTGGATGCCGCCGCCGCCGTGCCACGCGATGGCGGCGTGCTGGCCTACCCCACCGAGGCCGTGTTCGGTCTTGGTTGCGATCCGCACGACCGTGCTGCCTTCGAGCGGCTGTTCGCGCTGAAGCAGCGTCCGCCGACCCAGGGTGTGCTGCTGATTGCGGCAGATTTTTCCCAGGTCGAGCGCTACATCGACTTTGCCGCCGTACCGGATTCGGTGCTGCAGCAAGTGCGTGCAAGCTGGCCGGGACCGCATACCTGGATCTTTCCCCGTTCGTCCGACGTGCCCGACTGGGTCGCGGGCCATCATGCCGGCATCGCGCTGCGGGTCACCGCGCACGCACCCGCCGCCGCGCTGTGCCGCGCGTTCGGTGGCGCGCTGGTGTCGACCAGCGCGAATCCGCATGGCCAGCCGCCGGCGCGGGGCGCGCAGGTGGTGGCGGATTATTTTGGTGACGCACTGGATGGGCTGCTGGACGCTCCGCTGGGCGGCCAGCTCAGTCCCACGGTGATCCGCGATGCGCTGTCGGGCGCTATCATTCGCGCCTGAAAAAAGCGGGCGCATGCGGATGGGGCGCATGGGGCGGTTTGGGGGGAGCTTGGGGATGGCGTTCACGCTGCCGTTCACATGACGGCGCAATGCTGCCGCTTGCCACGCATCGAGAATCAGGAGACAACATTTGGTTATCGTCTACGACCCGTGCCAGCAGGAGATCCCGCCGCTGCTGCCTCTGCTCGAGGCTGCTGAGCCGGCTCGGATACTGGCGTGGCGTCATGGCGAGGCGGTCAGCGCCGCGCACTTTCTGGCCGACGTCCACGCGGTAGCCTCAACCCTGCCGAATGCCACGGCTGCCGTGAATCTTTGCGAGGACCGCTACGCCTTCCTGGTCGCTTTCTGTGCGGTCGTCTTGCGCGGCCAGATCAATCTGTTGCCTTCGTCACGCGCACCCCAGGCGGTGGACGAGGTGATGCGGGCGCACCCGGGCTGTTACGCCTTGGGCGAGCAGCGGCTTGATCCGCCGCCGCCCGGCTATCGCCTGCTGCCATCGCTGGACGAGCGGCAGCCCCTTGTCGCCGATGCCAGCTGGCCTGCGATTCCCGCCGACCAGATCGTGGCGATCGGTTACACCTCCGGCTCCACCGGCGTGCCCAGCGCGAACGCCAAGAGCTGGGGCAGCTTCCATGCCAGCAACGCGGGCAATGTGGCGCGGCTGCATGCCACGGTGGGCGAGCGCTTTCATGTGGTCGCCACGGTGCCGCCGCAACACATGTACGGCATGGAGATGTCGGTGTTGTTGCCGTTGCTCGGCAATGTGGGTGTACACACCGGGCGCCCGTTTTTCCCGGGTGACGTGGCCGCGGCGCTGGCTGTCGTGCCGGAACCGCGGGTGCTGGTGACCACGCCGGTGCACCTGCGCACACTGATCGAGTCCGGCATCGCCTTGCCGCCGATCGCGGCGATGGTCTCGGCCACGGCGCCGCTGCCGGTGGCGTTGGCGCAGGCGGCGGAACAGCGCTTCGGAGCACCGCTGCTGGAGGTGTTCGGGTCCACTGAAACCTGTGTCTTCGCCAGCCGTCGTCCGACGGCGGATGAGGACTGGTCGCTGTATGACGGCGTGGTTTTGCACCCGCAGCCGGACGGCACGGCCATCGAGGCGCCACAACTGGATGTGCCCGTGACCCTGGCCGACATCGTCAGCCTGTCCCGTGATGGCCGCCGCTTTCGTCTGTGCGGGCGGCATGCCGACATGCTGGAAATCGCCGGCAAGCGTGCGTCGCTGGCCGACCTCACCCGTCGCCTGCTGGCCATTCCCGGCGTGCGTGATGGCATCGTGTTCCAGCATGGTGACGGTGACGCGCTCGGGGTGCACCGGATCGCCGCGGTAGTGGTGGCGCCGGGTCTGGACGAACACGCGATTCTGGATGCCTTGCGTCGCGCCATCGATCCCTTGTTCCTGCCGCGTCCGCTGAAGCTGGTCCCGGCCCTGCCGCGCAACGAAACCGGAAAGCTGCCGCGCGCCGCCTTGCTGGAACTGCTGCGCATGCGTGACTGACCGCATCCTCGCGCCGCACGGCGCTGCCGCTACAATGCGCAGCGGCGTCGTGTGGCGCGCGGGAGTGCAGGCATGAAGGTTCTGGTGATCGGTGGCGGCGGGCGCGAACACGCGCTGGCGTGGAAGCTCAGGCAGTCGACGCAGGTCGACGAGGTGATCGTCGCCCCCGGCAACGCCGGCACGGCGCGTGAAGCGGGCGTGCGAAATGGCGACGTCGCCGTGGGCGACATCGACGGTCTGCTGCAGCTGGCCAAACGCGAAAAGGTCGGACTGACGGTGGTCGGCCCCGAGGTGCCGCTGGTTGCCGGTGTGGTCGACAAATTTCGTGCGGCCGGACTGCGCATCTTCGGACCGCGAGCGATCGCCGCTCAGCTTGAAGGCTCCAAGGCGTTCGCCAAGGATTTCCTGCAGCGACACAACATTCCCACCGCCCACTACGCGGTGTTCACCGAGCTGAATCCGGCGCTGGCGTACGTGCGCAAACAAGGTGCGCCGATCGTGATCAAGGCCGATGGCCTGGCCGCCGGCAAGGGCGTGGTGGTGGCACTGACCCTCGCCGATGCCGAGTTGGCCTTGCACGACATGCTCGGCGCGCACAGCTTTGGCGATGCGTCCGCGCGGGTGGTGATCGAAGAATTCCTGGAAGGCGAGGAAGCCAGCTACATCGTCATGAGCGACGGCAGTCACGCGCTGCCGATGGCCTCCAGCCAGGATCACAAGCGCCGGGACGAAGGCGACCTCGGTCCCAACACCGGCGGCATGGGCGCGTATTCGCCCGCGCCGGTGGTCACCGCCGAAGTCGAGCAACGCATCCTCAGGGAAGTGATCGAGCCCACCCTGCGCGGCATGGCGGCGGAGGGCGCGCCCTTCATCGGCTTCCTGTATGCGGGGTTGATGATCGACAAGCAGGGTGCGCCCAAGGTGATCGAGTTCAACGCGCGTCTGGGTGATCCGGAAACCCAGCCGATCATGATGCGGCTGAAATCCGATCTGGTGGACCTGGTCGACGCGGCGCTGGACGGACGGCTGGCGCAGACCTCGGCGCGCTGGGATGCGCGTCCGGCGATTGGCGTGGTGATGGCCGCGGGCGGCTATCCGGCGCGCGTGCGCCTGGGTGATGTGATCAGCGGGCTGGACGCGCAGGAACGCGTCGATGTGAAGGTGTTCCATGCCGGCACCCGCCTCGACGCGGATGAGCGGGTGGTCACCGCCGGTGGGCGCGTGCTCACGGTGTGCGCGCTGGGCGCCGACATTGGCGCGGCGCGGGAAAGTGCCTATGCCACGGTCGGCGCGATCCACTACGAAGGCGGTTTCTGCCGTCGGGATATCGCGCATCGCGCACTTCATCGCGGCTGATTCGGCCGTCTGTACGCGGGCGCATGGTAGGTCATTGGATGGATTGACTTTTCGGGGTCGCATCTTTTGAGCTATGCTTGGAACTTCCCCCGCGTAAAAGTCGCGGCGCCACGCGCCCGAACGGACACGTGCCAGATTCAACGCTTGAAGAGGTTTTCCCGATGCGCAAGACGGTTTTGTCGCTGATGTCGATTGCTGCGCTGGCCCTGGCTGGCTGCAACAACGCTTCCAATTCGTCCCAGCAGGCGGATTCCTCCTCGCCCGCCTCTGCCAACAGTGCCGGTGTCGCTGCCAAGGTGCCGAGCCAGGTGAGCGGAACGATTTCGCTGCGCGCCGGCTCGCCGGCACCTTCGGACAAGGCCACCCTGGTTCTGAACCTGGTCGACGTGTCCTCCACTGCCGTGGGCTCGGCGCCGCTGGCCAGCAAGACCTCTCCGGCCGGTACGTTCCCGCAGTCGTTCACGCTCGGCTTCAACCCGGCCGACGTCAAACCGAACGACCTGTACGTGATCCAGGCCACCATCACCGATGGCGAGCGCCAGTACACCATGCCGATCCAGGCGCCGGTGCTGGCCAAGGGCAGCAACAATGACGCGGTGGCGATCCAGCTGCAGTCCGAACAGACGCCGGCCGAGAAGCTCCTGGCGGAATTCGGCGACGTGAAGGCGCAGATCGGTGGCATGAAGATCAGCCATGGCACCAAGCTGGAAAAGGACGACTCGCGTGGCTGGCAGCTGTTCCGCCAGGCCGGCGAAGTGAAGTACATCCGCGAGGAAGTCGATTACGGTGACAAGGGCTACACCAGCACCGATTACGCCTACAAGGACGGCAAGCCGTGGGTGATCGTGCAGGAAACCAAGTCAAGCCGTGACGGCAAGCCCAGCGCAACCGATCGCGCCGGCTGGAGCGAGGACGGCACGCTGGTGCTGAAGCAGCATCAGGCCGGTTCCGACGTGCAGCCGCTGGATGATGCCACCGCAGCGTCCATGAAAAAGGACGCCGTGTCGATCCTCAGCATCGCCACCGGCGGCAAGAACAAGTAAGCCGTCCGGACGTCCAAAAAAAAGCCGCCGGTTTTGCCGGCGGCTTTTTTGTTGTCTTGCGAAACGCTCAGAACATGACCTTGAAGCCCATGTTGAAGCTGTTGTATTTCTGGCTGTGGTCGCTGAGGCGGCCGCTGTAGCCGAACCAGCTGATCATGTTGGGTGTCAGTCGCGCCGACACCCCAAGGTCGGCCGTGCCCCAGCTCTTGTCCGGCACGAAACCGGCCATCTCGAACTTGCCGCTCATGCTGTTCAGGCCGGCGCTGATCATGCGCGCGTCGGCCTTGCTGTCCCGGTTCCATGCCAATTCGGCGTATGGCGAAAGCACGGTGTTGCCCACGTTCCAGTCGCCCTGCAGGCGCCAGCCCAGGGTGCTTACCAGGGCATCGCGCTGCTGCCGGCCGAACCACATGGCCGTGCTGTCCTGGCCGTTTTCGCTGTATCCGTTGACCTTCACCGTCTGCCATTCCACCGTGGCGAATGGCCCGGTGCGCAAGCTGTCGAGGTTGAACCACCAGCCACCGGTGATTCCTCCACCCAGATGCGAGCCGTCGGCCTTGCCGCTTTCGGTGCGCTGCGCCGCGCCCAGGTAGATGCGACGGTCGATGTCCTTGAAGTTGGACTGGCCAAAGTTGGCATAGCCGCCCACATAACCCCCGCCCACGTGATAGGTGAGGTAGCCCAGCGCACTGATGTCCTGCAGCTTGTAGCCACCGCCGCCCGTGACGTTGGCATTGCTCTGGCCGACACCCAGAGCGACACCGGCCGAGACCTGGTCGGTCGCGTGCGCATCCACGCCAAGGGTCAGGTTGAAGTTGCCGCTGTTGGTTCGTGGCGCGCCATTGCCAGCCTTGAAGCGCTGGATGCCGTAGTCGATATTGACGAAGGTACGGGTCTGTCCGCCGGTGCTGTCATCCAGCATTTGTTTGCGTATCGTTCGGGTTTGCACCGCGCTAGAGGCGAGCGGGGCTTCGCCGAGCAGGGAGACCTGCGCAGGCGCCTCGATGATCGACATCACGTACTGGCTGAGCATCGCGTGCGCAGCGGTCGTCGGATGCACGCCATCGGCAAACAGGTAAGTCTGGTCAGTACCGGGGGCATAGCTGAAGGGAAGCCCCGCGCCAGCCGGACCGCATTGAACCGAGCTGGAGCCCGCGCCGCACGCCGGCGCGGTGACATTGCTGAAGCCGTAAGCGGACGGGTTGGCGATCACTTCGTTGAGCACGGCGAAGGTGTTCACCGGAATCACGTTGAGACCGCTGTTGCTGAGTTGCTTCAGGCCGCTGTCCAGCACGCTGTTGTACAGCACCGCGAGCTGCGTGGCGCCAGCCTGGGCGGCGGCACCGCCAGCTGCCGCCGAGGGTGTCTTGCCAAGGTCCGGCAAGTTGTAGACCAGCACGTACCTGGCGCCCGCCGATTGCAGGCCGGCCAGCACGCCCAGTTCGGTCTGCGCGGCAGTGGCCGTACCCGCGGCGATCGCATTCTGGTCGGTGAGCGCCCCCCCGGTCAGATAGAAGACGTCATTGGCGCCGCCCCAGACCTGATACAGGGCTCGGGAATCCGCCTTGCCGCCTGTCGAGCCGAGATACATCTGCAGTTGCTGCGGAATGGTCGGAACCGCTGCCACGTTGTTGACGAAGCCGGCGCCGCCCCAGGCGTAATCGGTGCCTCCCGCTACCGAGGGCTTCAGGGCGAAGCCGAGCTTCGCCGCGACGTTTTCTGCCGCCGTGGTCCCGGGATTGGTGGTGAAGCGCAGCGGTGGCTGGATACCCGGTGCGGTAGCCAGCGATATGTTGCCGTTGTCGCTGAGGCTGTCGCCGAAGACGATCACGTTGCTGAACTGGGTGGTGGCGGCCGTCGCGCCGGTGCTGAACAGCAGCGCGGCAGTGATGGCACCGGCGAGGTGGCGGGTACGCGGCATGGGAAGGGCTCCTGGGCGAATGATTTTGTTATTGCTTTGTTACGTTAGTCCAATCCATACGGAAGCGCATGCTGCATTGCATGGCGAGCCGCACGAACGAAGGTTCAGCGCTTTCGCGCACGGTTCAGTGCGTCGGCGAAGGCGCTGTTGAGCGGTGCCTCCACGGGCTTTGGCGCCGACCCACCCGCTCGCGCCCCGCGACTGTCCCGGACGCCGCGCGCGCCCTGCTCGGCGTTTCCCGCACGGCGGGTCTGCCCCGGTTCGTCGTCCAGCCGCATGCTGAGCCCGATGCGCTGGCGCGGCAGGTCGACCTCCATCACTTTCACCTTGACGATGTCGCCGGCCTTCACCGCGTCGCGCGGATCCTTGACGAAGGTGTGCGACAGCGCGGAGACGTGAACCAGTCCGTCCTGGTGCACGCCGATGTCGACGAACGCGCCGAATGCCGCCACGTTGGTGACGCGGCCTTCGAGGATCATGCCGGGCTTGAGGTCCTTCACGTCCTCGACGCCTTCGGCGAAGGTGGGCGCGACGAATTCCGGACGCGGGTCGCGGCCGGGCTTCTCCAGTTCCTTGAGGATGTCGCGCACGGTCGGCACGCCGAACTTCTCGTCGGTGAACTGCTCGGCCTTCAGGCCGCGCAGGAAGCCGGTGTCGCCAATGATGTTGCGCACTTCGCGGCCGCACTGGGCGATGATCCGCTCGACCACCGGATACGCTTCCGGATGCACCGAGCTGGCGTCCAGCGGGTTGTCGCCGGCGGGCACGCGCAGGAAGCCGGCGCACTGCTCGAACGCCTTGTCACCCAGTCGTGGCACTTTCAGCAGCGACTTGCGATTGGCGAACGGGCCGTTCTCATCGCGATGCTTGACCACATTCTCGGCAACGCTGGCGCTGAGGCCGGCCACGCGGGAAAGCAGCGCGGCAGACGCGGTGTTGACGTCCACGCCGACGGCGTTGACGCAGTCCTCCACGCGGGCGTCCAGCGCACGCGCCAGCTTGATCTGGTTCACGTCGTGCTGGTACTGGCCCACGCCGATCGCCTTGGGTTCGATCTTCACCAGTTCGGCCAGCGGATCCTGCAGGCGACGCGCGATCGAGACGGCGCCGCGCAGGGTCACGTCCAGGTTCGGGAATTCCTTCGCCGCCGTTTCGGACGCCGAGTAGACCGAAGCGCCCGCTTCGCTGACCACGATCTTGGCGATGGTGTGCGAGGCGTCCGCCTTGGACAGGCCCCTGATCAGTTCGCCGGCCAGCTTGTCGGTTTCGCGCGAACCGGTGCCGTTGCCGATCGAGATCAGGTCGACATGATGCTGTTTGCACAGCCGTGCGAGTGACGCCAGCGACTCGTTCCACTGTCGCTTCGGTTCCAGCGGGTAGATCACGTCCGTTGCGAGCACCTTGCCGGTGGCGTCGACCACGGCGACCTTGCAGCCGGTGCGGATGCCGGGATCCAGACCCATCACGGTCTTCGCGCCAGCCGGTGCGGCCAGCATCAGGTCTTTCAGGTTGTCGCCGAACACGCGGATGGCTTCGTCCTCGGCGCCTTCGCGCACGCGGCCGAACAGGTCGAGGGTGAGGTGCAGGTGCAGCTTCACGCGCCAGGTCAGTCGCACGGTTTCGCGCAGCCATGCATCGGCGGCGCGGCCACGGTTGTGGATAGCGGCATGCGCGGCGACGCGGCCCTCGCCTTCGGCGTGGCCCTGCTCGCTGTCGGCGGCGGGGGCAAGCTCGAGTTCGATCACGCCTTCGTTGCGCGCGCGCATCAGCGCCAGCAGGCGGTGCGAAGGGATCTTGCCGATCGGTTCGACGTGGTCGAAATAATCGCGGAACTTCGCGCCTTCGTTCTCCTTGCCTTCGACCACCTTGGCGCGGATCTGGCCCTGCGCCCACAACCAGTCGCGCAGTTCGCCGACCAGGTGGGCGTCTTCGGCGATCGATTCCATCAGGATCGCGCGTGCCCCATCCAGCGCCGCGCGGATGTCGGTCACGCCTTTCTCTGCGTCCACGAAGGTTTCGGCGAAAGCCTCCGGGGTCAGCGTGGGATCGTCGCGTAGGCCCAGCGCGAGCGGTTCCAGTCCGGCTTCGCGGGCGATCTGCGCCTTGGTGCGGCGCTTGGGCTTGAACGGCAGGTACAGATCTTCCAGTCGCGCCTTGGTATCGGCGGCCAGCAGGTCGGCTTTCAGGGCATCGTCGAGCTTGCCTTGCTCTTCCACGCTGGCGAGGATCGCCGCGCGGCGTTCTTCCAGTTCGCGCAGGTAGCGCAGGCGCTCTTCCAGCAGGCGCAACTGGGTGTCGTCGAGACCGCCGGTGATCTCCTTGCGGTAGCGCGCGATGAACGGCACGGTGGCGCCGCCGTCCAGCAGGTCCACCGC
Organism: Rhodanobacter sp. TND4EL1; assembly: GCF_054061035.1. Lineage (NCBI taxonomy): Bacteria > Pseudomonadati > Pseudomonadota > Gammaproteobacteria > Lysobacterales > Rhodanobacteraceae > Rhodanobacter > Rhodanobacter sp. TND4EL1. The sequence continues at coordinate 315,135 of NZ_JBSSDT010000003.1, forward strand.
AGCGCGCACCTGCGCGGTGCTGGCGGCGATATCGGTGGCGATGCGTTGTTCGATGCTTTGCATGAGCGGCTTTGAATTCCTTGCAACGGCGCGTGGCGCCGGGTGAACGGAGCAGGTCGTCGATGATAACAAGTGGCATAGGCGGCGCCGTGTCCAAAACGAAAGCGGCGCCGCGATCAGGCCGCGGCGCCGCTGGGTCTTGTGACGCGCCGCCGATTCAGGCGCTGAACGAGTTGTTCTTCCCGGTCGCGGACGGCTGCGACTTGAATTCGCTGGCGCGACCATTCAACACCAGGGTGCCGCAGATCAGGTCATGCAGCCCCTGTTTGCGCTGGGTCCAGGCCACCATCAGGAAGCCGATGAAGATGATGATGGTGCTGAGGATCTTGGCGAAGTAGCGGCCGATGGCGCGCGGGAAGCTGATCCGGTTACCGTTCATGTCGGTGACGCGAATGCCCAGCGCCAACTTGCCCACGGTACCCTGCCAGGCCGAGCTTTCGCAGATCGCGAAATAGAGCACGGCCATCACCAGGATCACCAGCATGGCCGGGCCCATCACGGAGTAGTAATGCATGTTGGCGGCCATCATCGCGTCGGTGTTGCCGACGTTGTCCTTCATGGCCTGCTCCAGTGTCGCCTTGGCGGCGGCGCCCCCGAAAGCATTCTCGATCAGCTTTTGCGGGAGATACAGAATGATCGCGTCGAGGATGTAGGCGGCGACGCGTTTCCAGAAGCCGGCATAGTCCTCCAGCGCGGCCGCGGTGGTCTGCGGCAACAGCGGTGCGCTGGGCGCCGAATAGGGGTTGCTGCCGTTCCCGGCGGGCGGCGGCGTGGTGTTTACCGCGTCGGGGAACAGCACAGACAGCGGCTGCCAGTCGGCGAGGCCTTCGTACCAGGCCAGATCGGCCGAGCTGACCTGGCCGCTGCGCAGCCATTCGCGCACGTCTTCTTCCTTGTAGGGGCCATGTCGTTCACCGTCGCGGCCGATCCAGATTTCCATTGCGCACTCCCCGGGTTGGTCAAAGTGGGCATGATGCCATGAGAGTGCGCGCTCGCCGCAAGCTCAGGCGGCGCGACGCTTCAAGTGCACCAGCAGCAGCGAAATCGCCGCGGGCGTCACACCGCTGACGCGTGCCGCCTGGCCGACGGTTGCCGGCAACGAGCGCTTGAGCTTCAGCAGCACTTCGGCGGAAAGGCCACGCACCTTGTCGTAATCGAAGTCGACAGGGATCGGCAGGTGTTCCTGGCGACGCTGGCGCTCGATGTCCTCGCGCTGGCGCTCGAGATAACCGGCGTACTTCACCTGCACCTCGACTTGCGCGGCGACGTCTTCGGCGCTTACGGCCGGGCCGAGCTCGGCGACTGCGGTCAGCCGGGCGTAGTCGAGTTCGGGTCGGCGCAGCAGGTCGGTAGCGCTGGTTTCGCGACTGACCGCGATACCCAGTTGCCGCTGCACGGCCGCACCCAGGGCATTCGTTGGCGATATCCACACCGAACCCAGCCGCTGCAGTTCGCGTTCCACCGCCTCGCGTTTTGTACGCAGCGCATCGAAGCGCGCCTGCGGCACCACACCCAACTCGAAACCCTGTTCGGTCAGGCGCAGGTCGGCATTGTCCTCGCGCAAATGCAGCCGGTATTCGGCACGCGAGGTGAACATGCGGTACGGCTCGATCGTGCCATTGCTGGTGAGGTCGTCGATCAGCACGCCGATATAGGCTTCATCGCGGCGCGGGTACCACGGCGCCTTGCCCTGCACCGCGAGCGCGGCGTTGAGGCCGGCGATCAGGCCCTGTGCACCGGCCTCCTCATAACCTGTGGTGCCATTGATCTGGCCCGCGAAATACAGGCCGGGGATCGCCTTGGTTTCCAGCCACGGGTTCAGTCCGCGCGGGTCGAAGTAGTCGTACTCGATGGCGTAGCCGGGGCGGGTGATGTGCGCATGCTCGAAGCCCTTGATCGACTGCACCAGCGCCAGTTGCACGTCGTAGGGCAGCGAGGTGGAGATGCCGTTCGGATAGATCTCGAAGGTGTCCAGGCCTTCCGGCTCGATGAAGATCTGGTGTGAGTTCTTCTCCGCGAAGCGCACCACCTTGTCCTCGATCGAGGGGCAGTAGCGCGGGCCGACGCCTTCGATCTGGCCGGTGTACAGCGGCGAGCGATCGAGCGCGCCGCGAATGATTTCGTGCGTGCGTTCCGACGTGTGTGTGATCCAGCAGCTGACCTGGCGTGGATGCTCGGCGCGCGAGCCCAGGTAGGAGAACACCGGTGTCGGCGTGTCGCCGGGCTGTTCGTCGAGGCCGTTGAAGTCGATGCTGCGCAGGTCGATGCGCGGCGGCGTGCCGGTCTTCAGTCGGTCGGCGGCCACCGGCAGTTCGCGCAGCTTTTGCGCCAGCGTGCTGGCCGGCGGGTCGCCCGCGCGGCCGCCGGCGTATTGCGCCTGCCCGATGTGGATCTTGCCGGCGAGAAAGGTGCCGGCGGTCAACACCACGCTGCGCGCGCTGAACGACAGCCCCATCTGGGTAACCACGCCGGTGACGCGGCCACCCTCGATGATCAGGTCGTCCACCGCCTGCTGGAACAGTTCGAGATTCGGCTGGGTTTCCACGATATGGCGGATCGCCGCCTTGTACAGCCCGCGATCGGCCTGGCAGCGGGTGGCGCGGACGGCGGGGCCCTTCGAGGCGTTCAGCGTGCGCCACTGGATACCGGCGCGGTCGGCCGCATGCGCCATCGCGCCACCCAGTGCGTCGATCTCCTTCACCAGATGCCCTTTGCCGATGCCGCCGATGGCGGGGTTGCAGCTCATCTGGCCGATCGTCTCGATGTTGTGGCTGAGCAGCAGGGTGCGCGCGCCCGTGCGGGCGGCGGCCAGCGCGGCTTCGGTGCCGGCGTGGCCGCCACCGATCACGATGACGTCGTAATGGGTCGGGTGGTGCATCAAACTGACCTGCGCGTGCAAAAAGTGACGAAACGGGGCGACATGGTAGCGCCATCAACGGCTTGTGAGCGGACGTGCCATTTTGGCACGCTTCCTGCTTCGTACGGTCAGCACTTTGCTGGGCAGACGCTGCGCGACCACGCGCGCCGAGATCGAACGGACAGGGGTTCGATCGCGTACCGGGAAAGGAAGCAAGACGGCACCCTTCGGGGTGCCGTCGTCTTTTGCGCGACCGGAAACAGCTGCGGTCGCCGAAAGCCCCAAATGACGAGGCCCCGCGGCTGTTGGCCGCGGGGCCTCGTGCTTATAGATCTGGCGCTCGGCGGTCTCAGGAACAGGGGGAATCCAGGATGACCGTATTGCCGAACGCCAGAAACCGGAAACTTGCTGGCGGATGAGAGTGCGTGTTGCCCCCAACTGCAAGCCGATATTTACTGAATTCGCGTGAACAAAGGGTGACTGAAAACGAATTTTGTGTCGGATCGCGGCAGCTGATGACGCGCAGCGTCAGTCGCGTGATGTGGATCCGGAAGAAAGTGTGATCCAGTTCGCATATGGCATGTCGATTGCATTCCTTGACCACCAACCACAAAGGGGTACGTCATGGACATGAGCTTCGACTTCCAACCCGTCTATCCGCATCATGACCTGCTGGTCGAGCTGGGTCAGGTCGAGATGGATATCGACGGCCTGTACGAGTGCAATGACATTGAGCATGACGCGTTGCCCGACCTGGAATCGCGCATGCAGAGCCTGCTTGATGCGCTTGATCACCTGGCAGTTTGAATGAGCCCTTTCGCCCAAGTGCGTGGCGCTGTCACCACGCACTGCAGGCGATCTTCCTGGACGGGCCGTCGCGTGCTGCGCCGTTGACCGTCAGTGATTCAACACGCTGCCGATGATTTCGGCCAGATTGCGCGAAAGCCCGCGGTGAGCCGCCAGTTTCTCGATCACCCCGCGCGCCGCTTCGCGACGCCGTGACTCCAGCCGCTGCCAGCCGTTGAACGCGGTGGCCAGCCGTGCCGCGACCTGCGGATTGAGCGCATCCAGCGCCACCAGTCGTTCGGCCAGAAAGCGATAGCCCGCACCATCCACGCGATGGAAACCGCTGGGGTTGTTGCGCACGAAAGCACCCAGCAAGGCCTGCACCCGATTCGGGTTCTTCAGCGTGAACGACGGATCTTCTTCCAGCCTCTGCACGCGTTCCAGCGCGGCTTCGCCCGGCAGCTGTGCCTGCACCGAAAACCACTTGTCCAGCGCCAGGGCGTTGTCGGCATGGCGCTGGCGGAACATGTCCAGCGCGGTTGCCGCCTGCGGCGCGCCCGTGCGAACCAGCACCGACAACGCCGCGAGGCGGTCGGTCATGCCCGGTGCGTCGCGGACCTGCCGTTCAGCCAGTGCCCACGCCTGCTCGTGATCAAGCAGGGCCAGCAACTCCAGCACGCGACGTTTCAGGCGCCGGCGGGCCTGGCTGGCCGCATCCAGTGCGATCGAGGTTTCTGCTGCCAGCGCCGCGTACCGCTTGCCCAGTGCTGCCGCGCCGATCCGGCTGGCGAGTCGCTGTTGCAGGGTCTGGCGCAGCTGGTGGATGTGTTCGGGATCAATTGCGGACTCGCGCTCGGCCAGCTCGATTTCGCCGGGCGGGGTCAACAGGTCAGCCAGCAAGGCATCGTCGATGGCGGCGTTGTCGAACAGACCGGCCAGCGCTTCCGTCCAGGCCCGCAAGGCGCTTTCGGAGGTGTCGTCACGCAGATCCTCGTAGGCGCGCGCAGCCAGTTGCTGGCCGGCCTCCCATCGATTGAAGCCGTCCACATCATGGGCCAGCAGCAGCGCCAGGTCGGCAGGGCTGTAATCGCACTCCAGCACCACCGGGGCGGAGAAGCCGCGCAGCAGCGACGGTACCGGTGGCGCGACGACGCCGGTGAAGACAAACGCCTGCTCGGCCTGGTTCAACACCACGACCAGCTCGGTGGCACCGGCAGACGTCTGGCCCTCCAGATGCAAGGGCAGCATGTTGCCGCCCTGGTCGAACAGGGCCAGTTTGACCGGGATCGGCAAGGCCGGACGGGCGTCGACGCCGGCCACGGCAGGCGCGTGCTGCGCCAGCGCCAGCGTGTACGTCTGCCGCTCGGCGTCGTAATGACCATGCGCCTTCAGCCGCGGCGTGCCGGGCTGGCCGTACCAGGCCAGGTACGGCATCAGGTCGGTCTGGTTGGCCTCGCCCAGTGCCCCGAGGAAATCTTCCAGAGTCGCGGCGCGGCCGTCGTTGTGTTCGAAATAGCGGTCCATGCCGCGACGGAAGCCGTCAGGACCCAGCGCGCCGGCCAGCATGCGCACCAGCTCGGCGCCTTTCTCGTACACGGTGGCGGTATAGAAGTTGTTGATCTCGCTGTACTGCGCCGGGCGCACCGGATGCGCCAGCGGGCCGGCGTCCTCGGGGAACTGGGCGCGGCGCAGCAGCGCCACGTCCTCGATCCGTTTCAGCGGCGCCGAATTCATGTCGGCCGAGAAACTCTGCTCGCGGAACACGGTCAAGCCTTCCTTCAGGCTCAGCTGGAACCAGTCGCGGCAGGTGACGCGGTTGCCGCTCCAGTTGTGGAAGTACTCGTGCGCCACCACGGCTTCGACGTGGCGATATTCCTCGTCGGTGGTGGAGTCCGGCGCGGCCAGCAGGCACTTCGCGTTGAAGATGTTGAGACCCTTGTTCTCCATCGCGCCCATGTTGAAATCATGGGTGGCGACCACGTGAAACACGTCCAGGTCGTAGTTGCGGCCGTAGGCCTGCTCGTCCCAGCGCATCGAGCGCTCCAGCGCATCCATCGCGTAATCACAGCGATCGATTGCGTCGGCCTCGGCCCAGATCTTCAGCTGTACCGTCCGGCCGTCGGCGGTGACGTAATCACGCTCGATCACTTCCAGTCGCCCGGCAACCAGCGCGAACAAGTAGCTCGGCTTCGGGTGTGGATCGACGAAACGCGCCCAGTGGCGACCGCCCTCCAGTTCGCCCATGCCATCCGGATTGCCGCCGGCCAGCAGCACCGGGAAGCGCGCCCGGTCGGCGCGCAGGGTCACCGTGTAGCTGGACAGCACGTCCGGACGGTCGGGGAAGAACGTGATGTGGCGAAACCCTTCGGCCTCGCACTGGGTCAGCAGAAAGCCGGTTTCGTGCGGGCCGGAAAGATACAGGCCTTCCAGCGCGGTGTTCGCTGCCGGGCGCAGCCGCACCCGCGTTTCCAGCACGCTGCCATCGCGTGCACCATCCACTTCCAGCACGTTGCCGGCGTAGCGGTAGGCGGTGGCGGGCAACTGTCGGCCGTCCAGGCTGATCGACAGCAGCTGGAGGTTTTCACCATCCAGGCGCAGCGGCTCATCCTGCGCGGCGTCGCGGCGCAGGTGCAGTCGTGCGCACAATTCGGTGGCGTCGATGCCGAGATCGAAGTCCAGTTCAACCGTTTCCACGCGCCACGCCGGGGCGCGGTAGTCGCGAAGACGGATCAGTGCCGGGGCGGCCTGTTCGGGGAGTGCATGCATGGGAAAGAACGATGGGGCTGGGGAATGATCAGGTTAACATGGGGTGGTTCAACGGCAGGAAAACCCCATGAATGCAACGCGATACACGGCCGGGCGCGATCACCTCGGCGAGCAGGACATCGTGGTGCTGGCAGACGCGCTCAGCGGTCGACGCGTCCGCCTTGCCCTGCACGGCGCGGCGCTGCTGAGCTTCGAAACCGTTTATGCGGGCGCCACGCGCGACCTCGCCGACGGCCATCGCGATGCGGCCGAGATCAAGGCCCGGCCGGGGTCGCGGTTCGCCATCATGGTGCCGTTTGCCGGGCGCGTGGCCGACGCACGCTACACGTTCGACGGTCAGTCGCAGGATCTCGACCCGGGCGTCACCGGCACGGACCGCGCCAGCCGGCACGGCTTCGTGCGTGATGCCGACTTCGCGATCGCCAGCCTGACCGCCGATGGTGCCGCCGCCCAGGTCGTTTTGACGACGGACGCGATCCGTCCGCGACCGGGCTATCCGCATGCCATCGACCTGGCGCTGACGTTCACCCTGGACGCCACCGGCCTCAGTCTGGATGCCTGCATGACGAACGTCGGCGACAGTGCCGCGCCGTGTTTCTTCGGCTGGCATCCGTACTTCCGCGTGGCTGACGGCGAGGTCGATGGCTGGCAACTGCAGATCCCCGCGCAGACCCTGATCCGCACCGGCGCCGACCTGATCGCGCTGGCTGGCGCGGAGGCTTACGTGCCGCTGGACGACGCGCCGGCGCTGGACTTCCGCGAGCCGCGCCGCATCGCCGACAGCATCCTGGATCAGGGCTACACCGATCTGGATGTCGAGGTGGATGGCCGTATCCGCACCCGCTTGCATGATCCGGTCAGCGGCTTTGCCATCGCCGTCTGGCAGGAGCGCGGCGTGATGCATGCGTTCACCGGCGACACGATCAGTCGCGATGCCCGCCGTGCCGTCGCGCTGGAGCCGATGGAGTGCATGGCTGACGCGTTCAACCGACCCGAATGTGCCGAGGCGATCCACCTGGAGCCCGGCGCCCAGCGGCATTTCCGTTGTGGCGTGGAGATCGAATCGTGAAGGATGCCTTGCCCGGTTTCGACGACATTCGCGACGCCGCCGCGCGCATCGCGCCACATGCACGCATCACCCCAATACTGCGCAGTGCAGCAATCGACGCGCTGACCGGCGCCGAACTGCACTTCAAGTGCGAAAACCTGCAGTACGGTGGCGCGTTCAAATTCCGCGGTGCCTGCAACGCGGTGTGGTCGCTCAGCGACGAGCAGGCGGCGCACGGTGTGGTCACCCATTCCTCCGGCAACCACGGCAACGCGCTGGCACTGGCCGCCGCCACTCGCGGCATCAAGGCCCACGTGGTGGTGCCCGAGGGTGCGGTGCGCGCCAAGCTCGAGGCGATCGAGCGCGCCGGCGCTATCCTGCATCGCTGCGCCGCGACCCAGGCCGCACGCGAAGCGAAGTGCGCCGAAGTGCAGCGCGAGAGCGGGGCCGAGCTGGTTCATCCGTATGCCGACACGCGGGTGATGGCCGGTCAGGGCACCATCGCGCTGGAACTGCTGCAGCAAGTACCCGCACTGGAGGCGCTGATCACGCCGGTGGGCGGGGGCGGCCTCGCCAGCGGCGTGGCGATTGCCGCGCATGGTCTCGTTCCGACGCTGGCGCTGTTCGGCGCCGAACCGCTCGGTGCCGACGATGCGGCGCAATCACTGGCGCATGGCCGGCGGATCACCACCGTGGTGCCGGAGACCGTTTGTGACGGCCTGCGTGCGCTGATCGGCGAACGCAACCTCGACGCGCTGCGCGCCCATCGCGTCGAGGTCATCACGGTCAGTGACGCCGAAATCATCGCCGCGATGCAGCTGCTGTGGTCGGAGTTGAAGCAGGTGGTGGAAGTGTCCAGCGCCACCGCGCTGGCGGCGATCCTCAAACAGCCGCAGCGCTTTGCCGGCAAGCGCGTCGGCGTGGTGCTGACCGGCGGCAACGTGGATCTGCAGGCTTTGCCCTGGGGCAGCGCGGCGTAGGGCGGGCACTGCCCGCCGCTCCACTCCCCGAGCCATCCAAGAGCCGGGGAGAATGTCCGCCCTGCGAGGGTCGCGGCGCACTCATTCCGTGAACCGGCGGTGTAGCGGGTTAGCCAGGCGCCGCCTCGGTCGACGTATGGCTGCCCGGTGGGTTCGGCTCGCCGTCTGCTTCGGCCGGCTGATGCTCAAACGCATGCAGATCCAGCTGGCTGACCGGAATCGGTCGATAGCCTTCGCCGAATGCCACCTCACCCGGCCGCCAGCCTTCGATGCAGCGCACCGCACCCCAGAAGCGCTTCAGCGCGACCCAGTGCAGGCCGATCAGGCCGTGGTTGTTGTCCGCATCGACCAGTGGATCACCCACGCCGGTCGGTCGTGGCGGCTCGCCATAGAGCGCGGTGCCGAACAGCACGTCCCAGATCGACAGCACCTGGCCGTAGTTGCAGTTGTGCAGGCCCGGCCGGTCGGGGTCGACCAGCATGTGGTGCAGGCGATGGAACTTCGGTGCCACGAAGACGCGGTCGAACACGCGACCGAAGCCGAGCCGCACGTTTGCATGCGAGAGGTTCTGCACCAGTTCGCCGATCAGCATCAGCCAGGCGAACTCATCCGGATCCACGCCGATCACCAGTCCCACGGTCGCCAAAATCATCGACTGGATGAAGCCGTCGACCAGGCTGCCGCGGTCATTCGTCCAGCAACTCATCTGGCGCTGGCTGTGATGCATGCTGTGCAGCGCCCACCACCAGGGAATTGCGTGCTGAGTGCGGTGCATCCAGTAGTACACGAAGTCGTACACCACGTAATAGACCGCGAACAGCACGTAGGGATGCTGGTTGAACCACGGCATCCAGTGCGTCAGCGCCAGCGGTGAACCGGTGCTGGAGGTGGCACTGTCGACACCGCCAAACAGATGGCTGAACGGCGTCAGCACCAGGTAGGTGAACAACGGAAAGATGCCGAGCAGCATCAGCAAGGTGTAATTGCGATCCACCAGGGTCAGTCGGCGACTGCTCCAGCGCTCGGCGGGAAACCAGCTTTCCAGCGGGCGGAAGATCAGTCCGATGATGCCCACCTGCAGCGCGGCAATCAGCAGCGCGGCGGCGATGTCATCCGGGTTGCCGCTGAGGCCGTCCAGGTGCAGCGCCGCGAGCAGCGGCGTGACGGCATGGCCAGCCAGCCAGCCGACCAGATCACTCCACCATTGAGACAGATCGAACATGCACGCCTCTGCGGCTTTGGCCGGGCTGCATCATATCGCCGCCCGCAAAACGAATTACTGAATGGATGCCTTGCCGCGGCGCGTGCCGATGCCGCTCACCGCGACCAGTCCCAGCAGCACGAAGACGATGCCGACCAGCTCCATGACGGACGGCCGCTCGTGCAGGATCAGCCAGGCCAGCAGCACGCTGACGATCGGTACGCCCAGGCTGGAAATGCTGGCCACCGTGGTCGGCAGCCGCTGCAGCACGATCGACCACAGCCACCACGCCAGGCTGGAGGCCAGCACCACGCTGTAGGCGAGGCCGCCGATGAAGGCCGGGCTCCAGTCAATGCTGCGCTCGGGGACTGCCATCGCCAGCAGGCCAAGCGCCGCGCCGCCGAACAACATTTGCCACGCGGTGAGGCTGAGCACCGACGGTGCGTGCTGGCGGAACATGCGCTTGCTGAACACGGTGCCGGCCGCCCATGCCACACCGCCGACAATCGCCAGGGTGGTGCTCAGCGCACTGCCCAGGTCATGCCACGGCTCGATGATGCAGACCAGTCCGATCGCGGCCAGTCCCACGCCGACCCAATGGCGTCCGGTGGGCCGGTCGCCCAGCACCATCCACGCCAGCAGCACCGCCCAGAACGGCATGGTGTAAGCGAGCAGCGCGACATGACCGGCGCCGCCATTGAGCAAGGCCAGTTGCTCCAGACCCTGGAAGGCGGTGGTCTGGCACAGACCGATCAGCAACGTCGGCAACAGCGGCGGTGGGCGCAACGACTGTCGCGTCAACAGCATCGCCGCAAACAGCACGGCGGCACCCAGCAGATAACGCAACGCGGCAAAATGGAACGGCCCGGCATACGCCAGTACCTGCTTCATCACCACCCAGCTGTAAGCCCAGATCAGGATCGTGGCGATCAGCGCAAACAGTGCGCCGCGTTGGGGCGAGGACGAGGGAGGCATGGAAGACATGGGCGGGGAGCGGGGCGACAAGTCTAGCGGCGTGGGGTAGGTTGTGCGGCAACCTACGACCATCCGCCCGCCCATGACCAAGACCACGACCACCGAACCGCAACGTTGCCACTGGGCCGCCGCCGGCGACGCGCTGATGCGCGACTACCACGACACCGAATGGGGCATGCCGCTGCACGACGATCGCGCGCTGTTCGAATTCCTGTGCCTGGAAGGCGCCCAGGCGGGCCTGTCGTGGCGCACCGTGCTGACCAAGCGCGACAACTATCGCAAGGCGTTTCACCACTTCGAGATCGCCCGCGTCGCCGCGATGACCGACCACGAACTGGAGCAGCGACTGCTCGACCCGGGCATCATCCGCAATCGCCTGAAAGTCTCCTCCACCCGCGGCAACGCAATCGCCGCGCTGGAAGTGATCAAGGAATTCGGCAGCCTGGACGCGTATCTGTGGTCCTTCGTCGACGGCAAGCCGCTGCTGAACCACTGGCGCGACCAGGCCGACGTGCCGCCCAGCACCGAGCTGTCCGACCGCATGAGCAAGGCCATGAAGAAACGCGGCTTCCGCTTTGTCGGCACCACCATCTGCTACTCGCTGCTGCAGGCCACCGGAATGATCAACGATCACCTGGTGGGGTGTTTCCGGCACCAGTCGTGTATCGGGAATCATTGAGTCATTGAAGGATTGCTACCGACGCCGCCGGCATGGGGCTCATCACGGTGCATCCCGAGTCACCCGCACTAGACTGCGGTTTCGACCAGACGGGTTCTTCGCATGCGCAATCTGGATTTCAGTTCCTGGCACGGCCTGCTCACGACGCTGTTCGGCCTGGCGGTGATCACGCTGATAGGCGTGGGTATCCGCTTGCTGGCGATGCAAGTCATCCAGCAGCGTCGCGAGCGTGAAAACCGGCAGATCAACGAACGCCTGCGCACGCTGATCGCGGCATACAAAACCCTGGGCGGCTCGTTCACCGGCAACCTCGCCGTCGACCCCACCCACTTGCGTGAGCTGCGCCGCCGAGCAGAGTCGGCCGATGAGCCGGCGGCTGCGGATCTGCCATCGGATGGCTCCGGCAGCGACCGCTCGCGCCGGATTCGTGATGCCGTCGAAGCGGCGCTGTCCGACATCATCCTGCTGGGCACCGAGCAACAGGTGCAGTTGGCAGCCAGTGCCGCGGCGGACATGGTCGCCGGTCGTCCCACGCACATGGCCGAGCTGGTCACCTCGCTGCGCGACTTCATCCGTCAGGTGCTGGATCTGGAGCCGGTGCCGGCCAGCCTGTCCATTCCTAGACAAGGGCCGACCCGCATGCCGGCGTCGCGGGGCAAAGGTGAGGGTGCTGCCAAGGAGGGAGGCAAGAGCGGCGGCGGCAAGGGCATGGGTGGTGGCGGTGGTGGCATGGGCTTGGGTGTCGGGAATGGCGGTGAGGACGGGCACGATCCGCACCACTGACAGCGGCGCGACTCCCGGTCCCTGATTCGACATGAGAGCGAGCCGACACCGATTCCCTTTTTCCGACCAGCGCCCGATTGGAGCACAACGCCACTACGCCAGATTGCAGGCAACAGGAGCCTGCAGCTGCTGCGCACGAGGCCCGGTCCGCCGCGGTCACCCGTGTCCATCGCTCACCTTTGCGGCGCGCTGGCAGGCATCTGGGGCGATGTCGCGCGAACGCCCGCGACTTGCCACGGTTTTGCCAGAACTCGTTTCCGCTATTCCATCAGGCTGGTTCGCTGGCGCCTCGGGCGCGCGGTCATCAAGGATCACCATGCGACGCCTCCCCGGACTGGACCTGCTGCGCGCCTGGGCGATCGTCTGGGTGATGCTGTTCCACTCGTACATCGTCGGTGGTGTGGGCGAACATTTCGCCTGGCTGGCGAACTACGGCTGGATGGGTGTCGACCTGTTCTTCGTGCTGAGCGGCTACCTGATCGGCTACCAGCTGCTGGCACCACTGGCGCGCGGTGAGCCGCTGGCATGGGGGGATTTCTATCGCCGCCGCGCGTTCCGCATCCTGCCGGCCTTCATTGTGGTGTTGTCCATCTACGTCGCCTTTCCGGCATTGCGCGAGTCGCCCGGCCTGCAGCCGGCGTGGCAGTTCCTCAGCTTCACCCTCAACCTGTTGATCGACTATCGGCACAACCCGGCGTTCTCGCACGCGTGGTCGCTGTGCGTGGAGGAGCATTTCTATCTGCTGTTCCCGTGGCTGGCGTTCTGGATGACGCGCCGGCCTTCCGCGGGTCGAACGGTGGCGTTGGGTCTGGCCGTGGTCGCCTTCGGCATGGCCGTGCGCGGCTACGTCTGGCTTCACGACATGGCGCCCGTGCGCTATCAGGATGGCCCGGCGTTCGGGCTGCGCTTCGTCGAAGGCATCTATTACCCGACCTGGGCCCGGCTGGATGGCCTGCTCGCTGGTGTGGCACTGGCCGCAGTTCGGGTCAGCCAGCCGGCATGGTGGAAGCGCGTGCAGTTTCGTCGCGGCCCACTGTTCGCCGCAGGGATCGTGATCTTCGCGCTGGCGCTCTGGTTGTTCCGTGACCGCCTCGGCTTCTGGCCTTCTGTGCTGGGCTACCCGCTGCTTTCGTTAGGACTGGCCCTGTGCGTTGGCTCGGCCACGGCTTGGCCTGAACGTTGGTCGCTTCCCGGCGTGGGCTGGCTGGCGCGAATTTCCTACAGCCTCTATCTGAGCCACAAGCTTGCGCTGCACGCAGTGGCGACGTGGGTGGTGCAACCTTGGGAGTTGCATGGGTGGCTGGCGTTCGTGTTGTATGCCGTCGGCGTGCTGAGTGTTGGTGCGGCGTTGCATTACGCGGTGGAGCAACCATTCTTGCGCTGGCGTGATCGCATCAATACCCGGCAACTGACGCCAGCTGGCATCGCGTCGTGAGCGCGGCGTAGAGGAAAAGCAACCTCCGTTTCATCGCAACACCGTGCCCTGCGTGTGGCTGCAACTCCCGGAGAAGCATCTGAACGAAGGCGCGCTTTCACGAGGGGCGATCCTCGGGGAAGAAGCTCAGTGACGGCTGATGTGCGCAACGATTTCTTGTCGCCCTGAGCGCATTGTTGAGCTTGGCAAGGCGCACCACTGGTTCTGCTCTGCAAGAGCGTCGGGAACGAGATGCGGTTCAGAGGCCAACTAGCGCAACTGGGCGAGCCAAACCGTGCGGCCACCGCAGGTTTGATCTTCTGCCAACGTGGCAACGACCTCAAAGCCCTCGCCATCGAGCAATTCCGTGTACTCGGCAGCGTCGAGACTGGCATGGTAAAGCGGCTCTCCTTCAAGGCGGCCGATGACCTCCCCATGCGCCGGCCCGCTGGTGAACATCAGTGACGCGCGCGCTGCAGCGTGTGCCCGGAATACCCGGAACATTCGTCTTTGGTCGTCGTGATTCAAGTGAAAGAAGCTGTCCCATGCCAAGATGCCGTGGAAGCGTTGATCAAGAGACAACTTCCGCATGTCCGAGACAAATGCCCGCTCGCGGGGCAAGTGTGACTGGAACATGGAGACCATCGCAGGAGAAGAATCGACGCCAGTCATCGAGTAGCCGAGTTCGCTGAGGTACTTGGCGACAGGTGCACCGGCTCCGCATCCCAGATCGAGCACCGAACCACCCTGTGGGAGGAGCCCGCAAAAGCGATCCAGCCACGCGCGCTCGTATAGGCCTTCCTCATGCAGTCGCGCACTGGCCCACGCACTTGCGTGTCGTTCATAGATACCGATGATGCGCTCAGCCGCAGTATTCATGCAGGAAGCTTACGACTGCCGATGGCGCGTCACAAAGCCCATTTGCGTCGCTGGTGAAAATTCGAACACATCCAGGTACGGGCCGTTCCATGCCATGGCGACTAGCGCCATTCTCATCGTCGCGAGCGACCGCAATCGGGTGGACCCGTCCCAGGGGTCGTGCGGAGCTTCCGGGCGTTGACGGTCACTCGCGTGTCTGGACTTCGTGACGAGCCCTATTTCCGCCGCGAACCACGCAGGCTGTCGAGCGAAAAAGTCGCAACCTCTCCGCCAGGTACGCGCCGCGGCTGACCCACCGGCGGACCCCACGCGTGCGCACTGACCACTTCCCACGTCGCCGGAATGCGGCCGTCGACCATCCGCTTTGCCTCATACGCCGCCAGCATGCGCTGATAAGCCGTCTTGCCGGTGAGGCCGCGGGCGCGCGCGCGGTCGGCGTTGGTGGCGCCCAGGCCCTGCAGTTCTTCCAGCAGTTTGCGCGGTTCGCTGTAGGTGAGGGTGTAGCGGAACACGTCGAGCACCGGGTCGCGCAGACCGGCGGTGAGCATGGCGTCGCCGACGTCGTGCATGTCGAGGAAGCGGGCGACGTGGGCCTGCTGGTCGGCTTCGGCCCAGGCGGCGCGCAGTTCCATCAGGGTGTCGGGGCCGAAGCTGGAGAACGCCATGAAGCCGCCGGGTTTCAGCACGCGCATGCATTCGCCGAACAGCGCGGGCAGGTCGTCGACCCACTGGAAGCACAGGTTGGAATACAGCACGTCCACGCTGTGATCGGCCAGCGGCAGCGCGGTGGCTTCGGCGCAGACGCGGCGGAACGGTTTCAGCCAGCTGTTGTGCTGTTTCGCTGCCTGCAACATCGGCAATGCCAGGTCGATCGCGATCACTTCGGCCTTGGGGTATTTCTGTTTCAGCAGCGCGGTGCCGCGACCGGTGCCGGCGCCGACGTCAACCACGCGCGCGGGCGTTTCCAGATAGAAGTCCAAACGCTCCAGCAGCGCGGCCTGTACTTCGCGCTGCAAGGCGTCGTGGCGTTCGTAGCTGCTGGCGGCGTGGCCGAAGTGGCGGCGCACCAGTTGCTGGTCGAGTTGGAAATCGCTCATCGAATCTGCTCGGGGGAAGGGGGAGTCAGCAGCGGCTGCAAGGCCTGCGCCACGGCGTCGGCATGGCCGAAGAACGGCGCGTGACCGGCCTGCGGGATGTCGGTGTACGTGCCGCCACATTGGCTGGCGGACCACGCCATCGCCTGCGGTGGTACCAGTCGGTCACGCCGACCGCTGATCCATGCGCTGCGCACGGCCAGGTCGGGCAGGGCGGCGCGGCGGTCGGTGGTTTCCAGGATGCGGATGCCTTCCTGCAGCACGCGCAGGTCCGGCTCGCCGCGGGCGAATACCAGCTCACGCAGGTGACGCAGTTCGGCGCGCGGATCAGTACTGCCCATCGTTTCCAGGGTGAGGAAGCGATCGAGCGTGGCGCGGTAATCGGTCTCCAGATCGCTGGCCAGTTGATGGACCAACTGGTCGTCGCTGCCGTGCGGCCAGCTGGCATCGCGCACGAAGCGCGGCGTGGCACACAGCATCGCCAGTCCGCGTGCCTGCCGAGGCATCTCCAGCGCGGCGGTCAGCGCGATGATCCCGCCCAGCGACCAGCCCAGCCAGATCGCCGGTGGTGTCACGGCGGCGATCGCGGCGACGCAGGCGCGTGGTTCCAGCGGCAGGCCGCAGTCACGCGAATAGCCGTGGCCGGGCAGGTCGACCACGTACATCGTGCATTGGTCGTCGAGCGCCTCGACCAGCGGTGCCAGCACCCCGCCGTGCATCGCCCAGCCGTGCAGCAGCACCAGCGGAACGGGGCCGTGGCCGCGTTGATCGATGTACAGGCCGCCCTTATGAAGCATCGTCTTTGTTGCCTTCGCTCCTTCTCCCCTTTTGGGGAGAAGGTTGGGATGAGGGGCGGGTGCTCGCGGAAGAGTTCATCGAAGCAGGCTTTGAATCAGCTTTTTCGCCCCGGTGCACGCGCTTCGAATCAGCTTCTTCCGCAGCGTACCTCCTCACCTCAATCCTCTCACCCGCAAGGGGACTCCCTGAGGGTCGCCCGAGGGGGAGAGGAGGTGAAGGCAGAAGCCGTTTATCGATGGCGCCACGCCCATCAAACACGAAGCAGTCACCGCTCCAGTGCGTGCCATCGGTCTGCTCCAGATATTTCAGGATGCCGCCTTCCAGCTGATAGACGTGCTGCATGCCCAGGTTCTGCATGTGCAGCACGGCTTTCTCGCAGCGGATGCCGCCGGTGCAGTACGACACCAGGGTCTTGCCTTCGAAGCGTGTGCTGTCGGCGGCGATCGCGGCCGGAAATGCAGTGAAGCTGGCGATGCGGTAGTCGACCGCCTGGGTGAACTTGCCCAGGTCGGTTTCGTAGTCGTTGCGCGTGTCCAGCAGGACCACTTCGCGGCCGTGATCGTCATGGCCCTGGTCGAGCCAGCGCTGCAGTGTCGGCGCATCCACCACCGGCGCACGGCCGCCTTCCGGGCGGATCGTGGGCGCTTGCATGGTGATGATTTCGCGTTTGATGCGCACCCGCATGCGACCGAACGGCACGGCGTCGGACAACGATTCCTTCGGCGCGATGTCGGCGAAGCGCGGGTCTTCATGCAGGCTGCTCATGAAGCCGTCGATCTGTTCGCGGTTGCCGGCCAGGAACAGGTTGATGCCTTCCGATGCCAGCAGGATCGTGCCTTTCAGGGCCAGCGCGTCGCAGCGCTCAAGCAGCCGCTCGCGCAGCGCCGGAAGGTCGTCCAGGCTGATGAACTTGTAAGCGGAGATATTGACGATCGACATGCGGGGGAATCGGCAGAGCAGGCGCCGATTATACGGGGTAGCCCGGTGGGGCCTGGGGTGAGGCAGACAGACGCAGTGTTTCCAGTGCGCCGAGCAGGCGGTCGACATCGGCCTCGTCGTGCGCTGCCGACAAGGTGATGCGCAGTCGCGCCTGGCCGACGGGGACTGTCGGCGGACGGATCGCGGTGACCAGCAAGCCTTGCCGTTCCAGCGCTTGCGCGGCGGCCAGCGCGGCATCGGCGCTGCCCAGCAACAGCGGCTGGATCGCGCTGTTGCTGGGCGCCAAAGGCAGGCCCAGCTGGTGGGCGCCGCGGCGAAAGCGGCCGATCAATGCGCCGAGCTTCTCCCGCCGCCAGCCCTCGTGCCGGACCAGTTGCACGGCTTCCAGCGCGGCGGCGGCCAGCGCTGGCGGCATCGCGGTGGTGTAGATGTACGGCCGCGCAAACTGGATCAGGCCGTCGATCAGCGTGGCCGGGCCGGCGACAAACGCGCCGCTGCAACCCAGCGCCTTGCCCAGCGTGGCCATCAGCAGTGGCACCTCGTTCTGGCCGAGGCCGGCGGCGCTGACGCTGCCGGCTCCGTCGGCGCCGAGCACGCCGACGCCGTGCGCGTCGTCGACCATCAAGGTGACACGTTCTCGGGTGCACAGAGCGGCCAGTTCGGGCAGCGGCGCGATATCGCCATCCATGCTGAACACGCCATCGGTGGCCAGCAAAGCGGCGGCGTCCGGGGCGGCGGCCAATTGGCGCGCGGCGCCCGCCACATCGGCGTGCGGATAGCGTTTCAGCTCGGCACCGCTGAGCTTGGCGCCGTCGAGCAGGCAGGCGTGGTTGAGCTTGTCCTGCACGCAGACGTCACCGCGCGCGAGCAGTGTTTGCAGCACGCCGAGATTGGCCATGTAGCCGGTGGAAAACAGCAGGGCGCGCTCGCGCCCGGTCCAGGCCGCCAGCGCTTCTTCCAGCGCAGCGTGTTCACGGCGGTGGCCGCAGATCAGGTGGGCCGAGGTGCTGCCCACGCCCTGCTCGCGGGCGGCATGCCTCAGTGCGCCGACCAGCCGTGGATGCTGCGCCAGGCCGAGATAGTCATTGCCGCAGAACGCCAGCAGGCGCTGGCGGCCGGTGTGCAGCCACGGCCCGTCGGCATGGTCGATCGCACGCAGCCGACGCAACAACTGCGCGTCTTCGCGCTCGGCGGTATGCGCGGCAAGCCGCCGCAGCAGGTCAGGACGCACGGCTCAGCGCTGGAGGCTGCGGGTGTTCATGCCGCCGCACTGCTGCAACCGCAACCATGGCCGCAGCTCGTGACGACGTTGTCGCCGATGTCGGCATGCGCCGGGTCGGCGGACTCGACCACGTCCATCGGGTGCAGGTCGAGTCGGCGGAACAGCGCCCGGTCGGCTTCCACGTCCGGGTTGCCGGTGGTGAGCAGTTTTTCGCCGTAGAAGATTGAGCCGGCGCCGGCAAAGAAGCACAGCGCCTGCACCGCATCATCCATCTGCTGGCGCCCGGCGGACAGCCGCACGATCGACAGCGGCATCAGGATGCGTGCCACCGCGATCGCGCGCACGAACTCGAACGGATCCAGCGGCGCGGTGTTGCCCAGCGGCGTGCCGGGCACCGGCACCAGCTGGTTGATCGGTACCGACTGCGGATGCTCGGGCAGGTTGGCCAGCGCCTGCAGCAGCCCGGCGCGCTGCTCGCGCGTCTCGCCCATGCCGACGATGCCGCCACAACAGGTTTTCAGGCCGGCATCGCGTACCTGTTCCAGCGTCACCAGGCGGTCCTGGTAGTCGCGGGTATGGATGATCTCGCCGTAGAACTCCGGCGCGGTGTCGATGTTGTGGTTGTAGTAGTCCAGCCCGGCGTCCTTCAGTGCCTGCGCATGGCCGTCACCGAGCAGGCCCAGCGTGGCGCAGGTTTCCAGGCCCAGGTCCTTCACTGCGCGCACGATCGCGGCCACCTTGGGGATGTCGCGGTCCTTCGGTCCGCGCCACGCCGCGCCCATGCAGAAGCGGCTGGCGCCGGCGGACTTGGCCGCGCGGGCGCGCTCCAGCACCTCGTCGATTTCCAGCAGCTTCTGCGCTGCCACGCCGGTGTCGTAGCGCGCCGCCTGCGGGCAATACGCGCAGTCCTCGGGGCAGCCACCGGTCTTGATCGACAGCAGGGTCGACACCTGCACCGCGTTCGGGTCGTGGTGCTCGCGGTGCACGGTATGCGCGCGGTGCAGCAGTTCGTTGAACGGCAGGGCGAACAGCGCGGCGACCTCGGCGCGGCTCCAGTCGTGGCGGAGGATGGTTTCGGCCATGGAACGGCAACTCGCAGGGAACAAGCGCGAGAGTGTGGGATCACCCCCATATCGTGTCAACCAAGAGAAACAAGTTACGGTTGACGAGTGCGAGGCGTTCACCCGCTACCATCACCGATCCACAAAGCCGCCGGGGGGCATCCAATGAGTGAAGGGCAAGGCAGTGCAGGCAACGTGATTGCGGCGATCTGCAGTTTCTTCATTCCCGGACTGGGCCAGCTGGTGCAGGGGCGGCTGCTCAAGGCCATCGTGATGTTCGTGCTGGCGGCCTTGTTGTGGATCGTGCTGCTCGGCTGGCTGATCCATCTTTGGTCGATTCTCGACGCGGCGCTGTACAAGCCCGCGCGCTGAGCCTCCGATGAGCACGGGTCTGCTGGCTGCGCCGTGGCGAAGCTTTCGCCAATTCGTGCTGCCTTTGCGCTGCCTGCTTTGCAACGCGCGTGGCGAACACGACATCGACCTGTGTGGTGCTTGCGCCGCGGAGTTGCCGCGCAACGGCAGTTGCTGCGCCCGCTGCGCCCTGCCGCTGGCCACGCCGGCTGCGCTGTGCGGCGAATGCCAACGCCGCCTGCCTCCCTGGGACACGGCGTGGGCACCGTTTCGCTACGGCTGGCCGCTGGACCGGCTGGAGTCGCGCTACAAGTTTTCCGCCGACCTGGCCGCCGGCCGCGTGTTGTCGATGCTGTGGCAGCGCGAACCGCGTCCAGCCAGGCTGCCGCAGCTGTTGCTGACCGTACCCCTGCATCGCAGCCGGCTGCGACGTCGCGGCTATAACCAGGCGCTGGAGCTGGCCAAGCCGCTGTCTCGTGCACTCGGCATGCCGCTGTCGCACGACGTGTTGCTGCGTCGCCGTTCCACCACTGCGCAAACCGAACTCGACGCCGTCGGACGTCGCCGCAATGTGCACGGTGCCTTCGCGCTGCGCGAAGGCATCGAGTTGCCAGCGCACGTGGCGATCCTGGACGACGTGATGACCACTGGCGCCACGCTGGCCGAATGCACGCGTGTGTTGCGCCGCGCCGGCGTGCAACAGGTGGATGTGTGGGCGCTCGCGCGTGCGCCCTCGCCAGCGTTGAGGGTCGAGTAAACGCGGCCATCCGCAGGGCGGACACGGTCCGCTCCCGGGATCGCTTATTTCACCGCCAGCGCCAGCACGATGCCGATCCACATCGCCAGACCCAGCCAGTTGTTGTGGCGGAACGCGGCGAGACAGGCGTCGCGCAGGCGATCGCGAATCAGCCAGTGCTGGTAGGCGAACAACCCGGCGGCCACCAGCAGGGCCAACCAATACGGCCACCCCAATGCCGCGCGCTGGCCAACGAAGAGCATGGTCAGCAGGAAAGTCGCCATCAGCACGCCGAGGATCGGAAGATCGGCATCGCCGAACAGAATCGCGGTGGATTTCGCCCCCGCTTCGAGGTCCTCGTCGCGATCGACCATCGCATACTCGGTGTCGTAGATCACCGACCACAGGATGTTGCCGATGAACAGCAGCCAGGCCACCGGCGGAACGGCATGGCTGACCGCCGCGAAGGCCATCGGGATCGACCATCCGAACGCGGCGCCCAGTACCACCTGGGGCAGGTAGGTATGGCGCTTGGTGAACGGATAGATGGCCGCCAATGCAGCACCAGCGAACGAAAGCTCGATGGTCAGCCGGTTGGTGAACAACACCAGCACGAAGGCGAACAGCAGCAGCGCACCGAATACCGCCAGTGCCTCGCGCGGCTTCACTCGTCCCGACGCAATCGGCCGGCCGGCGGTGCGAGCCACCTGTGGGTCCAGCTTGCGGTCGGCGAAGTCGTTGATCGCGCAGCCGGCCGCGCGCATCGCGAACACGCCGAGGGTGAAGATGATCAGTGGCTTCCACGGCGGAAAATCCCCGGCCGCCAACCACAGCGCCCACCAGGTCGGCCACAACAGCAGCAGTGCACCGATCGGCCGGTCCATCCGGGTCAGTACCAGGTAATCGCGTGCCTTTTCGCGATAGCGCAGCGGCAGCTTCTGTAGCAGCCAGTCCAGCACCCGCATGGCGCGGGTCGAGCTGTCGGCCGGCTGGGGCGGGCGCTTGCCAGCCGGCTTCGGCGCGGATTTGGGGGCGCCTGGCCGTGGTCGAACCGAGGGAGAGGGCTGGCCGCCCTTGCCGGATTTGCGTTTGCGGGGGGTAGGAGCCATCGGCGAAGTTTAGCCTGAGAGGTGACCCGGGGCTCGGTCGTGGCGCACACCCGGCCGATCGGGCGAGCCGAACCACCGGACCTGCGGCACGCATCCCGAGGGGCATTCAAGCTTTACGCGGATCGGCCGATACCGTTCCCGGGTGACTCCACTTCCAGAGAGCCATCCGCCGTGCGCCGACCTGGATTCGGAGCCTTGGGACGGAGAGAACGATGGTCGTATGTGAATCCACCGATAGAGATGGCGCGCGCGAGCAAGCCCGACCGGGAAGGCGGGACCACGCAGATGAATCACCTGTCGCCGATACCGTTCCCGCCGACCTGTTTCCGCAGGCGCGCCTGCTGGATTCCCTTGCGGCGTTTACCCACCATCGCGATGTCAACGCACTGGACCACAGCCTGGTCCTGTCGTTGGCCGAGTTGACCTCGGCGCAAAGCGTGATTCTGGCAAAGCGCGCGATCGACGGCCCTTACGTGGAAAGCCTCGTTCACTGCATTCCGGACCCCAACGGCGGCTATCAGGTGCAAGCGCTGGAAATGGACGAGGCCAGCCCTTCGCTGAGCCTGCTCTATCGTTGCCTGCATCGGATGGAAGCGCAGACCGCGATGGTGAACGGGCTGTGCCGCCTGGTCGTGCCGATCACCCGTGACGGCAAGATGATTGGCGTTATGCAATTGGACAGCCACGTGGTCGCGCAAGTGAACCGCCCCCTGGTCGACGGCTTTGCGCGGATCTACGCCAACTACACCGCGCTGCTTCACGAAAGCGAGCGCGACAAGCTTACCGGTCTGTACAACCGGCGCAGTCTCGACCGTCAGCTGCAGAAGATGCTGCATGAGTGCGCCACCGCGCTGCCGCGGTTGCCGGAGCTGGCGACGGAGCCCGCGGGGCACAGGCACGGAGCCCAGGGGTCGGGGAGCATCTGGCTGGCCATTCTCGATATCGATAACTTCAAGAAAATAAACGACAACTACGGTCACATCTATGGCGATGAAGTGATCCTGCTTCTCGCCCAGCAGATGCGTGCCTGCTTCCGTCGCACGGATGTGCTGTTCCGCTTCGGCGGCGAGGAGTTCGTCATTCTGTTCAACGCCTCCGAAGAGGCTGTGGTGCGAGCGATTCTGGAGCGCTTTCGCCAGCGCGTTGCCGGCCACACGTTCCCGCAGGTGGGGACTGTCACAGTCAGTATCGGCTACGCCAGCGTAGGCAAGCACGACTATCCGGCCAGCGCGCTGGACCGGGCCGACAAGGCCCTGTATTTCGCCAAGCAGCACGGTCGCAACTGCATTCACGGCTATGAAGACCTGGCCGGCCGTGGCCTGCTCGGCAGTGCCGTGGCGGCCGGAAGCATCGATCTGTTCTGAGTGCCGTGGGATCGGCGACGTCACCGCGTTGCCGGCCGGGTCGATGTGCCATCGTCCTAAGGTCGCAGCAGCAGTCGATACGCCGGGTGCGCGCTCTCATCCACGTGCGGATAACCGAGCGTGGCGAGGAAGCGCCGGAACAGCGGTTGTTCGTCCGCGGGCACCTGGATGCCGACCAGGATGCTGCCGTGGTCGGCGCCGTGGTTGCGGTAGTGGAACAGGCTGATGTTCCAGTCCGGGTGCAGTCGGCCGAGGAACTGGGTGAGCGCGCCGGGACGCTCGGGGAATTCGAAGCGGTACAGCCGTTCGTCGCGGGCCAGCGCGGAGCGGCCGCCGATCATGTGGCGCAGGTGCAGCTTGGCCAGTTCGTCGTCGGTGAGGTCGAGAACGTCGAATTGTTGCGCACGGAACGCCGCCGCCAGCGCCTCGCGTTCGCTGCTGCCAGCGATCCGCACGCCGACGAAGATGTGCGCGGAACGGGCATCGCCGATGCGGTAGTTGAACTCGGTGATGTCATGCCGGCCCAGCGCGGCACAGAAGCGGCGGAAGCTGCCGCGTTCCTCCGGAATGGTCACCGCGAATACCGCCTCGCGCTGCTCGCCCACGTCGGCGCGCTCGGCGACGAAGCGCAGCCGATCGAAATTCATGTTGGCGCCGGAGACGATCGCGACCAGCGCGCCGTTGCCGGGACCATTCGCGGTGACGTATTGCTTCAGCCCGGCCAGGGCCAGCGCGCCGGACGGTTCGGCGACGCTGCGGGTCTCCTGGTGGAGGTCGCGAATCGCGGCGCAGATCGCGTCGGCATCGACCCGCAGCATCGTGTCGACATGTTGCCGGCACAGCGCGAAAGACAGCGCGCCCACCTGCTTCACCGCGGTGCCGTCGGCGAACAGGCCGACTTCATCCAGCACCACGCGACGGCCGCTTTCCAGCGAGCGCGCCATTGCATCCGAATCCGTCGCCTGCACACCGATCACCCGAACGTCGGGCCGCAGCGCCTTGATGCAGGCAGCGACGCCGGCGAGCAAGCCACCGCCGCCGACCGGCACGAACACGGCCTGCAACGGACCGGGATGCTGACGCAGGATTTCCAGTGCGATGGTGCCCTGGCCGGCGATCACCGCGGGGTCATCGAAGGGGTGCACGAACACCGCGCCACTGTCAGTCTGCAGGCGTGCAGCAGCGGCTTGTGCATCACTATACGAATCGCCCGCCAGCACCACCTCGATCATCGCGCCACCGATGCGGCGTACCGCATCGATCTTCACCTGCGGCGCGGTCACCGGCATCACGATGGTGGCGCGGATGCCCAGCTTCGCCGCCGCCAGCGCCACGCCTTGCGCGTGGTTGCCGGCCGAGGCGGCGATCACGCCGCGCAGGCGTTGCGCCGGATCCAGTTGCACCATCCGGTTGTACGCGCCACGCAGCTTGAACGAGAACACCGGCTGCTGGTCCTCGCGTTTCAGCAGCACGGGCTGGCCGAGCCGCGTGGACAACAGCGGCGCCCTCTCGAGCGCGGACTCGTGCGCCACCTCGTAGACGCGCGCGGCCCGGATCTGCGCCAGCAGGTCGCCCTCGGCATCCTCCGTCACCGGCGCGACGGCGCTCACGCCGCGAGTGCCGTCGCCGGGTGCGCCACCTGCACCACGTCCACCAGCTTGCGCGTCTGCTGCAGGATCTGGCTCAGTGCAGCGTCATCGCACTGCAGGCTCAGGGTCAGGCGCGACACGGCGGGATCGTGCGTGGTGGCCACCGTGAGCGTGTCGATGTTGTAGCCGCGTGCGGCGAACAGTCCGGCCACGCGGACCAGCGCGCCGGCTTCGTTTTGCAACAGGATGGACAAGGTGTGTTTCATGGCAGTGCTCCGCAAACCTTCATGGTGGAATCATCCGTTCGCCCTGAGCGTAGGCCTGCAAGGCCGAAGTCGAAGGGCAGTCGTGACGCTTTGACTCAGTTTGCTGGCGCAAACCATGCTCAGCGCGAACGGTGTTTTCAGAACATCGAAGTGGCTGGTGCCCCGCTCGTCTCGACCACGACCGCACGCGAAGCAATGAAATCGCCAGTGATCATCTGTGCGTAGCTGGCGCCGGGACCCACCATCGGATACACGCCGGCGTCGGGGTCGATCATCACTTCGAGAAAGGCGGGCCCGTCGAAGGCGAGAAAGTCGGCGATGGTCGACTCCAGCATTTCGTTTCGCTCCAGCCGCCGCGCCCAACCGAAGCCATCCGCCTGCGCGGCGAGCACGAAGTCCTTCTTGTGCAGACTCTTGTCGGACGAGGCGAAGCGGCCCTTGAAGTACAGCTTCTGCCACTGCCGCACCATGCCGTCGCCGACGTTGTTCAGCACAACCACCTTCAACGGCAGGTTGTAGGTGGTGACCGTTTCCAGCTCGCCGATGTTCATGCGGATGCTGGCATCGCCGTCGATGTCGATGACCAGCTTGTCGCGATGGGCGAACTGCGCGCCGATCGCCGCGGGCAGGCCGAAACCCATCGTGCCCATCGATCCGGAGGTGAGCCAATGGCGCGGCGCGCGGAAGTCGAAATACTGCGCCGCCCACATCTGGTGCTGGCCGACGCCGGTGCTGACGATGGCGCGACCCTGCGTGTGGCGGTTGATCGCCTCGATCACCGCGTACGGCTGGATCAGCGCGCTGGCGCGGTCGTAGTTCATCGCATGCACGCGCTTCAGTTCCGCGACATGCGCATGCCAGGCGTCGAGGCTGGGCCGCAGGCCGTGCGCCTGGCCGTACGCAGTGAGTCGTTCGAGCGCGCGGGTGAGCGGACCGACGTGATGCCAGTCGACGCGCTTCACCTTGCCGATCTCGGCCGGGTCGATGTCGAGCTGGGCGATGAACCTGGCCCGCGGCGCAAACTTGTCCGGCACGCCGGCGACGCGGTCGTCAAAACGCGCGCCCAGCGTCAGCACGAAGTCGCAGTCCTCCACCGCGTAATTCGCGTACGCGGTGCCGTGCATGCCGAGCAGATGCAGGGCCAGTGGATCCGTCGTATCGAACCCACCCAGGCCCATCAGGGTGGTGGTGACCGGCAGGCCGAACGCATCGACGAAGGCGCGCAGCGCGTCAGCTGCCGTCGCGGCGATCACGCCGCCGCCGGCATAGATCAACGGACGCTTCGCCTGCATCAGCGCAGCGAAAAAGGCCGCGCAGTCGGCATCACCCAGTGTGGATTGCTCCACCGCACGCAGGCGCGCACGGTAGCCAGCCAGCGCCAGCTCGCCGCTGCCACGCCAGGCCAGCGCGGTGTTCTGCACGTCCTTGGGTACATCGACCACGACCGGTCCGGGCCGACCGCTGCGGGCCAGGGTGAAGGCGGCGCGCACCGTCGCTTCCAATTGCGTGGCATCGGTGACCAGAAACACATGCTTGGCGCACGCGCCCATGATGTTGCTGATCGGCGCTTCCTGGAACGCGTCGCTGCCGATCGATGCGGTGCCGACCTGGCCGCATATGACCACCATCGGGATCGAGTCGGCCATCGAATCGCGCACCGGCGTGACCATGTTGGTGGCACCCGGGCCCGAGGTGACCACGGCCACACCGACCCGGCCCGAGGCGCGCGAATAGCCGGCGGCCATGAAGCCCGCGCCCTGTTCGTTGGCCGGAACGACCAGCGGCATCGGCTCGCTGCCGTCGGCGCGCGGATGCTCCGCGTTGTAGCGGAACACGGCGTCGTACACCGGCAGGATGGCGCCGCCGGAATAGCCGAACATCACATCCACGCCTTCATCGGCGAGTACCTGCACGATCACCTCGGCGCCGCTCATGCTCTGGCCGGCAAGCGGATGCCGGTCGTGGGTGGTGTCGGCTTTCAGTGCTGGTGCATTCACGAGTGGAATTCCTCCGGGTGCGCTCCGTGGATCCCCCGGCGACAGGGGATCCACTGAACGGGTCAGCCCGCCTTCTTCAGCGGTGCGGCGGCGACGGGGGCGGGCGTGGGTTGCAGCCAGGGCATTTGCGCGCGCAATTTCGCGCCGACCTGCTCGATCGGGTGCTCGAGGTCGGCCTGCTTGAACTTTTTGTAGTTCGGCAGGCCGGCGGCGTATTCGGCCGTCCAGTTGCGCGCGAAGGTGCCGTCCTGGATGTCGGTGAGCACGTCCTTCATGCGCGCCTTCACGCCGGCATCGACCACCCGCGGGCCGCTGACGTAGTCGCCGTATTGCGCGGTCTCGGAGACAAACTCGAGCATCTTGCTCAGGCCGCCCTCGTAGAACAGGTCGACGATCAGCTTCAGTTCGTGCATCACCTCGTAATAGGCGATTTCCGGCTGGTAGCCGGCTTCCACCAGCGTCTCGAAGCCGGCAAGCACCAGCGAGCTGGCGCCACCGCACAGCACCGCCTGTTCGCCGAACAGATCGGTCTCGGTTTCTTCCTTGAAATCGGTCTTGATGATCATCGCGCGGCCGCCGCCGATGCCATCGGCATACGCCCTGGTTTTCGCCTCGGCATGGCCGCTGGCATCCTGGTGTACCGCCCAGATACAGGGTACGCCGCGGCCACGCTCGTACTCGGTGCGCACCAGCGCGCCCGGGCCCTTCGGCGCGACCAGGATCACGTCGATGTCGCTGCGCGGGTTGATCTGCTTGAAGTGCACGTTGAAGCCGTGGGCGAACAGCAGCGCCGCGCCGGACTTGATGTTTGGTTCGATCGCGTCGCGGTACAGCACCGGCTGCACCATGTCGGGGGTGAGCACGGCGACCAGGTCGGCGCCACGCACCGCCTCGGCCGGGTCGACCACGGTGAAGCCGTCGGCCTTGGCCTTGTGCGAGGTGGGTCCGTTCGGGCGCAGGCCGATCACAACGTCGAGGCCGGAGTCGCGCAGGTTGAGTGCGTGTGCGCGGCCCTGGCTGCCGTAGCCGAGAACGGCGATGCGGGAAGTGGCGAGAGTGCTGTTGGTGCTCATGCGGTGACTCCTTCGGTAACTGCAGCAGTGAGTGGTGTACGGATGGCGACGCGGGTGTCGGGGTGGGTCGTGGCACCGTCGGAGGCGGAGCCGACCAGCAAGGCGTATTTGGCCAGCGCGCCGCGGCTCACCTTCGGTGCCGGTGGTTGCCAGGTCTTGCGCCGCGCGACAAGGTCGGCATCGGTGCGCAGTTCGCGCTGGCCGGCATCGATGGCGATGTGGTCGCCGTCGCGCAGCAGCGCGATCGGGCCGCCGCGTGCCGCTTCCGGCGCGACGTGGCCGACCATGAAGCCGTGGGTGGCGCCGCTGAAGCGGCCGTCGGTGATCAGCGCCACGTCGTTGCCGAGGCCGCGGCCGACCAGGGCCGCGGTGACACCCAGCATCTCGCGCATGCCCGGTCCGCCGGCGGGGCCTTCGTTGCGGATCACCAGCACGTCACCGGCGCGGATGCGGTCGCCCTGCACGGCGGCGAACGCTTCCTCCTCGCTCTCGAACACGCGGGCGGTCCCTTCGAAGCTGCCGCTCTTGCCCGGAATCTTCAGGATGCAGCCCTCGGGCGCCAGGTTGCCGTACAGGATCGAGTAGCCGCCGCGCGGCTTCAATGGATCGCTGACCGGATGCACCACGCCCTGCGCTTCCGCGCGGGGTGCTTCCGCCACTTCAGTGAACAGCGAACGGCCGGTGATGGTGGGTGCGTCCTCCAGCATGCCGGCGGCAATCAGTTCCTGCGCCACCCGCGCGCTGCCACCGGCGCCGAACAGTTCGACCGCGGTGTAACGGCCGCTGGGAAGCAGGTCGGCGATCACTGGCGTGTGCACGGAAGCCGGCTCGAAATCCTCCAGCGTCCACTCGACGCCGGCCTCGCGTGCAATCGCCAGCAGGTGCAGCACTGCATTGGTGGAGCCGGCGGTGGCCGCGACCATGCGCGCGGCATTGCGCATCGAGGTGCGCGTAATCAGTTCGCGCGGGGTACGGTTCTCGCGCAGGCATTCCATCACCAGCTCGCCACAGCGGAACGCTGCCGCGACCTTGGCCGGATGAGTGGCCGGGATGTCGTTGAAGCCCAATGGCGACAGCCCCAGCGTGGTCAGCACCATGGCCATCGTGTTGGCGGTGAACTGGCCGCCGCAGGCGCCGGCGCCCGGACAGGCATCACGCTCGACCGACGTCAGTTCCTCGTCGCTGATCTTGCCCGCGCCATGCGCGCCGACCGCTTCGAACACCTGCTGGATGGTGATCGGGTGGTTGTCGTGGGTGCCGTGCGCGATGGAGCCGCCATACAGCGCCACGCCCGGGATGTTCAGTCGCGCCAGCGCCATCGCCGCGGCCGGAATGGTCTTGTCGCAACCGCACAGCACCACCACCGCGTCCAGGCAATGGCCGTCCACCGCCAGCTCGATCGAGTCGGTGATCACCTCGCGACTGATCAGCGAGAAGCGCATGCCGGGCGTACCCATCGCGATGCCGTCAGTGACCGCGATGGTGTTGAACTCCACCGGCGTGCCGCCGGCGGCACGAATGCCGGCCGCGGCCTCCACCGCCAGCTCGCGCAGGTTGAGGTTGCACGGGCTCACATTCGACCAGGTGTGCACCACCGCGACCAGCGGTCGCGCGATCGCCTCGTCGTCCAGTCCGGTGGCGCGCAGCATGGCGCGGGCGGGGGCACGGTCGGGACCGCTCTTGATCAGGTCACTGCGCATGGCGATTCCACGGGCTGAAGAAAAAAAGCGCCCCCGGCGTGCGGAGGGAGGTGGCCAGGACGGGACAGGGAGCGGCGCCATCACGGCGACCACGAACCGACCGTGCCGATCGCACGCAGGGGGCAGCAGAAAAGGCGGACACGTCCTTGTATCCGCTGGGGGAAACTGACGGGCTCAGCCGCATGCGCGTGCTCCACAGAAGAACGCGGCGGTGCTGTCGGCGTGATCCTCGATCGCGGCCAGCACGGCGTCGCGCACTTCGTCGGTGCCGGCGCTGCCGCCGATGTCGCGACTGTGTGGCCCGTGGCGCAGCACCTGCTCCACCGCGGACTCCACCGCGATCGCCTCGGCTTCCAGGCCCAGCGAATGGCGCAGCAGCAACGCGGCGGAAAGAATCGCGCCGACCGGGTTGGCCACGCCTTTCCCGGCGATGTCCGGGGCCGAGCCGTGGATCGGTTCGTACAAGCCGGCCTTGCCGTCGCCCAGCGATGCCGAGGGCAGCAGCCCCAGCGAGCCGGCCAATGCCGCGGCCTCGTCGGTGAGGATGTCGCCGAACAGGTTCTCGGTGACCACCACGTCGTAGCGGTTCGGCTGGGTCAGCAGCAGCATCGCCATCGAGTCGACCAGCTGATGCTCGACCTTCACGTCGGGGTAGTCGGCGGCGATACGCTGCACCGTGCTGCGCCACAGCCGCGAGGTTTCCAGCACGTTGGCCTTGTCGACCGAGGTGAGATGCTGGCGACGGCCGCGCGCCAGTTCGAAGGCGTGACGCACCACCCGTTCGATCTCGGCGACGGTGTATTTGCACTCGTCGGTCGCGGTATCCGCGGTGCGCGTCTTCGCGCCGAAATAGGCGCCGCCGGTGAGTTCGCGCACGAACAACACGTCGACGTGTTTCAGTCGATCGTTCTTCAGCGGCGACAGGTTGGCCAGCGACGGATGCACCTGCAGCGGACGCAGGTTGGCGTAGACAGCAAGCGCGGCGCGCAAGGCCAGCAGGCCCTGCTCGGGCCGTACCGGCGCATTCGGATCGGACCATTTGGGCCCACCGACGGCGCCCAGCAACACCGCATCGGCGGCCTGGCATGCTGCCAGCGACGCGGCCGGCAGCGGCTCGCCGGTGGTGTCGATCGCGCTGCCACCAATCAGTTGTTCGTCGAAACTGAACTCGTGTTCGTAGCGCTTGGCCACGGTGTTCAACACGGCGACTGCGGCGGCGGTGACTTCGGGGCCGACGCCATCGCCGGGCAGGGTAACGATATGCGCCTTCATGCCGCTTGCTCCTGATGCTGTTGTTCGTAGGAAGTGATGGCCTCTGCTTGCTGCATCAGGTAGCCCAGTTGATCGACGCCGTTGAGCAGGCAGTGCCGCGCGAACGCTTCCAGCCGGAATGGAATGCGTCCGCCATCGGGCAGCGCGATGAACTGCTCGCGCACGTCGATGGTCAGTTCGATGCCGGGGTGCTTCAGCAGCCAGCGATGCTCCAGCTCGTCGATCACGATCGCCAGCAGGCCGTTCTTCAGCGCGTTGCCGCGGAAGATGTCCGCGATCTCGCTGCACAGCACGGCGTGGATGCCGTAGTCGAGCAATGCCCATGGCGCATGCTCGCGCGACGAACCGCAACCGAAATTGCGCCCGGCCACCAGGATCGAACAGCCACGTGCCGCCGCCTGATTCAACGGAAACGCCGGGTTGTCGCTGCCGTCGGCCTGGTAGCGCCAGTCGTGGAAGCACAACTTGCCCAGTCCTTCGCGCGTGGTGGTGGTAAGGAAGCGCGCCGGGATGATGCGGTCGGTGTCAATGTTCTCGTCGGCCAGCACGGCGGTGCGGGAGTGAAGGCGGCTGATGGGCTGCATCAATGAAATTCCTCGCTTCTTGCGGTGGTCTCCTCTCCCCTGTGGGGAGAGGATTGAGGTGAGGGGCGGGTGCTCGCGAGGGAGGTGATCAGAACGGGCGTTGATGTGGCTTCTGCATTAGCGTGGCCCCTCAACCCACCTCTCTCCCCGGAGGGGAGAGGGAGGGAACGCGGAGAGCCGCTATTGAATGAGAGCGCGCTCACGCCGCCACCTCCACCAGGTACTCGCGCGGATCGGCAATCCGCCCGGCGATCGCCGACGCGGCGGCGGTGGCCGGGCTGGCCAGCACGGTGCGGGCACCCTTGCCCTGGCGGCCCTCGAAATTGCGGTTGGAGGTACTCACCACCAGTTGCCCGGGCTGCGCGAGGTCACCATTCATCGCGATGCACATCGAACAACCCGGCTCGCGCCACTCGGCACCGGCGGCGGTGAACACGTGGTGCAGACCCTCGCGCTCGGCGTCGCGGCGCACCGCTTCGGAGCCGGGCACCACCAGCATGCGCACGCCGCTGGCGATGCGTCGGCCATGCAGCACGCGCGCCGCCTCGCGCAGGTCCGACAGGCGCGAGTTGGTGCAGCTGCCGACGAATACCACGTCGACCGGCGTGCCCTGCATCGGCTGGCCGGGCTTGCTCTGCATGTAGTCCAGTGCGCGGCGCTCCTGTGCATTGTTCGCGGCGGGCACCGGCGCATCCATCGCGATCGCCATGCCGGGATGGGTGCCGTAGGTGACGGTCGGTTTCACCGTCGTTGCGTCGATGCGCACTTCACGGTCGTAGGTCGCCCCGTCGTCGCTGCGCAGCTCGCGCCATGTCGCCACCGCGGCGTCCCATGCCGCGCCCTGCGGTACGCGCGGGCGGCCTTTCAGCCATCCAAACGTGGTCTCGTCCGGCGCGATCAGCCCGGCGCGTGCGCCGGCCTCGATCGACATGTTGCAGGCGGTCATGCGCTCGTCCATCGACAGCGCCTCGATCGCCGCGCCGCGGTACTCCAGCACGTAACCGGTGCCGCCATCGACGCCGATGGTGCCGATGATGTGCAGGATCAGGTCCTTCGCACTCACGCCGGCAGGCAAGGAGCCGTCCACATGAATCGCCATCGTCTTCGGCTTGCGCTGCAGCAGGCACTGCGTGGCCATCACATGGCCGACTTCGGTGGTGCCGATGCCGAACGCCAGCGCGCCGAACGCACCATGCGTGGAGGTGTGGCTGTCACCGCAGACGATGGTCATGCCCGGCTGGGTGGCGCCCAGCTCGGGGCCGATCACGTGCACGATGCCGCGGTCGGCGCTGTCCCAGCCATGCAACTCGACGCCAAACTCGCGACAGTTGGCCTCCAACTGCGCGACCTGCGCCTGCGCCTCGGCGTTTGCATACGGCCGGCTGCCATCGGCCTTCGTCGGCAGGGTCGGGGTGGAATGGTCCAGCGTGGCCAGCATGCGGTCGGGCCGGCGCAGCGGCAGTCCCCGTTGGCGCAGTTCGCTGAACGCCTGCGGCGAGGTGACCTCATGCACCAGGTGCAGTTCGACGTAGATCACCGCGGGTGTGTCGGCGCTTTCCGCCGCGACCACATGGGCGTCCCAGATCTTCTCGAAAAGCGTCTGACCACTCATGCCGCGACCTCCGTGGTGGCCGGCTGTTGATGAGGAGTCCGGCCATGGACGCCGGGTTGTTGATCTTTGCGGTCAGCGGCGACCGCACTGACAAACTCCAGCCAGTTCCAGCGATCTTCGGTGCGACCGTCGAACAGGCCGAAGAATGCCTGCTGCAACTGCTTCGTCACCGGTCCGGGCGCGCCCTTGCCGATGGCTTTGCGATCGACCGAGCGCACCGGCGTGATCTCGGCGGCGGTGCCGGTCATGAACACTTCGTCGGCGGAATACAGCGCTTCTCGCGGCAGCTCGCGCTCTTCCACGGTCATGCCGAGATCGGCAGCCAGGGTGATCACGCTGTCGCGGGTGATGCCGGCGAGGATGCCCGCGCTGGACGGCGGGGTGAGCAACTTGCCGCGCTTGACCAGGAAAATGTTCTCGCCGGCGCCTTCGCTGAGCAGACCGTTGTGGCCCAGCGCGATGCCTTCGTCATAGCCGTTGCGACGCGCCTCCAGCCCGACCAGCTGGCTGTTGAGGTAGTTGCCGCCGGCCTTGGCCCAGCTCGGGATGGTGTTGGGCGCAGGGCGGTTCCACGAGGACACGCAGACATCGGCGCCACGCTCGGCCGCCTCGCCCAGATACGCACCCCAGTTCAGTGCGATCAGCGCCACCTCGACCGGTGCGCCTTCCTTCGCCAGCACGCCCAGTCCATCGGCACCGCGAAACACGATCGGCCGCACATAGGCCGACGGCATCGCGTTGGCGCGGATCAGTTCCAGGCAGGCGGCGTTGATCTGGTCTTCGCTGTAACCAACCTCGATTTCATAGACGCGAGCTGACTCGAACAAGCGTCGGGTGTGATCGGCCAGGCGAAAATAGGCTGGTCCGTGCGGCGTGGCATAGACGCGCTCGCCCTCGAATACCGACGATCCATAGTGCAGCGCGTGTGCGCTGACGTGGACGTTGGCGTCGGCCCAGGGTTTGATCTGCCCGTTGTGCCAGAGGAAAGGTGTGTGATTCATGCAGTGGCTCCGCGGGTATGCGTCACGGTGGCGACGGTGGCCGGCGTCTGACGTTCGATACGGTTGACGATGACCAGGGCAGCCAGTGCGGCGGCCTCGACGATGTCGGTGCTGCTGCCGTGGCCGCGCCAGGTCCGCGCGGCATGACGGGCGCTCAGTTGCGCATGGCCCTGGGCGTCGGCGCCTTCGCCCAGCGCGTCGATCTGGAAGCGGGTCAGTTCCAGCGGTGTGCCGGTGGCGCGTTCGATCGCACGCAGCACCGCATCCACCGGACCGTCGCCGATCGCCGCTTCGCCGATCTGGTGGCCGTCGTCATGACGCAGCTTCACCGACGCGGACGCGCTGCCGCCGAGGTGGGAGTTGGCGTGCAGTTGCACCAGATGCCATGGGCCGGTGGCATGCGGGTCGTGACCCAGCGCCAGTGCTTCCAGGTCTTCGTCGTGCAGCTCGCGGCCATGATCGGCCAGCGTCTTGAAGCGAATGAAAATATCGTCCAGCGCGGCATCGTCCGGGGTGTAGCCCATCGCCTGCAGGCGTTGGCGCAACGCGGCACGGCCGGAATGCTTGCCCATCACCAGACTGGTTTCGGCGATGCCGACATCCTGCGGCTGCATGATTTCGTAGGTGCCGCGATGCTTCAGCATGCCGTGCTGGTGGATGCCGGACTCATGCGCAAACGCATTGGCGCCGACGATCGCCTTGTTGCGCGGCACCGCCTGACCCGTAAGTTCGGTGAGCAAGCGCGAAGTCGGGTACAACTGGCGCGTGTCGATGCGGGTGTCGACGCCGAAGTGCGGAGCGCGCACCTTCAGCGCCATCACCACTTCCTCCAGCGCGGCGTTGCCGGCGCGCTCGCCGATGCCGTTGATGGTGCACTCGACCTGTCGTGCGCCGGCGCTCACCGCGGCCAGGCTGTTGGCCACCGCCATGCCGAGGTCATCGTGGCAATGGCTGGAGAAGATCACCTTCTCCGCACCGACCACGTGGCGGCGCAGATACTCGAACAACGCGATGATTTCAGACGGCGTGGTGTAGCCGACGGTGTCGGGCGCGTTCAGCGTGGTGGCGCCGGCGGCGACCGCAGCGCTGAACACCTCGGCCAGGAATTCGGGTTCGGTGCGCAGCGCGTCCTCGGCGGAAAACTCCACCTCGTGGCACAGGTCGCGAGCCCGTTCGATCGCACGCACCGTGGTGTCCAGCACCTGCGCCTTGCTCATGCCCAGCTTGTGTTCGCGATGCAGCGGACTGGTCGACAGGAACAGGTGGATGCGCGAATGGCGGGCTGCCTGCAAGGCGCGGGCGGCACGGTCGATGTCGCCATCCTGGCACCGCGCCAACCCGCATACCGTGGTGGTTTTCAACGCCGCAGCGATTTCCGCGACTGCAGCAAAATCGTCTGGTGAAGCCTGCGGAAAGCCCGCTTCCAGCACGTCCACACCGAGCGCCTCGAGCTGTTGCGCCATGCGCAATTTCGCGCGCCGGTCCATCGAGAAGCCGGGCGCCTGCTCGCCGTCACGCAAGGTGGTGTCGAAGATCCGCACGCGTTCGGCGACTACGTCGTCGTCGCTGATCGGGTCCTTTTTCTGGTCGGGATTTTTCATCATGGCTCCGCTGTGGGCGGTGCCGAGAGCACAAAAAAACCCCGCATCCGTTTCCGGGTGCGGGGTACTTTGGGAGTCTTCAGGTTATTTCTTGTTTACCTGGACACATGCCCTCAGCCCGCACCTCCGTTGGTAATAAGGAGTACGAGTACGAGGGCAAGGAGAAGCGTGCCGCGAGCCTGCAGCAGGCCGGCAACCGTCGTGAGACGATTTCCCTTGGCGATGCTGTGGTGGCTGTTGCGCTGCGACATGTGATCGAACGTACGGCAGTTCAAATGGACTTGTCAATACATTTCTTTTGCTTCGCCGAAATTTGTGTGGGATGCCACACATTCGGACGTCCAGATGTCCAGACGAAAACGACGTTGACTGTGCTGGAAGTGTGCTTCACGCGAAACGTCACCCTTCAGCCGGTTCCTTTCCGCGACCCAGAAGGGTGAGAGGACTCCCCGAGCCGACCCAGCACTTCAGTCCCGGTCGCTGGGTGACTCCTTCGACGACGCACGTGCCTGCCGGCCGTGGTAGGCAATGAGGAGATGGTTGGCCAGCACATAATCCTTGTTTGCCAGCGCTTTCTGGAGCATGGCGGCGACTTCCTGACTGCTCTTTCCCCGCAGCGATACAGGCACGCCGTTGCCGGCAGGCTCCATGCGATAGGCGCCGGCTACCGCTTCAGCGGCTTGCGGCGTCAGGCCGAGGGTCTGCCAAGCCTGCGCCAGACGGGCCCGGTGTTCCTTCAGCTGTGCGACGGCATTGGCATCACTGATCTGATTGTTAGTCATTTCACTGGACAGCATTTGCCGACTGCGTATTTCATTTTGCTGGAGATTGGCAGCCGGGTGCATCTGTGCCAGCGCGCTCCGCGGTTCGATGGTGGCGGCCGCAAGCGCGACCAGAACGCCAAAAGCGAGGTTTGCCTTCATGTGTTTTCTCCCGCGACAAGTCCGACCCCGTAACACTTCTGGCCAGACCGCTTTCCGCATAAAGGCGCGCGCGTTCTGACCAAGGTGACAGTACTCTGAAACTCGGTTTTGATCAGTGCTTCACGGACACGTTCACGCACCCCCAGCCCTTTCGCCTGCGCCACATGATGCAGGGAGCTTGCCTGTCGCGGGCGCCGTCAGTGCATGCCATCCGGCGATGTGTCCGCTCCGAGCATCGAGCGCTTGGTCTGGAAGTCGATCAGAGTCTGGTTGGCCAGTAGATAGTCTTTTTTGGCCAGCGACGTGCGGATCAGTGCGGCAATCTCTTCGTCCGATTTTCCCTGCAGCGAGACGCGCCGAGCGTTTAACGAGAAATTCGGCTGATACGCCGCCGCAACCATCTTCGCTGCTGGCGGCGACAGGCCCAAGGCCTGCCAAGCCTCGGCAAGTTTCGCGCGCAGCTTGGTCAGGTTGCCCAGGGAATTGATGGCGGTCTGGTGGTCGTTTTTTTGCAGGCTGTTGTAGAGGCTAGCCCGCGAACGCATGGCGTTCTGCTGGAGGTTGTATGCCGATTGCGAGAGCCTGCTTGCGTCAGAGCCCTTGTTTGCATCCGATTCCTGGGCATGGAGCGCTGGTGAGACCAGGACGGCGACGGCCAGTGCGATCGTGAATTTGTTCATGTGGTGATCCCTCCTTAGATAGAGTGAAATTCGCCGGTAAGCAGCCGAGGAGCGATGACTCCTCACAGCTGGCTGGCTTCGATCGATCCGCACAAGTTCACGAGCTGCAGTAGGAAAATTAATCCTCTCGATGACTCAGCGCAAGCAGGGAAGTACTCGGCAAGTTCTTGCGATCAGCCGGGTCTGGCCGGATCGACGAACACCATCGCGGTTGTTCAGAAGGAGTTCGTCGCATAGCTCGTTGGCGATCGTCGCAACCACTGTCCCAGCGCGATGTCTTCGGCGGCCAGGGCTTCGCTCGAAGCCGGCCGGTTGAGCAGCGCCACCAAGGCCGGTGGCACGGTGATCGGGTGGCCCAGCAGCGGCTCCAGCACGGTTTCGAACTTTGCCGGGTGAGCAGTGGCGACTACGGTCCAGGGATGGGCGTCACTTGCTGGCGAGCGGTCGAGCAGGGCGAACGCCGTGGCTGTGTGGGGGCAAACGAGCTCGCCATGCGCACTGGCATGGTGGAGTACGGTGGCACGGATGGTGTCATCGTCCACGCTCTCGGCGTGGAGTATCTCGCGCAGTTGCGCGTCGTCGGGAAACGTCCAGCGCAGGCGCTCGAAATTGCTCGGTGCGCCTACGTCCATCGCATTGGCGATGGTGGCAATTGCCTCGCGCGGACGATAGGCGTTGCCGGCAAAAAAATCGGGCAAGGTGGCGTTTGCATTGCAGGCCAGACGTACTTCGCCGATCGGCAGGCCCAAAGCGCGCACCCACAGGCAGGCCATGGCGTTGCCAAGGTTGCCGGTGGGTACGATGAAGTTGAGCGGGGCACCGTGTTCGCGCCACCAGCCCAGCGCGGCGTGCGCGTAGTAACTCATTTGCGGTAGCAGGCGACCGAGGCTGATGCTGTTGGCCGACGACATGGGCACTTCGGCCTGCAGTGCCGCGTCGTTGAGCGCCGCCTTCACCATGCGCTGGCAGTCGTCGAAACGCCCGGCCACGCGCAGCGCGCTGACGTTGTCGCCGAAACATCCAAGCTGATGTGCCTGGCGCGGCGAGACGAGTCCATCGGGATACAGGATCACCACGCGTACACCTGGCTGGCGGTGGAACGCCGCCGCCACCGCCGCGCCGGTGTCGCCGGAGGTGGCGACCAGGATCGTCAGCGGTCGTGGATCCTGCCGCGGTAGCCGGCGTATAAAGGCGGCGAGAAAGCGCGCGCCGAAATCCTTGAATGCCGAAGTCGGGCCGTGGAACAGCTCCAGCAGAAGCGTGTGGGGATGCGCCGGCATGGTCCGCAGCGGCGCGTCGAAGGTGAACGCCTCGGCGCAGATCGCCGGCAGATCGTCGGCCAGTGCATCGCCCGCGAAGAACGGCGCCAGCAAGGTGGTGGCGGTGTCGGCCAGCGAACCGCGCGGGTCGAAGGCAGCCGGATCCAGCGATGGCAGGGCCTCGGGCACGTACAGCCCGCCGTCGGGGGCGAGGCCCGCGGCGATCGCGGCGCTGATCGGGACGCTCGGGCTGATGCCGCGCGTGCTGGGGTAGCGAAGAGGTGCCGGGCTCATGCCGAGACCCTGCATGCCGTCGCAGGGCGGGCAGTGCCCGTCGCTCTTGCAGCGGCCTTCGGGAAGAAACCGGCGGGCAGTGCCCGCCCTGCGGTCGTCATGGCTGCGCCTCCGCGTCGAGCGAATCGATCAGCGCGGCGGCCGGCCCGTTGATCGGCGACACCCAGGCATCGCTGCCCAGTCCGGCCTCGGCGAACGCCGCCTGCATCGCCATGCTGGCCGTTTCGGCATCGGCGCGGTTGTCGTACCAGCCGAATACGCTGGGGCCGGCACCGGAGATGCTGGCGCCGAGTGCATGGTGGTCGAGCGCAGCCTGCTTCACCCGCGCGAAGTTCGGAATCAGCGGCGCACGCCGCGGCTCCACCAGCACGTCCTTCAGGCCTTCGCGTACCAGCGAGGCATCGCCGCGCCAGCAGCCAGTTAGCACCAGCGCGAGGTGGGTGCTCTGTGCCACGAACTCTCCGAGTTCGTAGTGGCCGGCGAGAGCGGCGCGCGCCCTGCGGGTTTCCAGCACGACGTGCGGATGCACCAATGCGCAATGCCACGCGTCGGGCACGTCGATGCGCAGCAGCCGATCATGCGTGGCTAGCACCAGGCCACCAAGCAACATCGAACCGAGGTTGTCGCCATGGCGGCTGCCGCTGGCCACGGCCTCGCCGTCCAGCGCGAACGCGTACAGCGCCTCGCGCGAAAGCGGTTCGTCCAGCAGCGCGTTGGCAGCCACCAGCGCGGCCACGCACGAGGCGGCCGAGCCGCCCATGCCCGAACCCAGCGCGATGCCCTTGTCCAATACCAGTTCGAAACCCCAAGGCAGGTCGAGCGCGGCGCGCAGCGAGAGCAGGGCCGTGCCGGCGGTGTTCTCACGGGGATCGGTGGGCAGCCCGCTGACGCAGCCGTGGATCGCGGCGATGCGCACCAGCGGCTCGTCGATCCGGCGTACCCGGGCGCGATCGCCGGCACCGGCCACGCTGTGACCGAGCAGATCGAAGCCGACGCCGACGTTGCCGACGCTGGCGGGAGCGAAGGCGCAGGCTGCCTGCGAGCGTTCGACGGGAAGCGATGAGACCATGACGGGTTCCGGCAGGAAGGGGTTCATGCACGCGGCTCCAGTGACTCGGCGATGCGCAGCACGTCGGTGAACACGCCGGCGGCGGTCACTTCCGGACCGGCGCCGGGGCCTTGCACCGACAGCGGATTATCGCAGTAGCGGCGGGTGGTGAACTGCACGATGTTGTCGGTCAGTCGCGTGTGCGCGAACGCATGGCTGGCCGGCAGCACCTGCAGCCGCACGCTGGCGTGGCCGTGACGATCCAGCCGGGCCACATGACGCAGCACGCCACCTTCGGCGCGAGCTTCGGCCAGGCGTGCCGCCATCGGCGCGTCCAGCTCGTCCAGTTGCCGCATGAACTCGTTGCGCGACAGCGCGGCGAGCGTGGGTGGCACCAACCCCTCCAGGTCGACATCTTCCAGCGACAGCGGCCAGCCCGCTTCGCGCGCCAGAATCACCAGCTTGCGCGCCACGTCGAGCCCGGAAAGATCATCGCGCGGATCCGGTTCGGTATAGCCCAGTGCATGCGCTTCGCGCACCAGCGAGGAGAAGGGCTGCTGGCCGTCGTGGCGGTTGCACAGCCATGCCAGCGTGCCGGAAAACATGCCGTCCACGCCCAGCAGCTCGTCGCCGGTATCGAGCAGATCGCGCAAGGTCTGCACCACTGGCAGGCCAGCACAGACGGTCGCCTCGTAGCGAAAGCGCGCGCCACCGGCGCAGGCGGCGCGGATCGCCTGCCAGCGCGGCAGCGGCCCGCTGCCGGCCAGCTTGTTGGGTGTCACCACGTGCAGGCCTGCGGCGAGCCAGCGTGGATAGTGGGCGGCCACCTCGTCGTTCGCGCTGCAATCGATCAGCAGCGCGTGCCGACCATCGGCGCCACGCACGTGGTCGGCAAACGCATCAAGATCATTCGGTCGCCAGATCTGGGCGCCGTCGTGACGGCTGTTGAGCTCGGCATCGTCGCAGTCCAGCCACATGCGCTTGCTGGCCACCACGCCGCAGAGCTTCAGTTCCAGTCCGCTGTCCCGCGCCAGTCGCGTCTGCGCGGCGCGCAGTTGTTCCAGCAACGCGCTACCGACGCGACCGGGGCCGATCACCCCGATCGCCAGCAAACGCCGCGGCGCGGTGCCCGTGCGTGGCATCGACAACGGTGGCAACTTGAAATGCTTGGCTTGCTCGGGTGCACAGGTGATCACGACAGCCTCTCCGTTGGAGGCCCGATCTCGCTGGCGTGTCGGATGGGACCGGCCCGCCTCTTCGAGGGCGGGCCGTTGCGTATCCAAAACTACCTGCGCACGACACTCCGCCCCGGACCCGTGGTACCGGTGGTAATCGTGGTGGTAGTGGTCATCGCGGCAATGACGCCCGCGCACGAAGGCATGCAACCGGTGTGAACCGTTGCAACAAACATGCGAGAGAGTGTGAAAAGCGGCGACATGGCGCTGACCATACGGGCAATGTTGCACCGCGGTCAACAGATTCATCTGCAACTTTCCGGCTTGACGAAGCGGAGCAGGAACCTGCGGCAGGTTGTCGCGAAGCCCTGAGCAGCAAGCGATGCGGGCCTACAATTGCGCGATGAACCTTCTTCCAACCCTGCGCACGATGCTTGGTGCGGCCCTCGTGCTGCTCGCGTCCGGCACAGGCGTAGCCGCCGCCGTGACCCCGCAGGCTGCGGGGGCGCCGCGGGTGCCTGACAGCATCGAGCAGCGTGTCGCCGCATGCACCAGTTGCCACGGTGCGCAGGGCGCTGGCACGCCGGACAACGTGTTGATCCCGCGCCTGGCGGGCAAGCCGGCCGGCTACTTGCTGCAGCAACTGGAATACTTCCAGAGCGGTCAGCGTCAACACGGCCCGATGGAATACGTGGTGCGCCAGCTCAGTCCCGCCTATCTGCGTCAGATCGCCGAGTACTTCGCGCAACAGGAAGTGCCGTATCGCAAGCTGCCGGTACCACCGGTGTCGGTGGCGACGATGCGTCGTGGCGAACAGTTGGTGCTGCGCGGGGACTCGACCCGGGGCGTGCCGTCGTGCGTCAGCTGTCACGGCGCCAAACTTACCGGCGTGCAACCGATGATGCCTGGCCTGATGGGCTTGTCCTATGACTATCTCAGCGCCCAGCTGGTCTCGTGGCGCACGCGCACTCGGGCCGCGGAAGGCCCGTACTGCATGGGCGTGGTCGCCAACCGCATGCGCGAATCAGACATCACCGCGGTGTCCGCCTGGCTTGCCAGCCGCGACTTGCCCGCTGATCTGCATCCCATGCCGGCCAGCGCGCAGACCGAACCCTTGCCGGGCTGGTGCGTGATGGGCAACACGGGAGTGAAGCCGTGAAGTGGTGGCGACGTGGATGGTGGGTGCCGGTCTTGTTGTTGGTCGGCATATTTGTGTGGATATTTGCCGGTCGCGGAAGCGCCGTCCCTTCGTC
Organism: Rhodanobacter sp. TND4EL1; assembly: GCF_054061035.1. Classification (NCBI taxonomy): domain Bacteria; kingdom Pseudomonadati; phylum Pseudomonadota; class Gammaproteobacteria; order Lysobacterales; family Rhodanobacteraceae; genus Rhodanobacter; species Rhodanobacter sp. TND4EL1. Next base: position 357,564 of record NZ_JBSSDT010000003.1, read on the forward strand.
GCCGACGCAGCGCGACGCGGATACCGCGGCATTGAGCGACCCTGCCGTAGTGTCGCGAGGCGAGTATCTGGCCACGGTCGGGGATTGCGCTGCCTGCCACACGGCTCGCGACGGCCAGCGTTACGCCGGTGGTCGCTCGCTGGCGACTCCGTTCGGGGATGTGCCGGCACCGAACATCACGCCCGATCCGGAGACCGGCATCGGCCAGTGGAGCTTCGATGATTTCTGGCAGGCCCTCCACCTTGGGAAAGGGCGCCGTGGCGAGTTGCTGTACCCGGTGTTCTCCTACACCTCGTTCACCAAGGTGACCCGTGACGATGCATTGGCGATCTTCGCCTACCTGAAGTCGCTGCCGCCGGTGCATCGGCCCGCCAGCGAACTTGGCCTTGCGTTCCCGTACAACGTGCGCAGCAGTCTGCTGGCTTGGCGTGCCTTGTACTTCAAGCCGGCTGTATTCAAGACCGATTCCGCGAAGTCCGCCGAATGGAATCGTGGTGCCTACCTGGTGCAAGGCTTGGGCCACTGCAACGAATGCCACACTACGCGCGATTCGCTCGGCGGCATCAAGAAGGATCGTCACCTTACCGGTGGTCAAATTCCCGCAATGAACTGGTATGCGCCCGATCTCAGCACCCAGGACGGTGGCGGCCTGGCCGGCTGGAGCACAAAGGACATCGTGGACTTGCTGAAAACCGGTCAGTCAGCCAAGGGCGCTGCCTACGGTCCGATGGCTGACGTGGTGCGCCTCAGCACCCAGCACATGACCGATGCCGACCTGCAGTCGGTGGCGATCTACCTGCAATCGTTGCCACCACGCACGCCAGCGCAAACGGCCGCAGCGCCCTTCAGGCAGGCGGCCAGCCACGAGCGGGGCGACAAGCTCTATGCGCAGCGCTGCGCTGACTGCCACGGCGACAATGGACAGGGTGTTCCCGGGATCTACCCACCACTCGATGGCAATACATCAGTCACGGAACCGACCGGCATCAACGCCATCCGCACCGTGCTGCTCGGTGGCTTCGCCCCGACAACCCGCGGCAATCCGCAACCCTATTCGATGCCGCCGTTCGCCCAGCAATTGAACGATGAAGACGTCGCCGCCGTAGTCAGCTACATCCGCCAGTCCTGGTCCAACAAGGCGGGCGAGGTGCAGCCCGTCGACGTAAGCACGTACAGGCATACGCCGATTGATTGAGGTGTGGGGCAAGACGAAATCGGGGGGACATCGCCCAACTGTCGACCCTCGTAAATCAGTGCCACGCTAAAATTATAAGTCGCCGGATCGGATGAATGCGCATATCGGCGTGGATGTGGAGTCGGGGCTGATACACACGTTGACGCCGACCCCGGCCAACGTGGACACCGGTGGCCACGCTGCTGCACGGCAAGGAGACCGGCTATCAGGGAGCCGAGAAACGCGCACTCAAGCGGGGCCGCACTTGGTACATCGCCGCCAAGCGCGGCCGCATGAAGGCAATGTCCGACGGTGAGCTGAAGGAGGCCGTGCAGCACATCGAACACATGAAGGCTGCCGTACGTTCCAAGGTGGAGCATCCGCTCCGCGTGGTGAAGTGGCAGTTCGGCTATCAGAAGGTGCGCTTCAAGGGGCTGTTCAAGAACACGGCGCAGGTGCTGACACTGTTTGCGCTGTCGAATCTGTGGATGGCGCGACGAACGTTGGTGGCTTCTGCATGGGAGGTGCGCCTGTGAGGCGGGGAACCTGCCTGATCAAGGGCGAATGTCGTGCCCGGTGATTCGTCCTGTTTCTTCCCAACACATCGCGATATGCGTTGCGGACGTATCGACGTCTGTTTCTCACTCAGTAGATCAGATCATCCCTAATGGCAGCTTGCGCCTGGCGAGGTATGCCAGGGACGTCAACGTCAATGCAAACCACGCCATGGCCAAGTCGTGATGCATGCGAGAGTCTTTGGCTGGATGGTGCCCGAAAAATGCGAATGTTGTTGGGTTCGGCATCGATGAAGTCAATGACCGGTTGCTGCATTGAATGTGGCTGGTTGACTGGCCGGCGGGTCAACAAACTCGATAGTCTTGAGGACTGCCGTAATCTTGGGTAGCTTACTGGCCGAGTCAGGCTGGGTAACACCACGAATCTGAGTGCGCCCGCAGAGCACTTGGGGACCATTGTTTTCAACAAGACAAAAGTTGAAAAAGCGCGACCTACGGTCGCGGTCCGCGTAATAGATCTGATCGATCGCCGCGCCAACACCCTGCCAGTTCTTGCCGGAAAACTCGATGAGTTTGAATTTCTGCTCGGGCTTGAAGGGGATGTTGAAATCAAGATCGATCCATTTGCCGCCGATCGGTTTGGCGCCAATCTTTTCATATATTTCTTTCTGCGAGGCGCCTGCGTAACAGCTTATGAGGAAACTCCACTCCTCCGTTCCTGGCGCTGAGTACACTGCGCCCTTGATGTATGACTGATTGTCTATAGAAAGGCTTCCGCCATCCAGCTGCATTGAAAAACTGCACTTCCCGGCCGTGTAGGTTTCCCTGTGGAGTACGTGTGGCCGTGGGGTTTGGTCCGCCTCCGTACATGCATCGCAGGACGCCTTTTGCGCACATGCTGTAGATGTCATGCAGAACAGGAGCGCGCCGACTATTAGATATGGGTTCATGGTCGCCTCGGTTTGTAGCCTTGAGGTTCACTCGGATTGCCCGAACCGGGAAAAGTAGATGTATCCAACTACACGACTTCGCAGGCGTTGTATGCCTGGAACGGGTTCTACCCCGTTAACGCGGACACTTCCAAGAAGACCGATCATGGTCAAAAAGGAGTGTCATGTCCAAGCGAAGAAAGTTCAGCGACGAGTTCAAGCGCGCGGCCGTTGGCCTGACCCGCCAGCCGGGTGCCAACGTCAGTCAGATAGCCCGCGACATCGGCGTGGGTGCGGGGGTTCTGGGTCGTTGGTGGCGCGAGCTGGAGACGACCACGACGAAGGCCTTCACGGGCTCGGGCGTGCCTCGTGACCAAGAGATGGCCACGCTCAAGCGCGAGCTGGCCCGGGTGAAGAAGGAGAGAGATTTTTTGCGCGATGCGGCAGCGTTCTTCGCCAGGGAATCGAGCTGAAGTATCAGACGATCCAACGCTTTCGCGGTCTCTATCCTGTCCAACTGATGTGTCGATGCCTGAATGTGTCGACCAGTGGCTTCCATGCCTGGAGCAAACGGTCCACGAGTTCTCGCGAGGCCGACAACCAGCGGTTGCTGGTGCGAATTCGCGAATACCACGAGGCTAGCGGCGGCGTGATGGGCATGCCGCGCATGCATGAGGAACTGAGCTACGACGGCGAGACGGTCAGCCCTAACCGCGTGGTGCGACTGATGGCCCGACATGGGCTGTTTGGCGTGCCACAGCGTCGGCCGTTCCGTAACAAGCGAACGGGCGTCAGGCCCGATCATGTGAGGAATCACCTTGAGCGAGACTTCGTGGCGCTGGAACCGAACACCAGATGGGTCCACGTTGCGATCCGGGCATGGCGCATAGCGATACGCGCTGGCGCTCATGCCCACGACCGCCAGCGAGCGTCGCTCGCTCAACCCCTTGTCGACCATCTGCCGCACCAGCTCGCGCCGAGCCGGTGCGCTCACCACTTTTTTCGCAAGGCGTCCTTGATGACCTCATTCTCAAGCACTTGCTCGGCCAGCAGCTTCTTCAGCCGCCCGTTCTCCGTCTCCAGCCACTTCAACCGCCTGGCGTCGGGGACGCTCATGCCGCCGAACTTACTGCGTCACAGGTAGTACGAGGCCTCGCTGAAGCCGTGCTTGCGGCACAGCTCCTTCACCGGCATGCCGGCCTCCGCCTCACGCAGGAAGCCGATGATCTGTTCTTCGGTAAACCGCTTCTTCACGTCCAATCTCCTTCGGATGGGGGATTGGACTCCAAACCAGCGTGCTACTCAAAATCGGGGGGCGTCGGATGGCGCTTAGCTAATAAGAGAAGCAAAAAGCACCGATCCGGTATCAGGATAAGCATTGCTGATTTATGGTGATGAAATTTGCTAGACATTCTAGCGGCTAGGCGGTGTTCCTTCCGGGCACTTCTGGATTTTCGATGAAGAAATTTCAATGTTAAAAGAACATATCGATTTTAAGCTCGGAACGAAGGGAATCGCCATCTCGGAATTACCTTCAGGGTAGTCTTCCCCCTGCTTTATTCTTAAAGGAAAGCTAATCCAAAACGAATTCTGCTTATGGACCACGACCGGGGATTCTGTCCATCTGCAATATGGATCAGCTTGTATGACCTTTAATTCATTTCCTTCCAGTTGATAAAGTAGGCAGGTATTTTGGATATTTTTATCGCCTTTTACCTGAGCGGAAACAATCGTTCCCGATGTGTTTTCAAATTTCCAATCCACAATGTTCTTGATTAAGGTCTCCCCTCCATTTTCTTTACTCAAATCTCCAATATTTGAAGCTGTGAAGGACGAGTTGTCTTTTGGCGTAGTAACGCCAATTATGGGGTCTTGGTTTTGTGCACTGCAGGCCGTCGAAAAAATTGTTAAAAAAACAAAAATATATCTCACGGTGTTGGCCTCAGGCAATTAACGGCAACGGGGCCGCGTGGGGTTGTAATGCTAACTACTGATCCAGTACCTATGCTATCTGTAAGCTGACGTAAGCTGTAAAACGTATAAGCCTGCCTTTCGTGATATCCGTTGCCGCCACCATTTACAAAGGCATTGATTTTTCCTATCACTACTGCTGAATATGCCTCGTCACATTTTCTGTTTATATTCGTTACTCCGGAATGATGTTTTGAGACCCAGTAGTACCCTCCGGAATCACAAGCGTTATACGGGTCGGTGGCGATGATATCAGGGTCATATCGCGGAGCCCACTGAAACTGCGCTCCCCCATCGGAAGGGCTTGCTGAATAATGTCGTGATGTTGCAGTTATTCTTGGGCTGGCTGAGCTAAGTCTCTCAACATAAGGTCCTGTGTGATTTGGCAATGTCTGCGTCGATCTGTAATTGCCGTAGTCACGATAATTGCCTGCCCACGTTAATTGCATTATGCCTCTGCCGAAAAACGCAGTGTAATATTGAGTGGCGGGATTTGCAGACGAGTATTGCCCAAAAAACCACTCTTGCAGAAGTACGCGATTGGGTGGTTGGTTTCGCCATTGTGCAGTTTCAAGTAAGACCTGTGATAAAAAGCATGCTTGCCGCGATCCGGTTGTAATCACGTACTTGCGCATCGTCTTGTTTAACGCAGTGAAATGTTGTGAGAGCCTAGTTTTTGCTGTGGCAAGTGACAAGGTGTTTACTAGGCCTTGCGTATTGGCCTTGTGAGTGGATGTGCCTGAATAGAACATGTGACATGGCATCGTTAGCGCCAGCTCATTGAGGCTAAGCCATCCACCGCTTCTGTAATGATCCACGAATTGCAGTGGGTGAAAGTGCCAGACCTTGCCGGCTAATCCACTGGTAGACCAAAACGCCAGCTTTTGAACGTGATTCTTGAATTTTGTCCATGCCGCCGGATCGGCGAGTGGGTGACCTGTCTGCTTGAGGTGCTCGTAAGGATTAGCGGTTGGATTGTCGAGGTTGCTGTCGTCCCATTCGCTGCGGAATTTGCAGACCAGCAAACGTAGCTTCTTGGCTATTGCCGGGTCGGTGGCCTGAGTCACGAAGTCCGGTGGTTCACACAGGCTGTGTTTGCTGGCGTCGGTGGGGATGTGCAGCACCGTTTGCAGGGCTGCGACATCGCAGATGCCGTCCTCGGGAAACGCATCGTCGCCAACGTCGATTTTCTTCCAGCCGAGCCAGTGCGGGAAGTCCGCGTCCGATAATTTGCTGACGCTGTTGCCGTTGGCAGCCAGGTCGATATAACCCATTTCCGCGGCCGCTGCGCCGTAGCGAACTAGCTGCCAATTTTCATTGGTGACGGTGGTGTCGGGGCCGAGGACGCGGCCGAAGCGCAACCATTCATAGCCGGCGCTTGGGCAATCGGTATAGAGATGGCTGGCGAGGCGATAGAGCTCGTATTCGTAATCGGTCTGCGTGACTGGTGTGCCAACTTGCTCGTGGTCGCCATTAGCCAGCTTGCGGTAGGTGGTTGAGGTGCGCTGGCCCTTGTCCAGCCGGACGCTTACGTACAGCTCGCCGCCGCTGTTGTTGCCGGCCTGACCGATCGGCAATTTGTCGTTGCCACTGTAGTGAGCGGTGCCACCGAGGCTGATGCGATGCTGGGCGTCCGCGTGCGGATGGCGCGCGGCGAAGCTTTTGTTTTGCGGAATCACGAAACCGGCATCGCCGAAGAAGTCGGTCGAGCCGGCGCCGCCTTGGGCAATGGCCGTACTGTCCTTCCAGAAGTGCCCGAAATCGGCATCGGTGGCGAAGATTTCGAAATGCACACAGGCACCGGAATGCTGGTAGAGCTGGCCACCGAAGCCGAGCACATCCTTGCGAAAGACCTTGTTGGTGCCGCCGGATGTTGCGGTGGCGCTTGGTGCCGCACTGCGCATAAATGCAGGGAGTTGCGCGAACTGGGCAGCGGTCAGCGCGCTTTTCAGCTTGAGGTGCATGTAAAGCGAATAGAACACCACAGGCGTGTGATCACCGGTCTCGGTGGTGTGTTTGAGCAACACGAAGCTGGTGTCGTAGTTGCCCACGCCGTCGTAACTTTCGGTGACTGAAGCGCAGCGATAGGCCAGGACGTCGCCATCGGCAATGGCGCGAATCGGCTCGGTGCCGGGATTAAGGTGGATGCCGCCATGCCAACGGTTACGGCGGCTGACCGGATAAAGGCCCTGGTCGGGGTGGACGTAAGTGCGCAGAAAGGCGTCCAGATCGCTCTCGCCGGTGTGAGCAGCGGGCAATGGAAGAATGGGGTAACTGATTAGCATGGGTCGTCCTAGACCGAGAAGGGCTCTTGCCCAAGGATTGTGAGCTGGCTGCAGGGTAGGCCGGCCGGCGTGGCCGCTTGACTCTCACCCCCCAACCATTCATGCGTCCCGCTCTTCACCGTGAAATTGCCCGGACAGGCGATGGTGATGTTCTGGCCGTCGAGGGTGATCTGGCTTTGGCCGGATTGCAGGACGATTTTGTCCTTGGCCAGGATCTGGATGCTGTCGGTGGTGCTGGTGATAGTGACGCTTTGGTCGGCGAGGATGTCCATGGCGTCGGTGTGGGCTTCGAGGCTGACCGGGCCGTGGTTGGCGATGATTTTCATGCCGCCGTCGGCGGTGTAGAGGCTGGCGCTGTCGCCGCTGACGGCGGCGAGGGTGGCGCCGGCGGCGAGGTGGGTGTCGCGCTGGCTGGTGAGGTGCTGGTGTTCGCCGGCGAAGCTGGCGGCGCTCTTTGGGGTGGTGAGGGCCACGCTTTCCGGTGACTCCATCAGCACGGCGGGCTGAGCGAAGCGTTCGACCGGGTCGCCGCCGCTGCGTTGGTTGCCGCTGGGTTTGCTGGCGGCCTGGCCGTTGACGGGGCCGCTGTATTTGCCGTTTTGCTGGGGGTCGACCGCTTGCTGCAGATCGGTTTGCGCGCTGTTGGCTGTGAGACCGCCGGCCTTGGCTTGCGTGGCCGCGCTGTCCAGCCGCTTGGCGGTGGCATTGGCGGCTTTGAGCTGGCCGATCGCTTCGGCGGCATCCATCTGGGTGGATTGGCCTTGTGAGCGTGCGGTGCCGGACAGCAGCAAGCCTTCGCCGGCGCGGACCACCGCCCAGCCGGCGGTGAGGAGTTCGAAGCCTTCGCCGCGATAACCGCCGCGCGTGTTGCCGTTCTGGTCGATCAGGTAGCCGAGATTGAGCTGGCTGTCGGCGATGCTGTGATTGAGGCTGTGGCGCAATTGACCGCTGGCATCGTCGAGCACCCAGCGGCTGCCGTTCTGGCCGTCCAGGGTTTGCGTCTGCACGCCACTCAGCGTGCCGGGATGATTGGCGCCGCTGTTTTCGCCTGCCGCGAACGGCGGCGTGGCCGGGCCGTTGTAGAGCTGGCCGACGACGACGGGATGGTCGATGTCACCGTGGGCGTATTCCACCAGCACCTCACTGCCGATACGCGGCACGAAGCTGTGGCCGTGGTGGGCACCGGCGTTGGCCTCGGCAACGCGCACCCAAGTGCCCGAATGATGATCGCCCGGCGCATGGCCTTGCGGCAGGTGCTGGCTCATCGTGTCGGTGAGGCCGCCAGGTAGCGGTGCAGTGCCGCGCTGCCACGGAAACTGCACGCGGACCTGGTGGTCGCGGGTGCCGGTAAGCGTGTCGCCCGGCACGCCGGTGACGATGGCGGTTTGCACGCCCGGGGCCAGCGGGCGGTCGCGATGCGAGGGGGCAATCGGTGTGCCGGCGGGCACGGCGTCGAATTGCTGGCGGTAACTGCCCTTGCCGAGCGTGCGGTCGTCGGTCTGGCTGCCGCGCAGATGCGGCAAAGCCGTGCCGAGGTTGTTGGTGGCCACATGGTCCAGCGTCAGCGGCACAAAGCTCTGGCCGGACAGGTCCGGATGCTGGGTCAGCACGTAGCTCTTGCCCGCTTCCAGCGTGCGCACGGCACCCTGGCCGCGGAAGGTGCGGGCAGGCAGACGCAGGGCATCCAGTCGATGGGTGGCGTAGCGCTGCGCCTGCGCCGAGGTGTCGAAACGCCCGCTGCGGTCGGCGTCGAACACGTCCAGCGAGGGCAGTTCGGGCGCGTTGCCGTCATGGGGAGCTTGCGCGTTGCCGGCCACGCTGAGTACCTGGTCTGCTTTCCAGCTGGCGGTGGTGACTTGGTCGGGCACCAGCTGGCGGCGTTCGCTGAACACGCTGACTGCGTCATCCTGCTCGGTGGCGTCGACGCGGTGGAAGCGCACCGAGGCAGGCGCGCCCGTGGGCTGTGCCGCCTGGGTGTCGAAGATCACCAGGGTGTGGCCGGGGCCGTCGTCGCTACTGGTCTGGTCGTGCTCGAAGCGGTACGACAGGCCTTCCTCGCCCAGCAATCGCTGGATAAAAGCCAGATCGGTTTCGCGGTACTGGGTGCAGATGGGACGGGTGCGCAAGGCCGTGGTGACTTCGGTGCGCACCTTGAGTTGCGGGTAGTCGGCCAGCACCTGGGTGACCACGTCGAGCGCGTTGCGATCCTGGAAGATCAGCGCATTGCAGCGCAGCGCCAGCAGGGCCAGCCCGGATTGCATGTCGAGCCGGTAGCGCGCCAGGCCGCCATCGGCACCTAGTGAAGCCGCATGGGTGATGATGCCGTGCCAGTAGCGGCGGCCACCGGCGGCGGTGGCGATGCCCACGCTGATCGGCTGGCCGACCAGCGGCTTGAGGTCGATGAAGGCGGAGGCGCTGACGCAATCCAGTTCGAAGCGGAAATCGTCGTTGACGGCTTCGCGCCCTTCGAGGCGTTCGACGATCAGGCCGTCGGCCGCGGCGGTGTCCAGCGTGATGAAGCGCGTGGTCTGCGACAACAAACCCAGCCAGGCGGAAACATCCATTGCGTCCATGCGTGATCCTCTATGGCTCTGTACATCTGAAACTCCCTGTGCAGAAAGCATATCGCGTTGCTTTTGCGACAGGGCTGGCGCGAAGCGAAGTCGGTGAAACCGGACACACATTGCCGGTGTTCCCGACAAGGCTCGGGGCTCATGCGGCAGAACGCACGTAACGGTCGGGCCGGATACGAGCCGCCTGCGCGGCATCGCGAAGCCGAATCGATGACGTGCGGCCTCTAGTTCCTGTTGATTCTGAAATCGATGCGTCGGTTGCGTGCGCGGCCAGCGTCGGTCCCGTTATCGGCGACGGGGTTGTCCGGGCCCTGGCCGCTGACAGAAAGGTTCGCGGCGGGAATGTTTCTGCTGACCAGATACGTTTTGACCGCGCTGGCCCGATCCAGGCTCAACTGGATGTTGGACTGCCGACTGCCGACATTGTCGGTATTGCCAATGACGCTGACAAAGGGACTGTTCAACTTCAGGATGGCAGCGGCCATCTGGTCGAGCACCGCGCGGCCCTCCGGGGTCAGCTCCGCGCTGCCGCTCTTGAACTGGACGGTGCGATTGGCCAGGGTTTCGTCCAGCACCTTCTGCTTGGACTCGCCAATGCGCATGTTCTGCTTGATGCCGTAGTGCGAATCGAAGGCGCCCGAAAGACTGCTGAGTACCTGCTGGCGCACGGCCTCGTTGGGTACTTCGCCGGTGATCTCGATGGTGTTGCCCTGTACCTGCAGTTTGCCTCCGGAAACCTGCTTGAGGTCCGGGCCGATCATGGCGGTGACGTAGCGACTCCAATTGGCCGGGGTGACCACGCCGCCGACCTCGATGTGATCGACGACATGGTCGGCCCCATACAGCGTGCGCAATTGTGCGATCACACTGGCCCGCGTCGATTCGTTGGGTACGGTACCGCTGACGGTCACCATGCCGTCCTGAACGGTGGACGATGCCACCGGCGTCTGCGCCTGCACAGCGGCACTGCAAAGCACGAGCACGCCAATGATGAGTTTCCGCATGGTCATGCTCATGCTCCCAGAAAGGTTTCGCGGAACGTGTTTCGCGCCGTACGCAGCGAGAGGTTGTCCTGACTGGCATAGGTGGACAGCTTTTTCAGCGTCGGATCATCGTGCGCGTGATCCTCGACCCAGTCAGGGTTGTTCAACGGAATGAAATCCTGTTCGACCACGCGCGGCTCGAACATCGCCTGCAGGCTGCGCCCCTGCAGGCCGCTGAATCCGACAGCCAGCGCAGGTTGCGGCCCTTGCCGCAACAAAATCATCAGTTCGAAATCGGCGCGCCCCAGAAAGCCGGAAATCAGATCCAGCCACAACGTCGATACGAGGTTTCGGTACAGCGGATCACGCGGCAACGGCAGCAGCAGCCCCTTGCCGATGCGTGCGGCGCCGCTGCTCATCACCGGCTGCAGCAGGATGCCCAGCGCAAGCAGGATGCGCCGTATCGAAATCGAACCCTCATGCACGCCGAGCATGGATTCGAGACTCTCCAGCGTCTGCATCTCCAGAAAATCCTGGAAGGCCGGATTGAGTGCTTCGTACAACACGTTCACGTTGGCGCGGTTGTCGACCATTTCACTCAGCGGGGTGGACGGATCCGGCGCCTCGCGTGCGAGCAGCGTTTCGCGCTCCAGCCGCGACCACACCCTGGAGAACGCCAGCGGGCTGCGCGAGAGGAACGCCAGTGGCTGCGGCACATCCATCGAGACTGCGGTCATGAACGGAAAGCGACGGCCGGAAGCATCGGTGCTTGGCAGCAGGTGTCCGGCGATGGCGCCACGGCTGCGCGACCCCAGGATGGCGAAGTTGAGTGGGTGGCCCATGTCGTACAGCTGCTTCCAGGCCACGTCCTGCGACAACATTTCCAGCCCCTGGCCGGCCCAGCGATCCAGCGTGGCGATCAGCTGATGGTTATTGCCGGGCGCTTTGAGGAAGTCGCCACGGCTGGGCAGTTTGCCGAAGTAACTGATGCTGAGTGACAGTTCACCGTTCATGGTGCTCCCTCCGTGGTGGGTCGGGCCTGGTCCGTGCCTTTGCTGGTTCCGGCAACCGTGGCGGGCAGCACGGTTCCGAGCAGCCCCTGTTTTTGTGAGCCATCGGCATTGGTCTGGGCACCGCTGACCACCTGCAGACGTGCGGTGACGGCAATGCCGTCACGGCTCCAGGTCAGCGTGTAGACCCCGTTGTTGTCCTTGTTTCCCTTCGCGGCCAGGAACAGCTTCTTCAGCGCATCGCCGCCGCTGAGGTCTTGAATCATCACGGTGCGCCCGTCGTAGGTCACCGCACTGATCTGGGCCACCGGGTTCGCCTGCGAGCCGTCCCAGACGAAGGGCTTCCATTCTGGTGGCGTATTGCGATAACGCAGGCTTTGTCCATTGATGGTGATGGTGTACTCGCTGATGCCGCCGCTGCCCGGTTCGGGTTGGATCTTGAAGATGGTCTGCGTTCCGCTGCCGGTGGTCTGTCCCAGCGGCGCCACCCATTGCGCCAGGCCGGTCATCAATTTCGGTGACAGGTTGATGCCCATGTCAGCCCACTGCTTGGCCGTCAGCGTGTCGCCGCGACGATCGACCAGTGGGCCGAGGGTATCGCCGGCAAACTTGGCGATGGCGCCGGACGGCCCGAACACCTGGATGATCTCGCTGTCCGCGGCTTGCACCTGCCCGGAGGTGTCGAAGGGATACTTCTGCGACAAGTTGGCTTCGAACGGCGTATACACCTGCGCGGTCCAGATCTTGTTGATCTCCAACTCGGTGGGCTGCACCAGCGCGCTGAAGGTCTGCATCAACGGGCGCAGCAACAACGGCCGCAACGTGTTGCGTTGACGATCATCCAGGCCGTCGAGCATCTGCTCGTCAACCAGCTGGAGCCCGCTGGAAAGCTCCGAACCGCTGCCGCTGAGCGTTTTCTGCATCAGGTCGCGGGTGCCCGGGCCCGGATCGCCCTGGTTCTTGATCGCATTGAGCCGGGTGCGCAACTTGGCCAGCATGTCCAGGTAGTTGTTGAGCAAGGGCGGATTGTTGTCGCGCGCCACCATCAGGCGGGCCACACCGGCGAACGCGCTGCCGACCGGGCCGGTCCGCAACTTGCCGTCCGGTCCCTTGATGTTGTCCAGATTGAGGTTCACTCCGCGTGGTTGCTGGCGCAGGATCACCCGCTTGAACCAGCCCACGAATCCGCCCTGGGCCGACTTCAGCCCCTGATCAACGAGAGAGGGGTTGTCCCAGGATGTTTGCTGATAGACGTTCTCGATCAGTTTGCGCATGGGCGAGTTCTGCGGATCGCCCAGGGTGTTCATGTCGTCCACGGCGGCCGCGAAGTTGTCGAACGGCGCTACCGACACGCTTTGCAGGAATTTCTGCCACTCATGCACGTAGTCGGTGTCGTAAAGCGTTTCCAGTTGCTTCTGGATCTGCTCCGGGCTGCCGGAGAGGGTCAGGTCGGTTTGCTGGGTGGTTTGCAGCACCCAGTCCGTGGCGTTCAACTCGTTGTTCGCCGCATCGCGGATCGCGTCCTTTACATAGCCTTCCCACGCTTCGCGTGAGAACGAGCCGGCAACGGCGTAACTGCCCACCAGAATCTTGCCGTTCTGATCGCCGAGGATCGACGCCACGCTGATTGACGGATAGCGCGTCGCGGCACGCGCCTTCAGTTCGGCATAGACCCGGTTGATGGCCGGCATGCCGCGCATCACGTTGCGCAGCGCCTGTCGGGTGTCGTCCACCAGGGCGATCTTGTTGTCGACGGTGGGCCAACCCGGTTGGTCGTATTGGGCGACGTAGAAACTCATCAGATGGTCGGCGGTGCCGATCAGCTGATCACGCGTCATCATGCCGCGATTGGCATCCAGCCATTCACGCCAGAAACGGGTGAGCTGATCCGACAGATGCACCGGCTCGACCCGGCCGGCATCACCCAGCATCAGATAGGCCTTCAATGCGTTGTAGGCATCCTGGGTATTTTCCGGTGCAGGGGCCTGGTAAGTGCCGGGGGCCACCGGCACCGGTGCGACGGTGTCCGTACCGGGTTTGGTCTGAACCAGCCGGTCGCGATGGGCTACCACCTTGTCCAGATACGCCTCGATGCCTTGCGTCACCGGGATCACCATCAGCTGGCGCATGCCGTGGAAATACTCGGTACGCAGCTTGTCTTCGATGGCGTCTCCCTGATACAGGCCCAGGCCAAGCATTACCGGGTGGTCGTGGCGATAGTCCTGCAATTGTTGCAGGCGATCCTGGATGATCTGCAGGGCTTGCAGGCGTGACTGCAGGTCCACCCGGTCCTTTTGCAGTGCCTCCACCTTGGTCAGGTCGGCCTGCACATTGACCACCAGCTGACGGTTATTGGTATACGACCATGCCCAGCCGGCCAGGGTCAGGCCCAGCGCCAGCGCAGAGCCCAGCAGGACCGCGTAGCGGGTACGCGTGCGGTTGCGGCTGGAGTGTTGCCGCACCAGTTGCTTGTCCGCGAAGATCACCTTGCGGAACAGGTCAAGCAGGAAGAATCCCTTGGCCGAGGCCTGGCTCGTGGCGGTCGGCGCGGCATCGGCAGCAGAGAGACCGTAGCGTTTGGCGATCCGGTCGGAGGCGTGATGGACCGAAGCGGTTTCCTGCAGCGCGCTGGTGAAATAGAAGCCGCGGAAGACGGGGTGGAACTGGAACGGATTGTCTTCGAACAACGTGGCGATGAACGTGCGCAGGGTGGCCTTGATGCCGGTGAACTCCAGCGGCAGTGTCAGCAGGCCAGGGGCCAGGGCATTGCCGCGGTTGAGCGACATCTGCGACAGACTCATTTCCTTGAGGCCTTCGCTGAGCTCGTCGAAGTAGCGGTCGAATTGTTCCACGCCATCGGCATTGCCGTCCGGCTGGAACGGCAGCGTGGCACCCCACACGCGTTCACGCTCACCGTCGTCCAGCGTGTGGAAGAAATCATTGAAGCCGGCGATCAGGTCAGCCTTGGTGAACACGACATAGACCGGCGCAACCACCTCCAGCCATTCGGTCAGTTCCTGCACACGCTGGCGCAGGTTCTTGGCGAGGTTGATCGCGAATTCCGGGCGATTGCCGGTGAGCTCGGCGATGCTGGCAGCGATGATGATGCCGTTGATCGGCGCGCGTGGTCGATTCTTGCGCAGCAGCTCCAGGAAGCTCAGCCACTCGCTGCGATTTTCGTCGTGCACCGAATAGCGTCCGGCGGTGTCGAGCAGAATGCCTTCGGTGGTGAAGTACCAGTCGCAATTGCGGGTACCACCGATGCCCTGCACGATGCTGCCGTGATTGTCGGCAAACGGGAAGCGCAGGCCGGAGTTGACGATCGCCGTGCTTTTGCCGGCTGCCGGGTTGCCGATGATCATGTACCAGGGCAGTTCGTACAGCGCCTCGGTGCCCTTGGTCTGGCCCAGACGAGAGGTTTTTATTGCCTTTACCGCTTCGCGCAGACGTTCGCGCAGCGCGTCCACTTCGGCATGGCGGCTCTTGCCGCCCGCGCCGGCCTTGCCGGGCTGCTGGATGAGTGCCTCACCCAACTGTTCGGAGGAGCGGCGAGCTCGCGCCCGGCGCAGCATCCAGAGCACGACCAGCACGATCAACAGCGCAACCAGGGCAATGCCGACCCAGAACGCGATCATCTTCAGCGCGTTGCGCCCCAGCAGGAAGACGCCGGCCATGATCCCGATGCCGATGATGGCCAGCGTGCGCGAATCGGTAAGCAGGTAACGAAGACGGTTCATCGGAAGCGGATTCCTGTCATGCCAATGATGGAGTGGTGCTTGTGGTGGCCGCAGGCGGAGGCGGCACGACCACGGCCACGGCGCGCAGACTGGCGTCGTGGTGGGAAAGGATCAGGCCGGGTTGCTGCATCCCGGCGGCTTGGTGGGCAGCCACCGCAACGGTGGCCAGTGTCAGTGCCGCGCCGCATTCGCCGTTGGCGACACCGAGCGGCAGCAGCACTTCGATGGGATCGCGTTCGGGTAGGGCGCTTTCGGCCAGATGCATCGCTTCAGCCGCGCGGCTTGCCCGCATGTCGGTATCGCTCACCAGATAGGCCGTCGCGCCGGCGTCCACACCGGCGCGTTCCAGTGCCTGGCCAACGAGCTCGTTGAACGTGTCGGCTTGCAATCGGCCGGGTGAATCGACGGCCTTCGCGCGCTGCCCGGCAAGCATTCGATGCAGACGTGCCAATTCGGGCAAGCCGGCGGGATGGGTGCACGCCAGCAGCACGGCGCTGGCGCCCTCTCCCGGCACCAGGCCTTCGGGGCGGCCCGCGCCATGCAGGGTTTGTGTCGCACTCCATTCGGCCACCGTCGACTCATCCACGTGTGAATCGCTGGCCAGCAGCAGATGCGGCAGTGGCGGGCGTTCGCCGTGGAAGGCGCGGTTGAGGTCGTCGAGACGCCTCAAGACGGCGGCGCCCGCATGCATGCCGTGCGCGGTCACCTGCAGCGCTGGTGCATGCCAGCCTTGCGCGGCAAGCTGCTCGACCAGCCACGTCTGAGCCAGGTCGCGATCGGCATCGCTCCAGCGTGCGGGCAGCAGCCACTCGAGTTGCAGTACCGGCCCGGCCGTGGCGCGTGCGGAAGACGCATTGGCCACCGCCGCTGAATGCAGCGGTTCGAAGTGCTCGTCCAGCATGCGCGTGACCAGCATCTGTGCCAATGCGATCGTGCGTTTGCGTGACTCGCTCCAGCCTTGCATGGTCTCAGGCAGGCTGTCCTCGATGGTGTCGGTATCGACATCGGCCACGGTCGCGGCGAATACCGGCAGCCCCTGCTGATCACGCAGCGCCGGATGCAGATCGACCCGCTGGCTGGCACGTGCCGCCTCGGCGAGTGAGTCGGGCGCGTCGCCGCCGGCGAACAGCGCATCGGCGGCAAAAATCGAAAGCTGCCATGCCAGCGAGGGATCTTCGGGCGCCATGACGTCGTCGACGACCGTTTCCCTGGTCAGTGCGGTAGCGATCTTTCGCCGCTTCTTCGCCGCATCGATCAAGCGCCGAAGAAGCACGAAGCCAAGCAGCAGCCCCAGCGGCAACGCGACCAGACAAAGCGCCACGTCTACGCCATTGGGAACCCGATTGAGCGCACGCCAGCGCAAGATCATTGCGCACCAGACCACACCGAAAGTCAGTGTGGCGAAGGCAAGTGGGCGAAGCAGGGAGCGTCGTTCCATCGGCGGTCAATCAGGTGTTGAAGACGGAGCGCTGCCCGTCCATGGCAGTGATGTTTTCATCAATGTGCGGGTCAGCTCGGAGAGGGGAATGGGTTGGGCCGGATGAGATCGCCGCCCACGCGAAAGCATGTGGCCAGGTCACGCGCCAGTGCATGACGGTGGGCAGGATTGCGCAGCAAGGCATGGGGTCGGCTCATCGATCAGCCCGCCGTCGTCGTCACGCTTTGCCCGGCAATCAGGGTGGCGCCGCAGGCGGTCTTGTCGCCGTGACGTGCAACGGGCTGACCCATGACGATCATGGTGTTGTCGCCGGTAGCGATGGTGGTGCCGCCGCACTTGGGGCAGGTCACCTTGTCGCCGATGCGGGCCACTTGCTTGCCGTGGGTCGTCGCGGTGGAGGCGCCGCTGACGACGGTGCCGCCATGGCTGGTCTTGTCACCGACGACGATGAAGGGTTTTGTCATGTCCAGGTTTCCTTACCTTTGTTGCGGGAGCCGCTGTCCTTCAGCGCTTATGCGGTCCCATTCCGGTTTTGTGCAACTCCACGTGCCCCAGATCCATCATCTTCCAGTTGCCACCCCAAACCAGGCCGGCGGCCTGCGCCACCTGGCCATACAACTCGTAGCCCCGCATGGCCCAGGCGTCCTTCTCTGAAATCACCAATTTGCCTTCGCGATAGAACGCGCAGTCCGCGGCAAGGCCGTACTGATGATAGCTCTGATACGCGCCCGCGTTGGTCACGTTGCTGCCTCTGGCAGCAAGAATGGCCTGTCGCTCGGGGCTGCGATAGCCCTCAAGCAGGGCCATGTCGTAACCGTATCGCTCCTTCATTATCCGGAAAACCACCAGCAGTCGCTGTCGGAAATCATCGTTGAGCATAGTCCAGTTGCGACTGGCCAAACCGAGATCCGGTCGAACCATTTCAACTTCCGGCGTGATGAACACCGCGGGTGGAAGTGCCGGTGGCGGTACCAGTTGTTCACCCTTGAGCAGACTGGCGACCAGCGACGTCGTCCCGGTGTCGGCTTGCTGGCTGGCGTTATAGCCGTCCAACATGACGCGCCCGCGAAATCCCAGGATGAGCATCGGCGGCAGCGCCAGAATCAGTCCCACTGTCAGCAACAAGATCCAGTGGCGACCGAGTTGCCGTGCCAGATGCGCGGCGTTGTCGCGCGTGTCGATCGATGTGTGACGCAGGGCTTTCGCCGATTCAGCCAGCGCCCGCTGTGCGCGTCCCGATGCCCGGTTTCGACGCGCGACCAGGCGCCGCCACAGCTTGAGCCGTGTATCCGGAAAGCAGAGCAGCCACAGCGAAAGCAGCGCCAAGGCGAGCAGGCCGGCCAGCCAGCCAAACAACGGATCCATGGTGCAGTGAAGTCCTTGTCGTGAACGGTCGAAGCTGCCGCCGCGCGGTGCCCGAAGCGGTGGCTTTGTGCGCTGGGGCTTGGATCGTGCGACCGCTAGCTAGTATGGTTCGCCCACCCCTGCCTGGGGCAAAGCTTAAATGGAGTTACGCTTGGATCCGAAGGAACAACGATCAAGAAGCCCCAGTTTGCTCGACGCCGATTCCGGTGAGCCGACATCAGCCGCGAAGCAGGATCGCATTCTATCCGGCTTCCAGGGTGAGGCTGAACAGCCTTCCACGCCAACCCGATCACGGCGCTGGTTATGGCCTTCGATGCTGGTGCTGGTCGGCGGTGCTGCCGTGTTGATGCTGGTACTGGGTGGCGCGTTTGACGGAGCCGCCCAGCGACCGCCTGCACGCGTTGCGTCGGTCGAAACCGCGCCGGCAATGCCGGACGAAGGCATGCCAAATCCGGCTGTCAGCTCGACCGCGTTGGCCAGCGCGCGGTCGACCACGTCCAGCGATGTCGAGGGCTACACCTCGCCGGATGCGGCGGTCATCTTGTCAGGGCATGCTGACGCCGGCATGGCCAGCGACGTCGCTGCTCCCGCACCCGCGACGAGTGTAAGCAAGGATGCGAAGACGCTGAGCGAACTGTTCTCACCGGCGCCTGAGCGCAGGCGCCCGGTGCCGATGCGGCGAGCCACGCGAAGGGCGGCGCCTGCCGATGATTCGGACGTGGCACTGCTTACCGCGCTCATCCGCCATGTGGAAGTGGGTAGTCCGGCATCGCGCAAGGCGCTGGGCCAACTTGGTCCGGCATCGCAGCCTCTGGACCCGATCGAGGTTCGCATGCAGTCGTGCCCGCCGGCCAACAGCGAGGCGGGATTGAAGTGCCGCCAGAAGCTGTGCGCCGGCCACAGCGGTCAGGCGGCGGCCTGTCCGGCATCCGCACCGGACGGCGTCTGACCCTTCCCGGTTTGGCGTGAAAGCATGTCGGCCGCCATGGCTTTCGGCTCGGCGGTCGCAGCGCAAGCCAGTGACGGGGCGCTCCCTCGAGGGCAGCTTTGCGACGATCGTTACGGCATGTGACTCGCTTCCCGTCGACGGTGCGTCGTCACAAAGCGTTGCCCGGTTCGTCTGCGCCTACATCAAGCAGCTCCTCAAGCTGACCGAGCGCGGGGTTGTCTTTGAGCACGGTTTTCAGCCACACATGAAGCGGCATGTTGCCCCAGCGTGCCGCCTTGTCAGCGAGATACGCGACCGGGCTGTGTGGCTCGGTGCGGCGGAAGAAGTCAGCCACGCGGCGCAATTGCAGCAGAGCTTCCCTCCGTGTGGTGATATCACCGTTGCCACGCACCGGCGTAGCGGGCACGGTGTCGCCGACGTCGTCGCCCGGCAACGGCGGCGGTGCGGACGCTTCATCCAGCACCACGCCTGCGCTTGCAGCCATCCGCAAAGCGGTGGCTCCCACATCGTCCAGCGCATCACGGGTGGCGCTGAAACTGGGGCCGTTCTGGCCAAGGCGCGCGTCGACCACGGCCTCGAGCGTGCGCAATGCCTCTTGTGCCTGCGGAACCTCGGTGGCCAGTCGCTGGTAGAACTCGAACGGCGTGGCCGCGCGCGCTGTATCGATACGTCCCGTGTCTATGCGTTCGCCGGCGCTCGATTCGTCGCCCTGATGACCCCGCGCAGCCAGCTCGATGTCAGTGGCGTCATAGCGACCCTGCGGCGCGCTCGTCAGTGGAATCGCACGAATCCATTGAATCGATTGAGTCAACAGCCAGCTGAGGTTGCCGACGCGAAGTTCCTGGTCGTCATCCTCGGCGACAGGGTGGATCTCATTCCAATAACGCTCACACAGACTGGCCACCAACCTGTAGCCGTCGGCAAGGCCCGCAAACCCCTGAGTGCGCGTGGAGGCCTCGGCCATCCAGACGGCCAGGCGCAGGTCCTTGCTGCGTGTGCTGAGAAGCTGTCCGCAACGGCGGGACACGGCAAACCAGTCCGCCGTCTTCAGTTCGGTGATCCACTCGCCCTGATCCAGGGTGGCATCGTCGCTGCGGCGGCACTCCTGGATGGCGTCGAATTCCGCCGAGAAAGAGAGATCCTCACCACACGCTGCGTCAGTGGAAACGGGTGAAAGCAAGGCGTCGATGTCGATCATGGGCAGCATCCCTGGCTGGATTTTCGTGGCGTGTCGGCAAACCGGTGACTGAATGATTTGCGAAGAATGCGGTGGATGGTAAGCCATCCTGCCGGAGCGTTGGTGTTCGCATGACGTGTCAGTTTTTACCCACAGAAAAGTGTGCTGTCGTGGACAGACAGTCAGTGCGTATCGCGATATTCTCCGCGCGCTGTACCTGCCTGATGGCGTGTTCTGGCACCGCATGGATCGGTTTGGTCAAGGAGAAGGATCGTCGACACATCACGGATGTTCGCTTCAGTTGCGGCAGCCCTCGCCGCATTTACAGACGCCACGCGGCTGTATGCATTGGAGGGCGATGGCCCGCTGGGATCGTTGCAGGTGGAACGCTGGAGCGGCACTGAAGCGCTGTCGTCGTGTTACGCGTGGACGATCGACGTGTTGTCCACCGATGCCGGCTTGTCGCTGGACGACATGCTTGGCCGCCGTTGCGCCTTGCGCATCACCCAGGCCGATGGCTCGCGCACACGGCGTTCCGGGCTGGTGCGCGAAGCCCGTCTGCTCGGCGCCGACGGTGGGCTGGCGCGCTATCGCCTGGAGCTGTCGCCGTGGCTGTGGTTGCTGTCGCAAGGGCGGCACAATCGCATCTTCCAGGAAAAAAGCGTGTTGGACATTGCCGAGTCGGTATTCGCTGATTACGCGCCCCATGCATCGTGGAAAATGGCGCCCGACGCGCGCAGCTTGATTGACCAGGTGCGTCCGCGCAGTTATGCCGTGCAGTATCGGGAAACCGATCTGGCCTTCATCGAGCGCCTGTTTGCCGAGGAAGGGCTTGGCTACAGCTTCATCGAAGACGACGCCGTGGAAGCGGGGCACACGCTGATGATCTTCGGCGACAGCAGCCAGTTGCCGGAAGATCCCCACTCGGCCGCCAACCCCGCGGGTGGCCTGCGATTCCATCGCGCGGCCGCGGTGGAATCAAGCGACACCATCCAGACGATCGGCCCATCCCGTGCGCTGGCCCCGGATGTGGTGACCCTGATCAGCCACGACTACAAGACCCTGGCCAGCAGTGCGGCAAGCGTGGCCGTGGATGGTGCGAAGGGCCAGCGCGAAGCTTATGACCCGACGGGCGTGTACGCCTTCGCCGACACCCGCGAAGCCGATCACTATGCACAACTGGCGGCGCAGGCCCACGAAGCACGCCAACAGCACTGGGAGGGTCGCGGCACCGTGCGCAGCGCGCGCGCCGGTGCGTACTTCCGATTGGCCCAGGCGCCATGGGAATCCGTTGGCGCCTCCATGCCCGACGGATTCGTGTGGGTCAGGCTTCACCATGCCGGCATCAACAACCTGCCCAAAGCCGTGCAACACCTCGCACAGAAGCAATTGGGGCATGCCGACGACTACGCCGATACCCGGCACGCGGTCACGCCCGCTTTGTGGCAACAGGCCGGTGCCGTCGGCTACGCCCAGCATTTCGAGGCCATCGCCCGCGAGCTGCCGTGGCGCTGCGGGTTGGAAGACGAGCACGGCCTGCGTCTGAACCCGCGACCCACCGTTCCCGGCGTGCAAACCGCCATCGTGGTCGGTCCCGAAGGCGAAATCTCACCCGGCGCCAGCGGCCCACTGCATACCGATGGCCTCGGCAGACTCAAGGTGAAGTTCCACTGGATGCAGGGCGGCGCCAGCTGCTGGCTTCGCAGCGTGCAGCGCTACGCCGGCAACGGCCACGGCGCCCAGTTCCTTCCGCGCATCGGGCAGGAGGTGCTGGTCAACTTCATGGACGGCGACATCGGTCGACCGATCATCGTCGGCGCCGTCTACAACGGACAAGGCGAGGCAGGCATCGCCGCCAGTCCCGGCGCCGGGGCCACCGCAGCGGACGGTTCGCCCTACACCCAGGCCACCGACTTCGCATCCAGCGCGCAAGCCAACCTGGCCGGCGGCAACGGCCCGGCATGGCATGGCCAGAGTGCCGACGAAGCTGGCCATGCCAACGCCGCCGCGCTGTCCGGCACCAAGACCCAGGGCTTCGATGGCAACGGCCACAACCAGCTGGTGTTCGACGACACCGATGGCCGAGGCCGGGCGCAGTTGGCCACCAGCCAGGCCACCACCCAACTCAACCTCGGTCATCTGATCCACCAGAACGACAACTACCGCGGCAGCTTCCGCGGCACCGGCATGGAACTGCGCAGCGACGGCTACGGAGCGGTGCGCGGCAGCAAGGGCGTATTGCTCTCCACCTACAGCCTCAGCCAGAGCGAACCGGCCGCCGACGCCACTGCTGTGGGCGCGTTGCTCAGCCAACACGTGCAGCTGGCCGAAGCGATGAGTCAGGCGGCAGCCACGCACAAAACCGTGCCGTTGGCCGGTCATGAAGGCGTGGCGCTGGCCGACGCCTCGCAGCTCAACGCCAAGGCAGCGCCGCTGAAAGCGCTACGCCAGAGTGCCATCGACACCGTCAGCAGTGACAACTTCGATGCCGCTTCACCGAGCAAGGCCGAACAAGCCGTGCCGCACAGCGCCGACGCCCTCACCACCATCGCCGGCCGCAGCGGCATCGGCGCCATCGCCGGTCAGTCTCTGCACATGGCCGCTGGTGAAACCCTCAACCTCGGTAGCGGCCAACACACCAACATGGCCGTGGGCAATCAGCTACGCCTGCATGCTGCCCAAGCCATTGGCCTGCTAGCTGGTGCGCAAAAGGCCAACGGTGTCGGCCTCAAACTGAGCGCTGGCAAGGGCGCCTTCAACGTGCAAGCCCAGCACGACACGCTGGCGTTGCGCAGCAAAGGTGATCTGAAGCTGGTCAGCGCCAACGCCGCGGTCGAGCTGGCTGCCAAGCAGAAGATCCACCTCGCCACCAGCCAAGGCGCCTTCCTCACCCTCGAAGACGGAAACCTCACCTTCGGCTGTCCGGGCAAGCTCACCGTGCATGCGGGCAATCACAGGTTGGTGGGGGGAACCCATTTGTCGCGCGAGATGAATGGCTGGCCGGATGAGAAGTTCAACGACAAATTCCGGGTGACTTATCCCAATGGCGACCCGGTAAAAAACCATCTTTATGAATTGACGCGTGCCGACGGTGCCAAGGTGCAAGGCGTCACCGATGCCAATGGCCATATTTCGTTGCAGAAGGATGCAAGCATGGCCGGTGTGGCGATCAAGATGTTGGGACCGGCGAGTTAAAGGAAGCAGGCATGAGCACACCCTCCGACAAAATCCGCTTTGCGCCCGGGTATGCGGCTAAAGATGGCACCTACGTCTACAACTGGCGCTTGACCAGTTCCAGCATCATGGATGCCGTGCACCTTACCCTGCCGCCGGATCATGTGCTGCCGGTAATTTTCGTACCCGGCATCATGGGGTCGAACTTGCGTCAAAATTCAGGCAAGAAAAGGGAATCCGTTTGGCGACTCGACAATAGTTTGAGCTGGCTGAAGAAGAACACACCACTAAGCTTCGCCCTGGGCATGGCCAAGAAGAGCGCTGGTGCACGTCAAAAACTGATGCATCCATCCCGTGTCGAAGTGGATCCCAGCGGACACGTGCCGGACTCCCCCCACGATGCGGCCTATTACACGGCAAAAGGCTGGGGCGAAGTCGGGGAAGGGAGCTACAAGGAATTTCTGCTGTGGCTGGATCACGCGCTCAATGCACAGGGCTACAACCCGGCGCGTTGGAAAGAGTTTTTTTACACCCAGGTCCGCGCCACCCCCAGACCGGGCGAGATACCGCCCGAACCCAAGCTGTCGCCGGGGCTTGCAATGCAGATGCAAGGGCTGCCGCCGCTGGGCGAAAAAGGCGCCGTGCCGCTGTTGTCCGACGACCTGATTGCACGCGCACGCTTCCGCATGCCGGTCTATGCGTTCGGCTACAACTGGCTGGATTCCAATTTCGAGGCTGCAAAACGCTTGCGTCAGCGAATTACCGATGTCATCCGAGAAAACAACGTCCACTCCAAATGCACGCAAGTCATTTTGGTCACCCATTCGATGGGCGGCCTGGTGGCCCGCGCCTGCCAGAAATTGGGTGGCATGCAGGACGCCATCGCGGGTATCGCTCACGGCGTCATGCCCAGCATCGGCGCGGCGGTTGCCTATCGGCGTTGCAAGATCGGCATGCGCGATGAAGACTGGACAGCAGGCATGGTGATTGGCAATACGGGGCGGGACGTCACGGCGGTGTTTGCCCAGGCGCCCGGTGCCCTGCAACTCTTGCCGACCGCACAATATCGACCTGGCTGGCTCACTATCGCTGGTCCCTCCGGTCAGTCGATCGAGTCGCAGCCGGCCAGTGGCGATCCCTACAAAGATATTTATCTACGCCGTGATCGCTGGTGGGGATTGATTCGTGAAGAGTGGCTGCACCCTTACGGCGGCATGCCCATTACGTGGGAAACGTACAAACGCAATATTGACCTCACCCGCTTCTTCCACGAAGGCATCAAGAACGCCTACCACGCCACCACGTATGTGTTTTATGGCAAGGATCCAGCGCAGAAGAGTTTCGAGGGCGTGCACTGGCAAATCAAACCGGGCTTGCGTCCCGATAACAAGACGCCGCCGACACTTGGTCAGGTAGCCGACATGGGATTTGGCGACGTGCGTGACGACGGTAGCAATCCGCTGCACGTGGGTGGCAAGCAGGAAGTGGCGCCCGCCTATGGTTATGGCTTCTCATCGGCAACGGTGTATGAAACCAGCTATTGGGACTTGCAGTGTGCCAAACAGGACGGCGGTGGCGATGGCACGGTGCCCATCAGCTCCGGCGCATTTCCATCGAACAGCGGCGGCGGGGCTATCCAACAGCAGTTTGGCCTGACCGGCTTCGCACACGAGGGCGCTTATCGGGACAACGGCGCGCGCACGGTCACGCTGTATGCCATCCAAAAAATCGCCGCTCGCGCCCAGGTCACCGCATGAGGCGGCGGACCTGGCGTGGGTTGTTCGCGTGCACCGCTTTGGCGGCCACCCTGCTTGCCGGTTGCGGACCCAGCACAGAGGAAAAACAAGCCATGACGGCATTGACGACACAGATGTACCCCACCTGCATGGGGCGGTTTCTGATCGACCTGCCCAAAGGCATGAACAATGCCTCGGTGAACAGCTACATCACACTGTATTACGGCCTGGGCACAGACTTCAAAACGGTCGAGGTCACCATTGAAGCCTTGAACACTACGCCGCAGGCGATGGCGGGTAGCGTGGCCAAAAAGGCGGCGGATATCGGCCAAGACGATAATTGGGTCACCAAGAAATCCATGCTGATCGAGCACAAGGTGATCAACGATCACACCATCTATCTTCGTTATCAAAATTCAGGCGAAAGCTCAGTCGGCTTCAAGCGCGAGCTGCATTTGCTGCTCGGGACCACCCAGATCGTGCTGCTGGCCGATTCGTTCGAGGGGCTGAATGAAGCTTTCCCTGATCAACCGCCGGAACCGGTGGAGACCGGTGATCAAGTCGATGCCCGCCTGTATCGCCTGGCGTCGCAAATCCATGCCTACGACGACCCGGCAAAGGCCGGTCCCGGCTTTTGCCTGGGTCCGGTGGTGATCAATGGTGATCAGGATGAGGAGTCCGCGCATATTTCTTTCGATATGAATAAATATCTCGACTTGGGATTTAGTGTCGATACCAAAGCGCTCACCTCGGACAAGGATGATTCGCCGCTGCTGGATCGGATGAAGGCGGTGCAGTCGCGCTTCAACGTGCATGTGCTGCGCAAGGGCCAAACCACTCTGGGGGACATGCAGGCACAGGAGTGGCTAGGTTGGATCAAGGATGAGCACGACAACCACGGCCTGTCTTTTGCCGTCGAATCGATGCGTGATCATCCGGCGCTGGAGCGTCCCAAGATGACCTTCCAACTCGATACCGGCGGTCAACTGACCAGCGGCCCGAAGGCGGGCCAATACGTCGCTTCATCGTTGACCAATGACGAAGGCATCGCCCTCTGGAACGCGATCATTACATCCGTCCGCCCGCGCCCAGGTGCCGTCCAGCGACCATCATCCGCCAATTAGGGAAACTCTGAATAAGTCCTGCCGGATTGGGCAGGTAATCCCCCCACTTTTACCTGCCAGCAACAGTGGAGCTAGGCGGCGAGCGCTCATTTCTGCATGAGTGTGATGCTGTCGACTCCCCACTTCCAGAGCTGCCCTCAACGTGACAAATCAATCGCGTAGGTCGCTGTCCCATCGCCGTTGTCTTTCACCATGCGAATATTCTGCAGCCCGGCGGCCTTTGCCACGTCGAGCTTGTTGGCGGCGCTGGTGAATACGATGGGGCCATGTGTTCTCAGGGACGCGAAGTTCCACGAAGTGGGTTCGAGGTCGGCGATGCCGATGTTCTTCTTGTGCTCGATCCACTGGGCCAGGATCTCGCGGGTGCCGTCGGGGGCAGCGAGCACGATGTTGCTGCCGTCGAGGCCGGGGAAGTGGCCGCCGCCGCTGGCACGGTAGTTGTTGGTGACGATGATGAACGGGTCACTCGGCGTGACTGGCTTGCCTTTGTAGGTCAGCGTCGTGATGCGTTGGCCCATCGGTTTGGAGACGTCGATGACGTAGTGGATGCCACCCTGGATCTGGTCGAAGTTGTAGCCGACGTAGTGGCTGTTGATCAGTGGCTGCGTGGCGGTCTTCGTCGGGTCGATGCGGTTGAAGCGGGCGGCGGATTGTTCCAGCCAGGCCTTGAGGCCCGCGCCGTCGGTTTTTATTGCGGCGAGGGTATTTGGATAGAAGTAGAGGTCCGCGGCGCTGCGCAGGGTGAGCGGACCGGCGGCGATGTCGGTGTAGTCGTCGGGGCCGCCGAAGCCGGTGCGGAAGGCGGCGGCGGCGGACAGTACTGGCACATCGGCGAGCTCGGGATGCGAGCGCGCAAGCTCGGTGCGTGCGTACGCGGCCTGGGCGGCGTTGACCGGGGCCAGCGCTGTCATGTTGCCTTCGTCGGCGAAGTAGCTGCTCATGTGGATCGAGCTTTCGCCGATGGGCGTGTTGACGTAGGCGATCGCGGCTTCATGGGTCTTCTGCACCAGGGTTGCGATCTCCGGATCCGCCGGCACGCACTGATTTTTCTGCGGGCAGATCGACCGCACTTCGCTGTGGCTCTGGTCGTGGTCGACCACCCAGCGACCACCCTGACGATCCAGTACGAGCCGGATCACGCCAAGATCCTTGCCGAAGAAGCCGCCCATCACGGCCGGCACGCCGCGCACCAGCCCGCGCGTCGCGTCGACGTCCTTCATGCCGGCGTAATGCGGGCCGGGGAATTGCGTGTGTGAGTGACCGAGCAACAGTGCGTCGATGCCGGGCACGCCAGCCAGGTACCAACCCGCATTTTCCATGTCCGGGGTATACGGCGCGGTGTTGAGGCCGCCGTGCAGAATCGCCACGATCAGGTCCGGATGCTGCGCCTGCAATTCAGGCAGATATTTCCGCGCCGCTTCGACCACTCCGGTCACGGTGACCTTGCCGGCCAGATTCCGTTGGTCCCAATCCATGATCGGCGGTGGGGTGAAGCCGATGATGCCGACCTTCAACGGCACCTCCATCTTGCTGCCGTCGGGGCTGTAGGCAGTGATGGTCTTCGTCACCACCGTCCACGGTCTGAAGATCGGCTGGCCGTCACGAGCACTGTCCACATTGGCCAACACCAGTGGGAAATGCGGCCCGGCGCAGTGGTTTTCGTGGCCGCCATCGACATCCATCGGCGCGCCGGTGACTTGTGAGAGGAAACCCAGCCCGTAGTTGAACTCGTGGTTGCCGGCAGTGCCGCCGTCGTAACCCATCGCATCCATGGCCTTGTAGACGGCCAACTCCTCGCTGCATCCGATCGGCTTCACCAGCGCCTGGTAGTCGGCCAGCACGCTGCCCTGGATAGTATCGCCGCTGTCGAAAAGGAAGGTGTTGGGGAACTCGGCGCGGGCCCGGCGGATCAGCGTGGCGGTGCGCTCGTAGCCCAGCGACTCGTCCGGCTTCAGCTTGTAGTAGTCGTAGCTGAGCACGTTCGAATGGATGTCGGTGGTTTCGAGGATGGCCACGTTGGCGCGTGAACCGTCGGCCACTTTGCTGGCATGCCACGGTGCGCCAGCGCAGCCGGCAAGCAGGGCGATCGCGAGCGCGAGCGCGGGTGTGGCGGTGGACAACAGGCGTGACGACATGAGGGTTCCGGGCAGAAACGGGGGTCGGGTCGCAGAAATTAGCAGATCGGCATGACCGGGTGCGCGCCGTGGCCGATGAATGGCGTCACTCTGGCGTTGGCAAAGGGATGAGCGACGGGCCGGACAAGGCCGTAAGATGACGCTTTGGTGACTAGGGTCCTACAGGGGGACTGGCCAGGCCATGCGTCGAATATCGTTGCGCCCACCGGGAGCCGGTGCGGTGGTGTTGTGCGCGCTGGCATTCTTCGCCGGCTGTGTCGCGTTGACCGCGTGGCAAGAGCCGATGCCTTTGCAGCAAGTGTTTATTTCGGTGTTGATGCTGTGCACATGTGGCGTGCTGGCGTTCGCGTTCGGGCGGCTTGCCCTCGGCGTGGTGTTGGGTGGTGGCCTGTTCCTGCTGCTGAAAGCGGTGGCGGTGCTGAAGCTGCGCTACCTCGACTCGCAGCTGATGCCGGCGGACTTCATCTACTACGTGCGCACCAGCCTGTTCGATACCTTGCGTCATTACCCGCATCTGTACAGCGCCGGCATCGCGCTGTGCCTGCTGTTGCCGCCGGTGTTGTATCTGGTGTGGCGGTGGGACTGGCGCATGCTGGCCACGCTGTCTGCGTCGCGCTCGTTGATGGTACGCGCGGGCGGCATCGTGCTGTGCGTGCTCGGCTTCTGGCTGTGCATGCTGCCCTCCGGTCCGTTCGCGCGAGCGCACTCGCGCAACGCCTGGGAAAAGATGTCCGATGATGCGCAGTTGACGAACTTCTTCGTGAACCTGCGCGATGCGGACGTGCAACTGCCGGTGATGGCCGACGACGGCGTGGCCGAGCGCGACTGGGGCGCCACCGCGATGGGTACGCCGGGCACCCGGCCGCCGCCGTACCCGGATATCGTGCAGGTGCTGGAGGAAAGCACGTTCGACCCGGCCAACTACACGCCATGCGGCGTGCCGCAATGCCGGGTGGCGATGTTCCAGCCCGATGCACGCACGCGCGGGCACGGGGTATTGCGCGTGCATACCTTCGGCGGTGGCACCTGGGTCAGCGAGTTCGCCGCGCTGACCGGCATGCCACAGGACATCTTTGGCGCCGGAGGCATGTACGCACCTTATGTATTGGCGCCGAACGTGCACGACGCCTTGGCGCTGCAGTTGCGGCGGCTGGGCTATCTCACCATCGGCGTCTATCCCACCAGTGCCAGCTTCATCAATGGCAGCAACGCGTACCGCGCTTACGGCTTTGATCATCTGTACGGCGCCAGCGAACTGGGCCTGAAGGAATGGGAGGAGACCGACGCGCAGATGTTCGCCGCGGCCAAGCGCATCTATGACAAGGTCAGGAAGCCGGGGCAGCCGGTATTCATCATGATCCTGACGCTGAACCAGCACGGGCCGCACGACGATGATCCGATGGCCAGCTTGCCGTTGCCATATCGCAATCTGTTGCATGGATTGCCGGCGGGCACGGCGCTGAATTTCGACACCTATCTGTCGCGATTGCACGATTCGGACCTCGCCATGCGCGGCCTCGAGCATGCCTTTCTCGATCGCCCGCAGCCTACCGTGCTGGTGCACTTCGGCGATCACCAGCCGTCGTTCAACGGCGGCATCCGCGACCTCGCTCGCCACACGCCGGCCGGCCTGACCCCCTATCGTGACTACCTCACTTATTACATGGTGAAGAGCAATTTCGCCGGGCCGCCGTTGCCGGCGTACCCGATGCTCGACATCGCGTTCCTGCCCAGCATGGTGCTGCAGGCGGCCGGCGTGCCGATGGATGCCTATTTCTCGGCCGCCACCGAATTGCGCACGCGCTGCCAAGGTCTGTACGACGATTGCGCGATTCCGGGTGTGCTGCCTTCGTATCACGCGTGGACGATCAACCGACTGCACGTGTACCAGTGACCCCCGGTGGCAGTTTGCGTCGTTTGCTGGCTGGATGAAGGCGAGGCGAGCCTGCCCGTGACGCAGCTGTGCGGCGTGGCGGCGGAAACATGAATGGCAGGCGTCTTGCTTCAAGTTCATCATGAATGACCGATCGAACAAGAACCCGACACCGGACCTTCCCGATGACAACCCGGCGCTGGAGCAGCAGATGGCCGAATGCGGACTGTCCGGCGACGAACGTCATTTTCTGCGTCAGCTGCATGTCGCCGAAAAACAGTTGAATGACGCATTCACCCAGGCCCGCCAGGGCGGCACCCTGAAAGCGACGGTAAGCGAGGTCTATCGGGACATGTACGGCAGCCCGCGCCGCCGCCCGGCCGGAACGCGCTGAGCGACGTCGCTTGCGCCGTTCCGGCCGGGCGGGATCGGCGCCGGGCTATGATCGACCGCCACCGCCCTCAGGAACGCGCATGTCTGTTGTGGCCTCCGACCTCCGTTCGCCCCCGTTTCCGCGCAGCCTGGGGCTGGCCATCCTTGTCGCTGCCTGCGTCGCGATCACCGGCGCGCTGATGGCAGCCGACCATCCGCAGCAGGAATGGCTGTGGCTGCACTGGCTGGGCAAGCCGCTGACGACCGCCATGATCTTCATGTTGGCGTGGCGGGGACGGCCCGCGCAGTCGCCGCGTTACCGCAGCTGGATTCTCGTCGGCATCGCCTGTTCGCTGGTCGGTGACGTCCTGCTCATGTTGCCGGGTGACTTGTTCGTGCCGGGGTTGCTGGCCTTTCTCTGCGGCCATCTGTGCTTCACCGCGGCCTTCGTGGGCGACGGTCGTTTTGGCGCGCGTCCCTGGTGGTTGCTGGGCACGCTGGCTTACGGCGCGGTGAATCTTGGTCTGCTCTGGGACTCGATCGCCGTACCGCTTCGCGTGGCGGTGCTTGTCTACGTGGTGGTGCTGGCCAGCATGGGCGGTCAGGCGCTGGCCCGCGCCAGCCGGCTGGCGCAGCGCGGAGACGCACAGGCTGCAGCGGCGCGACTGGCCGCGTACGGGGCGTTGATGTTCATGCTCAGCGACAGCCTGCTCGCCTGGAAGCGGTTCCACGGTCCGATTCCCTGGGCCAGCCTGTGGGTGTTGTCGGCGTACTATCTGGCGTTGTGGTGGATCGCGCGCTCGGTGCAGCGTGTCGACTCTTCGGCAGAACCTGAGGCGGCAACGTGAATACGCAGGAACTCATCATTACGTGGGCCACGCCGGTGTTCTTCCTGTTGATCGGCATCGAATGGCTGGTGGCCCGACTGCGCGGGCGCAAGGCTTACGCCAGCAGCGACGCGATCAACAGCATTGGCCTGGGTGTGATCTCGCAGATCGTCGCGGTGTTCAGCAAGCTGCTGACGATTGGCATCTACGCGTGGTGCGTGCAGCACTTGGCGCTGTTCGCGCTGCCGGCGGACAGCCCGTGGGTGTGGGCCGGTGCGCTGCTTTTCTACGACTTCTGCTACTACTGGCTGCACCGGATGGGGCACGAGGTGACTATCCTCTGGGCCGCTCACGTGGTGCATCACCAGAGCGAGCACTACAACCTTTCCACCGCACTGCGCCAGACCGGCAGCGGCGCATTTCTGGGGTGGCTGTTCTATCTGCCGATGGCCATCGCCGGGGTACCGCTGAAGGTGTTCGTGGTGGTGGCGCTGATCGATCTGCTGTATCAGTTCTGGGTGCATACCGAGCAGATCGACCGGCTGGGATGGTTCGATCGGGTGTTCTGCTCGCCGTCCAACCATCGTGTCCACCACGCGGTCAATGATCGCTATCTGGACCGGAACTACGGCGGCATCCTGATCCTGTGGGATCGCCTGTTCGGCACCTTTGTCGAGGAAGACGACGGCGACCGGCCCGTCTACGGCACTCGCTCGCCGCTGCGCAGCTGGAATCCGTTGTGGGCGAATGCCGAGGTGTACTGGAAAACAGCGCAGGACGCGTGGCATGCGAAGCGTTGGCGCGACAAGCTGCTGGTATGGCTGAAGCCGCCAGGCTGGCGGCCCGCCGATGTGAGCGCGCGCTTCCCCAGGCCCGATTTCGTGATGCCGGTCGAGCGCTTCGATCCACCCTTGTCGTTGCCGGTGAAGGCTTATGTGTTGCTGCAATTCGCCCTGCTGCTGGGCATGGCCACGCAGTTCCTTGGCATGGCCGGAACCGCCAGCCTTTCCGCGCTGCTGTTGTACGCGGCCTACCTGATGGCGAGTCTGTGGGTGCTCGGCGGCCTGATGGAAAGTCGCTCCTGGTCGCCATGGCTCGAGAGCGGTCGCACGATCGGCACCGCGCTGATGCCGATGCTGGCCGGGCGCTGGTTTGGCTACGGCCATCTGGACGGCCATATTGCGCTGGCGTTCGCTGTGATCTTCGGGTCCAGTGCACTATTGTTGCCATGGTTGTACCGTGCCAGCCCGCTTTCGCCGCCGGCCATGGGGGTGCGCGAGTCCGGCTTCAACAGCAGGTGATTCCACCGCTTTGCGGGCGCGGTGATCCGGCAAGGCGGTCGCCGGAAAGGCGGTGGAAGCGGTTCGGCTCGCGCGCTGATCTCGCGATGAAAAGATGGTGATGTTGCACTGCGCTGCAGCGAATGCCGTGCATTGTTATGATCCCTGCTTGTTTCAACGGGGTTATTCAATGGGTTTTTTCAGCAAGCTGGTGCGGCACAAGACGATCGAGCAACTGCAGGGCGAAGCCAGCACGCGTGGCGACTTCCGCCGCGTTCTGGGTTTGTGGCAGCTCACCGCGATCGGTATCGGCGGCATCATCGGGGTCGGCATCTTCGTGCTGGCCGGACAGCAGGCGGCGGCCAATGCCGGGCCTGCGGTAGCAATCAGCTTCCTGATCGCCGGCATCGGCAGCGCCTGCGCGGCACTTTGCTACGCCGAGTTTGCCGGACTGATTCCGGTTACCGGCAGCGCCTATACCTACGGTTACGCGGTACTGGGTGAATTCGCGGCGTGGATCATCGGCTGGGACCTGCTGCTGGAGTACGCGCTGGTGGTCGCGGTGGTGGCGATCGGCTGGTCCGGTTATGTGCAGGTGCTGCTGAACTCCGCGGGCATTCATCTGCCGATGTGGGCGCAGCAAAGCATGAGCGCCCAGACCATGGAGTATTACCTGCAGCAGATCTTCGGCCTGCATGGTTCCGCGCCGATTGCCGGACCCAGCGACGGTCATCGCTTCAACGTGATCGCCGCCGCCGTCTCGGTCGGTGTGGCGGTGCTGCTGACCGTGCGCACCGAGTGGGGTGCGCGCTTCAACACCCTGGTGGTCGCGATCAAGGTGATTGGCGTGTTGCTGGTGGTGGGCGTGGGCGTGTTCTTCATCGATACCGCCAACTGGCATCCGTTCGTGCCGGCGCGGGTGGTCGATGCCACCACCGGGCTGGGTCATTTCGGCTGGCAGGGCGTGCTGACCGGCGCCAGCGTGGTGTTCTTTGCGGTGTTTGGCTATGACACTCTCACCACGGCGGCCGAGGAGTCGAAGCATCCGCAGCGTGACTTGCCACGTGCAGTCTTGCTGTCGCTGGTGATCGCGATGGTGCTGTACATCGCCGTGTCGCTGGTGCTGACCGGCATCGTGCCGTACAACACGCTCAGCGGCGAGGCATCGGTGTCCGATGCGTTCGAATCGATCGGTCTGCACTGGATCAGCATCATCATCGCCATCGCGGCGGTGGTCGGCGTCACCAGCGTGCTGTTCGCTTTCATGCTGGGCGCGGCGCGAATCTGGTTCGCCCTGGCCCGCGATGGCCTGCTGCCCGCGTGGTTCGCCAAGGTCAGTCCGCGCTTTGGTACGCCGGCCCGTCCGACCATGATCATCGGCGTGTTCACCGCGCTGGTCGCCGGCCTGCTGCCGATCGGCGAGGTGGCCGAGCTGGTCAACATCGGCACGCTCAGCGCCTTCATCATCATCTGCGCGTCGATCATGCTGTTGCGGGTGCGGCGCCCGGATCTGCAGCGGAATTTCCGCACACCGGCGGTGTGGTTCACCGCCCCGCTGGGCATCCTGTTTTCCATGGCACTGATTTACGGCCTGCCGTGGATCACGTACGAGCGCTTCCTGATCTGGATGGCGATCGGTTGCGTGATCTATTTCGCATACGGCATCCGCCGCAGCAAGATGGCACTGGAAAGTTGATCAACGCCGCCCGATCGTCGTGATGATGATCGGGCGGGTGTTCAGTCGACCACGCTGGCCACCCGGTCGCGGCCAGCGCGCTTGGCCTGGCGCATGGCCCGGTCGGCGCGCACCAGCAAGGTTTCGATGGCTTCGTCGGTGGGCTTGCATTCCACCACTCCGATGCTGACGCTCATTTGGCCGTCCGGGCGCTGGATGGCGTGAATCGCCAGTCGCAGCTGTTCCGCCCGCTGCGTGGCCTGCGCCAGATCCATGCCGGGCAACAGCATGGCGAACTCTTCACCACCTATGCGCCCGATCAGGTCGTCCTGACGCATCTGCCGGCGCATGGTGCCGGCCATGGCAACCAGCGCCGCATCGCCGGCGGCGTGGCCGAAATCGTCGTTCAACGGCTTGAAGTGATCGGCATCCATGTACAGCACGCACGCCGGCATCCCGCGGTGCCGGATGTCGGTCAGCGCCAGCCGCGCAAGCTGAAGGAAGCGGTTGCGCAGCAGCAGACCGGTCAGGCCATCGGTATTGGCCTGCTCGCGCAGGCGACGCTCCAGACGGAATTGTTCGAACAGGGTGCGTGCCATGAAAGCCCGCAACACCGTGGCCAGCACGATCGCCACCGCCATGTAGATCAGGTACTGGACTATCTGTCCGTCGTCGTTGTTGCCGCTCAGCAGCATCGGCAAGGGTCCCAGTGCGCAAACGATCATCCCGGCGATGAAGTCCCAGCGACCCAGCCAGATCACCGACGAAACGACCGGCAGCAACAGCCCGGGCAAGACCACCGATGGCTGATGCGGATTCCCGGCGGTGTTGAGGTTGATGCCAACCTCCAGCAAGGTGACGAACACCAGGGTCAGCACGCTGAGCAAGCCTGGCGTGCTGACCCGGCGTGTCCACAAGGCGACCAGCAGCAGGGGTACCAACGGAATGGCTCGCCACCACGGCGACAGCATCGGCTGGCGCAGCGCGGTGCTTGCCAGTACGGCGAGCAGATACACGAGCGTGGCGACCAGCATCAGGGCATGGATCATCGGCCCCATCTGCAGCGCAAGATATTTTCGGTAATCGTGTTGCTGGGAAATATCGGTGCTGTGTGAGAACGGGTTGAGCAGGGGTTGCATGTCGGTCCTGACAAGTGGCGCCATGGAACATCGGTTCAAAGTGAGCAAGATGGGTGCCATGACATCCATGAGTGGTCGAATCGCCGTCGCCTGCACCAACGGTCATGACCTTCGGCAGGGGTGAAGCTGGCCTTGCCCGGTCTAGCATCGACGCACTGGACTCCTGTCATGACAACTTCCTGTCGCAGGGATTCCCGGGCCCTGTCTGGCCCGAGCCGCGTCATACCGTTATTTGCGGCAGTCGCACAGCGTTCGCCAGGCTCCCTTATTTCCCCCACCGGAGAACGCATTGAAAGCTTCACGTATCGCCTCAGCCATTGCCGCCGCCAGCCTCGGGCTGCTCAGTTTCACCGCCATCGCGGATGTCCCGGTACCGCAAGATGTGCCCTTTCAGGGCACCTTGAAGGTCAATGTGGACGCCACCGATCTGGCGCACCGGATCTTCCGCGTGCACGAGGTGATTCCCGCCCAGCCCGGCCCGCTGACCCTGCTGTATCCCCAGTGGTTGCCCGGCAATCATTCGCCCAGCGGCCCGATCGACAAGCTTGCCGGGCTGGTGGTGACGGCCAACGGCAAGACCCTGACGTGGAAGCGTGACCCGCTGAATGTGTACGCCTTCCATGTCGACGTGCCCGCGGGTGCCAGCAGTGTCGAGGTGGCATTCCAGTTCCTGTCGCCGCAGAGCACCCGCGAGGGTCGCGTGGTGATGACGCCGGAGATGCTGAACCTGCAGTGGAATGCCAACACCGTGTATCCGGCGGGCTATTTCTCCAAGCGGATCATGACCGAAACCAGCGTGACATTCCCCGCCGGGTGGCAGTTCGGCACGGCGCTGGAAGTGGCTTCGCGCGATGGCAACACCGTGCACTTCAAGCCGATCACGTACAACGACCTGGTCGATTCGCCGATCTACGCCGGCAAATACTTCAAGCGCATCGATCTGGATCCCGGCGCCAAGGCCCCGGTGCATCTGAATATCGTGGCGGATGCGGCGAAGTATCTCGAAGTCACCCCGGAACAGATCAAGCTGCATCGAAACCTGGTGCAGCAGATGTACAAGATGTACGGCGCGCACCACTACAACCACTACGACTTCCTGCTCTCGCTCAGCGACAAGATGAGCGGCAACGGTCTGGAGCATCACCGTTCCAGCGAGAATGGCGTGGGCACCGGCTACTTCACCGAGTGGGACAAGGGCGCGCTGGGCCGTGATTTGCTGGCGCACGAATTCAACCACTCGTGGGACGGCAAGTACCGTCGCGGCGCCGACCTCACCACGCCGAACTTCAACGTGCCGATGCAGGATTCGCTGCTCTGGGTGTACGAAGGCCAGACTCAGTTCTGGGGCCATGTGATGGCCACCCGCTCGGGCTTGTGGAACGAGGAACAGGCGCGCGACATGCTGGCCTACGTCGCCGCCACCTACGACAAGGGGCGTCCGGGCCTGGCCAGCTGGCGCAACGTGCAGGACACCACCAACGATCCGATCATCGCCCAGCGCGCTCCGCTGCCGTACCGCAACTACCAGGGCAGCGAGGACTACTACTCGGCTGGCCAGATGATCTGGCTGGACGTGGATGCCAAGCTGCGTGACCTCAGCAAGGGCAAGCATTCGATCGACGATTTCGGCAAGGCGTTCTTCGGC
This sequence comes from Rhodanobacter sp. TND4EL1, assembly GCF_054061035.1. NCBI lineage: Bacteria > Pseudomonadati > Pseudomonadota > Gammaproteobacteria > Lysobacterales > Rhodanobacteraceae > Rhodanobacter > Rhodanobacter sp. TND4EL1. Next base: position 394,650 of record NZ_JBSSDT010000003.1, read on the forward strand.
ATGGACAACGGCGAGTGGGCCGTCAACACCTACACCTTCGAGGATGTGGTGAAGACACTCAACGAGATCCAGCCGTTCGACTGGGCCGGCTACCTGCGCACCCGCCTGGATGGCCACGGCCCGCTGATCGGCGGCATCGAGGGACATGGCTGGAAGCTGACCTACACCGACAAGCCCTCCGCCGCGGTGAAGGCGATCGAGGCGCGCCGCCATTCCGCTGACCTGATGTATTCGCTGGGCCTGTCGGTCGGCAAGGACGGCAGCGTCGGCGACGTGCTGTGGGACAGCCCGGCGTTCAAGGCCGGCATCTCCCCGGGCATGACCGTGGTCGCGGTGAGTGGTCATGACTACAACGCCGACGCGCTGAAGGATGCCGTCACGGCCTCGGCCAAGGACAAGAGTCTGCCGGTCGAGTTGCTGGTGAAGAACTTTGACGAGTACCAGACCATCCGCGTCGACTACCACGATGGGCTGAAGTACCCGCACCTGGTGCGCGACAGCAGCAAGCCGGACACCCTGGGAGCCTTGCTCAAGGCGCGTTGACGCGCCATCTCCCTGCGCTCGCTTCCGCCCGAACGGACGCGAGCGCAGGGGGAGTCCGGTGGCGAGATCGCGGTGTTCGCCCGGATGTCCCCCGTCGCGCATGTCCACGCATGCCCGCCCGAGGGCAACTCGGCTATACTGCGCTCCCCGCGGTGCCGGCCCCCGGCCACAGACCCGCGCGGCCATACATGCGCCCGTAGCTCAGCTGGATAGAGTACTGCCCTCCGAAGGCAGGGGTCACAGGTTCGAATCCTGTCGGGCGCACCATTTCTGTCGATTTTTCACGTCGCTGGCCGCTCGCGGCGATGCTGTCGTGGGTGCCGTCTGGCGCCTGTCCCCAGGGACGGCGACTCCCTGGCCAACGGTCATTGCAATCCGTGCTGGCGCTGGGGAAGATCAGGCGGAGGGATCGCGGTTCATCCAATCAACGCCAGGAGGTCGAGGTGACGGCAGCAAGTGCAGGCGGCGACATTCGCGAGGTGGAGGGTGAGCAGCAAACCACCGGCCTGCTGATCTACCGGGCAAGCCGGCTGGAGAAGCTGCTCGATCCGCTGATGTCATTGCTGGCCGTGACGCAGCCGGACCACGTGCTGGCGCCGCAGACCATCATCGCCGCGCATCCGGGCATGAAGCAGTGGCTGAATGGTGCGCTGGCGCGCGCGTACGGCGCCGGCGGCATTGCCGCGAATCTCGACATCCTGCTGCCGAGCGCCTGGATCGACCGGCTGGCGCAGGAACAGTTGGGGCGGCGCGCGGTGTCGTTGCCGCGCTATCAGCGACAGCATCTGCGCTGGAGCATTCATGAGGTGCTGCGCGGTGACGTCGCGGCGCTGGGCATCACCGATGCGCGCATCGCCAGCTATCTGCAGGCCGACGGCACGCAGGTCGGCGGTGCTGCGGACCAGGCGCGCCGACGCTTCCAACTGGCCGACCGACTGGCCCGCATCTATTCGCAGTACCTGGTGTATCGCCCGGATTGGCTGCGCGGCTGGGAGCAGGGCCACTTCCACCTGGTCACCGGGCATGCCGCGGAGCCGTTGCTGGCGTCCACCGAACAGCGCCTGCTGGCACCGTTGTGGCGGCATCTGCATGAGCAGCTGGGGCCACACCGCGGCGACGTGGTGGGTGACCTGATTGCCCACCTCGAGCGCGGCACACCCGGCGGCGAGGCGCTGCATGTGTTCGGCGTCAGTCATCTGGCACCGTCCGAGCTGGCGGTCTTGCGCGCGGTGGCGCGCCATCGTCTGGTCGCCTTGTATGTGCCCGATCCCTGTCGCGAATACTGGGGTGGGCTGGGTCGCACGCTGCCGGCGCTGCGTCTGCAGAGTGCGCAAGAACAGGCGCGGCTGGATGCGGCTCAAGGCAATGACTACTGGGCGGACCAGGCGCATCCGTTGCTCGCCAGCTGGGGGCGCATGGGGCAGCACTTCATCATGGAGCTGGCCGCCGGCGAAGGCGATGTGCTGTCCGACGTGCGCCACCGTGAAGACGAGCAGGTTGTCCACGGCAGGGACCGCCTGCAGCGCGTGCAGCAAAGCATTCGCGCACTCGATCCGGCCATGATGAACGTCGAGCTGGCCACCCCCGTCGATGCACGCGCGCGCGCCGATGCCTCGCTGCGCGTGCACAGCTGCCACACCCGCCTGCGCGAGCTGGAGGTATTGCGTGACCAGCTGCTGGACGCGCTGGCCGCCGGCGACGCGGATGGCCAGCCGCTGCGGCCCGCCGACATCGTGGTGATGGCGCCGGACATCCAGAGCTACGTGCCGCTGATTCCCGCGGTGTTCGGCGTGGCCGGCCATGCCGGCGGGTTGCTGCCATACCAGCTGGCTGACGTGGCGGTGTCGCGCAGTCATTCCCTGTTCGGCGCGTTCCGGCAACTGCTCGACGTGCCCGGCACGCGGGTCACCGCGCCGGAAGTGGTCGACCTGCTGGCCGTGCCGGAGATCTCGCGCCGGCTCGGACTGGATGCCGGCGCCGTCAGCGAACTGGGCGAATGGCTGAAGTCCAGCCGGGTGGCGTGGGCGCTCGATCCGGCGTTTCGTGCGCGCTTCGGCGTGCCGCCGATCGCCGAACATACCTTTGGTTGGGCCATGGATCGGATGCTGGCCGGCTACCTGATGGCCGACGCGGCCGATGCCGAGCGCCAGCCGTCGGTACAGCTTGCCGATGGCACCGAGCTGGCCCCGCTCACCGGCATCCACGGGCCGGCGGCGGGCTACCTCGGCGCCCTCGATCACTTGCTGCAGGAAATCCAGACGCTGTGCGACCTGGCCGGTGAAACCCGGCTGGCCAGCGACTGGGCGGCGGAACTGGAACGCCGCTTCGAGGCGCTGTTTCGCGTCGATCCGATGGATCGCGCGGCGCGCGATGCAAAGGCACTGGTACTCGGTTTCATTCGCAGCCTGGCCAGCGAGCCGGCCGGTGCGGGCGTCGATCCGCTGCTGCATTTCAGCGTGGTACGTGACCTGCTGGTCGATCGCCTGTCTGCCGTTCCCGAGCACCAGCGCTTCCTGATGGGCGGCGTCACCTTCTGCGGCATGGTTCCGCAACGCGCGATTCCGTTCAAGGTGGTGGCCGTGCTGGGACTCAACGATGGCGACTTCCCACGCTCGGGCAGCGATGCCGGGCTGGACCTGATGGCGCGCTATCGCCGCATGGGCGATCGCGACGTGCGCAGCGACGACCGCTACCTGTTTCTGGAAACCCTGATGTCCGCGCGGCAGCGCCTGCACCTGAGCTATATCGGCGAAGGGGTGAAGGACGGCAAGCCGCGCAATCCCGCACCGCCGCTGGCCGAACTGCTCGCCGTGCTGGATGCTGCGGCGGGACTGCGGCCCGATGATGACAAGAGTGAGCGGCCGTGGCTGGTGCGCCACCCGCTGCAGCCGTTCGATGCGCGCTATTTCGATGCCGCGGATGCGCGGCTGTTCTCCTACAACGCGCTGTTTGCCGGCATGCACGGTCGTGGCGACCGGGCCGATGTCGCGCCGTTTCTCGACCACGGCAGTGCGCCCGCGCTCGAGATCGGCCCGACGATCGCCTTGCGCGAACTCCATGCCTACTACCGCGATCCGGCGAAGCAACTGCTCGCCCATCGCATGCAGGTCAGCCTCGATGCGCTGGAGGATGACCGCCTGCCGCAAGACGAGCCGATCGAGGCACGCTTCTCCGCGCTCGACACGGTGGCGAAAAAATTGTTCTTCAACGATGCCTTGCCGGGCTGGCCGAACGGCGACTGGCCGCCGGCGCAGGCACCGGATTGGCTGCGCCTCGGCGGGGCGATGCCGCCAGGACGCGCGGGCGAGCAGGCGTGGCGGCAGGAAAGCGCCGTGGTCGGCTTGATGCTGCAGCAAGTGGCGCACCTGCCCGGTTTCGCACACGGCGCACCAGCCGGTGGCCCGGTGGAGATGGATGTCTCGATCGGCACGCATCGCGTGATCGGCCAGGTGGCGCACGTCCATGCCACGCAGGTTGATGGCGCCGAACATTGGCAGCTGCTGCGCGTGTTTTCCGGAAAAGGCGGCAAGTTGAAGAAGGAACCGGAGCTGGGCTTCAAGGAACGCGTACCGATGTTTCTCGACTGGGCCCTGTTGCGGCTGCACAGCGCCGGCGCGGGCAAGAATATCCCCGCAGTGCGGTTGTGCCCCTTGCTCGACGGCAACGAGCACCGCTGGCAGGAAGGCATCAATGGCTGGGACGAACGTTTCCTGCGCGCGGATGACGCGCAGCGGGCAGGGATGCGGGAAGAGCTTGAGCGACGCCTGCGGCAATTGATTGACTGGTGGGTCGAGGCGCAGGCGGCGCCGCGCTGGTACTTTCCCAAGTCGGCCTGGGCGGCGATCGCCGACCGCGTCTACGCCACCGCGCAAGGCGCTTCGTCGTCCGCCGTGGAGGCGACCGACAAGCCGTCCCGACTCAGCATCGGCGCAAGCTGGATCGCCGGCCATGGTGGCGTGGGCGAGCGCGACTATGCGCCGGGCTACAGCCATCTGCTGGCCGGTGAGGTGGACTTCGCCGATGGCAGCGCCGAACTGCAATCGCTGGCGGACTTTGCGATGGCGCTGCATCGCTGCATCAGCTTCGATGTCGTTGGCGAGGTGACGGCATGAGCGCTTCGCAGGAGATGACGGCGGCACCGATCGACTGGCGCGGCCTTCCGCTTGACGACGGCGGTCGCTGCCTGATCGAGGCCAGCGCCGGCACTGGCAAGACCTGGACCATCGCCGTGTTGTATCTGCGCCTGCTGCTGGAACGGCAACTGTCGCCACGACAGGTGGTGGTGACCACCTTCACCGACGCGGCCGCGCAGGAGCTGCGCGAACGACTGCGCGGAAAGCTGCTGTGGGCGGTGTTGCGCGCCACGGAAGAAGGCGATCTTGCTGGCGAGGGCAGCGACGGGGACTGGCTGAATGCACGGTGGCAGGCCGACGGTGAGGCGCGAATTCGCGACTTGCTGCGCCTGCGACTGGCGCTGGCCGAGATGGACGTGGCGCCGATCAGTACCCTGCACAGCCTGTGCCGCCGTGTGCTTGCCGATCACCCGTTCGCCTGCGGCGTGCCGTTCCTGATGGGCGACATGGTGGCCAGCGAGCTGCTGCTGGACGAGGTGGCCGGAGATCTGTGGCGGCGATTGCAGCAGGGCGGTACTGAAGACGAGCTGGTGATGCTGGCTGGGCAGACGGGTGAAGAACTGATCCTGCCGAAGCTGACAAGTCGCCTGAAGACCACGCTGGCGCCTGGCGTGACCGTGAAGGTCAAATCGCAGGCCGAGCTGGACGCCGTGCTGGACGCGACCTGGGCACCGCGCCTGCGTGACATCGCGGACAACGGCGGGCATTTCCGGAAGGGCTCGTTGCTGCCGACGTATTGGCGTGAACTGGCGGAATTCATCGACGATCATTCGCGGATGCCAGGCCCCAAAGCCTGTGCCGGTCTGAAAGCGGCGACGGCGCTGACCGGCGTACTCAAGGACAGCAAGGACAATGAAGAGCTGCTGGCCGCAGCCGTGTTCTCGGAACGGTGCGCGGAAGTCTTCGACAACCTGCGCTTGCGCTTCTGGCACGACCTCACCGAGCTGGCCCGAGCACACATGCAGGCGCGGCTTGCCGTGCGCCACCAGATGACTTTCGACAGCCTGATCCAGTCGGTCAGCAGCGCCCTGACGCGGGAATCGACGGGTGGCGGCGATCGTCCGCTGGCCGATGCGCTGTTCAAGGCGTGGCCGGTGGCGCTGGTCGACGAATTCCAGGATACCGACGGCCAGCAATACGGCATCCTCGATGCGATCTATCGCGATGCCGATCGACGTTTTCGTGGCCGGCTGGTGATGATCGGCGACCCCAAGCAGGCGATCTACCGTTTCCGTGGCGGCGACATCCATGCCTACCAGCGTGCGGCCGACACCGCGGATGCGCATGGCCGTCTGACGCTGGATACCAACCACCGCTCCAGTGCCGAGCTGGTCGCCGCATTCAACCAGTTTTATGCGGTGGGCGGCCAGACCCTGGACGCGGATGGCAGCAGCGGCATTCGCTACGAGAAGGTGCGCTCCACCGATCGGCGCGCCGGCAAGCCGTATACCGTCGATGGCGAGATTTTCCGCACGCCCCTGGTGATTCACTACCTGGCTGATCCGCCACCATCGCAGCCACAGCGCCGTGCCGTCGCGTTGCAGGCATGCGCGAACCAGATCGCCGCCCTGCTGCAATCGGGCACGCAGCGGATTGGCGGCGAACGGGTACAGCCTTCGGACATTGCCGTGCTGCTGCCTGCGGGTAGCGACATCGTCCACTTGCGCGATGCCTTGCGCGAGCGCGGCGTGCCGTGTGTCACCTCCTCGCGAAGCAGCGTGTTCGATACCGATATCGCGCGCGAACTGCAGATCATGCTGTACGCGATGGCCTGTCACACCGATCTCGGCGCGCTGCGCGCGGCGGCGGCCACTCGACTGTGGGGGGCGAGTTTCAGCGAACTTCAGCGCTGGGGCGACGATGTGGCGCAATGGCAGCCGGTGGCAGACACCTTTCGTGCCTGGAGCCAGCAATGGACCGAGCGCGGGATCCTGCACGTCGTCGGCCAACTGATCGAGCGATTGGCCTCGCGTTATCTGGAAACCATGGCTGGCGAGCGCGTGCTCACCGACCTGCGCCATCTGGGCGAGCTGTTGCAGGCGCAGAGCGAAACCTTGAGCGGCACGGAGCAGTTGCTGGCCTGGTTCAAGCAATGCCGTGACGACGGCGCGGCCAGCGACAACGATGCGGCCGACGCAGCGCAGCTGCGCATCGAATCGGACAGCGCCCGCGTGCGGCTGATGACACTGCATGCCAGCAAGGGCCTGGAGTTCCCGATCGTGTTCCTGCCGTTGATGTGGAATCACGGCGAACGCGCCGGTGACGGCCTGGCCGTGGTCAGCGATGCGCGGACCGGGAAGCGCACGGTGGAATTTTCCGCCGCGGCCAGGGCACGCGAGGCGCAGGACCTGCAGGATGAGCGGTTTCGCGTGTTGTACGTCGCGCTCACCCGCGCCATTTACGCCTGCCATCTTTTTGCCTTGCCGCCGGATCGCGCTGCCAGCGCCCGCAGCGAGGCAGCGGCCAGTGGCACGCGCCGCAGCGCGCTGGACGTGATGCTGGAGCGGATCGAGCCGGCCCGGTCGTCGCCCGAACTCGGCAAGCACACCCCGAATATCCAGTGGCTCGATGGCTGGCTTCCCACGGGGCGGCAGGTTTTCACCAGCGCCGCCGCAAGCGATGCCGAACGCCGGGCGCGTTCGTTGCCGCCGCCGCGCTCCGGCCCGCCGGAGGCGAAGCACAGTTTCACCACGCTGACCCACGGCGATCATCGCGAGGCGATCAATCCGGGCGCTTCCGCCGGCGACGAGGACGAAGCCGGTCTGGCCGGGCTTGTTGCCGAGGATGAGCCGGCTGTTGTCGACGGCATCGCGCCAGCGCGCATGCGTCCACCGGCCCGCATTGCGATGGAGCCGCATCCGGACCTGTTGGCGCTGGCAGCAGTGCGTGGCACCGACTTCGGCAATGCAGTGCATGCTGTCTTCGAGCATCGCGACGTTGGCGTACCGATGTCGGCGCAGCGCGAGTTGATCGAGCAATGCCTGCGCGATGCCGGCGTGCGGCGCAGGGACATCGAACAATCGCAACTGGTCGATCTGCTGGTCGCGCGCATCCAGGGCGCGTTGGAGGCGCCGCTGGGTCTGGAGGCGTACCCCGCGTTGCGTCTGGCGGATCTGGCCGCCGTCGATTTGCGCGCCGAGATGGGCTTTTATTTTTCGCTCGATCGCGTGTCGATGCCACGCCTGCGCGCCGTCTGCGCCGCCCACGGTGAGCCCGATCTGGTACCGGCGAGTCAGCGCCTTTTGAGTGGCCTGATGAACGGCAAGATCGACCTCATCTTCCACCACGACGGCCGCTTTCACGTGCTCGACTACAAGGGCAATTATCTCGGCGACACGCTGGCCGACTACCAGGGCAACGCCCTGCTGTCGCAGATGGATGCCAGCCATTACCGGTTCCAGGCCCTGCTGTACACAGTGGCGGTGGATCGCTACCTGCATCAACGCCTCGGTGCGGGCTATCAACGGGACCGGCAGCTGGGCGCGTGCATCTATCTGTTCATTCGCGCGGCGGGTCTTGGTCCCGATGTCGGCATCTGGCGCCATCGCTTCCCCGGCGACCTGCTCGACGCGGTTGGCAGCGTGTTTGCCTCTGGCCTGACCACGACGGAGGCCGCATGAGCACTTCGCCCGGCACGTATCACTTCCGCCGCCTCGCCGCAGAAGCCGCGCCGCCGGAGGCGTGGCGGCTGCTCGACGCCACGGTGGCGCGCTGGGTGCTGGCGCACGGTGGCTCGGCCTTGCTGGCGCAGGTGGCTGGCTGGGCCAGTCATGCGGAAGGCCAGGGCGACAGCGCGTTGTTGCTGAGCGGTGAGGCGGCCGCCCGTCATGGCATGCCAGCGTGGTCTGCACAGCAGCTTGCCGTCGTGCAGGCCGAGCCGATGGTGGCGCTGGCGGGCGACACGGACCACGGCGGCACGCCGTTCGTGCTCGATCCGCCGCACTTCTACCTGCGCCGCAACTACCTGCATGAAACGGCGGTGGCGCGCCATGTGCGCTGGCGACGTGCCACGCCGTTGCCGGCGGGCAGTGCGACCACCGCAGAGATTGACGCGTTGTTCCATGGCGATGCCGGCGCGCAGGTGCAACCACAGCGGCAGGCCGTTGCCCAGGTCATCGGCAAGCGCTTGTTCGTGCTTACCGGCGGCCCGGGCACCGGCAAGACCACCACCGTGCTGCGCATGTTGATGATGCTGATCAGGGACCGTGCCGCGCGCGGGCAGAACGCACCGACCATCCGTATCAGTGCACCCACCGGCAAGGCGGCGCAGCGCCTTTCCGAGTCGTTGCGTGACGGTGCCGGGCGGATGCGCGACCGCGAGCGGGCGCAGGACGAGGTCGACTGGCGGCCCCATCTGGAAGGCGCGCTGGATGCCCAGGCCAGCACCCTGCATCGGCTGCTGGGCAGTCGCGGTCGCCATGGCGGTTTCGTGCATCACGCGGACAACCCGGTCCCGGCCGACATCGTGATCGTCGACGAAGCCTCGATGGTCGACCTGGCCATGCTGCGCAACCTGCTCGACGCGCTGCGCGAGGACGCCGCACTGATTCTCGTCGGCGATGCCGACCAGCTCACCTCGGTGGGTACCGGCTCGGTGCTGCTGGATCTGGTCGACACCATGGAGGCCGGACGCGCCGCCGATCTGGTGCGCCTCAGCCACAGCTTTCGTGCCGACCAGTCGCTGGTGCCGATCAACGAAGCGATTCGCCGCGGCGACAACGCGGCGTTCGTCGCCGCATGGGATGCCGCCGGAGCCAGGGCGATACGTCGCGAGGTGGCGACGGCTCAGGATCTGCGTGAGGCGCTGGGCAGCTGGAGCGCCGCGCTGTCGGCAACCCTGCGGGATGCCGGCGCACTGGATGCGGTGGCCAAGACCGACCAGGCGAATGTACTGAGGGCGCTGGACGCGCTGCGGCAACGCCAGCTTCTTTGTGCCTTGCGCGAAGGCGATTTCGGCGCGGAGACGGCCAACGCGAACATCGAGCGAAAGCTGAAGGCGAGAGCGGAGGTGGCCGCCGATGTCGAATGGTATCCGGGCCGCGCCGTGATGATCACCCGCAACGACTACACCGCGGGTCTGTTCAACGGTGACGTGGGCCTGTGTCTGCGCGATGAACGCGGCACGCTCGCCGTGTGGTTCGAGGTCACCGTGCAAGGCCATGCCGCAACGCGCGGCGAGACATTGGCGGCGGGGGCGCCACAGGCTGAGGGGCGCCGTGCGGTGAGCTTCGCTCCCGGCAGTCTGCCTGACCATCAGGGCGCATTCGCAGTGACGGTGCACAAGAGCCAGGGTTCCGAATACGACCACGTGGCCGTGCTGCTGCCACCCGATCCGCAGAACCGCATCCTGTCGCGGCAGTTGCTCTATACCGGCATGTCGCGGGCGAAGCGGATGGTCGAGCTGTGGGCGACCGAGGCCGCCATTGAAGCGGCCATGGCCACGCCGGTACGGCGGGCCAGCGGCTTGGCCGGGCGCATCGCCTGATGCGCCCGGCGTTTGCCGGACACGGGTCAGAACACTCCGAGCAACCAGAGCACCAGCACGATCACGACGATCAGGCCCAATCCGCCGACGGGACGATAGCCCCATGAGCGGCTGTAGCCCCACGTCGGCAGCGCGCCGATCAGCAGCAGAATGAGAACGATGACAACCAGCAGTGACAGGGACATGGGAGGGTCTCGGTGCGTGCGCCCCCAATGGGCGCAATGGCGACCGCGGCGATGCGGTGCGGGCAAACCATCGCAGGAAACCGGTGGATGAACCGTCAAGCGGCGAGGCTGTCTTGATCACGGTCCAATCACGGTGAACTGACGCCGGTTGCATGCGCGCAAGCCCATCCTTCGGGTTCATTCCGCAGGAGAACATTTCATGCCTTCTTCCAAACTCAACGGCCGTACCGTGGCCATTCTCGCCACCGATGGCTTCGAGCAATCCGAACTCACCGAACCCAAGCGTCTGCTTGAGGCAGCAGGTGCACAAACCGTGGTCATCGCGCCCGGCGGCGTGAGCAGCATCACCGGCTGGCACAAGAAGAACTGGGGCGATCCGGTCAAGGTGGATCGCGACCTGAAAGACGCCCGCGCCGCTGACTTCGATGCACTGGTGCTGCCCGGTGGCGTGATGAATCCCGACAAGCTGCGCATGGATGAGCAGGCGTTGAAGCTGGTCAAGGCGTTCGACGATGCAGGCAAACCGGTGGCGGCGATCTGCCATGGGCCGTGGACATTGATCAACGCCGGTCTGGTGCGCGATCGCCAGGTGACCTCGTGGCCATCGTTGCGCAAGGATCTCGAGAACGCTGGCGCCCATTGGCAGGACAGCGAGGTGGTACGCGATGGTCAGCTGATCACCAGTCGCAAGCCCGATGACATCCCGGCGTTCACCGCAGCGCTGATTGACGCGCTGGGCGCCACGATCTAGTCGCCCCGTAGCTTCTCCGGATGATCTGGTTGCGGCGTGGAGATTCATCTACGCTGCAACTCCTTGTTTTCGGAGCCGCCATGTCTTTCCATGCCGCCGTCGAAAGGCCGATCGCCGACACAGTGCTGGTGATCGGGCACCGCGGTGCCAGCGCGCTGCGCCCGGAACACACGCTGGCCTCGTACGCGAGGGCGATTGCCGACGGGGCCGATTTCATCGAGCCGGATCTGGTGATGACCAAGGACAGCGTCCTGCTGTCGCGACACGAAAACGAGATCGGCAGCACCACCGACGTCGCCGACCACGCCGAGTTTTCCGACCGGCGGACGCGCAAGCTGATCGACGGACAAGAGCAGGCGGGCTGGTTCTGCGAGGATTTCACGCTGGCCGAACTGAGCACGTTGCGGGCACGCGAGCGCCTGCCGGAGCTGCGCGGGACGCGGTACGACGGACAGTTTCCGCTGGCCACGCTGGAGCAGATCATCGAGCTGGCGGCAGCGGAATCGAAAACGCGCGGAAGACCGATCGGGATCATCCCGGAGATCAAGCACGGTACTTACTTCCGGCGCATCGGCCTGCCGATGGAAGACGTGCTGCTGGCGGTACTGGATGCCCACGAATATACGCGCAGCGCGCCGATCGAGATCCAGTCATTCGAGGTCGGCAATCTGCAGTATCTGCGTAGCCGGCTTGATGCTGGCGCGCACAGCCACATCCGCCTTTTGCAGCTGCTGGGGGAGCCTGCGGAGCAGCCTTGCGACGTGGCCGAGGCGAATGGTTCGACCACGTACGCCACGATGATGACGCCGGCAGGCCTGCGCGACATCGCCGCCTATGCCGATGCGATCGGGCCAGGCATCCGCTCGATCATTCCCCTGACGTCCGACGGCCTGCCTGGCGAGCCGACCCGACTGGTGCGCGACGCGCATGCGGCCGGCCTGGAAGTCCATCCGTATACCTTTCGTCCCGAAAACCACTTCCTGCCGCGGAACCTCCGGCAAGGCGTCGATCCGCGCGAGCGCAACGAAGCTGGCTCAATCGCCGAAATCCGCTGCTATCTGGCCGCCGGGATCGATGCGTTCTTCACCGATGATCCGGCGCTCGGTCGCAGGGCAGTGGATGGGCCGGAAGCAGCCGGGAGCAACGAGGAATGAGTCGGGCTTTCCGGCTCTTTTTGTCGCGCACGCGCGCGCACGCATTCCGACACGTCAATCCTTGGTGATCTGGAACGGCTGCTTGGCCACCGGCTTGCCATCCAGCGAGATCTCCACCTGGTATTTGCCCGCGGGCCACAGATCCGGGTTCTGCACCTTGAACGTGGTGATTGCCGGTCCGTCGGTGGCGATCGACTGACTGATGCTGCTGACCAGCTGGCCTTCGCCCTCCAGATAGCTCCACTTGGCGTTGAGCGTGGCGCCACCGGTACTGCCCTCGGTGGCGACGCTGGCGTAGATGGTCTTGTTGTTGCTGGCAAAGCTGTCGCTGACCCGGGTCACCTGGTGCTCGGCATTCACGGCGCTGCCGAGGCTGACCTTGGCCACGGTGAATGGCGTGGGTGGCGGCAAGGCCGATGCTGCGCTCGCCAGTCCGGCGCTGCCGGCCACGGCAGGTGCCAGCGCGCTGGTGCCGGGCACGGGGACGGGTGCTTGTGCCACGGGGGCGGTGGACGTCGGCGCAGGGGTGGGAGCGGGCGCCGGAGCGGGTTCGTGCTTGCCACAGGCACTCAGCAGCAGCGCACCGCTGAAGGCGACAGCGCAGAGCGCGCTGGAACGCGCGGGGAAAGTCGGGCAAATTTTCATGGTCGCTCCGGTATCGATCGCATCCTGGCTGCCATCAGGGAGCAGTCAGGACACTGAGGCTAGCGCCGCCGATCTGAAGCGCCGATTACCGGGGACTGCCGCGGCGGCTGAACTTTCACGTGGCGCCGACGTGCGCTGCGAAAGACCTATTGGCGCACCGTGCGCGGATTGTCCGGGGTGGCCGGCGTGCTGCTGCGGAACGGATTGATGTCCAGTCCGCCACGGCGGGTGTAACGCGCGTACACACTGAGCTGCTGCGGGGCGCAACGCTCCATCAGGTCGACGAAGATCCGCTCCACGCACTGCTCATGGAATTCGTTGTGGGTGCGGAACGAGACCAGATAGCGCAGCAGCCCGGCATGATCGATGGGCGCGCCGCGATAGGCGATCTGCACGCTGCCCCAGTCGGGCTGGCCGGTGACCGGGCAGTTCGAGCGCAGCAGGTGCGACACCAGGGTTTCCGCCACCGGCGTGGCCGCGCGATTCGCCAGCAGGAAGTCGGCGTCCGGCGGTCCGTAGTGCTCGATGTCGATGTCCTGATCGTCGAGCAGATGGCCGTCCAGATCGGTGACCGGTAGCGACACGCCATGCGCGGCGTGAAGCTGCACGTTGACCACGGCGCCGGCCGCGGCGGAAAGATCGTGCAGCAAGGTGTCGGTCAGGGTGGCGGCGTCGGCGATGCGCTCCTGCGCGAAACCATTCAGATAGAGCTTGAACGATTTGGACTCGATGATGTGCGGCGACGCGGCCGGCACGTGGAATTCGGCCAGCGCCACCTGCGGCTTGCCGCGCAGGTCCAGCCACGACAATTCATACGCGTTCCAGATGTCCACGCCGTGGAACGGCAGCACCTCACCCACGCCGATCTCGGCGCGCTTCTCCGCGCGAGGAATCGGAAACAGCAGGCGGGGGTCGTAGCGATCGGCGTAGACGGTGTCCTTGCCGAGAGGGGAATGTTCGGGAGTGCTCATGCGGTGCAGTTTAGCTGCTTCCCCACCGGCATCCTTCGTTCCCAGAGGACCCCGCTGGCGGTCGGTGCTTTTGGGGATTGCCACCAAAGCAGAAGCATCGCCCGCCAGCGGGCTCCTGCGCGGCATGCGGAGCGCTTACACGTTCACCATGTGCATCATCGCGTCGGCGTAACGGTTGCCGGCGGCGGCATCGGGCGGGAACACCGCATCGATCGCGGCGAGTTCGGCGCTGCTCAGCTGCACGTCGAGCGCGCCGAGGTTCTCGTCCAGCCGGCTGCGCCTGCGTGTGCCGGGGATGGCCAGCACATCGTCATCCTGCGCCAGCACCCAGGCCAGCGCCAACTGTGCCGGCGAACAGCCCTTGTCGGCGGCCAGCGACTTCACCTGCTCGACCAGCCGCAGGTTGCGGGCGAAGTTGTCGCCGACGAAGCGCGGGCTGGTGCGGCGGTAGTCGTCGGCGTCGAAGTCGTCCGGCGAGCGGATCGCTCCGGTGAGGAAGCCGCGCCCCAGCGGCGAGTAGGCAACCAGGCTGACGCCGAGCTTGCGGCAGGCGGCGAGCATGCCGTTGGTCTGCGGGTCGCGCGTCCACAGCGAGAACTCGCTTTGCAACGCCGCGATCGGGTGCACCTTGCAGGCGCGCTCCAGCGTGGCTCCAGAGGCCTCGCTCAGGCCGAGGTGACGCACTTTGCCGGCGGCGACCAGTTCCGCCATGGCGCCGACGGTTTCCTCGATCGGCACGTTCGGATCGACGCGGTGCTGGTAGTACAGGTCGATGGTGTCGATGCCCAGCCGCTGCAGGCTGGCGTCGCAGGCGGCATGCACGTACTCCGGGCGACCGTTGACGCCGCGCGCCTGCGGGTTGCCCGGGTCGCGCACGATGCCGAACTTGGTGGCGATGAACGCCTGCTCGCGGCGGCCCTTGATCGCCTTGCCCACCAGCACTTCGTTGGTGTGCGGGCCATACATGTCGGCGGTGTCGAGCAGGTTGAGGCCGCGGTCCAGTGCGTGATGGATGGTGGCGATCGATTCGGCGTCGTCGTGGGCGCCGTAGAACGCGCTCATGCCCATGCAGCCGAGGCCGAGGGCGGAGACCCTGGGGCCGAGCTTTCCGTTGGAGGTCCGGCCGAGAGTGCGGGTCTGCATGGTGTCGCTCCGGTGGGTGAAGATGGGTACATGGTGCGCCGTGCCGGCTGCCGGATAAATGGCCAATAATGGCCATCACCATTCAATCAGGAACAACAATCGTCGTGGACCGCCTCGAAGCCATGCGGCTGTATACGCGGATCGTCGAACTGGGCAGCTTCACCGCCGCGGCCGATGACCTGAACCTGCCGCGCGCCACCGTCACTCATGCGATCAAGCGGCTGGAAACACGGCTCGGCGCACAGCTGTTGCAACGAACCACCCGCCGCGTGCGCGCCACCCGCGATGGCGAAACCTATTACGGACATTGCCTGCGCCTGCTGGCCGACATGGACGAAGTCGAGACCGATTTCCGCGAGGCGCTGGTGCAGCCGAAGGGTCGTCTGCGGGTCGACCTGCCGGCGACGCTGGCACGGCTGCTGGTGATTCCCGCGCTGCGCGAGTTTTTCGCGCGCTATCCGCAGATCCAGCTGGACATCGGCACGGGCGACCGCTTCGTCGACCTGGTGCGCGAGGGCGTGGACTGCGTGCTGCGCATCGGCGAGCTGGGCGATTCGGGCATGGTCGGTCGCCGAGTGGGCGTGCTGGAGCAGGTCACCGTGGCCAGTGCCGCCTACGTGCGCCGTCATGGCCTGCCCGATACTCTGGCCGCGCTGCAGGCCGGCCACCTGGCGGTGAACTGGGTGTCACCGACCACCCACCGCGCCGAGCCGATGGAATTCATGGTCGGCCGCAAGCGCCGCGAAGTGACCTTGCCGGGTTGCGTCAGTGTCAGCGGCGTGGATGCCTATCTGGGTTGCTGCGAGGCTGGCCTGGGCATCGCGCAGATGCCCCGCTATCGCATCGGCGATGCGCTGAAGAGCGGCCGCTTGCGTGAAATCCTCACCAACCATCCGCCGCCTTCGCTGCCGATGACCATCCTGTATCCGCAGCAGCGGCAGATGCCGGCGCGCTTGCGGGTGTTCGTCGACTGGTTGGTGGAGTTGACCGCGGCGCCACGCTGAGTTCGGTTCCGCAAGGCGGACACTTTCCGCCGGCTTTTCGATGCGCCATGGCCAGGAGCGGCGGCGGGAGCTCACCCTGTGCGCGATGCTTTTCCATGATGCGAAGAGCTCGCACGCAGCGTGCGCTCCTGCAGGTGGCGGTTCGGGCGGGAATGCTACGACGCGCGCGGCGGACCGGGGCGGGGCGTGCTGGTGCCGAACGTGTCGGTGGTCAGTGGTGCGCCGGCGGTGATCAGGGCGCCGCGCTGATCGGCCAGTGGCAGACGCAGCATGCAGTCTTCGAAGCGGGCCAGCTTTTCGAACACGGGCAGGGCCTGTACCTGGGTCATCAGGGCTGCCATCAGCGGCCAGCGTTCGGCATCGATGGCGTAACGCACGAACGAGGCGGTGCGGAAGAAGCTGGCGATGCTGATGTCGGCGATCGACAGCGCGCCGAAGACGAAACCGTCATCGGGCAGTTGCTGCTCCAGATAGTCGAGTGCGGCGGGGATGGCCTCGTCACGCGCGTGCTGCACCACGGCCTCGTTGGGGGCCTCGCCGAAGATGTGGCGCTTGATCGCCAGCTGGTAGAACAGCCGCCAGATCAAGCCATCGGCCAACCGCGTGTCGGCGTATTCCTCCAGCCAGCGGGCCTGGGCGCGATCGGCGATGTCGCGGGGATAGAGCGACGGCGTGGGATGGCGATCTTCCAGGTATTGGCAGATCACGCTGGAATCATTGAGCACCAGGTCGCCGTCGATCAGCACCGGGATGCGGCGCAGCGGGCTGAGCCGGCTGAACTCGTCATTGCCGACGAACGGCGCGATCGGATCAATCTCGTATTCCAGCCCCTTCAGTTCAAGGCAGACCAGCACCTTGCGCACATAGGGCGAAATGTAATTGCCGATGACTCTGAGGGGCTGCGACATGGGGCATCTCCTTGATCACGGATGCCGCAGCGTGCGATGGACCAGGCGTCCTCGTCAAACCGCGCCGTCGGCCGCCACGGGCGCACCGCCGGTGTTCTCCGCGGCTTCCGGCAGCGCCGGGATGGTGGTGGGCGAGCCATTGGAATCCAGCGCGATCATCACGAAGCGGCCGGTGGTGCAGACGCGCCGGTCGCCGCTGAGCAGGTCCTCGGCGGTCATCTCCACTTCCACCTGCATCGAGCTGTGGCCGACCTTGACCACACTGGCGACCAGCTCCACCAGTTGGCCGGTGCGCACCGGCACCCGGAAGTTGACCTCTTCGGAGCGCGCGGTCACCACGGTGCGGCGCGCGTAGCGCGAGGCCACGATGAAGGCGGCCTTGTCCATCCACGCCAGCGCCTGCCCGCCGAACAAGGTGCCGAGGTGGTTGGTATGGTCGGGGAAGACCATTTCCAGCAGGCGGGCTTCGATCGGGGCAGTGGACATGGGCTTCGGGTGGGTGGTGGATGCCGCATTGTAGTTTGTCTGTCGTCGGCATGGACCTTTGGCATAGGAGGTACGCGCGATATCGCGCTAGCATCGGGCGGTTCGGCCTGGGCGCGGCCATCCGGCCGCCGCCATGCCATCCGGATCCAGTGGAGGAATGCATGAATGTGATGATCGGCAAGTCGCGTCTGGTCGGCGCGGTGGTGATGGGGTTGCTTTCCGGCGGCGTTGCCGCGCAGGGGCGCAGTGTGAGTGCGAGCGACTACGCCCACGCGGAACGCTTCATGGCTTACAACACCGTGCCGCTGGTCGATCACGCGGTCACCCGTGTCAACTGGCTGGACGACAGCCACTTCTGGTACGTCGACCACGACGCCAGCGGCGATCACTACACGGTGATGGACGTCACCAGCGGCAAGCCCGCGCCGGCGTTCGACCAGGCAAAGCTGGCCGCCGCGCTGACCAAGGCCGCCGGCAAGCCGGTCAAGGCCGACAAGCTTGGCCTGCGTGATTACACGGTCGCGGCGGATGGCCGGCTGGACGTCCGTCTGGGCAGTGCTGAGTACCTGTGTGACCTGACGGCTGCCGATGCCGGCTGCCGCAACAAGTCCACGTTGGTGAAAACGGGCGACGAGCCCGGCGCGCTGTCGCCGGACAAGAAGAGCGAGGCCTTCATTCGCCACTGGAACCTGTGGCTGCGCGACGTCGCCAGCGGCAAGGAAACCCAACTCACCACTGATGGCGTGGAGAACTTCGGCTACGCCACCGACAACGCCGGCTGGAAGCATACCGACAACGCGATCGTCGAGTGGTCGCCCGACTCGAAACAGATCGCCACCTTCCAGCAGGATCAGCGCAAGACCGGCGAGATGTATCTGGTCAGCACCAACGTCGGCCATCCGAAGCTGGAGAAGTGGAAGTATCCATTCGTCGGCGACAAGGACGTGACGATGATCGAGCGCGTCATCATCGACGTGCCCACGAAAAAACTGGTGCGCCTGCAGATGCCGCCGGATCAGCATCGCTCCAGCCTGTGCGACGACGTCAGCTGCGGCCCCGACGGCGGCTGGGATGACGTGAAGTGGGCGGCCGACGGCAAAACCCTGGCCTTTGTCTCCACCTCGCGCGACCACAAGCACGAATGGTTCCGCATCGCGGATGCCGCCACCGGCAAGGTGCGCACCGTGTTCGACGAGAAGGTGCCGACGTATTTCGAGAGCGGCAACGACGCGGTGGACTGGCGTTACCTGCCGGAAACCCACGAGGCGATCTGGTTCAGCGAGCGCAACAACTGGGGCAACCTGTACCTGTATGACTTGAACACCGGCAAGCTCAAACATGCGATCACCAAGGGCGACGGCAACGTCACCCAGGTGCTCAAGGTCGATCCGAAGACGCGCACCGTATGGTTCCGCGGGGTCGGTCGCACCCATGGCGTGAACCCGTATTACCAGCAGTTCTTCAAGGTCAGCCTGGATGGCGGCAAGCCGGTGCTGCTGACCCCGGAAGCGGCCGACCACACGGTGACGTTGTCGCCGGATGGTCAGTCCTTCGTTGATGCGTATTCCACGCCGACCGCGCCGCCCGTCACCGTGCTGCGCAGTGCACAGGACGGCCGAAAACTGGCCGACGTGGCCACCGCCGACATCTCCCGCCTGAAGGCTGCCGGTTGGGTGCCGCCGATCCCGTTTACGGTGAAGGGCCGCGATGGCAAGACCGACCTGTACGGCATGATGTTCAAGCCGTCGAACTTCGATGCCTCGAAGAAGTACCCGATCATCGACTACATCTACCCGGGTCCGCAGACCGGTTCGGTGCGCGGACGCAGCTTCTCCGCCGCGCGCGCCGACCACCAGTCGGTGGCCGAACTGGGCTTCATCGTGGTCGCGATCGACGGCATGGGCACGCCGTGGCGTTCCAAGGCATTTCATGACGCCTACTTCGAACACATCGAGGACAACACGCTGCCGGACCAGGTGGCCGGCCTGAAGGAACTCGGCAAGAAGTACGCGTGGATCGACCTCGACCGCGTCGGCATCTGGGGCCACTCCGGCGGTGGCAACGCCACCGCGGGCGCGATGTTCCACTACCCCGACTTCTTCAAGGTCGGCTGGGCCGAAAGCGGCAACCACGACAACCGCAACTACGAGGACGACTGGGCCGAGAAGTGGCAGGGCCTGCTGGTCACCGACAAGGACGGCAAGACCAACTACGACGCCCAGGCCAACGAGAGTTTCGCGAAAAACCTCAAGGGCCATTTGATGCTGGTGCACGGCACCATGGACGACAACGTGCCGCCGTCCAATACACTGCTGGTGGTCGACGCGCTGATCAAGGCGAACCGCAACTTCGACCTGCTGATGATCCCGAACGCCCACCACGGTTACGGCGAAGCCACGCCGTATGCCACCCGTCGCCGCTGGGACTACTTCGTGCAGTACCTGGCGGGCAATACGCCGCCGGTGGAGTACCAGCTGAAGGCGTGGCCCTGGCGTTGAACACCCCGTGACAGCCGGCCCCGGCATGTCCCGGGCCGGCTGACTAGACGGCAGTTGTCATTAGTTTTACCGCAGGCTGGCGGGTTTGGCCACGCCCTTGGCGATTGCCTCGTCGAACAACTCGGTCATGACCAGCTTGGCTTGTGACGCAGCACTTCGTGCCTCCTCGCGCAGTATGGCCTGTCGGTCTCTCAGTTTTTCCTGCCGATCCCGCAGCGCGGCTTGCTGGCCTCTGAGGTCGGCCTGTTGGTCCCTCAGCGATTGCGCTTTTGCATTGATGGCGGATGCCTGCTGCCGTTCCAGGTCAATCGTTTTCTGGTTCAGTGTTTGCAGGCGCGATTCGTATAAGCGTGGGTCGGGAGCCGACGCAGATGATGCGGCCAGTTCGGCCCTTTGCCCGGCGAGCGTTGCGCGTCGCGCCGCGAAGTTCGCTTGGAGCGTGCCCACTTCGGCCATCTGTCCGCCGAGCCCGGCCATCTTGGTGCCGAGAGTGCCCATCTGGCTGCCCAACTCCCCCATCTGGCCCCCCAGCTCGCCCTGCTGTGTGCCTAGCGTCGTGACCGGGGCGTAGGCTGCGCTGGCGCGATGAATGTAGGTCGGGTCATCGATCCGGTAGGCCCGGTCACCACGATGGAACCAAAGCACCGGCTTGCCTTCGCGCTGCAGACGGTTGGCGACGTCAGCGTCGCTGTTGCTGCCGTTGACGATGGTGGTGTTGCCGTCGATCAAGGCGAAGCCTTCGGCAGCACTGGAGTAAATGGTGATGCTGGAGTGCTGGACCTGTGCACCATGGAGTTGAGGCAGCGGGTTGGGTGGTGCTGGCGGCGGTGGCGGCGGCAGGGCCGGCGGCTGCGGTGGTGGCGGAGGAGGCATCGGTGCCATCGGCGGCGGAGAGGCGGGCGGCAGTGGCGGTGCGGGCGGAGGCGGCGACAACGCATTGGCCTGCACCGAACTGGCTGGCATAGCCTGGGCGTGGTCGGCCACCGTCGCGGTGACGCGGTAGGGCAGTACGCCGATCAGGGCGATCGCGGCGACGAGCAGCCAGCCGCGCGTGCGGGGCGGTGGCTGGTTTGCAGTTTGCTGAAGCATGGTCAGTCGCCTCTTCAGGTTGAGGAAGGATGGGGATGCACCGGCCAGGCCGGCATGGACGGGTTGCGCCACGCCGAGGCGCAGCAGCAGGCGGCCGTAGTCTTGTGGCGTGGCCTGGTCGTGTTGCACGACTTGTGCGTCGCAGGCCGACTCGCGGTTCAGCGCGTATTCGCGCATCGCCCAGCGCACCAGCGGATGGAAGCAGAACAGCCACTGCGCCAGCGCCGGAATCCAGCCCAGCCAGAGGTCGCCGCGGCGCAGGTGGACGAGTTCGTGGGCAAGCGCCATCGCCGACTCCTCGGCATTCAGCGCCTCGCGTGCCGGCAGCAGCACGGTGGGCCGCCACAGGCCGATGACCTGGGGCGAGATGATGGCGTCGGACATGCGCAGCTGCGGACAGCGGCGCAGGCCGAGCTGACGGGCCTTGCGCACGCACAGCGCCTGCATCGCCTGGTCGCCGACCGGTCGTGATGTGCGCAGCACCTGGCGTGCGCCGCGCCATTCGCGCCAGGTCCGCCAGGCCAGCCAAAGCAGCGCGGCCAACCACAGCAGGACCACGGCGGCGCGCCAGGAAAGCATGGGCGTGGCGGCAACGGCAACCGGCGATGCATTCAGCACGGCATCATGGCCGGCCAGGGCCGTGGCCGTGTAGGAGACGGAATGGGTAACCGACACCGTCGCTTCCACCGCTGGCGCCGGCAGCCACGGGAGTTCCAGCGGCGCATGCCAGAGCAGGCCCAGCAGCAGCTGGGCACCCACCAGCCACCACAAGGTGCAGCGCATCGCCGGCGATAGCTGCGGCAGCAGCCGTCCCAGCAGATGGACCACGCCGATCAGGGCGATGGCCTGGATGGACGTCCACAGCATGCGCGTGAGCAGGGTATCGGCCAGGGCGTTCAGCGCATCCATCTCACGACTCCTTGCGGCGTGACTGCAAGCGGGACACCAGCGCTTCCAGCTCGGTCAGTTCGTCGTCGCTGACTTCGGCGCGCTCGGACATCCACGCGACGAACGGCGACACCGAGCCGCTCAGCGTCTTCTCGACGAAGCTGCCGACCGCGCTGCGCATCGCCTCGCCGGCGCCGGTGACCGTGCTGTAGCGATACATGCCCTTCAGTTGGCGGCGTTTGAGGTAACCCTTGATGCGCAGTCGCTCCATCATCGTCAGCACGGTCGAGCGGGCCAGCCCGCGTGGCTCGCCGAAGGTGGCGGCCACTTCGCCGACCGAGGCCGGGCCGCATTCGTCCAGATGCTGCAGCAGCGCCAGTTCCTGGTCGCCGATGGAAGGTTTGCGCATGTCGATGACGCCGTTTGACTACAGATGTAGTCAACCTAACTCCTGACTACACCTGTAGTCAATAGGCCTCCGGTCACGGCCGTCCGTCCCGAATCTGGTGCAAAAAAAGCCGGCGCCACCAGGGCGCCGGCTTCCTCATCAGCTACCGCATAGCTCAGAACGTGTAGCGCAGCGTCAGCATCGCCGACCAGCGCGAGACCACCCGGCTGGGATCGTAGAAGCCGCCGTCATACACCTGCAGCTGCTGCGGCTGGTAATTGCCGTTCTTGTCGGTGGGCAGGGTGTAGACGTACTGCCCCTGCGCGTTCACCCCGGCGTAGCTGGCCAGCGTGCGGGTCGGGTAGATGCCGGTATTGCTGGCCTGGCCCCAGTTCTTGTTCATCAGGTTGAGGAAGTTGTAGACGTCCAGACGGATCTCGCCCTTGTTGCCCTTGAAGATGCCGGGCACTTCCTGCGAGAAGCTCATGTCCAGCGAATTGACCCAGGCGGTACGGTCGCCGTTGCGGCCGGCCACCTGGCCGCGGTGGTCCCGCAGGTACGAGTCGCTGGCCAGGAAGTCCTGGAACTGCTGGATGACCTGGGCGCTGGTTCCCGCCGCATAGGCCACCTTGGGATCGCCGGCCGACGGGATGTACGCCGGATCCCAGCCGCCGATGCTGTCGCCGTTCGCATCGTTGGCGAACACCCAGGTATAGGGGTTGCCGGTGCGACCGTTGTAGAACATCGACACCTGACTGCGGTAGTCGCCAAAGAAATTGTGCTGCCAGTTCAGCGACGCCTTGAAGCTCTTGGCGATGCTGTAGTTGGAAGTGGCCGTCACGTCGGCATTCGGGTTCAGCCGCGCCACGCGCTGGTAGCCGTTGTAGGCGATGGTGTCGGTGCCGGGATCGACATCGGTGGCGTGGTTGAAGGTCATGCTGACCGTGCCGGAGAAGCCGTCGGCGAACGGCTTGCTCAGCGCCATCGTGAAGCTGTCGGACTTGCCCTTGTGGGTATTGGTGAGCAGGGTGGAGGCGGTGGAGAAGGCACGGTTCTGATTGGCCAGCGCGTCCTTCGAAACGGGTGCCTCGCCCGGCGTCTTCCAGAACTGCAGGCGGCCATCTGGCAGCACGCCGGTGGGTGCGCCGAAGTTCACCGCCTGGTACAGGATGCCATCGCGCACCTTGATGTGCTGGTACTCGGCCGACGCCACCATGCCCCACCAGGGAAGCTCGCGATCCAGCGCCAGGCTGGCCTTCCATACCGTAGGCAGATGGAAGTTCCTGGCAATCGTGTCGATCGAGCCGGCGCCGCGGCCAGCGGGAATGTTCTGGTTGAACGGGTCGGGACTGAACGGTGCCTGCGACGGATCGAAGGTGGTGTACGAACGCAGGGTGACGCCGTTGTTCTGGTACGGATTGGTCATCCACACCGTGGGCGGCGCGGTCTGGAACAGGCCGACGCCGCCACGCAACTGGGTCTTGTAGCTGCTGTCGAACGCGTAATTGAACGACAGTCGCGGTTCCACCACGCGGTTGCTCGAGCCAACCGTGTAGTTGTTGCGATAACCAAACGCCTGCGCGAACGCCGCGTTGTTGACCGGCGGTGCACTGGAGTGCGGAATGTCGACGCGCACGCCGTACTGCACCGACAACTGGTCATCCACCTGCCAGGTGTCCTGCAGGAACGGGCTGTACTGGCTATAGGTCCACTTGCCGGCGATCTCGGCCAGCGTATAGCCCGGCGCGGGATGGTAGAGCACGTACTTGTTGTAGTTGCCGGCAAGGAAGTTGTCGATGCCCCAGAAATTGTACTGGCCGAATTCGGTCTGGCCGAACAGATTGTTGATCTTGTTGCGCTGGTAGTCGATGCCGCCCTTGATCGCGTGGTCGCCCAGGTAATACGTGCCGGCCAGGAAGACGCTGAGTTTCTTGGTGTCGATGTGGTTGTAGTGGCGGTATTGTTCCTCGCCCAGGTTCACCGACGGGCCCTTGCCATCCGGCGACAGATTCACGTTGACCGCGGGTTGCTGGAACGGCGCGGTGGTGTCCTGCACGAACTTCTGGAAGCCGACCTTGGCCTCGGTCGAGAAGTTCTCCGACCAGTCGTCGAAGATGTGGGCCACATAGTTCTTGGTGCTGATCGCCTTGGTATAGGTGTAGCTGGTCAGGCCGACGCTGCTGGGGCTGTTGCCGCCGACGGCAGGAAGCTGCTCCTTGGTGTTCTGGTAGGTGAAGCTGGCGCGGTGGTCGTTGCTGATGTTCCAGTCGATCTTGCCCAGATAGCGCTTGTCGTCATAGGTCAGCCCGCTCGCGCCGCCGAACACGCCGGGCGTGAGCCCCAATTGCTTGGCGGCATCGATCACCTTCTGCAGGTCGCCGGGCGATACCTTGTTGCTGGTCGATGCGCCGTTGCCCAGCGAGTTGTCCAGCCCGTTGGCGGAATCGGCGCCGATGCCGGTGGTCTTCTCGTGCTCTGCCGAGACGAAGAAGAACAGCTTGTCCTTGATGATCGGACCGCCGACGTTGAAGCCGCCGGTGGAGTCCTTCTGGTAGCCCTTGTAGTGGTAGCCGGGGTTGCTGCTGTCCAGCCAGCCGGCATCGCCGACCAGGTGATTGGCGTTGCGATAGGCGTAGTAGACCGAGCCATGGAACTGGTTGGTGCCGCTCTTGGTGACCGCATTGACGTCGGCGCCGACGGTATCGGAGGTGGTGTCGTAGGTGGCGGTGGAGATGTTGTACTCGGCGATCGTTTCCGGCGAGATCGGCGACTTCTGGTAGGGCAGGCCGTTGGCATTGAGGCCGAACGGGTCGCCCTGGGTGACGCCGTCGACGCTGACGTTGTTGTAGCGATTGTTCATGCCGTTGGCGGAAATCGCGCCGGTGCCCTGATCGGTGACGTTGATGCGCGGATCCAGCCGGGCCACGTCATCGACCGAACGGTTACCCTGCGGCGTGGCCTTCAGTTGCTGCTGCGAGATGTTGGTCGACAGGCCCTTGTTGTCGGAAGAAAAAGTCTGCGCCAGCGTCGAGGCACTTACCGTCACCGCCGACAGGTCGCGAGCTGTCGCCGTCGACGGCGCCATGCTCAGATTGATCGAGGAAGGGTTTCCCAGTTGCAGGTAGACATTGTCTTGTTCGACCCTCTGTTCCGCCTTGTTCGCGGTGATTTCGAACGGGCCGCCCACGCGCAGACCCTGCGCGGTGTAGCGACCGTCGTTGTCGGTGACCACGGTTTTCGTGGTGCCCGAAGGTTGATGCACGATCGTCACCGTGGCGCCGGCCAACGGCTGGCCGTTCACATCAAGTACGCGGCCGCTGACACCGGAGGTAGTGACGTTCTGGGCGGCGAGCGGCGTCACGGCCAGCAACGAGGCGATGGCGAAGGGCAGCAGTCTGAGGCGATTCGGGGTAGTCATGGGCGATCCTTGAAAGCAGTGGGTACTGCGGGATACCCAGTCACTCGCAGGCTCTCGGCAAATCACCCCGTGAATCCCCGACTCGACGGCCACCCGCTGGTCGATCAGCGTGCGGCCGACAGGCGGCAAAGGCGGATCTGATCGCAGTCTAAAGATTTTTCATGACACTTTGTTAGGCAGGAAACGCCTTGGTTTGAACGGGAGTGGTCGCAAGAAATTGCGGATGGCTCGGCTTCATGGCCACTCCATGCCGGTGATTCAGAACGCCATGTCGAAAGCGACCTCGCCCTGCACGCCGACCTGATAGGCCGAAACGCGCCGCTCGAAGAAATTGGCAACCTCCTGCACGTCCTGCAGATCCATGAAGTCGAACGGGTTCTTCGCGCCGTATTTCTTCGGCAGGTCCAGCTGGGCGAGGCGCTGGTCGGCGCAGTATTCCAGGTACTGGCGCATGTCCTTCACCGACATGCCGACCACGCCGCCGGACAGCACGTCCTCGGCGAACTGGGTTTCGCAGGCGATCGCCTCTTCCATCATCTGCTCGACCTGGACGCGCATCTCCTCGTCGAACAGATCCGGCTCCTGCTCGCGCACGGTGCGCACCACTTCGAACGCGAACGCCATGTGGCAGCTCTCGTCGCGGAACACCCAGTTGGTGCCCGCCGCCAGGCCGTGCAGCAGGCCGCGCGAGCGCAGGTAGTAGACGTAGGCGAAAGCGGCATAGAAGAACAGGCCTTCGATGCAGGCGGCGAAACAGATCAGGTTGAGCAGGAACTGGCGGCGGTGCTCACGCGTTTCCAGACGACGCAGGCCCTGGATCGAGTCGATCCACTTGAAACAGAACGCACCTTTCTGCCGGATCGACGGAATCGTCTCGATCGCCGCGAACGCACCGTTGCGCTCGGCCGGGTCGGGAATATAAGTATCGAGCAGGGTGAGGTAGAACTGCACATGCAGCGCTTCCTCGTACAACTGGCGCGACAGGTACATGCGCGCTTCCGGCGCGTTGATATGCTGGTACAGGTTCAACACCAGATTGTTCGACACGATGGTGTCGCCGGTGGCGAAGAACGCCACCAGGCGCCTGATCAGATGGCGATCGGCGGCAGACATTTTTTTGTCGAGATCACTGGTATCCATCGAGAAATCCACCTCCTCGACGGTCCAGGTGTTCTTGATCGCGTTGCGATACATCTCGTAGAAACCGGGATAGCGCATCGGGCGAAGGGTGAGTTCGAAACCCGGGTTGAGAATGTGGCCATCGGCTTTTGACATGGAGCTGCTCCGTGGGCGCGCCGCGATTCGGCGTCGCGCAGAATGGGGTGCCGCATCCCTGCGGCGGGATCATCCATGAAAACTTACTGGCAGGCTTCGCAGTACTCGGGGTTCTCGAGCGAGCAGAACACCGCCGCATTGGCCTTGTCCTGGTCGATCGCGCCCTGTTCGGCGGCGGGAGCGACAGTGGCGCTGCCGCTGCCGCTGCCGCTTACCGTGGTCTTGGCGATCTTCGTGGCCGGCCGTGAGCGCAGGTAATACGTGGTCTTGATGCCGGCCTTCCACGCGTACATGTACATCGAGCTCAACTGGCCAATGTTCGGGTTCTCCGTGAACAGGTTCAGCGACTGGCTCTGGTCGATGTATGCCCCGCGCGCCGCGGCCAGTTCGATCAGCGCCTTCTGCGGCAGCTCCCACACTGTGCGATAGATGGTGCGTAGGCGTTCGGGAATGGCGCTGATGTTCTGGATCGAACCCTCGGCCAGCTTGATCGCGTCGCGGATTTCGGACGTCCACAAGCCGAGCGACTTCAGCTCGTCGGCCAGATAGCGGTTCACCTGCAGGAAGTCGCCCGACAGCGTTTCGCGTTTGAACAGGTTGCTGACCTGTGGCTCGATGCATTCGTAGCAGCCGGCAATCGAGGCGATCGTCGCGGTGGGTGCAATCGCGATCAGCAGCGAGTTGCGCAGGCCGTGCTGCCTGACCTTCTCGCGCAGCGCGTCCCAACGGGCATCGTCATGCGGCGTGGCGTTCGGCCAGTGGTCGAATTGCAGTTCGCCGTTCGCCGCGCGGCTTTCGGCAAAGCCGGGATGAGCACCCTCACTCTCGGCCAATTCGCACGACTGCGACAAGGCGTGGAGATAGATTTCCTCGGCGATCCGCGTGGACAGCGCCAACGCCTCGGCCGAGTCGAACGGCAATCGCAGCTTGAAGAACACGTCCTGCAGGCCCATCACGCCCAGCCCCACCGGACGCCACTTCATGTTGGCCGTGCGTGCGGTCTCGATCGGATAGAAGTTCAGGTCGATCACGCGGTTGAGCTGACGCACGGCCGTGCGCACGGTCGAGGCAAGCTGGTCGAAATCGAAGGCGCCGTCGACCACGTGCCGCGCCAGGTTCACCGAGCCGAGGTTGCACACCGCCGTCTCGTTCACCGAGCTCACTTCGAGGATTTCGGTGCACAGGTTGGACAGGTGGATCACGTTGTCGGGTTTGGCCGTCTGGTTGCTGGTGGCGTTGCAGCGATCCTTGAACGTCATCCAGCCGTTGCCGGTCTGTGCCAGCGTGCGCATCATGCGGGCGTAGAGTTCCCGGGCCTTCACCTTCTTCACGGCGAGGCCCTTCGCTTCGGCGTCGCGATACAGGCGATCGAATGTCTCGCCCCAGCTGTCGACCAGCTGTGGCATGACCTTGGGATCGAACAGCGACCAGTCGCCATCGCCCTCGACCCGGCGCATGAATTCGTCGGGAATCCAGTTGGCGATGTTGAGGTTGTGCGCACGGCGCGCATCGTCGCCGGTGTTGTCGCGCAATTCGAGGAAGTCCTCGATGTCGGCGTGCCAGGTTTCCAGATACACGCAGGCCGCCCCCTTGCGCTTGCCGCCCTGGTTGACCGCGGCGACCGAGGCGTCCAGCGTCTTCAGCCACGGCAGCAGGCCGTTGGAATGACCGTTGGTGCCCTTGATCAGTGAGCCGCGCGAACGCACGCGCGAGTACGCCAGGCCGATGCCGCCGGCGAACTTGGACAGCTTGGCCACGTCGGCGTATTTGTCGTAGATCGACTCCAGTGAATCGAGCGGCGAGTCGAGCAGGTAGCAGGAGCTGAGCTGCTCGTGCGCGGTGCCGGCGTTGAACAGGGTGGGCGAGCTGGCGATGTATTCCAGCGACGACAGCAGGCGATACAGTTCCAGCGTTTCGGCGATCTCGTTGCCGCCCAGCGCGCAGGCGATGCGCATGAAGAAGTGCTGCGGCGTCTCGAGCACCAGCCGCTGTTGCGGATGGCGCAGCAGGTAACGGTCGTACACCGTGCGCAGGCCGAAATACTCGAACCGACGGGTGGCCAGCGGATCGATCGCGTCGTTCAACTTGCGCGCATTGGCCGCCACGAAATCGCGCAGACGCTCATTGAGGATGCCCAGCTCCGCACCGCGCACGATCGACTGCGAGAAGCTCTGGATCTCCTGGCCGCTGACTTCCTTGTCGATATAGGCACCGAGCAGGCGCGCGGCGAGCTGGCCGTATTCGGGTTCCTCGGCGGTCAGCGCGGCGGCGGTGCGGATCGACAGCTGGTCCAGCTCCTGGGTGGTGGCGCCGTCGTACAGGCCGCCGATGGTCTTCAGCGCCACGCGCAATGGATCGACGCCGTGCAGGCCTTCGGCGCTGCGCGTCACCGCGCGCACGATCTTGTTGACGTCGACGGTTTCCTGGCCGCCGTTGCGCTTGGTCACATGCATCTGCGCCGCGCTGTGCGGCGAAGTCAATGCAAAGTGGGTGTCGGATGAGGAGGTGTCGCTGGCGGCGGTCGGTTCGACGCGCGCGACGGTGCGCTCGCGTTCCACGGTATCGAGGGGTTGCATGTTTGGTGGCTCCCGGCTTGGACATCAAACGCCTGCTTCCCACGAGCAGGGCCTGATAGCGAAGGTTCCGGAGGCGACGCGCAAGCCGGACGCCACGCGGCGACCTGCTCCACGACGCACTTCCCCGCGGAAGCCGTCACTACGCACCGGGACACGTTCGTCCCGATGTGCCGGCAGGTCTTCGGACTTGCGGACGTGGATCTTGCGATCCGCCTACTTGCTCCCGCTTCCCAGCCGCCGAGGGCCAGTGCATGTGGGGGCGTTCGTTTCCGCTTTACCGCTGCGGGGCAGTTCCGGAGTTACACCGGATTCCCTTTTAAGCCCGACCGATGTCGCATCTGGTCGGGCACCGACGAGCACAACATATCGGGTGATCAGGGCCTGGTCAACCCAATAACTTGTGCATAAGTCAGGAGGAGATGCGGGCGCCGCCAGCGCTGGCGCGGCCTGCGACGGAATTACAGCGCGTCGTGATCCAACTCGCCGGTGCGGATGCGGATCACCTGCTCCAGGGAGCTCACAAAGATCTTGCCGTCGCCAATCTTGCCGGTGCGGGCTGAGTTCTGGATCGCTTCCAGCACCCGATCGAGCTGATCATCAGCCACGGCCACTTCCAGCTTGATCTTGGGCAGAAAATCCACCACGTATTCGGCGCCCCGATAGAGCTCGGTGTGGCCCTTCTGGCGGCCGAACCCCTTCACTTCGGTCACCGTGATGCCCTGCAGACCCACTTCCGCCAGCGCCTCGCGGACGTCGTCCAGCTTGAACGGCTTGATGATCGCCACGACCAGCTTCATGGGTTGATTCCTTATGCCAGGGCGTCGAGTGCGCCGGGTAGCCATTTTGCCTGCACGCCGACAGGTTGTCGCCTGACGACTGGGTGTGTAGGACAATCCTTACAATTATTGATGGAGCGTACCGATGGCGGCCCTGAATCTCGTTCACCTAAGATTTAACTCGACGAGCTCGAGGTGCTATCCATGATGGGTAGGCAGGATATCGACCAGATTGCCCTGCGACTTGTGTCGTTGGTTCCGCCAGGGGTGGCACAAGCGCATCAGGATTTGCGCACCAACTTCCAGGATATTCTGGCGCAAGGATTGCGCCGCCTCGACCTCGTCACCCGCGAAGAATTCGAAGTCCAGTCCCAGGTACTGGCGCGTACCCGCGCCAAGGTCGACGAATTGGAGCAACGCGTGGCCGAGTTGGAGGCTGCGGTAGCTGCCCGCACGGGTTCGTAAAACCACCTCCCGGGAGCCGCCTCCGATCCGTCACCCTCACCCCGAGAACGATCGGAGGCGGTTATTTATTCAGCGCTGCTGATGGAGCCGCTTCATGTCAGTGCCTGTCAGCGCCCTGTCTTTCCTGTTTAGACCCGCGGCCGCATGAGTCTTGCCGTCACCCTGAGCCGTGCACAGGAAGGGATCGCCGCGCCGCAAGTGATGGTCGAGGTGCATCTCTCCGGCGGGTTGCCATCGACGAATATCGTGGGTCTTCCCGAGGCGGCGGTGCGCGAGGCGCGCGACCGCGTGCGTGTGGCCATACAGAACACCGCCTTCGAATATCCCGGGCGCCGCGTCACGGTGAATCTGGCGCCTGCCGAGCTGCCCAAGGATGGCGGCCGTTTCGACCTGCCGATCGCGCTGGGCATTCTTGCCGCCAGCGGGCAGGTGCCTCGCGACAAGCTGGACGATTGCGAATTCCTTGGCGAGCTGGCGTTGAGTGGGGCGCTGCGCAGCGTGTCCGGCGTGCTGCCGGCCTTGTTGCGGGCGCGGGCAAGGGGGCGGCGTGTGGTGGTTCCGCGCGAGAATGCTGCCGAAGCCGCACTGGTCCCTGACGTGGACGTGCGGGTGGCCGATACGCTGGCCGACGTCTGCAGCTGGCTGCGCGGCGCGCACGAGTTGTCGATGCCGGTCGGCATTCCCAGCAATGGCGGCGCCGCGGACGGCCCCGACCTCGCCGACGTGCGCGGACAACTGCAGGCACGTCGAGCGCTGGAGATCACTGCGGTCGGTGGTCATCACCTGCTGCTGATCGGCCCGCCCGGTACCGGCAAGACCATGCTGGCCGAACGCCTGCCTGGCATCCTGCCGCCGTTGACGGAGTCCGAGGCGCTGGAGACGTGCGCGGTGCTGTCGATCGCCGGCCAGGGCGCCGATCTGGCGCATTGGCGTCGTCGCCCGTTCCGCTCGCCGCATCACACCGCTTCGGCTGTCGCCCTGGTCGGTGGTGGTTCGTATCCGCGACCAGGCGAAGTCTCGCTGGCGCACAACGGGGTCCTGTTTCTCGACGAACTGCCGGAATTCAGCCGGCACGTGCTGGAAGTGCTGCGTGAGCCGATGGAATCGGGCCACATCATGATCTCGCGGGCAGCGCGGCAATCGACGTTTCCCGCGCAGTTCCAGCTGGTGGCCGCCATGAATCCGTGCCCTTGCGGTTATGCCGGTGACCCGCGTTGCCAGTGCACCCCCGATCAGATCCAGCGTTATCGCGCGCGCATTTCAGGCCCGCTGCTGGATCGCATTGACCTGTGTGTGGAAGTGCCGCCGGTGCCGCTGTCTGACCTGGGTGCCCCGCGCGGTGAGCGCGACGAGGATTCCGCCACGGTGCGTGCCCGCGTGCTCAATGCGCGGCGGCAGTCGCTGATGCGGGCAGGTCGGCCGAATGCGGAGATCAGCACCCGGGAACTGGAGCGCGATTGCGCGCTGGGCGCGCCCGAGCGGCGCTGGTTCGAGGCTGCGCTGGAGCGGCTGGGCCTGTCCGCCCGGGCCTATCATCGCGTCTTGCGGGTGGCTCGCACGATTGCCGACCTCGACGGTGGCGCGGCGCTGCTGGAACGTGAGCACCTGGCCGAGGCGTTGCAATACCGCCGCTTCTGAGCGATCGACCGGTCTGCGTGGCTGGACGTGTCCCGTCGCGCATGGTTCGATGGCGCCCGGATATTCCCAAGGATCATGATGACTATCGAGCTCAGCCTGATGCTCACCGGCATGCTGGTGATCGGCTTTCTGGCGCAGTGGCTGGCGTGGCGGGTGAAGCTGCCGGCGATCGTGTTCCTGTTGCTGGCCGGTATCGTGCTCGGCCCGGTCAGCGGCGTGCTTGATCCCGACAAGCTGCTCGGCGAGCTGCTGTTTCCCGTCGTGTCGCTGGCGGTGGCACTGATCCTGTTCGAGGGCAGCCTGACCCTGCGCTTCAACGAACTGCCGGGGATCGGCAAGGCGGTGCGCGGGCTGATCAGTTACGGCGCGGTGGCCACCGTGCTGTTGCTGGCATTGGCCGCCCACCTGGTCGCCGACCTGGCGTGGCCGATCGCGTTGCTGTTCGGCGCGCTGGCCTGCGTCACCGGCCCGACCGTGATTTCGCCGATGCTGCGCACGCTGCGACCCAATGCACGCATCGCCAACACGTTGCGCTGGGAAGGCATCGTGATCGACCCGCTGGGCGCGTTGTTCGCGGTGCTGATCTATGAAGCCATCGTGTCGCGTCAGCAAGGTCACACGATCGGCATCTTCGTGGCCACTGTCGGTTGTGGCGTGGGTATTGGCGCGTTGTCCGCTTGGATGATGGCGTTCTTCCTGCGTCGCCAGATGATTCCCGAGTATCTGCAGAACTTCGCGGTGCTGGCATCGGTGCTGCTGGCTTTCAGCGTTTCCAATACCCTGACCCACGAATCGGGCCTGCTGGCGGTGACCATCATGGGCATCGCCTTGGGCAACCTGCGCGGCGTGCATATCGACGACATCCTTGATTTCAAGGAAAGCCTGACCACCTTGCTGGTGTCGATGCTGTTCATCCTGCTGGCCGCACGCCTGCACTGGCCACTGCCGGAAGGCATGCTGGGCGCGGGCATCGCCCTGTTCGTGATCGCTCAATTCCTGGTGCGGCCGGTGACCGTGGCGATTGCCACGTTCGGCAGCGGACTGAATTGGCGCGAGCGCGCGTTGATCGGCTGGGTGGCACCGCGTGGCATCGTCGCGGCATCGGTATCGGCGCTGTTTGCACTGCGGCTGGATGTACTGGGGGTCGCCGGTGCCGACGCACTGGTGCCGCTGGTATTCACCCTGATCATCGGCACCGTGGTGTTCCAGAGCGCCACGGCGAGGCCGCTGGCGCGCTGGTTGAAAGTGGCCGAGCCGGAGCCGCGTGGCGTGCTGATTTTCGGTTCCGACGTGGTGGCGCGTGCGATCGGCAAGGCGCTGGCTGACGCCGATTTCCATGTCGTACTCGCCGATGATGATTGGGATGGCATCCGGCTTGCCCGCATGGAAGGGCGCAACACGTTCTTCGGCAACCCGGCTTCACCGCATGCCGAGCGGCATCTGGATCTGACCGGCATTGGTCGCCTGCTGGCCGTTTCCACCCATCGCGAACGCAACTCGCTGGCCTGCGTGCACTACCGGCAGGAGTTCGGTCGCGAAAAGGTCTACCGCTTGCGCAACCTCACTCCTCAGGAGAACACCGACCGGGCAGCCCTCGCCGGCAGCCTGCTGGCGCCGCCGCTGTTTGACGAAACCATGACGCATGGTCGCTTCGCCGAGATGCTTGAGCAGGGTTGGCGGATCAAGTCGACCAAGCTCAGTGCCACGTTCGACTGGCCGCATTTCATCGAACAGTACGGCTCCAATACGGTGCTGATGTTCGGCATCGAGGAGAAGGGGGCCTTGCGAGTGGCGTCGGCCAAGCGCGAGCTGGAACCGAAGCCGGGTTGGACGGTGATAGCGCTGGTGCCGCCTTTGAAAGCGGAAGCGAGTGGAGAGGAGTGAGAACAGACTGGAAGCGATCCTTCGCTTCCTGCTCCTCACTCATCCACTCGCTTCTCACCATTACGCGGCGGCGTGACGGGCGAACTGCGCTTCCTCGGTCGAGCCTTTCAGTGCGGTGGTCGATGACTGACCCTGCTGGATCGCCTGGGTCACCGCGTCGAAGTAGCCGGTGCCCACTTCGCGCTGGTGCTTCACCGCGGTGAAGCCGCGGTCCGCGGCAGCGAATTCCTTTTCCTGCAGTTCGACGAAGGCGCTCATCTGGCGCCGCGCGTAACCATGCGCCAGATCAAACATGCCGTAATTCAGGCTATGGAAGCCGGCCAACGTGATGAACTGGAACTTGTAGCCCATCGCGCCCAGCTCCTTCTGGAAGTTGGCGATGGTGGCGTCGTCCAGGTTCTTCTTCCAGTTGAAGCTGGGCGAGCAGTTGTAGGCCAACATCTTGCACGGGAATTTCGCGTGGATCGCCTCGGC
This sequence comes from Rhodanobacter sp. TND4EL1, assembly GCF_054061035.1. NCBI lineage: Bacteria > Pseudomonadati > Pseudomonadota > Gammaproteobacteria > Lysobacterales > Rhodanobacteraceae > Rhodanobacter > Rhodanobacter sp. TND4EL1. The sequence continues at coordinate 429,427 of NZ_JBSSDT010000003.1, forward strand.
GAACTTGCGGGCGTCGTCCAGGTTCGGCTTGCTGGTTTCGCACCAGATCAGGTCGGCGTACGGCGCGTAGGCCAGTCCGCGGCTGATTGCCTGGTCCAGGCCCGGATTGACGCGGTAGAAGCCTTCGACCGTGCGTTCGCCGGTGATGAACGCCTTGTCGTTGTCGTCGATGTCCGAGGTCAGCAGATCGGCGGCATCCGCATCGGTGCGCGCCACCAGCAGGGTTGGCACGCCGGCCACGTCGGCCGCCAGGCGCGCGGCGTTCAACTTGTCGACCGCCTCGCGGGTCGGCACCAGCACCTTGCCGCCCATGTGGCCGCACTTCTTCACGGAGGCCAGCTGGTCCTCGAAATGCACGCCGGCGGCGCCGGCCTCGATCATCGCCTTCATCAGTTCGAACGCGTTGAGCACGCCGCCGAAGCCGGCCTCGGCATCGGCCACGATCGGCACCAGCCAGTCGCAGTCGTCCTTGCCTTCGGCGTGGTGCAACTGGTCGGCGCGTAGCAGGGTGTTGTTGATCCGCTTGACCACCAGCGGCACCGAGTTGGCCGGGTACAACGACTGGTCGGGATACATTTCGCCGGCCACGTTTGCATCGGCCGCGACCTGCCAGCCGCTCAGGTAGATCGCCTGCAGGCCGGCCTTGACCTGCTGCATCGCCTGATTGCCGGTGAGCGCGCCCAACGCGTTGACGAAGTCTTCCTTGTGCAGCGACTTCCACAAGCGCTCGGCGCCGTGGCGGGCCAGCGAGTGTTCCACGTGAACGGTGCCGCGCAGGCGCACCACGTCCTCGGCGGAGTAGTTGCGCTGAACGCCGGTCCAGCGCGGGTTGTTCTTCCAGTCCAGGGTGATCTGTTCAGCGGTGGGCAGGGCGTGGGTCTTCATGGCATGGCTCCGATGAGGATGTTGCTGCAGATGGCGGCGGTCAGGCGAGCTGGTCGTAGGCGGGCAGGGTGAGAAAGTTGCCGAGGACGTCGGCATGGGTCATGGCTGTGAGCAGCGCGGCGGCCGCGTCGGCGCGTGCTGCGCCGGGATGCCGACTGTCGCGCAGACGATGGGTGTGGGTGGCCACGGCGTGGTCGAACAACGCGAAGTCGATCGGTGCTTGATCGGGGAATTCAAGTGCCCCGTGGTGCAGCCATTGCCACAGCTGCGCCCGCGCGATTTCGGCGGTGGCGGCGTCCTCCATCAGGTGATGGATCGGGACGCAGCCTAGGCCGTCCAGCCACGCGGCGGTGTAACGCAGGCAGACCTCGACGTTGTTGTCGAACCCGGCGCGGGTGATGGTGCCGTTCGGGGCGGCGAGCAATTGCTCGCGGCTGACGTTCACGTCCGTGCGCATCACGTCGAGCTGGTTCGGCGCCGGCATGTGTTCGTCGAAGACCTGCTGCGCCACCGGTACCAGCGCCGGGTGCGCGACCCAGGTGCCGTCGTGACCGGCGTGCACCTCGCGCAGCTTGTCGGCGCGCACCTTGGCCAGCGTCGCTTCGTTGGCTGCTTCATCGCCCTTGATCGGGATCTGCGCGGCCATGCCGCCCATCGCGAATGCACCGCGGCGATGACACGTCTGGATCAGCAGTTCGGAATAGGCTTTCAGGAACGGCGCGATCATCTGCACCTGGCCGCGTTCGGGCAGCAGCCGGTCGCGATGGCCGCGCAGGGTTTTCAGATACGAAAAAATGTAATCCCAGCGGCCACAATTGAGGCCGACCGCGCGACCACGCAGCGCATGCAGGATCTCGTGCATCTGGAACGCGGCCGGCAGCGTCTCGATGAGCACGGTGGCCTTCATCGTGCCCACCGGCAGCTGCAGCTCGTCTTCGGCAGCGGCCATCACGGCGTTCCACAGCGCGGCTTCTTCCATCGCTTCGAGTTTCGGCAGATAGAAGTACGGGCCGCGGTCAAGCTCGTGCAGCGCGCGCGCGTTGTGTTGCACGAACAGCGCGAAATCGACCAGTGCGCCGGACACCGCTTCGCCGTCCACACTGAAGAACTTGTCGTGCAGATGCCAGCCACGTGGACGCACCACCAGGACGGCCGGGTGGTCACCCACGCGATAGCGCTTGCCCTCGGGCGAGGTGAAATCGATCGAGCCGTGTACCGCGTCGCGCAGGTTGATCTGCCCGTCCAGCTGGTTGGCGAAGGTCGGGGCCGAGGAATCCTCGAAGTCGGCCATGAACACCTTCGCGCCGGAGTTGAGCGCGTTGATGATCATCTTGCGTTCGACCGGCCCGGTGATCTCGACGCGACGATCACGCAACGCGGCCGGGATCGGCGCCACGCGCCAGTCCGATTCGCGGATGGCGGCCGTATCGGTGCGGAAGTCGGGCAGGCTGCCGGCGTCCCACGCGGCCTGACGTTCGCCCCGAGCCTGCAGCAGGCGCTGGCGGGTCGGCTCGAAACGGCGGTGCAGACGGGCCAGCAAGGCGAGCGCGGCCGGGGTCAGGATGCTCTCGTAACCCGCCTGATCCGCATGGATCTCAGCCGTGCCGAGTTCGAGTTTTTCCTGGGGTACTGCCATGGCATCGCTCCGTGTCGGGAATGGCACGAAGCTAGGTACAAATCAGCTATTTGACAAAGTGAATGTTTCAATCATTACTATGAGCATTACCAATACATACGCCAACGTATTGAAATTTCGAGATGAAAAAGCACGATATTTCGCTGAATAAGATCAAAAAGACACCCCGCAGCGGCGCCAGACAGCGCGGTGACGGCGCGGGCGCGGAGAGCGCCGGGCGTTTCTACTACAAAGGCAATCGACACAAGCAGTTGCGTGCGTTTGTCAGCGTCGTGAAGCTGGGCACGCTGACCCGTGCCGCGGAGGCGCTGTACCTGTCGCAGCCCACCATCAGCCTGCAGTTGCAGGCGCTGGAGCGCGAATTGGGCTGCAGCCTGCTGGAACGGCGTCGTCGTCGCATCAATCTGACCGATGCGGGCGAGGCGCTGTACGAGCTGGCGCGACCGCTGGTCGAAGGCTGGGACACGCTGGATCGCGACTTCCAGGCCAAGGTGAAGGGGCTGCAGGCCGGGCGGCTGACGATCGCGGCCGGCACCTCGACCATCCAGTACCTGCTGCCCGAACTGGTGCGTCGCTATCGCGAACGCTTTCCCGCGGTACAACTGCAACTGGCCAATGTCACCGGCAAGGACGGCATGGCCATGCTGCGCGCGGACGATGCCGATTTCGCGGTCGGTTCGATGCTCGACGTACCCAACGACATCGCCTGGGCCCCCGTGCATCATTTCGACCCGATGCTGATCATGCCGCCGGATCATCCGCTGGCCGCCAGGGACAAGATCACGCTGGAGGACATTTCACCGTATGGCCTGATTCTGCCGCCGCAACGATTGTCGACCTACCGGCTGGTCGACCTGGTGTTCCAGCAACAACAGGTGCCGTATCACGTGGCGATCGAGGTCGGCGGCTGGGACGTGATCAAGGAATATGTGGCGATGGGCATGGGTATCTCCATCGTCACCGGCATCTGCATCACCGCCGCGGACAGCGAGCGGCTGGCCGTGCGCAACATGAAGCAGTATTTCCCGCAGCGCAGCTACGGCGTGGTGATACGCAAGGGCAAGTTCCTCAGTGCGGAGGCGCGCGCCTTCATCGACCTGATCCGCCCCGGCCTGCTGAGCCATCGTGAACACGATGATCCGAGCCATTCGCAACGCTGAGGTTCGCGGGCTGGGCGGCTCCTTCCGACCTGGCTTGGCCACCGGATCCCTGCGGACACGCACGAAACGCACGGGCGATACCAAGACCTCTTGCGCAACATTCCCGGGCTTTTGCCCGGATCACACGTTGCGGCGCTTGCCCCGGAACGGCGCATAGAACGCGCGCAGACGCATCAGATCCGCTTCCATGTCGTCGCTGGTGTGAAACAGCGGACCGACGCCGATCGTCTTGTCGGGGTAGTTGAACCAGGCGGTGACGATCGGTACGCCGGCGTCGTGGGCGATGCGCCAGAAGCCGCTCTTCCAGCGCACCACCGGTTTGCGGGTGCCTTCCGGTGCGATGCCGAGCCACAGCGAGTCGCGTTGTTGCAACTGCTCGATCATCTGCTCGACCACGCCCTTGGCGGCGCCGCGGTCGATCGGCATGCCACCGAGTTGACGCAGGACTTTGCCAAGCGGGCCGCGGAACAGCTCCTGTTTGCCCATGAAGTGGATCTCGGCGCCGATGGCAACCTTCATCAGCAAGCCCCACACGCCATCCCACCACGACGAATGAGGCGCGGCGATCAGTACCGCCCGCCGCACGTCGGGAAACTCGCCGACCAGGCTCCAGCCACACAGTCGCAGCACGCCACGACAAAGCCGACGACGCCAGTTGTCGGTCAGGTGCGGCATGTTCGGTGGCAATTGCTCGGGGCGGGGTAGTTGGCCCTTCATTCGAGATCCGGTTTGCGTGAGCGATTTTGTTTGATCTGCCCACGCTGCTGCTTTCCCGCCAGACGGCGTTCTTTCGAAGCACGCGTGGGGCGGGTGGCGAGGCGCTTCTTCGGCGGCACCAGGATGCCGCGGATGATTTCGACCAGCCGCTCGCGCACGTCATCGCGGTTGCGCGCCTGGTCGCGGAAACGTCGTCCCTGGATCACCAGCACGCCTTCGGCGGTAAGCCGGCGATCACGCCGTTCCAGCAGTCGCGCACGGATTTCCTCCGGCAGCGAGGGCGAGCTGGCCACGTCGAAACGCAACTCCACCGCGCTCTCGGTGCGGTTCACGTGTTGACCGCCGGGACCGTCCGCGCGCAAAAAGCGCTCGACCAGTTCGGATTCGGGCAGGGAAAGGGTGCGGCTGATCGTCAGCATGCGGGAAGTGTAGGGGATGGCGCGAATACGTAGGAGCGGCTTCAGCCGCGATGCTCTTGGCTGATGGATCGAAGAGCATCGCGGCGGAAGCCGCTCCTACATGGGAGCGACGTCTGGCAAGGTCCAGCCGAACCGGAGGAGCAGCCTGGCATAGGCATCATCCAGCGGCGCGTCGATCGCCATGGCGAGACCGGTCAGGGGATGCGCAAAGCGCACCCGCCATGCGTGCAGCAGCATGCGGTGGCAACCAAAGTGCTGTTTGTACAGCCGGTTGTGGTCGCCGCGGCCGTGCTGGCAGTCGCCGATCACCGGATGGTGGATATGCGCCAGGTGCTTGCGGATCTGGCGGAAGCGGCCGCTCTCCGGCTCGGCCAGCACCAATGCATAGCGTTGTTGCGGATAGCGACCGAGCTCGATGGGTACCTCGATCGTGGCCAGCGTGCGGTACTGCGTGCGGGCCTCGCGGCGCGGCCCGGTTTCGCGGGATCCGGGCAATGCATAGTCGACCAGGCCTTCGCCGGGATCGGGCCAGCCACGCACCACGACCAGGTATTGCTTGTGCACGGTGCGGCCCATGAACTGCTCGCCGAGTGCGGCGGCGACGTCCTTGCTCCGGGCGACCAGCAGCACGCCGCTGGTGGCGCGGTCGAGTCGGTGGGCGAGATACACGTTGTCGCCCACCTGTTCACGCAGCAGGTCGATCAGGAATTCGTCGGCGTTGCCGACCATCTTCGAACGATGCACGGCAAGATTCGCCGGCTTGTTCACCGCGATCAGCGCGTCGTCCTGGTAGAGAATCTCGATCATGAGCCTGAAATCTGTCGTAGGAGCCCGCTCGCGGGCGATGGCTGTGATCGGGCACTCGAACAAGAGCATCGCCCGCGAGCGGGTTCCTGCCCGGGTGTGGTCAGCGGCGGGGCCAGCCGATCAGGAGGGTCAGCAGGCCGGCGGCGCCAGCGCACAACGGTGGCCAGATGCCGTGTTGCGGTGACAAGGTGCCCATCAGGATCGCGCCGATCAGCAACGTGCTGCCGAGCAGACTGCTGGCCAGAACCCGGTGCTGCCGGTGTGCGTTTTCCAGCGTCAGTTTCAGCGCGAGCGGATCGGCCAGTTGGCGTCGTTCGCCGCGACCGACCTGGCGCAGTGCATCGCGTACCAGTTCGGGAAACTGCGGTGCATCGTGCAGCCACTCCGGCAAGCGCTTGCGCACTTCGCGGAAGGTCCGCAACGGACTGTAGCGCTCGCGCAGGATGCACTTGAGCACCGGATGTGCGACTGCCCAGATGTCGATCTCCGGATCGAGCATGCGCCCGACGCCCTCGATATTGAGCAGCGTTTTCTGCAGCAGGATCAGTTGCGGCTGCAGGGTCAACTCGAAGCGGCGCGCGGTCTGGAACAGCTTCACCACCAACTCGGCCAGCGAGATCTGCGACAGCGGACGGGTGAAGTAGGGTTCGCACACCGTGCGCACCGCCGCCTCCAGCTCATCCAGCCGCACATCGGACGGCATCCAGCCGGCGGCCACGTGAAGTTGCGCGATGCGCGCGTAGTCGCGTTCAAACAAGGCTATGAAGTTCTGCGCCAGCCAGTACTGGTCGGCTTCGGGCAGCGAACCCATGATGCCGAAATCCAGCGCGATGAAGCGTGGCTCGCCGGTGCGCGCGGGATCGACCCAGATGTTGCCGGGGTGCGCGTCGGCGTGGAAGAAATTGTCGCGGAACACCTGCTCGTAAAACACCCGAACGCCCTTGATCGCGAGTGCCTTGCGATCGAGCCCGGCCGCGTCGATCGCGGCGATGTCGTCACTGCTGAGGCCGTACACGCGCTCCAGTGTCAGCACGCGGGTGGCGGTCAGGTCCCAGTGCACTTCAGGCACATACAGGTCCACGCCACTGACAAAGTTGCGCTTGAGCAGGCTGGCACTGGCGCCTTCGCGCTGCAGATCCAGTTCGTTCCCCAGCATTTTCTCGACTTCGGCGACCACTTCCAGTGGACGGATCTTGTCCGCATTGGGGTGCCAGCGCTGGGCCAGTTCGCCGAGCGAGCGCAGCAGTTTCACGTCACGGGCGATCTGCGCGTCGATGCCCGGTCGCAGCACTTTCACCACCACTTCGCGACCGTCGTGAAGGGTGGCGGCGTGGACTTGGGCGATCGAGGCAGAGGCCAGCGGGACTTCGTCGAATTGGGCGTACAGACGGCCAATCGGAAACTTCAGTTCCTGCTCGACGATCGCGCGGGCCTCGGTACCGGGGAACGGCGCGACCTGGTCCTGCAGCAGTGCCAGCTCATCGGCGATGTCGGCCGGCACCAGATCGCGGCGGGTCGACAGCACCTGGCCAGCCTTGACGAAGATCGGCCCCAAGTCGGTCAGTGCATGGCGCAGACGCGCGCCACGCGTCAAGCCGCGGATGTCGACGCGCGGCTTGGCGACCAGCGGTCGCAGCCATTTCAGCGGGCGATACAGATGCGCCGCGTCGACCAGTTCGTCGAGCCGGTATGCCAGCAATACCGAGGCGACCCGCAGCAGCCGGGGAACCACCTTCAGCGGCGTCATGCGGCGTTGCCCTGCATGCGCCGCATCAATCGTTGCACGCGTGATTCCAGCCGGTCGCTGCGCTCGCGCAGTTCGTCCACGCCGTCGAGGAAGCCTTCGACTTCGCCCGGAGCCATCGCCACGCGGGCTTCGTCGCGCAACCAGTCAGCCGTGTCTTCGGTCAGATGGCTGGCGGATTCGCGGGCATGGCTGAGACCCTTGCGTACGGCGCTGGCCAGCGGCACGCCGAGCACGTCGCCGAAGGTGCGCTCGAACGCCTCCTCAAAGTCGGGAGCGAACTTGCTGGCCAGTTTTTCCAACCGGCGGGCCAGTTCGGCGTCACCGGCGATCTCCACCTTGCCCGGCGCAATGCCGTCGTCGTCGCGGCGGAACATCATCGCCAGCAGGCTGCCCGGCGTGGCGGCCACCTTGAGCTGGCTGTCGTCCTGCGGGGGACCGACCTTGAGGTGCGCGTCCTCCACGGTGATGGCGAGCGCGATTTCCGGACCGCGAACGTGCAACTGCACGCTGCGCCCGTTCAACGCGGCCAGCTTTTGCCGTGTGTCCGGATCCAGTGACAAGGTGTGGTTCAGCGCGGTTTCCAGCGCACGGCCGGCAAGCTTGCGCAGCGGTTGCGGCAACCAGGAGTTGGGGGAGGCAGCATTCATCCGCCGATTGTAGCCGTGCCGACCGCTGACTGTAGGAGCTCGCTGGCGGACGATGCTTTGCTCTGGACCCCGCGGGACGACGCATCGCCCGCCAGCGGCCTCCTACGGGTTTTGGGCGGCACCGGGAAAGCCGAGCTGACGCCATGCCTCGTAAACCGCCACGGCGACGGTGTTCGACAGGTTCAGGCTGCGGCTGTCCGGGCACATCGGCAGGCGCAGGCGTTGCGCCGCTGGAATGGTATCCAGCACCTCGCCTGGCAGGCCGGCGGTTTCGCAGCCGAACAACAAGGCATCGCCATCGGCGAAGCGGGCGTCGACATGGGCAACGCGGCCGCGCGTGGTGAAGGCGAAGACGCGCGGCGCTCCGATCACGGCAAGGCAGCTCGCCAGGTCATCGTGTACCGCCAGCCGGGCGTACTCGTGATAGTCGAGCCCGGCGCGGCGCAACCGGGTGTCGTCCAGCTCGAAGCCCAGTGGGCGAATCAGATGCAACGCGGCGCCGGTGTTCGCGCACAGGCGAATCACGTTGCCGGTATTGGGCGGGATCTCGGGATTGAACAGGATGACGTGAAGCATCCGTCCATTATCACCTGTCAGCGTGTTCCGAACTCAACCATTCAGCGCGGGCACGTTGTCGATGTGCGGGCAGATCACCCCGTCGGCCGGCAGCGCGCAGCTGCTCGGCGCGGCCAGCAGGATCATGCCGATATGGCTGCCGCTGGCCAATTGCACGGAGGCTGGCGTGGTGGTGAGCATCGCGCCGAAGATCAGGCCGCATACCGTCAGGCAGGCGATGAACAGGCAGCGCAACATCAAGGTTTCAAATTTCATGAGCTTGTCTCCGACGAATGGGAAGAGTCCCTGCAATGGACTAAGAGCAATCCGCGTGCCAACGGTTGCAGCGGCGCCAAGTCATTGATTTCACGGCAGCGTCACGCGCTGACCTTGGCGCAGGGCTTGTCCGCGGACACTGTCGGCGACCGCGAACGGACAGCTGGGCGGATCTGCGGACAGCGGCTGTCGACCATGCCGCAAGTCATTTGCGGCACCTGTCGCGCGCCGTTACCTTGTGGAGACTTATCCGTGAAACAGGAGGTTCACCGTGACAAAGAAACCACTCGCCCTGCTGATTGCCGGCGCGCTCACCCTTGCTGGCGGCGTGCCAATGGCTTGGGCGGCCCCGGACACCACTCCCGCGGCCACGTCCGCCGCTTCGTCCTCGCAGCAGATCCCGGAGTTGGCTTACAGCCGCTTCACCCTGCCGAACGGCCTGACCGTGGTGGTGCATGAAGACCACAAGGCGCCCGTGGTGGCGGTCAGCGTGTGGTATCACGTCGGTTCCTCCTATGAGCCGAAGGGCAAGACCGGTTTCGCGCATCTGTTCGAGCACCTGATGTTCCAGGGCTCGGAGAACCACAAGGACGAATACTTCAAGCCGTTCGAGCTGGCCGGTTCCACCGACCAGAACGGCACCACCTGGCTGGATCGCACCAACTACTTCGAGACGGTTCCCACCAGCGCGCTGGACATGGCGTTGTGGATGGAATCGGACCGCATGGGCCATCTGCTGGGTGCGATCGGCAAGCCGCAACTCGATGAGCAGCGCGGCGTGGTGCAGAACGAGAAGCGCCAGGGCGAGAACCAGCCTTATGGTCGTGCCAGCGAGCTGATCCAGGCCGAGGCCTTTCCGGCCAATCATCCCTACCACCACGACACCATCGGCTCGATGGATGACTTGAACGCCGCCTCGCTCGGCGACGTCAAGCAGTGGTTCCGCGACTACTACGGCGCGGCGAACACGGTGGTGGTGCTGTCCGGCGACATCACCCCGGCGATCGCGAAAGAGAAGATGCTGAAATATTTCGGCGACATCGCCGCCGGGCCGCAGGTGCCGCGCCCGCAGCCGTGGATCGCCGCGCGCGACAGCTCCACCCCCGGCACCATGACCGACAACGTGGCGCAGACCCGCATCTATCGCGAATGGAACGTGCCCGGTCGCGGCAGCAGTGACGAAAATCTGCTGGAACTGGCCGCCGCCGTGCTGGGCGGCAGCAAGACGTCGCGGCTGTATCAGCGGCTGGTCTACCGGGACGAGCTGGCCGACGACGTGTCGGTGGATGTGGACCAGCACGTGCTGGCCAGCATGTTCGAGCTGCAGGTGGACGTGAAGAAAGGCGTCGACCCGAAGAAGGTCGAGGCCGCGATTGCCGACGAATGGCAGAAATTCCTCAAGAACGGTCCCACTGCCGACGAGCTGGCGCGGGTGAAGACCGAAACGCGTGCTTCCTTCGTGCGCGGGCTGGAGAAGGTCAACACGCAGGCGTCGATCCTTGCCCAGGGTCAGCTGTACCACGGTGACCCGGGCCAGTATCTGAAAGACTTCAACGAACTGATGGCGGCCACGCCGGCCAGCGTCAAGGCGGTGGCCGACAAGTGGATCGCCAGGGGCGACTACACGCTGACCGTGGTGCCGGGCAAGGTGGAAGACACCGACACGGCGAAGATGGAAGGTCGCGCCGCCGCCCCGGGCGCACCGGCGCCGGTGCTTTCAGCCAAGGGCGACTACAAGACCGTGGCCAGCGATGTCGATCGCAGCAAGGGCGTGCCCGTGGTCAGCAGCTTCCCCGACCTGAGCTTCCCGACGCTGGAACGCGGCAAGCTGGACAACGGCGTGGAAGTGATCCTGGCCGAGCGGCACACGGTTCCGGCGGTGCAGATGCAGTTGCTGTTCAACGCCGGCTATGCGGCTGACCAGGGACACAAGCTGGGCACCTCCAGCTTCACCATGTCGATGCTCGACGAAGGCAGCAAGAACCTGGACTCGGTCGAGATCGCCACGCGCAAGCAGCGCCTTGGCGCGATCATCGCCAGCGGTTGCGGGCTGGATTACTGCAGCGCGTCGCTCAATGCGCTCGACGACCAGCTCAAGCCCTCGCTCGACCTGTTTGCGGACATCGTGCGCAACCCGGCCTTCCGCGAGGCGGACATCAGTCGTCTGCGCGGCCAGTGGCTGGCCGGCATCGCCCAGGAAAAGAGCCAGCCCACCGGCATCGCGTTGCGCACCCTGCCGCCGCTGCTGTATGGCAAGGGTCACGCCTACGCGATCCCGTTTACCGGCACAGGTACCGAAGCGTCGATCAACTCGCTGACCGCCGGCGACATGCGTGCGTTCATGGGCGATTTCATCCGCCCGGACAACATGAAGATCCTGGTCGCCGGCGATACCACGCTGGACAAGATCATTCCGCAGTTGAACGCCGCATTCGGGAACTGGAAGGCACCCGCCGGCAAGATCCCGGCAAAGAACATCGGCAAGGTCGCGGCGCCTGATCAGGTGCGCGTGTTCCTGGTCGATCGTCCCGGAGCCCAGCAGAGCCTGATCCTGGCCGGCAGCCTGGCACCGTCCACCGAAGCGCCGAATGATCTGGAAATCCAGACCATGAATGGGGCTTTCGGCGGCACCTTCACCTCGCGTCTCAACATGAACCTGCGCGAGGACAAGCACTGGGCTTACGGTGCCTTCAGTTTCCTGCGTCCGGCCGTGGGCCAGCGCCCGTTCATGCTGTATGCGCCGGTGCAGACCGACAAGACCGCACCGTCGGTCGAGGAAATGCTCAAGGAAGCCAAGGGCGTGATCGGCGACAAGCCGCTGACCGCAGCTGAGATCAGCAAGGTCAAGGTCGGCGACGTGCGCAGCATGCCGGGTCAGTACCAGACCACCTCGGCGGTGATGGGTGCGATGCAGGGCATCGTCCAGTACAACCGCCCGGACGACTATGTGCAGACCCTGAAGTCGCGCATCGAAAGCCAGACCGACGTCTCCGTCGAAGCGGCGGCGAAGGAGATCATCCACCCGAACCAGTTGACCTGGGTGATCGTGGGCGACCTCGCGAAGATCGAGTCGCCGATCCGCGCGTTGAAGCTCGGCAAGGTGCAGGTGCTCGATGCCGATGGCAAGCCGGTGGCGGACAAGCCGGCCAAGTGACCAGCAGTGTGGCATCGGCATGAACCGACGCCACACTTCGCTTCCGCCATGGCGGAAGCGTTCGCGTCGCCGAGTTACGATGGGGGCCGGGCCGCAAGGTCCGGCCTCCTTTTGTCCCCGAAGTCACTGTTGCGGAGCCATCCATGCGCAAGACCCTGTTGTTGTTCGTTCCCGTGTTGTTGCTGAGCGCCTGCAGTTGGGGCATCACCATGGATCCGGCGGCGAAGAACGTGCGCACCGCCTGGAGCGGCGATGTGTCTGCCTGTCGTGACCTGGGCAAGGTCACGGTGTCGGTGATGGATCACGTCGGCCCGGTTGACCGGAACGACATCACCGTGCGTGACGAGCTGGAAGTACTGGCCCGCAATGAGGCGGCCAAGATGCATGCCGACACGATCAAGCCATTGGCCGAACCCAGCGCGGGCTCGCAGCCGTGGGGCGCGTATCAGTGCGGCAGTCATGTGCCGACAAGCCGGACTGCACCCGTCAAGCCGGCGGCTTCCACGCCGGGCGATGCGCAGACCTTCCCGATCCAGCATTGACCGGCTTGTAGCCGGGTACGGCGAGTGCTTGCCGGCATCCTGATGGTCTCCCCCGCCGGGTAGCTGGCCATGGGCCAGCCATGCCGCCGAAGGTTTTCGGCGGCTCCGCATCGTTTGGCGTGACCATGCCCCGGCCAGGAACAGCCTCGCGAACCGCGAGCGCTGACGGGTTTTCGGGCGTCGCTCCCGATCCCTTCCGCCACTTCCGGGGTACAAACCCATCCTTCCCCGGGCGCCCTGCAGCGCCCGGTCGTCTTTGCGTGCGCGAGCGCGACATGCCGCCCCATCGCATCAGCAGGCTTGCCCCCGTGCTGTGGCAGGCATAGAATACATAAGCATATAGTACATAAATATATTACATACACGACATCCAATGACCGAGCATTCGAGCAGTTTCCTTCCCACCGAGCAGCGCCTGGCGATCACCTGTCAGCGCCATCCCGTCTTTCCCCGCGAGCCGGCGGTGCTGGTGCGGTTGGTCAAACATGTCTACAAGCGTGTGCACGACGATGCGAACGCCACGCTCAAGCCGTGGGGCATCAATCATCCCGAATACAACCTGCTGATGATGCTGTACGGCACCGAGGGCTACACCCTGAATCCCTCGCAGCTGGCAGAAGCCGCCGGCGAGAAATCCGCCAACATCACGCGGCTGACCAACGAGTTGTGCGATAAGCAGCTGATCGAGCGCACCGCGGATGAAGGCGATCGACGCAAGGTGACGCTTACCCTCACCCGGGCGGGCGTGGCGATGATTGAAAGTTTTCTGCCGGACATCTGCGCCCTGCTGGAGCGGCAGACCGCTGGCTTGCTGGCACGCGACATGGCGCAGCTGGAAAAGCTGTTGAAGAAATTCCTGGATCAACTCGAGCGGGCCTGATCGATGTCCGTCACCACCATGCATTCCGAGCAGGCGCCGTCGCGGTGGCCTTGGCTGGCGGACTTTCTCGCCGGTGAGTCGCGCGCATGGATTTTTGTCGGCAAGTCGCTGCTGGCGATCTATCTGGCCGCGTGGCTGGCGATGTGGCTGCAACTGGAGCAGCCGGCGACCACGATGATCACGGTGGCCATCGTGATCCATCCGCACAGCGGCATGGTGCTGGCGAAGAGCTTCTATCGGGTGATCGGCACGCTGTGTGGCAGCCTTTGCGGGTTGCTGCTGCTGTCATTGTTTCCGCAGCAGCGGGAGCTGTTCCTGCTCAGCCTGTCCGCGTGGGTGGCGTTGTGTGCGGGCGGGGCGATGCTGTATCGCAACTTCATGTCATACGGTTTCGTGCTGGCGGGTTACACCGCTGCGATCGTGTCCTTGCCGGCGATCAGCCAGCCGCTGGGCGTATTCGACTCCGCCGTGATGCGGGTGAGCGAGGTGTTGCTGGGCATCGTGGTGGCCGCGGTGATCAGCGACCTGGTCTTTCCGGAGCGGCTGCGGCTGATCTTGCGGCAGAGTGCGCGGGCCCAGTTTGCCAAGTTCATTGACTTCGTGCGGGGCAGTACCGGCGGCGGCATTCCGCGCGCACAAATGGAACAGGCGCACCTGGCGTCGGTCCGCGCCGCCGTGGGTCTGGAAGATCTGCGTGCCTCGGTGATCTTCGAGGATCCCGAAGTGCACGCGCGCAGCACGCGCATGCGCCTGCTCAACCAGCGCTACATGGCGGCGTCGACCAGCTTCCAGTCGCTGCACCACCTGATCAACCGCTTGCAGCGCCGCGGCCGCGCCGCCGTGGCGGAGGCACTGATCGCGCTGTACCGTCCGATCGGCGACGCACTCACCACGGAGCCGGCCCAGCAACATGATCCGGCGGTACTGGCTGCACGTCTCGCCGAGTGTCTGGACACACTGGCGGTCAGCGCCCAGTCGGCGCGCGCCCTGTTTGACGATCAGTCCCAGCGCCTTGAGTTCGATACCGGTGCCGCCCTCCTGCTGCGTTTCGCCGGCGAACTGCGCGACTTCACGCTCACCGAGGATTCGCTGCGCGGCAAGCAGTTGCGCGGCAGCGTGGACCGCGTGCATTTCCGTCGCGGCAACGACTGGGCCGGTGCCGCGGTGGCGGTGCTGCGCACCTTTCTCACCATGGCCTCGCTGAGCATCTTCTGGATTGCCAGCAGCTGGAGCTATGGCGCCAGTGCGATGTTGCTGGCGACGATCTTCAGTGGTCTGCTGGCCGCCTCGCCGAACCCGATCGGCGCGGCCGCGCATACGGCACAGGGTTATGTGGCGGGCATGCTTGCCGCCTTTATCGTGGTGTTCGTGCTGCTGCCGGGCAGCGACGGTTTCGCGATGCTGCTGGCAGCCAGCGCCGGGCTGATGGCGATTGGCCCCTATCTGAGAACGCGGGACACCCTGCCGGGTGTCGGCGCAGGTTACATGCTCGGTTTCGTCTATATCCTGGCGCTGAAGAATCCGATGGTTTACGACCCGGTCCACTTCTTCAACGAGGCGATCGCGCAGGTGGCGGGCCTGGGCCTGGCGGGCGTGGCGTTCATGATCCTGCCGGCGGTGACGGGAACGGGTTGGCAGCGTTCGCGCCAGCTTCGGCGTCTGCGCGGACAGGTGACGCTGGCGGCGACCGAGCCGCTGCCTGGGCTGGCATACCGTTTTGAAAGTGTCAGCCGCGACCTGTTCCAGCAGGTGGTGACGCATACCAAACCGGGCAGCGAGGAATCCCGCAACCTGCTGGCGTGGAGCCTTGCCGTGCAGGAGAGTGGTCGGGCGGTGCTGGAATTGCGCCAGGAGCTGGCCGGCGGCGCCCTCGCGCCGTCGACCCGCGACGCGGCA
Organism: Rhodanobacter sp. TND4EL1; assembly: GCF_054061035.1. Lineage (NCBI taxonomy): Bacteria > Pseudomonadati > Pseudomonadota > Gammaproteobacteria > Lysobacterales > Rhodanobacteraceae > Rhodanobacter > Rhodanobacter sp. TND4EL1. The sequence continues at coordinate 444,748 of NZ_JBSSDT010000003.1, forward strand.
ACGGCGGCGGTGGAAGCGGTCGCGCAGCTGTACCAACAGCCGGACGCGACCCGGTGGCAGGACGCGGAGCGGAAGATCAGCGAGGCGATCGCGGCGGCCGCGAATGATCGCTCCGTGCGCTTGCATCTCTATCAATTGCTCAGCGCGCTGCGTGACGACGAGTCGCCGCTGGCCAGCTACATCACGTCCCCGGAGGCCATCGGTGTCCTATGAAATTTCCTTCCACGGCGTGCTGCTGCCCGGCTTGCTGGTGGTGTTCATCGGCTGTCTGCTGCTGATGGTATTGCTGGATCTCGTGGTCGGCCGGCTCGGTTTGTATCGCCATGTCTGGCATCCCTCTCTGTTCCGGCTCGCCTTGTTTGTATGTCTGTTCGGCGCGGCCGGACTGTTGCTGTTTCCCTGAAGTCATCCTCATGAAAATCCAGTCATTGCTGCGTCTCCTGATCACCACCGTCGTGGTGGTGCTTGCCGTGCTGCTTGGCCACGCGCTGTGGAAGCACTATCTGTATTCGCCTTGGACGCGCGACGGTCGCGTGCGGGCCGAGGTGGTGCGGGTGGCACCGGACGTGTCGGGACTGGTCACCCGCGTGGCCGTCATCGACAACCAGCTGGTGCACAAGGGCGACGTCTTGTTTGCCATCGATCCGGCCCGCTTCAGCAATGCGCTGGCGCAAGCGCAGGCCAATCTCGACGCGACCGAGGCCAGCGCGCGCGCGGCCGGCGCCAGCATTGGTTCCGCCCTTGCCGCGGCCAATGCGCGGAAAGCCGAGTACGAGATGTACCAGGAGCAGGCCAGGCGCCGTCAGCAACTGGGAGACCTGATCGCGAAGGAGGATCGCAACGACGCGGTCTCCACCGCCAACTCCGCGCGTGCCACCTGGCAACAGGCCAAGGCCGGTGGCAGCCAGGCCGATGCGGCGCGCGAGCAGGCGCAGGCCGCCGTCGAGCAGGCGCGGGTCGAGCTGGATCTGGCGAAATTGAACCTGCAGCGAACGGAGGTGCGTGCTCCGGTGGATGGCTATGTCACCAACCTGGATGTCCGCGTGGGCGACTACGCGGCGGCTGGCAGTGCGCGCCTGGCTCTGGTCGACAACCACAGCTATTACATCTACGGCTATTTCGAGGAAACCAAGCTGCCGCAGCTGCGCGTGGGCGATCCGGTCGACATCCGGCTGATGGCTGGCGGCGTGCATCTGAAGGGCACGATCAGCGGCATCGCCCACGGCATCACTGACAGCGACAATCCGACCGGCAGCGACCTGCTTGCCGACGTGAATCCGACGTTCAGCTGGGTGCGTCTGGCCCAGCGGGTCCCGGTGCGCATTGCGATCGACAGCCACAGCCTGCCTGATGGCACCTTGCTCGCCGCCGGCATGACCGCGACGATCGAGGTGCAGCCACGCCTGTCATCGCGCAGCGAGCGGGAGCCCGCCGCCAACGGTGGCTGACGGGACGTTCTCGTGGGTAGGCGCTTCCCGCGCCGTTTGCGATGATGGGCGTTGTCACTCATTGTCGTGCCCATGAACAAACTGATTTCCGCCCCCGGCCGCATCGCGCGGCGCATGTTGCCGTTCCCGCGCAAGCGCAAGCCGGGTCTGCTGCCGGATGCGTTGCCGTTTTTCGCGGTGCCAGCCGATGCCATTCGTGTCCTGCCCGATCCGGTGGCTTTCCGGCAGGCCGTGCTGCGGCACATCGAGCAAGCCACCCGGCGCATCGTGATCGTGACGCTGTACCTGCAGGATGACGATGCGGGCCGCGAGGTGCTCGACGCACTGTATGCGGCAAAGGCGCGCGCGCCTGACCTGCGGATTTCCGTGTTCGTCGACTGGCACCGCGCGCAGCGCGGCCTGATCGGCAAACAGAAGAGCGAAGGCAACGCGGGGATGTATCGCGAGTATGCCCGGCGGCTCGGTCCCGGCGTCGACATTTACGGCGTGCCGGTGCAGACCCGCGAGTTGTTCGGTGTCTTGCACCTGAAAGGCTTCGTGATCGATGACGCCGTGCTGTACAGCGGGGCCAGTCTCAATGATGTCTATCTGGCGCGGCATGAGCGCTACCGACTTGACCGGTATCACTTGCTGCAACACGCGGGCCTGGCCGACGCGATGGCAGGTTTCGTGGACACCTGCTTCATCGGCAGCGACGCGGTGCGGCGCCTGAACGTGACGGAAGTGCCGTCGACCAAGTCACTGCAGCCGGCGATCCGTGATTTCCGCCAGACCCTGCAGCAGGCCAGCTACCAGGTGCCGTTCCCGGCCTTGCCCGAGGGCGCGGTGGCGGTAACGCCGCTGCTGGGCTTCGGTCGCGGCGACAACACGCTGAACGAGGCGCTGCTCGGGCTTTTGCGCGGCACGCGCGAGCGGCTGATCGTGCTGACGCCTTATTTCAACTTGCCGCGGCCGGTGCGCGTGGTACTGGGGCAACTGTTGCGCCGTGGCTGCCGCATCGACATCCTGGTCGGTGACAAGACCGCCAACGACTTCTACATCCCGCCGGGCGAGCCGTTCAAGACCATCGGCTTGCTGCCCTACCTCTACGAAAACAACCTGCGCCGCTTCGCGCGGGCGCACCGGCGGCAGATCGAAAGTGGCCAACTCAACCTGCATCTGTGGCGCGACGGCGACAACAGCTACCACCTGAAGGGCTTGTTGATCGACGACGACGTGGCCGTGCTTACCGGCAACAACCTCAATCCGCGGGCGTGGTCGCTGGATCTCGAAAACGGGCTGGTGCTGCGCGATCCGTCACACCTGTTGCAGGCGAAACACGACGCGGAATGGGCTGCGCTGCGCCAGCACGCCACGCGGCTGGCCGACTACCATGCGCTGGAAAGTCCGCGGCACTATCCGCCGGAAGTGCGCAAGCTGCTGAAGCGACTCAAGCGCACCCAACTCGACCGTCTGCTGAATCGCCTGCTGTAGGCGCACCCTCTGCGGCAACGGGCTTGGTCGCGGGCCGACAGTGCCTGCTTTACGACGCAGCCAGCCGGTTCAGTCGCATGCTCAGCCAGTTCGCCACGTTCGGCCATTCATCGGCGAGGATGCTGAAACACACCGTGTTGCGCAGGCTGCCATCCACGCGCCGCTTGTGCGCGCGCAATACGCCTTCGCGCTGCGCGCCCAGTCGCTCGATCGCGCGTTGTGAATCCTCGTTCATTTCATCGGTGTGGAAGGCCACCGCGACGCAACCCAGGGTTTCGAAAGCGTGCTCCAGCAGCAGGCGTTTGCAGGCCGTGTTGAGATGGCTTTTCTGCCAGCGTCTGGCGTACCAGGTGTAACCGATGGCCAGTCGGGGCAGCGCGGCGTCGATCTCGTAGTAACGGCTGGTACCGACGATATCGCCGCTGCGGACCTCGCGCACCGCGAATGGCAACATGTGGCCTTCGGCCTGGCCCTGCAGCGCCTTTGCCAAGTAATCCCGGGCCTGGCCCGGGGCCGGGACGCTGGTGACCTGCAGCTTCCACAGCTCGCCATCGGCAGCGGCCGCTTCCAGCGCCGGCACGTGATCGAGGCACAGCGGCTCCAGCACGACATGATCGTCATGCAACCGGATCGGGGCAAACGCGGTCATCGGATTTCCAGGCAAGGGATTCAGGCGTCGAGGTCGGGGATCAGCTTGCTTTCGAGCCGCGCGATGTGATCCTTCAGCAGCAGCTTGCGCTTCTTCAGTCGGGTCAGTTGCAACTCGTCGCGGCCGATGGCCGAGGCGAACTGATTGATCGCGATGTCGAGGTCGCGGTGTTCCATCCGCAACTCCGCGAGCACATGAACGATTTCAGCGTGATCCTGGACCTGCATGATGGCAATGAGGCTGGGCGGCGATCCACCAAGTGTAGCGCCGTTTGACACCCTGTTTTATGGCCGTGACCTGGTCGTTCGGCCCGGAAACAGCCGGACCGTTACAATGGAGGGCCCCGTTCCCGATCGGTCGTCATGCCCGTGCCGTTACAGATCACCCGCCCTCCCGCTGCCGACAGCGGCAAGCTGGCTCGCCGCCTGCGCCGCCAGGTGGGGCAGGCCGTGGGCGATTTCGGCATGATCGAGGACGGCGACAAGGTGATGGTGTGCCTGTCCGGCGGCAAGGATTCGTACACGCTGCTCGACCTGCTGCTGCAGTTGCAGGCGAAGGCGCCGGTGCGTTTCGAGCTGATCGCGGTGAACCTGGACCAGAAGCAGCCGGACTTTCCCGAACACGTGCTGCCGGATTACCTGACGGCGCGTGGCGTGCCGTTCCACATCATCGAGCAGGACACCTACAGCACGGTGACCCGCGTGATTCCGGCCGGCAAGACCATGTGCAGCCTGTGCTCGCGGCTGCGGCGCGGGGCGCTGTACGCCTGGGCGGCGGCCAACGGCATCAGCAAGATCGCACTGGGTCATCATCGCGATGACATCCTCGCCACGTTCTTCCTGAACATGTTCTACCAGGCGCAGCTGAAGGCGATGCCGCCGAAGCTGCGTTCGGACGATGGCCGCCACGTGGTGATCCGCCCGCTGGCGTATTGCCGCGAGGACGACATCGCCGAGTACGCCGCGCAGCAGCAGTTTCCGATCATTCCCTGCAACCTGTGCGGCTCGCAGGACAACCTGCAGCGTCAGGCGGTGCGGCGCATGCTGGCGGACTGGGAATTGCAACAACCCGGGCGCAGCGAGAATATCTTTCGTTCGCTGACTCATGTGTCACCCTCGCAACTGGCCGATCGGCAGTTGTTCGACTTCAACTTCGGTGCGTCACCTGTCGCGACCGACTGGCCGGCCGACGCGGCGGATGAGACGCTCATCACGCAGGCTTGAACCTTTCCTTTCCACTTCACTGTCGAGTAATTGCCGTGTCCTTCTTTGCATCCGTTGAAATGGCCCCGGGCGATCCGATCCTGGGTCTCACCGAGACGTATCTCGCCGATCCGCGACCGGGCAAGATCAATCTTGGCGTGGGCATCTACGTCGACGAACAGGGCCGCATTCCACTGTTGCCGACCGTGCACGAAGTGGAAAACGCCCTGGCCGCGGCGGCCAAGCCGCGCGGTTACCTGCCGATCGACGGCCTCGCCGCGTACAACCAGCTGACCCAGAAACTGGTGTTCGGCGCGGAGTCGCCGCTGCTGGCGGCCGGCCGCGTGGCCACCGCGCAGACCATCGGCGGCAGCGCGGCGCTGCGCGTGGCGGCTGATCTGTTGCGGCAGGTCAGCGGGCCGGGCGCGAAGATCGCGATCAGCAACCCGAGCTGGGGCAACCATCATGTGGTGTTTCGCACCGCCGGCTTCGAGTTGCTGGAATACCGCTATTACGACCCGGCCACGCACGGCCTGGATTTCGCCGGCATGCTCGAGGATCTGGGCCGGCTGGAGCCGCGCACGGTCGTGTTGCTGCATGCGTGCTGCCACAACCCGACCGGCGTCGATCTGGACGCGGCGCAGTGGCAGCAGCTGATCGAGCTGCTGAAGGAGCGCAAGCTGCTGCCGTTCATCGACATGGCCTACCAGGGCTTCGACAAGGGCACCGAGGCTGACGCCATGGCCGTGCGCCTGCTGGGTGAGTCGGGCATCGACGCCTTCGTGGTCGCCAACTCGTATTCGAAGTCGTTCTCGCTGTATGGCGAACGGGTCGGTGCGTTGTCGATGGTGGGTGTCGATCGCGACGAGGCCGCACGGCTGCAGTCGAAGATCAAGCAGGTCATTCGCACGATCTATTCCAGCCCGTCCACCCATGGTGCGGCGCTGGTGGCCGGCGTGCTGGGCAGCATTGAACTGCGCGCGCGCTGGGAGCAGGAACTGGGCGAAATGCGCGGGCGCATCCACACCATGCGCGCGGGTTTCGTCGAGAAGCTGGCCGCACTGGGCGCCCCGGATTTCGGCTTCATCAATCGCCAGGCCGGCATGTTTTCCTACTCCGGCCTGAGCAAGGCGCAGGTGCACCGGTTGCGCGACGAACACGCGATCTACGCGCTCGACAGCGGGCGCATCTGCGTGGCCGCGCTGAATCACGCCAACCTCGATGCCGTTGCGGCGGCGGTTGCTGCCGTCTGCCGCTGAGTGCTCATCACGCCCATAACGTCCCTCCACCGTTCGCCCTGAGCGCAGCGAAGCGAAGTCGAAGGGCATCGCATCGTGCCCTTCGACTTCGGCCTGTCGGCCTACGCTCAGGTTGAACGGAAAAGTCATGAAAACTCCGCCTTCGGGCGGTACCCAATATCCGGATACCGAATGTTTTTTCGCAATCTCACGCTGTTCCGCTTTTCTCCCGCCGTTGCCACCGATCTCGACCGCCTCGACGAGGCGCTGTCCGAGCATCGGCTACGCCCGTGCGGGCCGATGGAGATGTTCACCAAGGGTTTCGTGCCGCCGGTCGGCCGCGGCGAGCATGAGCCGCTGACGCATTCGGTGAAGCAATGCACCCTGCTCACCGTCGGTGGCGAGGACAAGCTGCTGCCGGCGGCGGTGATCAATGACGAACTGCATCGCAAGGTGCAGAAAATCGCCGAGGAAGAGGACCGCAAGGTCAGTGGTCGCGAGCGCAAGCGGATCAAGGAAGACCTGCTGAACGAGCTGCTGCCGCGCGCCTTCGTGCGCAATTCGCGCATGTCCGCCTATGTCGACAAGAAGAACGGCTGGCTGGTGCTGGATACCTCCAGCCGCAAGTCAGCCGAAAACGCGCTGAGTCAGGTACGCGAGGCGTTGGGCAGCTTCCCGGCCGTGCCGCTGGCGCCGGAGGAAGGCCCGCGCGTGCTGATGACCGACTGGCTGGCCACCGGCAACCTGCCGCCCGGACTGGCGCTGGGCGACGAATGCGAGCTGCGCGATCCGGCCACCGCGACCGGCGCGATCGCCCGTTGCCGTCGCCAGGATCTGGATGCCGAAGAGGTCAAGGAGCACCTGCGCAACGGCAAGCAGGTGTTCATGCTGGGTCTCACCTTCGATGAGCGGATCAGCTTCGTGCTGGGCGAAGATCTGATCATCCGCAAGCTGAAATTCCTCGACGTGGTGATGGACGAGCTGGGCGACAGCCAGCAGGACGCGCAGGCCGAGCTGGATGCGAGTTTTGCCCTGCTGACGCTGGAATTGGAGCGGTTGCTGGGCAAGCTGGAAGAGTGGTTCGGCCTGCCGCGTCCCGCCGATAGCTGAACGAGAAATCCATTCCCGTTTCACCTGTGCCCGCGCCATACTGGGAACCCCGCGGCTTTTTGGCAGCGGGGTTCCCCTTTCGATCAAGGTGAGCCCGGGCAGGCACAGGCGGAATCATGGCGCAGCATCTGGAAGGCGACTGGCTGGAACTGGCCACGGTGGGCGGCAGCCTGATCCGGGTGCTCAAGTCCGCCCATCCGCGGGCGCGCCGTTTGCGGCTGACCATCACGCCGCAAGGTGCCCGGGTGACCTATCCCGTCGGCACGCATCCGGCGCAGGTCAGCGCGTTTTTGCGTACCCACGCCGAATGGCTGGAACAGAAGCTCGATGAGCTGAACCTGATCGTCGAGCCGTTGCCGCCGCTGCGCGTCGGTTATCCGTGCACCTTTCCGCTGCGTGGCGAAACCACGGCGCTGGACTGGGCCGAGGGCGCGTACCCGAAAATCGACGCGTGTGCCGATGGAATCACCTTGGTCATTCCGCGCCCGCACACGCGCGCGCTACCGATCGCCCGCGGCTTGCTGGCCTCGCATCTGGAAGCACTGATCCGCCGCGATGTCTCGCGCTGGCTGGCCGCCTACGTACCCATGCTGGGGCTGGCGCCCACGTCATTGCGGATTCGCCCGATGAAGAGCCTGTGGGGCAGCCTGGACACGCGTGATCGCATCAATCTCGACCTGGCGCTGGCGCTGGCGCCGCCGGCCGCGCTGCGCTACGTGCTGGTACACGAGTTGTGCCATCTGAAGGTGCGCAATCACTCGCCGCGGTTCTGGGCGCAGGTGGAAAACCTGTTGCCCGGCTGGCGTGAGCAACGTGACTGGCTGCGCCAGCACGGCGCCATCCTCAAGGCGGAACTCGATCGTCTGGTCGCCGATGTGGCGGACTGAGGTTCGTCGCGCGCGGCGGCTTTGTCGCGGGCACGAGCTTCACGCCGCGCGTGGAGTCAGTCGAGCTTGCGTGCCTGTCGCACGTACTTCGTGCCCAACAGCACATCCCATAGCGACGAGGTCACCCCGAAATTGGTTTCGGGGTGATAGTGGTGCACGTGGTGCGCACCGGCCCAGCGGCGCAGCAGCGGCTGCTTGAAGCGCACGTGGTGGATGATGAAGTGGCTGAGCCCGTAAAGGATGTAGCCCAGGGTGATCGCGCTGGCCAACAGCAGCGCAAAACCGGTCGGCATGATCAGCACGAACAAGCCGGCCAGCGCCAGCAACACCACTGGCGGCAGGAAGAACGGCAGCGAGTCGTAACCCAGCGGACGTGCGTGATGCAGGTCATGTCCCTGGGTGAACAGCGGGATGCGGGTGTGGAACATCCAGCGGTGGAAGAAGTACTCGATGAAGCTGAAGGCAAACAGGCCCAGCCCGAGTGCCAGCAAGGCCGGCAACGGACCCCCGTCATGCTGGCGCCAGCCGGCCGCCAGCAGCCACAGGCACAGCACGCTGTCGATGGCGACCTCCGCCCAGTAGTTGGTGCGGGTGGACGACATTCGCACAATCGCATCCACGCCAGTGCGCCAGGGGCCTTGCTTGATGGTTCGCTGCATTGTTCCCTTGCCACGCATTGAAACGCCGGGATGCGGCGCGAGACGGCCATTCTCCCATGTTGTCACGCGCAATTCACGGCCAGCGGCCGGTCGTGCCGGTGTCTATTCAGTTCCCCGTCGGCGGTGTCGCTCAGTGGGACAGGGCAAAACCGGTGAGAATCTGCGCCGTCTGCTCGGGTTTTTCCATCATCGGCATGTGATTGCAGCCATTGATGGTGCTGGTGCTGATCGCGCTGGACGCGGTCAGGCCGTTGCGCAGGTTGTCCAGCGCCGAAATGTCCATGATGCGGTCATCGTGGCACCACAAGCCCAGCACGGGCATGGTCAGCTGGCCGAGACGGTTCTGTACGGCAAGATATTGCGACGGATCCAGCAGTGCCTTGAAGGTTTGCTGGATGAACGCGTGATCGTGCTGGTTGCGCTTGACCAGCGCATCGACGAACCGGCCGGGCAGATCAGGCGGCTGGGTGAACGCCAGCGCGGCGGCCCGCTCGAAGCCCGCGCGGTCGTCGTAGACGAACGGATCCTTGCCCGCCAGCGCCCCGCGGACGAAGGCATTTTCCGTGGCTTTCAGTCCGAACGAGTCGACCAATGCCAGGCTGGAGACGTGTTCGGGATGTTCGCTGGCGTACACCGCGGCAATCGCGCCGCCCATCGAATGCCCCACCAGCATGAAGTGCTGCAACCCCAGGGTGGTGACGAAACTGTCCAGGCGTGCCGCCTGCGCGTCGATGTTGTAGCTGGCACCCGGGTTCCGTGACGAGTCACCCCAGCCGGGCAGGTCGGGAATGATGACGTGGAAATGCGGGGTAAGCAGCTTGGCCGTTTCCAGCCAAATGTTGCGGTCCAGCGCAAAGCCGTGCAGCAGGATGATGGTCGGGCCCTCACCGCCTTCGTCATAGACCCAGCGTGTGTCGCCGGCCTGCACCGAGTGCTTTTCCAGGTGCGCTGCCATGGCCTCGCGCTTGAAGTTCGCCTGCAGCAACCATTGCGGCGCGAACAGGTAGCTGCCGCCCAGCACGATCACCAGCAACGCGACCAGCCATGCCAGAAACTTCAGCCGGCGAAACAGCATGCGTTTCCAGAGTGGGGTGGTGGCATTCGTCGATGGCTGCATGGCGGTTTGGAGTCAGTGGGTGGTGGGGCCGCTTGCGCTCCCGCTGCGAGGCAGGGGGAGCGCGCGAGGTTATTTCGCTTTCTTTGCCTTGGCGATGATGCTCTCGACCACCTGCTGGGTCAGCGGGTGATAGCCGTCCTTCGCCTTGGCGTAGACCTGCTCGGCATACGCCAGGCCTTCGGGCGTTTTCACGAACGCCTTGTACAGCGGCGTGGTCAGGTACATGCGGCCGATCCGGGTCATGTGTTCGGCAGCGGCCGGCCACACCGCCTTGTCGCCGGCGGCAATCGCGTGGCTGTACCAGCGCATGCCGATCTCCGCGTTCGGCGTGCCGGTGAGGTGCCAGGCGGCATCCAGCTGCTGCATCTTTGCCAGCGGCGGTGCGTCGGGCAGGCGGTCGAGGAAGTACATCCATTCCTGGGTGTTCCAGCTCTTCGCGTCGAGCTTGTCCGCAGCCAGCGAGCCGGCCAGGAAATCACTGCGTTCCTTGTCGATCGCATCGAAGCGCGGCGACACGGGCAATGGCGCATCCTTCGGGATGCCTTCGCCGTAGACCCAGGCCTTCACCTCGTCCCAGCTCATCTTGCCGGGATATTTCTCGATCAGGTTCGGCTTCATGTAGTCGAGCATCTGCTCGGTGGTGATGCTGTGCCAGGCGAAGTGGGCGAAGTAGCCCTTGAGATAGTTGTCGAACTGCTCGCGGCCGAAGCGCTGTTCCAGCGTGCGCAGGAACCACGAGCCTTTGTCGTAGGCCACGTCCGACAGCGAATCATCGGCGCCGACACCGCGCGGATCGGGCGCCAGCTTCTGCGAGTTGGCCGGCATCTCGCCGATGCTTTTCTGCAATGCGCGCGCCGACAGCAGCGCTTCCTCGTCGGCCAGCGACTTGCCGTAGACCGCCTCGGTAATGCGGCCCTGCACGTAGGTGGTGAAGCCCTCGTTGAGCCAGATGTCGCGCCACGAGGCGCTGGTCACCAGGTTACCCGACCACGAATGCGCCAGCTCATGCGAGACCAGCGAAACCAGGCTCTTGTCGCCGACCAGCACGGTCGGCGTGGCGAAGGTCATGTCCGGGTTTTCCATGCCGCCATACGGGAACGACGGCGGCAGCACCAGGATGTCGTAGCGGCCCCACGCATACGGGCCGTACAGCTGCTCGGTGGTGGCGATCAGCTTCTCGGTGTCCTCGAACTCGTGCGCGGCCTTGTCGACCACCGATGGTTCGGCATAGACGGCCGAACGCGGACCGGTCTCCTTCACCGCGATGTCGCCAGCGGCAATCGCCAGCAGGTAGGACGGAATCGGGTGCGGCTGGTCAAAGCTGAAGTCGCCATCCAGCGGATGCTTCGCATCGTTGATCGCGCTCATCACCACGCGCACGTCCTTCGGCGCCTTGACGCGGGCGTCGTAGGTGAAGCGGATCGCCGGCGAATCCTGCAGCGGCACCCACGAGCGTGCATGGATCGATTCGGACTGCGAGAACATGAAGGGAAGCTTCTTGTCCGCCGTCTGCGCCGGGGTCAGCCATTGCAGGCCGGACGCCTCGGGCGAGGTGGTGTAGACAATGCGCACCTGCGCCGGATGCTTCGGCGTGGCGATGGTCAGCTTGCTGCCCAGCTGCTTGTCGCGCGGCGCCAAGGCATATTTCAGCGGCGTGGTCTTGCCATCGGCGGCCAGTGCCTCGACCTTGGCGATCTTCAGATCGCGCGTATCCAGCACCAGCGACTTCGCGTCGGCATTCTTCCAGTCCAGCTTCAGCGTGGCCTGGCCGTCGAGCTGCTTGTGTGGGAAGTCGATCGTCAGCGCGAGATCCAGATGGGTCACCCGCACCTGATCGGGCTGGGCGTAGGAATTCGGATCGTTGGCTTGGGCGGCCATGGGCAGGATCAAGGTGCCAAAAGCAAGAACGGGCAACAGGCGCATGGAGTCATTCTCGTGCCGGAAAACGCCGAGTATGCCATTGGGGTCGGTCAGAACGCCTGTGACGAAAGACAGCCCGGCACGCGAATGGCGTCAGGCAACACGTCGGCATCGAATCCGCGGCCGCCCCGGCCTGACTGTCAGAGCCCGCGCAGACCTGATTTGACGGCGTCCAGCATATCGATGACGCGCCGCCCGCGACCTTCCCAGACAAGCTCAACCACGGTCTTGCCATCCAGTTCGGCAATGGGCTCTTCCAGCATCCATCGCCAGACCCGCTCGTGGTCAGGTTCTATGGACAGCGCAGTCGACGCAATTTCCCGAAACATCGCCATGGTCGTTTCCCGGAAGGTTCACTGGTGGCTGGCGGAACCCGTTGCCGGGTCCGCCCTGCACGCAAGAATCACTCTTGTGCATCGGCCATCTGGGCGGCCCTGGCGGCGTCGACCAATTCATCCAGGCTGATCTTTCCGTCGTGGTTGGCATCCACTTCAGCGAAGTGTTGCTCCAGTGCGGCATTGGCGGCGGCTTCGGTCTTGCTGATGCCGTGGTCGCCGTTGGTGTCGAGGCTGTTGAATGCCTGCTCGAGGGAAGCGCGCTGGTTGGCCAGGCGCGATGCCATGAAGGCGTTGAATTCCTCGCGGCTGACCTGGGCGTCTCCGTTGGCGTCCATCTTGTCGAAGGCTGCGGTGACAAGATCCGTCTCGGACTTTCTTTCGCTCGGCGTGGTGGCTGCGCAAGCGATCGATACGCAGAACAGGGTTCCAAGAACCAGGCCGGTGCTTTTGAACATGGCAGATTTCATGTGTTGCTCCCTGGGAGTTTCGTGATCAATGACGGTGCCTGCCACGGTTGTCGTAGTGACGATCCGGGTATCGCCTATCCCGATGGCTTCGGTGACGGTTCTTCGTGGTGACATTGCCGATCACGCCGCCGGCAGCAGCGCCGGCGATCGTGCTGAACATGTCGCCATGCGAAAGCACGGCACCACCGATGGCGCCGATGCCGACGCCGATAAGCGTGTTTTTCTGTTTCCTGGTCATGCCATGCGCTTCGGCGGTGGGGACGCTGACCACGGCGACCGCCAGCGAAGCCATCAGGCAAAATGCGATTCGATTCTTGATGGATGTCATTGCCACATGCCTCTTTCATTTCGACCGGAAACCTGACGCCGTTGAAACGGCTTCAGTGCCGGAAATCCGGGGCGTGCCTCGTTGCCCGGCGTGGTTCCGATCGGGGCGATTACAGGAAGTACGTCGTCGAGACAAAGAACGATTTCGCACTGCTCTTGTCGGTCATCGGGCTGTTCGAGACTTCATCGGAAAGGCGCGAGTAGCGCATTCCGCCAGCGACCACCCAGTGACGACCCAGCCGCTGCACGGCGGTCATTTCCAGCCAGGGCGTGTTGCCGCCCCTGGCGTCGTAGCGGGCGAGTCCGCTGCGCAGTGAGTCGACCGCATTCACGCCGAAGTAGTAGTTGTTCAGCGCTCCGCTGGTGCGGGTGATGCCGACACGGGGCGTCAGGATCAGGTCGGACTTGTACAGCGGGAACGCGTAGCTGGCCTCGGAAATCGTGCCGCCGCCATGGCCGGTGATCTCCTTCTGGAAGCTCGCCTGCACGACGCCCCAGTCCTGGGTGTAACGCCAGGCGACGCCGGCCAGGGCGGACAGGTCGCGATCGTCGAGGCGACGAAGCCGTGCATCGTCACTGTCCCTGGCACGGAACCGCATGCCCAGCGGAGCGAGGGTCAGCGACAATCCGGAGGTCCGTGAGCCAAGCACCCGGAAGCCGACGGTGGCGGCGCGCAGGTAGATGCGTTTTCCCTCATAGCTGAGCGCGGGTAGGGGGATGACGTCGGTCTTGTAGTTGCGGTAGGGCAGGCCGTTGACGGCGGCGGCCATCCCGATGCCCCAGTGCGTTTCGGTGTCCTGCGCCCGTTCCTGTGCGGCCACGGGCGCCACTGCCGCGAGCAGCAGTGTCGCGACAAGCCCGCCTCGGCAGGCGATCGACGATCCTTTCCCAACCATGCAAATCTCCGCGTCAACAAAATCAAGCGGTGCATGGTCAGGCGTGGACATTGCCTCAACATTGCGTCGTGGTTCGGGGGGGGATCGGTTAGCATTCGACGGATGCTGGAACGAAGTGCACTCCGTTGAGAATCTTGCTGGTCGAAGACGACCCGAAGATGGCCGATGCCATAAGAGATGCGCTTACCCAGAACAAGATGGTGGTGGACATCGCGATGAACATCGCCACCGCGACCGCCGCATTGACCAACAAGGTTCACGATGTGCTTTTGCTCGATCGCGGCTTGCCCGACGGCGATGGCATCGGCCTGATTGCGGTGGCACGGCAGCTGTGCCCCGGCCTTCCGGTGATCGTGCTTAGCGCGCGCGGCGAATTGGGTGACCGGGTGGAAGGGCTCGACGTGGGCGCGGACGACTACCTGGTCAAGCCGATCGCCATCGAGGAATTGCTGGCCCGGATTCGCGCGATCTTCCGGCGTCCGGCGAGCGTGAAGCTGCCCACGGCAACGATCGGCTCGCTGGTGTTCGACTTCACCGGACTGGAAGCGTTTGTCGGCGACGAGCCGCTACGCCTGCCGCGGCGGCAGCTGTTGATCCTGGAAGCGCTGGCCTATCGACACGGACGCACGGTGCGGCGCGAGGCCTTGCTGGAAGCGGTCTACGGTTTTGACGACGCGATCGAATCCAATGCACTGGATGCGCACATTTCAAAACTGCGGCGCTCGCTGACAGCGGCCGAGGCGCACGTGGAGATTCATGTGATCCGTGGCGTCGGCTATCTGCTGCAGGCGGCGCCATGAAGTATTTTCGAAGGGATTCCCTGGTCCTGCGGCTGGCCTGGCGTCTGTGTCTGCTCCAATGCACCCTTGTGTTCGTGGCGATGATTGCCCTGGCGTACGTGTTCTTCGACAACAAGAACAGTTACGTCGATGCGGGAACGGTGGCGGCGTTCTCGGCTGCCACGCAGTTGTCCGCGAGCGGTCCCGTGTTCAGGCAGACGGGCGCCTTGCGCAAAGTACTGCAGCAGCATCCCGACGCCTGGGCCGTGGCGGTCGATGAAAACGGGCGTTACGCGAACCTTGGCACCGCGCCGGCCACGTTCAAGCCGTTGATCGCGCAGTTGCCGTCGATCGGGGCTTCGGAAGTCCATGCGCTGAAAGGCAGCAAGGGCCTGGGCATGCGTACGGTCGTCGAAAAGCGTGTGGGTGGCGTGTTGCATTTGATGATCGGCGACGTGCCGACGATGGGGTATGGCTCGGTCATCGTGAGCACGTTGCGTGGTCTCAGCCCGTTCTTTGTCTATCCGCTGATCTTCCTGACCCTGGTCGCCGTGCCGTGGGTGATCGTGCGCGCCACCACGGGCGTTCGGCGGGTTGCCGAGCAGGCCTCGGCGATGGACATGACCAAGGGTGGCGCCAGCCTGGACGAGTTGGCGGTGCCGCATGAAATCCGGCCGTTGGTGCGGGCGTTCAACGTCGCCATGCAGGGTGTGCGCGAGGGCTATCAGGCGCGCGACCGCTTCCTGCGCGATGCCGCTCATGAGCTGCGCATGCCGATCGCGATCCTCGCGTCGCGGATCGAGGCATTGCCCCCGTCGCCGGTGCGTCATCAACTGCTGACCGAAGTGGCCCGTTTGGCGAACATCGCCGAACAGCTGCTGGACCTCGAACGGTTGCGCACGCCGAGACCTGAGCTGGTGCCGGTCGACCTGGTCGAACTGGTGCGGGAAGTCACGTCGGATATCGCGCCGCTGGCGATAGCCCGCGGCTACGAACTCAGTTTCGATGCGCCGAACGAACCGGTGATGATTGCTGGCCAAACCAGCGCGCTGTCGCGGGTGGCGGCCAACCTCCTGCAGAACGCCATCGTCCACGGCAGCGCGGGGTTGATCCAGGTCACCGTGGACGCGGCTGGGTGGTTCGAGGTGCGCGATCAGGGCGCCGGCGTTCCCGCCGAGGAGAAGTCACGCATTTTCCAGCCCTTCTACCGCGCCCAGGCCAGTTCCGAAGGCTATGGCCTGGGCCTTCATCTGGCGCAGGAAATCATCGAGCGGCATGGCGGACGTATCCGCGTGACGGACGCGCCGGGTGGCGGGGCGAATTTCCGGGTCGTATTGCCGCCTGGCAAATAGAGTGGCGGGAATCAGATGGTTTGCCGTGGCCCGGCAGGAGGCGATGCTGGTCGGGATACCCCGCTGAAGCCGAGACCACGACGGCCAGTGCACGCATCGCGGAGAATGCCCGGTGATCCCCGTGCGACCCATGCAGGTCCGGCCCTGTGTGCGATTCGGGTGCTTGATGGCTGGGCCATGCGCTGCACCGGGTCATCACACCGGTCCCGTATGCTGGACCTCTTGTTCCGGAGCTGAATTCCATGCGCCAACCTCCCGCCGCCATGCGCCGCCTGTTGTGGATACTTGGCGTGCTGTGGGTGGTGTACCTCGTGATCGGCAACGTGTTTCTCAACACGGCCGCAAACGCGATCGTCAATCGCAAGCCGGCGACCTTCCAGGCGCGGTGGGCCTGGGCGTGGACGGCGTGGCCGGGACAGCTTCATGTGCATGATCTCAACCTCAATGGACACGCGCACCGCTTGTTGTGGCATGCGCATGGCGCATCGGCGGGCGGTCGCATTGCGATCTTGCCGTTGTTCACGCGCGAACTGCGCTTTGTGTCGGTGCGGGCGGTGGAGGTGACGGTGAATCTGCAGCGGTCACCGGTCGATCATCAACCGCCGCCATTCCGCAGCGATGCCTGGCACCTTGCAGTCGACGGCGTGCAGACTTCCTCATTGCGCCAGGTTCGCTGGGGCGAACTGCTCGTCGAGGGCGACGGTGCGGGGAAGCTGGTCTTCACCCATCAGCTGCGCGGTGGCGCGACCCGGATCTTTCCCTCGCACGTCGCGATGTCCGGGGCGAAAGTCAGCTACGGCCGCTGGGCGCTGCTGCACGATGGAAAGCTCTCGGCGAGCTTCGCCTTCGATGCGTTCACCCACGACATCCCGCGAGGATGGCGCAAGGCCGAACGCGCTCACGGTCAGCTGAAGATCGAGGCCGCCACCCGGGCGCTGGCGCTGGGGGCGAATAGTCAGGGTAGTCGGGCGGTCGCCGTATCGGCGTTGCCCGGTCACCTGAGCGCGGAGCTCGGGTTTGATCGTGGCAGCCTGCTGCCTGGCGGACAATTGCAGTGGAATGCGCCGGTGGCGATCACCGAGGCGGATGGAACCCAGCAACGCCGACGCGGGCAATTCGATCTGAACGTGGAGCCCCAGGTGGTGAACGTTCACGTGCGCGTGCCGCCGCCATCGGGCGCGGCCAACGCCAAGACGATGAACCAGTTGCAGGCAGATTTGCAGTGGGCTGGTCGGGATCTGCTTCCCGCACGCCCCATGGCGGAGGAGCTGGGCCGGATCTCGGGTGCGGTCGACGCGCGTTGGCATTTCGCTTCACTGACATGGCTGGAGCCGCTGCTCGCGTCGAAGCCGTGGCTGCATCTGGATGGCGAAGGCGATATCGATGTGGCACTGAAACTCGACGCGGGCCACATTGCGTCCGGCAGCACCCTCGACGTGCCGCGCGTCGCCTTGCGCGCGGAGGTGCTGGGCAACGTCTTTGCCGGGGAGGCGCGGGCGCATGCCGAGGCCAGCGGCACCGGCAAGTCCGCGCATATCGACACCACGCTCGACGTGGATCGCTTCATGGTGACGCGCGCGAATTCCTCGGCCACGGCCTTTCTGCGTGGGCGCAACCTGAAAGTCACCACGCAGTCCGCCGCCGACCTCGCCCGGCAGAGCGACACGCTGGACGCCCGCATGCGTTTCTCCCAGGCCGAGATTCCCGATCTGCGCGCCTACAACCGCTATCTGCCGGGAAAGAGCCTGGAGTTTCTTGCCGGCAGCGGCACGCTGGACTCGGACCTGCATGTGAATGGTCATGGCGACATCAGCAACGGCAAGCTGCGGATGCGCAGCAAGGACGCCCGGCTTGCACTTGGCGTGTCGCGTCTCACCGGTCAGCTCGACCTGCAGACCCAACTTGCGCTGGCGCAACGCGGCGACGGACACACGTTCGATCTGGACGAGTTCACGCTGGGGCTGGACGGGGTGCATGTGGAGGGCACGAACGACCCGCCCTGGTGGACGCGCGTCACCCTCAAGCAGGGACAACTGGACTGGAATCGCCCGATGCGCCTGCGCGGCAGTGCCAGCATGACAATGAAGGACGTGAGCCTGCTGTTGTCGCTGTTTGCCGATCGCAGCGCGTTTCCGAAGTGGATCGCCAGCGTGATCAATGCGGGGCAGGCCACCGCGAAAGCGAATGTGCAGGTGCAGAAGGGCGATTTCGTGATCGACCATCTGGTGGCCAGCAACCAGCGCGTCGACCTGTATGCGCACCTGCGCATCCGCGACGGGCAACCGGCAGGCGACCTTTACGCGCGCTGGGGCATTCTCGGTCTGGGCGTGGCGCTGGCTGACGGCAAGCGCCAGTTCCACCTGCTGCATGCGCGCGACTGGTATGAATCACAGCCGGATCTGATTCCGGCCGAAGCCACCAAGCCGTAGAGTGATCCTTGCCAGCGGCAGCCCTGCGTTCGGCAGGTCTGGAGCAGGTGGCGGCGGAATCGACGATCCCGTCCCGCGACCCGGGCGACGATTCAGGCGAGTCGATCAGCCAGTCGATCGGTCGCCTGCACCAGCTGGTCGACGATCGCCGGATCAGCTGCGCTGTGGCCCGCCAGCACCATGTGCAGACTGGCTTCGGGCCAGGCCTGGCTAAGATCCCAGGCGCTCACCGCCGGACAGATGATGTCGTAACGGCCGTGCACGATGGTGGCGGGGACGTGGCGGATGCGCTCGATGTCGCGCAGCAGCTGGTCCGGTTGCAGGAACATCGCATGACGAAAGTAGTGCGCTTCCATCAAGGCCAGGCTGACGGCCTTGTTGGGGTCCTCGAAGTCGCCACCGCCATCGGGGTCGTGCAGCAAGGTGGTGCTGCCACCTTCCCAGGCGCTCCACGCCTGTGCCGCGGCGAGCCGGGTTGCCTCGTCGTTGCTGGTCAGCCGGCGCCAGTAGGCTTCCAGCATCGAATCGCGTTCGGCTTCGGGAATGAAGGCGAGGAAACGCGCCCACCGCTCGGGGAAGATCTGCGATGCCCCGCCATCGACTTCGTTGAACCAGCGCAGCTCCTGTTCGCGACCCAGGAAAATGCCGCGCAACACGATGCCGAGCACGCGCTCGGGATGGGTCTGTGCATAGGCCAGTGCCAGCGTGGAACCCCATGAGCCACCGAATACCACCCAGCGTTCGATGTCCAGGTGTTCGCGGATCGTCTCGATGTCGGCGACCAGGTGCCAGGTGGTGTTGTCGGTGAGTTCGGCGAAGGGTGTGGACTGCCCCGCACCGCGCTGGTCGAATAGCACGATGCGATAGCGTGCCGGATCGAAGAAGCGGCGGTGATAGGCGGACAGGCCGGCGCCGGGGCCGCCGTGCAGGAAGATCACCGGCACGCCGTCCGGGTTGCCGCATTCCTCGACGTACAGGGTGTGGATCGCGTCTACCGCGAGGTGGTGGGTCTTGTAGGGTTCGATGGCGGGATACAGATCGCGCATGGGCTTTCCTTGGATCAGGTGAATTGCAATGCGGCAGTCAGGTCGCCCGGCGGCGGTCCGCCGGCGGCAATCATCGAGGCATCGCGCAATTTCAGGCCGGGCAACTGGCGCAGGCCGAAACGGCGGGTGATGAAGCGCAGGATGGAGCCGGTGTCGTAGATCGTGTGGTCGACGAAGCCCTTCTTTGCGAACGGTGACACGACCAGCGCGGGAATGCGCGAACCCGGTCCCCAGCGGTCGCCGGTGGGCGGCGCCACGTGATCCCACCAGCCGCCGTTCTCGTCGACCGTGATCACCACCAGCATGTTGGGCCACAGCGGACTGGCCTGCAGCGCTTCGACCACCTGCGCCAGATGCTCGTCGCCGGCCTCCACGCTGGAGTAGCCGGCGTGCATGTTGAGGTCGCCCTGCGGCTTGTAGAACGATACCGGCGGCAGCGTGCCGGCTTCAATCGCCGCGATGAAATGATTGCTGTCGGCATGGCTGCCCACGCCGGCGTCGCGCAGATGTGCCCGGCGTGCGGGGGTGCCGGGTGCGAAATTGCGGAAGTAATTGAACGGCTGGTGATGGATCTGGAAGTTGGGCACTTCCGGAAAAGCCTTGTGGTCGCCCTCGCCATGGCCGTCCAGCGCCAGCTGCCAGCCGCCGGCATACCAGGCCCAGTCGACACCCGCATCGGACAAGGCGTCGCCGATGGTGGCGTGCACCTGGGGCGGCAGCGTGCTGTGGTCCTCCAGGTTGGCCAGTTGCGGATCGTGCTTGTCGTGACTGAATGCCGGTGCGTAGGCCGGGCCCATGGTGTTCACCGCCCAGAAGTCCGGCGTGAGCGCATCGCGCGAGGCGAATTTCGGCCGGCCCTGCATGGCGCTGGCGGGCGAATCCTCGGCCAGCACAAGGCGGGTGCCGGCGGGATCGTCACCCTCGACGGTGGCGATCTGGATCCTCGCCGGGTGCTGGTCGGCGTCGCGGAAATACGGCGGTTGCGCAGCGGCCAGATATTGATGGTTGAGAAAGGAACCACCGAAGGCGCCCATGAAGAAGTTGTCGCACAGGGTGAATTGCGTGGCCAGCTTCCACAGGCGCAGGTTCGCCGCGTTGTCGCCGTAATGGCCCATCGTCATGGCGCCGGTGTTGCCCCACGCCACGAAGCCGTCATTCTTGCCGCCGTTGATCTGCTGCTGGTTTTCGTAGAAGCGGTGGATCAGGTCGCGGGTGATCACGTCCTGCGGCAGCGCTTCACCCTCGGGCGTGCGCAGCGCGAAGGGCCGGTTTGGCAAGCCGGTGATGGCATCTTCGTCGATCTGGTAGCGGCGTCCCTTCAGGATCTGCTCGCGTGGTGCCAGCCCACCCCATATCGGCGGCAATTCGCTGAACAGGCTGCCGTCGCGGTCACGCTGGCGATATGCGGGCGAATCGAGTGACTGCAGCGGCTGCGCCAGGCCGGGATAGTGGGCGAACAGATTGTTGAAGCTGCGGTTCTCGGCGTAGAGCACCACCACGTGCTTGATGTGCCGGCGCAGCTGCGCATCGAGTGCCGCCGCGGCTTCATTCGACGTCGAGGGGGCACTGCGTTCGCCAAACGGCTTGCAACCGGTCACGGTGAGCGCGGCACCGGCCATCGCGATGCCGCCGAGCAGGCGACGACGCTCGGGGTTGGCGGGCGCGCCGTCGTTGTTCGCGGACTGTTCGGGCTTGTCGGTCATGGAGGGCTCGCTGGATTGCATGGTTTGGCACGGCTGGGACGCGTGTCGGTCGCCCGGCCGGGGCGGACCGAGTCAGCCGATGTGGGTACCGTCATCACCGGGCGGCGGGAACCGCTGGACCCACGACGATTTGCCCGGTGAAACAAAGCTCATTATTCCCCGCCCGCCATGACAAGACTAGGATGCGCAGTCCCCTGTGCCGGATCTCCCCCGATGGATAACGCCGAACGTCTCGATGGCCGCGCCCTGCTGGCCATCGCGATCGCCTTGCTGACCTGGTCGTCGGCCTATGCGGCGA
Organism: Rhodanobacter sp. TND4EL1; assembly: GCF_054061035.1. Classification (NCBI taxonomy): domain Bacteria; kingdom Pseudomonadati; phylum Pseudomonadota; class Gammaproteobacteria; order Lysobacterales; family Rhodanobacteraceae; genus Rhodanobacter; species Rhodanobacter sp. TND4EL1. Next base: position 466,086 of record NZ_JBSSDT010000003.1, read on the forward strand.
TCGCCTATGCGTTGCCGGATTTCACGCCGGGCGAAATCGCCTTTGCCCGGCTGCTGATCGGTTCGTGCTGCTTTGCGCTGCTGCTGCGCATTCGACGGGTAGCGCTGCCGCCGCGCCGCGACTGGCCGGCGCTGGCCGTGCTTGGCATGCTCGGCCTCACCACGTATCACGTGTGCCTCAACTACGCCGAGACCCGGATCGCCAGCGGCACGGCGTCGATCCTGATTTCGCTGGTGCCGGCTGCCACGGCCGTGACGTCGGCGTTGTGGCTGCGCGAACGGCTGGCCTTGCGCACATGGATTGGCCTGACGATCGCATTGGCCGGCACCGTGCTGGTGGTGCTGGCCAGCGGTCAACGGATCGAGGTGGATCCGAAAGCCCTGCTGGTGCTGGTCTGCGTGGCGGTGTCCGCCATCTATTTCGTGGGGCAGAAGCTGCTGTTTGCACGCAACAGCATGCTCGGTGTCACCGCCTTCACCTTTTTTGCCGGCACGCTGGCAGCGCTGCCGTTTGGCTGGGATCTGCCGCTGGCCCTGGGTCATGCCAGCTGGCACCGGATCGCGGCGCTGCTGTGGCTGGGCGTGGCGCCGACCTTCGTCGGCTATCTGGCCTGGAACATGGCGGTGCACCGTGCGTCGGCATCCCGGGTCAGCAGCTTCATCTACCTGTCACCGCCGATTGCGCTGCTGATCGGCTGGTTGTGGCTGGGCGAGGTACCGAGTGCGCTGATCCTGGTTGGCGGTGCAGTGACCGTGGGCGGTGTGGTGCTGGCGAATACGCGGCGGCGGCTCGTCCCGGGCGTGCCGCCGATCGAAACCTGCAAACAGAACTGACTCGTATCCTGGGGGTTGAGCGCCATGTACCAGCTCTACATTGCCAACAAGAACCATTCCTCCTGGTCGCTGCGGCCGTGGCTGCTGCTCAGCGAACTGGGCATTGCCTTCCAGGAACAGCAGGTGGCGTTCGCCCAGGGCAACGGCGCCAGCTGGCAGGCGTTTCGTGCCTTCTCGCCGAACGGCAAGGTGCCGTGCCTGCACGATGGCGACCGCGTGGTATGGGATTCGCTGGCCATCGCCGAGTATCTGGCCGAACGGCATGCGGACGTCTGGCCGTCTGAAGCGGATGCGCGTGCCTGGGCGCGCTGCGCCGCCGCGGAGATGCACGCCGGGTTTGCCGCCTTGCGCAATCAGTGCGGCATGAATTGCGGTTTGCGCATCCGCCTTCCCGCCGCGTTGCCGGCCGCGTTGCAAGCCGACCTTGCCCGTGTCGACGAATTGTGGAGCGAGGGGCTGGCGCGATTCGGCGGGCCGTTCCTGGCCGGGCCGCGGTTCGGCGCAGTCGATGCATTCTTCGCACCGGTCGCATTCCGCATCCAGACTTATGGGCTGACGCTGGGCGCGGCGGCGTCGGATTATGCCCGGCGCCTGCTGGCGCTGCCCGGCATGCGCCGCTGGTATGCGGCAGCGTTGCGGGAGAGCTGGCGCGACGAGGAGCACGAGCGGGACGCGCGACAATCAGGCACGGTGTGCCAGGATCTGCGCCTGCCGGCGGACTGAGGGTGGTTGCGCTGCCGCCGTGGCAGTCAGGCCAGTGCAGTCACGCGGACCACGGCCGGGTCGTCCGCATGCTCCAGTAGCAGAGATTTCACGCGAGCCTGCCAGGCCTGTCCGAAGGCCGCCCGTTGTTGCGGCGTGGCGTGCGGGTCGAGTGCTGCGCCCAGCAAGGGGCGCAGGTTGGCCGGCGCGGGTACGTTGCTCATGTCCAGTTGCACCGAGATGCCTTGGCCGCTGTCGCGCCGATGGATGCGCAAGCCGGTGTCGCCTGCCAGCGTGGAAAAGCGCAACAGCGATTGCCGCGCGAATTGGCCGGCAATGCCGTGGAAGCCATTGCCGCCGGCTGCCCCGGTGACCAGCGTGAACACCTGGGTGATCACGCCGTTGACACCGTCGTCTTCCGCGCCGGCCATCTCCACGGTGACGCCGCCGCGCTCGGCGGGACCGTCCGGATACAGCGCGCGCAGCGCGGCACGCGCCATCAGCCAGGCACCGGCCACGGTGGGGCAGGAATGACCCGCCAGGCGCACGGCATCGATGTAGTGGTAGTCGATCAAGCCGTCTTCGGCGGCCCCAAGCAGTGCCGCCAGGGGGTCACGCAGGGTGATCACCGGCGCCTGGTCGAAGAAGCTCGGGTAGCGCATCACTCGAGCGGCATGCCGCTGATGCCGAAGTCGATCACCACCGCTTCGGCATCGCGCTGGCGATAGGTCACGCTGAGATTGTCGCCGAGGCGCTCGCGCAACTGCGCGATCAGCGGGATCGGGTCGTGATCGTTGACGAAGCGCATGGTCTCGCCCGAGCGCAGCGCGCCGATGGCGCCAAAGATCGCCGAGTGACGGAAGCGGCGGGCCACCCCGCGCGCGTCGAAAAGGTGGGTGTTCTGATCGGAAACAAGATCGGGGGACATGGGGCCGGACTCGCTGGGAAAGGGAGCCCAACATACGCCGCGCGTGGCGGCGAGCCACTGATCTGGATCAGCCCGGGCCCATGCCCGCGCGGCTAGAACTTGTAGGCGCGATGGATCGCCACGACGCCGTTGGTGAGGTTGCGTACCTCGACGCGGCCGAAGCCGGCGCGTTCCATCATGCCCTTCAGGGCTTCCTGATCCGGATGCTTGCGGATCGATTCGGCCAGGTACTGGTAGCTGTCGGCGTCGCCGGCAAACAGCTGGCCGAGCTTCGGCAGGATCCTGAACGAGTGGAAGTCGTAGAGCTTGCTGAACAGCTCGCTCTGCACCTTCGAGAATTCCAGCACCAGCGCACGACCGCCGGGCTTCAGCACGCGGCAGATGTCGGCCAGTGCCTTCTCCTTGTCGGTGACGTTGCGCAGGCCGAAGGCCATCGTCACCGCGTCGAAGCTGTTGTCCGGGAACGGCAGCGCCTCGGCGTTGAGCTGGGCCCAGCGCAGCCCGGAAACCAGCCCGCGGTCGGTCATGCGGTCGCGGCCGACGCCGAGCATCGCGGCATTGATGTCGCCGACCACGATGTCGCCCTGCTCACCGACCACCGGTTTCAGCAGCGCTGCGATATCGCCGGTACCGCCGGCGAGGTCGAGCACGCGGTCGCCACGGCGCACGCCGCTGGTGGCCACGAAATGGCGTTTCCACAGGCGATGGGTGCCGAACGACATCAGGTCGTTCATCAGGTCATAGCTGCGTGCGACCGAAGTGAACACCTGGCCGACCAGCTTCTGCTTGTCGCCGACCGGCACGTCGCGGAAGCCGAAGTGGGTGGTCGATTCGGGCGGGGTCTTGGGCTGTTCGTTCATGGCTGGCAATGCTACAGGAACGCCGTTGTCAGGCGTCGGGCGGCACGACGCGGCGGTCGTCGCCGCTGCGCCGTTCGTGTTCGTGCCGCTCGGCGTCGACATGGCGCTGATGCAGGTCGCTGGCGGAAGCGTCCTCGGGCAGGGTGGCCGTCGGCGCCGGGACCTCAGCGACTTCGACTGGCTCGTCGGGCACCGCTTCCTTGTCGCCGCCGGGCGTGATCTTCAGGATCGAGTGGCGTACCTCACGCGACAGGATCACCCGCGCATCGCGCACCATGGCGTCCAGCGCGCTGTCGTAATCGAGCTTGCCTTCGGGGTCGGTCCACACGATGCGACGTTCGCGCAGCTTCTGGATGAAGCCGCGGAACAACGCCTTGTCGAAGAACTCCGGCGCGCTCAGTTCGTTGAGCAGGGAAAGCCGTTGCGCGGTCAGCGTGCAGGCGCTTTCCAGCTCGCCGCCGCTCATCGTGTGCGGACCGTTCTTGGCCAGCGCGGCGATGGTGATGTAGTAGCGCTCGAACGCCTGGATCAGGCTGCGCGCGATCACCTTGAGCTGGAAGGCGCCATCGTCCTGGCCGGGGCTGCGTTCGAGGCTGCGGCCCTCGTTGGTGCACTCGAGCAGGCCGCGGCGCACGAAGAAATCGATGGTGGCTTCCAGTTGCTGCACGAAACCATCGGCATCCCACGGCAGGAACAGTTCGCCCTGGATGAACGGATAGATGATCCGACCCAGTCGCAGCACTGAGGCACGCGCCATGCGCCGGTTGTTGAGGAAGCAGCAGGCCACCCAGGCGGCGGTGGCGTTCAGGTGCAGCACGTTGTTGCGGAAATAGCTGAGCAGCACGGCCTGTTCGGCGTTCACCGTCAGCACGTCGCCGAGCGGGTGCTGCACGCGCTGGATCCATGCCATCTGTTCGCCGTAGGCGATGATCGCGGCCGGATTCATCGGGGTCAGCGTGACCCGGTCCGAATACGGCAATTCCTCCAGCATCGACTTGCTCAGTTCCAGCTGGGTGAGCAGGTCGCTTTCGGCCATCGCGTGCTTCGGCGTGGCCAGCAGGGCCAGCGCCAGCAGGTTGATCGGATTGACGTCGGCGGCGCGGTTGATGTTGATCTGGATCTGTTCGGCCAGCTGATCGGTGACGGCATTCAGCCACTCCGGCTTGGCGTCGGAGTCCGCGCCCGCACTGCGCCAGTCGCTGCTGGCGGCGTCCAGCAACGGGGTCAGCTCGATCGGCTCGCCGAAATTCAGTGCCACATGGCCATAGCGCTGGCGCAATACCTTGAGGCCGCGCAGCAGACCGATCAGTGATTCCTTTTCCTTCGCCTTGCCGCTCAGTTCGCCGGCGTAGGAGGCACCTTCCATCAGCTTTTCATAGCCGATGTAGACCGGCTGGAACAACACCGGCCGACGCGGCGCCCGCAGGAACGCGCGCACCGTCATCACCAGCATGCCGGCGCGCGGTGCCAGCAGGCGCCCGGTGCGCGAGCGGCCACCTTCGATGAAGTACTCCATCGGTACGCCGCGATCGATCAGTTGCGCCACGTATTCGTTGAACACCACCGAATACAGCGCGTTGCCACGGAAGCTGCGGCGCAGGAAGAACGCGCCGCCGCGGCGCAGGATCGAGCCGATCACCGGCAGGTTGAGGTTCACGCCCGCGGCAATGTGCGGCACCACCACGCCTGACACGTGCAGCTGGTAACTCATCAACAGGTAATCGGTGTGGCTGCGGTGGCAAGGCACGTAGATCACTTCGTGGCCGGGCGCGGCGGCGCGGGCCTTGTCGAAGTGGTGCATGGCAATGCCGTCGTACAACTTGTTCCAGAAATTGCTGAGCAGAAACGAGGCCGAGCGCACCACCGGGTGCGAATAGTCGGCGGCGATCTCCAGCAGCAGCTTGTGGGCTTTGCGCCAGGCCTTGGCCTGGCTGATCTTTTCCTTGGCGGCGGTGGCCGCAATTGCCGCGCGCACCGGTTCGGCGTTCAGCACCGCATCGACCACGGTGCGCTTGTGCGACAGGTCGGGGCCGATCACGGCCGCGCGGATGCGATGGAAGTGGGTGCGCAACACGCGGGCGACCTTGCGCGCGAACCGCTCCGGCGCAATCGTGCCGGACTCGTCGAGCATGTGCCGCAGCGACACCGGCGCGGAGAAATGCACCACCGTGTCACGACCGTTCAGCAGCAGCGCCAACATGCGCCGGAAGCGGCCGACCATCACCCAGTTTTCGGAGAACAGCACGCGGAACCAGCCGGAGTCGCGGCTGGGCGCGCGGCCGACATAGATCGATACCGGTACCAGCTGCACGTCGAGTTCGGGCCGGCCTTCCAGCGAATGCACCAGCTGGCGCAGCGGTTCGCTGGCCGCGCGCTTGCGATTGCGCCCGAAGATCCAGCCGTCACGACGCGTCAGTGCGAACACCGAGCGGCGTCGGCGGGTGCCGGACAACGCCTGCATCGGACTGGGCAGGCCCGCTTCGCGGCAGGCGCGCTGCAGGATCAGCGCGTCGGAGAAACCGTCCCTCTCAATCACATAGCAGACCGGCACGCCGGCCTGCAGCAGGGTCGCCGGTTCGGCCGGATCACGGCGGATGCGAACCCAGGGCTGCAGCAACTGGCCGGCAAGGTTGAACCACCAGGGTGCGGTTTGGCGGGCCGGAGCATCCGCGGTACTGATCATGGGCATCGGCCTATTCTAACGGGTGCCCGGATCAGTCTTTTGTTACGGGACGGGATGCGACGGCCGCGGTGGCCGCGACCGCTGCCTGCTGCTGCAACTGCTGGTGCGAGCGGCGGGCATTCTGCAGCAGGTCTTCGCTGTACCAGCGACCGCCTTCCTCGACCATCGACGCCTCGGTCGACTGCGGCTTGCCGAGCAGGGTGTAGTCGATCTTCACCACGGCATGGCCGTTGCCGTTGGAAACCGGCGTGAAGCGGACCGAATCCAGCGTCTGGTCAATCGGCAGGCCGTAGATCGCCAGCAGCTGCTTGAGGCCGACCCAAGCGGTGGCGTACTTGGTCATGCTGGTGTCGAAGTCGAGGGTCTGCAACTGGTCGGGATCCTTCAGGTCCAGCTTGCGCGCAGTGGCCACGGCCACGCCGATCGCCTGTTTCGCGCGCGCCTGGTCGAACCACGGCGCCTGCTGCGCCCACGGCAGCAAGGCGTCCAGCACGCTGTCCGCCTGGGTTTTCTGTGCCTGCGCCAGGGTCTGGCTCTGGGCGATCGAACGCTTGAGGAGCGCTTCGCCCACGCTGAGCAGCACGGGAACCTGATCCTGGTATTGCTGCTGCATGGCGGCCAGCTTCGGCTGCAGTTCGGCATACAGCGTGCTTTCCGCGCCCGGCGCGGTCAGTTTCTGCATGCTGTCGGTGAAACGCGCGCGCTGTGCCGCGCTGGCCGGCTGCGCCTGGCGCTGCTGCAACGCCCAATCCGAACGCATGTTGGCGTAGTCCGCCGGTGGCAACAGGTGCTTCCACAAACCGTTGATGTTGCCGGTCTTCAGCAGGTCGACCGACGACTGCAGCGCCGCCTCCGGCGTGCTGCCGCCCGGCTGCGCAGGATCGTCCTTGCCGTGGCAGGCGGCCAGCAGCATGGTGGCGAACAGGGGCAGCAGGAGGTGACGCAAGGAGGGCAGGCGCATCGATTCGGTTCTCGCAAAAGGGCGGACGCAGGAACGCCGCCTGGCGGTTGAGCGCGCAAGGTTAGGGTCGCGGCGAGGTCGAGACAAGGGCGGGCGCAGGATTTTGCGACCGCCCCAAAAAGAAAACCCCGCGGGCGTTGGCCTCGCGGGGAAATCCGGCAGAGCCGGAAGGGAAATGGCCTTGCCTGCAAATCATTTGGTCAGCAGGTGTTGGCACACGAGATCTTAACGATTCGCAGAAGCTGAGGCAACACTTTTCTTTTGTTCTGCAAGTTATTGATTTAGCTAGCTACATCAGTGTGCGTGCAAGGCGTCAATCTTCTTCCGTCGGCGCTCTTGGGGTGATTCGGACCAGTCGTTGCCGAACATGGCGGCCTCCCACGCACCATACGTGGGGTTGGGCAGCACGAACCAGCGCGTGCCGATCCACGGCAGATAGTCGGCGACCGCCTTGTGTAGTCCGTCCACGGTGTTCAGTGGCACATCGATGAAATCGCCGACCTGGTCGCCGAACTGCATCAAGACGCGATAGTGCCTGGCGATCAACTGGCGGCGGCAGCCTTTGTCCGAGCCTGCCTGTTCGCAGCCGTCGACCACGGTGCCGAGGCCGAGGAACGACTCCGGCCCGCTCACCGGCAGGCCGACCTTGCGCAGATTGGCCAAGGTGACCTGGTCCAGATCCTTGGCACGGTTGGAGATGTAGATCACCGCGATGCCGTGTTTGGCGGCGAACTGGGTGAACTCCACGGCGCCGGGCAGTGCCCGGGCGATCTCTTCGCGACACCACGCCGCCCACTCGGCCTCGTTGTATTCGCGGCCGCCCTGGATCATGCGGGCGGCGAACGGCGAGTTGTCCAGCACGGTTTCGTCGATATCCAGGATCACCGCCGGCTTGAGCCCTTTCAATGGCGTGGTGCGATCGCTCTTGGCCAGCGCATCCCAGTGCCGGTCATGCAGCGCGGTCAACAGGCGCGATTGGGCGTCGCGATAGGTCTGCAGGTAGATCAGGTCGTGTTCGACCGCATTCTGACTCCACGCCACGGCATTGAGGTTGTCGTTGGCGGCGACCTGGAGCGCGGCGGCCGGCGTCGGCGTGACCGCCGGGATGACTGGAGCGGGTTTCGGCACGGTGGCGCAACCCGCCAGCAGGGCGAACGCGAGCAGGGTGGTGGGCAGGCGCAATGACATCGGGAAAATCCTTCGGCGAGGCAAACAGGTGCAGCAGCATGAACGAAGTCTACGACAGTCCCATGGCGGGGCTGGCAGCAAGGCCGGGCTGCTGACAGACTGGCGCCCCCGCATCCCTGGTTCCGCCCACGCATGGATCCATTCCTGCCCGTTTTGCGCACGCCATCGCCGACCATTCGTTACGCGAGCTACGTGCTGGCTGCCGCGGCCTTGCTGCTGGTCATCGAGATCCATCTGCTGCCGGCGCTGCTGGCCGGGCTGCTGGTGTTCGAGCTGGTCCAGGCGATGGTGCCGCTGCTGGGCCGGCGCATTTCCGGGGACCGTGCGCGCATGGTGGTCGTGGCGGTTCTCGGTGCCGTGGTGGTGGGTTTGCTGATCCTGTTGATCCTGGGCGCGATCAGCCTGTTTCACAGCGAGGTCGGCAATCCGCAGTTGTTGTGGCAGGAACAACTGATGCCGCTGGTGGAAAAGGCGCGCCAGCAGTTGCCGCCGATCCTGGTGAACAACCTGCCGGACAGTGTCGATGACCTGCGGGTGGGTGCGGTCGAGCTGGCACGCAAGCACGCCGGCACCTTGCAGCTGGCCGGCAAGGGCGCCGTGCGCGTGTTCGTGCACATCATCATCGGCCTGGTGCTCGGCGCGATCGTGGCGCTCAGCCGCACGCGTCCGACTCACCAGATGGGGCCGCTGTCGGCGGCGCTCAGCCTGCGTTGCCAGCGTCTGGGCGACGCGTTCCACAACATCGTGTTTGCGCAGATCAAGATTTCGCTGATCAACACCGTGTTCACCGCGATCTTCCTGCTCGGCGTGCTGCCGCTGATGGGCATCCACGTACCGCTGGCCAAGACCCTGGTGGTGGTGACCTTCGTGGTCGGCCTGCTGCCCGTGCTGGGCAACCTGATCTCGAACACCGCGATCGCCGTGGCGGGACTGTCGGTATCGCTGGGCGTGGGTATCGCGGCGCTGGTGTTCCTGATCCTGATCCACAAGCTGGAATACTTCCTCAACGCGCGCATCGTTGGCACCCAGATCCGCGCCCGCGCGTGGGAGCTGCTGGTGGCGATGCTGCTGATGGAAGCCGCCTTCGGCCTGCCCGGCGTGATCGCCGCGCCGATCTATTAC
>NZ_JBSSDT010000004.1:0-358166 GCF_054061035.1 Rhodanobacter sp. TND4EL1
GCGCACACTGTCAAAGATCGTTCGCTTGCATCCCGTTTCCGGTTTGCGCCCCAAGACGTTTCGTCCTAGGTGAGCCGCCCATTCTACATCGCTTTTCCTGTTCGTCAACACCCTTGTTGAAGCTTTTTTCGGGGTGGTTTTGAAGCAGGAGCCTTCGCAAGAGGACGCCTCGTCGAAGGGGCGTGAATCATAGCGCCGGGCAGCGCATCTTGGAAGGGGGGCGAGCCATTTTTTCGCGACTTTTTCCGTACAGGGGCTTCCGAGGCGGCACTACACTCATAAGCCTGTCTTCCGTATCTGATGAGGATGCTATGAAACGATGGCTGACATTGATCCCGTTGCTGCTGGCCGCCGGCTCCTGCAGCGCAAGGACAAACTCAGCGGCGGCCGCGGTCGAACTGGGCGGGCATCGCTTCTCGGTCGAGCTGGCTACCAATGACGAAAGCCGCCAGCGCGGGCTGATGATGCGCACCACGCTGGCGGCGGACCACGGAATGCTGTTTGCGTTCCCGGTGATCGGGCCGCAGGGGTTCTGGATGAAGAACACGCTCATTCCGCTGGATATCCTCTACTTCAACGAGGACAGGAAACTGGTTTCGGTCCAGCAGGACGTGCCGCCCTGCACCGCTGATCCGTGCCCGGTCTATCCCAGTGCCGCGCCAGCCATCTATGTTCTGGAGCTGCCGGCGGGCACGGCTCGGCGCATGGGGTTCAAGGCTGGAGACGTGTTGAAGATTGATGCGGATCTCGGCGAAGTGCGCTGAGCACTTGGCTCGATCGGATCAAGCAGATCGACGCGGAAAGGAATCAGGTCTTCAGGACGCAGGTTTTCCAGCGCGTCCCAGTCATCTTCGAAAGGAATGAACTGCTGCATGAGAGGCGTTCCCGTGTGGCGCGCCACTGATCGGGCGCAGGAACATCAAAGCAGCCGGCCCGGTCCGCATGCTGACAGGATCGGGCCATTTGGTGACAGGGATGGGCGTTCAGTCGAGCTCGATCATCTCGAAGTCATCCTTGGTGGTGCCGCAGTCCGGACACGTCCAGGTATCAGGCACGTCTTCCCAGCGGGTGCCGGCAGGAATGCCTTCGTCGGGAACGCCGAGGGCTTCGTCATAGATATAGCCACATACCACGCACATCCATTTGCGCACGGCGGTTTCGCTGGAACTCTGGCTCATGGTCGGTTTTCTTCGGATCGCAAGGGAATGGAACATTCTCTCAACTCGCCCATCAATGCGAAAGCACGAGTTGTGAAGGCTCCCGTTCTCGCCCCCAGGAGATGATGCTTTGACTACGTTCAGAACACCCCTATTCCGCGGACTTTACGCCGTCACCGACGGGCCGCGAGCCGACTTGCTCGAGGTCGCGGCACTGGCACTCGAGGGTGGCACGCGGATGCTGCAGTACCGCGACCTCAGCCGCGATACCCCGCGGCGACACCTTGAAGCCCTGGCGCTGGCACAACTGTGCCGCGCCCACGACGTGCCACTGATCATCGATCACGATATGGCGCTGGCGGTCGAGGTCGGCGCCGGGGGCGTGCACCTGGGCGGTGATGAAGATCCGGCTGCCGCAAGACGCGTGATGGGCGAGCAGGCGATCATCGGCGTGTCCTGTTATGACTCGCTGGCCCGCGCCGAGGCCGCTACTCGCGCCGGCGCAAGCTACGTCTCATTTGGTGCGTTTTTCCCGTCGTCGACCAAACCCCTGGCTTCCCTTGCCCCGCTGGAGCTGCTGAGGCAAAGCGCCGCGCTGGGAATCGCGCGAGTGGCGATCGGGGGCATCACGCCGGACAATGGACGGTCACTGGTTGAAGCAGGCGCCGACTGTCTGGCCGTGGTGGCGGCAGTCTTCGCCACCACCGATGTTCGAGCAGCGGCCCAACGTTTCACCGACCTGTACTCCTCCGATCGAGAACCTGCATGACGACCAACCACGAACTCTTCCAGCGCGCCCTGCCCCTGATGCCCGGCGGCGTGAACTCACCGGTGCGTGCGTTCAAATCCGTGGGCGGCGAACCGTTCTTCACGGAGCGCGCGGACGGCGCGTACCTGTGGGACGTCGAGGGCCATCGCTATATCGACTATGTCGGCTCCTGGGGGCCGATGATCGTCGGACACAATCACCCGTTCGTGCGCGAAGCGGTGGAGCGCGCCGTGAAGCACGGCCTTTCGTTCGGCACCCCGTGCCAGGCCGAAGTGGTCATGGCCGAGACCATCACGCGTCTGATTCCCTCCATCGACATGGTGCGCATGGTGAACTCGGGCACGGAGGCCACGATGTCGGCGATCCGCCTCGCCCGCGGCGCCACCGGCCGCAGCAAGATCGTGAAGTTCGAGGGCTGCTACCACGGTCACGGCGACAGCTTCCTGGTCAAGGCCGGCTCCGGGGCCCTCACTTTCGGCGTGCCCACCTCGCCGGGCGTGCCCAAGGCAAACGCCGACCTGACCCTGACTTTGCCCTACAACGATCTCGATGCCGCCAAGGTCCTTTTCGCCCAACACGGCCACGACATCGCTGGACTGATCATCGAACCGGTCGCCGGCAACATGAACTGCATATTGCCGGTGGACGGCTATCTGCAGGGCTTGCGCGAGCTGTGCACGCAGTCCGGCGCACTGCTGATCTTCGACGAAGTGATGACCGGCTTCCGCGTCGCGCTGGGCGGCGCGCAGGCGCACTACAACGTGACCCCGGACCTGACTACCTTCGGCAAGATCATCGGCGGCGGCATGCCGGTGGGAGCCTATGGCGGTCGGCGCGAGTTGATGGAGCAGATTGCCCCGGCCGGCCCGATTTACCAGGCGGGCACGCTGAGCGGGAATCCGGTGGCGATGGCAGCGGGCCTGGCCATGCTGGAATTGATCCAGGCACCCGGCTTCCACGAGCAACTGTCCGCGAGCACCCGCCTGCTGACGGACGGGCTGCAGTCGGTTGCCGACGGCGAAGGCGTACCGTTCAGCACCAATCGCGTGGGCGGCATGTACGGGCTGTTCTTCACCGCGGAGAAGGTCAGCACCTTTGCTCAGGCGACGGCGGCGGATACGGCACTGTTCAACCGCTTCTTCCACGGCATGCTGAAGCGTGGTGTCTATCTTGCCCCGTCCGCGTTCGAGGCCGGCTTCATGTCCAGCGCACACAGCGACCAGGACATCGCCGACACCCTCGAGGCCGCACGCGGCGCATTGCGCGAGGCGAAGGGCTGAATCACCACTCGCCGGTATTGGGCATCGACGCCCACGGCTCGCGCGGCGGCAAGTGGCCTTCCTGCAACAGCTCGACCGAGATCAGATCGGGTGAGCGCACGAAGGCCATGTGGCCGTCGCGCGGCGGACGATGGATGATGCAGCCCATGTCCTGCAACCGCTGGCAGGTCGCATAGATATCGTCAACACGAAATGCGAGATGGCCAAAGTTGCGGGCGGTCCCGTAATCCTCCTGCGAACCCCAGTTGAAGGTGAGCTCGATCTCGGCCTCGGGACTCTCCGCGGCACTCAGGAATACCAGGGTGAACTTGCCTTCGGGAACTTCCGTGCGCCGCACTTCGCGCAAACCGAGACCTTCGCAATAGAAACGCAAGGAGGCCTCCAGATCGCGCACGCGCACCATGGTGTGCAGATATTTCATCACCAACTCCGGGTTATGGATTGTCTGAGCTTGCCGCGAAATCGCTCAATGCCGCGTGCAGACGGGCAAGGCCATCGGCCAGCTCCTCGTCAGTGATCGTCAGTGGCGGAACAAAACGCAGCACGTCGGGGCCAGCCTGCAGCAGCAACAGACCGTGGGCGGCTGCGTGATCGAGAATGACGCCGGCCTTGCCCCGATGGTGCGCAGCCAGCACCGCACCGATCATCAGGCCGCGTCCACGCACCTCATCGAACAGATTCAATTCGTGATCGATGCGCAACAGCCCGGCGCGCAGGTTGTTCGCCTGCCGCTCCACATTGGCCAGTACCGCCGCAGAACCCAGTTTGGCCAGCGCGACGCGGGCCACCGCGGCCGCCAGCGGATTGCCGCCGAAGGTGGTGCCGTGGGAGCCGTAATGCATCACCTCGGCCACCTTCGGTCCGGCCAGCATCGCGCCAATCGGAAAGCCGCAGCCCAGCGCCTTGGCCAGCGTCACGATGTCTGGCGTGATGCCATCATCCGTGTGGGCAAAAAGTGCGCCGGTACGGCCCATGCCGCACTGGATCTCGTCCAGCACCAGCAAGGCGTCGTGCTCATCACACAACTCGCGAACACGCCTCAGGAAACCCGGTGCCGCAGGCAGTACGCCGCCCTCGCCCTGCACCGGCTCAAGCATCACTGCGGCGATGGGGTGGGTGGCGAACGTCGCTTCCAGCGCTTCGACATCATTGAAGGCCGAATGGATGAAACCGGCTGGCAAAGGCTCATAGCCGGCCTGGTATTTCGGCTGCGCCGTGGCGGTGACCGTCGCCAGAGTGCGGCCGTGGAATGAGCCGAAGAAAGTGAGAATGTTTCGCTGTTCCGGCAAACGACCCTTTCCGGCCGCCCATTGGCGAACCAGCTTGATCGCCGCCTCGTTCGCCTCCGCGCCCGAATTGCACAGGAACACGCGTTCGGCGAAGCCGGATGCCTCCACCAGTTCCGCGGCAAGACGCAGCGGCGGCTCGGTGTAAAAGACGTTGCTGCTGTGCCACAGCTTTTTCGCCTGCCCGGTCAGTGCCGCCAACAGGTCCGGATCCTGATGACCGAGCGCATTCACCGCGATGCCGGCACCGAAGTCCACGTAGTCGCGACCTTCCGCATCCCATACGCGTGCGCCCTTGCCGTGGTCCAGCACCAGTTCGCGCGGCTTGTACACCGGCAGCCAATAGCGTTTGCCCAGTTCGATCAGATCGGAAGATTGCTCGTGCATGCTTTTCTCGGAAAGGTGACTTCATTCGTACGGCCATGATGGGCGCGCCGTGGCGCGCATCGTAAAGCCCGGCCGCCGGTTCGCCCAGGTTGTTGGCCTGGCTCGTTCACCCGAAGCACTGCGATGTAACACGCCGGCGAACTGTATCTCAGCCGTTACAGACTTGCCTCGATGCAGGCGCCGCGGGCGGTTCGCCCATTCAGACGAGTCTCGCCTCTCTTCAGACTGTATCTGCCATGACACGACCTGAGGCCAGCGGCCGCGAGGCAAGTCGTCGCATGGCGCATGGTCAGACGCTTCCGCATGCATGGCACGCAGTTTGCTCTGAGTTACCGGGACAGTGAGAAGCGCACAGGCGAGTGCAGCATTTCTCTGCAATACGGTGGCATCGCGCCCCGTGATGCGGAACGCCGCTCACGCGGCGAACGAGGGCGGTAACCCGGCTATCCCTGTCGCCGGGCACCAAAGGAACCCCCCGGCCCGTCCCCTGCGGGTCGGGGGGCACTCCTTCAGCGGGCAACGCCGCTGGCCGGCTTGCCATGGATATTCCGACTCGTCGGCGAGCCACGCTCGTCGGGCTCGGTCGGAGCTTGCGCCGACTTTGCCGCGAACACCCCGCGGGGATGGGCGCGCAGGCTTTCCAGTTCCAGTGCGTGCTTCTTCAGCAAGCGGTACACCGTGACCCTGGACACGTGGAGCCGCCTTGCGCATTCGCTGATGTTGTAGCGGCTTTCGTGCAGGCTGTGCAGTACCGCCGCGCGCTCGGCCGACACGCGGCTCAGGTCGAGGCTGGAATTCGCCCCCTCGGCCGGCTGCGTGCCGACGAGATCAAGGTCGGCTGCGGTGATGAGGCTGCCTTCGGCGACCACGGCTGCACGCTGTACCCGATTGAGCAACTCCCGCACATTGCCCGGCCAGCCGAAGTCACGCATGGCTTGGCGGGCACCTTGTCCAAATGCGTGGGCGCAGCTGCGATGACGCTGCCGGAATGCATCCAGGAAACACTGCGCGAGCAATTCGACGTCACCTTCGCGCTCACGCAGCGGCGGCATGCGCAAGCGCAGGACGTTGAGTCGGTAGTAGAGGTCCTCGCGAAAGCGGCCTTGCGAGACGGCTTGTTCGAGGTCGACGTGGGTGGCGGCCAGCACCCGCACGTTCATCTTGATGGATTGACTCGAGCCGACCCTCTCGAGGGTCCCCTCCTGCAGAAAACGCAGCAAGCTGGTCTGGGCATCCAGCGGCAGGTCGCCTATTTCATCGAGAAACACCGTACCACCCGCGGCGGCCTCGAAATGTCCGATGCGCCTGGCATTGGCCCCGGTGAATGCACCGCGCTCGTGCCCGAAGAGTTCCGATTGCACGAGATTGATCGGCAAGGCGCCGCAATTGATCGCGACAAACGGATGCTCATGACGCGACGACAAGGTGTGCAACGCGTGCGCCGCCACTTCCTTGCCCGTGCCCGTCTCGCCAATGATCAGCACCGGCAAGTCCACGCTGGCGTATTTGCGCAGACTGAGCACGGTCGCGCGCATCACCGGGCTCTGCGCTCCGGTCATACCCGGCAGCAGATCCCCTGCTTCGCCGATGGGGGTCAGGCCTTCACCGAGTTTTTCGAGGGTATCGATCAGGCGCTGCATGTCGACCGGCGAAGTGACGCACTCCGCGCTCGCTTGCAGGATTTCCTCCACCTCGCGGGTATCGACGGCGGTCTGCCGGGAGATCAAGGCGAGCCATGGCAACCAGCGATGTTCCGCCATCAGTTGCCCCATCGCCTGCAGTGCGTCAGAGGTGTCGCAACGCAAATCGGCCAACGCGACCACCACGTCCCCGTGCCGCATGCCCACGCCATCGGGCCGTCGTGCGTCACTAATCCGCGTACGCCATCCGGCGTCTGCCAGACATGCACGCTCCATGTCCGTCGGCTGGCCGAACCAGACCACGCAACGTCTTGATGCCCGCTCCACTGTCATGGCATTTGACCCCTTCCCAAGGTCGCAACTGCGTATCGGGAAGACACGCCCGATGGTCGGGCCCTGAAACCCGACACGGCCCCCTTGCGAGCAACTTCGGCCGCAGAAAAGTGTGATCTACATCACATAACATACATCCGGACAAGCGGGCAAGATGTTAAGGGGCAAACCATTTCATCGAAGCAACGGCAAGTCGGAGGCGACACGCGCCCGCCTGAGCCCTGTCGCCGGACCCGTCCCGGATCGAAGCACCGCGGATCAATCCAGGAACAGATCGGGCAGCAATGGGGAGCCGGGTTGCACGGCGTAGCCGGAAAAGTCACTGACGCCCGCGTCACGAAGTACCTCCTCGTCGATCGCGAAATGCCCTGTGTAACTTCCTGCGGGGCGAGTCAGGATCACGTGGGCGGCGTCGGCCACGATCTCCGGCTTGCGGCAGTGTTCGACCTTCACCCCATCGATCATGCCGATCGCGGCCGTGGCGATGACCGTGCGCGGCCACAATGCGTTCACCGCGATACCCAGCGGCGCAAACTCGGGGCTCATGCCCAGCACGCACAGACTCATGCCGTATTTGGCGATGGTGTAGGCGGTATGTGGGGCAAACCATTTGGGCTCGAGGTTGGGCGGCGGCGACAACATCAGGACGTGGGGATTGGCCGCCTGCTTGAGATACGGCAGGCAACTGCGCGTGACCAGAAAGGTGCCACGGGTATTCACCTGCTGCATCAGGTCGAAACGCTTCATCGGTGTTTCCGCGGTGCCGGCCAGCCAGATCGCACTGGCATTGTTCACCACGATATCGATGCCACCGAAGTGGTCAGCCGCCCGTGCGGCAGCCGCCACCACCTGTTCTTCTTCACGGATGTCCACTTGCAACGCCAGCGCCTTGCCACCGGCCGCCTCGATTTCTGCGGCGGCGGTATGGATGGTGCCCGGCAGCTTCGGATTGGGCACGCCACTTTTGGCTGCGATCACGATGTTGGCGCCATCACGCGCCGCACGCAGCGCGATCGCCAAACCGATGCCGCGCGAAGCACCGCTGATGAACAAGGTCTTGCCGGCCAGCGTATCCATGAATGTCCGCTCCCTGGGAAAGGAATAGTGGAGCTGTTCAGTCTAATGCGTAATGCCTAGGCCTTCTGGAAACGCGGCAGGATGTCGCGCAATTCGGCCAGGCGCAGCAACGGGTCGGTCAATTCCAGCATCGCCTGTTGTTCGGCAAGATCCAGCGGCAGCAATTCGGCAAGACGCAGTCCAAGCCAGCTGGCATCGTCGTAGGCGCTGCGTGGGGCTTCGCGCCAGTGCGGCCGCATGGTTTCGACAAGCCGCTCCAGAATGCTCTGCAACAGTGCGAACTCCACCGGGACCGGCATGGCCGGCTCGTCCTGCCAGACTTCCACTTCGCCACGCAGCAGCCCGTCGGATCTTGCGCGGCTGCGCGCCACGCGGAAGCGCTGGGTCCCGATCGCGAGGATGCCGAGCAAACCACTTTCGTCGGTATGAAAATCATGGATGCGGGCCATCGTGCCGATCGCCGCCGGCAGCGCGGGTGCGCCCGTCTCGTGTCCCTGCAGGATAGAGCAGACACCGAATCCGGTGCCGTAGCGAGTGCACTCGCGCACCAGATCGACATAGCGTGGCTCGAAGATGCGCAACTGCAGCTGTCCGCCGGGAAACAGCACCGAAGAAAGCGGAAACAGGGGCATCTCGATGAAGGGTGATCGGGACTGGGCAACCATCCGTCGAGTGTAACCACAGCGGTCGACAGGGTCACCGCACCGATCGCTCAGCTGTGCCGCAGGCTCTCCACGAACCGCCGTGGTGCATTCTCGAAGCCGCCGTTGGACATGAACACCACTTGATCACCCGGCTTCGACAGCGAGTGCAAGGCGGCAAGCAGCGCATCGACCGTCGGCGTACTCGTCCCCCGCCCGTTCAGTGCATCCGTCACCCGGTGGGCATCCCAGGGCAACTCCGGACGCTGCAGGAAAACCACCGCATCAGCATCGACCAGCGATGGCGCCAGTGCCTCGGCATGGGCGCCCTGACGCATGGAATTGGAACGGGGCTCCAGCGCCACCAGGATGCGGCCGTCGGGCATGCTGGCACGCAGGCCGGCCAGGGTGGTGGCGATGGCGGTGGGGTGATGGGCGAAGTCGTCGTACACGCGCATGCCGTTCACTTCGCCGACCAGTTCCATTCTCCGCTTGACGCTTTCGAAGCTGGCGAACGCGGACAGCAGCGCTTTCGGCTCGGCGCCAGCGGCGGTTGCCGCAGCCAGGGCCGCCAGCGCGTTCATCACGCTGTGGTTGCCAAGCAAACTCCAGCGCACTTCGCCAATCCGCTCGCCGCGGTGGCAGACCTCGAACACCGACCCATCCGCCTCGACCAGACTGGCCTGCCAGTCACCGCGACCGATGCCGAAGGTTTCCACCGGGGTCCAGCAACCCATCGCCAGCACTTCGGCGAGACGCTCGTCGTGCGCATTGACGATCAACCGGCCATTGCCGGGTACGGTGCGTACCAGATGATGAAACTGGCGCTGGATCGCCGCGACATCCGGAAAGATGTCGGCGTGGTCGTATTCGAGGTTGTTGAGAATCGCGATGCGCGGCCGGTAGTGGACGAATTTCGAGCGCTTGTCGAAGAACGCGGTGTCGTATTCGTCCGCTTCAATGACAAAAGGCGCGGTCGAAGACCGTTCCAAAGATCCTTCTCCCTGCGGGGGAAGGTGGCGCGCAGCGCTGGATGAGGGTTCGGGGCCCGCGCAAACCTGCTTGCCTCCCAACCGTGCCGACACCCCGAAATTTCCCGGTACCCCGCCGATCAGAAATCCCGGCGCCATCCCGGCGCTTTCCAGCAAATGCGCCAGCAGGCTGGTGGTGGTGGTCTTGCCATGCGTGCCGGCCACGGCCAGCACTTCGCGCCCGGCCAGCACCGTCTCGCCCAGCCATTGCGGGCCGGAGATGTAGCGCAGTGACGCATCAAGCATGTACTCGACGGCAGGATTGCCACGGGTCATCGCGTTGCCGACCACGACGCTGTCCGGCGCCGGCTGAAGATGGCTGGCCGAATAACCGCTCATCAATGCGATGCCGAGCGCTTCCAGCTGGGTGCTCATCGGCGGATAGACATTGGCATCGGAGCCTTCGACCGTATGGCCGAGCTCGCGCGCAAGGGCTGCGACGCCGCCCATGAAGGTGCCGCAGATACCGAGGATGTGCAGACGCATGCCGAACGATTCCGTGAAGTCCGCCCCATCGGGAGCGGGAAATATCAGCCGTTCGCGGCGACCGGCTCGCTCTGCAGGGCCCGCTCGACCCGCGCGGTGACTTCGCTCAGCTCGCCGACGCCATCCACCACCTGCAACTTGCCGCGGCTGGCGTAGAAATCGGCGACCGGCGCAGTCTGCTCGGCATAGATCGACAGTCGTTTGCGCACCGTATCGGGATTGTCGTCCGCGCGACCTTCCGCCTTGAAGCGGATTTCGCAGCGGCCGATGATCGCCTCGTTCGGCACTTCCAGCTTGATCACCGCGTCCAGCGGCTGACCGAGCTTGGCCAGCAGATGGTCGAGCGCATCGGCCTGGGCGAGATTGCGCGGGTAGCCGTCAAGTATGAAACCCGCCCTGGCGTCGTCCTGGGCCAGCCGCTCTTCCAGCATGCCAAGCAGGATGTCATCGGACACCAGCTGACCGGCATCCATCACGGCCTTGGCCTTCAGCCCCATCGCGGTCCCCGCCGCCACCGCGGCGCGCAGCATGTCGCCGGTCGAGATATGCGGTACGCCAAGCGCCGACTTGAGTCGGGTTGCCTGCGTGCCTTTGCCCGAACCGGGCGCACCAAGTAGGACGAGTCGCATAATGCTCCACAAGTTCGACGCACTGCCGCACACTGCCGCAGTCCGTCCGATATCCCGGATATTGTGCGCCAAATTAGCCGCTGCACCGGGTGCCGTCAAACGGCGATCACCCGAAGACAGTCGCAAGTGACTGTTGTGCAAAGCGTTTGCATCCCATCACCCACATGCCCCACCAGCCCTGTCGAGGAACCCATGAGCCCTGGCCGCCGTTCTTCCCGCCCCACCGGCAATTTCCTGTACGCCCAGTCCGGAGGCGTCACCGCCGTGATCAATGCCACCGCGGCCGGCGTGATCGAAACGGCACGGCGCAAGGGCGTGAAGGTCTATGCGGCACACAACGGCATTCTTGGCGCGCTGCGCGAGGACCTGCTCGACACCTCGAAGGAAACCGCCGCAGCCATCGCCGCCCTGCGCCACACCCCCGGCGGCGCATTCGGCTCGTGCCGCTACAAGTTGAAGTCGCTGGATGAAAACCGCGCCGAGTACGAACGGCTGATCGAGGTGTTCCGCGCCCACGATATTCGCTGGTTTCTCTACAACGGCGGCAACGATTCAGCCGATACCGCGCTGAAAATATCGCAGTTGGGCAAGGCCATGAACTACGACATTCGCTGCATCGGCGTGCCGAAAACCGTGGACAACGATCTGGCGATTACCGACTGCTGCCCGGGCTTTGGCTCGGTGGCGAAATACACCGCCATTTCCACGCTGGAAGCCAGCCTGGATGTGGCCTCGATGGCCGAGACCTCGACCAAAGTCTTCATTCTTGAAGTGATGGGGCGCCACGCCGGCTGGATCGCGGCCGCCGCCGGCCTGGCCGGCGAGGGCAACGATGCCCCGCCGCACATCATCCTATTCCCCGAGAATGCCTTCGACGAAGCGGCCTTTCTGGCAAAAGTCAGGGCCACGGTCGAGCGTGTCGGCTGGTGCACCGTGGTCGCCTCCGAAGGCGTGCGCAACGCGGCCGGCCAGTTCCTGGCAGAAGCGGGCACGCGCGACGCCTTCGGTCACGCGCAGCTCGGTGGCGTGGCGCCGGTGCTGGCCGCACTGGTGAAGGAGAAGCTTGGCTACAAATACCACTGGGCGCTGCCGGACTACCTGCAGCGCTCGGCGCGCCATGCCGCTTCGAAAGTCGACGCCGACCAGGCCTACGCGGTGGGCAAGGCCGCGGTGGAATACGCGCTGGCGGGCATGAATGCGGTCATGCCGGTGATCGTGCGCACCGCCGACGCACCTTATCGCTGGAAGATCGAGGCGGCGCCGCTGACGAAGATCGCCAACCGCGAGAAGAAGATGCCGAAGAGTTTCATCACCCGCGACGGCTTCGGCATCACGGCTGCCGCACGGCGCTATCTCGCGCCGCTGATTCGCGGCGAAGCAGCGCTGCCATACGGCAAGGACGGTCTGCCGCGCTACGTGACCCTGAAGAAGACCGCCGTGCCGCGCAAGCTGAGCGACTTTCATCGCTGAACCGACGCTTTGCCGGAAAGCGGCCATCCTGAGTGCGACCTGAAACCGTCCCACCCGAATTGGGTGGGGTTCAGGCGCAACTTCCTACGATCTCTGCCACCCTGGTTGACGCTGCATTGTCGCGGCACGAGAACCGGGGAAGGAGACCCTAACATGACATTCTTCGCCCGCCTGCTCATTGCTTTCGCCCTGCTCACCGCCGGCAGTTACGCCTTGGCTGCGCCCGGTCCGGGCGACCACGGCGGACACGGTCACGACCGCGGCCACGATCGCCATCATGACAACCGTGGTCATGGTGACCGCCGCCACGATGATCGCCGCCACGACAACCGGCGCTATGTGCGCAGTCATGGCTACGGTCACGCCGCCCCGCGTTACTACGGCCGACCGCATCGCTGGGAGCGCGGTCATCGTTATTACGGACCGACGTATGTCGTGCGCGACTACCGGCACTATCGCCTGCGTCATCCGCCGCGTGGCTATCGCTGGGTCCGCGCCAACAACGATTACCTGCTGGTTGCCATTGCCACCGGCATCATCCTGGATGTCGCGCTGCGCTAGATCCGTTCGCGAATGAACGAAGCAAGGGCCACGTCTTCTCACGTGGCCCTTTTTGTTTTCAGGACGGCGCTGCGCCGCACAACAACTTGCGCCGGATGGTCTGCCTATACTGCCCCTGACCGCCCGTTCCGGACGGCCACATGAAACTCATGGGGAGGCTCCGATGCTGCAGCAGTATGGCTGGTGGATCGTTGTTGCTTGTGCGGTGGTGGCGGTTTTGTATGGCGCGTTCTCCGCGCGCTGGATCCTGGCGCAATCGCCAGGCAACGAACGGATGCAGGGGATCGCTGCAGCGATTCAGGAAGGCGCCCGCGCCTACCTCAATCGTCAGTACACCACCATCGGCCTGGTCGGCGTGGTGTTGCTGCTGCTGATCGGCTTCTTCCTCAGCTGGCCGACCGCGATCGGCTTCCTGCTGGGCGCGGTGCTGTCGGGGGCAGCCGGCTACATCGGCATGAACGTTTCGGTACAGGCCAACGTGCGCACTGCTGAAGCAGCACGCGGCGGCCTGAGCAAGGCGATGGACGTCGCCTTCCGCGGCGGCGCGATCACCGGCATGCTGGTGGTCGGACTGGCTTTGCTGGGCGTGGCCGGATACTGGCTGCTGCTCAATCGCATGGGCATCACCGGCGAACCGGCGCTGCACGCGCTGGTCGGCTTCGCCTTCGGCAGCTCGCTGATCTCGATCTTCGCGCGGCTGGGCGGCGGCATCTTCACCAAGGGTGCGGACGTCGGCGCGGATCTGGTCGGCAAGGTCGAAGCCGGCATTCCCGAGGATGACCCGCGCAACCCGGCAGTGATCGCCGACAACGTGGGCGACAACGTCGGCGACTGCGCGGGCATGGCTGCCGACCTGTTCGAGACCTACGCGGTCACGGTGATCGCCACCATGCTGCTGGGCAGCCTGATGGTCAGCGAGGTGGGCGCGAACGCGGTGTTGTATCCGCTGCTGCTGGGTGGCGTGTCGATCATCGCCTCAATCATCGGCACGCTGTTCGTCAAGGTGAAGGAAGGCGGCTCGATCATGGGCGCACTGTACAAGGGCGTGATTGTCTCGGCGATATTGGCCGCCGCGGCGTTCTACCCGATCACCATGCAGCTGATGCCCGACTTCAGCCACGGCGCGATGAACCTGTGGGGCTGCACCCTGATCGGGCTGGCGCTGACCGGCGCGATCGTTTGGATCACCGAGTACTACACCGGCACGCAATACAAGCCGGTGCAGCACATCGCGGCGGCTTCGACCACCGGCCACGGCACCAACATCATCGCCGGCCTCGGCGTGTCGATGAAATCCACCGCCTGGCCGGTACTCGCGGTGTGTGCCGCGATCTGGGGTGCGTTCGCACTCGGCGGCCTGTACGGCATCGCCATTGCCGCCACCGCGATGCTTTCGATGGCCGGCATGATCGTGGCGCTGGACGCCTACGGCCCGATCACCGACAACGCCGGCGGCATCGCCGAGATGGCCGACCTGCCGCCCGAAGTGCGTGGTGTCACCGATCCGCTGGACGCGGTCGGCAACACCACCAAGGCGGTGACCAAGGGTTACGCGATCGGTTCGGCGGCACTGGCGGCACTGGTGCTGTTTGCCGACTACACGCACAACCTCAGCCAGCACTTCGGCGGTTCCGTCGTGAGCTTTGACCTGTCCAACCATTACGTGATCATCGGCCTGCTGATCGGCGGCCTGATTCCGTATCTGTTCGGTGCGATGGCGATGGAAGCGGTCGGTCGCGCGGCCGGTGCGGTGGTGGTTGAAGTACGCCGTCAGTTCCGTGACATCCCGGGCATCATGGCCGGTACGGCCAAGCCGGAATACTCGCGCGCGGTGGACATGCTGACCAAGTCCGCCATCCGCGAGATGATCGTGCCGTCGTTGCTGCCGGTATTGGTGCCGGTGCTGGTGATCTTCGGCTTCAAGTGGCTCGGCGGTCCCGAAGCGGGCGCGCAGGCACTCGGCGGCGTGCTGATCGGCACCATCGTCACCGGCCTGTTCGTGGCGATCTCGATGACCACCGGCGGCGGCGCGTGGGACAACGCCAAGAAGTACATCGAGGACGGCCACCACGGCGGCAAGGGTTCGGAGGCACACAAGGCTGCCGTCACCGGCGACACCGTGGGTGACCCGTACAAGGACACCGCCGGTCCCGCGGTGAACCCCTTGATCAAGATCATCAACATCGTTGCCTTGCTGCTGATTCCACTGCTGTAACACTTCACCAGGCACTGCAAAAGTCCCGCCCCCGTGGCGGGACTTTTGTATCCGGCTACCGCGCCCAGACTTTGCGTGCAAGCGACCGTATGATCGAACGCTGGTCTTAGACCGTTCACCACCAAAGGCGATCCGTCCCACTCCCATCGCGTACACGGGGAATTTTGATGAAACCACTCTGGTTGATGCTGGCGCTTGGCGTCACACTGACAGGCATGAACAACATGCATGCACAAGAAAACGCGACCTCCGGGAAATCGCCTGCATCCAGCAGCGTGGACGACCCGTTCCTGTGGCTGGAAGACATCCGCGGCACCCGCGCACTCGACTGGGTGAAACAGCAGAACGCCACCACCGCGGCGCGCTTTGTCGACAACAATGAATTCGCCCACACCCGGGACGGCATTCTCGAAGTGCTCGACTCGGATGCGCGCATTCCTTACGTCAGCCGAATGGGCGACTACCTGTACAACTTCTGGCGCGACAAGGCGCATCCGCGCGGCGTTTGGCGCCGCACCACGCTGGCCGAATACCGCAAGGCCCAGCCGAAGTGGGACGTGCTGCTGGACATCGACGCGCTGAACAAGGCCGAAGACAAGCGCTGGGTGTTCAAGGGCGTGCAGTGCCTGAAGCCCGCGTTCGAGCGCTGCCTGGTCTCCCTCTCGCCCGATGGAGGTGACGCGATTGCCGTGCGCGAATTCGACATTCCCGGCAAGAACTTCGTCAAGAACGGTTTTGACCTGCCGGTAGCCAAGAGCCAGACCGGCTGGATCGACGAAAACACCGTCTATGTCGGCACCGATTTCGGCCCGGGCTCGATGACCGAATCGAGCTATCCGCGCATCGTCAAACAGTGGAGACGCGGCACGCCGCTGTCCGCTGCGACCACCGTCTACGAAGGCAAGCCCAGCGACCTCGCGGTCAGCGCCTGGCACGATCGCACTCCGGGCTACGAACGCGACTTCGTGTCGATCGCCAAGGATTTCTTTCACAGCGAAATGTACCTGCGCACCGGCGACAAGCTGACCCGCGTCGAGGTACCGGACGACGCCAGCGCGTCGGCCTACCGCGAATGGCTGCTGGTACAGACGCGCTCGCCATGGACCGTGGAGGGCACCACCTATCCCTCCGGTGCCTTGCTGGCGACGAAGTTCGATGACTTCATGGCCGGCAGGCACCACTTTGCCGTGTTGTTCAAACCGGACTCGCATACCTCGCTCGACGCGTACGCGTGGACCAAACACCATCTGATCCTCAACCTGATGGACGACGTCAAAAGCAGGCTCGAGGTGCTGACGCCGCCACCGACGGCCACCGCCAGTGGCGAATGGAAGCGCGAGACGATGCCGGGCGCACCGGCACTGAGCACGATCAGCGTGGTCGACACCGACCCCGATCACAGCGACGAGTACTGGCTCGACGTCAGCGGGTTCCTGACTCCGTCGTCGTTGCAGCGTGGCGAGCTGGGCGGCCATGATGCCGAAACGGTCAAGCAGGAACCGGCCTTCTTCGACGCCTCGAAGTTCACCGTCAGCCAGCACTTCGTCACGTCGAAGGACGGCACCCGCGTGCCCTATTTCGAGATTGCGCCGAAGAGCATGAAGCCGGATGGCGCCAACCGCACGCTGCTGTATGGCTACGGTGGCTTCGAAGTCTCGCTGCAACCGCATTACAGCGGCAGCGTCGGTCGCGCCTGGCTGGACCGTGGCGGCGTCTACGTGATCGCCAACATCCGTGGCGGCGGCGAATACGGCCCGCAGTGGCACCAGGCCGCGTTGAAGGCCAACCGCCCGCGCGCCTACGAGGACTTCGCCGCGGTGGCCGAAGATCTGATCAAGCGCGGGGTGACCTCACCGAAGCACCTGGGCGCCGAAGGCGGCAGCAACGGCGGCCTGCTGATGGGCAACATGCTCACCATGTATTCGCAGCTGTTCGGCGCGATCGCCTGCGAAGTGCCGTTGCTGGACATGAAGCGCTACACCCACCTCTCGGCGGGTGCCTCGTGGATGGCCGAATACGGCAACCCCGATACCGACGACTGGAACTTCATCAAGACGTTCTCGCCGTACCAGAACGTGAAGAAGGACGATCACTACCCGCCGGTGCTGTTCTACACCGCCACCAGCGACGACCGCGTCGGCCCGGTGCAGGCGCGCAAGATGGCCGCGAAGATGCAGGCGCAAGGTCATCCGAACGTATGGTTCTACGAGAACCTCGAAGGTGGCCACGGTGCCGGCGCGGACAACCAGCAATCGGCCCACATGCACGCGATGGCCTACGACTTCCTGTGGGATCAATTGAAATAGTCGTGACATCTGCGCGCCTGTGACGCAGAAGTTTCCCCTCGCCCGGAGCATGTTGTGCTCCGGGCGTTTTTTGTGGAAGGTCATCAAATGGATGCGTGCACAGCCCCGCATTGACGATGCCGTTCCCGACCTGCCACCCGCGCCCGTCACCAAGGCAATGAACGATATCCACCGACGAGGCGGATAGCCGTCTTTCCTGCCGGGATCGATGTCGCATGATGGATCGCTGACGCCCGCTGCGGTGACGGTCGTGACTTTTTGCACAAGGACGAATGGCCCGGGCCCATCACGGCGCAGGGTCGGTCGCGCGCGCTCGTCAAGGCGCTGCCACGCAATCGCCGGCCGCCATGCAACGCGGTTTCCAGCGCCGGTCAGTGGCTGAACTGCCATGCCGGATGACCCGGGTCCTGTTGCCATAGACGCGTGGCGATGCGCCGAATTGGCATCACGCGCGCGCAAGAAATTGGCTATGTATCGGGAGGTCGCCGATGCCTACGCTACAAAACAGACGCTTTTGTAACGAATCGCGAATGTCGTTGCGAACGTCCCCGCATCCCTCATCGAAGAATCTTGCCTTGCAGCTCGTATCGGGCTGCCTTCCCCTTCCCCGGAGATCACCACGATGCCAACGGCTGCAGCGCTTGTCGAACCTCATCCACCCCTGCACGACATGCACTCCATGTATCGCCCGACGGTCATTCGCGATGGCGCGGATGCTCGTGCCGTGCGAATGGAGCAGGCACCCGGCATGGAAATTGTCGCCCGCCATGCCTCGATTGCGAGCGGAACGCCCACTCCTTCGCGCAAATCCGCAGGGGGCTTGTCCGAACGCATCCGCGAACTGATCCGCATCGAAGGCAGCGCCTCGGCCGTCGCGGACCGTTGCGGGTTTTCCGAAGGCACCGTGCGCAACTGGCGCGACGGTCGCAGTGACATGTCGCGCGAGCGCTG
The DNA here is from genome assembly GCF_054061035.1 of Rhodanobacter sp. TND4EL1. Lineage (NCBI taxonomy): Bacteria > Pseudomonadati > Pseudomonadota > Gammaproteobacteria > Lysobacterales > Rhodanobacteraceae > Rhodanobacter > Rhodanobacter sp. TND4EL1. Next base: position 18,220 of record NZ_JBSSDT010000004.1, read on the forward strand.
CATCACGATGGCGCACTCACTGGGCGTTTCGCTGCTGTGGCTGATGACCGGCGAAGGATCCATGAAGGATCTGCCGGAGGCCCCGGCAGAAACCTTGGCTTCTTCGCCCGGCATGCCGTCGGAGTCAGACGCATTCCGCCCACCCAGGCTCGACTCGAATCTTCTGGCCATCGCGTTGCGGCTGATGCAGTCGTACATGGGCCTGATCGGCGGCTCGCTGGAGCCGGGCACGCGGGCCGCGCGGATCGCCGAGCTCTACGAAATCCTCAGCCACTGCGGGGACACCGCGCACGTCGGCCGACTGATGAATTTTCACCAGACCCTGCGCGATCAGCTTCGTCACGATCGCGCGCTGATCGCCTGAATCACTCGGGGCGGGGCCGGCCCGCGTGGCGTGGCGTGGCATTGCGCCACGCGGTTCACCGGATCCATCAGGACCGGCCGACATCGATCGGCCGGAGCCGCGTTCCGACACCAACTTCACCACCACTGAAATGGGGAGCTGCATGAACAATCGAAACATTGAACCGAAGCATCGCATGGCTGCGCGGACGCTCAGCCTGGCGGCCGCCGTCGCCATCGGCCTGTATGGCGTGATTGCGTCCACGCCAACTCACGCACAGGCCACCACCGGCAGTATCTTCGGCCAGGCGCCCAGCGGAAGCGGCGAGACCGTGACGGTGCTCAGCAACACCGGCTTCAGCCGCCAGACCGCCGTGGACGCCAGCGGCCACTACGCGCTCGACTCGCTCCCGCTGGGCGAGTACACGGTCACTCTGCTGCGCGATGGCCAGCCGGTGGACTCGCGCTCACACGTCACCATGCGCGTGGGCGCGGGTACCGATGTCTCCTTCGCTTCGGGCAGCGCCGCCAACGCACAGACGCTGTCGGCCGTCACCGTGCAGGCCAGTGCGTTGCCTGGCATCGACGTGACCGGCGTGGATTCGCGCACCGTGATCACATCGCAGGAACTCGCCCGCCTGCCGCTGGCGCGCAGCGCCGAAGCGATCGCGCTGCTGGCGCCGGGGGTGGTGGAAGGCAGCGGGCTGTTCAACGGCCTGAGCACCACAGGAGGCTCGGTGGTATCCCTTGGTGGATCTTCCGTCGTTGAGAACGCGTACTACATCAACGGTTTCAACACGACCGATCCGTTGAGCGGGTTTGGCGGCCTGACCTTGCCCTACGGCGCCATCGACCAGCAGGAAGTGCTCAGTGGCGGCTATGGCGCCGCCTATGGACGCTCTGACGGCGGCGTGATCAGCCAGGTCGGCAAGCGCGGCAGCAACGACTGGCATTTCGGCGCCCAGGTGCAGTGGACACCCACCGACCTGCAAAGTGATCCCAAGAATTTCTACTACGTCAACAAGGATGGCTCGCAGGGCAAGATCTATCGCCGCCGCGCCGACAACAAGTCCTGGACAACCACCATCGACGCCTATGTCGGCGGTCCGCTGATCAAGGACAAGCTGTTCTTCTTCGCTGCCGTTGAGGCCGAACGCGAGCAGGGTCTCGGCAACGCAGGCAGCACCAATGATCGAGGCGTGGGCCCGGTGACGGCACCGTTTGAAACCCACACGCGCGAAAATCGGCCGAAGTGGTACGGCAAGCTGGACTGGAACATCAACGACAACAACGTGCTCGAACTGACCGGCGCCTCGAACAAGTCTTCGTATGAAGGCACGATCCAGGACTACGACTACGCCAGCCACCGGGAGACCGGCTTCAACGGCTATGCCACGGCGACCAAGAACGGCGCGGATCTGTATTCGGGCAAGTTCACCAGCTACATCAGCGACGACCTCACGCTCAGCGTGTTGTACGGCAAGATGAAGGGCACCTACTACAGCGAAACGCCCGGCTTCGACCCGACTCAGGTCTACCTGCGCACCCCCGAGAACCAGAATCCCGCGATCACCGGCGGCGATCCGGTCACCAACAGCCAGACCATTTCCACGATCAACCTGCCGGGTCACCGCTCGACCAATACCAATCTGCGCGTGGATCTGAGCTACAGGCTCGGCGACCACACCCTTACGGCCGGCATCGACAACCAGAAGTCCTCCAACATGGACGGCGGCGTCTACTTCCCGCCGACCGGCGCGGGCTATGCGTGGGAATACAACCAGCAGGTGGACGGCAACGGCAATCCGCTGCCGGATGGCTACATCGTCGGTGGTCCGGATACCGCGCAGCCGGGCGCCGACTGGCGGAACTCGCCGTGGGTAGCGCCGACCGGCGGGCAGAACGGCTACTACGTGGCGAAGTACGAACTGCACAACAATGCGTCGGTGCGGGTGGCGCAGAAAGCGCAGTACATCGAGGACAGCTGGCAGATCAACGACCGCTGGCTGGTCAAGCTGGGCTTGCGCAACGACCAGTTCACCAACTATGGCGGTGATGGCCGTGCGTATCTGCGGCTGACGTCGCCACAACTGGCACCTCGCGTCGGTTTCAGCTGGGACGTCAATGGCGACTCCAGCTTCAAGGTCTACGGCAACGCCGGTCGCTACTATCTCGCCTTGCCGACCAGCGTCGCGTTGCGTTCCGCGGGTACCTCGCTGTTCACGCGCACCTATTACACCTACACCGGCATCGATGCCGACGGCATCCCGACCGGACTCACGCCGATCAACACCAGTCAGGGCCCGGGCGCGCCGTTGTCCGCCAACGGCGAGTACGGCCAGGCACGTGACCCCAGGACCTCCGCCTCGACCAACCTCAAGTCGGAATACCAGGACGAGTACATTCTGGGCTTCGACCGCAAGCTGGGCGACTCGTGGGTATATGGCGCGAAGGCAACCTACCGCAACCTGCGCAATGCGATTGACGACATCGGCGACAACGTGTCGATCATCGCCAAGATGAATGCGATGGGCATCGATCCTAATTCATATGACGCCACCAAGATCCCCGCATCGATCCTGATCAATCCGGGCAGCACCTCCTACTTCAATATTCCGAAGCTGGCTGGTGGCTACTACACCGTGCAGATGGACTGGAAGAACGACTTCCACTTCAACACCACGATGAAACGCAAATACTACGGACTGGAGCTGTTCCTGGAGCATCCGTTCGATGGCAAGTGGCAGGGCAAGGTCGACTATCTGTGGTCGCGCAGCTACGGCAACAGCGAGGGCCAGGTGAAGACCGACGTCGGTCAGACCGATGTATCGGCGACGTCCGACTGGGATTACGCCCAGATCATGGACTACGCCAACGGCGAACTCGCCAACAGCCGTCGACACCAGATCAAGGCGTACGGCTCCTATCAGTTGAATCCGAGCTGGATGGTCTCCGGCAACCTGACGGTGATGTCGGGCGCGCCGAAGAGCTGTCTCGGCCTGTATGCCAACAACACCAATCCGGGCCTTGGCTACGGCACGTACTACCACTTCTGCAATGGCGAACCGTCATCGCCGGGCGCGACGCACAACCCGTGGACTTATTTGCTGAGCCTGAGCACGGAATACCGGCCGGAATGGGCGCAACGGCGTCTGGGCTTCAACGTGATGGTCTACAACGTGCTTGACCGGCAGGAGACGCAGACGTACGCACGTCAGAACGTCAACTACCAGCGGCCGTTCACGGCGCAGACCCCGCGCTATGTGCGCTTCGGTGTGAACTACGACTTCTGATCGACGCTTGGTTCCGCCACACAGCGGCGCTGCCGGATTGCGGCAGCGCCGCGCTTTCCACGGAAGGCCACGGAAGGTGATCCGCATGACCCCTCATCACGTTTGCTGCGCGGTGGCAGATACCAGGTTGACCGCCGGACCTTCCGACGACAGGCACGGCCAGGGCGTCAACAGACGCCCTGCCGGGCGTGGAATTCGCCTCGACACGTGACTTTCGGCCATCCAAATCATCCGCGCGCACGTCCTTGGCGACCCCTCCAACGTCATGACTTCTGCCGCAGGACGACGTTGTACGGAGTGCCTAGACTCGCTCCCACGCGGAACGCAAATTTTTGCGTTCTGCACGCCAATCCGGCGACAGCATTTCTGAAACCCCTCGGAGATCTGGCATGTTCCTCATTCTTGACGGCGACGGCCCGCAGTACTCGCAACTGACGCGGGCCATGCGCGGCGCCATTCTTTCCGGCCGCATCACCGCCGGGCGGCGTCTGCCGCCCACGCGACAGCTGGCGCAGGAGCTTGGTTTCTCGCGCACCACGGTGCTGTCCGCCTATGAACAGCTGCGCGCGGAAGGCTTCATCGAGTCGCGCGCCGGCTCCGGCAGCTACGTGGCCGAGCTTCAGGCCAGTCTTCCGCCGCCGCCGACCGCGCGCGCCGTGGTGCCGCCCTCGCGTTACGCCGGTCGCGCCCGTGCGATGCAGGTGCGGAGAGTGGCTCGCCTGCAACACGGCATGCGCTACAACCTGCAGCACGGACATCCGCTGATCAATCCGTCCTTGAGTGAGACCTGGGGTCGCGAACTGGCTCGTGCGGCCGCCTACACGGCCACCAAGAGCGTCTCGCCACAAGGCCTGCGTGCGCTGCGGGTGCAAGTCTGCGAATACCTGGCCCAGCGCCGCGGGCTGCAGACCGTGCCGGAAAATATCCTGATCGTCAGCGGCACGCAGCAGGCGCTTTCTCTTGCCGCACGCGTGTTGCTCAACGAGGGCGACGCCGTGGTCCTGGAAGAGCCGCACTACTTCGGCGCGTACCAGACCATGCTCGCGCACGGCGCGAGGGTTTGCGCGGTGCCGGTCGACCACGAGGGTCTGCTCTGCGCATCGTTGCCCAAGCCGTCGCCGCCACTGATCTGCGTGACACCTTCGCATCAGTTCCCGACCGGCGCCGCGATGTCGCTGCAGCGACGACTGGAGTTGCTTCGGCATGCCACGACCCAGCGCTGCTGGATCCTCGAGGACGACTACGACGGCGACCTCGGCCACGCATCACAGGCGATGGCCGCGTTGCGATCGCTCGACCAGGATGACCGGGTGATCTACGTCGGCACCTTGTCCAAGGTGATGTTCGGCTCCATCCGACTCGCCTACATGGTGCTGCCTACCGCGCTGCGCGACGACTTCATCAACGCCAAGTTCCTCAGCGACTTCTCCTGCTCGGGCATCGAGCAGGCAGCACTCGCGCACTTCATGGAAAGCGGTGGATTCGAACGCCACCTGCGACTGGTCCGCAAGGAACTCAAGCTTCGCCGTGAGGAACTGATCCGCGGGCTGCGCCACCATGGCGGCGAACGGGTGGATATCGCCGAGTCGTCCGCGGGGATGCATGTGGTGATCTGGTTGCATGGCTACGATCACCCCAGGATGCAGGCACTGATCGACCTGGCGCGGGAGCGCGGCCTTGGCCTGTATCCCATCGCCCCTCACTACATCGAAGCTCCCGCGCGTGCGGGGCTGTTGATGGGCTATGGCAGCCTGTCGGCGCAGGAGTTGCGCGACGCGATGCAGCTGTTCGGCGGTTGCCTGGACGAGATGGACCGACGTGCACTGAGCATCCGGCCCAGCTTCGCGAGTCTGGGCACCTGAAGTAAGCTGGTCCGTCACCGACCAGCCTTGTTGAACCATGCACCCACGCACCACCATCACCCCCGAGCTGCGCGACTGGATTCTCACCACCACCCGCGACGGCCACAGCGTGGCTGAAGTGCTGCGGCTGATGAAGGACAACGGCTATGACCCGCGACAGAGCCGCGGCATCGTCGCCGAGGTGCTCAAGTTGTCGTTGGCGGCGCTGAACGCACAGGCGACCGGCGCCGCGCCGCGCGGCTTGCGCACCAGGCATCCGGAAGCGCCGGAAGTCGATGTTGAAGGACATGTCGTCGGCGTTTCGCTCGGCGTCGAGACGCCCGCCCTGCGCGTGCTGGAGAACATCCTCAGCGCACAGGAATGCGATGAGCTGATCGCACTGGCGCAGCCCAGGCTGAAGCGCGCGTTGACCGTGGCCAGCGATGGCAGCAACCAGGTGGACCAGCGACGCACCAGCGAAGGGATGTTCTTCACCTTGAACGAACTGCCGCTGGTCGGCCGGATCGAACAGCGCCTGGCGGCCTTGCTGGACATCCCGGCCAGTCACGGCGAAGGGCTGCAGATCCTGCACTACCTGCCCGGCCAGGAATACGAGCCGCATTTCGACTGGTTCGATCCGCAGCAGCCCGGCTACGAGGCGATCACCGCAGTGGGCGGCCAGCGCATCGCCAGTGTGGTGATGTATCTGAACACGCCGCTGCAGGGCGGTGGCACGGCTTTTCCGGAGCTCGGCCTGACCGTCACCGCCCGGCGCGGCACGGCCGTGTATTTTGCCTATGAGGGTGGCGACCAGAGCTCACTGCATGCCGGCCTGCCGGTACAACGCGGCGAGAAGTGGATCGCCACCAAATGGCTGCGCGAGCGACCCTACGGACAGCCGCGGCCGGCCTGACCGAGCCGTTCCCTCGAGCTGCGTTGCTGCGACGCAGCAGCGTTTGGCGTATCCTTGCAGACCCTGTTTCCCTTCAACCTCCTCAAGGACAGTCCATGGGTCTGCATCTCGTGCCCGCCGGCCGCAACGTGCCGGACGAAATCAACGTCATCATCGAAATCCCCAAGGATGCCGAGCCGGTCAAGTACGAAGTGGACAAGGACAGCGGCGCGATCTTCGTCGACCGCATCCTGTCCACCCCGATGCGCTACCCGTGCAATTACGGCTACGTGCCGGGCACCCTGGGTGGTGACGGCGATCCGCTGGATGCTGTGGTGATCCTGCCAATGCCGCTGACGGTCGGCTCGGTGATCCGCTGCCATCCGGTCGGCATGCTGAAGATGACCGACGAAGCGGGCGCTGACGAGAAGCTGGTGGTGATCCCCTCGCCCAAGGTGTTTCCGGGCTACGCGCACATCAACGACATGAAAGGCGTCTCGCCTCACTGGCTGGAACGCATCGGCCACTTCTTCGAGCACTACAAGGATCTGGAGAAGGGCAAGTGGGTCAAGGTCGACGGTTGGGCCGGCGCCGAAGAAGCGAAGGCCGAGATCCTCGCCGGCATCGAACGCTACAAGGCAACCAAGGCCTGATCAGCTGACGCAGCAACGGCGCGTCACCGCATGGTGACGCGCCGTTTTCGTGTCTGCGTTGCGTGCCGTTGTTCAGCCGCGCTTGAGCAACTCGCGCAGGTCGATCAGCGCCGCATTGGCGCGCGACACGTAGTTCGCCATCACCAGCGAATGGTTGGCGAAGAAACCGAACGGCGATCCGTTCAGCACCATCGGACTGTGCAACGGACGCTGCGCTTCTTCCAGTTCACGGATCACCTGATCCAGGCTGACGTCGGCATGCTTGCTGCGCAGGATCGGGCCAAAGTCCTGCTGGATCGCCTTGAGCTGCTCCAGCAGGGTCCAGGTGTAGCCGCGCGCCTCATAGAAATTGTCATCGATCTTGGTCCACGGGGTTTTCACCAGCTGCTGGCCCACCGGGCCATGCATGCTGCCAGGTTGTTCCGGTGCATCAGCCGCCGAGGCATCACCCATCCGGATCTGCCCCACGCTGGCCGATAGCCGCTGCGACAACGAGCCCAGCCGCGAAGAGACCAGCTGCAGGTAATCCGCCAGATTGTCGGCGCGCGCATAGAAGTGCGCATTGCTGTCCTCGGAATCGCCCAGGCGGCCCAGATAGCCATCCAGATGCCTGATCGCCTTGCGGTACTGGCTTTCCGAACTGGGCAGCAGCCAGCGGTCGTTGGGGCTGTTCAGCAGGGGATCGGCCTCGGCCAGGTCCTTGTCTTCGGTCGACTGCGTTTGCGAACGGCTGAAGTCGTTGCGCAACGCCCGCACCAGGTCGCGCGAGGCGGTCAGCGAGCCAAACTCCCAGTTGGGCAGGTTGTCCATGAACACACCCGGCGGCAACTTGTCGTTGCTGAGATAGCCGCCACGCTTGTCCAGCAAGGTCCGCACCGAGGTGATCAGGGTGACGGTGGTGGTGGCACCGGTGCTGATCGGACGTTTCAATTCCTGCATCCGTGATTGGGTCACCGCCACCGGATCGAACAGCGGCGGCTCGGTGTCCCACCACCACATCAGCGCCGCCACGCACAGCACCAGCAGGGCAACGAACACGAGGATGACGCGGCGAAAGCCGTGGTTTCGGTAGACGGGCGTGTGCTCGGTGGACATCACAAAACTCCTGGAAGCGTCATGGAAGCTTACCTGCTCAACGTTCCCACGGCGGTTGTTCGCCAAGGCGCTCGGCCAGAAAATCGACGAAGGCACGCACGCGCGGCGGCATCAGGCGACGCTGCGGCATCACGGCATGGATGCCGGTGGTCGCGATCGGATAGTCGGGAAGCACCTGCTGCAGTCGCCCCGAGCGCAATTCTTCATGAACGTGCCAGACCGAATGCTGCGCGATGCCGAGCCCGGCCATCACGGCATCGCGCAGCAACTCGCCCAGATTGCTCTCGAAACGGCCATGCACACGCTGCACGATGTCGTTGCCCTGGGGGTCGCGGAACCGCCACACGTCCTGCCGACCCTGGCTGCCAACCAGCAGAAGGCAATCGTGCGCGGCCAGATCCGCCGGTGTGCGCGGATGACCATGCCGCTCCAGGTACGCCGGCGCCGCGCACAGCACGCGATGATTGAGCGCCAGGTGGCGCGCCACCAGGTCCGAATCACCCAGTGCGCCGATACGAATGCCCAAGTCAAAGCCGGAGCCGACCAGGTCCAGCTGTTCGTCGGTGAGGTTCACGCTGAGCTTGATCCGCGGATACCGAGCGAGGAACTCGGGCAACAAGGGCGAGATGTACTGGCGACCGAACGAGGCCGACATGGTGACCCGCAAGGTCCCGGTAACTTCGGTGGCGGCCTGGCGCAAACCGTCGGTCAGCGCCTCCAGGTCTTCCACCAGCACGCGACCCTGTTCGGCCAACGCCACGCCTTCAGGCGTGGGATGCAACTGGCGCGTCGTCCGGTGCAACAGTCGCACGCCCAAAGCGCGTTCCAACCGTTTCAGGCGCTGGCTGGCCACCGCCACTGAAAGGTCGAGACTGCGTGCGGCAGCGCTGATGGAGCCCAGATCGAGCACCCGCAGGAACAGGCTGAGGTCGCCTACACGGTCCATGATTGTCAGTAATTCATTGAGAATGATTCGCCATCTTGGTGCTTTTTGCATAAAAGCCCAATCCCTATTCTGGGCGGACTCTCTTCAGGCTCCTCATCTATGCATTCCCCTTCCACGCGGCCGCGCACCCCGCTCGCGCTGTATGCCCTGACCGCCGGCGCCTTCGGCATCGGCACCACCGAGTTCGTGATCATGGGCCTGCTGCTGCAGGTTTCCGCCGATTTGCATGTGAGCATCGCCGCGGCCGGCCTGCTGATTTCCGGCTACGCGCTGGGTGTATTCGTCGGCGCGCCACTGCTCACCGCGGCGACCAGCCGGCTGCCGCACAAGACCGCGCTGATCGCGCTGATGGTCATCTTCACCCTTGGCAATCTGGCCAGCGCGCTGGCACCGAGTTACGCCGTGCTGATGGTTGCGCGGGTACTCACCTCGCTCGCCCACGGCACCTTCTTCGGCGTCGGCGCGGTGGTGGCGACCGGGTTGGTGGCCGAGGATCGCAAGGCTTCGGCGATCTCGATCATGTTCACCGGGCTGACCGTGGCCACCCTGCTCGGCGTGCCGGCCGGCGCGTGGCTGGGCCTGCATTTCGGCTGGCGCGCCACGTTCTGGGCAGTGACCGCGATCGGCGTGCTGGCCACGGTGATCATCGCCACGCTGGTGCCGGCTGACCGCGGTAACCACAGGCCGATGAAGTTCGCCGAGGAACTGAAAGGCATCGCGCATCCGCAGGTGCTGCTCGGCCTGTTGATCACCGTACTCGGCTTCGCCGGCGTGTTTGCGGTATTCACTTATATCCAGCCGATCCTTACCCGCGTCACCGGCTTCGCCGACGCTGCGGTGTCGCCGATCCTGCTGCTGTTCGGCGCCGGCATGGTGATCGGCAACCTGCTCGGCGGCCGCCTGGCCGACAAGCGGCTGGTGGCGACGCTGCTGGGCTCGCTGGCCGCGCTGGCGATCGTGCTGGGCGCGATGACGTTCGCACTGCACAGCAAGCCGGCGATGATCGCCTTTGCCACCGTGTTCGGCATCGTCGCGTTCGCCACCGTGGCACCGCTGCAACTGCACGTGCTGCAGAAAGCCACCGGCGGTGGCGTGCTGGCATCCAGCTTCAACATCGCCGCATTCAACCTCGGCAACGCGATCGGCGCGTGGCTGGGCGGCGCGGTGATCGGCCACGGACCGGGCCTGGGTGCCGTGCCCTGGGTGGCGGCGCTGCTGCCGTTGCTCGGCCTGGGCGTGGCACTGGGCAGCGTGCGGCTGGCTGCCAGGCGGCACGGGCCCGCGCCGATCATCGCCCGTGCCGAAACGATTCTCTGACCTTCAAAGGACGGCTTTCATGGACCATCGCAATCTCGGCCACTCCGGCTTCAAGGTGTCGCCGCCCGGTTTCGGCGCCGGCACGTTCGGCAACAAGGTTCCCTTGTTCAGCGCCTGGGGCAACATCGATATCGCCGAAGCCAAACGGCTGATCGACATCTGCCTCGACGCTGGCGGCAACCTGTTCGATACGGCGGACGTCTATCCGATGGTGCATCCGAATCGATTCTCGGCGGCGCACTGAAGGGACGCCGTGAACAGGCCAATCTCCCACCAAGCTCAAACCTGCGCGCGGGTAACGGCATCAACGATGCCGGCTCGTCGCGTCATCACCTGATCAACGGCGTGGAGCGCGCGGCTCGGCACCGATTACATCGACCTGCAGCAGTTGCATCACTTCGACGCGATGCCGCCAGCGCACTGATGCCGCCTTATCCTTACTATCCCTGCTGGCACGGCATGTTCGCCGAGCGCAACCCGCCGCCGGTCCCGTTCAACGTCCCCACGGAGTCTTCCGCATGAAAGCCGTCGCCCTTACCCGCTATCTGCCGATCGATGATCCGCAATCGCTGATCGATGTCGAACTGCCGCAACCCATTCCCGGCCAGCACGACCTGCTGGTGCGGGTCGAGGCGGTTTCGGTAAACCCGGTGGACACCAAGATACGTTCGCCCAAACCGCAGGTGGAGGACTCGCCCAAGGTGCTCGGCTACGACGCGGCCGGCACGGTCGAGTCGGTTGGCGCCACCGTGACCGGCTTCCAGCCTGGTGACCGCGTGTATTACGCCGGTGACATCACCCGCCCTGGCAGCAACGCCGAGTTCCAGCTGGTTGACGCGCGCCTGGTGGGTCACGCGCCGCGCTCGCTCGAACCGGCCGACGCCGCGGCGCTGCCGCTCACCGTGCTCACCGCTTGGGAGCTGCTGTTCCAGCGCATGCCGTTCGACAGCGAGCAGGGCGGCGAGGGCAAGTCCTTGCTGATCATCGGCGGCGCCGGTGGGGTCGGATCGATCGCGATCCAGTTGGCGCGCCGCGCCGGTTTCACGGTGATCGCCACCGCTTCCCGCGACGAGACCATCGACTGGTGCCGCACGCTGGGCGCGCAGCATGTGATCAACCACCGCGAAGCACTGGCGCCGCAGCTGCAGGCGCTGGGTTTCGAGCAGGTGGATGCGGTGCTCAACGTCGCCGACACCGATCACTACTGGGAGGCGATCGGCCAGTTGCTGGCCCCGCAAGGCCATGTCGGACTGATCGTGGAGCCGACCGGCGCACTGAAGATCGGTGACCCGTACAAGGCCAAGTGCATCGGCATCCACTGGGAACTGATGTTCGCGCGTGCGCGCTTCAAGACCGCGGACCAGGCCGAGCAGGGCCGCATCCTCGATCGCGTGGCCGCGCTGATCGACGCCGGTGAACTGCGCGGCACGCGTACCGCCACGCTTTCGCCGATCAACGTGGTGAACTTGCGCGAAGCGCACCGTCAGCTGGAATCGGGAAGTTCGATCGGCAAGCTGGTGCTCGCCGGCTGGTAAAACCAAACAGGGTGGCCTTGGCCACCCTGTTTCTTTCATCGAACCTGCACCGGATCAGCGCTGCTTTGCCCCGTCTTTCCTGGGCGAGGCCGGCTTGGCCGGCTCACCTTTCTTGCCGAAGTCCTCCATCAGCGTCTTCATGTCCTCGGCGTGCTCCTCTTCCATCGCCAGGATGCCCTCAAGCATGCGCTTGGTGGTGGTGTCCTGATCACCGACGTAGTTGATGATTTCGCGATAGCTGTCGATGGCGATGCGCTCGGCGACGAGGTTTTCCTCGATCATCGCTGCCAGCTCTTCCGGCACCACGAACTCGGCATGGCTGCGACTGGAGAGGCCGTCCGGCGAGAAGTTGGGCTTGCCATCGAGCTGGGTGATGCGCTCGGCGATCAGGTCGGCGTGACCCTGCTCCTCATTGGCGTGCTCGAGGAACTCGGCAGCCACGCTCTTGGCGTTGATGCCGGAGGCGAGATAGTGATGCGCCTTGTAACGCAGCACGCAGACGATCTCCGTGGCCAGGGCCTCGTTGAGAAGCTTGAGCACCGTCTCCCGATCCAGCGTGTAGCTGTCCGTGATCGCGCCGCGCTGCATGTGCGCGCGCGCGCGCTCACGAATGGTCTTGATATCGGAAAGGAACGGTTTTGACTTCGACTGAGTGGCCATGGGTAACCCCTTGCGTGGCGTTGGCTGCAATCGCGCCAGTCTAGTCATTTGATGTGGCGGTGGCGTCAACGCCGCGGGATGATCGCCTGGTCAGACCTCAGTGGCCTCACGAGGCAGATAGGCGCGCAGGAACATCTGCACACCGGCACGCGCAGTGGCCTCGATTTCCGCAGCGTAGGAGTCCGGACACTCGGCGCAGCCGAACATCTGCCGCATCATCAGGTTGCCCTTGATCAGGCTGAGGAACTGCGCGCTGGCACGTGGCACGTCGTCGATATCCAGCTGACCGACGTCAACCGCCTGCTGCAGCAGACGTTCCATCAAACCATGGGTACGGATGGCGCCCTCTTCCCAGATCAGCTTGCCGTAACGCGGATTGCCCTGGCGACAGTCGCTGAGGATGGCGCGGAACGTGCCGACGGTTTCGGCGTTGCAATCGAGGTGGGCATGGATGAGCGCCACCCGCAGCAAGGTGACGCTGATGTCGGCATCGGCATCGAAAGAGTAGGTGTCCTCCGGCAGCAGGTCCTCAATCCGCGAACGGATCACCTCGCGAAACAGGTTGTCCTTGTCGCCAAAATGGCTGTACACGGTCAACTTGGATACACCGGCATCGGCAGCAATGGCATCCATGCTGGTGCCGGCGAAGGCATTGCGGATAAACAGCGCCTTCGCCGCGACCAGAATGGCCGCACGCTTTTCCATGTCCTTGGGACGACCGGGACCCTGAGGTTTTACCTGCGCAAGACTGCTCATGCCTCCACCTTCACAAACGGGATCGATGGCTTTATTATACGCTCCGGTTCAATTATTTTCCAGAAAGGGGTCTGGCGCAGTTCCACCGCGCCGGCCACGCCGTCCGACCTGGTGACACCGGCCACCCGCTTCCGATGACTTCCGGCACTTCGTGGCCTGCCGCACAACCGGCACGCTGTCACCGCCGGACCCGTCATTGTGGGAGCGCACGGTAGCGCTTATCCTTTTTGACCTTTTTCAGATCCGCAACGGGACACGATCAGATGGCGATGAATATCGAGCAGGCGCGAATCAACATGGTGGAAAACCAGGTGCGCCCATGGGAAGTGCTGGACGCCCGCGTGCTGGATGTCATCGCCCGCGTGCATCGCGAGGACTTTGTTGCCGCCGAGCACCGGCAACTCGCGTTCGCCGACCTTTGCCTGCCGCTGGGCCACGGCGAAGTGATGATGAAGCCGGTGGTGGAAGGGCGCGTGCTGCAGGCGCTGGAACTGCTGGCGACGGATCACGTGCTGGAGATCGGTACCGGCTCGGGCTTCCTCACGGCATGCCTAGCCGGCCTGGCCGCACAGGTCACCAGCGTCGATATCCAGTCCGACTTCACGGCGGCAGCGGGTCAACGCCTGCGGACCGCCGGCGTTGCCAATGCGACCTTGATCACAGGCGAGGCTGTCAACGAATGGCAGCCCGATGGCTTGTTCGACGCGCTGGTGGTGACCGGGGCGGTGCACGCCATTCCGCCACGCTGGCTGACCTGGCTCAAGCCGGGTGGTCGTGTGCTGGTGGTCCGCGGTGAATCCCCGGTCCAGCATGCCACGCTGCTGACGCACGAGGACAACGGGCGCTACCGCGAAGAAAGCCTGTTCGAAACCGATCTTCCCTATCTGACCCACGCCGAGCCGCCGCCGCGGTTCGTGTTCTGACCTTCGTCCCCGATTCGATTCCCACGAGGCACCCCTCATGCGTTTGAAGCTGCTCACTCTTGCACTGGCCCTGGCCGCCATCTCGCTGCCCAGCCACGGCGAGGATCTGATGGATGCTTACCGTCAAGCACGCAACAACGACCCGGTGCTGTCGCAGGCTGACGCCAGCCGGCTGGCCACGGGCGAAGGGATCAACCAGGCCCGCGCGCTGCTGCTGCCGCAGATCAATGCGAGCATGACGCTGAACCAGACCAACGGCGGCAATCAGGTTGGCCACAGCCGTTCACGCTCGATCAACGGCACTCTGAACCAGAGCGTGCTCGACTTCAGCAAGTACGCCAATCTCAAGGCCGCCCACTCGGCCTCGCAGGCGCAGGACGAGTTGTATACCTCGGCCGGTCAGGATCTTTACGTGCGCGTGGTCTCCGCCTACTTCGGCGTGCTGACCAGCGAAGACGGTCTTACCTACGCCAAGGCCAACGAGGACGCGTTCCGGCAGCAGTTCGAACAGTCCGACCAGCGCTTCAAGGTCGGTCTTTCGGCCATCACCGACGTGTACCAGGCAAAAGCCTATTACGAAGCAGCCAAGTCGCAGACCATCACGGCACAGAACACGCTCAACGATGCACGCGAAGCACTGGCCCAGATCACCGGCACGCCCACCGGTGACCTGAAAAAGCTGCGCGACGACCTGCCGATGCTGCCGCCGTCACCCGCCGACCAGGACGCATGGGTGAAGCAGGCGCTGCAAACCAGTCCCGACCTGCTGGCCCAGAAAGCCAATGTCGAGACGGCGGAGCACAACATCAGTGCCGCGCGTGCCGCCCACCTGCCCACGATCACCGCCGGCGTCTCGTACGGCAAGGGTGCAGGCTGGTCGGAAGACAATGCCACGGCACGCTATCGCGATCCCGCCTCGACCACGATCGGACTGACCCTCAACGTGCCGATCTTTTCCGGCGGCGCCACCCAGTCACGCGTGCGTCAGTCGATCTACCAGCGCGACGGCGCTGTGGATGCGATGGAAGCGCAGCGCCGCCAGATCGTCCGCAACACGCTCAACTACTACCGCTCGGTGATCGCCGGCATCGCCCAGGTCGAGTCCGCGAAAGCGTCGGTCGATTCCGGCCGCAAGGCGCTGGAGGCGACCCGCGCCGGTTTCGAGGTCGGCACCCAGACGATGACCAACGTGCTGCTGGCGATCCAGACGCTGACGTCGTCGGAGAGCACTTATTCGCAGGCACGCCACCAGTTCATCCTGAACAAGTTGCTGCTCAAGCAAACCGCCGGAACGGCGGATGTGAAGGACATCGAGCAGATCAACGCACTGCTGCAGTAAACCTCGCCACCATCAGAGAAACGGCCGGGCTTGTCCCGGCCGTTTCTTTTGTGGCCAGCCGACGCGTCACTCCTGCAACGTGCCGTCGATGAGTTGCATGACGCGCTGAACCGCTCCGCGCTCTCGCTCGAACACACGCTTGGCGTCCTGACCCATGCGTTCACGCGTGGCGGCGTCCAGCAACAGCCGCAGCACATCCGGCCCCAGTCGCGCCATATCGGGCACCAGCATCGCGCCGCCCTGCTCGATCAGGATGCGGGTGATCTCGTCGAAATTGAACGTGTGCGGCCCCACCAGCACCGGCACCGACAACGCTGCCGGTTCCAGTACGTTGTGTCCGCCGATGGGTACCAGGCTGCCGCCCACGAAGGCCACGTCGGAACCGGCGAAGAAGGGCATCAACTGTCCCATCGCGTCGATCACGAAAACCTGATGCGAACACGACGGTGCCTGCTCGACACTGCGGGTGCCCACCGCGAAACCGAGACTGCGCACCGAGTTCTCGACCAGGCGGAAACGTTCGGGGTGGCGTGGCGCGAGCAGCAGCAGTGCATCAGGCAACCGTTTCAATACCTGCAGGTGCGCCTCGAGCACCGCCTGCTCCTCGCCTTCGTGCGTACTTGCCGCCATCCAGACGGGCCGGCGGGCGCCCCAGTGCTCGCGCATCGCCGCGCCGGCCGCGAGCGCGCCCTCGGGAATCGGCATGTCGAATTTCATGTTGCCGGTGACCAGCACCTGCTGCGGATCCGCGCCCAGCAGTCGATAGCGCGCGGCATCAGTGCGCGACTGGGCGGCGATCAGGGTCACGCAACGCAGCGCCGAGCGCAGCAAGCCACGCAGTGGCTTGTAGCCACGCAGGGAGCGCTCGGACAGGCGCGCGTTGACGATCATCAACGGAATGCCACGCCGACGGCAGGCAAAATACAGGTTCGGCCAGATCTCGGTCTCGACGATCAGCGCCAGCCGCGGCCGGATCTTTTTCAGGAATCGGCTGACCGCATACGGCAGGTCATACGGCAGGTAGACCTGGAACACGCTGTCGCCAAAAAGCTGATGTACCCGCGCCGTACCGGTCGGCGTCACGGTGGTGACCACGACATGGGCGTTGGGGTAGTCGCGCTGCAGCGCCTTGATCAATGGCTCCGCGGCATTCACCTCACCCACCGATACCGCGTGCACCCACAGGCTGCCACTGAACCCCGGTGTCTCGAAGAAGCCGAATCGCTGGGCCCAACGCTGGTGGTACGGCCGGGAACGCACCCCACGCGCCAGCAGCCGGAGTATCAGCAGCGGCGTGACCAGAAACATCGCGAGTGTGTACAGATAGCGCAACGGCAAGGCTCATGGTGTTGACGCGGCAGTATACGAGAGCGCGAGCCAGGCCACCCGGGACAGTCCTGCGCGATCCACTACAATACGCACGATGCCCGGCATGCCCCGTCCTCCGTTCACCCGCTCGCTGCTCGCGCCCCGTCATTGGCCGGCCTGGCTGGGCGTGGCCGTGATCTGGCTGATCGCGCGACTGCCGCAACCGATGCTGCTATGGCTGGGTCGCCGCCTCGGCGCCCTGGTGCTGCGCATACCGTCGGAGCGCAAGCACATCGCCGCGGCCAACATCGCGCTGTGTTTTCCCGAGCTTGATGCCGCAGCCCAGGCGCGTCTGGTCGACGCCAACCTGCGCGATATCGGACTGATGCTGGTCGAGTTCGCGCTGGGCTGGATGGGCAGCGACCGCCGCATCGCCGCCATTCCCACCCGCATCGAAGGACTGGAACATCTTGAGGCTGCGCGCGCCCGGGGCAAAGGCGTGCTGCTGGTCGGCGGCCACTTCTCGCACCTGGAACTGTGCGCGCGACTGGTTTCGCAGCAGATCAGCATTGCCGGCATGTATCGCCGGATGGACTCGACCGTGTTCGAGTGGGCGGTGCTGCGCGCGCGGCTGGATTATGCCGACGCCATGTTTGACAAGGACGACATCCGCGGCACGGTGAAATACCTGCGCCAGGGCGGCACGCTCTGGTACGCGCCCGATCAGGACATGCGCAGCAAGGACACGGTGTTCGCACCTTTCTTTGGCGTACCGGCCGCCACCATCACCGCCACCCATCACCTGGCGCGGATGTCCGGCGCGGTGGTGATTCCGTTCTTCCACCGCCGCCTGCCCGGCACCCGGGGCTACGCGTTGCGCCTGGGTGCGCCGCTGGAAGGCTTTCCCGGCCCCGACACCGAAGCCGACACCGCTCGCGTCAATGCCTGCATCGAGCAGATGGTGCGTGAGGCGCCCGAGCAGTACCTGTGGGTCCACAAGCGTTTCAAGACCCGTCCTGCAGGTGCGCCGTCGATCTACTGAATCGCCGAAAGCTTCGCAAAAGGCAGGGACGCGAAAATGTGCGCCCCACTCCCCTCCCCGACGACATGTCAGCTCAACTTTTCTGGCGCTCCTTGCGCGATCGCCGCGATGGGCGCGGCAATGCGTTGCAGCAGGCCGGCGCGGCCATCAAATACGCGCTGCGCAGCGCGCGCAGCGCCAGGCTGCATGCGGCTTGGCTGAACTTCATCTATGGCAGCCCCCTGATGTCGGCGATGCTGGCGCATGATCCGCGGCTGCTCGAGCGCGCACAGCATCACTACATCAACCGGCACATGGGGCAGGTCCGGCGCTATGCGGTCATTGCCGATCACTACCGCAGCGTCACGGCGGTCTTCCGGCCGGATATCTGCGAGGCGATCTATCTGGGCGGCCGCTACCCGCTCGGTACCTTGCGCCTGAAAGACGGCAGTGCGCTGGAGATCGAACTGCGCCGACCCACCGGACGCGGTCGGGAGGGCGAGCTGTGCCTGTGCCTGGCCGACGCGCAGGGTGAACTGCTCTCCTCGATGATCTTCAGCATCGCCGATGGCGGCCGCACACTGCTGCTCGGTTGCATGCAGGGGGCCGCAGCCGGACTGGGCCGCGAAGCGGTCCGCGAATTGACCCGGCAGAGTTACGGACTGCGTCCGAAGAATCTGTTGTTGTCCTTGCTTCGCGCGTTCGCCCAGCGGTACGGCATCGAGCGCATGCGGGGTGTGGCCAATGCGGCACACCCGTTCGCCGGGCAAGCTGACAAGATCAAGGCCGACTACGACAGCTTCTGGCTGGAATGCGAGGGCGTGCTCGATCGCGAGGGATTCTACGAACTCCCCGTCGGCGAGCCGGTCCGCGACGCGGCCCTGGTGGTGAGCAAACACCGCAGCGCTTTCCGCCAGCGCGAAGCGCTGCGGCGCGACGCCTGCATCCTGCTGCTGAACTCGCTGGATCAACACGTCGAACTGGCACTGGCAAGCTGAAGCGTGCCCGGTTCAATGCCTGCCGCGTGGCTCCGCTGAACCCGACCGCCGCTGCTCGTACAGCTTGGCGTATTTCAGGAACGCGTAGAAGGCGTGGATACGGGCCGCAATGAAGCCGGCCCAGCCAGAACGCCAATGCCCGCGCAACAGGTAGTAACGCAGGAAGGCCACAGTCGGATAGCCCACCATGCGCAAGCGCAACCACCTGATCCGGCGCCTGGTCAGGTCAGCCAGTTGCAGACTGGAATAGCGATCGGCCTTGGCCACGCGTCCGCTGATGTCGGGCTCGCCATGATGATCGATGACCACGTCGAGCACGCCGATCGGCCCGTCCACCTGCACTTCTTCGTGGACCTCATGACCACTCATGCGTGCACGCTGCCGGTCGAACAGCCGGACATAGTGGTTGAGCCGGGCGCGCCCCGATTGCCAGCGCCAGAATTGCCACTCGCGCCGCCACAGCTGGTAACCCGCGCATGCCGGCGCCAGCAGCGCGCGTTGCAACGAGGTGGCCGCCGCTTCGTCCAGCGACTCGTCCGAATCGAGCAGCAATACCCAGCGATGGCTGGCCAGGTTGATCGCCGCCTGCTTCTGCGCGCTGTAACCGGCAAACGGCTGACTGTGGATGTTCGCACCGTAGTGCGCGGCGATGGCCAGGCTGGCATCGGTGGAGCCGGAGTCCAGCACCACGATTTCCTCTGCCCAGCTCACCCCGTGCAGACAGGCATCGAGCGTGGCCGCGCTGTTGAAGCAGGTCACCACCACCGACAGCGGCTCACGCCCCATCGTGGCTCTCCCGAGGAAGCGCTTCTTCGGAGAGGCCGTCAGGGCTGCCGACGACAAACAGACTGGCGCACCACAGCCCGAGCAGCCAGGCGAACAGCAGCCCCCACCAGGCCGAATAGAAGGCCAGATGCGTATTCAGGGGAAACAGCATCACACCCAATGCCAGACTCACCGGAAACGCGCGCTCCCGCGCCAGCGGGCCCACCCGACGCCATGCGCGCCATGCCAGGACGACCGCTGCCAACCACAACAGCAGACCAAGCGTGCCGGTTTCGGTCAGCACCTCAAGCACCAGCTGATGGGCGTGACAGGCACCCTCGCCGACGCCACACGCCTCGGCGGAGACCACGAAGTGATCGTTGGCCGGTGCGTAGTGCGGATACGCATAGCGAAAGCCGCGCACGCCCACGCCATTGATCGGGTGCGCGGCAAACATGCCGACGCTGGCATGCCAGATGTCGAGCCGGCCGCTGAGCGCGGTATCCAGCGACTGGTCGGTGCCGTGCAACGCCAGCAAGGTGCGATCCATCCGCTCCTGGAAGCGCGCCGAAGTCTTCCAGGCCAAGCCACCGGCCAGCGCCAGCACGATCGCCGCGATCGCGCAGAAACCCGCGAAACGCAACGGTGAACGCGCCTCGCGCCAGGCAAAGCCCAGCGCGACCAGCCCGTAACACAACCATGCGGCGCGCGAGCCCGCCAGCAACACCGGTCCGAGAATCAGGCCGAACGCCAGCAGCAAGCCGGGCAGCCGCCAGCGTCGCCGGGCCGCCCACAGGGCAAACGGTGACAACACCGCCAGGGTGGGTCCCAGCTTCAGGTTGTCCGCACCGAAGATGCCCGAGACCCGCTCGGCCTCGGCCGGACCACCCAGACTCCATCCGGTCAACGCCTGGACCCAGGCATCAGCGCACCACAGCGCCAGCACCCAGGCCACCGCCACGTACAACGCCTGCAGCTTCTGTTCGCGGCGGATCGCGAAGCACGCGTACAGGCCCAGCGGCGCGTAACGCAGCAAGGCCGCGACCGTGCTCCAGCTCTTGCCCGGCCTGATCGCGTCCACCGCGGAGAAAAGTGCCGCGCCGACGTAGGCCGCGAGCAACCAGAGCAGCAGGCGCGCCCCGGCATGTTGTTGCAAGGCCTGCGGATCGCGCGCGAACAACATGATCACGCCGAGCAGGCACAGCAGGGTGCCCAACTCTGCGCTGCGTCCGAACGGCAGCAGCGCGACCACCAGCCAGAATGGCAGCAGGGGCGAGCGCAACGCCGCCTTGAGTGAGGTGCCGAACGAATTCATGCATGGACCGGGTAACGGTGATCCCGCATTGTAGGCGAGCAAGCAACGGACGGAGGGGAATCCCCCCTGCAACGAGCCTTCAGGACGAAGCGACTTCGTCGTACAAGGCCAGGGTGGCCTGCTGCATGTCGCTGAGACGATAGTTCTGCAGCAGCGGAATCGGCGGGGCCACTCGCAGCAACTCCGCGGCACGCTCGACCAGCCGCTCGCGATCCCCCGGTGGCACGCGCCCGGCCGGGTACAACTCGGCCAGCAGCTCGCCCACGCCACCATGCGCATAGCCCAGCACAGGCCGGCACAGCGACAGCGCCTCGACCACGGTGCGACCGAACGACTCCGGCTTGTTGGACAGCTGCAACACCAGCGCCGAAATGGCATACACGTCGCGCACATCGTCGCGTGGCGGCGTCAGCACCACCTGCGAGGTCACCCCGCGCAAACGGATCAGCTCGCGCAGTTCGGCCAGATAGGCCTCGCGCCCGGGCTCGATCACGCCCAGCAACAGCAGCCGCGCCTCGATCCCGCGGCGCTTCAGGTCCGCCAGCAGTTCGATCGCATCGTGATGGCCTTTCAGCCGGGTGCCGCGACCCGGCAGGGTCAGCAGCGGCGCACCGGTCAGCGCGGGAAATTCGGCGAAAAATGCTTTCTGCCAGGCGTCATCCGGGCGGTGTCCATAGGGAAACGCCAGCGGGTCGATGCCACGCGGAATCACCTTGACCTTGCCCGGCTCCAGCCAGCGGTAATGACTGAGCACGTAATCGCGCATGGTCTGCGATACCGCCACCACGCGTTCGCCGCGCAACAGGATCCCGCTGTAACGCCCGGGCGAGTTGAGGCCGTGCACCGTGGTGACGAAATGGGGCCGCGGCTTGACGCCCTTCAACGCCCACCAACCCATCCAGGCGGGCAGGCGCGAACGCGCGTGCACGATGTCCGGCTTGATCTGCCGCAACGCACGGCGCAAGGCACCCAGATGGCTCAACGTGACCAGCGACTTGCGCCCGATATCAAGCGTGATGTGCTCACTGCCTTCGGCCTGCAGGCGCTCCACCAACCGGCCACCGGCCGAGATCACCACCGAACGGTGGCCCGCCTGGACCAACGCCCGGGCGATCTCCAGCGCTGACCGCTCTGCACCACCGGAGTGGAGCGCAGGGATCAGTTGGACCACAGTCAGCAGCTTGGCAGGGACGGCAATGCTGGACATGAGCTCGGGACTGGCGGCTTTCATTCTGAAAAGGCAAGCAAGAACAGTGCCGCAAGGGGTTGCAACGACCCCTGAAGATCAGTCCCGCAGGACGTAAAGAGCGCCACAGTAGGCGCAGCTTGACTCGCCGCCATCGTCGACGATCGGCAGATAGACCTTCGGATGGGAATTCCACAGTTCCATGCCCGGCATGGGACACGACAGCGGCAGGTCCGCGCGCGTCACTTCATAACGATTTTCGGCATTTGCCGGCAC
This sequence comes from Rhodanobacter sp. TND4EL1, assembly GCF_054061035.1. Classification (NCBI taxonomy): domain Bacteria; kingdom Pseudomonadati; phylum Pseudomonadota; class Gammaproteobacteria; order Lysobacterales; family Rhodanobacteraceae; genus Rhodanobacter; species Rhodanobacter sp. TND4EL1. The sequence goes on from NZ_JBSSDT010000004.1 coordinate 40,681, forward strand.
CACGCGTGCCGTTGCGGATAGGGGGGACGACATCAGTGAACTCCAGACCGGACATCAGACCGCAAATGGTAACAGGCCGCACGCCCGGGCCGGTGTACCGCCGCCGCGTCTTCGACGGCTCGTGGGATGCCGAAAGGCCGCCGCAGCCCGGACACAAGAAAGCCGCGCCGTTTCCGACGCGGCTCTTTCATCGAACGAAACCTACTTCTGCTTCGGCACCGATCCTTCGGTGGTGATGCGGATGGCGATTTCGTCGCTCACGTTCGGCACGTAAGCGCCCACGCCGAAGTCCGAACGCTTGATGCTGGTGGTGGCGTCAAAGCCGATCGACTGCGCCTTGCTCATCGGGTGCGGGCCGATCTTGTTCAAGGTCGCGTCCAGCACCACCGGCTTGGTGACGCCGTGGACGGTGAGGTTGCCGGTCACCTTGAACTTGTTGCCGCCCAGCGGCTGCACCGCCGTGCTCTTGAAGGTCACCACGGGGTATTTGCCGGCATCGAGGAAGTCGGGCTGCTTCAAGTGCTCGTCCAGTGCCGCCACGTGGGTGTCCAGTTTGGCCAGCGGCAAAGTCACTTCCACCCTGGCATTGGCCGGATGCTGCTCGTCGAATACCACGGTGCCCTCGCCCAGGCCGAGGTCGGCGGTGGGATTGGAATAGCCGAAGTGGTTCCAGCTGAACAACACCATGGTGTGGCTGGGGTCGAGCTTGTAGGTCACCGGAGCAGCCTGGACCGAGATGGCTGCGCCAAGCAGGCCGGCGAAAGCGAGATATTTCAGTGCGCGCATGAGAAGTTCCTGGGGATGGTTGTGCGGGAATCAGGCGATCGTGCAGGCTTCGTCGAACGCCAGGCGCGGGCTGCGCGGAAACAGATTTCGACTGGCATCGCCGTAACCCATGCTGATCAGGAAATTGGACTTGATCGCGGTGCCGGCAAAGAACGCCTCGTCCACGCCGGCATTGTCGAAGCCGGACATCGGACCGCAATCCAGACCCACGGCGCGGGCGGCCAGCAGCAGATAGGCGCCTTGCAAGGTGGCGTTGCGGAAAGCCGTGGTGTCGATCAGCGGCTGGTTGCCGACAAACCAGCTGCGTGCGTCGGCGTGCGGAAACAGCTTCGGCAGCTGTTCGAAGAACTCGTGATCGGTGGCGATGATGGCCGTGACCGGCGCTTCCATCGTTTTCGCGCGATTGCCGTCGGACAGGAACGGCTCCAGTTTCGCCTTGGCCTCCTTCGACTTCACGAACACCACTCGCATCGGCGAGGCGTTCGCACTGGTCGGACCGAACTTGGCCAGCGCATAAAGCTGCTGCAGCTGCTCGTCGCTCACATCCTTCGGCAACCAGGCATTGAAGGTGCGCGCATCACGGAACAATTGGTCAAGGCTGGCCTCGGAAAGCAACTCGCTCATCGGTATCCTCTGTTCTAAAGACGCGCCCGGAGTGACGCTATCCTGCCAGTGTATAGGCGGTCGCACGCGAACAGTCCACCCAACGGAAGAACGTAGAGTGCTCATTCGAGAAACAGTGACGGGACGCCTGCGCCGATGCTGAGACTGCATGGCGAATGCTGGGTGATCACCGACGCAGCCGCCGGCAACCAGCGTCAGGCGCTGGCGCTGGCCGAGTCCCTGCACCTGCCCGTTCGCCACCTGGTCCTGCAGCCACGCGCCCCCTGGTCGTGGCTGGCGCCGAATTTGACACTGGGTGGGCGGCTCGCATTGCCCGCGAGTCAGCGCACGCTGTTTGCGCCGCCGTGGCCGACCGTGGCAATCGGCTGCGGTCGTGCGGCAGCCCTGTTCACGCGCATGCTGCGCGACCTTTCCGACAGCCACTGCTACACCGTCCAGATCCTGGATCCACGCATCGATCCAAGCTGCTGGGACACCGTGATTGCGCCGCGGCACGATGGCGTGGATGGCCCCAACGTGCTGCAACCGCTGGGGTCGCTGAACGCGATCGACGACGACTGGCTGGCCGATGGCCGCGAATCCTGCCCCAGCTTCGCCGACCTGCCGCGACCGCGCGTCGGCGTTCTGCTGGGTGGCCCGCGCAAGGGCATCACGCTGGACGCGATGTATGCCAGACAACTGGTCTCGCGTCTGCTCGAACGCCAACGCCAGGAAGGCGGCAGCCTGCTGGTGCTGGCCTCGCGACGCACGCCACCGGCACTGGCCGGGATCTTTCGGGCCGCCCTGTGCGAGATACCAGGGCTGGTCTGGAGCGGACCGGACGACGGCAGCAATCCCTACCCCGGCGTGCTGGGCTGGGCCGACCGCCTCGTTGTCACGCCCGACTCGGTGAACATGCTCAGCGAAGCGTGCGCGGTCGGCTGTCCGGTGCAGACGTTCGTCAATGCTCCGCTGCCGGCGAAGATCGAGCGCTTCCATCGCGCGCTGCGCGAAGCCGGCCATTTGCAGGATCTGGATGCTCCCGCTTCGCTCACGCAGGCGTTGCCGCTGCGCGAAACGGCAGCCATCGCCGACGCCCTGCGCACGCGGATCGCCCAGCGGCACGCCGACTTGTACGGCACGACTGCTGAATCAGCGTCGGACCTTGCCGCGCCCCCGCATCGAAAGGATGCGAGGTGACTCTCGTGGCCCACCCCAAGGGCTGGGCCGGCGCCTGGGCCGTGCTCGCAGCCTACGTGGCGACCAGCTTCGTGCTGGCGGTGCTGCTGCCCGCATCGATCGTGGCGCAGAGCTGGATTCCGTTCGACACGCATCTGTCCCGCTCATTTGCCGCCGCGTCCGCCGAACCGGAGCGCGTGCGCCTGTACTGGGCCTGGATGCTGCTGCTGGCGCCGCCGGCGCTGATCGCGTTTTCGATCGCGGCGCCGATCAGGCTGGACAAGATGGCGGCGCGCGACAAGGAAGGCTCGATCCTGATGCTGGTCATCGGTTTCGTGTTGTTCGGTTACCTTGCCACGCCGTGGTCGATCTACATGCTGTTCAATCTGGATGTGGAGTTCATGTCGCCAGCGGCAGTGGGACGCGGGCGCTTTGTCGACGCGATGAGTCACGGCCGGATGGGGCTGTTCTGTGGCGGCAGCTTCCTGACCACCGGCACCTTGCTGAGCGCTTGGATCGCTTACGTGGCCATCCCCACCGGCTATGTCAAAGTGCTGCGATTCCACCGCCTCCAGCGCCTCCTGGCACCCGGACAGCCAAACGGGCGTCACTAGCAGACGGCCTGTTTGCGGCATCAGGTACGGTCAGAACGCGAATCCCAGCGCATTCGTCACCTCGCGCACGCTGCCGCACAATGCCTCCAGTTCCGCGTTGCGCGGCGCCGTGCGCGAGCGCAGATCGAGGGTGCAGGCCAGTGCGCGTTGCAGCAGGTCGGCGTGGCCCACGCGGAGAATCGCCGCCTGCTGGTTGTCGAGCAGTCCGGCCAGGCGACAGGCTTCGATCAGGCCGGCATTGGCGGTGACGCCCAGCAGCGCCGGCTGCTGCGCCGCATGGGCCAGCACCAGCCCCTGCAGGGCGAATTCAATGTCCAGCAGACCACCGTGACCTTGCTTGAGGTCGATCTGGCGCTCGTCCGAGCGATCGCGCTCGGCACGCCAGCGACGACGCATGTTGCCCACATCCACCAGCACGGTCGCCGGCGGGCGCGGCACGCCCAGAACGTCCCGTCGCACCACGGCAAGCCTGGCGTTCAAGGCTGCATCGCCGGCCACCGGCCGCGCACGCAACAAGGCCTGATGCTCCCACGTCCAGGCGCGGCTCTGCTGATAGGCCACGAACGCGTCGAGGCTGCCAACCAGCAAACCCTTGGAACCGTCCGGGCGCAACCGCGTGTCGACTTCGTACAGGCGTCCGCCACGGGTCAGCACGGTCAGCCAGTTCATCGCGCGCTGGGCGAGGCGCTGGTACCAGCGCGAACCTTCGATCGGGCGTTTGCCGTCGCTCATAGCCTGCGCGCGGCTGCCGTCATAGACGAAGACCAGATCCAGGTCCGAGGCGAAACCCAGTTCCTCGCCGCCGAGGCTGCCGTAACCCAGCACGGAGAAGCCCGAACCCTGACCCGGCAGGCGACCATGCTGCGCGACCAGTTCGCGCTCGGCCAGGGTCAATACGGCGCCCACCACCGACTCGGCCAGCGCGGCCAGCCGGCGCGCCGTGGCAACCGCATCGGCGCGCCCGTCGTTGAATGCGAGACCCAGCCGAAAGGCCGTCGAGGCCTTGAATTCGTTGATCCGCTCCAGCTCCGCCTCGGCTTCGCGCTCTTCCAGCGTGGTCAGGACGCGGGCGATCTCGGCGGTGATGTCGGCACGCTTGAACGGCAGTTGGTCGATGCGCGGATCCAGCACGTCGTCCAGCAGCAACGGCTGGGCGATGACGCGTTCGGCGAGGAACGCGCTGTCGGCGAACAGCCGCACCAGTCGGCGTCGCGCCGCGGGTTGTTCCTCCAGCAGGGCCAGATACGACGAACGCCGCGCCACCGCCTGCATCAACCGGATCAGCCGCAGCAGACTGGCCACCGGCGACGCACTGGCGCGCGACGCCTCGAACAACTGCGGCATCAGGCGATCAAGGCGCTCGCGCGAGCGCGGCGACATCGCGCGCACCGAAGCGGCCTGCGGCAACTTGAGCAAGGCATCGGCCAACTCGGCCCCCGGAGCGAAGCCGGAGCTTTCCAGCAGCATCGCGTCCAGCGACTCATCGCAGGCGTGTTGCCACAGTTGCTTGTCCGCGACCGGCACGCTGGCAGAACGTCCGCCTTGCGGCATCAGCACCGCGGCGAACTCCTCGCTGACGATGGCGCGTTGTGTTGTCAGCGCCGCCTGCAGGCTTTCCCAGTCGGGATGATCCAGGCTCAACGCCAGGCGTTCGCGGCTGAGTTCGTCAGCGGGAATGTCATGGGTCTGCGCATCGCGCAGCATCTGCACGCGGTTCTCGACCCGCCGCAGCAACACGTACGCCTGGCGCAATGCGTGCGCGCGCGCTGCGGGAATGTGACCCCGAGCCTCACAGGCGGTCAGCGCCGGCAGCAATCCGCGCACCCTCATCGAGGGCTCGCGACCGGCACGAATCAGCTGGGTAAGCTGCACGATGAATTCGATTTCGCGGATGCCGCCGGGGCCCAGTTTCAGGTTGTCGGCGAGGTCCTTGCGTGCCACCTCCGCGTCGATCAACGCCTTCATTTCGCGCAGGCCGGCGAACGCGGTGTAATCGAGGTACTTGCGATAGACGAACGGACGCAGCAGCTCCTGCAATTGCCTGCCGGCCACCCGGTCACCGGCGACCGGGCGTGCCTTGATCCACGCGTAGCGCTCCCAGTCGCGACCCTCGCTCTGGTAGTACTGCTCCATCGCGGCGAACGACAACGCCAGCCGGCCGGCATTGCCGAACGGTCGCAGGCGCATGTCGACGCGGGCACAGATGCCGTCCATGGTGGGTTCGTTGAGCAACCGCACCAGCTGGCGCCCGAGCCGCACGAAGTATTCGCTGTTGTCGAGCGGTCGCGCGCCATCGGTCTGGCCGCCATGCGGATAGGCGAAAACCAGGTCGATGTCCGAGGAAAAATTGAGTTCCGACCCGCCCAGCTTGCCAAAGCCGATCACCAGCAGGCGTTGCAACTGGCCGTCGGCATCGCGGCTGTAGCCGTAGCGTTCGGCCAGCATTCGCTCGGACCAGGCCAGCGCCTGTTCCAGCAGCACCTCGTAAAGCACGCTGGTGGCGGACAGGGTTTCCGGCAGCTCGTCCAGTCCGTTCGCATCGCGGAATACCAGTCGCAACGCCTCGGCGTGGCGGAAGCGGCGCAGCGCCTCCATGCAGGCGGCCTCGTCCGCGGGCAGCTTCAGCGCATCGACACGGGCGCTGGCATCGCTGCCCGAACGCAGCCGCTCCAGCCCGGCGGGCGCCAGCAACTGTGGCTGGCGGCACCAGGTATCGAAGGCGAAGTCGCTGGCCAGCAACGTTCGGCGGATGCGTTCGGCCACACCGGCGTCGTCGTGCAGGGGCACGCCGGCCGCGCGGCAACGGGTGGTCAATTCGCCGTAGCGGTCATCGATCAGGGCGCGCAGGGCGGGGCTTGCTGGATGCGTCATGCCGGCATTGTGCCGCATGGCGGGCGACCGCCGGCACCCGGGCGGCGTACAGGCGCCGCTTGAACACGGCTTGTGCAAGCCGGACACTGGCCGGCTACGCCTACTCCTTGTTCATCTGGATGCCATTACATTGTCGCGTCCAGACCATGACAGCAATCGCAGGACTGCCATGCCGCCACTCGCTTCCCCGCCCCTTTCCCGCCGCCGGGTCATCCTTTGCCGGATGGCGCTGTTGCTGGTGCTGGCGCTGGCCTTCGTGTTGCTGACCGGCTGGGTCGATGGCGGCGTCGGGGTCACCCCGCTGCGCATCTTCGATCAGCCGCGCTTTCCGCTCGCCAATGCATGGCCGGGCCTGCTGCTGGCCTTCGTGCTGCTGGCGATCAGCCGTCGCGCGGTGCTGTCGTTCGCGCTGGCCTTCCTGTTGCAGGGCCTGCTTTACGCGGTGAACATGCTCAAGGTGGCCAACCTCGGCACGCCGCTGCTGCCGGATGATTTCCGCATCGTGGGCCAGTTGCACAAGGGCGGCATGCATTTGTTGTCCGGCTACCTTCCCCACAGCCCATGGCCCTACCTCGGCCTGCTGGCCGCGGTGGCGCTGATCGTGGTGGCGTGGCGACTGGAACCGCCGCTGTTCGAACGTCGCCCGCGCCTGCCGCGCGTGTTCGGCGGCGGCGTGGCCGCGCTGGCACTGATCTCGATGCTGGCCGGGATGACCGCGTGGACGAAGGTCTACAACGCCAGGACCTTGTGGCTGGAACCGTGGTCGGCCATCTCCACCACCACCCATTCGGGCCTGATCAGCTCGTTGATGATGTTCCACCTGCAATACGGCAAGGGCGCGCGCAAGCCTGACCAGACCGCGGCGGTCCGGTTGATCGAGGAATCCTCGCCGGCCCTGCTGCAGTCCATGCAATCGACGCCGGCCGCCGACCTGCCCGATATCGTGGTGGTGCAGAGCGAGTCGTTCTTCGACCCGACCATCGTGCGCGGCTACGAGCACAGCAACTTCGCGCCGAACCTGCGCCGGCTGGCCGCCCATGGCGTCACCGGCAAACTGCACGTGCCGACGTTTGGCGGCGGCACTATCCGCACCGAGTTCGAATTTCTCACCGGACTGTCGCTGCGCTATTTCGACAACCTGCAGTTCCCGTATCTGCAGATGAGCCACAAGGCCCTGCCCGGCCTGGTTCGCACCCTGAGCCGGCATGGGTACACCACGCTCGCGTTGCACGGCAACGACCCGGCGTTCTGGAACCGCACCACGGCCTTCAAGGCGATCGGCTTCGACCGCTTCGTCTCGCAATCCGCGTTTCCGTCGACCGCCGTCAACGACGGGAAGTACATGGCCGACAGCGCGATGACCGACGAGATCATGACCCAGCTGAAGGATCAGGGACCGCCCCAGTTCGTCTTCGCGATCAGCATCGAGGCGCATGGTCCGTACGATGTCGAACCCACCCATGTCGCCGAGCGTGACGCAATCCCGGTGCCGGACGGCATCAGCGGGCGCGACAAGCTGGAGCTGCAGACCTATCTGTATCACCTGCAGCACGCCGACGCCGAGCTGGGCCGACTGGTCAAGCTGCTGGCACAACGCCAGCGGCCCAGCGTGGTGGTGTTCTACGGCGATCACCTGCCCGCACTGAGCAACAGCTATCAGACCGCCGGCTTTGTCGACGGCGGCGACATGCTGAGCCAGGCTGGGGTGTGGCTGATGGTGGATCCGAAACAGCCGGCCAAACCCGGCCACGTGGACACCGCGTCATGGTTGCTGCCGGGCAAACTGCTGGCGCACATCGGCATCCACGATGATCCCTATTTCGCGCTGACCGAACTGGTCGGACCGCAGCTGGCCGCACTCACCGAAGCCCCCGGCGCACCGCCGATGCCCGAAGGCGCTCAGCAACAGCAGCTGGACAAATCCATGGCCGGCATCGATCAGCTGCGCATGAACGGCAAGCTGGACAAGCTGTGGCCGGCGCCACTGGCCGCCGCTGCCGAGCGCGACGACAAGGCGCCGCCGCAGGCATCCAGCGCCGCCACGACCGGCAGCGCGACGCACTAAACCGAGAGGCTCGGTTCCGGGTGGCAGCCGCACTTCACATCGGGATGGCCATGCCGCATAAAGAAAAACCCCGCCGAGGCGGGGTTTTTCTTGCAAAGGCTCTTGCCGGGCAGGGCGGCCACGAATGACCGCCTGGCGATTCCCGCCATCACGGATGACGGCAGGAATCAGCGACTTAGAAGTCCATGCCGCCCATGCCACCCATGCCGCCGCCCATGCCACCGCCGCCATGGCTGTGGCCTTCGTCCTTCTTCGGCAGCTCGGCAACGATCGCCTCGGTGGTGATCGCCAGACCGGCCACCGATGCCGCGTGCTGCAGGGCCGAACGGGTGACCTTGGTCGGGTCCAGGATGCCCATCTCGACCATGTCGCCGTACTCGCCGGTGGCAGCGTTGTAGCCGTAGTTGCCGGTGCCTTCCTTGACCTTGTTCAGCACCACGCTCGGCTCTTCGCCGGCGTTGGCGACGATCGCACGCAGCGGCGCTTCCAGCGCGCGGCGGGTAATCGCGATGCCCAGATCCTGGTCGGTGTTGTCGCCCTTCAGGCCTTCGACCGCCTTCATGGCGCGGATCAGCGCCACGCCGCCGCCGGGGACCACGCCCTCTTCAACGGCCGCACGGGTGGCGTGCAGGGCGTCTTCGACGCGGGCCTTCTTTTCCTTCATCTCGACTTCGGTGGCCGCGCCGACCTTGATGACCGCCACGCCGCCGGCCAGCTTGGCCACGCGTTCCTGCAGCTTCTCGCGGTCGTAGTCGGAGGAGGTCTCCTCGATCTGCGCCTTGATCTGGCCGATGCGCGACTGGATCTTCTCCGCTTCGCCGGCACCGTCGATGATCGTGGTGTTTTCCTTGGTGATGACGATGCGCTTGGCGCGACCCAGATCGGCGATCGTGGTCTTTTCCAGCGACAGGCCCACTTCCTCGGACACGACCTGACCATTGGTCAGCACGGCGATGTCTTCCAGGATGGCCTTGCGACGATCACCGAAGCCCGGCGCCTTGACGGCGGCGACCTTGACGATGCCACGGATGGTGTTGACCACCAGGGTAGCCAGCGCTTCGCCTTCGACTTCCTCGGCGACGATCAGCAGCGGCTTGCCGGCCTTGGCGACGGCTTCCAGCACGGGCAGCAGCTCGCGCACGTTGGAGACCTTCTTGTCGTGGATGAGGATGAACGGGTCATCCATTTCGACCTGCTGGCTCTGCTGGTTGTTGATGAAGTACGGCGACAGGTAGCCGCGATCGAACTGCATGCCCTCGACCACGTCGAGTTCGTTGTCCAGGCCCGAGCCTTCCTCGACCGTGATCACGCCTTCCTTGCCGACTTTCTTCATCGCGGTGGCGATGATGTCGCCGATGTTGGTGTCGGAGTTGGCCGAGATCGTGCCGACCTGGGCGATTTCCTTGTCGTTCGCAGTCGGGTTGGAGAGCTTCTTCAGCTCGCCGACGGCGGCCACGACGGCCTTGTCGATGCCGCGCTTCAGGTCCATCGGGTTGATGCCGGCGGCAACAGCCTTCAGGCCTTCCTGGATGAACGCCTGCGCCAGCACGGTCGCGGTGGTGGTGCCGTCACCGGCGACGTCGGAGGTCTTGGAAGCGGCTTCCTTGACGATCTGCGCGCCGAGGTTCTCGTAACGATCGGCCAGCTCGATCTCCTTGGCGACGGACACGCCGTCCTTGGTGATCGTCGGCGCGCCGAAGCTCTTCTCGAGCACGACGTTGCGGCCCTTCGGGCCCAGGGTAACCTTGACGGCGTTGGCGAGCGTGTTCACGCCCTTGAGGATGCGTGCGCGGGCGTCTTCGCCGAAGCGGACTTCTTTAGCTGCCATGATTTTTTTGCCTCAAAAAAATTGAAATTAAGAATGGAATCTGTCGCGAGAAAGCTGCCAGAAGGAGCCGAAGGCGACTGGGTGCGCGCTTTTGACTTTCAGTCGCGCTCAACCAACCTCAGCCCCACTCGATCAGCCTTCGATCACGGCCACGATGTCGTCTTCCTTCAGGAACACCAGATCCTCGCCGTCGATCTTGATTTCCTGGCCGGCGTACTTGCCGAACAGCACGGTGTCGCCAGCCTTCAGCGACATCGGACGGACCTTGCCGTCAGCCATGATCAGGCCGGTGCCGGCAGCGACGACTTTGCCGCGGGTCGGCTTTTCGGTGGCGCTGTCGGGGATGACGATGCCGCCGGCGGAGACGCGCTCTTCTTCGAGACGCTTGACGATGACGCGGTCATGCAGTGGACGCAATGTGCTCATGGAGGACTCCAGCTGTTCAAACAGTTGATGGACAAGGCTTTCAGAACCCGGGCCTGCGGTTCTGTTAGCACTCGGGGGTAATGAGTGCCAATTTTACGCAGATACCATTCCGCAGCAAGATGTTCGTGCCCGGGGATGCAACAGCACATTGGGTGATCCGACCGGCCTTTCAAGGGCGGGCGGGTCAATCAGCGCCGTCCGCCCGGCTCGGCTACGCTGCCGTGATGACGCCGACCGATCACCCCGCCACCGTGCTGCTCTGTTACTGCAGCTGCCCCGACGACACCACGGCCCGCCAGCTTGCCGACACCTTGGTGGGCGAACGACTTGCCGCGTGCATCAACCAACTGCCGGGAATCACGTCGACCTACCGCTGGCAGGGTGCGGTGACCCGCGACAGCGAGGTGCTGCTGCTGATCAAGACCACGGCCGGACGCCTGCCCGCGCTGCGCGCCCGCCTGCTCGAACTGCATCCGTATGAACTGCCCGAGCTTGTCGCCGTGCCGGTGACCCGCGGCCACGAAACCTATCTGCAATGGGTGCGCGACGAGGTGGGCGGATGAGGGAGACAGCCGCCCGCGCGGCACAGTGAAGCACCGCCGGGTCCGGTCTCGGATACTGGGCCATAATGCCGACTTGCCTGCGCTCACCATCGTTCTTTGCCACTGGAGTCGTGATGCGACCGTTGCTTACCGGCCGAATGGCCGCTCGTCTGCTGGTCTGGCTGGGCCTGCTGCTGGTCGCGGGACCGGCGCTGGCCCAGGACACCGCCGACCTGCTGCCGGTGACCGAGGCCTACAAGCTCAGCGCCGACACCGCCACACCGGGCGTGCTGAAGCTGCACTGGACGATCGCGCCGGACTATTACCTCTACCGTGGCCGCATGAAGTTCAAGGGCGGCGACGGCGTCACCCTGGCCGAGGCCCGACTGCCCGACGGCGAAAAGCACCATGACGAATACCTGGGTGATGTGGAGACCTATCACCACGGCGTGGACGCCAGCATTCCTTATACCGTCGCTACCGGGACCACGCGCCTGCAACTGAGCGTGCAATACCAGGGTTGCCACGAAGTCGATCCGAAAATCTGCTATCCGCCGCATACCGAGAAACTGGACCTGCCGCTGCCCGCAGATGCAACCGGAACGACCGGCACCACCGGCGCGGATGCCGGCACGGGTACCGCACTGGGCGCGGCGCTGAGCCAGCTTGGCAGCAACCGGATCAGCGCCAGCGCGGGCGCGGCGTTGCCCGCCGAGCAGGCCTTCCACCTGGAAGCGCTGGCTCAGGGTCCGCGGCAGTTGCTGCTGCGCTGGACGATGCCGAAGGGCTACTACCTGTATCGCGATCAGACCACGCTGAAGCTGCCTGACGCCGCTGGGCTGGCCTTGAGGCCCAGTTGGCCGACAGGTACGTCGCATCAGGACGAGCACTATGGTCAGGTCACCGTGTATTTCGACCAGGTCGAACTGCCGGTGGCCTTGCAGGGCGACATGGCCGGCCGCCGGCAGCTCGACCTGGAAGTCAGTTTTCAGGGTTGCCAGGAAGGCGGCCTGTGCTATCCGCTGATGACGCGAACTCTGCACATCGACCTCAGCCGAAATACCCCCGCCACCGCGATCGCGACCGTGGCACCCGAGCTGCCGCCAGCCAGCATTACCGGCAGCCCCGTCCAGGTCAGTCTGGCGCTGGCACTGCTGCTGGCGCTAGGCGGCGGCTTGGTGTTGAACCTGATGCCCTGCGTGTTGCCGGTGCTGTCGATCAAGGCGGTCAGCGTGCTGGAAAGTGGTGAAAGCCACGCTCGGGCACGCCGGCACGCCTTGTTCTATACGGCGGGCGTGCTGTGCAGTTTTGCCGCACTGGGGCTGGGCATTCTTGCCTTGCGCACGGCCGGCCATGCGATGGGCTGGGGTTCGCAATTGCAACAACCGGTGGTGGTCGGCGTGCTCGCCTGCCTGATGCTGGCGGTCGGTCTGTCGATGTCCGGCGTGGTGCAGTTCGGCGCAACGCTGGGCAACACCGGCGCCGGACTCGCCGCGCGCTCCGGCCCGGCCGGTGATTTCTTCACCGGCGTATTGGCCGTGATAGTGGCCAGCCCGTGTACCGCACCGTTCATGGGCAGCGCACTGGCGTATGCGTTCGCCGCGCCGATGGTCTCGGCCTTGCTGGTCTTCCTGATGCTGGGGGTCGGCCTGGCGCTGCCGTTCCTGCTGATCGGTTTCGTACCCGCACTGGGGCGGCTGCTGCCGCGACCGGGGCGCTGGATGGAAACCCTGAAGCAGGTGCTGGCCTTCCCGATGTACCTCACGGCGGTGTGGCTGGTGTGGGTGCTGGCCAACCAGCGCGGCGCCGACGCGGTCGGCCTGGTGCTGGTGGCGATGGTGCTGCTGGCGATGACGCTGTGGTGGTTCGAGCGCAGTCGCTCCCGCGGCACGATCAGCCGGATCGCGGTGGTGTTGCTGGCGTTGATCACGCTGGTGCCGGTGTACCTGCTCGCCCAAGTGCCGCCACCGGCCACCGTGGCAGCCGCCAGCGAAGGCGTGACCGCCTACAGCCCGGAAAAGCTGGCCGAACTGCGCGCGGCCGGCACGCCGGTCTTCGTGGACATGACGGCCGACTGGTGCGTTACCTGCAAAGCCAATGAGCACACCGTGCTGGATACGGCCGCCTTCCGTGACCTGCTGACGCGCACCGGCGCGGTCTACATGAAAGGCGACTGGACCGACGTCAATCCCACCATCAGCGCCTTCCTGCAGCAATACAACTCGCCCGGCGTGCCGCTGTACGTGGTGTTCCCGAAGGGTGGCGGGCCTGGCAAACAACTGTCGACCGTGCTGACCCGCGCCATGGTCGAACAGGCACTCACCGAGGCGGCACGCTGATGCTCAGTCGCAGCAACTGGACCATCCTCGGTCTGGCCGTGCTGGCCGCCGCCGCGGGTGGCTACATCCAGCACCGGGTCCAGGCGGTGCCGAACGACGTTCCGGCAGCAGCCTCGGAGCCGGCCATCATCGGCCAGCGCGTGCCGGCACTCGGCCTGTCCGATCTCGACGGCAAGCCCCGCTCGCTTGATGAGTATCGGGGACGTCGCGTGCTGCTCAACTTCTGGGCCAGCTGGTGTGCGCCGTGCGTGGAAGAGATGCCGCTGCTTGCCAAGGTCCAGCAGAAGTTCGGCGAACGTGGCTCCATCGTGATCGGAATTGCGATGGACGATCCTGCTCGCGTTCGGGCGTTTTTGACCACACATCCGGTCAGTTACCCGATCTTGATGGGTGAGATCATGCCCCCGAGCACGTCGTTCAAACTCGGCGATGTAGCCGAAACTCTGCCATATAGCGTCCTGATTGGCGAAGATGGACGCATTCTGGCCACTCACCAGGGCGCGTTGACCACGCAGCAAGCGGAGCAGTGGCTGCAGCACTAGATCGCGGGCGGTGCGGTTGATCCAGACATACGCCCACGCACGGAAATCCGGTCGTTCTCCGGCAAACATCGTCGATCTGCAGCGAACTGGACAAGATTCCCCAGTACGCGCACACTTCGCCCGTTCCGGGATGTCCGGACGCGATCTGGATCATGACGTTGGCGAAAATCCTGGTCCTGCATGGACCCAACCTCAATTTGCTGGGCGCCCGCGAGCCGGATATCTACGGCCACGAGACCTTGGCTGACATCAACCAGCAACTGGCCGAGCGCGCTGAATCCGCCGGACACGAACTGGTCTGGTTTCAGTCCAACGCCGAGCACGAACTGGTGGGTCGGGTGCACCAAGGCCGTGACGAGGGCACCGCGATCATTCTTTGCAACGCCGGAGCGTTCACGCATACCAGTGTTGCGCTGCGCGACGCATTCGCCGCGGTGGGCATTCCGTTCATCGAAGTTCACCTGTCGAATGTTTTCGCCCGCGAGCCGTTCCGGCATCACTCCTATCTGTCCGATATCGCGCTCGGCGTGATCTGCGGTTTCGGCGGCGACAGCTACCGGCTGGCGCTGGATGCGGCCATTTCGCGACTGCAAGCCAACGTCCCGGCCTGACCAAGACAAGCACACACCCCTTTCCCAGCCACCTGCGCGTGGCATGACTGACCAAAGGCTGATCCGATGGATTTGCGCAAAATCAAAAAGCTGATCGACTTGCTCGAGGAATCCAACCTCGCCGAACTGGAGATCAAGGAGGGCGAAGAAGTCGTTCGCCTGTCGCGCGTGCCGAAGAACACCGCGCCGGTCGCCGTGGCCGCAGCGCCGGTCGCGCCCGCCGCCCCGGCAGCAGTTGCCGCCGCACCGGCGGTGGCCGAAGCGCCCTCCACTCCCGCCCTGCCCGCGGGCAACGTGGTGAAGGCACCGATGGTCGGCACGTTCTACGCCTCGGCCACGCCCGGCACGCCAGCCTTCGTCAAGGTCGGTCAGCAGGTCAAGGCCGGCGAGACGCTGGGCATCATCGAGGCGATGAAGATGTTCAACCAGATCGACGCCGAAGTCTCCGGCACCGTGCAGGCGATCCTGGTCGAGAACGGCCAGCCGGTGGAATTCGACGAACCCATGTTCGTGATTGCCTGAATGATCGTGCGGGAACGGGGAATGGGGAACGGGGAACGGAAAAAACAGGAGCTGCGATATCGCGCTTTTGATCTTTCCGCTCCCCGTTCCCTGCTCCCCGTTCCCGCTCCCTGGAGCTCCCCATGCTAGAAAAAGTCGTCATCGCCAACCGCGGCGAAATTGCGCTGCGAATCCTGCGCGCCTGCCACAGTCTGGGTATCAAGACCGTGGCGGTGCATTCCACCGTGGACCGCAATCTGAAGCACGTCGGCCTTGCCGACGAGTCGATCTGCATCGGCCCGGGCCCCTCGGTCGACAGCTATCTGAATATCCCGCGGATCATCGCGGCCGCCGAGATCACCGACGCCCAGGCGATCCACCCGGGCTACGGCTTCCTGTCCGAGCGCGCGGATTTCGCCGAGCAGGTCGAGCAGTCCGGCTTCATCTTCATCGGCCCGACTGCCGAGGTGATCCGCCTGATGGGCGACAAGGTCGAAGCGATCCGTGCCATGAAGGCCGCCGGTGTGCCGTGCGTCCCCGGTTCCGGCGGCCCGCTTGGCGAGGATGTGGACACCAACATCAAGATTGCCCGCGAGATTGGCTATCCGGTGATCATCAAGGCCGCCGGTGGCGGCGGTGGCCGCGGCATGCGCGTGGTGCGTACAGAAGCTCACCTGGGCAACTCCATCGTGATGACCAAGCAGGAGGCCAAGGCGGCTTTCGGCAACGACGTGGTCTACATGGAGAAGTTCCTGGAGAACCCGCGTCACGTGGAAATCCAGGTGCTGGCCGATGGCCAGGGCAACGCGATCCATCTGGGCGAGCGCGACTGCTCGATGCAGCGTCGCCACCAGAAAGTGGTCGAGGAAGCACCGGCACCGGGCATCACGCCGGAACTGCGTGCCGAGATCGGCAAGGTCTGCGTGGATGCGTGCATCCGCATCGGCTACCGCGGTGCCGGCACCTTCGAGTTCCTGTTCGAGAACGGCCGCTTCTACTTCATCGAAATGAACACCCGCATCCAGGTCGAGCACCCGGTGACCGAATGGATCACCGGCGTCGATCTGGTTCGCGAACAGTTGCTGATCGCCGGCGGCGAGAAACTGTCGATCAAGCAGGAAGACATCGTGATCCGCGGCCACTCGATCGAATGCCGCATCAACGCCGAGGATCCGGAAAGCTTCATGCCGAGCCCGGGCACGGTGAAGCGCTTCGAGGCCCCGGGCGGCCCCGGTGTGCGCGTGGACACGCATCTGTACGACGGCTACAGGATCCCGCCGAACTACGACTCGATGATCGGCAAGCTGATCGTGCACGGCCCTGACCGCGCCACCGCCATTGCCCGCATGCAACTGGCGCTGGCCGAGACGGTGATCGAAGGGGTCAAGTGCAACATTCCTCTGCAGCAGAAGATCATGGCCGACGTCGGCTTCCAGCACGGTGGACAGAACATCCACTATCTGGAAAAGCGGATGGCCGAGCAGAAGGAGCACAAGGCGAAACACGAGGAGTGAGCGCAGAGGAGCGAGGAGTGGGAGAAAGCATGCATCTCCACTCCACGACGCTTCCGCCCTTATCTCTCCACTCACTCCTCCATCCTCGATCCTCGCCTTATGCCCTTCCTCGAACTCTCCCTGATCGTCCGCATCGAACAGCAACCCGGCACGGAAGAAGCGCTGAAAGAGCTGGGTGCGTTGTCGATCACCTTGCGCGATGCCGATGCCGAAACGCCGGACGAGCAGGCGATCTTCGAACCTGGCGTGGGCGAACTGCCACTGTGGCCGACGATCACGCTGAATGCGCTGTTCGACGAACACGCCGATCGGCGCGGACTCAGCGCCGCACTGGGCGAACTGCTGCCCTGGCTGGAGCCTGACCAGCTGAGTTTCTGCGATGTGGCCGACCAGAACTGGGAACGCGCGTGGATGGACCAGTTCAAGCCGATGCCGTTCGGTCGGCGGTTGTGGATCTACCCATGGAACATCGAACCACCGGCCAATGACGAAATCGTGGTCGTTCGCCTCGATCCGGGCCTCGCCTTCGGCAGCGGCACCCACCCCACCACGGCGCTGTGCCTGGAATGGCTGGACGGACTCGACCTGCAGGGCCGGACCGTCACCGACTACGGCTGCGGTTCCGGCATCCTGGCCATCGCCGCGCTGAAGCTCGGGGCGAGCAGCGCGGTCGGCGTCGACAACGATCCTCAGGCACTGACCGCTTCCGCCGACAATGCCGAGCGCAATGGCGTGGACAGCCAGCTGGCGCTGTTCCTGCCGCAGGACGTCGAGGTGCCGCCCGCCGATGTGTTCATCGCCAACATACTGGCCGGCCCGCTGGGCGAACTGGCACCCATCTTCGCCGCGGCCGCGAAGCCCGGCGCACCGTTCGCGATCTCCGGCATCCTCGCCGGCCAGCAGGATGAATTGCTGCAGCGCTACGGGGAATGGTTCGACCAGTTGCAGGTGGACACCCGCGAAGACTGGGTGCGCATCAGCGGCCACCGGCGCGGCTGAAGCCGTCATCGCCGCTTGACCGGGCGACGGCCCTGTTAAGCTTGGCCGATACCGATTCAAAGCGGCCTGCATGTATACCCAATGCCCAGAATGCCTGTCCGTGTTCTCGCTGGACGCGCAGACACTCGCCAAGGCGCACGGCCATGTCGTGTGCGGTCATTGTCATGCCGGTTTCGACAGTCTCGCCACGATCACCGAACAGCTCCCGCCCGAACCCTTCGTCGAGCTGCCTGTCAACGAACCCGCCTTTGAGCCCCCGTTGCTCGACCTGGTGGTCTACCGCCCGCAACCGGAGCAACCGATCGTCGCGGTCACTGGCGAAGCCCCGGCAGATGCCGGGGCGCTGGCGCCCCAGGACGATTTCTCGCAGCTGGTCTTCGCGCCGCGATTTGCCCGGGAAACCAAGCCGAAGACACCAAAGCGAACGCCGCGCGAGCGACCACGCCACCTGGCGCCATCCACCGAACGGCGCTGGCCCTGGCTGCTGGCCTGCGGTCTGCTTGCGCTGGTGTTGGGCGGTCAGTTGGCCTGGGCCAAGCGCGACAACCTGATTCGAGATCCGCTGACGGGCAGCTGGCTGCGCAGCAGTTGTGCGGCACTCAGCTGCCGCTTGCCGCTGGTGGCCGCACCACAACGACTGCGCTTGCTGGCCAGCAATGTCCAGGCTCACCCCAGCGTGGCCCACGCGCTCATGATCAGCGCCAGCGTGCGCAATGATGCTGCGTTCGCCCAGCCCTACCCGGTGCTGACGGTCACCCTGTCGAACGCCCTGGGACAGCGCATCGCCATGCGTCGGCTGCAGCCGCAAGAGTACCTGGATGATGCCTCGATCCTGCGGCGCGGAATGGCGCCCGGCGCCAGCGCCGTGCTGCTTCTCGAGGTGGAAGATCCCGGCGAAAAAGCCGTCGCTTTCGAGATCGGCTTCGAATAAGCCTGCCCGTGGTACTTAAAATTATCTGCCCGCGCGGGTAGACTCGCTTGCTCGCATCTGCACGCTCGACGGCATCGAACATACGCCGCGAGACGCCAAGCTTCATCGATAACCATTCGCGACGACCCATGCAGTCGTCGCTTCGTACGTGAGGGGAAATGCCCGTGAATGCCGTAAGACTGTCTGCCGACGAGCCCCTCAAAGCGGGTTCGTCGCAGAACGCAGCTTCGTCTGGCGCCAGCCTCCATGGCCAGAGCGCGCTGAGCGAGTGCGTTTCCCGCACGGTGCGTCGCTACCTCGCTGACATCGGCGACACCGAGTGTGCTGAAGGCTTGCACGCGCTGGTTCTGCGCGAAGTGGAAGTCCCGCTGCTGCGTGAGGTGCTGGCATTCCACGACGGCAACCAGAGTCGCGCCGCGAGCGCGCTTGGCATCAATCGCGCCACCCTGCGCAAAAAGCTGGCCGCACACGGCCTGCTGTAAGCGCACTCAAAAGCCGTCCGGCATTCGGGCGGCTATAATGACCGGCTTTCCCTCCCTGGAAACCCGCTCATGCCCGCTCCCCAGCTCGTCCCGGTTCGTCGCGCCCTGCTCAGCGTCTCTGACAAGACCGGCCTGATCGATCTGGGTCGACGCCTCGCCGCCAAGGGCATCGAACTGCTTTCCACTGGCGGTAGCGCGAAGGCACTGCGCGACGCCGGCATCACCGTCACCGACGTCAGCGACGTCACCGGCTTCCCGGAAATCATGGACGGCCGGGTCAAGACCCTGCATCCGAAAGTCCATGGCGGCCTGCTTGGCCGTCGCGGCACCGATGACGCGGTGATGGCAGAACTGGGCATCGCACCGATCGATCTGCTGGTACTGAACCTGTATCCGTTTGAGGCCACCGTGGCGAAGGCCGGCTGCACGCTTGAGGACGCCATCGAGAACATCGACATCGGCGGTCCGGCGATGCTGCGTTCGGCGGCGAAGAACTGGAATGACGTCGGCGTGCTGACCTCGCCCGATCAGTACGAAGGCGCGCTGGCCGAGATCGAGGCCCAGGGCGGTCTGACCCGCACCACCCGCTTCAAGCTGGCGGTGACGGCGTTCAATCGCGTGGCCAATTACGGCGGTGCGATCAGCGACTACCTGTCCGGGCTGGAACTCAACGACACGCAGGACGCCATCGCCGGCCATGCCGCGTTTCCGGCCCAGGTCAACGGCCGCTTCACCAAGGTGATCGACTTGCGCTACGGCGAGAACCCGCATCAGCAGGCCGCGTTCTACAGCGATCTGTATCCGCATCCGGGCACCTTCGCGACTTTTCGTCAGCTGCAGGGCAAGGAATTGTCGTTCAACAACATCGCCGACGCCGATGCGGCATGGGAGTGCGTGCGCAGCTTCGTCAAACCGGCCTGCGTAATCGTCAAGCATGCCAACCCGTGCGGCGTGGCGGTGAGCCTGGACGGCATCGGCAAGGCCTACGACCTGGCGTTCCAGACCGATCCGACCTCGGCATTTGGCGGCATCATCGCGTTCAACCGCGAGGTGGACGCCGCGACGGCCAAGGCGATCGTCGAACGCCAGTTCGTCGAAGTGGTGCTGGCGCCGGCTTATGCGGACGACGCGCTGAAGGCATTCCACAAGAAAGGCAATGTTCGCGTGCTGGTGATTCCGCTACCCATCGACGGCAGCCTGCTCGACGCACACCCGGGCAATCATTCCAAACGCGTGGGTTCGGGCCTGCTGATCCAGAGCGCCGACACCGGCATGATCGGCGCGGCCGATTTGAAAGTCGTCACCCGGAAGGCACCCACCGAGGCGCAGATCCATGACCTGATCTTCGCCTGGAAGGTGGCCAAGTTCGTCAAGTCCAACGCCATCGTCTACGCCCGCGACCGCCAGACCATCGGCATCGGTGCCGGCCAGATGAGTCGCGTCTACAGCGCGAAGATCGCCGGCATCAAGGCCGCCGACGAGAAGCTCGAAGTGCGCGGCTCGGTGATGGCCAGCGATGCATTCTTCCCGTTCCGCGACGGTATCGATGCGGCGGCGGCGGCGGGCATCAGTGCGGTGATCCAGCCGGGTGGCTCGATGCGCGACGCCGAGGTGATCGCCGCCGCCGATGAGCACGACATGGCGATGGTGTTCACCGGGATGCGCCATTTCCGGCATTGATGCCGGAAGCAAATCAGACCAGCGCGTCATTGAGTCTCGACGCGCGCAGGCGCACGCTGGGCATCCACCCTGGACGCGGGAGGCTGCCATGCATTACCAGCTGTTCTACTGGAGTGGCCTTCAGGGCCGCGGCGAGTTCGTGCGACTGGCGCTGGAGGATGCCGGCGCGCCCTATGACGACGTCGCCCGCGCGCAGGGCGACGATGCGATCGTGCAGTACCTTGATGGCGTCCACGAAGGCCCACTGCCATTCGCGCCGCCGTTTCTCAAGGCCGGTCGGCTGCTGATCGCGCAGACTGCGAACATCCTGCACTACCTTGGCCCGCCGCTGGCCCTGGTACCGGAAAGCGAGAGCCGACGGCTGTACGCGCATCAACTGCAGCTGACCATCAGCGACCTGGTCGCCGAAGTGCACGACTCGCATCATCCGATCGCCAGCGGCCTGTATTACAAGGATCAGCGCGAGGAAGCGAAACGCCGCGCCGCCGACCTCCTTGAGCAGCGGCTGCCGCGATTCCTCGACTATTTCGAGCAGGTGCTGGAACGCAGCGGCGGCCATCATGCCCTGCACGAACATTCCTACGTGGACCTGTCGCTGTTCCAGTTGATGAGCGGGCTGGCATACGCGTTTCCGCGCGCGATGCAGCGCATCGGCCACGGCGTGCCGCGGTTGTGCGCGCTGACCCAGCGGGTGGCGCAACGACCACGCATCGCCGCCTATCTGGCCTCACCGCGGCGCGTGCCGTTCAATGAAAACGGCATCTTTCGCCATTACCCGGAGCTGGACGATCCGGCATGAACTCGCTCAGAACAGCGCGGTCAGCGTGGAACCCGGCGCAGGCATCGGCCAGCTTTCACGCAGGCGCCCTAGGTATCCCTTGCCACGGTTAGCCGACGTCACCGGCAAACTGGCCGACGACGCCCTCGCGCGACGCTCGACTCAGTGCCCCGCGTCTTTCGTGGTCGTGTCCGTGGACTCGGCCGGCGGCTTGGCCTTGCCCCACTCCAGCACCTTGTACATCACCGGACCCACGGGCTTCTGGCCGTGCTCGTCGACCAAGCGCCCCTGCGGATCGACCATGTAGGTCTGGGTGATGCCGCTTTTTGGCGTGATCACGACCATGTAGACGCGACCGTTGCGGCTGTATTCCTGGATGTTGTTGTCGCCTTCCTGGCGCACCCGCACTTCCGGCGTGACCTGGTCGCGCGGCGGCTTCGCGGCACCGTCGTCATGCATGGAAGGCAGGGCCTGCGGCTTCAGGTTCAACGGCTTTTCCGAGGAACGGGCGGCCGCATCGGCAGCTGACTTGGTGGCCGAGCGGGTCGTCCTCTCCACCGGCGGAGTCACTGCCTTCACGCCCGGATCGTTGATCCCCGGCGGTGGCGGCACGTTGGTCGACGGAGCAGATTGCGCCAACGCGACCGAGCCCAGCAGGCTCGACGTGAACAGGAAGCTGGCAGCAGCCAGCAAGGCAGCGGTTTTCATGGCGGCAACCTCGTTCGGGGAAGGCAGCATAGCAGTGCGCCGGCCCCGCTTCCGTGAAGCGCGACGTTTCGCCATGCATGCCAAAATGGCCTGCCGGGCAGCGACATGCGCCCCACTCTTTCCTGTTCCGCCGGTCAGCCACTGCCGGCGCGACCTGCTTCCCATAGGTCAGCAATGCCATGCCCAAACTCATCCTCATCGACGGCTCGTCCTACCTGTATCGGGCCTTCCATGCACTGCCCCCGCTGACCAACGCGCACGGTGAACCCACCGGTGCGCTGTTCGGTGTGGTCAACATGCTGCGTGCGACCCTGAAAGCCAAGCCGGAGTACCTGGCCTTCGTCAGCGATGCACCCGGCCCGACCTTCCGCGACGACCTGTACGACCAGTACAAGGCAAACCGCCCGCCGATGCCGGACGACCTGCGCGCCCAGGTCGAGCCGATGCTGGCGATCGTCGGCGCGCTGGGCTTTCCGATCCTGCGTGTGCCCGGCGTCGAGGCCGACGACGTGATCGGCACACTGGCCGTGCAGGCGCGCGAACTCGGCATCGACGTGGAGGTGTCCACCGGCGACAAGGACATGGCGCAGCTGGTCGGCCCGCAGGTCACCCTGGTCAACACCATGAGCAATACGGTGATGGATCACGCCGGAGTGGTGGAGAAATTCGGCGTGCGGCCGGAGCAGATCATCGACTTCCTCGCGCTCACCGGCGACACCGTCGACAACGTGCCCGGCGTGCCCAAGTGCGGCCCGAAGACCGCAGCCAAATGGCTGGCTGAATACGACACGCTGGACGGCGTGATCGCCAACGCCGACAAGATCGGCGGCAAGATCGGCGAAAGCCTGCGCTCGGCGTTGCCGCAGCTGCCGCTGTCGCGCGAGCTGGTCACGATCAAGACCGATGTTCCGCTGGACGTCGGCCCCACCGGGCTGGCCCAGCGCGAGGCCGATACCGCGCAGCTGCGCGAGCTGTATGCGCGTTACGATTTCAAGGCGGCACTGAAGGATCTGGACGCCACGGCGGAACCTGCAGGAGCGCACCCTGTGCGCGATCACGACGAAGCGGAAATCGCCCCGCAAGGCGATCGCGCCCAGGATGCGCTCCTACAAGCTCCGGGCGAATACGAACTGATCACCACGCAGCCAGCCTTCGATAACTGGCTGGAAAAGCTGCGCCGCGCCGAGCTGATCGCGTTCGACACCGAAACCACCAGCATCGACGCGATGCGCGCCGACATCGTCGGTGTCAGCCTCGCGGTGGAGCCGGGCAAGGCCTGTTACATCCCGCTCGGCCACGACTACCCCGGCGCGCCGAAGCAGCTCGATCGGGATCAGGTGCTCGCCGCGCTGAAGCCGATCTTCGAGGATCCGTTCCGGCCCAAGCTCGGCCAGCACGCGAAATACGACATCAACATCCTGTCCCGTTACGGCATCGCCGTGCAGGGGCTCGCACACGACTCGATGCTCGAATCCTACGTGTGGAACGCCACGGCCACCCGCCACGACATGGATTCGCTGGCGAAGAAATATCTCGGCTACGACACGATCAAGTACGAACAAGTGGCGGGCAAGGGCGCGAAGCAGATCTCCTTCTCGCAAGTGGATCTGGACACCGCCTGTCGCTATGCCGCCGAAGATGCGGACATCACCCTGCGCCTGCATCACGCGCTGTGGCCGAAGCTGGAGAGCATGCCGGCCCTGCGCCGCGTGTATCAGGACATCGAGATTCCACTGGTGCCGGTGCTGGCCGAAATGGAACGCCGTGGCGTGCTGATCGACGGCGATGCACTGCGCCTGCAAAGTCAGCAGCTGGGCAAGCGCATGCTGGAATTGCAGCAGCAATCGCATGCACTGGCCGGGCATGAGTTCAACCTGGACTCTCCCAAGCAGTTGCAGGCGGTGCTGTTCGACGAGCTCGGTCTGGCGGCGAAGCTGAAGACACCGACCGGCCAGCCGTCCACCAACGAGGAAGCGCTGGAGGCGATCGCCGACACGCACGACCTGCCCCGCCTGATTCTCGACTATCGCGGTCTGGCCAAGCTGCGTTCCACCTACACCGACAAACTGTCGGGCATCGTCAATCCACGCACCGGACGGGTGCACACCAGTTATCACCAGGGCTCGGTGGCGACCGGGCGCATCTCCTCGTCCGACCCGAACCTGCAGAACATTCCCGTACGCACCGAGGAAGGCCGCCGCATCCGCCAGGCCTTCATCGCGCCGCCCGGCTGGCAGGTGATGGCGGCCGACTACTCGCAGATCGAGTTGCGCATCATGGCGCACCTGTCCGGTGACGAAGGCCTGCTGAAGGCGTTCCACGAAGGCGGTGACGTGCATCGCGCGACGGCTGCCGAGGTGTTCGGCCTGAAACCGGAGGACGTCAGCGCGAACCAGCGCCGCGCGGCCAAGGCCATCAACTTCGGACTGATGTACGGCATGAGCGCATTCGGCCTGGCCAGGCAACTCGGCGTGGACCGCGGCGAAGCCAGCGATTACATGGCCCGCTATTTCGCCCGCTATCCCGGCGTGCACGCGTTCATGGAGGCCACCCGCGAACGCGCCCATCGCGACGGCTATGTGGAGACGATCTTCGGCCGCCGGCTGTATCTGGACAACCTTGCCGCGCGCAATCAGGGCCTGCGTCAAGGTGCCGAGCGCGCCGCGGTGAACGCGCCGATGCAGGGCAGCGCGGCGGACATCATCAAGCGCGCGATGATCGCGGTGGCCGCCTGGCTGCAGCCGCGTGACGACGCGCACATGCTGATGCAGGTGCACGACGAACTGGTCTTCGAGGTACGGGCCGATGCGGTGGATGCCGTTCGGGCAGGAGTGGTCGAGCGGATGTCCGGCGCGGCAGAACTGGCGGTACCCCTGCTGGTCGAAGTCGGCGTTGGTGCAAACTGGGATGAGGCGCACTAAGCCTCGCGCGGCACCCGATGTCGGCCGATTCGTTAATTTTCCATGAGAATGAATTTTATTTAAATATCTTCGGAAACCATGCAACTTTTCGCCAAAGCCGCGCTCTAATCCATCGGATGCACGCAACGGCATCCATGGCGAGCTCACCTCCCTGAGCCGCCACAGCCACGAACCTCTCCCCTGGGTCTTCGTGTCTGCCCCGCCCCGGAGGCTCCCCCTAGCCTCCGGGGCCTTTTTTTGCCTGGCCCGGGGTCTGTACATTTCGTGCACACCGGCGTACGGCATACTCGACGCACATTCACCAAGGGGAACACCATGCGTACAGGCCTGATCATTGTCGGCGTCATCCTCATAGCTGCGGGTATCTGGGTGGTGGCTGGCCATGCCTTCTACCAGGACACCGACACCCTGCTTCAGGTGGGCTCGGCCAAGGTCACCGCGACCCATGACAAGGGCGTACCACAGTGGGTCGGCATCGGCGGTATCGTGATCGGCGCCTTGCTGGCGCTCGGTGGATTCATGCAGAAGCGATGATTCACCGCGAGCAGCTCCTGGAAAACCGCCGCTTTCGCGGCGGTTTTCTTTTGCGCCCACTACAATGGGCACGATGGATGTCTCGTACCTGATCGACCCGCTCAACGAAGCCCAGCGCGAAGCCGTCTGCGCCCCGCCCGGCCACTACCTGGTGCTGGCCGGCGCCGGTTCCGGCAAGACCCGCGTCTTGACCCACCGCATCGGCTGGCTGACACAGGCCGAGGCCGTGCCGCCGTGGGCGATCCTCGCCGTCACCTTCACCAACAAGGCCGCCGGCGAAATGCGCGCGCGACTGGACGCGCTGATTCCCGGCAGCACGCAGGGGCTGACCGTGGGCACGTTCCACGGCATTGCCCATCGGCTTTTGCGCCGACACTGGCGTGATGCGGGGCTGCCGGAAACGTTCCAGATTCTCGATTCCGACGACCAGTTGCGGCTGGTCAAGCGCGTGGTCGCCGGACTGGGCCTGGACGATGCGAAATTTCCGGCGCGCCAAGCCTGCTGGCAGATCAACCACTGGAAGGACGAAGGCAAGCGGCCGGACGGCATCGAACATCGCGACCATCCGGTCACCCACACCTTCGTCAACATCTACAAGGCGTACGAGGATGCCTGTCGCCGCGCTGGCCTGGTCGATTTTGGCGAACTGCTGCTGCGCGCGCACGAGCTCTGGCTGAAGAACCCGGCCGTGCTGGAGCACTACCAGCAACGCTGGCGGCATTTGCTGATCGACGAATTCCAGGACACCAACACGTTGCAGTACGCGTGGATCCGCGTACTCGCTGGCGCCACCGGCAAGGTCTTCGCGGTCGGCGACGACGACCAGTCGATCTACGGCTGGCGCGGCGCCAAGGTCGAGAACATGGCGCAGTTCCTGCGCGATTTCCCCGGTGCACGCACGATCAAGCTGGAGCAGAACTACCGCTCCACCTCGACCATCCTGAAAGCCGCCAACAGCGTGATCCAGCGCAACGGCAGTCGCTTGGGCAAGGAGCTGTGGACGGCCGGCGATGAGGGCGAGCGCATCGCGCTGTACGCCGCCTACAACGAGCAGGACGAAGCCCGCTTCGTGATCGAGCGCATCCGCGAATACATCGACGAACACGGTTCGGCCCGCGACTGCGCGATCCTCTATCGCTCCAACGCGCAGTCGCGCAACTTCGAGGAACAGCTGGTCCAGCGCAGAATCGGCTACCGCGTCTACGGCGGTCAGCGCTTCTTCGAGCGCGCCGAAGTGAAGGATGCGCTCGCCTATCTGCGGCTGACAGCCAATCGGCATGACGACGCCGCGTTCGAGCGCGCGGTGAACACGCCGCCACGCGGTATCGGCGAACGCACCCTCGACGTGCTTCGTCGCCGCGCGCGCGGCGAGAACATCTCGATGTGGGAAGCCTCACTCGGGGAACTGGTCGGCGGCAGCGAACTGGCTGGTCGGGCGAAGAATGCGGTCAAAGCGTTTCTCGCCATGATCGACGAAATGGCGAGCGCGTTCGCGGGAACGGCGAACGGGGCACGGGGAACAGCGGCCGAAGGATCCGGTGAGCCGGACCCTGCTTCTCCCGTTCCCGATCTTTTGACCCTGGCCGAACAGATCGAGCACGCGATCACCCATACCGGCTTGCGCGACTTCTACGAGAAGGACAGCCGCGGCAACGCCGAGTCGCGGGTGGAGAATCTGGACGAACTGATCAACGTGGCCAGCCGCTTCGAGCGCAGCAACGAAGACATCGACGCGGGCATCAGCGAGCTCAACGCGTTCCTGTCCAACGCCACACTGGAAGCGGGTGAGAACCAGGGCGAGGCGTGGGACGACTGCGTGCAGTTGATGACACTGCATTCGGCCAAGGGACTGGAATTCCCGGTGGTTTTCCTGGTCGGCATGGAAGAAGGCCTGTTCCCCAGCCAGCGCTCGGTGGATGACGAAGGCCGGCTGGAAGAAGAACGCCGGCTCGCCTACGTCGGCATCACTCGTGCCCGCGAAAAGCTCGTCGTCAGTCATGCCGAGTCGCGCCGCATGCACGGCACCGAGATGCTGGCGCGGCCCTCCCGCTTCCTCGCCGAGATGCCGGCCGAACTGATCGACGAAGTGCGCCCGCGCGTCAACGTCACCCGGCCGATGTACGCCGGCCGTCCCCGCGAAACCTCATCATCGCTGGAAGAAACACTGCCGGTGCAACTGGGTCAACGGGTCAGCCACCCCAGCTTCGGCGAAGGCGTCGTGGTCAGCGCCGAGGGCAGCGGCGCGCATACGCGGCTGCAGGTCAATTTCCACGAAGCCGGCAGCAAGTGGCTGGTGGCCGCCTACGCGAATCTGACCGTTCTGTAGCAGCCTTTTATTCGCGCAGCCTCGGCATGCCGTGCACATCACGCTCTTCGATCGCGATCGGGTGGGTGTCGGGCTGCATCGGGTTGGCGGATTGCGCCAGTGGCATGACCGCTTCGCCGCGACCGAGTGCCAGTGCGTTGCGATAGCAACGCTGGGCCTGGGCGGCGTCACCCTGCCCGGCAAAGGCTTCGCCGAGTGCTTCCCACGCCGCCGCACTGGGCACGAGCGCGAGGGAACGCTGCAGATATTGATGAGCCTTGCCCCACACCTTCAGCCGCACGCACATGCGGCCAAGCGTGAGCAGCAGCTGGGCGTCGTTCGGATGGGCATCAAGCCAGCCTTCGGCACGACGCAGGCGCGCTTCGACATCGTCGCCGGAAAGGCTGCCGTAGGTTTCGATCAGCAACGGAGACCATTCCCGGCGCAGCGCGGACTCCACTTCGTCCATCGCTGGCAGAACCAGACCGAAGCCGGCCGCTCGCCGCGCATAGGCATCGACCACCGCGGGCACCCGACGCTGCGCCTTCGGCCATTGTGACCACATGGCGTTCAGCGCAGCCCCGTCGGGAGCGGCACCGATGGCAGCGGCCAGCACCTGCGTTTCCAGCGCCGCATAGGCGCGATGGCCGAGCGCGCCGCTTTTCTGCAACGGCGCCAGGGCGTCACGGGCGCGGCGGATGTCGCCGGTCGCCAGCGCAGCCTGCACCAGCTCACGCCAGCCGCCCGGAGTCAGCGTGCCCTTGTCGGCTTCCGGCGCAAGCAGCGCCATCGCTTCGGCCGGCTTGCCGTCGCGACGCAGCACGCGTGCGCGCAGCACGCGGGCCGCCTGCGGCACCGATTGCGCGGCCTGGTCCAGCGCCTCCAGCGCCCGACCGGGCTCACCGCGACGCGAGGCTGCTTCCGCCGAAGCGAGCAGCGCCGGACCGCGCAGACTGTCCAGCCGCGAGGCACGATTGAGATCGCGCTCGGCGTCGCCGTGGCGCCCTTCGATCAGGGCCACCAGGCCTTCGCCAAGGCGCTGCTGACTCAGTCGCCGGTGCCGCCGCGACATCGCGCCAAACGGCCAGCGCAGCAGTCGCCACAAGCTGGTGAGCAGTGCCCACGCCAGCAGCAGGATGACGATCGCGGCCACCACCGTGGTTTCCACTTTCCAGCCACGCAGGCGCAGCAACACGTAGCCAGGATCCTCGGCTACCCAATGCCAGCCGAACGCCGCCAGCGCGGCGGCGACCACCGCCAGCAGGATCCAGTACCAGAGCTTCATGGTTGCGCCTCGGCCGGCGTGGCGCTGCTGCTGGACGAGGCCGGACCCAACGCACGCACCGAGCGCAGGTTGCGCAACTCGGTCAGCGCCGCACCCAGTTGCACCGTCGGCGTGGCCGGCAGTTGGGCCGCGAGTTGTTGCAACGTGGCGCGCGCCTGCTGCACGGCGGGTGCAGCCAGGTCGAACTGGCTGACCAGCGCGGCGTCCGTGCGCTGCAACGCCGCTGTGTAAGCCTTGCTGTCATAGGCCAGCAAGGCCGCTTGCGCCTGGGCCAGATCGAGCGAGGTCAGTTCGCGCGCGAAACGCGCGTCGGCCACCGCCAGCGGCGCGCCATTGTCCCGCTGCACGCTGACCACGCTGGCCAGTGCGCGACGAATGCGCGACCACGCGTCGGTGGCGCCCACCGTGCCCTGGTCCAGCGGCTTCAACGGCAGCGTGGCCAGTGCACCACGCAAGCCGAGCAATTGCTGCAGGGCGGCGGCCTGGCTGGCCGGCTGGCTTTTGACCAGCGCATCGCGCTCGGCGCCGATGCTCTGGCGCAGGCCACTGAAGGCCCCGTCATTGACCGCCGCCAGGGTCTGATCGGCCAGCGCATATGCGGCCGCAGCGCCCTGTGCGTCGTGGAACAAGGTGTAGCGTTCGCTGGCCATGCGCAGCAACGATTCGGTTTCGTCGAGCAGCATGCCGTCGCGGCCGCTCAGGCTCTTCTCGGCAAGCTTGGCCACCGCATCCTCGAGATGCCGCGTGCGCTCGGCCTGGCCAAGCAGTTCCTCACGCAGGGAACGATTGACCTGGGCCGCATCGTCCAGCCGCTGATTCAGGCTGCTGCGCTGCTCCCCCATCGCGGACAAGGTGGTTTCCAGGGTGCCCACGCGCTGGGTCAGGCCGGTGACGCTCTGTGCATCGGCGGCCACACCTTGTTCCTGCTGCCATTGGCGCCAGCCGACATAACCGGCGGCCCCGGCCGCCACCAGCGCCAGCAGCAGCGCCAGCGCCGCCATACCGCCGCCACGCTGGCGCGGTGCGGGACGCGCGAGGGTCGGCCGCGACGGGCGTACCGGCGGTTCAACCCGTACCGTTTTCTCAGGCACCACGGGGTCGGGACGGGCGCCCTCGGGCGCAACGGGCTCGTTCGGCATGTCTTGATTGCTCATGGGCGCATGCTAGCAGCCCATACGGGCGCGTTCGTAGCACATGGATGTGAAGAACGCTCAGTTTGCCGGCATGGCTTGGGCGAGCAGGTCAGCCGCCAGCGCCGAAGCCGCCACGCGGATACGCCGGAAACCGGCGGCTCGCGCCGCCTCCGCCAGGCGTTCGCTGCTGACTACCGCCGTAGCCGCGCACAGGCGCGCCCACGCGGTGGCCGGCAACCCCTGTTGCAGGTTCTGCAGCGCCTCGGCGCTGGACAGCAGCACCCGCGCCGACGCAGGCAACTGCAGCAGCGCCGCCACGTGACGACGATCCAGTCGTGGCGGCGCCCGATGGTAGACGTGCAACTCACGCAGTTGCGCGCCGCGCGCTGCCAGTTGCTCGCGCAAGACGCCGCGTCCGCCAGGCGCGCCGATCAGTGCCACCGAGCGTCCGCGCAAGGCCTGCAGTGCCGGAAGTTCAAGCAGGCCCTCGCTGTCCTGCCGGCGCGGTGCCGCAGCCGTGATGCCGTGCCGGCGCAGCGCGCGCGCGGTGCCCTGACCCACGGCGAGCACCACGGCGGTCGTGCGCAGCGGCAGCAACGCGGCCGCATGACGAACCGCTGCGGGACTGATGAACACGACCACCTCGTCGGCCAGCGCCGCACGCAAGCCCTCACGCGCTGCCGCGACATCCGGCGCCGCGCGCAGCGCCAGGCCCGGCAATCGCAGCGGCACGCCGCCCCGTACCTGCACCCGCCGCACCAGCGCGGACGCGGTACCGACCGGGCGGGTGATCACCACGACCCGGCCGCGCAGGCCGGCAGGTTTCAGAGAGGAAGGGCGCATCGGCGCGCCGCGCTCGGTCACTGTCATGGTCGCAGTGTACCGGTGGGCTTACACTGTCGGGCTTCCCCGCACGCGAATCCCCGATCACGTGAGTACCGTTGAAGCGATACCGGCTGCACAGCAACTGATCCAGTTCATCCGCAACGAGATTCCGCTGGCGCATGCCATGGATCTGGAACTGGCGAGCTGTGGCGATGACCATCTGACCTTGCGCGCCCCGCTGGCGGCCAACGTCAACGACAAGGGTTGCGCCTTTGGCGGCAGTCTGGTCAGCGTGATGACCTTGAGCGGCTGGGCTCTGGTCGAGCTGGCCCTGCGCAAGCGCGAACTGGACTGTGACGTGTTTGTCGCCGAATCCAGCGTGCGCTACCTCGCGCCGCTGTGGGACGATTTCTTCAGCGAGGCGCGGCTGACGGCGGACGCCAACTGGACGACGTTCTTCAGCACGCTGCAATCCCGCGGCCGGGCGCGCATCGCCGTCGACTGCGTGATACCCGGCGAGAACGGCGCACCGGCATGCACCTTGAACGCGCGCTTCGTGGCCAAACGCCGCGATTGAATGGATCCCCTGCGCATCAGGCAGAATGGGCAGGCAATCATCGGGGAGAAAACCACATGCGTCGCATCTTGAGCCTTCTTGTCGTGCTGTCCGTGCTGTTGCTGGCCGGCTGCGCCACCAAGACCCGCAGCGACTCGCTCACCACCACGCTGAAGGCCTTTGGCAGCACGCTGCGCTGGGGCGATTTCCAGAGCGCAACGCAGTTCATGGACCCGAAAACGCGCGCCGCGCATCCGCTGACCCCGCTGCAGCTGGCGCGGTTCCAGCAGGTACGGGTCACCGAATATGACGATGGCGCCGGCCCCGTGCCGACCGGCGACTTCGACGTGCAGCAGACCGCGATGATCAGCCTGGTCAACATCCATACCCAGTCCGAACGCAGCATCGTCGACCACCAGACCTGGCACTACGACGAGGCGACCAAGCACTGGTGGCTGACCAGCGGCCTGCCGGACATCACCCAGGAATAGGGCGGCCGCCCGCGCAGTCCACGGCAACCCCGTATAATCGCCGGTTTACCCGGATCGGTGCGCCTGCGCACGAAGTGGACTGACGATGAACGATTTCCTGCACAAGCTGCCCGAATTTATCGGCAACCATGTGGCCCTGGTGGCGCTGTTCGCGATCCTGCTGGTGGCGTTGATCGTCATGCAGGTCAGCACCTTGTTCAGCAAGGTCAAGGAGTTGAGCCCGGCAGGGCTGACTCACCTGATCAATCGCGAGAGCCCGCTGCTGATCGACCTGTCGGCGATCGCCGAGTTCGAGAAGATGCACGTGCCCGGCGCGAAACACGTGGCCATGAGCCAGTTCGACCCCGAGCACAAGGACCTGGCCAAAGCCAAGGAACTGCCGCTGGTGGTGATGGACAAGGACGGCCGCGGCAATTCGGTGAAGGCCGCGCAGCGGCTGATCAAGGCCGGCTTCAGCAAGGTTCACCGGCTCGATGGCGGCGTGCTGGCATGGCACGCGGCGCAGTTGCCCGTGGCCAAGGGCAGCCGCTGAGCCAGGAGTGAGTGAAGAGGCGTGGGAAAAGAGAGAACAACCTCGCTTGCTCTCACTTCTCACTCCTCCTCGCTCACTTCTAGCAGTCGTGGATGCCGGCGCGCCCGGCGATGATCTGCGCCAGCACGTCCGGCGCGTACTCGAACGAGTCGTAGTAAAGGCGATCTTCCGGCAGTCCCGCGGCGAGAAAGCGCGGGTGCGCGGCATCGATCATTGCCGGCGGCCCGCTCATGTAGAGGTCATGCCCTGACAGATCGGGATGGTCGGCCAGGACCGCTTCGTGCACCAGCCCCGTGCGCAGGCCAGTCGCACCCTCGGCATCGGACACCACGGCGTGAAACGCCAGGTTGGGCCACTCATCGGCCCAGTGCTCGGCCAGTGCGCTCAGATACAAATCCCCTTCCATCCGTGCGCCCCAGTAGAACTGGATGGAGCGACGGGTGCCCAGCGCCATGAAGTGCTCGATGATCGCCTTCACCGGCGCAAAGCCCGTGCCGCCGGCCATGAAGATCATCGGGCGTTCGGAATCCTCGCGCGGCACGAAGGTGCCCAGCGGCCCCTCGACGCGCAGGTGATCACCGATCTTCAACGTGCTGTTGACCCACGAAGTGAAACCGCCGCCAGCCACGTGGCGCACGTGCATTTCGATCATGCCGTCGGCCTGCGGGCCATTGGCGATCGAGAACGGGCGGCGTTTGCCGTCTTCCAGCAACACGTCGATGTACTGGCCGGGCAAACGCTTGAGGCGACGCTCGCCCGGCGCGGGCAACAGGCGCAAGCCGATGACGTCCGGCGCCAGTTGCCATTTTTCGATGACCACCATGCCGAGCTGGCGTCGGGCGATGTCCTCCACCGAGGTCACCTCGCGCGCCTGCAGCAACAAGTCGCTGGCGGGTACCGCCTGACACAGCAACACCGCGTGGTGTGCCTTTTCGTCCGCATTCAGCGCCAGCGGCGGATTGCGCGGGTATTCGCAGCGCCCGTCCAGCAAGGTCGCCTTGCAACTGCCGCAGACGCCGGCGCGACACGAGTAGGGCAAGGCCACGCCGGCCCGTTGCGCCGCTTCCAGCACGGTTTCGCCCGCGGCCACCGAAAACTGGCGGCCGGATGTTTTGAGGGTGACTTTGAACACGCATGCATTGTCGTGGCGATTGGCACGGACAACAATGCGGGCTCGATCTACGGGAATCAACGATGAGCATCTGGAAACAAGCCGCCGACCTGGCCAGCATCAACGCATGGAGCGCCAACACCATGATGGAGACGCTGGGCATCCGCATCACCGCCATCGGCGATGACTGGCTGCAGGGCACCATGCCGGTCGACCATCGCACCCACCAG
Source organism: Rhodanobacter sp. TND4EL1 (assembly GCF_054061035.1). Lineage (NCBI taxonomy): Bacteria > Pseudomonadati > Pseudomonadota > Gammaproteobacteria > Lysobacterales > Rhodanobacteraceae > Rhodanobacter > Rhodanobacter sp. TND4EL1. The sequence goes on from NZ_JBSSDT010000004.1 coordinate 74,603, forward strand.
CCTTACGGTCTGCTGCACGGCGGCGCCTCGGTGGTACTGGCCGAGACCCTGGGCAGCACCGCGGCGATGCTGACGCTGGATCCGAAGAAGGAACTGGCCGTGGGGCTGGACATCAATGCCAACCACATCCGCGGCGTGCGCAGCGGCACCGTCACCGGCACCGCGAAGATGCTGCATATCGGTCGCACCACCCAGGTGTGGGAAATCCGCATCGAAAGCGAGGAAGGATCACTGGTCTGCATCTCGCGCATCACCATGGCGGTGATCGCCGCGCGCGTGATGGCGCCACGTTGAGCATCTCCCACCCCGCCAGGGCAGCCGCTCACCGCAATCCTCTCGCCGGCAAGGAGAAGGGGCACGACCGCGACGCGCGGACGGCTTCATGACCGCTGCGCCGTATGCCAGCCTCACCCCCGACCTGGTGCTCGATGCCGTGAGCGCGTGCGGGTTGTGGCCGGACGGTCGTCTGCTGGCATTGAACAGTTACGAGAACCGGGTATGGCAGGTCGGCCTGGAAGACAGTCAGCCGGTGATCGCGAAGTTCTACCGTCCCGACCGCTGGAGCGATGCGGCGATCATCGAGGAACACACGTTCGCGCAGGAACTGGCCGACGCCGAGCTGCCGGTGGTCGCACCGCTGGTGTTCAACGGGCAGACGCTGTTGCATCACGGCGGCTTCCGCCTTGCGCTGACACCGCGCCGCGGCGGCCGCGCACCGGAACTGGAATCGGCCGACCAACTGCAATGGCTCGGCCGGCTGATCGCGCGCATGCATGTCATCGGCGCACGCCAGCCGTTCGTGCACCGCGGCCGGCTGGATCGAGACACGATGGTGCAGCAGCCGATGCGCGCGGTGCTCGACGCCGCCTTGCTGCCGGCGTCACTGGCGACCAACTATCGCGCTGCCGCCATCCGGCTGGATGCGGCGATCGCCGCGCGGATGGAGGCATTGGGCCCGATTCGTCAGTTGCGCCTGCACGGCGACTGCCATCCCGGCAATGTGCTGTGGACCGACGCCGGCCCGCATTTCGTCGACTTCGACGACGCCCGCACCGGCCCCGCCGTGCAGGATCTGTGGATGCTGGCCAGCGACGAGCGCGCGATGGAAGCCGTCCTCGAGGGCTACCAGCAATTCCGCGATCTCGACCACGCCGAACTGGCACTGATTCCCGCCCTGCGCGCGATGCGCCAGCTGCACTACGCCGGCTGGATCGCCGCCCGCTGGGACGATCCGGCGTTTCCGGCCGCCTTTCCGTTCGCCGCCGAATCACGCTGGTGGGAACAGCACATCGCCGACCTGCACGAATTGGCGGATGAGCTGGAATAGCCGAGACACTACCCGTAGGAGCCCACCCTGTGGGCGATGCTTTTGATCCGGGCAATGGGCAATGCAAGAAGCATCGCCCACAGAGTGGGCTCCTGCCGAGGCCATCCTCCAGCCATTCGCAAGAACTTCCTTCGGCGCGCCCAAGCAGGCATGCTTGGGCGGATATCCTGCTGAGTCTGTCCATGAAACGATCCCGCACCGCCGCCCTGTTGCTGATGAGCACGGCCCCGTTGTTGCTGACCGCCTGCGACCGCAATGAAAGCGCTTCGCGCGAAGGCCTGTACACCTCGGTCGAGGCCTGCGTGGCGCAGACCAACGACAGCGCGACCTGTGGCGAAGCCTTCGCCAAGGCGCAGCAGGAGGCCGTGGCCACCGCCCCGAAGTTTGCCAATCGCGAGGAATGCGAAGCCAGCTACGGCAAGGAAAAATGCGCCGAGCGCACTGACGGCAACAACCATTCGTTCTTCGGGCCGCTGATGACCGGTTTCTTCCTGTCGCAGATGATGCGCAACGGCATGGCCGGCAGCGCCTTCAACAGCGCACCGGCGTTCCGCGACAGCAACGGCGGCTGGCAGCGTCCGGCGGCGGGCGCCAGTGGTGGCGTCTACCGTGGCGGCACCGCCGGCACCGGCATGGTACCGATCAATGCCACGCCGAACCGTGCGGTCACCACCAGCCGGGCGGGTTTCGGCCGCTCCAGCGGCAGCCGCGGCTTCGGCAGCTGATGCGCCGCATCGCACTGGCCGAGCGCGCCGACTGGCGCGCGAAGGCGGCTGACTGCGGTTTCGGTTTCCACACCATCGACGATGCGCCGTACTGGGATGAATCGGCCTACTACGCGTTCACCCTGCGCGAGATCGAGCACGACATCGAGTCGCCCAGCGAAGAACTGCACGCGATGGCGATGGACATGGTGGAGAAGATCGTGGGCAGCGAGCAGCACATGCAGCAGCTGGCCATTCCCGAACCGTATCGGGACTGGATCGCGCAAAGCTGGCGCGATCGCCAGCCGCACCTGTACGGCCGGATGGATTTCGCCTACGACGGCACCGGTCCGGCCAAACTCTACGAGTTGAACTACGACACGCCGACCTCGCTGTTCGAGGCCGCGTTCTTCCAGTGGCAGTGGCTGGAAGACCAGCTCGCGCGCGGCCAGCTCCCCGCCGGCAGCGACCAGTTCAATTCGATTTACGAAACCCTGGTGGAAGCGTTCGGCACCATCGCGCGCGGCATCGCGCGGCCGTTCCACTTCGCCGCCGTGCGCGACTCGACCGAGGATCAGGGGACGATCGCCTACCTGCGCGATTGCGCCGTGCAGGCCGGCATCGAGTGCGGCACGCTGGCGATCGAGGACATCGGCATCTCCGAGGACGGCCGCTTCACCGATCTGGACGACAACGTGATCGGCGCGCTGTTCAAGCTGTACCCGCTGGAAGACCTGTTCCGCGAATCCTTCGGTCCGTATCTGCCGCGCTCCGGCCTGCAGCTGATCGAGCCGCCGTGGAAGGCGCTGCTCAGCAACAAGGGGATCCTGCCGCTGCTGTGGGATGCCCATCGCGGCCATCCCAATTTGCTGCCTGCAGAATTCGATACCGGCGGTGAACTGCCACGCGGCTGGGTGCGCAAACCACTGCATTCGCGCGAAGGCGCCAACATTGCGATGCACCTGGATGACGGCCGCGAACTGCGCACCGACGGTCCCTACGACGGACCGTGCATCCGCCAGGCCTGCCATCCGCTGACCAGTTTCGACGGCCACTACCCGCTGATCGGCAGCTGGGTGGTCGGCGACCGCGCCTGCGGCATCGGCATCCGCGAGGACAGCTCACTGGTCACCCAGGACAGCGCCCGCTTCGTGCCGCACGCCATCGTCGAGGAAGCACGCGGCGTGCTGATCGCCTAAGCTTGCGCTTTTTCCGCAAGGGCCTCGCATGCGCACTGTTCTGTTCCGCCTGATCGGCGTCCTCGAAATCGCCGGCGGCTTCTACGGCGTGGCCACGATGCTGCATCGGCTGCTGCCGTTCGGCGCGCACGACAGCCTGATCGCCCTGCTCGCACTGGCGCTGTACGGTTTCGTGCTGGCCGCCGGCATCCAGCTCATTGCCGGCAGCGAACACGGCGTGCGCATGTCGCGCTGGGCGCAACTGTTGCAGCTGCCGTTACTCGCCCTGCCCGTCTTCAGCTACGGCCTGCACTGCGGCGCGTTCGTCAACGTGTTCGCCACCTTGCAGGCGACGCCGCGACTGGGGCTGGACTGGCACCTCGGCTCGCAGGGTTTCATCCTGGCCGTGGCCGGACCGTCGGTATCCCGAGTGGGCATCAATCTGTTGGCGCTATTGTCGTGGCTGGTGCTACGGCTGCGCTGAAATCCTCACGCAACAACCCAGGGAGTCGACCATGGCACGTCCCAACTACATCGAATTGCCGGCCAGCGACATCGCGGCGGCCAAGGCGTTCTACAGCCAGGCCTTTGGCTGGGAGCTGACCGACTTCGGTCCCAGTTACGCCGCCACCATGACCGGTGATGTCGACATCGGCCTGCAGGCTGATCCTGCCGAAGCTACTCGCGCACCGCTGCCAGTGATTGCCGTGGACGACCTCGAGGCGGCTTTGCTTGCCGTGACTGCCGCCGGGGCGAGTGTCGTCCGGCCCATTTTCGCTTTCCCGGGTGGCCGCCGTTTCCAGTTCCTCGATCCGCACGGCAATGAACTGGCGGTCGTGCAGGCCGACTGAGTACCCTCATTTACTCACGCGCAGGGGGGGCACCGTCCGCCGCCTCCGCTCCCAGCCGCGACACGAGAGCGGCGGGCGGCGCCCGCCCTACTGTCGCCGGCGGGATTGGGGTTCCCACCAGTTATCATGCGCGGATGAATACTCCTGCCGCGCTCCCCATCATCCGCCTGAAATCCGACCGCAGCCCCGGCCACCCGTGGGTGTGGTCGGCGCAGATCTACAAGCCGGAATCCAAGCTGCCACCGGGCAGCGTGGTCGAGGTGCAGGATGCGAAGGGTCGCTTTGTTGGTCGCGCGTTCTGGAACGGCCACGCACGCATCGCGCTGCGCCTGCTGGATACGCGTCCCGAAGCCGGCATCGACGCCGAATGGATTGCCACGCGCATCGACCGCGCCGTGCAACTGCGCCGCGACTGGCTGCAGCTCGATCAGGTCAGCGATGCCTGGCGCGTGGTGCACAGCGAAGGCGATGACCTGTCCGGCCTGATCGTCGATCGCTACGCCGACACGCTGATCATCGAATACTTTGCCGCCGGCATGTGGAAGTTCCGCGAGGCGATCCACGCCGCGCTGCTCACCCACTTCCCCGGCACGCAGCTGTACTGGTTCGCCGAAACGCATGTGCAGAAGCAGGAATCGTTCGACGTGCGCAGTCCCGATGTTCCGGCACCGTTCGAAGTGCACGAGCACGGCCTGCGCTTCCACGCCGCACCGGGCTCGGGCCACAAGACCGGTTTCTTCGCCGACCAGCGCGACAACCGCAAGCGTTTCGCCGAACTGGCCAGGGGCCGTCGCGTACTCGACCTGTGCTGCAACGCCGGCGGTTTCGCCGTGCATGCAATGGCCGCCGGTGCGCGCGAAGCGGTCGGCGTGGATCTGGACGCGGGCATCCTCGAAGTCGCCCGCGCGAACGCCGCCGCCAACAACGTCGCGGTGACCTTCGAGCAGTCCGACATCTTCGACTGGGTACGCGCGGCGGTGGCTCGCGGCGAGCGCTACGACGCGGTGATCCTCGATCCGGCCAAGCTCACCCGCGACCGCAACAAGGTGATGGACGCGCTGAAAAAGTACTTCGCGATGAACCGCATGGCGCTGGACATCATCCCGCCCGGCGGCCTGCTGCTGACCTGCTCGTGCACCGGCCTGGTCGGCGAAGGGGAGTTCCTGGAAATGCTGCGCCGGGTCGCGCTGAACGCGGGCCGCGAGATCCAGGTGCTGGAAGTGCGTGGCGCCGGTGCCGACCACCCGTTCCGCACCGACGTGCCGGAAGGACGCTATCTGAAGGCGGTGTTTTGCCGGGTGGATTGAGGCTCACATCGGCTTGACCCATGGCGCGTGCACCATCGCGCATGGCCAGCCTTCCGAGCGACATCGATCCCGACTTGCGCCGCGAAGTCCGCGCGGTGGGTCTTGTTTATGTGAGCGACACCCAACCCGGCTTCACCCGCCTGCGGCGGGGCAAGGGCTTCAGCTATCACGATGCCGACGGGCAACGGCTCAGCGACGCCAGGGAAATCGAGCGCATCCGCGCGCTGGCGATTCCTCCGGCGTATGCAGACGTGTGGATCTGCGCCAACCCGCGCGGCCACCTGCAGGCCACCGGCCGCGATGCGCGCCAGCGCAAGCAGTACCGCTACCACGCGCAATGGCGCGCGCTGCGCGATCACGGAAAGTTTGGTCGCGTGCTGGCGTTCGGGGCCGCGCTGCCCGGCTTGCGTCGACGCGTGCGGCGCGACCTCGCCCAACCCGGCTTGCCGCGCGACAAGGTGCTGGCGCTGATCGTGCGACTGCTCGATGACACCCTGATCCGCATCGGCAACGAAGGCTACACGCGCGACAACAAGAGCTTCGGCCTCACCACGCTGCGTTCGCGCCACGTGCGCGCGGAACGTGGCCGCCTGCGCTTCGCGTTTCGCGGCAAGAGCGGGCAGGAGCGCGAGGTGGAGCTCAGCGACCGCCGGCTCGCCCGCATCGTGCGCCGCGTGCAGCAACTGCCGGGACAGCGGCTGTTCCAGTATCTGGACGACGACGGCCAGCGCCAGCCGATCGACTCCGGCCAGGTCAACGACTATCTGCACGCGGCCTGCGGCGAGGATTTCAGCGCCAAGGACTTCCGCACCTGGGGCGGTACCGTGCACGCCGCCGGGGTGCTGGCACGCACGCCGCTGCCGGAGAAGGGTGGTGAGCGCGCGATGCGCAGCGCGCTGGCGGCGGCCATCAAGGAGGTCGCGGCGACACTCGGCAACACGCCGGCCGTATGTCGCGCCTCGTACATCCACCCGCTGATTCTCGACGGCTGGCAGGACGGCAGCCTGCATCGCGGCATCCCTGCCCAGGTGGCAGCGCACCCGCGCCAGCTCGAACAGGCCGTACTGCGTTATCTCCGCCGCCAACTGCGAGCGACGCAGCGCAAGAGTTGAGGATCAGCGCGTCTGCACCTCAGGCTTTCGGCAATCGCCCGTGCAGGCTGGCGGCATCGAACGGTCCCGGCTCGGCGATCAGCGCACGCGCCGCGTCGACTTGATCCCAGGTGTTCCACAGCAGCACGCCACGCACGCGCCCGCCGTCGAGGTAATACACCACGCCTTCGCGGTAGGGCTCGCGCCAGTCCTCGACCACCTGCAGGCGGGTATCCAGCAAGCCGACCGCCTCGTAACCCAGGTCGAACAGGTCGGAGTAGAAGAACGGCTGGATGACATAGTCCCCGGCGATGCCAGCCATCGCGCGACCGGCATGCCGCCCCATGCTGACGGCGGCGTCCTCGTGCTCCACGCGCATGCGCCGGTCCAGACTCACGCTGTGGAAATTGGCCACGTCGCCGGCAGCCCAGATATCGGGATCGCTGCTGCGCAGCTGATCGTCGACGACGATACCGTCGTCGATGGCCAGCCCTGCCTGCTCGGCCAGCGTCACGTTTGGTGTCACGCCCAGGCCGGCGACGGCCGCTTCCACCAGCATGATCTCGCCATTGGACAGTTCCAGCTTCACACCGCCCCTGGCGGCTTCGCCACCCACCACGCGCGTGCCGGGATGCAAATCCACGCCACGGCTGCGGTAGTAGTCGTCCAGGTGGTGCGCCAGCGCTTCGGGATAGCGACCGGCACCGATAGTCTCGCCGGGAAACAGCAGGCTCACCTTGCAACCGACGCTGCACAGCGCGGCGGCCAGTTCACAGCCGATGAAGCCACCACCGATCACCGCGATGTACGCACCCGGTTGAGCGTAATGCCGCAGTGCCTCGTAGTCCGCCAGGGTACGGAAGTGGATCAGCCGCTCGCCACCATTGAACGGCAGCAGACGCGGGGTGGCGCCGGTGGCCAGCAACAATCGGCGATAGCGATAGCTGTCACCCTGCGCGTCATGTGCGACGTGCGCCGCCCGATCCAGCGCCGTGATCCGACGCCCCAGATGCAGGCTGGTTACGCTGGCCGCGGTACCGAGGTCGACGTCCGCGGGCGATTTGTCGCCTTTCCACAGCGCCTTGCTCAACGGCGGCCGCTGGTACGGTGGCGACGGATCGTCACCGACCATGCCGATATTCGCAGCGGCATCCACCTCGCGTATCGCCTTGGCGGCCGCGTCGGCAGCCATGCCGCCACCGATGATCAGATAATCGTGGATGTGTTCCATGACGTTCTCCGGGACTGACACCAGCCCATGATGCACCGCCCCGGCAACGGCAACGTGAAAACCGGGCGCAGCCGATGAGACGGCTCGACGTACACTGGATGCACTGACCCGGGAAAACGTTCCATGCCGCTCAATGAAATCCTGCTGATCCTTCTCGTCATTCTGGCCGCCGCCGTATTGCTGCTGCAGGTGTTGCTGCTGTTGCGCGGCCGCGGTGATCCCGGCTTGGGCCCGAAGCTCGACGCCTTGAAAGACGACAGCGCCCGGGTCGAACGCACGGTGCGCGAAGAGCAGCGCGCGGGCCGCGAGGAATTGCAGCAGGGTTTCGACCGCTTCCGCGGCCATCTGGGCGAGCAGTTGAATGCCTCGGCCCAGCAACAGGCCGAACGCATCGACAGCTTCAGCCAGCGCCTCAACCTGCTCACCGAGCGCACCGATGGCGGCCTGCAGACGCTGGCGCAACGGCTGGCCGAGGATGGTCGCAAGAGTCGCGAGGAAGCCTCGCTGACGCTGGGCCGTTTCGGCGAACAGCAGCAACAACACCTGGCGACGCTGACCGGTGACAACGAGAAACGCATGGGCGACGTGCGTGCCACGCTCGACGCGCGACTCACCCAGCTCACCGAACGCACCGACACCGGCCTGCAGTCGCTGACCCAGCGCCTGCTCGACGACGCGCGCAAGGGGCGCGAGGAAGTCACGATCACCCTCAACCGGCTCGGCGAGCAACAGCAGCAGCGACTGGCCGCGCTCACCGCCGACAACGAAAAGCGCATGGGCGAGATGCGCGCGACGCTGGAAGCCAAGCTCGGCGCGATCCAGCAGGACAACGCGGCGAAGCTGGAGCAGATGCGCGCCACCGTTGACGAAAAGCTGCACGCCACGCTGGAAACCCGCCTCGGCGAATCGTTCAAGCTGGTCTCCGAGCGACTGGAAGCCGTGCAGCGCGGACTGGGCGAAATGCAGAATTTGGCCACCGGCGTCGGCGACCTGAAGCGCGTGCTGACCAACGTGAAGAAGCGCGGCATCTTCGGCGAAGTGCAACTCGGCGCGCTGCTCGAGGACATGCTCACCGCCGAGCAGTACGGCTCCAACGTGATCACCGTGCCGGGCAGCAACGATCGCGTCGAATTTGCCATTCGCATGCCCGGCCAGGAGGAAGGCGAGCACGTCTACCTGCCGATCGACGCCAAGTTTCCGGTCGAGGACTACCAGCGCCTGCTCGACGCGCAGGAGGCGTCGGATGCCGACGGCGCCCAGGCCGCCGGCCGCGCGCTGGAAACGCGCGTGCGCGAGGAAGCCAAGCGCATCCACGCCAAATACGTGGCGCCGCCGCACACCACCGACTTCGCCGTGCTCTACCTGCCTACCGAAGGCCTGTACGCCGAAGTCATCCGCCGCCCCGGCCTGTTCGAGAACCTGCAGCGCGACCACCGCGTCACCGTCGCCGGCCCGACCACGCTGAGCGCCCTGCTCAACAGTCTGCAGATGGGCTTTCGCACGCTGGCGATCGCCAAACGTTCCAGCGAGGTGTGGAAGATCCTCGGCGCGGTGAAGAACGAGTTCGGCAAGTTCGGCGTGGTGCTGGACAAGACCCGCAAGCAACTCGACGCCGCCCGTAACAGCATCGACAGCGCCGGCGTGCGCACCCGCGCCATTGAGCGCACGCTGCGCGACGTGGAATCACTGTCTGGCGATGCCAGCCAGCTGCTGTTGGGCGACGTGCCGGCACTGGACGACGGCCCGGACGACGTCGTCGACGACTGACCTTCCGCGCCACCGCGGCCTTCTGCATCGCCTTCGGAACCCCCGGCGCAACCATGCATCCAATGGCGGCATGTTGTCGTATCGATACGGTGGCAAGGCCCCGCCAGCGCAGCGGCAGCAACCCCGGATAGCCAGCCAGGGCCGGCATCCGGGTAAACTTTCCCTTCGATTGATCCAAGGACCCGGCATGAGCGACCACGCCAACCACTCCGACGTCACCCGCGAACAGGCCGAAGAGGCCGTGCGCACCCTGCTGCGCTGGGCCGGCGAAGACCCCACGCGCGAAGGCCTGCTGGACACCCCCAAGCGGGTGGTGAAGGCGTATGGCGACTGGTTCTCTGGCTACGCCGAGGACCCGGCCGAATTCCTCAAGCGCACCTTCAAGGAAGTCCAGGGTTACGACGAAATGGTGGTGCTGCGCGATATCCAGTTCGAAAGCCACTGCGAACACCACATGGCGCCGATCATCGGACGCGCCCATGTCGGTTACCTGCCGACCAATCGCGTGGTCGGCATCAGCAAGCTGGCGCGCGTGGTGGACGGTTTTGCCCGGCGCTTTCAGGTGCAGGAAAAGCTCACCGCGGAAATCGCCCACTGCATCCAGGAAACTCTGCAGCCGGCCGGCGTGGCGGTGGTGATCGATGCCAGCCACGAATGCATGACCACGCGCGGCGTGCACAAGCGCGGCGTGTCGATGGTGACCAGCCAGATGCTCGGCACGTTCCGCGAGGACGCACGCACCCGCGCCGAGTTCCTGCAATTCATCGGCATCCACGGCGGTCACCGCTGAACATCTCGCTGCGCTGGGTCGCGCTGACGTTGCTGCTGGCCACGTCGGCGGCGCTTGCGCAGGACACCCGCACGGCCTATCTGCAGATGTTCGACCGCGATGGCGACGGTCGGGTCAGCGAGAATGAATACCTGGCCTACATGGATCGCAGCTTCCGCAGCATGGACAGCAACGGCGACGGCATTCTCGAAACCGACGAGCTGCCCGGCCACCGTGGCCAGCCGATCACCTTGAAGGCTTTCCACGCCAACCTGCGCGAGCAGTTCCACAAGCTCGACCGCAATCACGACGGTTATCTCAACGCCCGCGAACTGACTGCCCCGCCGCGCTGAAGTCACCATTTTCAGGGTGCCTTCGACGGTCGCGCGGCGGTCGAAGACCTACGCGGCAATCCATGGATGGGCGATGCCCTTCGTGGCGCAGAGCATCGCCCACCAGTGGGTTTCCCGGGCCTCTTCGGAACTAGGCGGAAATCGCCAGCTTCTCCGAACGGTACAGTTGTGCCGTGACCACCACGACGATCAGCGCCACCACCAGGCTTCCTGCCAGACACAGGCCGACCTGCTCGCTGGTGACGCCGTCGCCACGCAGCAATTGCATGATGCCGAGGTTCTGGCCCAGCAACGGCACCGCGTACATCCACGGCTGCGCCTTGATCGGCATGAACGACAACAACAGGCTGGGAATGATCGGCAGCAGCATCAACAGCGAGATGTAGGTCTGCGCTTCGCGATAGCTTTTGGCGAATGCGGCCACCAGTGATTGCAGCGCGGCCAGCAGCAGTACCAGGGGCAGCATCAACAACAGCACGTAGCTGGCGAAGTGCATGCCAAGGTCCAGCTCCATGCCGATCTTTTCGGCCGGGATGAACTTGCCGACCACGGCGAACGCCAACAGGGTGATCAGCAGGCTGGCCGTGGAGAACACGCAGATGGCCGCCAGTTTTCCGCACAGAACCTTCCAGCGCGACACGGGATTGGCAAACAGCGGCTCCAGCGATTGGCGCTCGCGTTCGCCGGCGGTCAGGTCGATGGCCAGATACATGCCGCCCATGAAAATGGTGATCACCAGAAAGTACGGCAGCATCGCGAACATCAGCACGGCGCGCGATTGCGGCGTGGCCTGGTCACGCGCCGCCACCTGCAAGGGCCAGGCGGTGGAGGGCGACAGGCCACGGGCCACCAGCCGCATGGCGCCTTGCTGGCGCGCGTAGCTTTCGACCAATCGGGTCACCCGCTCCACCGAAGTCTGCGCGTCCCGCTGGGACGAATCATGAAACAGCTCCACCTGCACCGCCTCGCCCTGGCGCCATGCCTTGGCGTAGCCGGGCGCAATGCGCAACACCACATCCGCATCCTGTTTGCGTACAGTTTTTTCCGCGTCGGCGACTGCCGGACCCGGCACCACGCCGCCGTCGCGCAATGCATTGAGCAGGTTCGGTGCGTATTGCGCCCCGATCACCGGCACGGTCAGCGGCTGGTCCGCCTTGTCGAGTTCGCGGTTGACCGTGATGCTGATCAGCATCACGAACAGCAGCGGCCCCAGCAACGGTCCGGTCAGGAAGGCGCTCATCAGGGTGCGGCGGTCACGCAGGTTCTCCCTGACCTCCTTGAGGAACACGGTGAGCCACGCACTTCGTCGCGGCGTATTCTTGATGATGGTGGTCATGCCGCCAGTCCCTCTTCGCTGCCGATGATCTTGACGAACGCTTCCTCGAGATTCGTTTCGCCGGTTTGTGCGCGCAGTGCTTCAGGCGTTTCATCGGCCACCACGCGGCCATGCGCGATCACCACGATGCGGTCACACAGCGCCGCCACCTCCTGCATGATGTGGCTGGAGAACAGCACGCAGCGGCCTTCGCTTTTCAGTCGCTGCATGAACTGGCGCAATGCTCGTGTGGCCATCACGTCCAGGCCATTGGTGGGTTCGTCGAGAATCACGTTGCGCGGATCGTGCACCAGCGCGCGGGCGATCGCGGTCTTCACGCGCTGGCCCTGGGAGAAGCCTTCGGTGCGTCGGTCGGCGATGTCGCGCATCTCCAGCGCCTCGATCAGCGCCTCCCGCCGACTTGCCAATAGCGCCTCCGGCAATCCCTGCAGCCGGCCGAAATAGTCGATGTTCTCGCGCGCGCTCAAACGCTTGTACAAGCCACGCGCATCGGGCAACACGCCAAGCTGCCGGCGCACGGCCAACGGGTCGACTGCGGCATCGATGCCATCCACCAGTACCTGGCCACAGTCCGGCGCCATCAGCGTGTACAGCATCCGCAACGTGGTGGTCTTGCCCGCGCCGTTGGGGCCGAGCAAACCGGTGATCTCACCGTCGCGAGCACTGAAACTGACGCCATCCACGGCTTTCACCGCGCCGAATGCCTTGTGCAAATCACGGACTTCAATCACGACAATTCACTCCGTTTGAAGCAGGTGTCTGCGTCCGTGGCCAGCAAGGAAAGAAAGGCCAGGGTCGGCAGCAGGATGAGGGAAACAAAATGAGGTGCGTCGAGCGCCGCCGCCGCGACGATGGCGGCGCTCCACAGGATCGCGTTCACCAGGATCTGCCGTTTCATGGCGTGGCTCCGTTGAAGTCGATGAAGACCGGCGTGGGTTGCAGCCGATCCAGACAGCTCGCGTCGAGCGTCTTCGGATCCAGCTTCTCGACGAAATGCTGGACAAGCCGCGGCGTGCAGCCCACGGCCATGACACCGTGCGCCTGACCCTTGAGCGTGAGCACGCGTGCATTCGACAGGCTCTTGGCGATTTCCGTGGCGTAGCGTGGCGGCGTCACCGGATCGTACTGACCGGCCAGCAGCAACACCGGCTTGTCGGTTTTCAGTGGCTGGTGGAAGTCTGCCGGACGGGAGCCCTTGGGCCAGACCGAGCAAACCGCCTTCAGCGCATCCACCATCCGCGTACCCAGGATCGTGTCGGTATCCTGCGGGCGTACCGTGAGCAGGTCGGCGTCTTCACTGCAGATCACCGAGTACTGCATGCCGCTGCCCATCAGCTCCGACAACTCGCCGGACAGCAGCTTGGCCTGGCCGAGCAGCGGACCGACGTCGCCATGCGCCGCCGCGTCGATCGACAACGGCAGCAAGGCGGCGGTGGCCGGCGTGTAGGCGAACATCCGCACCACGCTGGCCAGCGAGTCCTCGTCCAGCAAGCGTTTCACCGTCTGATAGGTCTGCGGGTCGCGGAAACTGACCTGATGCGGATTGGCCCGCAGCGCATCGCGCAACTGATACAACGTCTGGTCGGGGTCACCAAACTTTTTCTTGCACGCCGGCTCGGCGGTGCAACGGGCGAATTGTGCCTTGAGCGCGTCATCCAGATTGCGCGCGAAGTCCTCGCCCAACGCCGAGGAATTCGGCACCGCACTGTCCAGCACCACGCTGCGCACCGACTGCGGGAAACGCATCAGGTATTGCTGCGCCATTCGCGTGCCGTACGAGACACCCAGCAGATCGAACTGCGGCGAGCCCAGCGCCCGTCGCACGTCCTCCAGGTCCTGCGCCGCGATGGTGGTGGTGTAGTAGCGCGGATCCGCGCGCCCAGCCAGTTGCCTGGCGCATCGCGTCGCCGCTTCGCTCAACTTGTCGACATCAAACGTGCTGTCGTCCGCCGCCGGCGTGGCAGCGGAATCCTGGCAGCTCAGCGCATTGGATCCGCCGGTGCCGCGCTGGTCCAGCAACAGCACGTGGCGATGCGACAGCAGGGGCCGCAGCGTCGCCGCTGCCTGCGCGGCGGAATCTGTCGCCGCCTGCCCCGGACCGCCGGCGAGCAGAGTCAGCATGTCGTCACTGGCCACCTGCGCCCGCGATCGCAACACCGCCAACTTCAACTTGATGATGCGGCTGTGGGGATCGGCACGGTTTTCCGGCACCGGGAAGTCCGCGCACCACGCCGCCGTGCTCAGCCCGCTGTTCGGCTGGGACAATTCGCAGGCGGTCAGCATCAGGCTGCCCAGTTTCCATGTGGCCGGCGGCGCCTGGGCCACCGGTGCTGTTGTCGTCGCTGTTGTCGTCGTTGTCGTTGACGCAGGCGCTGGTGCTGTCGCGTCGCCGTGATGGGCCACGCGATTGCCGGCGAGGATCGCCACGGCAATCGCGACCACCACGCCCATGCGTTTTCCGGATTTCATGCTCACGGGTTATTCCCCAGGTTCAAAAATGGATTCAATCGCTTGCCCGAACAGGCGGGCGATCTTGAAGGCCAGCGGCAGGCTCGGATCGTATTTGCCCGTCTCGATGGCGTTGATGGTTTGACGCGACACATCCAGCCGCTCGGCCAGATCCGCTTGCGACCAGCTCTGCTCGCCGCGCAATTCACGCACACGGTTATTCATGGTTGCGATAGCGCCTTGCAACCATCCACTTGGCCAGCCCGAACGTGCCGAACAGGCACGGCAATACCCAGATCGCGACGTCAGCCGATGTGACTTTCAGGCCGACGCCCGCGTTCAACAGGAAGCCGAAACTGAAATAGCCGAACCCGGTCGACATCGCGGCAATCGCGATCGCCTCCAGATCGATGCGGCGCTCCAGTTCATCCTGATCGCGAATGACCCTCACGATGGCGCGAATCACCAGCACCACCGGAATCAGCGGCAGCACAGCCAATACCAACCGCCACAGCACCTCTTGCGTCCTTGGCATCAACACGCCGTAAAGCAGCATCAACACCACGTACGCCGACATCGCCGGAATGAACTCGCGCATATAGCGCTTATGGACGGCGCGCATGCCCGTTTCCTTCTGTTTTGACAAAGGGGAGGTCAACCGGCACGACGCTGCCGTCCGTGCGCGCGCGGTGACGGCGCCAGCGGATGAGGGCCTGCACCAGCACCACCCCCGTCGCCGCTGTTGCCATGCCCAGAAACAGGCCGGTATCCAGATCGTCATGCCGGCGCCAGGCAACGGCACCCACGACACCCATCAATGCGGCAATGCTCAACAACCGCCAGCGCAACGCAATGCCTGCATCGCCGGCGTCGCACGAGAAGTTGTTGCCGTAATGGCGCGCCACCAATCCCTGCGCCATGTAGTAGCTGATCAGCGTGACCGGAAACACCCACACCAAAATCGAACCATCCAGCTGCACCGCACCGGAAGACGCCAGAAATCCCCCGACCAGACTGCCCACCCCCACGATCGCGGTGGCCGCCCCCAGCGCGATCAGATGCGTGCGCTGCTGCAATTCGTCGCTATGCCATATGCGCTTTGCCATCTGCCAGATCACGTACAACATGGGCAGTACCGGCAACAGCGACAACAGGATCTTGAGTGTCGCGCTGGTGCTTGAGCGTGCGAGCGGCCAGATCAGCACCAGCAGAAAGACATACAGCATCATCGCCAGGATCACCCGAACCTGATAGCGCTTTTCCGAGAAACGAGGCATGGCCATCTCCTCAAAGCGCCTTCAGAAAGCCGTCCAGCGCCTGCTGGAATTTTTCCGGCTGATCGAGCATCACGAAATGCCGGGATGGCGAGATCGACACCACCTTCGCGTTCGGCGCATTCGCCAGCAGCGATTGGTAGTAGGCGGTCTTCTGCGTTTCGGTCATCACCATCGGCGGGGTGCTGAAGTCCGGCGCGTTGTACGGCGAGATCTCCAGAATCGGCACGTTGGCCTGCTTCAGGCCCGGGCGTCCGTCAAAGGCGAGATCTTCGGCCATGTATTGCGCGCTGGCCTTGACGTCACTGCGCGCATTCATCGGCGCATAGCGTGCCGCCATTCCGGGATCGATCACGCCGATCTTCTGCATGTAGCCCAGCGACTGCGCCTGGAACTGTTCCGGCGTGGCGACCGCCATCTGCTGCTGCATCTGTGACGCCATCGCCTGGCGTTGCTCTGCGCTCACCCGCTCCATACCGGGGAAGATCGGCAGCCCATCCACCGCCACCACGCCTGAAATCAGTTCCGGGTGCTCCCCGGCAAAACGCAAAGCCAGCGTGCCACCCAGGCTGTGACCGACCAGCACCGGCTTGTCGATCTTCTGCTGCTCGATCAGCTGCTTCAGCGACGCATCCGCGCGATCGAACAGGTTGCCGCCGTCAGCCGGCGGCGCCATGCCGTCGAAGCCCGCCAGCGTGAGCGCGTACACCACATGATTCTTCTGCAGTTGCTTGATCGTCTGCTGCCAGACCCATGGCCCGCCCTGCAGGCCGGGGATCAGGATCACCGCCCGACCGCGCTCGCCGTGACATTCCACCTTGAGCGTACCGGTCACCTCCGGGGACGCGGAACAAGCCAGGGCCGTGCCACTCGCAAGCATCGCCAGCGCCAGTCCAAGCCACGGAAAAATCATTCTTCCTGAAGTTCTTTTCATACGGGTGCTCCTCGCCGGTTATGTCAAGCAGCCTTGACAACTCGAACCTTATTCATTGCCTCCCACGATGTCAAGCCAACTTGACAAAAAGTGCTTCCAAGGTGAAAAAGCCACAAATATTTCGTGACGCGAAGCACGAAGAAAAGGTGACGTGGTTCGCATTTCTATGTAAAAATTTGTCAGGGTTTGCCACAGGATCGCGCGAAATCGTGGCCCAGCCTCGGTCTGGTCAAATATAGAGTCAGCCCATAGCCTTAAGTAATCGTTTACATGGTGGATCTGGCACGCCGATTGCTTAACTCACGGCGGTCACGGCAGAATCCACAGCTGACACTTCGTCCGGGGGGACACAAGAAGACGTCAGCCAAGACCCAAAAGCCGTACCGAATCGTGCATGTCGCCGATATCGGCTCATCGTCTATACGCAGTCCAAGCCAACTCCAACCGAAACTCTCTCAAGGAAAAACGCAATGAAGAAGACCCTGCTTTCCACCGCGCTGGTTGCCGTCATGGCCGCTGCCGGCTTTGCTCCGCAGAGCGCTGGCGCTGCAACCAACAATCCCGTCAGCAACAACCCAACCGATGGCACGATCTCCATCAGCGGCCAGGTCATTGCGCAGACCTGCAAAGTCGACGGCCAGTCCGCTGGTACCGCGGACGCCAAAACTGTCAACCTGCCCGACGTACTCACCTCTCAGTTGAGTACGGTGGGCGCCACTGCTGGCGACAAGCCGTTTTCCATCGCCGTAACCGGCTGCGACGCCGCACTGTCCAACGTGCACACGTATTTCACCGGCACCAATATCGACCCGACTAGCGGTCGCTTGACCAATGCCACGGGCAACGCGACGGGCGTCCAGGTTCAGCTACTCAACGGTGACAACACGATCATCGCACTCAACTCGGCTGATGGCTCGCAGAACTCGAAGTCCGTCAACCTTGTGACTGGCGCGGCCACGCTTAACTACAAGGCGCGTTATTACGCGAGCAGCGCTACCGTGGGTGCCGGCTCGGTCACCACCAGCGTCGCGTTCACGATGGTCTACCAGTAATCGTTGCCCTTTGGCCGCGGCAAGCAAGGCCTGCCGCGGCCAAATCAAACGTAGCCCACGCGATCAAAGCCACGGATCTTCCAAAGATGAAACACGTCCTTCTGGCCCTGTGTGTGGGCATCCTTGTTTCTTGCCTATGCGTCACGGCTACCCAAGCTACCGTCGTGATTGGCGGGACGCGTGTGGTCTTTCCGGCCCAGCGCGGAGAGGTGACAGTTCGCTTGTCCAACGTGGGCAACAGCCCCGCCCTGATTGAAGCGTGGATCGACAGCGGTAATCCACAGTCCACTCCGGACAATGTGGAATCACCTTTTCTCATCACCCCGCCCCTGTTCCGCATTGAAGCGAACAAGGATCAGAGCCTGCGCATCCTGGCTGCCTCACCTCAGTTGCCGGCGGATCGAGAGTCGCTCTTCTGGCTCAACGTGCTGGAAGTACCTCCCAAGCCGACGAATTCTCAAGCCGCAGGCAAGAACATGCTGCAATTCGCCGTTCGCTCGCGCCTGAAGCTGTTCTACCGTCCCGCCAAGCTGGTAGGGGACGCCTTGAAGGCTGCGGGCCAGTTGACTTGGCAGGCGCATGTCGGCGATCAAAAAGTCAGCCTGGACACACACAACAACTCACCCTTTTACATCACGATCAGCAAGCTCTCGCTACAGGTCAACGGCAAGCAATACACCGCTTCCAGCGGGATGGTGGCGCCTTTCAGTGATCTTCAACTAACTGTGGAAGGGCTCGCGAACTTGCCAGCGTCAGGCACTACGGTGACGTACACCACCATCAATGACTACGGTGCTGCGGACGCCCATCAGGGGGCCGTGACTCCATGATTTCCTGGCTCTCCACACGCAGGAGCACCCCGGTGCGCGCGCATGTGGCGAGCCGTCAGGTGCGGTTGTGCACGGCCATAACCGCGTCCCTCGTTTTTTGGGCGAATTTCGCAACCGCCGCCGCACCAGCCGCGGCCAGCGGAGCAGAGGCCAGTGCAGGCTTCGCCAGTTTCGATCGCAGCCTCCTGGCTGGCGCAGGTGACAACACCACCGATCTGTCCCGCTTCGAACGCGCCAATCTGGTGCTCCCTGGCGTGTACAACATCGATGTCTATTTGAACGGCGCATGGACCGGCCGATCGAACGTGCGCTTCGCCTCGCCCTCCGGGGAGGTCAATGCGGTTCCATGCGTCGATCAAAAACTGCTCGACCAGCTTCGCGTTGAGCCGGTCAAATTGTCATCCGCGACACCGCTGAATGATCCGAGAGGCTGCGTGAACATCGGCACCTTGATTCCCGATGCGAGCATGACGTTCGACATGACCAATCTGCAACTGGACACGAGCGTACCGCAAGCCTATCTGGCTCAGAAACCACGTGGTTACGTCAGCCCCGAATACTGGGATCAAGGCGTATCGGCTGCGCTTCTCAACTACAACCTCAACAGCTACCGGTCGAGCAGCCAAGGGCAGAGCCAGACGTCGACCTATTTGGGCCTCAATGCCGGAGTCAACCTCGGACTTTGGCATTTTCGCCAAAACTCCACCGTCAACTGGCAATCTGCCACCTATGGCGGAGGAGCGCAGCGCAAGTGGCAAAATATCGCCGCCTATGTGCAGCGCGACCTGCCTTCGTTGCGCTCGCAACTGACCATCGGTGACAGCTACACCGATGGCGCCGTGTTCGACAGCTACGCTCTGCGCGGCGTGCAGCTTTCCACCGATGACCGCATGTTGCCTGATTCGCTGCGCGGCTATGCTCCGGTGATCCGTGGCGTAGCGGATACCAACGCCAAGGTCACCGTCCGGCAGAACGGAGTGCAAATCTACCAGGCCACGGTGGCACCGGGCCCTTTCACCATCAATGACCTGTACCCGACCGGTTATGGCGGCAACTTGGACGTCACGGTGACCGAAGCCGATGGCCGCGTGCGCACGTTCTCAGTGCCCTATGCGTCGGTGGCCCAGCTGCTACGTCCGGGCACTACCCGGTTCGACATTGCCGCGGGCAGCTTGCGCAACAGTTCTCTATCGCACCAACCCGCGGTGATCCAGGCTACTGCGCAACACGGCTTCAGCAATTTGTTCACTGGCTATGCTGGCTTGGCAGGATCTCGGGGTTACGCTTCGGCGCTGCTCGGTGGCGCCATCAACACCCGCTACGGCGCAGTTGCACTGGATGTTACGCAGGCCCGTGCGCGCATTGCCGGGCAGACAGCGCAATCCGGTCGCAGCATGAGAGTGACCTACAGCAAGATCATTCCATCGACTGAAACATCGTTGTCCGTCGCAGCCTATCGCTACTCGACCAGCGGCTACCTCAGCCTGTCTGATGCCGCCACCGCGCGCGATTATGCGCAGCGCGGCCTCAATGCCTTCGTGTATGTGCCTGCAGCGGTGCCGATGATCGATGGCGTACCCCTGCAAAGCGCGCTCACTCATTCGCAACTGGCTGTACTGAACGGTGCGAACTTCGCGAACAACCCCAGTTTTTCTGACACCGGTCTGCAGCGACGGCGCAACAACTTCACGTTGACTCTCAACCAGCGCCTGGGGAAAAGTGCGGGATCTCTGTACGCCAACGGCACGATCAGCAACTACTGGAACCGTAGCGGTACCGATACTCAATTCCAAGTGGGTTACAACAACAATTTCCACCGCCTCAGCTACGGTCTTTCGGCCACGCGTACGCGTGACCCGATCGGCCGTTATGGCAACGAATACTTCGTCAGCTTCAGTTTGCCGCTGGGAGCTAACGTGAGGGCGCCGAATTTCACACTCAACGCCAATCGCACCAGCACGGGGATCTCCCAGGAACAAGCCATGGTAAATGGCACGCTGGGCGATCACAGTCAATTCAACTACAACGCCTCCGCCTCGCACAGCAGCAACGATAACGGCGACGCCGGTACGTTGAGTGCCGGTTATCTCAGTCCGTACGCGGTGCTTGGTGCCAGCTACGGCCATGGCCGAGGGTACTCGCAGAATTCGGTAAATGTCAGCGGCGCGATCGTGGCGCATTCGGGTGGCATTTCTTTCGGGCAGCCCATTGGCGACACCGTCGCCATCATCCATATTCCCGGAGCCATGGGCGCTACCATCAACGGTCTGCCCGGCGTCAAAGTGGACCGTGCGGGCTACGCCTTGATGCCTTACCTGACCCCATACACGCTCAACGACATACAAGTCGACCCTCAGGGACTTCCGCTCAGCGTGCAACTCGATGCCACCAGTTCGCAGGTAGCCCCTTATGCTGGCTCGGTAGTCATGGTGAACTTCAAGAGCAAGTCAGGTCGCTCGCTGATCGCTCGTATCCGCCTGTCCAGTGGCAAGTCGGCACCCTTCGGAGCACAGGTCTTCAATGCCAAGGGCGATCCACTAGGCCTGGTCGGACAAGGCGGCATGACCTTGCTGCGAGGAGTCGACACGGATGGTCAACTCCACGTCGAATGGAATGATGAACAAGGAGAAGCGAAAACCTGTGTATTCCATTACGCGCTTCCTGCATCTGGCCAAGCCGATGAGCAACACCCCAACCCATTCCATCAAGTAGTTGTGGAATGCAAAAGCAGCGCACTCGCAGATACGGCATCTATGACACGGAGCGGTACATGATTCGGCTGGCTCGTACTTTCGTGGTGGCGCTGAAACTGAGCGGCATGCTGATGTTCGCCTCCTTTCTATGCTGGACGCCGCGCGCATTCGCGGCAGCCACCAATTGCACATCTGGGGGCGGGGCCCTCACCCTTCCACCGGTTACGGTGCCTTCAAATCCGGCCGTCGGGACGCTGCTCGGTACGCCAACAAGCACAACCGTAACATTTACCTGCAACAACCTCCCTTACAGCGCACCGTCCGCCCCCAATAACTACAGCCTTACCGCCACGATCCAGGCCGGCTTACTCGCTCTGGCCGACGCCACCAACACCCCTGGCAGCGGCGGCATCATTTTTGCCACCAATCTTTCGGGCATTGCCTTGAAATTGACTGCCACCCCGGTCCAAGCCAGCGACAAGATTGACATCCGTGGTGGTCCGGGAAGTACGCGGGGGTTCGAGCCAGGCAGCGTGACCGCTCCGACTTCAGCATGGAAATGCATACAATATAATTGGTTGGGCTACTGCAGTGAAATGGGTGGCACCTATACAGGTTCGGTCAGCGAAACGTTTACGGCTCAGCTGATCGTGACCGGTCCCGTGACACCGGGTACGCTCAATAGCGTGAATTTGATGCAGTTCAATTGGTACATCTACGGCATCGGTCCCAGCCAAGGCTATTTTGCCTCACTAAAGCTCAACAGCAGCATCGTGAGCGCTCCGGCTTGCTCGGTAGTCAACTTCGACACTCCCGTCCAGTTACCGACAATATTCAGTTCGGCCTTAAAGGGCACGGACACCTACTCTGACCAGCCCACCCCGTTTTCCGTGAAATTGATCTGCCAATCCCAGATGAAGCTTGCCATCACCCTGGATGCCACCAGCAAGACGGGCAAGCCCGGTGTCATTACGAACGTTACGGGTCCTGGTTACGCAGGCAATGTCGGGGTGCAAATACTCAAGAGCAACGGCGATCCCGTTCTATTTGGGTCGGCCATTGACGAGGGCACGACACCGATCGGCACGATGAACCTGCCGTTCTCTGCACGCTATTACCAGACTGGCGCGCCCATAACTGGAGGCAAGGTATGGGCTACGGCTACTTACACCCTGACTTATCCCTAGTGGCTCAGCGTATCCGGTTCAGCGACTACTCGTAGATGCGCACCACCAGTGATGCCTCTGCAAGAGTTCTGTCAGAGCCAACGTAACCAGAAAAATATCTCAACAATCGATCACCCGAAATATTTACCTCGCCAAGCCTAACCACTGCGACCGAATAGGAGCGGCTATGGCCAGCTGAATTCGAGCCGCACGCCAAGCGATCGAGTAACTCCACTGGCCTGACCTGGCTCGCTCCGAAGGCCGCTGCCCCCCCGACAGAACAGGTCGGTTCAACCACCGCACCCGAAAATACAATTCGCCCACCCGCCCCACGCGCATCCGACATGCCCACCAGCATGATCAATGCGCACCCTGCCAACATGCCAAGCGAACTCACCATAACGCCCACCTCTCGAGGTGCACCCCGTCGATACGGGGCCTCTCAAGGGCTGTCGGCCTGAAAGGTCCGGGCTTGACGGGTTTCGGTGACGCCACTCCCGATAATGTGATGTGCATCACATTGCACGAGGGGTTCGGGGCGATGACTCTTGGAAGAGCCGCCTCCGCACCTGTCATTTAGTCTTGGAGAGGTTATTTCGCGGTGAACCAACGGTGAGCTGACGTTGACATGGTTGTGGCATGGATCAGGGCAACCAAGACATCGGCCGGGCGAGGCCGATCTTTATCAGCGCGACGAAATATATTTCTCGCGCCGGATCTGCTTCACCGGCAGGCCGAATTCCTGCAATACCGCAAAGGCAGCGTCAACCATGTTCGGGTTGCCGCACAGGTACGCGATGTCGCGGTCGGCGTGCGGGCCAAGTTCGGCCAGCACGTGCTGGACGTGGCCGCTGCGGTCGGTGGAGCGCGGAACGGCGCGGGCTTCGCGGCTGAGGCAGCCGTGGAACAGGAAGCCGGGGTGGGTTTGCGCGAAGGCCTCGAACTCCTCGCCATAGAGCAGCTCGGTTTCGGTGCGCGCGCCGTACAACAGCACCACCTCGCGGTCGCCTTTGGCCAGCAGTTTCTCGATCTGCGGCAGCATCGCCCGGTACGGGGTGACGCCGGTACCGGTGGCCAGCAGCAGGTAACGCGGATGGGTGTCCGCCTCCTGCAGGCAGAAGCGACCGTACGGGCCGCTGGCGTCGATCATCCCGCCGTGTGCCAACTCGCCCAGAAGTTTCGTTGCCGCGCCGCCTTCGACATAGCTCACCGCGATCTCGATTTGCTGCACCGGACCGTTGCCGTCGCCGATGGTGCCCACCGAATAGCTGCGCTTGGTCGCCGTGCCGTCGTCGTAATGGAAGTGCACCTGCAGGAACTGGCCGGGAAGGAAGGCCAGCGGCTGGCCATCGACGCGTTCGAACACCAGATGACGCACGCTGGATGCAAGCATGCGACTGTCGACAAGACGGAGCTGGAAGTGATCGGCCATGTGGGGTTTCCGGAAACAGTGTGTGCCGCCCGACACGGTCGGGTGGCGGGGCATAGCCCGCTATAATAAGGGCTAACCCCCTCGGTGCAGCCCATGTCCCCGCAATACGCCTCCACGGCCCCCGCGCTTGTCGTCGACAATTTGCGCAAAACCTACCGCAACGGCGTCGAAGCCCTGAAGGGCATCAGCCTGACCGTGCAGCCGGGCGATTTCTTTGCCCTGCTCGGCCCCAACGGTGCCGGCAAGTCGACCCTGATCGGCATCCTGTCTTCGCTGGTGAACTCCACCTCGGGCGATGCGCAGGTATTCGGCGTGTCAGTGAACAAGAATCGCAGCGCCGCGATGCAGTTGATCGGGCTGGTACCGCAGGAGATCAACTTCAACCAGTTCGAGAAGCCGTTCGACATCTGCGTGAACGAGGCCGGTTTCTACGGCATTCCACGCAAGATCGCTGCCGAACGCGCGGAAAAGTACCTGAGGGAATTGCGCCTGTGGGACAAGGCGTTCCATCAGGCGCGCGAGATGTCCGGTGGCATGAAGCGCCGCCTGATGATCGCCCGCGCGATGATGAACGAGCCGAAGCTGCTGATCCTGGATGAGCCCACCGCGGGCGTGGACATCGAGATTCGCCGCTCGATGTGGCAGTTCGTCAGCGGCATCAATGCCGCCGGCACCACGGTGATCCTGACCACGCATTACCTGGAGGAAGCCGAGTCGCTGTGCCGCAACATCGCGATCATCGATCACGGCAAGATCATCGAGAACACCAGCATGAAAGCGCTGCTGGCCACGCTGGACGTGGAAACGTTCGTTCTCGACGTTAACCAGGCACCGCAGGCATTGCCGCAATTGAACGGGATCAGCATTCGCCGCGTCGACGACCGCACCCTGGAAGCGGAAATGGCGCGTTCGCAGGATCTCAATTCGCTGTTCGGCGCACTCACCAGCAGCGGCATCACGGTCAACTCGATGCGCACCAAGACCAATCGGCTGGAGGAGTTGTTCGTGAGACTGGTGGAGAACGGCCGCGAGCCGGGCAAGGAGGTTGCGGCATGAACGCCTCGACCAACATGATCGCGCTGTACACCGTGGCGCGCCGCGAAATCATCCGCATCATGCGGATCTGGACCCAGACCCTGATCCCGCCGATCATCACGATGACGCTGTATTTCGTGATCTTCGGAAAACTCATCGGCAGCCGCATCGGCCTGATCGAAGGCTTCAGCTACATGCAGTTCATCGTGCCGGGGCTGGTGATGATGACCATCATCAACAACAGCTACATGAACATTTCCAGCTCCTTTTACGGCGCCAAGTTCCAGCGTTCGGTGGAAGAGATGCTGGTGGCGCCGATGGCGAACTGGACGATTCTTTCCGGCTATGTGATCGGCGCGGTGGCACGCGGCCTGGTGGTCGGTGCGTTGGTGCTGGTCGTGGCGCTGTTCTTCACCTCGCTGCACGTGGCGCATCCGTGGATCGCGCTGGCATCGGTGACGCTGGGCGCAGTCATCTTTGCGCTGGCCGGTTTCATCAACGCGGTGTTCGCCAGCAAATTCGACGACATCGCGCTGGTGCCGACGTTCGTGATCACGCCGCTGACGTATCTGGGCGGCGTGTTCTATTCCATCAACATGCTGGGCCAACCGTGGCGCGCGATCTCCCACGCCAACCCGATCCTGTACATGGTCAACGCGTTTCGCTACGGCATTCTGGGCGTCAGTGACGTGCCGATTGGCTGGGCTTTCGTGTTGATGCTGGTGTTCATCGCCGCGCTGGCGATCGTGGCGCTGCAACTGCTCAAGCGCGGCGTCGGCCTGCGGTCCTGAGCTGACTTGTGCGCGTAAACAAGTACATCAGCGAAGCCGGTCTGTGCTCGCGACGCGAGGCGGACGAACTGCTGCTGGCCGGTCGCGTCAGCATCAACGGTGAAGTGGTCTCCACCGGCGCCAAGGCGCTGGACGGCGACGAGGTGCGCGTGGATGGCGAGATCGTCAAGGCGCGCATCCTGGCCGCCACGCCGGGCGCGAAGAAGGCCATCTACATCGCGCTGAACAAGCCGGTCGGCATCACCTGCACCACCGACCAGAGCGTGGCCGGAAACATCATCGATTTCATCGACCATCCGCAACGGATTTTCCCGATCGGCCGGCTGGACAAGGATTCCGAAGGGCTGATCCTGCTGACCAGCAATGGCGACATCGTCAACGAGATCCTGCGCGCGGAGAACAACCACGAGAAGGAATACCTGGTCGGCGTGAACAAGGCGGTCACCGACGAATTCCTTGCCGGCATGAGCAAGGGCGTGCGCATCCACAACCAGATGACCAAGCCGTGCAAGGTGCGACGCATCGCCAAGTTCGGCTTCTCGATCGTGCTGACCCAGGGCCTGAACCGGCAGATCCGTCTGATGGCGGCCGCGTTCGGCTACCGCGTGACCCAGCTGCGTCGCGTGCGCATCGACAACGTCAAGCTGGCCCACCTGAAAGTCGGCCAGTGGCGCAACCTCACCGAAGCGGAGCTGAAAGGCCTGCTGCCCGGCCGCACGCAATGGTGATTCCCGGCGTTTTGTAGGGGGACACTGTCCGCCGGCTTTCGCGAACGCCCACCAAGAGCGGCGGACAGCGTCGTAGGGCGGGCACTGCCCGCCGGCTCTTCGGCAACGCGCACGAAAAATGCAAAAGCCGGCGGGCAGTGCCCGCCCTACGACGCCGCGGCTACGCGGCAGGCAGGGTTTGCAGATCCCAGCGCGGACGCACCTGGATGGTTTCGTCCTGGTGCTGGCCGCTGGCCAAGCGGATGGCGCCGGCCAGCGCGACCATCGCGCCGTTGTCGGTGCAGAAATCCAGCCGCGGGAAATACACCCGGAAGCCGTCCTTTTCGCCAGCCCTGGCCAGCTCGCTGCGCAGGTGCCGGTTCGCGCCCACGCCACCGGCGATCACCAGCCGGCGCGCTCCGCTGGCTTCCAGCGCACGGCGGCACTTGATGATCAATGTGTCGACGATCGCTTCCTGGAAGGCGCGGGCGACGTCGGCACGGGTCTGCTCGCTCTGGTCGGACTTCTGCCAGGCAAGCAGCACCTGGGTCTTCAGGCCGGAAAAACTGAAGTCCAGGCCCGGCCGGTCCGTCATCGGCCGCGAGAAGCGGAACGCACCGGCGCGACCCTGTTCGGCGAGTTTCGCCAGCGCCGGGCCACCGGGGTACGGCAGACCCATCAGCTTGGCGGTCTTGTCGAACGCCTCGCCGGCCGCGTCGTCCAGGGTGTCACCCAGAATCGTGTACTGACCGATCGCCTTGACCTCGACCAGCATGGAATGGCCTCCGGACACCAGCAAGGCCACGAACGGCGGCTCGGGCGGATCGTCCTCCAGCAGTGGCGCCAGCAGGTGTCCTTCCATGTGATGGACGCCAATGGCCGGCACGCCGAGCGCCCAGGCCAGCGCCCGACCCAGCGACGCGCCCACCAGCAAGGCGCCGACCAGACCGGGACCGGCGGTATAAGCCACCCCGCCCAGATCCTGCACGGTCAGGCCGGCTTCGGTCAGCGCCTCGCGGATCAGCGGCACCAGTTTGCGCACGTGGTCGCGGCTGGCCAGCTCGGGCACCACGCCGCCGTAGTCGGCGTGCAGCTTGATCTGGCTGTACAAGGTATGAGCCAGCAGACCCCGTCCGGGCGCCTGCGGATCCCAGCGCAGCAGGGCCACGCCGGTCTCGTCACAGGAGCTCTCGATGCCCAGAATCGGCTTCATCACTCCGGGCTTTGAAAATTCTTCGTTATGCACGGTATAATTCCCGGCTCACCACATTCAACTGTCCTGCAAGAGCAGGCAGATTACCACCCGGAGTTTCCATGCCCAACGTAAAAGTTCGCGAGAACGAGCCGTTCGAGATCGCACTGCGTCGTTTCAAGCGTACCTGCGAAAAGGCCGGCGTCCTGGCCGAAACGCGCAAGCGCGAGTTCTATGAGAAGCCGACCCAGGAACGCAAGCGCAAGCGCGCTGCTGCCGTGAAGCGTCACCTGCGCCGTCTGTCGCGCGACGTTTCGCGCAAGGTCCGTCTGTACTGAGTTTCCTGATCTGCCGTCATGGCAGGTCACGCGGCGCTCCGGCGCGGCATAGCCGGAAACGCGGTCGGCGCGGGTTCTCGCAGCCACCGCAAGCACAGCAGATTCGACATGGCCGGTGTTGTCCCCAGGGCAACGCCGGCTTTGTCGTTTCCGTAGAATCGACTTTCCATCTCCAGAGGCCCCGCTCATGACGCTCAAGCAGCAGCTCACCGAAGACATGAAGAACGCCATGCGCGCCGGCGAAAAGCATCGGCTGGGCGTGATCCGGCTGATGCTGGCGGCGATCAAGCAGCGCGAGGTGGACGAACGGATCGAGCTGGACGACACGCAGGTGCTGGCCACGCTCGAAAAGATGATGAAGCAGCGCAAGGACTCGGTCAGCCAGTTCGACGCCGCCGGCCGCGAGGACCTGTCGGCGATCGAGCGTGCCGAGATGGTGGTGATCGAGACTTACCTGCCCGCCAAGCTCGGCGACGAGGAAATCGACGCCCTGATCACCGCCGCGATCGCCGAGACCGGCGCCAGCTCGCCGCGCGACATGGGCAAGGTGGTGGCCGCCGTGAAGGAAAAGGCGGCCGGGCGCGCCGACATGGGCGTGGTGTCGGGCCGGATCAAGACGCGCCTGGCCGGCTGACGCCTCTCAATTCGCGGCAATGGTCTTTCAGCCCGGCCGCGTCAGCAGGATCAGCGCCAGCAACGACAACAGAATCGCCATGATGCCCAGCGCCATGCGCCGGCGTCGCTGGCGCAGCCGTTGCCAGTTCGCCATGTCGAGGAAGTAGCGCCCCTCGCCCGGACAGCGCAACACCGCGTGCTGCACCAGTTGATACCAGGCCATGCCCTGTTTCAGCCCCAGCTGCTCCGGGCTGCACGCGGTCGGCGCGGTGGTCGCGGCCGCGCGTTCAAACGCGCGCACGATCGCCCGCTGCTTCACCATCATCACCGCATTGATCACCACGATTCGTCACTCCCTCGGCCGACCGGGCAGCTTGCCGCGGCGAACGGGCGCGGGCAAGCCTGACGATGCATCGCGTTCACGCGAGGGGCGCTACAAAGCCCGTGGAATCGGTGGAACCCCACCGCCATAACCGTCGTTGCAGGAGATCTTCATGCTGAAGTGGGCCATCATTTTCGCCATCGTCTCGCTGGTCACCGGCTGGCTCGGCTTCGGCGGCGTTTCCGGCGCCAGCGCGACCATCGCCAAGGTGCTGTTTGCGTGCTTCGTGATCCTGTTCCTGCTGGCGCTGCTGGCGGTGATCGGCGTTTTCCACATTCTCTAGGACTTTCCACCGGCGCCTGCCTTGGCGTGCGCCGGTGATCCGGCAGGTGGCGATGGCGATGGCCGGAGCCGAGCAACACCCGGCCCGGGCCGGCGGATCAGAGCACCGTGCTCGCCGCGCCTGAGCGGTTGCCGCGCGAAGACCCATCCAGCTCTCGCCGTCACACTCCCGCTGAGACCCCAGCCCGGTCCACGCCATCGTTATCCGGCGGACCCGGCCCTGACCGACTAAACTAGGCCGCTTATGCGTGGCCTGATCCCCGACAGTTTCATCGATGAATTGCTTGCTCGCGTCGACATTGTCGACGTGATCGAGCGGCGGGTGCCGTTGAAGAAGGCCGGGCGCGAGTGGACGGCCTGCTGCCCGTTCCACAACGAACGCTCGCCCTCGTTCTACGTCAGCCCGGCCAAGCAGTTCTTCCACTGCTTCGGCTGCGGCGTGCACGGCAGCGCGATCAAGTTCCTGATGGATTACGACCGGCTGGAATTCCCCGACGCGGTCGAGGAACTGGCGCAGACGGTCGGCCTTACCGTGCCGCGCGAGGGTGGCCGCGAAGCGGCGCCGCGCGAGGACAAGACCGATCTGTACGCGCTGCTGGATGCCGCCGCGCTCTGGTACGAAAGCGAGCTGCCGCGCAGCAGCGATGCCCAGGCCTATTGCAAAAAGCGCGGACTCGACGCCGAGGCGATCAAGCGTTTCCGCCTCGGCTGGGCGTCGGCCGGCTATGACGGGGTGATCAAGGCGTTGGGCAATACGCCTCGGCGGATGGAACTGCTCACCGAAGCTGGCATGGTGGCCAGCAATGAACGCGGCAGCAAGTACGACCGCTTCCGCGAGCGGCTGATGTTCCCGATCCTCGACCGTCGGGGTCGGGTGATCGCGTTCGGCGGCCGCGTGCTGAGCGCGGAGCAGTCCCCCAAATACCTCAACTCGCCCGAGACACCGCTGTTCCACAAGGGCCGCGAGCTGTTCGCGCTGTGGCAGGTGAAACAGGCCAACCAGAGTCTTCTCCGCATCGTCGTGGTCGAGGGCTACATGGATGTGATCGCGCTGCACCAGGCGGGGTTGCCGATCGCGGTGGCCACGCTGGGCACGGCGACCACGCCCGAACACACCGAGGTCTTGTTCCGCGCCGCACCGGACGTGGTGTTCTGTTTCGATGGCGACCGTGCCGGTCGCGCCGCCGCGTGGAAGGCGCTGGAAGCGGCGCTGCCGCGTTTGCGCGACGGTCGGCAGGCCTACTTTCTGTTCCTGCCCGATGGCGAGGACCCGGACTCGCTGGTGCGCAAGGAAGGCAAGGACGGTTTCGAAAAACGCATCAAGGAAGCGATGCCGCTGTCCGACTACTTCTTCAACGAACTGTCGCACGACGTCGACATGGCCAGTCTCGACGGGCGCGCCCGGTTGGCCGAGCGCGCCCGTCCGTTGATCGCGAAACTGCCCGACGGCGCGTTCCGCGACCTGATGGCACAGGAGCTGGAAAAGCGCAGCGGTGCCCGCGCGCTGCTGCAGGCCGAACCGTCCGGTCAGCGCAGCATGCAACGACCGACGGCGGTGCAGCGCAGCCTGGTACGCAGTGCCATCTCGCTGCTGCTGGCCCAGCCAGGCCTGGCCGACCAGGTGGAAAAACCCTATCGCTTCCTGCGCCTGGACAAGCCCGGCGTGGACCTGCTGGCCGAGTTGCTCGATCTGGCGCGCGCGCGTCCCGGCATCAATCCGGCGATGCTGGTGGAACACTTCGCCGAGCGTCCGGAATATCCGTCGCTGCAGAAACTGATGGCGGCACTGTCGGTCGGCGAACCGGAAAGTCAGGGCATCGAGTTTTTCGATGCCCTGGCACGGATGGAAGACCAGGCAATCACCCAGCGCCGCGACGCGCTGACGGCCAAGAGCCGGGAAGGCACGCTGGAAAGCACCGAGAAAGCCGAACTGCGCGAACTGCTGGCTGCCCGGGTGCGCCCGCCAGTGGCGTCCGCGTGACTGCGATGACGTGCCGCATGCCCTGGCCTGCCATGGGCGTCATCCCGGCGCTGACAGCGGGCGACAATGCGAGTGTGGGATCATGCATGGCTTCGGCCTGGCGTATTTCGCAGGCCGCACGGGATTATTGATGGATCTTTTGCCCCAACTGATCAGGATTTTCGCCGAGAACGGCTACGTTGCCGTGTTCATCGCGCTGATGATCTGTGGCGCCGGCCTGCCGCTTCCCGAAGACATCACCCTGGTCGCCGGCGGCGTGATCGCGGGACTGGGCTACGCCAACGTGCATGTGATGGTGGCGCTGGCGATGTTCGGCGTGCTGCTCGGCGACTGCGCGATCTTCCTGCTCGGCCATCACTACGGCTCGCGGATTCTCAAATGGCGTTTCGTGGCGCGCATCCTGACCCCCGCGCGTTACAGCAAGGTGCAGGACAAGTTCCAGCGCTACGGCAACCGCGTGCTGTTTTTCGCACGTTTCCTGCCCGGCATGCGCACCACCGTCTACCTCACCGCCGGCATGACCCACCGCGTCTCGTTCGCGCGTTTCCTGTTCATTGACACCGTCGCCGCACTGATCAGCGTGCCGTTCTGGGTCTACCTCGGTTTTCTCGGCGCCGACAATCATGAGTGGCTGGTCAAATGGATCCATCGCGGCCAGAGCAGCCTGTGGGCCATGGTGGGCATTCTCGTGGTGATCGGCTTGTTCCTGTGGTGGCGTCGAAAACACCGCGATCAATGCGGACTGGACTGAACAAGGGCATCTCTTTGCGTCGCTTTCTGCCGGACAACTTCACCCTCGCCCTGCTTGCCACCGTCGTACTGGCTTCCCTGTTGCCCTGCCACGGCTCCGCGGCCCGGGTGTTCGACTGGATCACCAACGCCGGCATCGCCCTGCTGTTCTTCCTGCACGGTGCGAAATTGCCGCGCTCGGCGATCGTGCAGGGATTGACCCACTGGCGACTGCACCTCACCGTCTTCGCGGGCACCTTCGTGCTGTTCCCGTTGCTCGGACTGGCGCTGCGCCCGCTGGGCCATGCGCTGCTGACGCCCGACCTCTACCTCGGCATCCTGTTCGTCTGCGCGCTGCCTTCGACGGTGCAGTCCTCCATCGCGTTCACCTCGATCGCAGGCGGCAACGTTTCCGCCGCCGTGGTCAGCGCCTCGATGTCGAACCTGATCGGCATCGCGCTGACGCCGCTGCTGGTCGGCCTGTTGCTGGCCACCAGCGGCGGCGGCGCCTCATGGCATGGCGTGCTGGACATCATGCTGGAACTGCTGCTGCCATTCACGCTTGGCCATGTCGCGCGGCGCTGGATCGGCGACTTCGTCGATCATCACAAGCCCCTGCTCGGCTACACCGACCAGGGCACGATCCTGCTGGTGGTCTACACCGCCTTCAGCGCGGCGGTGGTCGAAGGCTTGTGGCACGACACGCCGCTCTCCGCGCTGCTGTCGACACTGGCGATGTGCGGACTGCTGCTGGCGCTGGTGATGCCGACGCTGACCTGGGCCGCACGACGGCTGGGCTTTTCGCGCGAAGACGAGATCACCATCGTGTTCTGCGGCTCCAAGAAGAGCATGGCCAGCGGCATCCCGATGGCCAAGATCCTGTTCGCCGGCCAACTCGGCGGCCTCGGCGCACTGGTGCTGCCATTGATGATTTTTCATCAGCTGCAGCTGATGGTGTGCGCGGTGGTGGCGCGGCGGTATGCGACGCGTGGGGCGCATCCTGTTGGCGAGGATGATCGCGAGGCGGATTGATGTCCGGGGCCGCGTTGTTTTCGGCGACAGGCCGTGACTTCAGAGCAAAGGCTTTCGTCTGCCTGCGGCAGCCGAGCCACCTTTCTCTGCGTGGCCAGAGAAACGTGGCCCAAAGAGAGGCCACCCCGCTTGGCGCTTGTTGGGCTTCCTGCCCAACAAGTCCGTGAGCCGGGGCCGGGCTTTTCGAACGGGCCTCCTGCCCGTGCGAAAAGGAACCGACCTCCATGTCGGTTCCCGCTACGCGGCCTGTCGACCCCGACTCACCGCCGCACAAGGGACCCCGTGTAAAGCAGCGGGCCATCCTGGCCCGCACTCGGTGCGCAACCGCGTTGCGGTTGCGAAGAGCGAAAAGCGACTCAGCGCAGTTGATGGCCCGACTACTGCTTTAGCTGATGCGAGGCGATCGTGAACCGGCCGCTTTCGGCCAAGAACGGCCGGTCGGCTACTTCGGATGCTTGCCGCAACGGGGCCGTTCGAAAGCCGTTGAGCATCACCCTGCACTGACGAAATTGACGCTCACACGGTCAGCGGATTCTTGCCAAGCGAGCGAGTTCTTGACGCGAGTCAATTATGGGCATGCACGCACCGTGGTTCGCCATCGCGTGGGCGGCGTTGAAGCGCAACATTCAAGAGGCTCGGCGCGCAACGACCGCGGAGCCCCGATCCAGACAGCCATCAATTCCGCGGACTTGCATCTGCAGGAAACCTCGGCGTCGACAATTCCGGCAGGACAAATCATGGTTTTCGCTCATAGGAATGAGGGACATCTTCATTCGAACGACTCACAGCGACACAATGACGATATCAATGAGCCGCGGTATTCCCCATGAGCACATCGTCGTCCAGCGCAGAATCTGTCCACCACCACGTTCGGCGCATGGTCGGACGCGACCCGCATGAACAGCATCGGGTGGCTACCCCACTCGAACTGCTGTTCGACCTGACCTTCGCAACGAGCTTTGGCGTGGCGGCCTTCCAGTTCGCGGAGGCATTTGGTGCGGCTCACTACGGAGCCGCATTCCTCGGCTTCGGCTTCGCCGCCTCGATTATCTGCTGGGCCTGGGTCAATTTTTCGTGGTTTGCCTCGGCCTATGACACCGACGATTGGGTGTTTCGCGTGGCCACCATGGTGCAGATGACCGGCGTATTAATTTTGGCCATCGGCCTGCCGCCGATGTTCAAGTCGATCGGGCATGGGGTGCATCTTGACGCCTCCGGAACGGTGCTCGGCTATGTGGTGATGCGCGCCGCGATGGTCTTTCAGTGGTCGCGCGCTGCGTGGCAAGACCCGCGCCGGCGGCGTGCTTGTCTGACCTATGCCATCACCATCTCGATCGCCCAGATCGGTTGGGTCGCGTGGGCTTTCCTCAACACGAGTCTAGTCCTGGGCGTGGTAATTTTCTGCGTACTCTGGTCGATCGAATTTGCAGCACCGTGGCTGGCCGAGCGCAAGGACGGCGGCACGCCGTGGCACGCTCATCACATCGCCGAGCGCTACAGTCTTTTTGCGGTCATTGCCTTGGGCGAGTCAGTCGTCGGCACGGTCGACGCGATGAGCGCCGTGATCGGGCGGCAAGGCTGGACGCTGGACGCAGTGCTTGTTTGCGTTGCCGGCGTGGGACTGACGTTTGGTCTGTGGTGGGTCTATTACCTGCTTCCCTCGGGGCGAGCCCTGCACGAGCATCGATCCCGCGCTTTCGCCTGGGCCTACGCACAGATGTTCATCGTCACCTCGATCATCGCAGTCGGCGCCGGCTTGCGTGTGGCTGCGCTTTTCGTAGAAGGAAAGACGGCCACTGGTGCGCTTGGCGCCCTGCTCACCGTGGCGGTTCCGGTAGGCGTATTCATCGGCCTCGTGTATGGCCTTTACCATTACCTCGTGCGTCGCCCGGACCCTCTCCACGTGTGGCTTCTCGCCGCGAGTGCGGTGACGTTGGCCGGTGCCGTTGTCGCGGCCGTCCTCGGTGTCGAGATGGCGATCTGTCTGGTTGTCGTCACCTGCGTGCCAGCCATCACCGTCGTTGGGTACGAGGTACTTGGCTACCGCCACCAGTCAGTTGTGGGTGAAACCCGCCCTTTGCTTCAGTGAACGTGTACGCGCCAGGTTTAGATCGGCGAGGAGCAGTCAAAGCGGAGCCCAAGATTGCTCGGGCCGATAACAGCCGGTCGACTCCTCAAATGGCTGCCACAAAGCAGCCACTCGCGACCGGCGGAAATGGGTCGATAGCAGACCGTCAAACGCACTGCGACTGGCTGTTTCCAGCACGACTACCGTTCGCGACACCCGTCACTTTTGACTTGGCTCTTCTGAAGAATGCGGGCCACGATGGCCCGCTGCTCTACCCGGGGCCCCTGTGCGGCGGTGAGGCGGGGACGACAGGCCGCGTAGCGGGAACCGACAGGAAGTCGGTTCCTTTTCGCCAGCACATGGATGTGCTGTCGAAAAGCCCGGCCTCGGCTCACGGACTTGCCGGGCAGGATGCCCGGCAAGCGCCAAGCGGGGTGGCCTTTCTCTTTTGGTTACTTTTCTCTTGGCCACGCAAGAGAAAAGTGACTCGGTCGCCGAAGGAGGACGAAAGCTCTTCGCTCTAATGAAACCCGCCACCATTGATGAAACAAGAGCATCGCGCACAGGGTGCGCTCCTACAAAGAGCAGAAGAAGCGGCAGCGATCAGAGCCAGCGCCCATAACGGCGGATGTAGATCAACTTCATCAGCTGCGTCAGCACGCAATAGCTCACCAGGGTCAGCGCCAGCCAGGCGAAATACATCGGCGGCAACGGCATCATGCCGATCTTCGCGCCCAGTGCGCTGAACGGAATCAGCATGCCGATCACGATGATCGCGATGGTCAGGCCCAGCACCGGCGCGGCAGCAATGCTCTGCACGAACGGGATCCGTCGAGTGCGGATCATGTGCACGATCAGCGTCTGCGACAGCAGCCCTTCGATGAACCAGCCTGACTGGAACAGCGACTGGTGCGCCGGCGAGTTTGCGCCGAAGTAATGCCACATCAGCCAGAACGTGGTGAGGTCGAAGATCGAGCTGACCGGGCCGATCCACACCATGAAGCGGCCGATGTCGCCGGCATCCCACTTGCGCGGCTTGCTCAGGTATTCCTCGTCCATGCGGTCGAACGGGATCGACAGCTGCGAGATGTCGTACAGCAGGTTTTGCACCAGGATCTGCAGCGGCAGCATCGGCAGGAACGGCAGGAACGCGCTGGCCACCAGCACGCTGAACACGTTGCCGAAGTTCGAGCTGGCGGTCATCTTGATGTACTTCATGATGTTGCCGAAGGTGACGCGGCCTTCCAGCACGCCCTCCTCCAGCACCATCAGATTTTTTTCCAGCAGGATGATGTCGGCCGACTCCTTGGCGATGTCGGTGGCGGTGTCCACCGAGATGCCGACATCCGCATCGTGCAGCGCCGGCGCGTCGTTGATGCCGTCACCGAGGAAGCCCACCGTGTGGCCGAGCCGCTGCAGCGAACGCACCACGCGCGCCTTCTGCAGCGGCGACATCTTGGCGAACACGGTGACACGCGCGACCAGCGTGTCCAGCGCCGGATCGTCCAGTGCCTCGATCTCGCGGCCCTCGACGGAATGGGTGACGTCGAGGCCGACTTCGCGGCAGATCTTCCGCGTCACCGCCTCGTTGTCGCCGGTAATCACCTTCACCTCGACGCCATGCTGGTGGAGCGCGCGGATCGCGGTGGCAGCGGAATCCTTGGGCGGATCGAGAAACGCCAGGCAGCCGACCGCGACCAGCTCGTTCTCGTCAGCCACGCCGTAGGGCCGCTCATGCGCCGCCTCGCGCCGGGCCGCGACGACCAGCACGCGCAGGCCGTCTTCGTTGAGCTTGTGCGTCATCGCCTTGACCTCGCGGCGGCGCTCATCGGTGAGTGGCTCGGTAACCTCGCCGATTTTTGCGTACGCGCAGATCGACAGCATTTCCTCGACCGCACCCTTGCAGATCAGCAGGTGCGCGCGTTCCCCGTCGGCGACCACCACCGACATGCGTCGGCGCTGGAAATCGAACGGGATCTCGTCCACCACGCGGTAACGCCGGGCCGCCGACTCGAGATCGCGGTGTTCCAGCACCGCCTTGTCCATCAGGTTCTTCAGGCCGGTCTGGAAGCGGCTGTTGAGGTAGCCGTACTCCAGCGCCTCGTCGGACTCTTCGCCATCCAGGTCGAGGTGCCGCTCCAGCACGATCTTGTCCAGCGTCAGCGTGCCGGTCTTGTCGGTGCACAGCACGTCCATCGCACCGAAGTTCTGGATTGCGTTGAGTCGTTTCACCACCACCTTGCGCTTGGACATCGCCAGCGCCCCCTTGGACAGGTTGGCGGTGACGATCAGCGGCAGCATCTCGGGGGTCAGTCCCACCGCCACCGACAGCGCAAACAGGAATGCTTCGGTCCAGTTGTGCTTGTCCAGGCCGTTGAGCAGAAACACCACCGGCACCATTACCGCCATGAAACGGATCAGCAGCCAGCTGACGCTGCTGATCCCGCGGTCGAAACTGGTCTGCACCCGCTGACCGGACATGCTGTGCGCCAACGAACCCAGATAGGTCTGCGTGCCGGTCGCGACCACCACGGCGGTGGCGGTGCCACTGACCACGTTGGTGCCCATGTAGCAGACGCTGGGCAGGTCCAGCGGGTTGGGATGGCCGGCGTCACCGACCGCATCACGCGCGGGCGCCGACTTCTCCACCGGCAGCGATTCGCCGGTGAGGATCGCCTGGCTGATGAACAAGTCCTTCGCACCGAGCAGGCGCAGGTCGGCGGGCACCATGTCACCTGCCGCCAGGTGCACGATGTCGCCGGCGACCAGCTCTACCACCGGCACCTCGATCTGCTCGCTGTGCCCGTCCGAGGCGCGTCGCGTCACCGTGGCGGTATTGCGCACCATCGCCTTGAGCTTTTCGGCGGCACGGGTGGAGCGGTATTCCTGGGTGAAGCTCAGCAGCACACTGATGCCGACCATCACCGCGATGATCAGCGGGCCGACCAGATCCTCATGGTCGGTGAACAGCTGTACGCCGGCGAGCACCAGCAACACCACGATGAACGGGTTCTTGAACGCACGCAGCAACTGCAGCGACCAGTGCGGCGGCTTCTCGTGCAATACCTCATTGGCACCATCGCGATGCAACCGCGCCTCGATTTGCTCCGCGTCCAGGCCACGGATCGAGGTGTCCAGTTCGGCGAACAGGGTCTCGCTTGCGCTGAACGCGCGCGCGGCGACGACCACGGGTGCGGCACGGCCGGCCGCTCGCTGGGCCGGCGTGGAGGAAATCTTGCTCATGCGGCGTTTCCGTGAGGCGGAATATTGATATTGCGGAACGCGGCCGCTCGGGCTCGGCGTCTCGTCAGCGGGATGTCGCGGAGCAGGCCCTGTCGTGCCCGCTCAATCGCGTGTCATGGACAATCGGCAGCCGCCACGTCAAACCGGACGGCAGCCCACAGCCGCGGTGGAAGCTGGCGGAGGCCATGAAAAACGCAGGATGCCGACCATCATCCGCGCCGGACGCCGCGTCGATGGTGGCGGGAGGTTTTCAGGAACGAGGCCGGTTCGCGACGGACCGTGCTCACCGCTTCATGCGCCACGCGGGCGGCATCGGCAGCCGGCGGCAGCGGCGCGGGCACGGTCACCCGGAACCCGGACACGGGGGCGCCGCCACGAGCGACTGCCGTGAGCGGGCCTGCAAGGTGCAGACGGAAAAAATCGTGAAGGAGCTTCATCAGCCCATCTCCTCATGACAACGCCAATGGCGTCCTCAGGAGTGGGCCGGACTTTCCCTAGCGGAAAGCACCAGCCGACCGCAGGCGGTCGCCGCAGGCGTTCTTGTTGTTATGCGGCGCCGGCACCCGAAGCGAGCGGATGTCGACGTTGCGACTAGGGTAAACGTCCATATGCCTTGGTTAGTCAGGACAGAAAGCCAGCCGACGCAGCGCGCCGGAGGGCGCGCGCATTGTGGTGCTGCGCCGCGCAAGTGTCAATGCGCAATCGGGATCTTGCGTGCTCGGGTACGCCCTTGCAGCCCCGCTCAGATCACCTGCATCACCGTGGCCTGTTGCACCATCGGCTCGACCAGCCAGTGGTCGGCCAGCAGGAACGCAAACAGCGCCATCAGGTAGATGATCGAGTAGTTGAATACCTTCATCGAGTACAACTCGTCCGGCGGGTTCAGCAGGCGCACCGCGTAATACAGGAACGCCCCGCCCAGCACGGCCGCACCACCCAGGTAGACCATGCCGCTCATGCCGGTCAGCGCCGGCAGCAGGGTCACCAGCACCAGCAGCACGGTGTAGAACAGGATGTGCCAGCGGGTGAACACCACGCCGTGGGTCACCGGCAGCATCGGCACCTGGGCGCGCGAGTAGTCGTCACGACGGAAGATCGCCAGCGCCCAGAAGTGCGGCGGCGTCCACACGAAGATGATCAGGCACAACTGCAGCGCGTAGGGGTGCAGCGCGCCGGTGACCGCCGTCCAGCCCAGCACCGGCGGAATCGCGCCGGCGAGGCCGCCGATCACGATGTTCTGCGGCGAGGCGCGTTTGAGGAAGGCGGTGTAGATCACCGCATAGCCGATCAGCCCGGCAAAGGTCAGCACCGCGGTCAGCGTATTGACCAGCAGCACCAGCACCACCATCGACAGGATGCCCAGCGACAGCGCGAACACGAACACCTGGCGCACGTTGAGATGGCCGGTGGCCAGCGGCCGGTTTGCCGTGCGCACCATCACCTTGTCGATGCGCTGGTCGATCAGCTGGTTGAAGGCAGCGGCCGAAGACGACGCCAGCCAGATGCCCAGCGTGCCGAATACCAGAGCGCGCCACGGCGGCATGCCCGGCACGGCGAGGAACATGCCGATCACCGCGCAGAACACCAGCAGGGCCACGATGCGCGGCTTGGTCAATTGCAGATATTCGCGAAAAACGTTCATCTTCAGTGTCGCCCCAACGACTGGAACATAGGATCATCATGCCGGCGCTGCGTACTGGCCAGCGTGGCCAGCAGGGTGACCAACAGCAAGGCGGCGCCACCATTGTGTGCCGTCGCCACCGGCAGCGGCAGCCCGAAATAGACGTT
This sequence comes from Rhodanobacter sp. TND4EL1, assembly GCF_054061035.1. Classification (NCBI taxonomy): domain Bacteria; kingdom Pseudomonadati; phylum Pseudomonadota; class Gammaproteobacteria; order Lysobacterales; family Rhodanobacteraceae; genus Rhodanobacter; species Rhodanobacter sp. TND4EL1. The sequence goes on from NZ_JBSSDT010000004.1 coordinate 114,529, forward strand.
GCTGATGCCCAGCATCACCTGGAGGGCCAGCGCCACGGCGATGGCCAGGCCGGCCAGGCGCAGGCCGCGCCGCGCCGCGCTGAGCGCCACCCAGCCGAGGTAGCAAAACACCACCAGGGCGCCGATCCGGTGCGCGATCTGGATCGCGCTGCGTGCGGCCATGTCGAGCACGCCGCCTTCATAGTTCACGCCGATGCCGCGCCACAACACGAAGCCCTCGTGAAAGTCCGTCGGTGGCGCCCACTGGCCGAGGCACTGCGGGAAGGAGCCGGGGCCGTAGCCGCACGCCAGCGCCGCGTAGTTCGCCGAGGTCCAGCCACCCAGCGCGATCTGGCAGAACAGCAGCACCACGCCGATCGACACCCAGCGCCGCAGCGCGGCGTGACGGTCGTCCACCGCCGTCACCCCGGCGAAACGCAACGCCGCCCAAGCCAGCAGCGCGAAGGTGGTCATGCCACCCAGCAGATGGCCCATCACCACTACCGGCTTGAGCAGCAGGGTGACCGTCCACATGCCCAGCATTGCCTGGAAGATGATCACGGCCAGCGCCAGCACGCAGATCTTCCACGCCCCGGGACGCGGCAACCGGATCGCCGCGAACGTGGGCAGCGCAATCGCGGAGGCGGCCAGCAGCGACGACCACAGATGTTCGCCGCGCATGTACAGAGCCACCCCGACCGCCGCGAACAAGGCGCCGGCGCACACCGCCAGCAGCGCGGCGCGGCGACGCCAGCTGGCGATCAGCGCAAGCACCAGCACCAGCACGCCGAGGGTGCCGGCGAAGAAGCGGTGCACTTGCTCGCGCCAGGCCTTGTGCGCCTCGTACGGTCGGTCCGGGAACGTGGCGTCGGCATGAGCCACCGCCTGGGCGTGCTGCGGCCAGGTGACCTGGCCGTAGCAGGTCGGCCAGTCCGGGCACGACAGGCCTGCGTTGGACAACCGCACGAACGCGCCGAACATCACCAGGCCGAACGCGAACACGGTCGCGAACACGGCCAGCCAGCGCAGCCAGCGCAAGCCGCGCGGCGACATCACTTGATCACCTTCTGCAGATCCTTGCGCAGGCCCGACGGATCAAACCCTGCCGGGTACAGCGACAAGGCGGTGCCGTTGGACTCCACCAGCACGGCGCTCACGCTGTCCGGCGTGGTCGGCCGGAAGCGCTCCAGCTTGCCGTCGACGTCCTTGCCAAGCAGCCAGTAGTTGCGCATGCCATCGCGCGCATCGTCCGCCGGCGGCGTACCCAGGTAGAGCAGGCGCAGGCGCGACTGGTTGCGGTTCAAGGTGACCCGCGCCGCGGCCATGCTGGTCAACGTGGCCAGACAATGACTGGCGCAGTCGGGGCCGGCCAGCGCGATCAAGGTCAGCCGCGGCTCACTGTCGCGCCAGGCGTAAAGCTTGCCGTCGGCCAACTGCACAGCCAGCTTTTCGGACACGAAATTGCGCTGCGGCATGATCGGCTCGCCATTGCCCTTGGTGCCGGGCATCCAGCCGCTCCAGGTGAGCAGCCCGGCAACGAGCATCGGTGCGGCGAACACCAGCGCGATCAATACCAGGAACACTCGGCTCTTGCGCACGGCAGCGGGATCGGCAGCTTTCATCGGACGTCATCAACCTTGGTGGAATCGGATTTGCGCGGCTTGCGCTTGCGATGCAGGACCAGAAGGATCACCACCGCAGCGAGCGCAAAGGTGAACCACTGGAAGGCATAGGCCCGATGCCGCGCGGGCGGCATCGAGGAAAAGTCGAGCGTGTGCACGCGCACGTAGATCGACGCCGGATCCGGATCCAACGCCAGCAGGTGCGGATAGATCGGCTGGCCCAGGTCGCGGGACACTTCCCCCGGATCCAGGAAAATCGTGGTTTTCGGCCAGCTCGACTGCTGCGTCAGCGCATCACCGCCCATCTCGAAACCCACCGGCGGTGGCGGCAGGTAAAGGCCATGCAGGGTCACTTCGCCAGTCGGCAACGACGGCAATTGCGGCGCCTTGCCGTTGCCGTTACCGGCCAGGAAGCCAAGGTCGACCAGCAGCAGGCGCGAGTCGCCAGCCAGCGCCAGCGGCGCGAATACCTCCACCCCGCCCATGCCATCGTGTTTCGGGTTGTCCAGCAGATACAGCCGGTCAGCGAGATAACGACCGCTCACCCGCACCCGCGCGAAGCTGTCCGCGGCCGGCGTGGGCGGCAGCGTCGAGAAGTCCTGCAGCGGCGCGGTGGCCGCCGCGGCATACCGTCGCAGAAGTGCCTCCTTGAAGTCCGCGCGGTGCAGTTGCCAGACACCCAGACGCACGAACAACAAGGCTCCGGCCACGGTCAGCAGCAACGCCCACCACGACGGACGGCGAAAGCCGCTCACGCCGGGCGCCTGCCAGCGACCGCTATACTGGTCATGTCGAACTGGATCGGATAAATCACGTGGAAACCATCTATAAAATTGCGCTGGTCGTGGTGCTGCTGGTGGTGATCTTCAGCCTTGGCCAGGCGCTGTACTTCATGATGAAAGACAAGGACGACGACCGGCGCACGGTGTGGGCACTGACTCGCCGCATCGGCCTGTCGCTGCTGTTCATCGCCATGGTCGCGTTTGGCATCTGGATGGGTTGGCTGCACCCGCACGACGTCGGCCAGTGATTGTACCGGTTGTGCCGACAGCGCGCTCCCTCGGTACGGTGCGCTGAATCCCGCCGATCCGGACACCGCTACCCACAAAAAACCCGCCGATGGCGGGTTTTTTGTGGTCTGTCTGCCGCACAACGCCTGCCTCTCGAAGAGTCTGGCCAGGGCGATGGCACGCATTCCCTCGCAGACCCAACGCTCGAGCGTTTGCCCGATGGTCGCGACAGGACGTCGCGTCAAATCAAAGAATGTAGACGAACATGAACAGGCCGAGCCAGACCACGTCGACGAAGTGCCAGTACCAGGCCACGGCTTCGAAACCGAAGTGATGGTCCTTGTTGAAGTGACCTGCCAGCACGCGGAACCAGATCACCGCCAGCATGATCGTGCCCAGAGTCACGTGCAGGCCGTGGAAGCCGGTGAGCAGAAAGAAGGTCGAACCGTAGACACCGCTGTGCAGGGTCAGATTGAGCTCGCGGTAGGCCTCCATGTACTCGTGGGCCTGGAAGTACAGGAAGGTGGCGCCGAGCAGGACGGTCAGGCCGAGGAACAGGAGGATCTTGCCGCGATGACCCGCGCGCAACGCATGGTGCGCGATCGTCACCGTGACGCTGGAGGTCAGCAGGATCATCGTGTTGATCAGCGGCAGGCCCCAGGCCGGCACGGTGCGGAACGCACCACCGATCCGTTCCGGACCGTTGCCACCGTTGGCGCCCCAGGAAGCCGCGTAATCACTCCACAGGAACTGGTGCGTCAGCACGCCATGGCCTTCGCCACCGAGCCACGGCACCGAGAACATGCGGATGTAGAACAACGCACCGAAGAAGGCACCGAAGAACATCACCTCGGAAAAGATGAACCACATCATGCCCATGCGGAACGAGGTGTCGACCTGGTGGTTGTAGCTGCCAGCCAGTGATTCGCGAATCACCGAGCGGAACCAGCCGAAGAACATGGCCAGCACGCCGATCACGCCGACGGTCAGCACGGTCTTGCCGAAGCCGGCTTCACCGGGGGCGGCGTTCAGCCAGTGTGCGGCACCAAATACGGTGATGAACATGACCACCGCGGCCACAATTGGCCACTGGCTCTTGGCTGGTACGAAGTAAGCGTCGTGCTGCTGACCCATGGTGTAACCCCGTGGATTTCTCTTGATGGCTCTACCCCGTCGTGCCGCCCGGGGAACTGCGTGCCGGCCGCCTCAGCGAACCGGAGAATGACTCTGTAGCAATCGCGACCGACTATTTCATCAACACTATCTGCACGAACGAAATCAGGAAGAAGAACGCCACGATCGCCACCAGTACCGTCACCGTGCGTCGCACGCCTTTGCGGCGCTGGTCGTCGCCATCGGCAGGCGGGTGATTCGTCATTTGCTGCTTCATGTTCCTGCTCATTCCTGCACGACATCCTGCCCACATGGCCGGGATGTCGTGAAAACCATCAGTCGTTCACGTGACCGTGCGCCAGCTCGTCGTCGTTGATCACCGGCGGCACTTCGAAGGTGTGATACGGCGCCGGCGACGGCACGGTCCACTCCAGACCCTTGGCCCCTTCCCACACGCGATCGGTGGCCTTCTTCTTGGAGAAGAACACGCAGTGGATCAGCACGCCGATGAAGATCAACTGGGTGGCGCCGAACAGGAAGCCGCCGATCGAGCTGATCATGTTGAAGTTGGCAAACGCCACGTTGTAGTCGGGGATGCGGCGCGGCATGCCGGCCAGGCCCAGGAAGTGCTGCGGGAAGAACAACACGTTGACCCAGATCACGCTGTTCCAGAAATGCACCTTGCCCCAGAACTCGCTGTACATGTTGCCGGTCCACTTCGGCATCCAGTAATAGGCGGCCGAGATGATCGCGAACAGGGCACCGGTGACCAGCACGTAATGGAAATGCGCCACCACGAAGTAGGTGTCGTGATACTGGAAGTCGGCCGGCACCAGCGCCAGCATCAGGCCGGAGAAGCCGCCGATGGTAAACAGGATGATGAAGGCCAGCGAGAACAGCATCGGCGTCTCGAAGGTCATCGAGCCGCCCCACATGGTGGCCACCCAGTTGAACACCTTCACGCCGGTCGGCACGGAGATGAGCATGGTGGCGTACATGAAGAATATCTCGGCACCCAGCGGCAGGCCGACGGCGAACATGTGGTGCGCCCACACGATGAACGACAGGAATGCGATGCAGGCAATCGCGAACACCATGGCCTTGTAGCCGAAGATCGGCTTGCGGGCGAAGGTCGGCACCACTTCGGAGATGATGCCGAACGCCGGCAAGATCATGATGTAGACCTCGGGGTGACCGAAGAACCAGAAGATGTGCTGGTAGAGCACCGGGTCACCGCCGCCGCCCGGGTTGAAGAAGTTGGTACCAAAGTACTTGTCGGTCAGCAGCATGGTGACCGCGCCGGCCAATACCGGCATCACGGCGATCAGCAGGAACGCGGTGATCAGCCAGCTCCACACGAACACCGGCATCTTCAGCAGGTCCATGCCGGGAGCGCGCATGTTCAGGATGGTGGCGATGATGTTGATCGCGCCCATGATCGAGCTGATGCCCATCAGATGGATCGCGAACACCACGTAGGCCAGCGAGTCGCTCTGCAGCGACAGCGGCGGATACATCGTCCAGCCACCGGCCGGGCCACCGCCCGGCATGAACAGGGTGGACAACATCAGGATGAAGGCGAACGGCAGGATCCAGAACGACAGGTTGTTCATGCGCGGCAACGCCATGTCCGGCGCACCCACCATCAACGGGATCATCCAGTTACCCAGGCCGACGAAGGCCGGCATGATCGCGCCGAAAATCATCACCAGCGCATGCATCGTGGTCAGCTGGTTGAAGAAGTACGGCTGCATCAGCTGCAGGCCGGGCTTGAACAGCTCGGCGCGGATCAGCATCGCGAAGCTGCCGCCGATGAAGAACATCGTCAGCGCGAAGATCAGGTACAGCGTACCGATGTCCTTGTGATTGGTGGACATGACCCAGCGCTGGAAGAAATTCTTCGGCGCGCCGTGGTGATCATCGTGGTGATCATGGGTGGCTGCGTAGGACATGGCCTTGCACCTCTAACCTGAAATATGAATGCGACTGCGAAAAAAAAGTGTGCGGACAACGGTGGGGCGAAGGCTCAGCCCTGCTTGCCACCGGCCGGCGCGGCAACCTGCGCGGTTTGCGGCGCCGCGGCGGGTGCAGCGGACTGCGCCTCCTGCTCGGCCAGCCACTTGGCGAAGTCCGCCTTGGATTTCACCACCACCACGATCGGCATGAAGCCGTGATCCTGGCCGCACAACTCGGCGCACTGGCCGCGATAGGTGCCCGGCGCGTTGAAGTTCGCCCACGCCGCGTTGATGATTCCGGGGATCGCATCGAGCTTCCAGCCGGTTGCCGGCACCCACCAGGAGTGGATCACGTCGCCACTGGTGATCACGAAACGGATCTTGGTGTCAACCGGGACCACCAGCGGCTTGTCGACATTCAGCAGGTAGGTGCTTTCGTCGCCCACCTTGACCGCGTACGGATCCATGCCCGAACCGAGCTGGCGGGTCTGGTCGCTCTGCGTGTCCAGCTTGGACATGAAACCGACCTTGTCGATCGACTTGCCCATGTAGTCAACGTAGTCATAGCGCCACTTCCACTGGTAGCCGGTGACCTTGACGGTCATCTGCGAACCGGTGGTGTCGGCCCAGCTGGTGAGACCACCGGTGGCCAGATAGGCCAGGGTGATCAGGATCAGCACCGGGATGGTGGTCCAGATGACTTCCACCATGGTGTTGTGCGACCACTTCTCGGCCACGGCGCCGCGCGACTTGCGGAAGCGGAACATGGCGACGAACATCGCGCCGAACACCAGCACGCCGATCACGGTGCACACGGCCAGCGAGATGTTGTTGAGATGGTAGGGCACCTGCGACCAGGTGCTGGCACCGCGCTCCATGTTCAATTGCCACGGACCGGGGGCGGCCAGGGCCACGCTGCCGAACGAAGCAAGGGCGAGGAACGCCGTTGCCATGATGGATCGCCTGATGCCGCCAGATGTCATGTCTTGCACCTTTGTTGAACCTACTTGCGCGGCTGGTTGAGTTCGCCCAGCAGCACCATGAGTTTCTTCGACAGCGCGACGCGTTCCTGTTCCGCAAGGAATGCGCCGATCTCCAATTCACGTCCATGCGATGTCAGCAACAGCCGCTGGCGCCCATGGCCCGGCTCCAGCAGCACGCGCACCCAGCAGGACTGGAAACGCGTGCAGCGCCTGCCCGGCAGCGATTGCACCTCCAACGACACGTCGTCGAGAGTGATGCGCTCACTACGGTCGCCGGCCCGCCAGGCCACGCTCAACGCGAAGGCCACGGCGGCGGATTCAACCAGGGCAAACAGCGGAGCGAACACATTCCCCTGCCAAGCCCCCAGTCCAGCCGTCATCAGCACCAGCGCCGCAAGAACCATGATCAATCGACGCAAGCCGCGTCGGCTTAGCGTGCGATTGGGCCTGAGCCACATCGTCACGCAGGGCAAGCCGGCGGTAGCTGGTCGAAGCACGATCATGGAGATCCGGCGTGCCTGGAACGCGGGAATGATAGGCCGCGGCGGCGCAACGGGCAAGAATGTCGCACCCCATTGACGTGGATCAATGTCTGACATGCGCCCGCGAATGGCCACGGCCGACCGCATCCGGGCCGATTCGTCACACAGGGCGAGGACCCGCCATGCCCCGTGAATTCCCCAAAATTCTCGGGGTCGGGCGTACAATCCGGCGTTTGCCCCATCCCCATTCACCACCCTTTATCGGCACGCCGTGACCTCAACCATACTCAGCCCCGAGCTACCGGCTCAAACCACGCCCGCCCGCGCCCGCATCACCGCTGCCTGGTTGCGCGACGAAACCGAAGCGGTCAATGACCTGCTCGACCAGGCCGACTTGCCGCCGGACGAACGTGAACAGGTGATCGAGCGTGCCTGCGCGCTGGTCACCCGCGTGCGCGCACGGGCCAAGGACCAGAGCGTGGTCGAAGCCTTCATGCGTCAGTACGACCTTTCCAGCGAGGAAGGCATCTTGCTGATGTGCGTGGCGGAGGCGCTGCTCCGCATCCCCGACAAGGCCACGACGGACAAACTGATCCGCGACAAGCTGGGTGACGCGAACTGGCGCAAGCACATCGGCCGCAGCGAGTCGCTGCTGGTCAACGCGTCCACCTGGGGGTTGCTGCTCACCGGTCGGCTGGTGAACCTGGCTGACACGGGCTACGACGACTTCAACGGCTCGCTGCGCCGGCTGGTCGCGCGCGTCGGCGACCCCGCCATCCGCGTCGCGGTGCGCCAGGCCATGCGCATCATGGGTCACCAGTTCGTCATGGGGCAGGACATCGAGAAGGCGCTCGATCGCAGCAAGAAGAAGGAGAACGCGGTCTACCGCTATTCCTTCGACATGCTCGGCGAATCGGCGCTCACCGCCGAAACGGCCGAACGCTACCAGCAGGATTATCGCAACGCGATTGCCGCGCTGGGTTCGCGCGGACCCTACGCCAACCACACCGACGCGCCGTCGATCTCGGTGAAGCTGTCGGCCTTGTTCCCGCGCTACGAAGTGGCCCAGCGCGAACGGGCGCGGGCCGCACTCACCGAAAAGCTGCTGGAACTCTCGCAGCTGGCGATGAAGCACGGCATCGCGCTATCGGTCGACGCCGAAGAGGCCGATCGGCTGGAATTGTCGCTGGACATCATCGGCGACGTCTTCGCCCACCCTTCGCTGGAGGGCTGGAACGGCCTCGGCATCGTGGTGCAGGCCTACTCCAAGCGCACGCCGTTCGTGATCGACTGGCTGGTCGAAACGGCTTTGGCCACCGGCCGGCGCTGGTACGTGCGACTGGTGAAGGGCGCCTACTGGGATGCCGAGGTGAAGAAGGCGCAGGAACAGGGCCTTTCGGGCTACCCGGTGTTCACCCGCAAGCCGAATACGGACGTTTCCTACCTGGCTTGTGCGCGGCGCCTGTTCAATGCCGGCACCCAGTTGATCTATCCGCAATTCGCGACCCACAACGCGCACACCATCGCCGCCGTGCATCAACTGGCGCAGGGGCGGCCGTTCGAGTTCCAGCGTTTGCATGGCATGGGCGTGGACCTGTATGCCGAGGTGATCGGCAAGAACCATCTCGACGTGCCCTGCCGCGTGTATGCCCCCGTGGGCACGCACGAGGACCTGCTGCCTTACCTGGTGCGGCGCCTGCTCGAGAACGGCGCGAACACCAGCTTCGTCAACCGCGTGGTGGACGAGAGCGTGCCTCCGCGGGAACTGGTCGCCGACCCGTGCCAGACGGTGCGCGCGTTCGACCACATACCGCATCCGCGCATCCCGCTGCCGGCCAATCTCTACGGTGAACTTCGGAAGAATTCCATGGGCGTCAACTTTGCCAACGACAACGAATTGAACGAACTGGCCGACGCGGTCAATGCCCAGCAAGGCCCCTGGAGCGCCGGCCCGCTGGTACCCGGTGCCAGCGGCAAGGGCGAGACGGTGCAGGTGACCGACCCCTCCGACCGCCGCCGCACGATCGGCAGCTATGTGTGTGCCGATCAGGCCACGGTGGACCAGGCGATGAGCAACGCCGTCGCCGCGCAGGATCGCTGGAATACCCTGCCCGTGGCCAATCGCGCCGCCATGCTTGAGTACGCGGCGGATCAGCTGGAAGCGCGTCGCGCCGAGTTTCTCGCCCTGTGCGTTCGCGAGGCCGGCAAGAGCCTGCCCGACGCGATTGCCGAAGTGCGCGAGGCGGCGGATTTCCTGCGCTACTACGCCACCATGGCGCGTCGACTGTTCGCCGAACCGGAGCAGTTGCCCGGTCCCACCGGCGAGACCAATCAGCTGTTTCTGGAAGGTCGCGGCGTGTTCGTGGGCATCAGCCCGTGGAACTTCCCGCTGGCGATCTTCATCGGTCAGGTCAGCGCGGCACTGGCTGCCGGCAACACCGTCATCGCCAAGCCTGCCGAACAGACCAGCCTGATCGGCTATCTCGCCACCCAGCTGCTGCACGAGGCCGGCGTTCCGAAGGACGTGCTGCAATTCGTGCCCGGTGACGGCGCCACCGTGGGCGCCGCACTGACCCGCGACCCGCGCGTCGCTGGCGTGGTGTTTACCGGCGCCACCGAAACCGCCTGGGCGATCAACCGCGCACTGGCGGCGCGTGATTCGCAGATCGCGGTGCTGGTCGCCGAAACGGGTGGCCAGAACGCGATGATTGCCGACTCCTCCGCGCTGCCCGAGCAGATCGTCAAGGACGTGATCGCCTCGGCGTTCCAGTCCGCCGGACAGCGCTGCTCCGCGGCCCGCGTGATGTACGTGCAGGAAGATATCGCGGACAAGGTGATCGAGATGCTGGCCGGCGCGATGGCCGAACTGAAGGTCGGCGACCCCGGCCTGCTGTCCACCGACGTCGGCCCGGTCATCGACGAAGACGCCAAGGCGATCCTGGTGGCCCATGCCGCACGCATGGACAAGGAAGCGAAAAAGATTGCGCAGGCACCGATGGATCCGGCGGCCACCGAACACGGTACCTTCTTCGCTCCGCGCGCTTACGAAATCCCCTCGCTGTCCATGCTCAAGCGCGAGATCTTCGGTCCGGTGCTGCACCTGATCCGCTTCAAGGCAAGCCAGCTGAAGGACGTGGTGGACGAGATCAACAGCACGGGTTACGGCCTTACCCTGGGCGTGCACAGCCGCATCGACGCCACCGTGCACTACATCAGCCAACACGCACGGGTGGGCAACTGCTACGTCAACCGCAACCAGATCGGTGCGGTGGTCGGGGTGCAGCCGTTCGGCGGCGAAGGTCTCTCCGGCACCGGCCCGAAGGCGGGCGGCCCGCACTACCTGCTGCGCTTTGCCGGCGAACGCACGCTGACCATCAACACCACCGCAGCCGGCGGCAACGCCTCGCTGCTGACCATCGGCGAGTAACCCGTCGCGGCCCGGGCCAGCGCCAGGGCCGCGATCGCGACAGCGGGCCAAGTTGTGCATCGCGCAAGCTGCCGACTGCGCGCACGTGGTAGAAAGGGGGCCGAACGCCGGCCACGCCGGTTTGCACGCGCCGGAGCAACCCACCCATGGCACGCCCCGCCGAAAACATCGGCCTGAACCCGTCGCCGGCCACTCTGGCCAGCGATGACCCGCGTTATACCGCGGCGGAGTTTCCGCCGAACAAACTGCTTTATCTGGTGCAACTGGCCGACGCCGCGGGCGTCGACAGCCGGCCATGGTTCGCCGGCTTGGCGCTGAGCCGGACGCAGATTGCCGACCCCGCGCTGCGGGTGTCCTATCGCCAGGCCCATGCCTTCGTGCGCCGCGCGCTGCAGTCGTTGCGCGTGCCTGACGCCGGTTTGCGCATTGGTCGCGAAGGCACCATTGGCGGCTTCGGTCTGCTCGGCCTGGCGATGATGACCTCGCGCACGCTCGGCGAGGCGATGTTCGCCGGCATCACCCATCACAAGATATGCGGCTGCCTGCTGGAAGTGGCGGTCGAGCCGGTCAGCGAGCGCGAGGTGGCGCTGGTCGCCTGGCCACGTTTTGGCGACACCGAATTGATGTCGTTCTTCTGCGAGGAGCTGTTTGCCAGCTGCCTGATGATCGCCCGCGAACTGGTCGGTGCGGAGTTGTGCCCGGTCCGCGCGGACTTCGCCTACGTCCGGCCCGCCTATGCGGCGGAGTACGAAACCCTGTTTGGCTGCGAAGTGCGCTTTGGCGCCGCGCGCAACCAGTTGCTGATCGATACCCAATGGCTGGCGCGACCGTTGCCCGGGTACAACCCGCTGACCGCGCAACAGGCGCTGGCCCTGTGCGCGCAGCAACGAACGCCGGACGGCGGCGAACCGCATCAGGAAATCGTCGCGGCGGTCGAACGACTGCTGCGCAGCCAGTTGTCGCAGCAGCCCCGCCTCAACGACGTGGCGCGCACGCTCAACCTCAGCGAACGTTCGCTGCGCCGCAAACTGGCCGAAAGTGGCCGCATCTTCCGCGAGATCCATGACCGCGTGCGCGCCGAACGCGCACTGCAACTGCTGCAGGCCGGTACGCTCAGCGTGGCCCAGGTCGGCAGCGAGGTCGGCTTCAATGATCCGCGGGAATTCCGCCGCGCCTTCAAGCGGTGGACCGGCATGCCGCCACAGGACGCCCGGCGCAACGCCGCCTGAGTCGGCAAGTCCGCGCATCTGGCCTGTTTGCCCCCCGTGCACTGGCCGTTCTGCCCTCCCCCTCACCGATGGTTTGAGGGAGAGTGTTCCCATTCGTGGCATTCGATCCGAATGGGGAGTTCAAGATCATGCGCAAGTTGCTCATCACTGCGGCCATTGCCGCGGCGCTCGCCGGGTGCGGCCAGTCCGCGCCGGCACCGCAAGCCAGCAGCGACATCAGCTTCGAAGCCAAGCTGCAGGAACAATTGCTGGATGCCAAACCCGGCAGCGTGATCGAGATTCCGGCCGGCCACTACTCGCTCCGGCGCGGCCTCAGCCTGCGCACCGATGGCGTCACCATCCGCGGTGCCGGCATGGACAAGACCGTGCTGTCGTTCAAGGGCCAGGTCGTGGGCCCGGAAGGGCTGCTGGTCAACGCGAGCGACTTCACCATCGAAAACCTGGCGCTGGAAGACACCAAGGGCGACTCGCTGAAGATCAACCAGGGCAAGAACATCACCATTCGCGGCGTGCGCGTGGAATGGACCGGCGGCCCGAAGACCACCAACGGCGCTTACGGCCTGTATCCGGTCAAGACGCAGAATGTGCTGATCGAGGATTCGGTGGTGATCGGCGCCTCGGACGCCGGCATCTACGTGGGCCAGTCCAGCAACATCGTGGTGCGCAACAACCGCGCCGAATACAACGTGGCCGGCGTGGAGATCGAGAACTCGGTGAATGCCGACGTCTACGGCAACACCGCCACCAACAACACCGGCGGCATCCTGGTGTTCAACATGCCCAACCTTTCGCAGGAAGGCCACGGCACGCGCGTGTTCAAGAACAAGGTTTACGGCAACAACACCGGCAACTTCGCCGCCAAGGGCGCGGCCGTGGCCAGCGTGCCGGCCGGCGCCGGCGTGGTGGTGAACTCGAACGACAAGGTGGAGATCTTCGACAACGACATCGCCGACAACAAGACCGCGAACCTGATCATCGCCAGCTACTTCTCGACCAATTACTACAACACCCGAGGCGTGTCGCCGAACTACAACCCGTATCCGAAGGGCATCTTCATCTACGGCAACCGACTCAAGGGTGGCGGCGATTCGCCCGACGGAATCAAGCTGAAGACGCTGAAAACGGCGATGTATGGTCTTGGCGGGCATTTCCCTGACGTGCTGTGGGACGGCTATGTCGACGCGAAAACTCTGGTGAACGGCGTGCCGCCGGCGGCCGATCGCATCTGCATCCAGGACGTCAACGGCGTGCTGAACGCCGACGGTCCGCACGACTACAAGAACCCCAGCAACGACACCAAGGCCTACGCCTGCACCCTGCCGAAGCTGCCGGCCGTGACGCTGGACCCGGAGCCCAAGGCATGACGGCAAGGCCGCTGTGGCAGATGGTGCTGGCATTGCTGACCGGGATGCTTCTGGCTGGCTGTCAACGAGGCATGGCACCGGTGACTTTCCACGCGGAGGGACGACCGGCCAAGCTCAGCGACTGGCACGTGGTCGAGGTACGCGACGGCAAACTGCAACTCAATGACAGCGTGGTCCCGTACGATCTCAACACGCCGCTGTTCACCGACTATGCGCACAAATTGCGCACCGTCTGGATGCCCAAAGGCACTTCGGCGACATACAACGCCACCGACACCCTGGATTTCCCGGTCGGCACGGTGATCAGCAAGACGTTCTACTACCCGCGCGCGGCGACCGGCAAGGTGGGTGACGTCTTGCGCAATGACGACTACGCGCACGACTTCGCCGGACAGGGCCTGGACATGGCCCACGTGCACCTGATCGAAACGCGCATTCTGGTCCGTCGCAACGACGGCTGGGCCGCGATTCCGTACGTGTGGAACGAGGCGCAGACCGAAGCCACGCTGGCGCGCACCGGCGCGGTGTTGCCGTTGACCCTGGTCGCGGCGCAGCCGGTTGCCGGCCAACCGGCGCGGGAGGATTTCAACTACGTCGTGCCCGACGAAAGCCAGTGCGCCAGTTGTCACGCCCAGGACTGGATCGACCGCAAAGTGCATCCGATCGGACCGAAGGCACGCCACATCAACAAGGATTATCACTACGCCGACGGCAGCGCGAACCAGCTCGAGCACCTGGTGAAGGTTGGCTACCTGAGCGGACTGCCCGCATTGGCCGGCGTGCCGCGCGACGCGAACTGGGAAGATGCCCATGCCAGCCTGGACACCCGTGCGCGCGCCTACCTGGACATCAACTGCGGCCATTGTCACAACGTGAACGGAGCGGCCAACACCACCGGCCTCACGCTCGATGTCGGTACGCCGGAGGACCGCCACCTCGGCATCTGCAAACCGCCAACCGCGGCCGGCCAGGGCACCGGCGATCATTTTTTCGACATCGTGCCAGGCAAGCCGGAGGATTCGATCCTGCCTTACCGCCTGTCATCCACCGAGCCGGGCGTGATGATGCCGGAGATCGGGCGCAGCACGGTCCACCGCGAAGGCGTGGCCCTCATCAAGGCATGGATCAAGGCGCAGCCGGGGAGCTGCGTGGCGATCCACTGATTCACCTGACACCTGTGTGCGGCTGCCAGCAGCCGCGCGATCCGATGCAAGGGGAGAGCACCGAATGAACATGCGTCAACGCCCACTTTCGATCAGCCTGCGCCGCCTGTTGTTCGGTGGCAGCGCGTTGCTGCTGCTGTGCAGCCCGTCCCTGGTCCTGGGCGCAAACGCGCCGCAGGATCCGTCCACCGACGGCGCCACACCAGCCGCTGACCCGGCGAAGGATGTCACCCAGCTGGGCAAGATCACGGTCACCGCGCAAAGCCGCTCGCAGGAAATGCAGGAAGTGCCGATTCCGTTGCAGATCGTCACGGCGCAACAGATCGACAAGCTGGCCGCCACCGACCTCAGCAAGATGGACATCTTCGTGCCGGGCCTGGTGGTCGGCGCCAGCCAGCCGACCCAGCCGAGTTATCAGATGCGCGGCATCGAAACCAGCAACTTCGGCATCGGCACCGAGTCGGCGGTGGGCGTCTACGTCGACGGCGTCTACGCCGCGCGCTCGGGCGGTGCCTTGCTGGCGTTCAACGACATCGCGCGAATCGAGGTATTGAAGGGACCGCAGGGCACATTGTTCGGCCGCAACGCCGCCGCCGGTGCCATATCGATCGTCACCAACGAACCGTCTGACCATTTCGAGGGCAAGGCACGCGTGCGCCTCGGCAATGATGGTCGCCAATATGCGGACGCGCTGATCAATGTGCCGGTGAATCGCGACATGGCCGTGCGCATGAGCGTGCTCGACAATCGCAGCGACGGCTGGATCAAGGACGCCGCCACCGGCAAGAGCTACGGCAACGACCACGACTGGGGCAGTCGCCTGGTCTGGCGCTGGAATGCCACGCCCGACACGCGCGTGTTGCTGTCATGGGACCACGAACAGCTGAAGCAGCCACCGCAGGCGGCGATCGGCTTGATTGCCAAGTCCGATTACATCACGCGCCCGGCACCGTTCAACGACCAGGTCCCCCCGTTCCCGGCCGACCCGTCGAGCTATCTCGACCCTCGTCACGCCCCGCTTTACAACGACACGGTGGATGCCGGCGAGAAGCGCCATTTCAACGGAGCCACGCTCTCGGTCGATCATTCCCTCGGCTGGGGCAGCCTGACCTCCACCACCGCCTGGCGGCACTTCAACACCTACAACCGCGGTGACTATGACGGCACCAACAATATCGCCACGTACCTGGACACGGCCAACATAGAAAGCAACAACAGCTGGTACCAGGAATTCAAAGTCGCCGGTACCACGGGCATCGCCGACTGGGTCGGTGGCCTGAGTTACTACGACGAACACGCACGACAGACCAGCCAGACCAACGTGTTCACCAACAGCGTCGATTCGCTGGCGATGAATGTGGGCGGAGCCGCGCCCACCGACACGTTCGCCTTTTATGACACGCTGCTGCCGCTGGTCGGCTACGGCCAATATCACCTGCTGGGCGACCCATGGCGCGAGCAGATCAGCAACGTCGGCCGCTTCAAGGCGTATGCGGCGTATGGCGACGTGATCTGGCACCTCACCGACCGACTCAGCCTGACCACCGGCGCCCGCT
Source organism: Rhodanobacter sp. TND4EL1 (assembly GCF_054061035.1). NCBI lineage: Bacteria > Pseudomonadati > Pseudomonadota > Gammaproteobacteria > Lysobacterales > Rhodanobacteraceae > Rhodanobacter > Rhodanobacter sp. TND4EL1. Next base: position 130,412 of record NZ_JBSSDT010000004.1, read on the forward strand.
TCACCCGCGACGAGAAGAGCTTCTCGTGGTTCAACCCGCCGCGCCAGGCCGATGAACTGGACGCGACCATCGACGCGTTGATGCCTTTGCTCACCGCGATCGGCATTGATCCCAGGGCGTTCCAGCAGAACCTGATTTTCAATGCCGCCAGTGGTGCCCCGGTCAACGTGCTGGTGAAGGACCAGAACAGCTGGAACGACTTCAGCCCCCGCGTGGTGCTCGACTACAAGTTCACCCCTGACGTGATGGGTTACGCCTCGGTCACCAAGGGCTACAAGGCCGGAGGCTACAACAGCGTGCAGATCGGCTCGCGCTTTGCCCCGGAGAAGGTACTGAACTACGAAGCCGGCCTCAAAACACTGTTCCCCGAACAGCACCTGCTGCTGAATGGATCGGTCTATTACTACCGCTACGACAACAAGCAATCGCTCACCCTCGACCCCAACAGCACCGGCTCCCGCGTGCCCCGTTATCTGGTGAGCAGCACCGATCAGGAGGCCCACGGCCTGGAGTTCGAAGCGCAATGGGAGCCGGTCGACGCGCTCAAGCTGAGCGTCACCGGCGCCTACATTGACGCCACTTATCGTCAGGCGGTGGCACCGTCGGGGGTCGATCTTTCCGGACAACCGACTGGCGAGCCGCTGTTCTCCTTCGCCACGGCCCTGTCGTACGTCTGGCAAGGCGTGGCCGGCGGCGCGCTGGAGTTCGACCTGTCACATGCGTATCGAGGCAAGTCACGCTGCAATCGTGACTCCCAATTGCAGGGCACTTGTCAGATCAGCCCGAACTTTGACACCGGTACCGCACAACAGCGCACCGACACGCGACTGGATTGGCATTCGGCCAGTGGTCAATGGGGCGTGGCACTGTACGCGAACAATGTGTTCGACAAACGCTATGTCACCGGGGTAAACAACATCTCCACCAGTGTGTTCGGCACACCGTTTGCCAGCATCTCCCCGCCACGCACCATCGGCGTCGAATTACGCGCGAAATTTTGAGAACCCCATGACCGAAAGCCAAGCGCTGACCGCCGACCTGCAACGCATGCGTGACGCGCAGTCCAGCGAACCGATGCCCGGATGGGCGCTGCGCGAGCAGCGTCTGCGCAAGCTGGAAACGATGCTGCGCGAGCAGCGCGACGCGTTCGCCACGGCCATCAACGCGGACTTCGGTTGCCGTCCGCGCGAAGAGACCGATCTGCTGGAGATTTTCCCAAGCCTGTCGGCCATTCGCCATGCGCTGGGCCACGGTCGGCGCTGGATGAAACCACGCCGAGGCCTGGCCGACCTGCTGTTCCTGCCGGCGCGCACCGAACTGCGCCCGCAGCCGCTGGGCGTGATCGGCATCATCGTGCCGTGGAACTACCCGTTGTACCTGGCCATCGGCCCGCTGGTCGACGCGCTGGTCGCCGGCAACCGCGCCATGCTGAAGATGAGCGAGTTCACGCCGCGGTTCTCGGCGTTGTTCGCCGAACAGGTGGCCAGGCACTTCGCCGCCGATGAGGTATGGGTGGTGAACGGCGACGCGACCGTGGCGCAGGCGTTTTCCGCGCTGCCGTTCGACCATCTTCTGTTCACCGGCTCCACCACGGTGGGCCACCACGTGATGCGCGCCGCAGCGGCCAACCTCACCCCGGTGACGCTGGAGCTCGGCGGCAAGTCGCCGGCGATCATCGGGCCCGGGGCGCGCTTTGACCACGCGGTGGAGCGCATCGTGTTCGGCAAGATGGTCAACGCCGGGCAGACCTGCATCGCGCCGGATTACGTGTTGTTGCCGCGCGCGCAGATGACGGCGTTCATCGATGCGGCCGGCAAGGCGTTTGCGCAGATGTATCCCGACCTCGGTCGCAGCGAGCAGTACGCCAGCATTGTTTCGGACCGGCAATACCAGCGGCTGACCGGCTTGCGCGACAGTGCGCTGGCAGCCGGAGCGCAAGTCCATGCACTCGGCCAGACCAGCGAGGATCCGGCAAGGCGCCTGCTGCCGCCGCAGCTGCTCACCGGCGTGGCCGACGACATGGCGGTGATGCGAGAGGAGATTTTCGGCCCGCTGCTGCCACTGGTGCCGTACGACAGCCTGGACGAGGCGATTGCGTACGTGCGGGCGCGCGCGCACCCGCTGGCCCTGTATCTGTTCGAGAACGACCAGAGCCTGGTGGACCGGGTCCTGACCCACACCCACGCCGGTGGTGTCACGGTCAACGACACGCTGTACCACATCGCGCAACACAACCTGCCGTTCGGCGGCGTGGGCGCGTCAGGCATGGGCGGCTATCACGGCGAAGCGGGCTTCCGCACGTTCTCCCACCTCAAGCCGATCTTTCGCCAGGCTCGACTCAACGGCACCGGCCTGCTCAACCCGCCCTACGGCGCACGCTTCCGTCGCATGCTCGGCCTGCTTCTTCGCCGCGGCTGAGATCGGCACAAAAAAGCCTCCCCGCCGAAACGGGGAGGCTCACTTCCTGACTCAGAACGCGGCCGTGGCCGTGATCAGAACTTGTACGTCGCCGACAGACTGAGCAGGTTGCCGTAGTCCGAGAAGTTGCCGCTGACGACGTCACCGGTCGAACTTTCGCTGTCGATGTGCGCCTGATTCACGAAAATGTGCGCATACGAGGCATTGATCTCGAACCGATCGCTGGCCTTGTAGCCGATGCCGACCGTCGCCAGCTTGCGGGTGGAGTCAGGCACGCGCACGTCACGCACCCGGTAATAGCTCGGGGTCGTGTCGACCGCGATACCAGCCCGCAGCGTGACCTTGCTGCTGAGGTAGTAGTCGCCACCGATCGAGGCGTACACCGTGTTGCGCCAGTTGAACGTCTCGGCCGTATCCGGCTGGGCCGCATTGCCGTACTTGACGCGGAGCTCCTTGAACACATCCCACTTGGTGTAGGCCAGATCGATGCCCAGGCCGAACTTCTCGGCCTGATGCCAGTAGCTGGCGCTGATCACGGCCGGGGTGGTGAAGCCTGCGGTGCCGGTGGTGTTGGAGAACGGCGGAATACCGCCCGCCAGCGCCGGGTTGCTCAACAGCAGCTGGTAGCCTGCGGTGGTATCAAACTTGCCGGTACCCTGCAGCTGATGGCTGATTTTCGAGCGGTAGTTCAGCGCGAACTTGTCGTTCGGCGTCAACTTCCAGAAACCACCCACCTGGTAACCGTATCCCCAGTCGTCACCCTTGATGGTGGCAAAGCCGTCGGCACCTGGCGGCGTAACTGCGGCCACGCCGGCGGCAGCGGCCTGACCCTGGGCGACGGCCTGCTGGATCATCGCACCAGCCTGCTGTGGAGTGAGCTGGCCCGCGGCGGCAGCAGCCTGGATCTGCGCGACGCCTGCGGCGGTCTTCGCGCCAATGCCCTGCTGGATGCTCAGGCCCACGGCGTTGAAGTTGATCGCACTGCTCAGTTCGGCCGAGGTGCGCTGCGCGATGGCGCTCACGCCCACCGCAAAGTTGTCGGTCACGTCAAACGACGCCGAGAGGGTCGCGTCGAGGGACTGGAACTTGGACTTGACGCCGTTGTAGCGGCCCACCCAGTCACGGTCGTATTCGGTCTGGAAGCCGAACGGCACGGAGAAACCGAAGCCCAGATGCACCTTGTCCGACACCTTGGACGAAATGAACAAGGCCGGTACCGGAAGCGTGGTTCCCGCATCGCCACCATTGCCGCCACTGATCGGGCGGCCGAGCACATCGTGCGCGCTGCCCTTGAATTTGGCGCTGAAATTGATGGCCGTGACGTCAGCCTGGAGGTAGGTGCCATCCAGTTCGGTCATTGCCGCAGGATTGTTTGCCACCACCGAGGCATCCCCACCGGCCGTCGCCGAGCCGGCGTAGGCACGCCCCAGGCCCTTGGCACTGTTTTCCTTGAGCTGAAACGCACTGGCGTCGGCGTTGGTCGGCGCGAACAACGCACCGACGATGGCAATGCTCAGCGCGGCGAGCGCAAGCGGACGGGTAACACCCGCGATGGAACGGAAGGACGTCTGCATCACTTGCTCCTGCTTTTTATGTGGCGGCCTGAGGCCCATGTTTGATGGTGCCGAATGAGGCAGGAACTGCCAATTCATACGCGCGTTTGAACTGCCCCGCAGGCACTTTGCCGACTTGCCCCGGGGGTTGCAAGTGCGAACGCAACAAAATACTAACATCCGCACGCCATACCGACAGGCGTTGGAGGCCTCAGCCGACACTCAGCATTGCGACCGGCGCGGCTGCTACCCTTCCCTGTCGCACACCCACCTCTCGGATCCACTCACCATGCAATGTTTCGTCTACGCCAGCCTGCGCAAGGCTGACAGCTACCTGTGGCTGGCCGAGCGCGATGCGTTCGAGAGGCTGCCCGAATCACTGGTACTGCTGCTGGGTGAACTGCGTTTCGTGATGGAAGTGCAGCTGGACGAGCAGCGCAAGCTGCCGGTCGAGGACAACCTGCAGGTACTCGCCCATCTGCGCGAACAAGGCTGGCATCTGCAATTGCCGCCCAATGAAACACTGGCAGCGGCCAACCACCTGCCTTACACCCACTCCCCGCAGGATGACCGGGACGAGTGACGCGCCGTTGCCTGGCGAAGATCCCCGTCGGCGTTAACACTTGGTTACCGTCTGCCCATCCAACGATTTCTATACTCTGCCCATGACCCAGCCCAGATCGCGACGCCGCCCACCCTTCCTGCAAGCCCTGGCCTGGTTTCTTCCCGGTTTGTTGGCGGTGTTCGTTGCCGGACTGGTCAACCATCCGTTGACCCTGATTCCCCTGCTGGCGGCCAATGCGCTGACGCTGGCGGCGGTATGTCACGCGATCGGCTTCGATCCCGAACCGCAGTTCATGCGCACCGTGCTGCGCCGCGGGGCCGCCCATCTGGTGATGTTCACTGGCTACACCGTGCTGGTGTTCGTGCTGGTCGCCTGGCCGATGATGCAACTGACCCACACGCCGAGCCTCAGCGCCGCGCTGATGCTGGCCGCGGCACTGGTGCTGGCGCTGGTCGCACTGTGGCGGTTGTGGCCGGCGTTCGGTCTGGTGTTTCTGTGGGATGACGCCTACCCGAGCCAGCGCGATGGATCGTGGATCTTCACCGCCACCTTGCGCAGTCTCGCGTTCGGTCGGCATCTGTCGGGCGAAGAACGCTTCTTCAGTCACTTTCTCCCGGTCGCATTTTCCGTGCTTCTACTCTCCTTCGGCGCGATTGCGTTGACCGGACTGTATGGCCTGGTGCCGGCCGAACCGCGCACCGCCGCACTGGCGTTGTACGGCATCGTGCTGCTGCCGGCGGGCTGCCTGGTGATTGCCAACCGCACGCTGCGCGCTCTGCTGTGCGAAAGCCGGCATTCGCGTCGGCGTGGCGACCCGACGGCGCCCGCCGCACCTCGTCCGACCCTCACCGAAACCGAGCGCACCGCCGGCACGCCGGAACAGGCTGCCGCCCTGCTTGCCGCAACCCGTGACGGCGACATCGAGCGGGCATTGGCGCTGGTGGAAGTGGGTGCCGATCCTGATACCGCACCGGCATCGACTGATCGCGACCAGCGACCGGTGCTGATGCTGGCTGCGCTGCTGCCCGATACCCGCCTGTTGCGCGCCTTGATCGCCAAGGGCGCCGACGTCAACCGCGCCAGCGGCGGACTTACGCCGTTGCTCGCTGCCACCCGTGACAGCTGGCACGGCCGCGCCGAAGCGGTGCTCACCCTGCTTGCCAACGGCGCCAGCCCGCTGGTCACCGATGCGGAAGGCAACACCGCTTTGCATGGTGCGGTGCTGAGTGCCGATGCCGGCGTGGCCGCGATGCTGCTGGATGCATCGGCGCCGATCAACGCCCTGAACCAGGCCGGCATCAGTCCGTTGGCCACTGCCTGCCGCGCGGCCAACTGGCCGTTGGCAAAATTCCTGCTCGAACGCGGTGCCAAGACGGCCCCGCTCGATGGCGAACCCGCGCTGGTCGCCGCCAGCAGCATTGCCGACGATGACGTCGAAGGCGTGAAGCTGCTGCTCAAGCATCGTGCCGCGGTGAATGCACTCGACGCACGCCATCGGCATGCTCTGCTGATCGCCGCCGCGGAAGGCCATGAACAGCTGGCCCGTGCGCTCTGTGCGGCCGGCGCCGACGTGAACCTGGTCGACCAGCGCGGCAGCACCGCGTTGATGGAAGCGGCCCGCGCCGGCGCGGGCGGCATCGTGAAGCTGCTGGCCGAAGCGAAAGCCGATGCCGGACTGCGCGACAGTCACGGTCGCGATGCACTGACCCTGGCCTGCCAGTCACCCCACGCCGATGCCGAAACGATTCGCGCACTGCTTTCGCTGGGCGCCGACCCGAAGGCGATCGGCGGCGACGGTCGCAGCGCGCTCGACCACGCCGCCGATGCCGGGCGCTGGGATCTGGTGGCGCTGCTCGATCCGGACACGCCGCTGCCGACCAGCCTCAGCCAGGACGTGCTTGCCGAAGGCGCGGATACGCCGGGGCACCTGATCGATGCCCTGCGCTTTGGCCACTGGGCAGTCGTTTCCGGTTTCAGCACGCGCGTGCGCGACTGGCCGCAAGCCGATCTGGCGCGCATGTATCTCGAGCTGGCCTCGCCCGGACTGGCAGCGGCCCGCCGCTGGCTGCTTGAGCACGGCCTGAGCGCTGAAGCGCGACTGGAAGCACCGCGCACCGACGACGCCGACACCGGCGACGAGCCGAGCCTCCCGCCGCTGGGCCAGCGCCTGTTTGATGCCTTGCTGCCGCGACTGCCGGACTCCACCGAGGCGCTCGACGACCTGTTGCAGGCAGGCGCGTCGCCCGCCGGAGCGCGGCTGTTGGCCCAAACGCTGCTCCACACGAACGACGCAGCGCAGTCCGCCGCGCTTCCGTTGAAGATGCTGGAAGCCGGCGCCGATCCGTTCGGTGCCGACGCGCGCTCGCGCACGCCGCTGCAACTGGCCGCCGTGAATGGCCAGCTGGATCTGCTGCAGGCGCTGCTCAACCGCGGCTGCGATCCGAACACCCGCGACCGCGACGGCCACACGCCGCTGTTCGCCGCACTGGAACATGGCGCGCAGGCACTGCCGCTGGTGCGCGCACTGATTGCGCACGGCGCCGATCCGGAAGCCACCGACGCAAATGGCGAAACACCGCTGGGCCTGGCGCTGGAACACCCGGCCGTGGAGCGATGGCTGGACTGGCGCGACTGGTCACGGCCCCATCGCCCGCTGCGTGCCACCGATCTCCCCGCCGCAGCCAGGGCCGGCGCGCTGGCCAGCGTGCAGCGACTGCTCGAGCTGGGGTTCGCGGTGGACACCTGCGACGAACAAGCTGCCACCGCGCTGCTGCATGCCTGTGGTGCCGGCCACCGCGAGATCGCCAGCTGCCTGCTGGCGGCGGGCGCCGACGCGGCCCTTGCCGCACGCAGCGGTGTCACGCCGCTGGTTGCCGCCGTCGCCGCCCGGCGCGAATCGCTGGTGGCGTTGCTGCTGCAACACGGCGTCGCGATCGACCAGCGCCTGCCGAACGACACCACCGCGCTGATGGCGGCGGCGGCAATGGGTTACCCCGAAATAGCCGAGCAGCTGCTGGATGCGGGCGCCGACATCAAGGCGGTCGACAGCGCCGGCCGCGGCGCGCTGCATGCGGCGGCGCAATTCGGCTTCGAACACAACGACAGCCTGCGCACGCGCCGCCTGTTCGACGCGCTGTTGAAGCGCGGCGCCGACATCAACCATGCGGACAACGAAGGCAAGACGCCGTTGCTGCTGTTGCTCGGCGCCCACCTGCGACCGGGCAGCCCCTGCGATGCCACCCATATCGGGGCACTGGTACCGCTGTTGCTGGATGCCGGCGCCCAGGCCGGCCACGCCGATCAGCGTGGCGTCACGGCGTTGCATGCCTGCGCCATGCACGCTCTGCTGCCGCCCGCACGGGTGCTGCTGTCGCGGGGTGCCGATCGCAACGCCGCCGACGCGTTCGGGCGCAGCGCGGCGGATGTGGCGCGGCAACTGGGTTACGTCGACATCGCCCATGAATTTGCCGCGCGCAGCAATGCGATTCCCAGCGTGCGACAGACCTTGCGTCAGCCGGCGCAGCCGTCCGACTGAGTGATCACACGCAAACGTCGAACGCCTGCGGCGGCCGCACCCGCGAAGGCAGGCTGCGCCAGGCATCGATGACCTGCCCGAACGGCAATTGATCGACCCGCTGCACCTCGGGCAGGCCGCCAAGCAAGGTCACTGCACTGCGACTGGCGCTGCGCGGTTTCCACAAATGTGACGACCGCGCCCCCACCAACACCACCAACGGGCAACCCACCGAAGCAGCCAGATGCGCGGGGGCCGGTATTCACTGACACCCTGGCTGTGCGCAGTCGCCAGCAGAGCCTTCAGGCGACCCAGCGGCACTGCGGCCGCGGTGATCCGTGATGACGCCGTGGCTGCGGCGGCCACGATGGCATCAAGGTAGATCGCCTCGGCCGCCGAGCCGCAAAAAACGACTTGCGCCTGCGGCAGTTCGGCAACAATCGTCCGTGCGACGGCGGTCCAGCGATCGATCGGCCAGGACTTGTCGTCATCATCAGCACGGCGCACACCGTTCCAGCGCATGGTCCGCTTGTTGGCTGGCTGCAGCGGCACCAGCGGCGCATCAGCGACGCCGCGTGCGCTCCGCCAAACCAGCGCATCGGCGCGCTCCGCAGGCTTACAAATCCCCGTCCGGCACCGAACCGATCGGGCGCTGCCGCTCGCGCTCGGCCGCCGGCTCGGCGTCGGCCTCGAACAGACGCTGCAGATCGATCAGCGCATCGCGGTTGCTCTGGATGAGCTTGGTCTCGTCGTCGTAAACCAACGCCTGCTTCTTCAACAGCTCCTCGTCGTAGCGACGGAAACGCTCGACGCGATCCACCGCCATCTCCGCTGACAGCCCCAGCGCCTCCAGCGTCTTGCGAGTCATTTTCAGGCTGGAGTGGAAGGTTTCGCGCACCGGCTCTTCAACGCCCAGATCCATCAGCCTGAACACATGCTGGCGGTTGCGCGCGCGGGCGATGATCTTCAGGTGCGGGTATTGCCGTCGCACCAGACGCGCGGTGCGCAGGTTCGCCTCCGGATCGTCGGTGGCCAGCACAAACACTTCCGCCTTGTCCGCCTGTGCCGCACGCAACAATTCCGGCCGCGCCGGATCGCCGAAAAACAGGTCGATGCTGCCAAAACGGCGCGACAGGTCCACTTGTTCGGCCGAATGTTCCAGCGCCACGAAGGGAATCCCCTGGGCGCGCAGCAGTCGGGCAATGATCTGGCCGACCCGGCCGAACCCGGCAATGATCACCCGCGGCGTGGCCGCGTCAATCGTGTCGAACTCGCGTGCGGGCTTCTTCGGCTTCACGTTCAGCGCGCGTGCGGCAAGCACGACCAGCAGCGGCGTGAGCCCCATCGACAAGGTGATTGCCAGCACCAGCGCATCGCGCTGGGCCGCAGCGATCAGGTGTTGCTCGGCGGCCTGGCGCAGCACCACGAAGGCAAACTCGCCGCCGCAAGCCAGCAGCACCACCAGACGCAGCGTGTCAGAGCGATTCAAGCCGCCGAGCAGGCGCCCCAGCGGCCACAACAGCAGGCCCTTCACCAGCAGCAATGCCAGCACCAGCGCAAGAATCACCAGCGGCCGGTGCAGCAGCAGCGACACATCCATCGACATGCCGACGCTGATGAAGAACAGGCCCAGCAACAGTCCCTTGAACGGCTCGATGTTCGATTCCAGCTCGTGGCGGTATTCCGAATCGGCCAGCAGCATGCCGGCCAGAAACGCGCCGAGCGTGACGGATGCGCCGGCTAGTTCCATCAACCAGGCCACACCAGTGACCACCAGCAAGGCCGTGGCGGTGAACACCTCGACCGAATCGGCCCTGGCCACGAAACGGAACACCGGGCGCAGCAGATAGCGGCCACCGACCACCACCGCGAGAATCATGCCGACCGTGCGCAGTACCGCAACCAGATGGAAATCCTGCGCGCTCGACGATGCCAGCAGCGGCACCGCGGCGATCAGCGGGATCGCCGCCAGATCCTGGAACAGCAGGATCGAGAACACCTGGCGTCCGTAAGCCGAACCCGCCTCCTTGCGCTCGGCCAGGATCTGCAGACCGAACGCGGTGGACGACAGCGCCAGGCTGCCGCCCACGATCACCGCGCCCTTGCCGGACAATCCGAACAGGTAATACGCCGCCGCGGCAATCGCGATACTGGTGGCCAGCACCTGTGCCATGCCGGTGCCGAACACCGAACGCCGCATCACCCACAGACGCTGCGGCGACAACTCCAGGCCGATCACGAACAGCATCAGCACCACGCCGAACTCGGACACCGTGGCCACGCCCTCGGTGTCACTGACCAGTCCCAGCAACTGCGGCCCGATTACCACACCAGCCAGCAGATAACCCAGCACCGCGCCCAGCCGGAACCGCTTGGTCAGCGGCACGGCGATCACCGTGGCCAGCAGGAACACCACCGCGGTTTGCAGAAAGTTATGGCTGTCCACGCGTCAACGGCTCCGTTCGGTTGGCCCCGATTATTCCACGCGAAAGGCGGCGCAGGACTTCCCGGTTCTGATTCGGTGATGCGGTGGCCGAAAAAAAATCAGGCCCGCACAAGGCGGGCCTGATCCGGAAACCGGGCAATCGCCGGATTATTTCTTCGGTGCGTCTTTCAGACCGCGATTCTCCAGCATCGGCTCGATCTTCGGAGCCTGGCCGCGCCAGTCCTTGTACATTTTCGCGAGGTCTTCGGTGTTGCCGCGCGACAGCACCATGGCGCGGAAGCGGTCGCCGTTCGCGCGGGTCAGGCCGCCCTTGTCCTTGAAACCGACGAACGCGTCATCGGCCAGCATTTCGGTCCACAGGTAGGCGTAGTAACCGGCGGCGTAGCCGTTGCCCCAGATGTGCTGGAAGTAGCTGGAACGGTAGCGTGGCGGCACGTAGCTCAGATCGATGCCATCCTTCTTCAGCGCATCGGCCTCGAACTTGTCGGCGTCCTGCAGCGGGGCATCGGCACCGAGCATGTGCCAGTTCATGTCCAGCAGCGCGGCGGAGACCAGCTCGGTCATGTTGTAGCCGGAGTTGAACTTGCCGGCCTTCGTCATCTTGTCGACCAGTGCTTTCGGCATCGGCGCACCGGTCTGGTAGTTCTTCGCGTAGTTGGCAAACACCTTCGGATCGGTGGCCCAATGCTCGTTGAACTGCGACGGGAACTCGACGAAGTCGCGTGCGGTATTGGCGCCGGACAGGCTCGGATACTGCGTGTCGGCAAACATGCCGTGCAGCGCATGACCGAACTCGTGGAACATCGTGATCACGTCATCAAACGACAGCAGTGCAGGCTGGCCCGCGGCCGGCTTGCTGAAGTTGCCGACGTTGTAGATGACCGGCTTGTTGCCCAGCAGCTTGGACTGGTCGACCAGGTTGCTCATCCAGGCGCCACCGTTCTTGTTGTCGCGCTTGAAGTAGTCGCAGTAGAACAGCGCCATCGAGGTGCCGTCCTTGTCGAAGACCTCGAACACGCGCACGTCCGGCTGGTACACCGGGATGTCCTTGCGCTCCTTGAAGGTCAGCCCGTACAGCTGGTTGGCCGCGTAGAACACGCCGTTCTGCAGCACGTTGTCCAGTTCGAAATACGGCTTGATCTGGCTTTCGTCGAGGTCGTACTTGGCCTTGCGCACCTGCTCGGCGTAGAAGTTCCAGTCCCACGGCTGCACCTTGAAGCCACCGTGCTGCTGGTCGATCACGGCCTGGATGTCGGCGGCCTCGACCTTGGCGCGACCGGTGACGGCCGGGACCAGATCCTGCATGAACTTCAGCGCGGTTTCCGGCGTCTTGGCCATCTGGTCATCGAGCTTCCACGCCGCATAGTTCGGGAAGCCGAGCAGCTTGGCCTGTTCGGCACGGATCTGCGCCAGCCGCTCGATGGTCTTGCGGGTGTCGTTCGCGTCGCCCTTCTCGGCGCGATTCCACGACGCCTCGAACAGCGCCTGGCGAGTGTCGCGGTCGGTCAGGTCCTGCAGCTCCGGCTGCTGCGTGGTGTTCTGCAGCGACAACACGTATTTGCCGTCCTGCTTGCGGTCCTTGCCGGCCTGGGTGGCCGCGGCCAGTTCCGCATCGGACAGACCGGCCAGCTTGGCCTTGTCGGCAATCACCGGCGCGGCATCCTTGGTCGCCGCCAGCAGCTTGTTGGTGAACGCGGTGCTCAGCGTGGACTCTTCCTTGTTGAGGTCTTTCAGCTTCGCCTTGTCCGCATCGGACAGCTTGGCACCGGCGTGCACGAAGTTCTTGTAGACCACATCCACCAGGCGCGCCGACTCGGGGTCGAGCTTGAGCGTGTCGCGCTGGTCGTACACCGTCTGCACGCGCTGGAACAGCTTGCTGTCGAGATAGATCGCATCCGAATGCGCCGCGAGCTTCGGCGCTTCTTCTTCCTGCACCTTTTGCAACGCGTCATCGGTGTTGGCGCCGGTGACCGCATTGAACGCGGCCATCACCCGGGTCAGCATGGCGCCGGATTTTTCCATCGCCACGTAGGTGTTCTCGAACGTGGGTGCATCCGGGTTGTTGGCGATCTTCTCGATTTCCGCCAGGTGCTGCTTCATGCCCTCTTCGATCGCGGGCTGGTAATCGGCGTCTTGGATCTTGTCAAACGGCGGCGCATGGAATGGCAGCGTGCTGACGTTGTAGAACGGGTTGCTGCTGATATCGGTCGCCGCGGGCGCCGTGCTGGCGGTGCTGGCGGTGCTGGCGCTGGCGGCCGAAGCGGCCGGGGCGGGAGCGTTGGCGGCGCCTTCCGGCTGTTGCGAGCAGGCGGCCAGGGCCATCGTGGTGGCAATCACAATCGTGCGCAGACGAAGCATCGGGTTCCCCATGAGTGGTGCGCCCGGCATCGGGCGCGGAAGTCTGACCGCCGACTCTAGCGAGAGAACGGTCAGTTTCCAAACAATGTCGACGTCAACAGTCGCAGAATCCTGCGAATCAGGCGCTGCGCAGGTCGCGCAACTGCCAGGCCCCGCCGATCAGCAAATACAGACGATGGCGCAGCACGTTCATCGGCAGGTCGGTGATCACGTCAACTTCGGCATGCAGATCAGCGACCCTGGCGTTCACCTGCGCCGCGGGGTCGGTGGCGCCGAGGCTTTCTTCCACCGCGTCCGGATCGGGTTGGGCGGCGCGCCAGCGCTGGAACAGGTCATCGCTGCGCAGCGCCTGCTGCAAGGTGCTGGCGAAACCCTCGGGAGCGGCGCCATCCCACGAGAAGCGGGGATCGTCGCCGCGGGCGCGGGCGATATCGGCGATCGACAGATAGTAGTGATTGCGGGCCATGGTTACTCCGACGTTGGGGATGATCGCTATCCGAGCACAACGAGTGTGAAGTTCAGTCCAACGCGGCCACGGCCGCGCCCAGGAAGCCGGCCGCCTCCCGGGCTCCCACGCCATGGGGCAGCACACCCAGACAGGGTGCCGGCAGCAAGTCCCGCAAGGTGGCCAGGTTTTCTTCCGGCGCCTCCATGGCCGGATCCACGCGGTTGCCGATCCAGCCGAGCAAGGTGCAGCCATCGGCCACAATGGCCCGCGCACTGAGCAGTGCGTGATTGAGACACCCCAGACGCAGGCCCACGACCAGGATCACCGGCAGCTGCCATCGCCGGGCAATGTCGGACGCGAACAGGTCCGGCGCCAGCGGCACCAGCCAGCCACCGACGCCTTCCACCACGACCGTCGCATGCCGCACGGCCAATTGTTCGAACGCCGCACGCAACGGCGCGAGGGAGATCTCGACGCCATCGTGGGCGGCCGCAAGGTGCGGCGACAACGGATCGCGCAGCGCGACTGGATTGACCAGTGAATAGGGAAGCGCCGTGTCCGCGCCCGCAGCCAGCAACGCCAGCGCATCGTCGTTGCGCAGCCCTTGCGGTGTTTCCAGGCAACCGCTGGCGACCGGCTTCATGCCGCAGGCATCATGCCCCGCCGCACGCAAGGCGTGGATCAAGGTGCAGGCCGCATGGGTCTTGCCGATGCCGGTATCGGTGCCGGCGATGAAAACCGCCTTCATTCTCATGCCATGTCCATGCCGTGACGACGACGAAATCGCCCGATGATCGGCCCGATCAACACCATCAGGAAGTATGTGAAGCCCGGCAGTCCCCACCACCAGCCTGCCGCCGACAAGGGAAGCAGCAGCGAGATCGTCACGGACAGCAGGCCGATCACCGTCGGCACGCTCCACAAGACCACTTCCTTCTGCATGTCGAGCGGGCTGACGCCATCCTTGATGGCCCGTCGTGCGGCATGTCGGAACAGCAGCACGAGCGTGCCCGCCATGCAGGCAAACGACAGCCCGTAGCAGATGAACAACGTGCGCATGTCCACCGGGCCGTTGGCATGGAACGCACTGGGAAACAGCGGACTGATGCCGTTGAAGACGCTGGCGAACACCATGTGCAACGGGTAGATGAAGATCAGCGCGAGGAATACCAGCAGCAGCGACAGCCAGCGCCCGGTACCGTCACTGGTCAGGCAGTGCCGCCGCCAGCGGACGTGGCCATGCCAGAACATCATGATCTGCAGAAAGCAGGCCGCGAAGGCCGGGATGCCGCCAAGTATCTGCAACAGCTTGGCGGTGCTGTCCGGCACCGCGTCGCCGCCGATCACCAGCAAGGTGAGCGTGAACGCGAACGCGCCATCCACGAACATGTCCAGTCGGCCCGCCTCGATGCCTTCGCGCTGCTCGGTCAAGCTCATGCTGCATCCCCTGATGATCGCTCGGCGCATAATACGGGCTTTGCCGAGGGACGCATCGCATGTTCGAGATCAAAGCCCAGACCTATGCCAGCAAGCGCGAGCACTATGCCGACCTGGTGCAGCAGGCGCGCGGCCTGCTTGCCGGCGAGCGCGATCTGATTGCGAATGCGGCAAATTTCGGCGCCTTGATCTATCACAGCCTGGCGCAGGTGAACTGGGCCGGTTTCTATCTGTACGACGGCACCGAGCTGGTGGTCGGTCCGTTCCAGGGCAAGCCGGCATGCATCCGCATTGCGCTGGGCCGCGGCGTCTGCGGTACCGCCGCGCAGACGCGGGAAACCCAGCTGGTGCGCGACGTCAACGCGTTCGCCGGTCACATTGCCTGCGATGCCGCCTCGCAATCGGAAATCGTGGTGCCGCTGGTCAAGTCCGACGGCAGCCTGCTCGGCGTGTGGGATGTCGACAGCCCGGTGACCGATCGCTTCGACGAGGACGACCGAGCCGGCATGGAAGCGCTGTGCGCCGTGTTCATGGCCGCCGCGCAAGGCTGAGCGCCCAGCTGTTTTTTGCTGGCAGCAGTTCGCTGGCGTGGTCTGGTTCAGCGCTCCTGATGGGCGCCGTCGCGCGGCCGGGCCAGCAAGGTCATCACCGCCTGCCGCGCCTCATCCACGCCGGTGCCGGCGGATGAGGAGAAAATCTGCGCGGTGGCGGACAGGTTTTCGGCAGCGAACTGCTTGCGCAGCGCCGCCAGGTTCTGCGCGGCCTGTCCACGCGAGATCTTGTCCGCCTTGGTCAGCAACACGTGGCAGGGCAGCTGGGTGTCAAAACAGAACTGCAACATCAGCCGGTCGAACTCCTTCAGCGGGTGACGGATGTCCACGATCAGCACCAGCCCGCGCAGGCTGCGGCGCTGGTGCAGGTAGGCATCGATTTCCAGCTTCCAGTGTTCGCGCATTTCCAGCGGGACCTTGGCGTAGCCGTAGCCGGGCAGGTCGATCAGACGCAGATCGGACGTGGACGGGCCATTCGCCGCAGCTGGCGGGCGCTGCTGCGCGTCCTGCGCTCGCGACACCGGCGCATCCCGCGGCGGCGGCAGGCTGAAGGCCACCATCTGCTGGGTGCGTCCGGGCGTCTTCGACGTACGCGCCAGACCCTTGTGATTGGTTAGCGTATTGAGTGCGCTGGATTTGCCCGCGTTAGAGCGACCGGCGAAGGCCACCTCGGCGCCCTGGTCGGCGGGAAGCTGGCTGATGCGATGAGCGGCAAGCACGAATTGCGCGCCCTGAAGGGGATTCGACATGGGAATGGTTTGACCAAGCTGGGGTGGCACAGGGATAATTCTTCGGTTTCTGCCTGTTGCGGGCCTTGTGGCCACAATCTCCGGCAGTGTTTGCAAGTCTCTCGGGAGTCAAGTGTATGAGTTTTCGGTCCGCTGGTTTTCGGCCCGCTGTTCTCGGGTCAGCCCTGGCCTTCGTTTTTGCGCTGTCTGCCAGCGCGGCGATCGCTCAAGATGCCAAGCCGGAGACTGCGGCACCTGCTGCCGCCAGCACCGCCGCCGCAGCTCCTGCGGCCCAGCCGGCCGCGGCCACCAGCGCCGCCACGCCGGCTGTCACTGCGGCCGAAGCCCCGGTCAAGCCCGGTGACGCCACCGCCGGTCAGGCCAAGGCCGCCGTGTGCGGCGCCTGCCACGGCATGGACGGCAATTCGGCCGACGCGCAATACCCGAAGCTGGCCGGCCAGAGCGAGCAGTACATCGTGCGCCAGCTGACCAACTTCAAGGCCGGCAAGCGCCAGAACCCGATCATGATGGGCATGGCCGCGCCACTGTCCACCCAGGACATGCACGACGTGGGTGCCTACTTCGCCAGCAAGACGCCGCTGCCGGGCGTGGCCGACCAGGCTCTGGTCGAACATGGCCAGACGCTGTTCCGCCAGGGTGACTCCACCCGCGGCATTCCGGCCTGCATGGCCTGCCACAGCGCCGATGGCCGCGGCAATCCGGGTGCGATGTACCCGCAGCTGACCAGCCAGCACGCGCAGTACGTGGAAGCGACGCTGAAGTCGTGGCACGACGGCACCACGTGGGGCGACGATGCGCACGCGCAGATCATGCCGGCCATTGCCAAGCAGCTCACCCCCGACGACATTGCCGCCCTGGCCAGTTACATCGAAGGCCTGCACAGCGCCGACCCCCAGCCGGCTGCCACTCCCTGATCGAACCCGCGCCGACCTTCCAATGTCGGCGCGCTGGTTTTTGCGACCCACTATCGAGGTTTGCCATGTTGAAGCGTCTGCCGTTCCTGTGTGCCGCCCTGCTCGCGCTCGCCGCCTGCAGCCATGACAGCGACACCGGCAGCGCCGCCGGGGCACCGACCCCGGCCGCCGCCAGCACGGCCGCCCCGACTCCCGCCGCGCCCGCCAGCGCGGTGAGCAGCATCGCACCGGCAGCCGCCGCTACCAGCGCTGCCGCCGTCGACAGCGCCGCAGCCACGCCTGCCGAGGCTCCCGCCAAAACGGCGACGCCGACCGTGGCTGCGGCTCCGTTCGTGGATAACGGCAAGTGGGTCGAAGGCAAGAATTATTTCCTGATCGATCCGGCGCAGCCGACCAGCCACCCCGGCAAGATCGAGGTGACCGAAGTGTTCTCCTACGGCTGCCCGGCCTGCAACGGTTTCCACTCCACCGTCGACCAGATCGC
Organism: Rhodanobacter sp. TND4EL1; assembly: GCF_054061035.1. NCBI lineage: Bacteria > Pseudomonadati > Pseudomonadota > Gammaproteobacteria > Lysobacterales > Rhodanobacteraceae > Rhodanobacter > Rhodanobacter sp. TND4EL1. Next base: position 147,849 of record NZ_JBSSDT010000004.1, read on the forward strand.
CAAGAGCCTGCCGTCGGACGCGGTGATGAACTATCTGGCGGCCTCGTTCCGCCCCGACGAAAACTGGCCGATGTACCAGCGCGCGTTCTACGCCGCGCAGGCCTTGGGGGTGGTCGACAAGACCCATGACGCGATGTACGACGCGGTGTGGAAGAGCGGCGAGCTGTCCACCTACAACCTGAAGGCCAGCGGGCTCAAGCCGCACGATGCATGGCCGACCATCGAGGACGCGGCCAAGTTCTACGCCAAGTACGGCGTGGATCCGAAGGAATTCGTGGCCGTGGCGAACTCCTTCAGCGTCAATACCCAGATGAAGCGCGCCGATGACCTGATGAAGGCCTACGGCGTGGAGAGCACGCCCACCATGATCGTCAACGGCAAGTACCGCTTCACGGCGAGCGACGCCGGCGGCTACGCGCAATCGATCGAGCTGACCCAGTGGCTGGTGTCGAAGGAAGCGGCCGGCAAGTAAGTCGCTTCCGCTAAGCTGGCCTGCCCGGTACTCCCACCGCATTCGAGCGAAGAAACCCATGTTCCAGCGATTCGCCTGCCCCCGCTTCGTGATCCTGCTCGCCGGCCTGATGCTGGCCACCGCCTGCACCGCCAAGTCCGGCGCATCCGCGCCGTACACCGACGGTGTCGAATACGTCACGCTGCCCGCCCCGCACCAGCGCTACAGCAGCGAGGGCAAGGTGGAAGTGGTCGAGGTGTTCTCCTACGGCTGCATCCATTGCGCACAGTTCGCGCCGGTGGCGGCGGCGCTGAGCAAGGTGCTGCCGGCGGGCGTGGCGTTCAAGGAACTGCCGGCGCCGTTCAGTGCCGAATGGGTGCCGTTCGCCCGGGCCTTCTATGCCGCCAAGCAGCTGGGCGTGCTCGATCGCACGCATCTGGCCCTGTTCCAGGCGAAATTCGAGCAGCACTACCCGATCAACTCGATGGACGAACTGGCCGACTTCTACGCCCGCGAAGGCGTGAACCGCGATGAATTCATGCGTGCGGCGACATCGCCGCAGACCACCGCGCAGATGAAGAGCGACCTCGCCCTGATCCAGAAATGGCAGGTGGATGGCACGCCAACCATCGTGATCGATGGCAAGTACCGCGTCGCCACCGTGCACTCCTACGACGAGATGGTTGCCGTCACCCAGTGGCTGGTGAAGCGCGAGCTGGCCGGCAAGTAATCGCGGCACGGACTGCGGCTGGCATGACGTTCACACCAGATGGATCATGCTCGCTGCAGTCTGGGTGCATGAAGTCATGTGCCTGCTCTCCCTTTTCGCTTAGTGCCCCGCAATGACTGGCGTCCCTGTCCCTACTGCCGCTGCCGAGCGGCACCTGCGTCTGCTGAGCTGCAATATCCTGGCCGGCGCCAGCGTGCAGCGTTACAGCGAGTACGTGACCCGCAGCCTCAGTGCAGTGCTGCCGGGGCGCAGCAAGATGGACAATCTGGATCGGCTCGCCGAAGTGCTCGCGCAGTTCGACGTGATCGGCCTGCAGGAAGCCGACGCGGGCAGCCTGCGTTCGGGCTTCCTCAACCAGACCCGCTACCTGGCCGAAACCTCCGGCCTGCCGTTCTGGAGCCACCAGCCCAATCGCGCCATGGCCAAGCTGGCGCATTCCGCGAACGGCCTGATCAGCCGGCTGGAACCGCACTCGGTGATGGACTATCCGCTGCCCAGCCGCATCCCGGGCCGCGGCGCCCTGCTGGCCCAGTTTGGCGAAGGCGACAACGCACTGGCGGTGATGATTGCGCACCTGTCATTGAGCGCCCAGGCACGCGCCCGCCAGCTCGGCTTCATCGCCGAGTTGCTGCAGGACTTTCCGCACGCGGTGTTGATGGGTGACCTCAATGCCGAACCCGACAGCGCCGAGATGAAGCATCTTTTCGCGAAGTCGACGCTGCAACCGCCGGCCCAGTCCACGCCGACGTTTCCCAGCTGGAAGCCGAGCCGGGCGCTCGACCACATCCTTACCTCACCGGCGATCACGCTGGAAAAGACCTGGGCGCTGCCACAGGCGTTCTCCGACCATCTGCCGCTGGCCGCGGAAATCAGGCTGCCGGCCACCGTGGGCACCAAGGCCACGGCCAGGCGCCGCCGATGACATCGACCCGGTGGCAACTCGCCTGGCCCTGGCTGGCCCTGCTGCTGGTGGCCCTGCTGGTGGCGTGGTTGCGCTACGGCGTGGTCGAACCCGGCTCGATGGCGCAGCAATGCGGCGGCGGCCACGGCCCGTGGTGGTGCCCGTGGCGGCAATGGCTGGTATGGGGTTTCCTGCACAACGTGTACGGCATTGCCGCGGTGGTCGCGACCGTCGCGGCGTTATTGTGGCGGCGCCCGTGGCTGGCATGGCTGGCTGCGGCGCTGGGTATCGTCGCCTTGCAGTTGTACTGCTTCGAAAGCGGCGCGCTGGCCTTGCTGCTGGGCTGCCTACGCTTGATCAGGTTGCAGGCGGACCGCCTGCCGCCACGCGCACAGCACCGGGATCACCAGCAGCAGATTCACACCCAGCCATAGCCAGGCGACCCACGTAAGCCCGGCTTCCTGCAGCAAGACGATGGCTGCCAGCAGCGGCAACGCGCAGGCGAGGAAACGCTCCTCCAGCAGCGGCATCGACGGCGTGCCGCGATCCGTCAACCAGCCGACCAGGGCATGGCCGGCACAAGGCAGCAGGAAAAGCCCGAGCGGGAAGTCGCGATAGCGCCCGTCGACCACCAGCAGCAAACCATAGAACGCCAACGCAAACAGCCAGCCCAGCCGCCACCAGGTGCGCGGCATGGCGGCAGGCGCCACGCCGCACAGGCGGCTGGCGATCCAGTGCGCCAGACGCCATGCGGTGAGCAGCGCCAGCACGCAGGCAGCGAGCGAAACCGTCCACTCCCAGAGGTCGCGACAGGCAAACCACATCTGCCGGAACTGCCAGGCCAGTGCCCCGCCGCTGGCCACGCCAGCCAGCGCCAGCGCGCACCAGCCGCGTGCGTCGTGCCAGCGCCGCCGCCAGCCGCCAACCAGCACGAACAGTCCGGCGCCCGCGAAGCCAGCCAGCCACCCAGCCCACCAGTGGGGCGCTTCCGTCACCGGCCCCTGCATCGGAAACTTGGGACGCGCCTGCGCATCGAAGATGCCCCAGTAGCCACCCACGGTGCCTTCCTGCGCGCGCTTCCACGGCTGATCGAAGGCTTCGATCACGTTGTACGGCATGTGCACGCTGGCCGCGTACAGCAGGAACTCGCGCAGATAGCGCGCCTCGTTGACGACGCTGGCGCTGGCCGCCTGGCGCGGGCGTCCGGCGCTCGGCCAGCCGGTTTCGCCGATCATCACCGTTCGCCCGGGGAATGCCTGCTGCACCTTCGCGTAAACGTCGGCGACATGCTTTACCGCGCGTTCGGGCGACACTGGCTGATCCTCCCAGTACGGCAGGATGTGGATGGTCAGATAATCGACCGACCCCGCCAGTTCGGGATGACGCAACCAGAACTCCCACACGTCGGCATAGGTCACCGGCACGCTGACCGCCTTGCGCACTTCTTGCAGATAGCCGGCCAGTTGCGCCGACGACAACTCGCCGCGCAACAGCACTTCGTTGCCCACGATCACCCCGCGCAAGACCTGCGGATACTTGTTCGCCGTGGCAATGCCCAGCCGCACCTGTTCGGCGTTTGCCTTCGCATCGCCACCCAGCCAGATACCCATCAACACCTTCATGCCGTGGCGTTCGGCGATGGCAGGCACCTCGCTGAGGCCCTGGCCTTGCGAGTAGGTGCGTACGCAGTCAAAGCGCTGCGACAACGCGGCAAGGTCCGCCTCGATGCGCTCGGCGCTGATATAGGCGCGTGGATCCAGCGGTGTCTCGCCAGCACGCCGGAACGGCGCGTACGAGACACAGGCAATTCGCGACGACGGCGCATCCGGCAAACTCACCGGCCGACCGATCGTCCACCACCAGCCCATCGCGGCCAGCGCCATGATCACCAGGCCAAGCCACGCCGGCCAGACGCGACGAAAAACAGGCGAAACAGCTGGCGACATGCCGATCCCGATAGAACGCGTGGACGAAGCACCGCAGCTTAGCAGGGCGATTGCCATCCACTCACCGAATGCCGACAAGTGGAGAGAGGCCATCCACTACACTGGCCGCGTTCCAGCCCAGGAGTTGTCATGTTTTTTCCCGCTTCGTCGCGTCGTGTGCGGCTGCTCTGGCTTGCCCTGACCGGCAGCTTGCTGTTGGCCGGCTCGGCCGCCATGGCTGCCACGCCCACGGCCGCGCAGCGCGCCGCCTTCAAGCAGGCCTACGCGTCGGCCCAACAGGGCGGCGACGGCTGGCATCAGCTGGCCAGCGGCCTGGGCGACTACCCGCTGTATCCGTACTTGCCCGCTGCCGCCATGCAGCACGATATCCGGCAGCTGGACCGGGCCAGTGTGGAGGCTTATCTCAAGCAATATCCGGACTGGCTGCCGGCTGCCGATCTGCGCCGCGCGTTTCTGCAGGAACTGGCACGCCGACAGGATTGGAGCGGCTTTCTGGCGATGTACCAGCCTGGCCTCGGCGACGCGCTGAGCTGCGATGCGCTGCAGGCGCGGCTGGCTGGTGGTGGCAAGCTGGACTTTCAGCGCGACCTGGCCGACCTGTGGACCCGCGCCAACCTGCCTGCTGCCTGCGACCCGGTGCTTGCCGCGGCGCACGATCAGGGCTTGCTCACCGACGCCCGGCTGTGGACGCGGATTGATCGCGCGGTGGACGCCGGCCAGGCCGGTACGGTCGCCAGCCTTGCCGCCTGGTTGCCTGCGAACGATCGCGCCACGGCGCTGCAACTGGCACTGGCGCTGCGCGATCCTGCCGCGGCCGTGGTCGACGCGGCGAACTGGCCCGACGGCACGCGCCAACGCGAGGCCGTCACGCTGGCGTTGACGCGACTGGCCCGGCGCCAGAGCATCAGCGCCGACGCGGCATGGCAACAACTGCAGTCACGGTTCACCCTGAGCGAGGCTCAGCACAATCGCATCGAACAGAACCTGGCGCTGTTCCATGCCACCGACTTCAACGATGGCGCACTGGCGCGCCTGATCGCACTGCCGGCCGCGGCGCAGAACGACAGCACGCGCGAATGGCGCGTTCGCGTGGCGCTGGCCCGGCAGAACTGGCCCGAGGTACTGGCCGGCCTCGACGCCATGCCCCCCAGCCAGCAGCAGGATGGTGAGTGGCAGTACTTCCGGGGTCGCGCGCTGGCGGCGCTGGGTCGCCCGGCCGAAGCACGCCAGCAGTTCGTCGCCCAGGCCAGCCAGCCGACGTTTTTCGGCTTCCTCTCCGCTGACGAGCTGGATCAGCCGTATGCGATCTGCCCGCTGACCCTCGCCGACGACCCGCAACGCGAACAGCAGTTGCTGGCCATGCCGGGGCTGGTGCGTGCGTTCGAACTCTACGCCGTGGACCTGCCGAAACTGGCGCGGCGCGAATGGACACGCGCGTTGCGCGGCAGCGATGCCGCCACCTTGCGCGTGGCGGCCGACATGGCAAACCGCCGCGGCTGGTACGACCGCGCCGTGTTCACCTTCAGCAGCGGCGACGCGTTGCGCCTGTACGCAATGCGCTTCCCGCTGGCCAGCCAGGATGGCCTGGTGCCGCAAGCGGAGCAGGCCGGCATCGAGCCGGCGTGGGCTTACGGGATCCTGCGGGCGGAAAGCGCCTGGATGAGCGATGCCCGTTCCGGCGCCGATGCACGCGGCTTGATGCAGCTGTTGCCGGACACGGCCGCATTGGTGGCCAGGCGCAATGGGCTGAACTGGACCGGTGGCGACAGCCTGTATGACCCGGCGACCAACATCGCGCTGGGCACCCGTTACCTGGCGCAGATGGCGGCACGCTTCAACGGTTCGCCGTGGCTGGCCAGCGCCGCCTACAACGCCGGCCCGAACAAGGTGGACCAGTGGCTGGCCGCCCGCGGCACGCTGCCCACCGAACTGTTCGTCGCCACCATTCCCTACAAGGAAACCCGCGAGTACGTGGCGCGCGTGATGGCGTTCAGCGTGATCTACGACTGGCGGCTGGACGGTCGCACTGTGGTGCCGCTGGCCACGCGCATGAACGCCATTGGCCAGCCGTATGCCTTGCCGGGCAGCGGCACGCCGCGACGCGAGGTGAGCTGCCCGGCCCCGACGCCAGACCCGGCCCGCAGCGTTTCCCCCTGATCCACCACCGCAACCGCTTCACCAAGGAACGCCGCACATGGCCGCACAGCAACTTGTCATCCTCGGCGGCACCGGCTTCGTCGGCCAGCATCTGGTACCGCGACTGGCCGCCGATGGCCATCGCATCGTGCTGCTCAGTCGCAATCGCGCGCAGCATCGTGCGCTGGGCGTGTTGCCGGGGGTCAGCGTGCACAGTGCCGACATCTACGACGACGCGGTGCTGCGTAATCATCTGGCCGGGGCCGATGCGGTGATCAATCTGGTCGGCATTCTCAATCAGGGTGGTCGGCACAGTTTTCAGGCCACGCACGTTGAACTGACCCGCCGCCTGATCGCCGCCTGCAACGACAGCGGCGTGCGCCGCCTGCATCAGATGAGTTCGCTGAAGGCCGGCCAGGGCCTGTCCCAATATCTGAAGACGCGGGGCGAGGCCGAGGCACTGGTCAAGGCATCCGCCCTCAACGGGACGATCTACCAGCCAAGCGTGATGTTCGGACACGCCGACGGTCTGGTCAGTCGTTTCGCCGCGCTGCTGCGGAAGATGCCGGCGCTGCCGCTGGCGCGCGCGAAGGCGCGCATGGCGCCGACCTGGGTCGGCGACGTGGCGGAAGCCATCGCACGCTGCGTGGGTCACGAACGGCTGGGCCAGACACGCAGCTTCGAGCTGTACGGCCCGGAGGTGTTCACCCTGGGCGACATCGTGCACAAGATCCGCGACGCAGCCGGCCTGCGGACACCGATCATCGCGCTGCCGGACAGCCTGGGACAGTTGCAGGCGCAGTTCGCCGAGTTGCTGCCCGGCAAGCCTTTTTCGCTGGACAACTTCCGCTCGCTGCGCACCGATTCAGTGGGCAAGATGGACGGTTACGCCGCACTCGGCATCACGCCGCAAGCGCTGACCTCATGGTTGCCGGTACTGCTGCAGGAACCGGCCCGACAACGCCGGCTGTCGGCGGCGCGATCCCTGCGTCGCTGAAGGTCCGCGGCAAACCGATTCAGCGCAGACCCAGCAGCACGCGCAGGCGGTCCAGTTTGCTCGCGTAGCGCGGCGCGCGCGGCTCCTGCCAGCGCAACGGTCCACGCAAACGCACGGCGTTGCCGGCCGCGCCCTGGCGTTTGTTCGCATGGACGTCCAGACAGTGCCGGTCCTCGTCCAATCCCAGAAAAGCCAGCAATCGGTGCAGCTGCAACGGCGGATCGGCCAGCAGGGACTCGTGCTGATGCACGAACACCCTCCCGTGATACAGCTGCTGCCAGGGCGTGGCGAGGCCATCGTAGTCGCGCCAGAAACTGGCCAGCTCGTCGAGGTCATAGCTGAACTCGTGGGCACGCGCGAACAGCTGGCGATAGCAGCTGAAGCAGTTTTCCAGGGCGTCGCGCCGACAATCCACCAGGCGCGCGCCGGGCAACATCGCCATCGCCGCATCCATCAGGTGCCAGTCCTGATCGCTCTGGTCGATGAACCAGCGTTTGTCATCCGGCGTGCGAATGGCACGCGCGAGGTATTCACGCCCAAGCCGCGCCCAGTCCGCCGGCGTCGCCGCGAGAGTCCATTGCGGAAACCCCTGCTGCCGGCGCTTCGATTCCTCCTCGATGACCTCCCGCAAATGCTGCGGCCGATCGCTCGCGTCCACCTGCGCATGGCCAGCGAGCACTCGTCGCAGCAGCCCACCGCCGGCGCGCGGCAGGCCCGCAATGAAGATCACCTGCCCGCCCAGCCCCGGGTCCTCGACGTCGTCCGACGGTTGTGCGAACGCCGCGCGAATGCCTGCCACCCTCGCGGAGACCACCGCCGCATTCCAGCCCACCTGCTTGCGCGCCTGCCCGTTCGCCTTGCGCAGTGCGCGGAAGGCCGCGTGGTAGTCGCCCTGATCTTCCAGGCATCGGCTCAGTGCGAAGCCCAGCATCACGCGCGCCTGCGACGACGTGGAGGGCCGCTGCATGGCCTGTTTCAGACGGGAAAGATCGTCGTGGGTGAACCGCTCGCCCTGCATTCGGGCCAAGCCGAGCCATGCCTCGGCCTGATCCGGCTCATGCCGCAACGCTTCGCGATAGTTCGTGCACGCGGCGGCGACCGCACCCAGGCTGGCCTGCGCCTCGGCCAGCAGGCTGCGCATCACCGCATCCTCAGGGGCAAGATCCACCGCGCGATGCAAGGCCGTGATCGCGCCTGCGGAACGGCCCTGATGCTGGAAGGCCCGGCCCAGGCTGAACCATGCCGGCGCAAAATCGGGCGCCAGTTCGCAGGCACGCCGCAACGAGGAGAACGCCGTGGCGAACTCCCCGCAGCCATACAACGCCATGCCGAGGTTCATGTGCAGCAGCGCGTTGTCGGGATGGGCGGCCAGCGCCTCGCGCAGGATTGCCACGGCCGCGGCATGGTCGCCACGCATGTGGGTCACCAATCCTTGCAGGCGTCGTGCCTCGACAAAGTCAGGCGCCAGCACGCGCAGCCCGCTCAGTGCCTCGCTTGCCACATCCAGATCGCGGCGGGCCAAGGCGATCGTGGCCTCGTCGTAACGCTGGCGCGCCGCCAGCGGCAGACCGACGGCACGGTCCCGCAGCAGCGGATGAACCTGCATTTGCGTCATCTTCCCCTTCCCGGATTACCCCTTGGCAGCCAGCTTAAGCGAGGGACACCGCATCTGGAAGCGTCGATCAGCGCGGCATTTCCGGATCAAGACCACATTTCCGGGAACGAAGATGTCCCGCGCCCGTCCGTAGCAGCGGGGCATCCTGAGGATTGGCGGCCATTGCGGCATGACTTCCTCTACCATGATTTTCCACTTGCGCAGGAATCGCTGAACATGTCTGGCAACCCGGTAACACCCCACCTGCAGACGCCCGTCGAGCTTTCGCCGGCAGCGCTCCAGCAGCTCGTCGAGGCACGGGGCGCCCTGAGCCGCGGTCAGCTCGATCACGCCGAACAATTGATTGCTCGCGTACTGGACTCGGCTCCCGGATGCACCGAAGCCCATCGCCTGGCCGGGATCGCTGCACTGATGGGCAACAACGCGGCGAAGGCCATTGGCCATCTGCAACGAGCGCTCTCCGCGCGACCCGATGACGCCACGCTCAACATGAATCTGGGCAGCGCACTGATCGAAACCGGTGCGTCCGACGAAGGCCTGGATTATCTGCGACGCGCCACCGCGCTCGCTCCCGACGTGGCCTCGGGCTGGTACAACCTCGGCAAGGGCCTGCAATTTTGTGCGCGCATGGAACACGCCCGCGACGCTTTGCAAAAGGCTCTGACAATCGACCCAGCCTACCTGCAAGCACGCAATGCCCTGGCGACCGTACTTTCCACGCTGGGAGACACGGCCGGCGCAATTGCCACCCATCGCGAGACGCTGCGGCAGCAACCCGACTGCGCCGCAACGTGGTTCGCCCTGGCCAACATGAAGGTCGAGCGCTTCAGTGCGGATGACGTCAGCCAGCTGCAGCAACAGCTCGCCCGTCCGAACCTGTCCGACGACGCGCACCTGCTGCTGGGCTTCACTCTGGCGCAGGCATTGGAAGACCAGGGCGACTACCTGGATGCGTTCGATGCCGTCACCGCCGCCAATGCCGTGAAGCGACGCTCCATCTACTGGAGTCGGGAAGAGGAGCGTGCCCGCGTGAATGCGATTGCCGAGGCTTTCGGCAGGCCGTTGCCCACGCCGCTGGATGCGATGCTGGGCAAGCAGGTCATCTTTGTCGTCTGCCTGCCGCGTTCCGGATCCACCCTCACCGAACAGATCCTGGCCTCGCATCCGCAGGTAGAAGGAGCCGACGAAATCCTCACCCTGCCGCAACTGCTCAATGAGGAATCCACGCGCCGCGGACAGCCGTTCCCGGCGTGGGTGCCGGCGGCCACGGCCGAAGACTGGCAGCGGCTGGGCAACGAATACTTGTCCCGTACCCAACAATGGCAATTGCACGGCTTGCGTTTTACCGACAAGAACGTCGACAACTGGGCCTTCGTCGGCGCTGCCCTTGCGATGTTGCCCGGTGCCCGCGTGGTGAATTCCCGCCGCGATCCGCTGGAAACCTGCTTCGCCCTGTATCGCCAGCTGTTCGGCAACCAGTCCGTCCACTACAGCTACGACCTCGACGACATCGTCGACTACTACGGCGGCTACGCTGACCTTTGCCAACTCTGGCAACAGCGTTATCCCGCGCAGTTCTTCGATCACCAGTACGAAGCGCTGCAAGCCGATCCCGAGGCACAAATCCGTCGATTGCTGCATTTCTGCGGATTGCCATTCGACCCGGCCTGCCTGGCCTTCCACCAATCATCCCGCACCGTGCTGACCATCAGCGCGGCGCAGGTACGACAGCCGTTGCGAAGCGATACGGCGCGCAGTTCGCGCTACGGCGAAAAGCTGGATGCGCTGCGCGCGAAGTTGCGTGCAGCTGGGGTCCTGGCCGCTGACGTCTGACGTACCCACGGCGAATGGAGCGGCACCACCCCAGCGCGGAGCAGCGCATCCCGCACGCAACGCATGGCATCATCCTGTCATGCACATCTATCTGGTTGGCGGCGCGGTCCGCGACAAACTGCTGAAGCGCGGCGTGGTCGATCATGACCGCGTGGTCGTCGGTGCACGGCCGGAAGAGTTGCTGGCCCTGGGTTACAAGCCGGTGGGCAAGGACTTTCCGGTGTTTCTTCACCCCGACACGGGCGAGGAATATGCGCTGGCGCGGACCGAGCGCAAGACCGGGCGTGGTTATCACGGCTTCGTGTTCCAGGCCGATGCGACGGTGACGCTGGAACAGGACCTGGCGCGGCGCGACCTCACCATCAATGCGATCGCCGAGGACGAACACGGCGTGCTGACCGACCCTCACCGCGGCGTGGCGGACATCGAGGCGCGGGTGTTGCGCCACGTGTCGCCGGCGTTCGTGGAAGATCCGGTGCGCGTGTTGCGGGTGGCGCGGTTTGCCGCGCGCTTCGCGCCGCTCGGCTTCAGCGTGGCCGAGGAAACGATGGTGTTGATGCGGCAGATGGTGGCCGATGGCGAGGTCGATCACCTGGTGCCCGAACGGGTCTGGGCGGAAACCCGCAAGGCACTGGGCGAGGCGCAGCCGTCGGCGTTCCTGCGCGTGTTGCGCGACTGCGGTGCGCTGGCCGTGCTGTTTCCGGAAGTGGATGCGCTGTACGGCGTGCCGCAGCGGGCCGAGTTTCATCCGGAGATCGACACCGGCGTGCATGTGGAAATGGTGCTGGATGCGGCCGCACAACTGGCGCCGGGCAACGACGTGGTCGGTTTCTGTGCGCTGACGCATGACCTCGGCAAGGCTCTGACCCCGCCGGATGAACTGCCGCGCCACATCGGTCACGAACATCGCGGCGTGGCGCCGCTGCGGGCGCTGGCCGCGCGATTGAAGGTACCCACGGAACACGCCACGCTGGCCGAACTGGTTTGCCGCGAGCATCTGAACGCGCACCGCGCGTTCGAGTTGAAACCGGTCACCGTGCTGAAACTGCTGACCGCGACGGACGCATTGCGACGGCCGGCGCGACTCGACCTTTTCCTGGCCGCCTGCATGGCGGACAAGCGCGGCCGGCTGGGTCACGGCGACGACGCCTACCCACAGGCCGATTATCTGCGCCAGGCGCGCGGCGCCGCCGCCGCGGTCGATGCCGCCGGGTTCATCGCGCAGGGCATGGCCGGCCCGGCGATCGGACAGGCGATGGAAAACGCGCGCGTCCATGCCATCGCGGAACGGAAGGCTAAGTCTTCGGAAAGCCGATCCGGGGTATAAAGGCGCAATGATTTCGCCCCGCGCGGGCGGCTGCTGTCTACCTTTGCCGGAGTTGCCCGTGTCGAGCGCCTTTAACCCGACCTCCCCCTTGCGCCAGCGCTTCCGTCCGCTGCTGTGGCTGGCGATCACTTATCTTGCGATCAGCTTCGCCACCCGCGTGGCCTTGCTGGTGATGTCCGGCGCCGAGGTGCCGCACACCGCATTCAACCTGGCCTATGCCTTTGGCGTGGGACTGTTCTACGACGTGGTCACCTTCATCTATGTGGCCTGGCCGCTGGTGCTGTTCCTGTGGATCGTGCCGACCCGCTCCCGGCGAATGGCGCCGCTGCTGCGCTGGCTGATCTACGCCGCCGCCATGGCGCTGGCCTGCGCGCTCTGCATCGGCGCGTTGCACCTGCATTACCACGCCAGTCTCAAGCAGACCTGGCCGGTGTTCCTGCCGTTCCTGTTCGTGCTGCCGCTGGCGGCGTTCACCTACACCTCGCGCATCGGCCAGTGGGTGCTGTACGTGTTCGCGCTGCTGCTGATCTACGGCCTGCTGTTCGTGGGTGCATCGGAGCTGGTGTTCTGGAACGAATTCAGCGTGCGCTTCAACTTCATCGCGGTGGACTATCTGGTCTACACCACCGAGGTGATCGGCAATATCCGCGAGTCCTATCCGATCGGTCTGTGGGTGGCCTTGCTGGCCGTGCTTGCACTGGTGGTGTTTGCGCTCGGTCGGCGCGGCCTGCGGGCGCGCGATGATGGCAGCCGCTTCTGGCAACGTGGCAAGGTGGTCCTGCTCTGGCTGGTGCTGACGGTGATCTCGGTGGCCGCGGTGAATGGCGGCATGAAGGACCGCACCGGCAACAACTACGTCAATGAGTTGGCCGGCAACGGCATCTACCAGTTCTTCAACGCGTTCCGCAGCAGTCATCTCGACTACGCCAAGTTCTACCGTACCCTGCCGGACGACGAAGCCTATCGCCGCGTGCGTGACATGCTGAAAACACCGGATTCCAGCTACGTCAGCAATGACCCGCGCGACCTCACCCGCGCGATCCGTCGCAACGGTCCGGAGAAGCGCCTGAACGTGGTGTTGATCAGCGTCGAGAGCCTGTCCGGCGATTACCTCGGCACCTTTGGCAACCAGGAGAAGATCACCCCGTATCTGGATTCACTGGTCGATCAGAGCCTGTTCTTCGACAAGCTGTATGCCAACGGTACACGCACCGTGCGCGGACTCGAAGCGTTGGCGCTGTCGGTGCCGCCGACGCCGGGCGATTCGCTGGTGAAGGCGCACAACAACGAAAACCTGTTCTCGCTGGCCGACATTTTCAACGATCGCGGCTACCAGTCCGACTTCGTCTATGGCGGGTATGGCGAGTTCGACAACATGAACCAGTTCTTCGGCAGCAACGGCTATCGCGCGGTGGACCGGCGCGACATCCCGAAGAACGCTACGATTCACGGCGAAAACGTGTGGGGTGTGGCCGACGAGGACCTGTACACGCTGGCCCTGGGCCAGATGGACCAGATCCACGCCGAGGGCAAGCCGTTTTTCCTGCACATCATGACCACCTCGAACCACCGCCCGTTCACCTTTCCGGCCGGCCGCGTGAAGCAGGCCAACGGCACCCGCGAGGGTGCGGTGGCGTACACCGATTGGTCGATCGGCGACTTCATCCGGCGCGCGCGCGAAAAATCCTATTTCGACGACACCATCTTCGTGATCACCGCTGACCATTGCGCTTCCAGCGCGGGCAAGACCAGCGTGCCGATCAACCGGTATCACATCCCGCTGTGGATCTACGCGCCGAAGCAGATCAAGCCACAGCGGGTGGACCGGCTGATGGGTCAGGTCGACATCGCGCCGACCGTGCTCGGCCTGCTCAACTTCAGCTACCGCACGCGCTTTTTCGGCTACGACCTGTTCCAGCTGGAAGCGGGACGCGAGCGCGCGTTCCCGGCCACCTACGAGAAGCTCGGCTACCTGCATGACGACGTGCTCACCGTGCTGGAACCACAGCGCAAACTGGAGCAGATGAAGCCGGATTACGCCACCGGCGACGCCACCCCGATCGAGCCGCAGAACCAGGAGCAGATCGCCGACGCCATCGCCTACTACCAGGTCGCCAGCGAACTGTTCAAGCGCGGCCAGCTGGTGCGCCGCCCGGCCGATTCGACGCCGGTGGAACCGCTGCCTGCGCCGGCCAGTTCGGCTCCCGCACCGGCGAGCACGGCTCCCGCACCGGCCAGCTCGACTGGATCAGTGCCCGCGACGCTGCATTGAAAAGGCTTCCACGCTCGCCAGCACCCTGGCGAGCGGAGTACGCAGCAAGAGCAGTGCGATGAGAATGCCGATGCCATCGGCCAGCACGTCGAAGGCATCGGCATCGCGGGGCGGATCCAGCCACTGCGCAAACTCGATGAAGACGCCGAACGCCAGACAGCCGAGCGCAGCCCAGGCGCGCGGGCGGCGTTCACGATAGACGTTGCCCCACCAGCCCATCAGGCAGGTGAAGGTGGTCGCGTGCAGCAGCTTGTCGCCGTCAGGGAAATCCAGGGTGATGTCCGGATCCGGCGTCAACGCCATCCACAGCGTCCAGGCCATGATCAACGCGCCCAGCACCACCCAGGCGGTGTGCCAGCGCAGCCGCGTGGACGGATGGACCGGTCCGGGTTCGTTCAAAGCCGCCCGCCCTGGTCGGCCGCCAGCAACTCCGCCGGCAGCGGCAGCGCGTCCAGCCCGCGCGCGAACAGCATTGCCTGGAAGCGCTCGCCCATCTGGTCGGGCAGCATCAGGCGCTTCACCTGTTGCGAAAGCCGGTATCGGGCGTGCTCGTCAGCTGCCTTTTCGTGGGCGTCCTCAAATACCTGCTGCAAGCCCGCGCCGATCAGAAACTGGGCTTGCGGCAAATACCCCGCCACACCGAAGCCGGCGCTGTTGCCGGCCTCGGCCAGCGCGGTGAAGTCGACCGACGCGGTGAGGTCATTCAAACCCGGCAGGTACAGCGGATCGTTGTGCGCGTAATGGCGGTAATGCGCCATCAGGGTGCCGTCGTCGCGTTCGGGCAGGTAGAACTCGCGGCGCACGTAACCGTAGTCGATGAACAACATCAGGCCGGAGGTGAGTGAACCGGCCACCGCCTGGATCCAGTACGGCAGCTGCGGCAGTATTTCCGAGCGGTAGCCGTCGGCAAAGTCGGCACCAAGATCACGCTCGACATGACGCACGGCACCGGACACCAGCGCATCGGCCGGACGATCGGTGCGCAAAAGACGACCTTCGCCGTCCAGCACCACGTGCTCCTCGTAGATTTCACCGGCGCGCGCCGTGAAACGGGTGGCTGGCAGGGCGTCGATCACCTCGTTGGCGAACAGCACGCCGCGCCAGTCCTGCTCGGGCGGGCGATCCAGCCAGGCCACGCGGGCGTTGAGCTCGGCCGGCAGATTGGCCCGCAGCCGCTCGCGCTGGCGCTCGCGCAGGTCGGCGCTGGGTTCCAGGATCAGGTAATTGCGCGGCAACGTGCCGCTGGCTGCCAGCGCCTTCAGCGCAGACTCGGCGAACGCGCCGCTGCCGCCGCCCAGCTCGAGAAAGTCGGCCGCATCACCCAGCATCGCCAGCACCGGCTGCACCGCATTGACCACGCAGCCGGCGAACAGCTCGCCCAGTTCGGGCGCGGTGACGAAATCGCCGGCCGCACCGAACTTGGTGCGCCCGGCGCTGTAATAGCCCAGCCCTGGCGCGTACAGGCAGCGTTCCATGTACTGCGCAAATGGCATCGGACCGTGCGAGGCGATCTGCTCGCGCAAAAGTTGCAGCAAGTGGTCGGAGTGGGCGCGCTCGTCGGCGCTGGCTTCAGGTAAACGGCTTTTCATGCTTGCGGCTCTGGATTTCAGCGCCGCAAGGATAACGGATGACGCCGATGAACCCGCGTGATGGCCAAAACCGTCACGCGTTGCCCTGCTCAGAAGTCTTTCTGCAGGCTCAGGTACACGCCGCGGCGCGGACCGAACTGCGGCGCACCGACACCGATGCCGCTGCCGTCGCGCAGCTCGTAGGTGCGATCGAGCACGTTGAGCACGGCCAGCTGGGTATGCAGCTTGCCGAAGCCGTCGAAGGCGAAGTCGTGCGATACGTTGAGGTTCAACTGGAAGTACGCCGGCAGCGAGGCACCATTCGGCACCTCACCATCCTTGCGCAGGCCGCTGCCGAACAGATAGTCGGCGCCCACGCGGGTTCGCTCGCTCAAGGCGTAGTTGATGCCGCCGGACGAGGTCAGCTTCTGGTCGTGGTCGAGGAAGATGTAATGGTCGTTGACCCAGGCCAGATCATCCGGAGCGAAGTTGTATTGGCTGGTGATGATGCGCTTGCCGATGGCCTTGCCCAGCGAGGCGTTGAAATACGCCGACAGCGGTCCCTGCTCGTAATTGGCGGTGAATTCCAGGCCCTTCACCCGACCGGCGGCGTAGTTGAACGTGGAATAGACCAGCGCGGAGCCGAACTGACCTTCGTCCTGCAGGCGCTGCACCTTGCGGTAATAGGCATCCAGACCAACCGTCCAGGCGGTGCCGATGTTCTGCGAGATGCCGGCATCGAAATAGTCCGAGCGTTCGGCCAGCGGCATGTTGTTGCCGTTATCCGCCACCGCGTTGGTGGTGCCGTCGAATCTGGCGATGTTGCTGCTGGCGATCATTTCGGTCGCTGGCGGCGTGAAGTAGCGGGAGTAGCCGGCATGCACGACGGTGCCGCCCGCAGCCTGCCAGACCAGGCCCAGGCGCGGGCTCAACTGGGTTTCGGTGCGCTGCAGCTGATAGCGGTCGCCGCGCACGCCGTAATTCATGGTCCAGTTGTCCGCGAAGCTCCACTCGTCCTGCACGTAGGCGGACCAGGTCTTCGCGCTGAGGCGGCTGTCGTCGAGAATGTTGAGCGGCGTGGTGCTGGTCGGCGTGCCATCGGCGTCCACCGGGAACACCCACGCATCGTTGCCGCTGGCCGCACGCTCGAAGCTGCCGTAGACGCCGTAGCGCAAGGTGTGGCGATTGCCCAGCGGCATCGCGAAGTCGGCCTGCAAGGTACTGGCGCGGTTGCTGCGGCTGACCGCGGAGGCGACGCCGTTGAACATCAGTTCGCCGATCCGGTCGGGTGTGTAGACAAGGCTGCTGTAACGCTGGCCGACCGACACCTGGTAGTCGGTAGCACCAAGCTTGCCTTGCAGGGCGAGCACGCCGAAACGGGTGTTTTCGCGCTGGCGCTCGTTCAAGTCGGCGGAGTTGAAATCGACCGTGTCGAGATAGCCGAACTGCGGCGTCTGCCCCGGGTTGTTGGGTATCTGGAAGCGATTGTTGGCGACGCCGAACAGGAAGCTCAGGCGGGTATCGTTGTCGATCAGATAGCTGATGTCGCCGAAGCCCTTGGCCTGATGGGTGTGGTCGTGGATCGGCTTCTTGCTGGCCGTGGGATTCTCGATGCCGGCGTCGTTCTCCATGTAGTTGCCGGTGAGGAACCAGCTCCAGCGATCGTTGCTGCCCCACACCGACGCATTCGGGTTCAGCGTGCCCTGGCTGCCACCGGTGATGCCAACGCTGCCGCCGTTGCCGAGGTCGTGCCCACTCCTGGTGGTGATGTCGACCACGGCGGCCGTGCGCAAGCCGTACTGCGCCGGCAAGGCGCCATCGAGCAGCTTCACGGTATCGATCGTGCGGGCGTCCAGACTTTGTCCGAAGCCGCCGATCGATTCGGGGATGATCACGCCGTTGATACGGTATTGCAGGTTCGCGTGATCACCGCGCACATGCAGGCCGCCGTAGGAATCCTGCACCACCCCGGGCGCCTGCAGCAGCACCTGGTTGATCGGCGTGGACGGGCCCAGCGGCAATTGCGCGATCGCCTTTTGGCTGATCACGTACTGGCTGCTGCCGGTATCCGGCGACAGCGCGTTGCGTGCCTGATCCAGCGCCGCCGAGACCGAAATCGGGCCGAGCTCCTGCACCTGCGGCTGCCGGTTGCGACTGCCGCCGTCGGTCGGGTCATCGCCATTGGCCGCCGCTGGTGGCGCCGCCAAAGGAGCGGTTGGAACGGCAGCGTGAGCGGTGGTTGTGACCAGCGCGGCGGCAAGACTCAGGGCGAGCAGAGTGGGCTTCATGAGAGAGCTTCCAACAGGGGCGAAGTGATTTGGTTGTTATGTTATAACATCACAAACAAGGAATCACCCCGGGTCAGAAGTCATGCCTTCCGCTTGATCCAGCAGCACGCCGCCGGCGCGTCGCATTGAGCCCCGCTTCACGCGACATCCATAGACTGCACGGACAACCAAGGTCGCGCGCCGCGCCTTGCCCGCCTCATGGAGTCACGCATGACCAAATCCAGCAGCCAGCAAGTGGCCGCCGTGCCCGCCCCGGTCGAACCGGGCCGCATCACCGCGGCGATTCTCGATTTCGTCAGCGAGGTGCCCGACAGCAAGATCGGCAGCAGCAAGGAGCCCGCCATCGAGGCGCGGAGACTGGCCAATCGCGCTGCCCAGCGAGCCGCACTGACCGCCGGCTCGCTGGCGTTGCCGCCCGGTCCGCTGGGCTGGCTGACCCTGCTGCCGGAGCTGATCGCGATCTGGAAAATCCAGGGTCAGATGGTCAGCGACATCGCCGCCGCTTATGGTCGCCATGCCACGTTGGGGCGCGAGCAGATGATGTGGTGTCTGTTCCGTCACACCGCGGCGCAGGCGTTCCGCGACCTGGTGGTGCGCATGGGCGACCGACTGGTTTTCCGGCGCGTGTCTTACGGCGTGGTGGAACGCGTCGCCAAACAGATCGGCGTGAAGCTGACCCAGCGCACCCTCAGCAAGGGCCTGTCGCGCTGGCTGCCGGTGGTGGGGGCGCTCGGCGTCGGCGCGTATGCGTATTACGACACCGGACAAGTCGCCCATACCGCGATCGAGATGTTCGAGAGTGAAGTGACGATCGAGGACGAAAGCGGCGCGGACGACGAAGCCAGCGGCAAGCCCGACGTGTCAACGAAGCCCAAGCCGAAAGCCAAAGCGATGCGCCGGGTGGCCGACAAGCTGGTCGACAAGGCCGTCGCCGGTGCCGCGCGCAAGGTTGCCAGCACGGCGCGCAAGGCCGCCGGCAAGACGCGCAAGAAGCAGCCTGAGTAGAGCGCAATCCGGATGACGTTGGTGCGGCTTTGCGGCAAGCTGCAGGTTGTCTGTTTGCCGGAGCCGCCGCATGTCACCTATTCATGATCCCCACGACGCGGATCGGCCGGTGGCGCTGATCACCGGCGCCGGCCGACGGGTCGGCGCGGTGATTGCGCGCACCCTGCATGCGGCCGGCTACGACGTGGCCCTGCACTACCGTCATTCCGCCGACCAAGCACGCGCGCTGGCCGATGAGCTGGAAACACAACGCCGCGGCAGCACCCTGCTGCTGCAAGCCGAGCTTGCCGAACTGCCGGCACTGCACGCCATGATCGACCAATTGCTGGCCCATTACGGTCGCCTCGACGCGCTGGTCAACAATGCCTCGGCGTTCTTCGCCACCCCTTTGGAGACGGCCACGCCGCAGCAATGGAACGAGCTGTTTGCCTCCAACGCGCAGGCACCGTTCTTCCTCAGCCAGGCGGCCACGCCCGCCTTGCGCGCATCGCGTGGCGGCATCGTCAACCTGATCGACATCTACGCCGAGCGCCCGCTGGCGGATCATCCGCTCTATTGCATGGCCAAGGCCGCACTCGCCGCGATGACCCGCTCGCTGGCACTGGATCTGGGCCCGGACATCCGCGTCAACGGCGTCGCGCCGGGAGCCGTGTTGTGGCCCGGCGACGGCAAGCCGTATGACGACCAACAGGCGATGCTGGCACGCACACCGCTGCAACGCGCCGGCTCACCCGATGACGTGGCCAGTGCGGTGCGGTGGCTGTTGCGCGACGCGCCGTTTGTCACCGGGCAGATCATCCGGGTGGACGGCGGAAGAACGCTGTCGGTATGAACGATGGCGGCCCGTTCTCAGGGTCGATGGTGGAAAGCCCGCTGGACAAAGCGCAGACCCGCGATGATGCTGTCAACCCGCGCAGATGAAAGCGCACCGATGTGTTCGCCGAGCCGTTCCTTGTAGACACAGGACACTTGCGAGACAACCACCACGCTGTGCTTGTCCAGGCCCGCCTCGCCCGGATCAAGCAGGACATTGCCCGGCTCCGACGCCCTGCGCAGGTTGGAGCTGAGGGCACAGACGACCACCGTGCCGATGCGCGAATGATTGAACACATCCTCCTGCACCACCACATGAGGATGCGGTGACCCGGGCAGCGAACCTCTCGCCTCATCGGCGGCCATCCAGAAAATATCCCCGCGACTGATCACGCGGTTGCCAACTTCCGATCGCGCGAATGCCTGCCTGTCCACGGGGGCGCGCTATTTTTTCTTCGGCGCGAAGGCCTGCTGCAGCAACGCCTGGTCGAAGCCCACACTGGCCTCCCCGGCTTCGGCATAGCGATACAGTGCGGCGGCGTAGATGCCCTGCAGCGAGGCCTGGACCAGGCCGAGCAGGATGAAACCGACGATCACGATCACCACGGCCACCGCGATCGCGGCCACTGATTGCAACGCCACTGCGCCGCCGATCAGCGCGGCACTGACCAGCACCGCCAGCACCATCATCAGGCTGAACACGATGCCGATGCCGCCGTTGCCGATCAGATTTTCACCCCAGCTGCGCTTGAGCAGTTCGACGCTCTCCTTCACTGCGTCGACCGGGCCCACATTCTTGCTGGCCAATACCGGCACCACCAGGAAGGTGGCCACGGTCCAGGCCAGGCCGATGAAACCGATCACCAGACGACCGATCAGGCCGAGCCGTTCCTGGATCATCCGCAGCAGCAGCCCGACGGTAGCGGCGATCAGTGCATAGCCGAAGATCTGCGGCAGCTTCGCGCGGGCCAGCGCAAGGCCGGCGCGCACGCTGGTCGGTTCGCCACGCAGATGCATCAGCGCCACGCCGGTCAGCGCGGTCTGGAAGAAGATGATCACGAAGTACTGCACCAGATAGAACACAAACATCAGCAGGTAGCTGCCGACCGACATGCGCTCATGCATACCCTCGCCGACATGGGCGCCGCCGAACACCATCATGCCCACCGGAATCAGGAAGCTCGCCGCCACCAGCAGCGTGCAGACGCCGGACAACAGCGGAAACAACAGCAACGACTTGTCCGAGCGCAGCACCGCCGCACTCGCCTTCATCAACGCCCAACTGCGTGCAAATTTCCCCGCCATGTCCGCTCCCCGTCCTGTGCCACTTTGGCTGCGCCCTTTCTAGCATCCGTTGCGGCAGCGCGAAAGTGCGTGTCGTTTATTCCACCAGCACTTCGCGCTGAAGTGGCTCGGCGCCCGCCGGAAACGCTGCCCACAACTCGGCCATGCGCGCTCCGCTGCGAGGATGCCGGAAGTCCGGCGCGATATCCGCGATCGGCTTGAGCACGAAGGCATGTTGCAACTCGTTGCGGGGAATCTGCAGGTGACCGGGGCCGTCGAGCACGAGGTCGTCATAGAACACGATATCGATGTCCAACGTGCGGTCGGAGTAGCGCGGAACGTCGCGCCGGCGCCCCTGCAGGTCTTCCAGCGCGTGCAGCCAGTCGTTCAGCGCTTCGGGCGGCAATTCGGTGTCCAGCCCAACGGCGAGGTTGACGAAGGCGCCGCCGTCGAAGCCGACCGCCGCGCTGCGATACGCCGGCGACACCACCAGCGCACCGAACCGCGCGCGCAACGCCGCCAGTGCGGCAGACAGATGACGATGCGGCTCGAGGTTGGAGCCCAGACTCAGATAGACACGCGCCACGGATTTCATGCCTCGTCGAGTTCGACCGCCGGTTGCGCCGTGGTCGATTCTGCCGGTTGTTCGTCGCGCAACGCCAGCGCCGCCCGCACGTCCTGCCCCGAAGGCTGCTGATACAGCGCCAGCCCGAACTCCGGCAACGAGGCGAACAGGTGATCGAAGATGTCGGACTGGATGCCTTCGTATTCGGCCCACACCACCGTCGTGGTGAAGCAGTACAACTCCAGCGGAATGCCCTGCGGACCACTGGCCAGCTGGCGCACCATGCAGCTCAACTCGCGATGAACCCGCGGATGCCCGTCCAGATACGCCTGCACATAGGCGCGAAACGTACCCAGATTGGTCAGCCGCCGGCGGTTCGCCGGCAGACCTGCGGCCTCGCCCAGCGCCTGATTCCACTCCTGCACGTCGCGCTCTTTCGACGGCAGATAGTCGGCCAGCAGGCGCAGTCGCGACAGTCGCCGGATTTCATTCTCATCGAGAAAGTGCACGCTGGCCGCATCAAGGTAAATCGCGCGCTTGATGCGCCGGCCACCGGTTTCCTGCATGCCACGCCAGTTCTTGTACGAATCGGAGATCAGCCGCCAGCTCGGAATGCTGGTGATGGTCTTGTCGAAATTGCGCACCTTGACCGTGTGCAACGCAATGTCGATCACGTCGCCATCGGCGTTCAGCTGCGGCATCTCGATCCAGTCGCCCACCCGCAGCATGTCGTTCGAGGACAGCTGCACGCCCGCCACGAAACCCAGGATGGTGTCCTTGAAAATCAGCATCAATACCGCCGACATCGCGCCCACGCCGGACAGCAGCAACCCCACCTGCTTGCCGGTGATGGCCGCGATGATGATCAACGCGGCGACGATGAACAGGCCGATCTTGATCAGCTGCACCAGCCCCTTGATCGAGCGCTGCTGGCCACGCGGCGTCTGCCGGTACATGTCCTCGGAAGCCGACAGTGCGGCGCTGATCGCCATCACGATGCAGAACACCACCAGCGCCGTCATCAGGTTGCCGATCAAGCCTTCGGTACTCGCCGGCACCCCCGGCACCAGCACGATGCCGTACTGGACGATCAGCGCTGGCAACGCTCGCGCCAGCCAGCGGAACGTGCCGTAGTCCAGCAGTGCATCATCCCAACGGGTCGACGTGCGCCGGGCAATGCCGGTGACCACACGGCGCAACAGCAGGCGCACCAACTCCCCCGCCAGCCACGCCAACCCCAGCAGGGCCAGCACGCCCAGCGTGGTGCGCATCCAGGGAAGTTCAAGCAGGTCTTGCAGGTTTTGCATCAGGGTTCCTGTCGGCTCGTGGGTCCGTGCGCGAAAACAGCGCACGGCTCTGGGCGGCATGGCCCGCGGAAAATCACGTCAACCTGAAAGGATGGGGACCCGACGCCGATGAAACAACCACTGGCGCCGTCTTACTGCGGTCGCAGACCGCGCTCGATGCGTACCCCAACCGACTTCGCGCCGCGTACCGCGCCCGGCTTGGACAGCTTCAAACGCACCCAGCTGACCCCGAATTCCTCGCGGATGATCGCTGCGCAGCGCTCGGCCAGCGTCTCGACCAGGCCGAAGCTGGACGCGCCCACATAGTCGATCAGACGCTTGGACACGTCCTTGTAGTTCAGCGTCAGCGCGATGTCGTCGCTGGCCGCCGGCACCGTGTTGTCGAACGCCATCTCGATGTCGAACGCCAGCGTCTGCCGCACGCGCCGCTCCCAGTCGTAGATGCCGATGACGGCATCGATGCGCAAATCTTCGATGAAAACAATATCCATGGCGGTGGTCGGCAAGAGGCGATAGCCGTACAGGGTCGGCGAGCCGGCGCGCGGATGCAAGTCGCCGCCGGGCGCCCGTGCGATCATAGGCACATGACCGCCTTCCATACGCTCCCGCTCAAACCCGCCCTGCTCGCCAGCGTCGACACCCTCGGTTATACCGAAATGACGCCGGTGCAGGCGCAAAGCCTGCCGCCGATGCTCGAGGGCCGTGACGTGATCGCGCAAGCCCAGACTGGCAGCGGCAAGACCGCGGCGTTCGGCTTGAGCCTGCTGCAGTCGATCGACCCGGACGTCATCCGGCTGCAGGCGCTGGTGCTGTGCCCGACCCGCGAACTGGCCGACCAGGTCAGCAAGGCGATCCGCAAGCTGGCGGCCAACATTCCCAACGTGAAATTGCTGACCCTGTGCGGCGGCATGCCGCTGGGCCCGCAGCTGGCTTCGCTGACGCACGACCCGCACATCGTGGTGGGCACGCCCGGCCGCGTGCAGGAACACCTGAAGCGCGAGAGCCTGCATGGCGGTGGGATCAAGGTGCTGGTGCTGGACGAAGCCGATCGCATGCTCGACATGGGTTTCACCGAGGCGATCGACGACATCATCGGCCGCATCGCGAAGCACCATCAGACGCTGCTGTTCTCGGCCACCTATCCGGACGAGATCCGCGAGGTGAGCAAGCGCGTGCAAAAGAATCCGGTCGAGGTGACGGTGGATGCGCCGGTCGATGAAAAGCCGGCGATCGAGCAGCGTTTCCACGAGGTGGAGCCGACACAGAAACCCGATGCGCTGGCGCAATTGCTGAGCGGCGCGGTCGTCGATCAGGCGCTGGTGTTCTGCAACATGCGTCGCGAGGTGGATGCAGTGGCGCAGGAACTCGACCGCCGCGGCTTCTCTGCACTGGCGCTGCATGGCGACATGGACCAGCGTGACCGCGACGAGGTGCTGGTGCGCTTCGCGAACCACAGCTGCGCCGTGCTGGTGGCCACCGACGTGGCCGCACGCGGACTGGACATCGTGGCGCTGCCGCTGGTGGTCAGTTACGACATCGCGCACGACCCGGAAACCCACACCCACCGCATCGGCCGCACCGGCCGCGCCGGCCAGGCCGGCCTCGCAATCACGTTGTGCACGCCGCGCGAACGACCGAAGGCCGCGAACATCGAGGAATTGAACGGCACGCCGTTGCCGTGGCGCCCGCTGAAGGTCGCTCCAGCGCGCGGAAAGACCTTGCATCTGGCGCCGATGAAAACGCTGGTGATCGACGCCGGCAGGCAGGACAAGCTGCGCCCCGGCGATATCCTCGGCGCACTCACCGGCGACGCCGGGCTGGCCGCGAAGGACATCGGCAAGATCGACGTGTTCGCCACCCGTGCCTACGTGGCGATCACCCGCGAACTGGCCAACAAGGCGCTGGAACGATTGCGCGCCGGCAAGATCAAAGGCCGGAATTTCCGCGTGCGGCCGTTGGGCTGAGCGCGTCCACCTTGCCGGAAGCTCCTGCCATGCCGCACTGGTTCCATCGCACGCTCGCCCTCGTCCTGTTCGCTGCAATCACGCCCGCGTGGGCGGCCATTCCGGTCTACGGCTTCAAGGTCGTGCACAGCTATCCGCATGACACCGCTGCGTACACCGAAGGCCTGTTCTACAAGGACGGCCATTTGTACGAAAGCACGGGCCAGGTGGGCGAGTCGACCGTGCGCAAAGTCGATCTGGAAACGGGAGAAGTGGTGCAGCGTCATCGCCTGCCGAAGCAGTACTTCGGCGAAGGCATCGTCGACTGGAAAGACCGGATGATCCAGCTCACCTGGCAAAGCCAGACCGGTTTCGTCTACGACCTAGCCAGCTTCACGCCGAAGAAAACCTTCAACTATCCCGGCGAAGGCTGGGCGCTGACCCGCGATGACAAGCACATCTACATGAGCGACGGCAGCGCGGAACTGCGCGTGCTGGATCCGGAAACGCTGGCCGAAGTCCGCCGCATCCAGGTCACCGCCGATGGCGTGCCGGTCACCCATCTCAACGAACTGGAGTGGGTCGACGGCGAAATCTACGCGAACGTGTGGCTGACCGAGCGCATCGCGCGCATCGATCCGAAGAGCGGCCGCGTGGTCGGCTGGATCGATCTGGCCGGCTTGTTCGACAACAGCCAGTTGCCGAACCCGGTCGACGACGTGCTCAACGGGATCGCCTGGGATGCACAGCACAAGCGTCTGTTCGTCACCGGCAAGTGCTGGCCGACGCTGTTCGAGATCAAGCTGGTGCCGCGCAGCGCCAACTGAGCAAGGCGCAGCGGGTCAGCGCTTCAGCCAGCGCGCCGCACCACGTCCGGCCAGCAGTCCACTGGCGAAGCTGGCGGTGAGCAGGTAGCCGCCGGTGGGCGCTTCCCAATCGAGCATCTCGCCGGCGCAGAACACACCCGGGCGATCACGCACCATCAGATTTTCATCCAGCGCTTCCAGCCGCACGCCTCCGGCGGTACTGATCGCCTCGGCTACCGGGCGTGGTGCACGCAGGCGCAGTGGCAACGCTTTCAGCTGCGCCGCCAACGCCGTTGGGTCGGCCAGCGTAGACTTGTTGGCGAGTTCGAACACCAACGCGCATTTCGCCGGATCCAGGCCGGCGCGGCGACGCAGCCAGTCGCCGATGCTGTGCTTGCCACGCGGCGCGGCGAGCCGTTCGGCCAGCACCGTTTCGGTGTAGCCCGGCACCAGATCCAGCCGCAGCATCGCTTCGCCCTGCGCAGCAATCTGCTCGCGCAGGTCGGCGCCGATGGCATAGATCAGACTGCCCTCGATGCCGTATTCACTGAGCACGAATTCGCCCTGGCGCGCATGGGCAACGCCCCGGCGATCCACCCAATGCGCCACTACCGGCTTCAACGGTGCACCGGCGAAACGGCTGGACAGATGCTCGCTCCAGGGAATCTCGAAACCGCAGTTCGCCGGCTGCAGCGATGCGATGTCGATGCCGGCCTGCTGCAGCGGTACCACCCACGCGCCATCGGAACCCAGCTGCGGCCAGCTGGCGCCACCGAGGGCGAGGATCACTGCCTCCGCCGACACCACCCGCTGTCCCTGCGGCGTGGCGAAATGCAGCGCATCGTGCGCCTGCCAGCCCAGCCAGCGATGGTGCATGTGGAAGGTGACCCCGGATTCGCGCAGCCGGCGCAACCAGCCACGCAGCAACGGCGCCGCCTTCAGGTCACGCGGAAACACGCGGCCGGAACTGCCGACAAACGTCTCGACGCCAAGCCCGCTGGCCCAGGCGCGCAGCGCCTGCGCGTCGAACGCCTGGAGCCAAGGCGCCACCTCGTCGCGACGCGCGCCGTAACGCTCGACGAAGCGCGGCAGGGGTTCGTCATGGGTGAGGTTCAGGCCGCCCTTGCCGGCCAGCAGAAATTTCCGTCCGACCGAGCCCTTGGCGTCATACAGGTCGACCGCCATGCCGGCGGCGCAGGCCGCTTCGGCCGCCATCAGTCCCGCCGGACCGCCGCCAATGATTGCCAGTCGGGGAGAGTTGGTCCGATTCATCCGTGCATGGTCGCATGCGCCGCCGCACAAGCAACAGACACCGGAAAGTGGCGTGCAGGCGATGCGCGATGCGCGGCTGCCGCGGAGCTCTGGCCCGGGCACGACGTTGTATGGTTGGCCCTTCCTTCCGAAGGCTGTTCCCGATGCGTCGAAGCACGCCCCTGCTTTCCATGCTCCTGCTGGCAACGACCAGTGCCGGCATGGCCGCCACCCTGCCAGCCGTGCCGCGCGAACAACCGGCGCTGCACGCGCTGGCCAGTGCGCCGAGCGAGGCCGAACTGCGCAGCACGATCACGCAGCTGGTGGGCTTCGGCACCCGGCATACGCTGTCCGACACCACCTCGGACAGCCGCGGCATCGGCGCGGCACGACGCTGGGTGAAGCGTCGCTTCGAGGCGATGTCCCGCGAGTGCGGTGGCTGCATCGAGGTGATCACGCCGTCGCAAATGTTTACCGGCAAGCGCATTCCGGTGGCGACCGAAGTGATGGACGTGGTCGCGATCAAGCGTGGCCGCGGCGACCCGCGACGGGTGATCGTGATGACCGGTCACCTCGACTCGCGGGTCACTGACGTGATGAACAGCCACAGCGACGCGCCCGGCGCCAACGACGACGCCTCCGGCGTGGCCGCCTTGATCGAGGCGGCACGGCTGCTGTCGAAGCAGGACAACGACGCCACCCTCGTGTTCGCCGCGCTGTCGGGCGAGGAACAGGGGCTGTATGGCGGCAAGGTGCTGGCGGACTACGCCGTGGCCCATGACTGGCAAGTGGAAGCGGAGTTGAACAACGACATCGTCGGCAACAGTCGCGGCCAGAACGGCGCGCGCGACAACACCAGCGTGCGGATTTTCTCCGAAGGCACCAAGAGCAACGAAACACCGGCGCAGGCGAATTACCGCCGCTATCACGGTGGCGAAGTGGATTCGGCGTCGCGCAACCTCGCCCGCCTGATGGCCAGCGTGGCCGGGCAATACCTGCCCGACTTCCGCGTGCACATGGTCTATCGCACCGACCGCTATGCTCGCGGTGGTGACCAGGTGCCGTTCCTCGAAGCCGGCTTTCCGGCGGTGCGGGTGACCGAGCCGCACGAGGATTACACCCGCCAGCATCAGGATCTGCGCAGCGAGGGTGGCGTGCATTACGGCGACACCATCGACGGCATCGACTTCCGCTATCTGGCCCGCATCACCGCGCTGAACAGCATCACCATGGCGACGCTCAGCCGGGCACCGGCGCCACCGACCGGCGTGGACAGCGCAGGCGCACTGGCCACCGACACCACCTTGCGCTGGAACAAGGTCCCCGGCGCGGCCGGCTATCGCGTGCACTGGCGCGATACCACCGCGCCGCAGTGGCAGTACCAGCGTGCCGTGGGCGACGTCGACCATGCGGTGATCAAGGACGTGGTGATCGACGACTGGTATTTCGGCGTCTCGGCCGTATCAGCCAATGGCTACGAAAGCCCGGTGGTGTTTCCCGGCTACGCCGGCAGCTTCGAGCGCTCGCCGGCGGTGGCGGTACCCAGTGGGAAGCCGTGACTCAGGAGCCGCTCAGTCCAGGTAGAACAGCGCCGGCTCCGGTCGGTGCAGGCTGAAGCCCTGCACCCGGTTCACGCCCAGGGCGGTCAGTGCCTGCACCGTCTCGGCATCGGCCACCCATTCGGCGATCACTTCCAGGCCCAGCCGGTGACCGATGTCGGTGACCGCCTTGACCATCAGGTGACTGACTGGATCGGTCAGCATGTCGCGCACGAAACTGCCGTCGATCTTGATGATGTCGAGCGGCAGATTCTTCAAATAGGTGAATGAGGACATGCCCGCGCCGAAGTCATCCAGCGCGATGCGACAACCCGCGCTGCGCAATGCGGCCATGCAGCGCGCCACCTGGGAAAGATTGCGCACCGCCACGGTCTCGGTGATCTCGAAACAGACCCGCGAGGGCTCCACCCGATAGCGGCGCAACAACTTGATGATGCGTTCCACCAGCGTCGCGTCCTCGAGGCTGGCGCCGGACAGGTTGATGGCGACCATGTCCAGTCGTTTGCCGGCGGGGTGAAGCCGATCAAAATTGGCCAGCGTGGTTTCGATCACCCAACGATCCACCACCGGCATCAAGCCGTAGCGCTCCGCGGCCGGCAGGAAAACGCCCGGCACCACCAGCTGTCCGGATTCCTCACGGAAACGCAGCAGCATCTCGATACCGGGTTCGCCGCCGTCATGCAAAGGCAGCGGCCACACTTCCTGATAGGTCAGCTGCAGCCGATGTTCATCCACGGCCCAGCGCAGCCGATTGGCCCACTCCATTTCGCTGCGCCGGCGCACGGTCTGATCGTCACGCTCGGAATAGAAGTGCACGCGATTGCGGCCCGCCTCCTTGGCCATGTAGCAGGCGGTGTCGGCCTGGGTCAGCAAGTCCTTTGCCGAGACACCCGCTGGCTCGGCCAGCACCCCGCCGATGCTGGCGCTGATCGTGTAGCTGCGCTGTTCCCAGAGGAAGACGTAACCGTCAATGCAGCGGCGAACACGCTCGGCGACCTGTTCGGCCTCCTGTTGATCGCGCACATGGGTAAGCAGCACACCAAACTCGTCGCCGCCGAGCCGGGCCAGCACATCGCTGCCGCCAAGCTGCTTGCGCATCACGCCCGACAGCTGGGCCAGCAACTGATCGCCGGCGAGATGACCCGAGGTGTCGTTGATCAGCTTGAACTGGTCAAGATCGATGTACAGCAGCACCACGACCGGCGAAGCCGCTGGCCCCGCCACCAGCGACTCCTGCAGGCGACGTTCGAATTCACGCCGGTTGTAGAGATCGGTCAACGCATCATGGCTGGCCTGGTGGCTGAGCAACTCGGTGAGCTTGCGCTGCTCGCTGATATCGCTGGCCACCATCAGCAGCTTGTTGCGACCACTCAACGCCACGCGCGAGATCGCGACACTGGCCCAGAAGCGCACGCCGGCTTCGTTTTGCAGGCAGGCGTCGATCCGGCTGCAGCCGCGTGTATCAGGCTGTTGCAGTTGGGTCCGCAGCTCGGCGTCCTCGAACAGGTCCGACAGCTGGTATTCGGTCAGGTCATCGCCCAGACGGTCGCGCGCCGCGTGGTTGGCGTAGGTGATCCGTCCGCCTTCGAACTCAGCCAGCAGCACCAGTGCGGGCAGCAGTTCGTTCAATGCGCGGAAACGCTCCTCGCTTTCGCGGTAGCGCCGACTCATCTGCCAGCCCAGTTCCAGCGCGCGTTGCCGCGTGCTGACAATGGAATACACCAGAAGTGCAAACAGCAGGCTGGCCAGCAGGCCGGCCGGCAGCGGCGAATCCTCCCATTCGAATGCCGCCGAGCTCCCTTCGAGCGACAGCATCAGCACGTCCCAGGTTCGGCCGCCGTAAACCAGTGGGCGCTCGAACCGATAAGCGCCGACAGGTTCCGCAACACCGGGGGCGGAATCGAACAGAGGCAATGGATGTGCGCGGTCGGTAATGTCGCTCAGTTGCAGGCGAAGCTCGCGCTTCACGTCGTCGGGTATCGCGTTGTCGATCAGGCTGCTGGCACTGAAGGACATTGCTATGGAGCCGCGAATGCGTTGACGCCGCTGTTCGAGGGTTTGCGGTGAACTCCCGGGACTGAATACCGGCAGGCGAAGAGTGATGCCATCGTCCGCGTCCGCGGCAGCGGCGGCGGACGCGCCGGCCTGCTGGATGAGCCGAAACGGCGCCGACAGGGTGGCCAGGTCACTGTCGCGTGACGCCAGCAGCCCTTCGAGATTCTTCGGCTGCGCCCCCACATCCAGCCCGAGCACGGCATCATTTCCCGCCGATGGTTCCACCCAGCGAGTCACGTAGAGCTCGCCGTGGCTTCCCGACTCGCGCCGGGCATAGGCCAGGGCAAGCATGCTCGGAAACTGCTCGCGGGGACGCAGGTTGGTGTAGAAAGTGCTGAACTCGGCAGCCGTGACTTCGTCGGAAGCGAGGAACAGCGTTTGCACCGCACGCAACAGCCCTTCGGCGGCGTGCAGTTTCGTTTGCAGCGCCGCATACGTCTTGGCGGCCAACTCGCCACGAACCAGGGATTGCTCCAGCTGTTGCCGCCGCTGCTGCTGATGGTTCAGCGCCAACGCAAGCATCAGCCCGACCAGCAGGGCGAGCAGGCTCCACAGGATCGCGCTCAGGCGCGACGGCGACGGCTTCACCATCAGCGCGGCGTCGTCAGCCGATCGACGGTCCTTGTCCGTCAACCCGAACTCGTTGAGATCCATGTGTCCTGGCACATCGCCCACCACGTAGGTCCGTTGCATCGGATGGTACAGGAGCGCCCTGTGCTTGAATTGTCACGATGGCGCAGTAACGTCAGCGCCGCTCGCGCGGCTTGGCGCGATGCGTCGGCGTCGCGGTCCACGGATCGTCCGGCCAGGGATGTCGCGGATAGCGCCCCTTCAGCTCCTTCTTCACCTCCGGATAGGTTCGCTCCCAGAAGCCTTTCAGATCCTGGGTCACCTGGATCGGCCGTCCGGCGGGCGACAGCAGATGCAGGGTGACGGGCACGCGGCCGGCGCCGACCCGCGGGGTATCGGCCAGGCCAAACAATTCCTGCAGCTTCACGGCCAGCACCGGCGGCTCGCCTTCCACGTAGTCGAGCCGGCGACTCTGCCCGCTGGGCACGAGCAGGCTTTCCGGCGCCTGCGCATCCAGCGTGCGGCGCTGTTCGAAGTCGAGGCGCGACGCCAGTGCCTGCGTCAGATCCTCCGGTGCCAGCGCATCGAGTCGATGCCGGCCGTGCAGGCACGGCGCCAGCCATTCCTCCAGTGACGCCAGCAGTGCGGCATCGGAAACATCAGGCAATCCGAGCTCCGGCATCCAGCCACGCAGGGATTGCATCCGCGCACGCAGACGGTGCGCGTGCTCGCTCCAGGGCAGCGTATCGAGGCCGCGGGCGCGCACCGCCGCCAGCAACGCGGGCAGCGCATCGGAGGACTTCACCGGGACGCTGCGACGCTCGAGCACGATCGCGCCGAAGCGTCGCTCATCGAACGCTTCGGCGGCCGCGCGCTGCTCGTTCCAGCGCAGGCTGCGTTGATGGGTGAAGCGTGCGGGGAAATCGCGCTCCAGCGCGCGCGGGTCCAGCGGCGCGGCGGCGAGGATAAGGCTGTCGCGACTGTCACGGCGCAACTCGAGGACGACCAGCCATGGCTCCCCCAGCAAGGCCGTGTTCTCGTGCAGACGGGCACCGCGACCGTTGGCCAGGGTGTAACGAAGGGGGTTGCTTTCATCGCGACGCGCCACCCTATCGGGGAAGGCATGCATCAACAATTCGCCGACACTGTGACTGTGGGGTACGCCGCTGGCGGCCGTCTTCACCTCCAGCCGCCGACGCCAGCCTTTGCTGGCCTGCTCGATCGCCGCCAGCGCGCCGGCGTCGGCGTCGCGTGCCAAGCTGCCGCGACGATCACGCCACCCGTGCAACGCCGTCAGCCGCACGCGCAAGTCGTCGTTGCGCGACTGCTCCCCGCGCAGCGGCGAGCGCGCATCCAGCAGGGCCAGCAGATCAGCTGCCAGCGCACGCAACGGCACTGGCGCGCGCAAGGCGGCCGCCGCCAGTCGCGGGCTGCTGCCAAGGTCGAGCATGCGTTGGCCGAGGGCGCTGATGCGCCCGTCGTGGCCGAGCGCGCCGAGTTGCTGCAGCAACTCACGGGCCTGCGCCAGGGCACCGGACGGTGGCGCATCGAGCCATGGCAGGTCGGCGCCGCTGCTCGCGGAGATGCCCCAGGCGGCCAGTTCCAGTGCCAGCGAGGACAGTTCGGCCTGCGCCATTTCCGCGGTTCGCGCCAACTCCAGCCGCCGGCTCTGTGGCCACAGCCGATACGCCGTGCCTTCCGCCACGCGACCGGCGCGACCGGCGCGCTGGTCGGCCGAAGCCTGTGAAATGGTCACCGCTTCCAGTCGGGTGAAACCCGAGTTCGGATCGAAACGTGGCTCCCGCGCCAGCCCGCTGTCGACCACCGCGCGAATGCCCGGCAACGTGATGCTCGACTCGGCCACGTTGGTCGCCAGCACGACCCGCTGCGTGCCCGCTTCCGCCGGCGCCAGCGCCGCCTGCTGTTCGGCCAGCGACAGTTCGCCATGCAGGGCCAGCACGTCGACGTTGTCACGTGTCAGCGTCTGCGCCAGCACGGTCCTGGTGCGCTCGATCTCGCGTCGACCCGGCAGGAAGGCCAGCACGTCGCCCTCATTTTCTTCCAGCGCCTGCCGGACCACCCTGGCCAAATGGTGTTCGAGGCTTTCCTGGGTGCGCGCCGGCGGATGTTCGATCCGCACCGCGAAGCTGCGGCCGGGGCTGGACAGCCGCGGTGCGTCCAGCCACTGTGCGATGCGTTCGCCATCGAGCGTGGCCGACATCAGCAGCAGGCGCAGCTCGGGCCGCAGGGTTGCCTGCACGTCCAGCGCCAGCGCCGCGCCAAGATCACCGGCCAGATGACGCTCGTGGAATTCGTCGAACACGATCGCGCCGATCCCCGAAAGCTCGGGATCGTGCTGGATCAGCCGGGTCAGGATGCCCTCGGTGACCACTTCAATGCGGGTGGCGGCACTCACCTTCGACTCGAAGCGGATGCGGTAGCCGACCGTCTGTCCCACCGCTTCGCCGAGTTGCTGCGCCATGAATTGCGCGGCGGAACGTGCGGCGATGCGGCGCGGCTCCAGCATCACGATCTTCTGGCCGGCCAGCCACCCGGCGTCGAGCAGGGCCAGCGGCACCTGGGTGGTCTTGCCGGCACCCGGCGGCGCCTCCAGCACCAGTCGCGGATGTGCCGCCAGCGAGGCAACGATCTGCGGCAGCAGCGGGGTGATCGGAAAGTGCGGCGTGGATGCAGTCATCCGCGCGAATGATAGTGGCTGCGGGCGGAGCAGGCCTGCCTGCTCCGCCACTGCGTGGCGTTACGGCGACTTGACCGGCGCACTGCAGGTCGCCTGTCGTTTGCGCGCCAGGTCCAGGCCCTTCGGATCATTCGCATGCTGGCGCGCCTGGATCACCACCTGCCAGTTGCGCTCGCACAGCGCGCCACGTCGCGTGCCCTGCTGCCACGACTGGATCGCCAGGTTTTGCGCATTCAGATAGTCACCCTTGCCCAGTGCCGCTTCCGCATGCTCCTGCATCTGCTCGGGCCAGCTTGGTGCCGGGGTCGGCGACGCAGGCAGCGGAAGCGTGATCGCGGCGGCCGCCGGAGCAGCATTGGCCTCCTTGCGCAACGGCGCCAGCGATTCGAATTTGCTCTGGTAGTCGTCGGTGATCTGCTTGGCATCCGCACCGCCGCGAATCACCCGTGGGGTGATCAGCACGATCAGCTCGGTGCGATTGCGGCTGCGGTTGGTGCTGCCGAACAGCCGCCCCAGCACGGGAACCCGGTTGAGACCGGGAATGCCGGTATCGGTATTGCCCTCGGCCTGCTCGATCAGCCCACCCAGCAGCACGGTTTGCCCGCTCTGGACGGCTACCTGGGTGGCCAGCTTGCGTTGCGAGATCGCCGGATTGCCATTGACCAGCGGCACCGATTTGTCGGCCTGACTGACTTCCTGGCTGATGTTCATGTAGACCAGACCGCCCGGATTGATCCGCGGCTGCACGTTCAGGATCACGCCGGTGTTGATGTAATTGACCTGGCTGTAACTGGTCGGCGTGCCGATGCCGGTGTTCACGCTGGTCTGGTTGATCGGAATCTGGTTGCCCACCGCGATGCTGGCGGTCTGGTTGTTCATCACCACCATCGACGGTGCCGACAGTGTCTTGGTGTTGCCGCTGGTCTCCATCGCGCGCACGGCGACCTGCAGGTTGCTGTTCAGGAACGAATAGAAGAACGGCTCGCCGCCAAACGCATTGCCACCCTGGCCGAGGCCGATCTGGCGGTGGCGATAGGGTTGCCCCGGAGTGAAGGTCGAGTTGCCGCTGCTGTCGGCGGTGGTGCTGCTGCCGGTCAGGCCTTCGAGGTACCACTGCACGCCGAACTGGAATTCACCGGTGAGGTTGACCTCCAGAATCCGGGTCTCGATCTGCACCTGCATCGGCACGTTGTCGAGCTTGCTGATCGCCGACTTGATCTCTTCCCATTGCGAGGGCCGGGCGCGTACCAGCAGCTGGTTGTTGCTGTCGACCGAACTGATCCGCACGCTGCCATCGCTGGAGGCGTACTGCTGCTCGTTGGCGGCGGCATTGCCGCCCGCTGCGTTGCCGCCGAAACCGCCCGCATTGCTGCCAAAGCCACCACCTTGGCCGGTGCCGGCTGCCTCGCGACTGCCACCGTTGTTGAAACCGGAACCGTTGTCCATGCCGTTGATGCCGCCGCTGCGCGAGGCATCGGCGGAGTTGCCGAAACTGCCGGCGGTGCTGCCCATGCTGTTGGCGCCGGCATTCTCGGCACTGCCAAGCGTTGCACCGGTCAGCCCGGGCCCGACCTGCCCACCACTGTCCGCCGCACCGCTGCCACCGGCGCCGTTGGTGTAGATGTTGGCCAGATACTTGGCCAGGTCAGACGCCTTGATGTTGCGCACGTCGTAGACGAACAACTGCGGCTCGTTGCCGCCGCCGCGATCGATGCGCGCAATCCAGTCGCCGACTTCCTGCAGGTAATCGGACTGCGTACTGATCACCACCAGGGCATTGGTGCGTTCGATCGGAATGAAACGCAGCATGCCGGCCAGCGGCGTGTCGCCGTGCACGCCGAACATCCCGTCCAGTTTCGGCATCAGCTCGCCGACCTTGGCGTACTGCAGGTTGAATACGCCCACCGACATGCCGCGCAGCCAGTCGACGTCGAAGGTGCGCACCATGCTCTGGTAGTTGGCCAGTTCCTGCGGCGTGCCCGACATCACCAGCAGGTTGCGGGCAGGGTCGGCGAGCAGGGTAGCGTCGGGCCGCGCGAACGGCTTGATCAGCTTCTGCATTTCCGTGGCGGAGATGTAGCGCAGCGGGAACAGCCGGGCCTGCAATCCGCCTTGCGGCGCGGTAGCACCGAGGCTGGGCACCAGGTTGCCGGCGACCGCGTCCTTCTGCGGCATCACCACGTAACCGCCATCGCGGTGCACCAGCGCGTTGCCGGTCCAGCCCAGCAGGGTTTCGAGGATCGGCAGCGCCTGGCCGGCATCCACCGGTTCGGATGTGGAGAACGAGATGTTGCCCTGCACGCCGGGCACGATCGTGTAGTTCTGCTTCAGCAGGTCGCCGAGAATCGCCTTGACCACCGCCTGCACCGGCTGGTTCTCGAAGTTGAAGGTGACCGCGCCGCTGCCGCTGGCCGCCGGCCGCGGCGTGGCCAGCGCGCCGGGGCGAATGAACTGTCCGCTGCCGTGGCTGATTTCCGGCACCGCGATGGTCCCGGCGGCAGTTTCCATCGGGGTGTTCAGCGGCAGCGGGGCCGGCACCGGATTCTGCGTGCCGGCCATCGCCTCGCGCTGCAGGGCGCCGTCGTCATGCGGCTGCGGCAGGCTGGCGCAGCCCGCCGTGCCGACCACCAGCGCCAGGGTGGCAGCGCGCAAGGTTTGCTGGGTGAGGATGCGGAACATGGATCAACGTACTCCTTCGTTGGCCGCGGCGGCGCGTGCGGCCCGACGTTTCTGGATGGTCTTGCGCAGCCGGTCGGCCGGCGATTCGCGCGGTCCGTCGGTGTCCACATGCACGGGCGACGGCGAGAGCATCGCCGGCGGTGACGGTCCGGTACGCACCGGACCGTCACCGCCGGCGGCAGCCTCCCTGGATGCCCCCCGCAGCGGGTCGATCGGCGCGCCCGCCGGCAACTTCAATTCCGTGCGCCCGCTGGCGGCATCGAAGATTGCCGAACGCGGATGCACTTCGACCAGCTTCACGCTGCCATCGGGCAGCGACTCGCCTTCGCGCAACCGGACTTCACGATCGTTCTGGCGATCATGCAGCAAGGCCATGTGCAGCGAAGGCGTAAGAATGACGCCGGTCAGCGCCAGGTCGCCGAGGTTGCTGCCGCCATCGGCAGCGGACGTCGTCGGCTTGCGATCAGGTGAGAACAACGGCTTTTGCCAGACCGCCGCAAACTGCTGCAGCGGCATCGGTTGCGGCAGGTTGGCCGGATTGCCTGCCGACGGCAGCGGTGCGTGCGCGCGCGGTGGATCCCAGCGCACGCCACGACCCATGCCGAACAACAGCAGCAGCAGCAACGCACCCAGCAACACCGTCAACGCTAGCAGCCACGGCGTCAGCCGGCGCTGACTGGCGGCGTTCATGGCGCGTCTCCCGGGGTAACGACCGGCGCACCCGCCGATGCCGGCGGCACGCGCGCGGGCCGCACATAGCCGGACAGGGTGAACTGCACTTCCAGCGGTACCGAACCACCCTCCTGCGCCGCTACCGGATTGCGGTAGATGCTCAAGTCGTCGATGAACAGATACGGCGTGCCCTGCTCCAGCGCCTGCATCACCGCGGCCAGCGGCTCGATGTCGCAACTCAGGCTGATGCTCGCCGCCGCCTTGCGATACGGCTCACCAGCGGCCGGCGACGGACTGGGCAGCGGCATTTTCTGGCTCACCGTGCAACGCCCGCTGCCCGCATGGGCGGCGACCACGTCGACCACGCGCTGCATCAAGTCGGCCGAGGCCGTGTTCGGATCATCCGCCGGCAGGAAGGCGCTGCTGGCTGCCTGGCCCGCACCCAGCGCGCTGATGCGCTGCTGCAGCGCCGGCTTTTCGGCAATGGCACCGGCGTAGCGACTCTGTGTATCGCGCAGGTCCGCCATCTCGCCGTGGATCCGCTGCAGCGGCGCGACGAACCACCAGTGCAGCAACACGAAGTAACCAAGCAGCAACACCAGCAACAAGAGGAGCACCGCCGCGATGCGACTGTCACGCGGATTCATGGCAGCCAGCTTCATGGCATGCCTCCGGCAGGGGCCGCTGGCGCGGGCGTCTTCGGTTGCCTGATGCGTGCAGTGAGATAGAAACGTTCCTTGCCGCTGGTCGGATCCGGCTGGATGCTGCCCTGGAAACTGGCGTCGGTGACGAGTGGCGAATCCTTCAGCGCGTCGAGCAATTTCACGGCCTGCTGGCTTTGTCCCTGGAAGCCGATCTGACCGGCGTTGTCGACGCTGAAGCGTTCCAGCCACGCGCTGTCCGGCAATCGCGTGGTGACGTCGTTGAGTACGCTCAACATCGACACGCTGTTTTTCTTGCGCTGAGCCAGGAAGCCCGCCGCGCCGGCATTGTCCTGCAGTTGCTGGCGCAAGGCCGTCACCTGCTGCGCTTCGCCGCGCATGTCCTCGACTTGCGCACGCATCTGTTCGAGTGCCGTGCGGCGGTTGTGCACCCACTCGCCCAGCACCGACACCAGCAGCAGCACGCACGCCCCCGCCAGTAACAGGTTGAGGCGACGACGGGGATGCACATGCTGCGGAATCCGCTCCGCTGGCAGCAGGTTCACGCCAAGCCGACCATCGCCGAGCGCCACGTCCGCTGCGTCAACGCTGATCGACTGCGCCTGTAGCCTTGCCAGCAGGGGATCAAGAACGTCGCGGGTGACTACCACCAGCTCGGCGTTGAAGCGCCCAGCCGGTGATGTGGTGGCCAGCTCGCGTACCGCGTAATGCACCTGCGCGAGCGTGAACGGGGTTTGCCGATCCATCTCGAAGCCGGCCACCTGGACCAGGTTGTCGCGCGCCGCCGATGGCAGGCTGAGCGTACGACGCAATACCTGGGCGGGTGCCAGCAGCAAGGCGACGCGCAGATCCTCCCGATCAACGCCGTGCAATGCATCGCGCATCGCCATCGGCGGCAACGCCGGCATTTCACTGGCAGGCTGGCCTTCGTCGGCCCAACTCGCCAACAGGCCCGGCTGGCCACTGTGACGCAGGGTCCACGTGGTGGCGGACGGTTGCAGCACGTACCAGTCCGCGCCGCTGCGGAACACCCCGCGCCAGCGCACCGGCAGCAACGCGCGCAACTCGCCGCCCCACCAGCGCAGGAAGCCCGGCAACGGCGAAGCCCGCCAGCTGCGGCGTACACCATCGACCAGCGGCCGCATTGACTGCGTTGCCGAACTCATTCCGCCTCCCCTTCCTGCCAGCGCAAGACGACATACGGTTGCGCCTGCCCCGCCTGCAGGCGAATCGTCGCGCGCAGGATCGCGCGCGTGCCGTCGGCCAGCGTAGCCTCCGACCGGATACTATGCGTTGTTCCGCCGCCCAGAACCAGCTGCGGATCGTTCGCGTTTTGCTGCCGTGCAGCCGTGATCTGCTGGCGTTGTTCCGGGGTCATTCCCGGTATCGCGGCCAACGCCAGCGGCGGTGCGGTGTTGGGGTCGGGGCTGGCGGCCCCGGACCAGATCGTCAATGCCGGTGCCAGCAAGCGATACAGTGACGGGGTCACGCCAAGCACCATCTGGAATTCTTCGACACTGGCAAACGGACCGTGACGCGGACCGTAATGTCTTCCGGCGGCAAGGTAATCACTCTTTCCGTTCGCGACCTCACCCGGCGCCCCGGGCAGGGAACGCCAGTCGATCACGTGATCGACCAGCGCCTTGGCCGGCAGCGGCTGCAAGCCAGCCGCCTGGAACAACGCCAGCAACACCTCCGGCGACGCGGCATTGAGATCCACCTTGCCGCCTTCGTCGATGGCGCGCACCACGACCGTCGCGTCGTCATAGTGGAACGTGTACAGCCGCCCGTCCGCAAGCCAGCGCTGCTTGGGTTGCGGACTTTGCACACCGTACGCGGCACGCATCAGTCCGGCCTCGGCCGCATAGTGAGCCTGCGTCTGGGCGAACTGGTAGCGCGCCTGGATACCCTCGGTGCGCGCCAGTGCCGCATAACCGCCAAGCAGAATGGCCAGCAAGGTGCACGCCCACAGCACCAGCAGCAAGGCCACCCCGCGTTGATTGCCACGGCCGCCTGACGCTGCGCGGATCATCGGACGCTGCCTCCGCGAATGCTCATGCGCAGGCCTTCCGGCGTGGAGTTCACTCGCAGCGGCACGTCCAGCCGTGGCCATTCGACCGTGCCGTCCACCTGCAGCTCGACCCGCACCAGTTGGGGCAACACGCGGCCGTCGACCCATTCAGGTGACCACGCCACCACCGCACCTTTCTGGTCCATGCCGCGATAGCTGAAACTGCCGTTGCGAATATGGTCAACCAGGACCTGGGGATCACCCAGGGGCTGCGGTGGCTGACCATCGGGCGGCAGTAGCGCCAGGCTCCATTCCAGCCGCTGGCCGCCGTGGCCATCGTCAACCAGCTGCAATTGCTGCAATTGCGGGCCGAGCTTGCCCAGATAGCCGGGCAGCGGTGCCACGTAGCGCATCTGGCGAGCAGTGCCGACGAAGTAGATCGGCTCGCCGTGATCCGTCCGATCAATCGGCTGGGTCAGCGTCTGTGCCAGTTCACGGCGCAGAAACTGCTGGGCGGAACGGACCTGGTCCATCCGCTCGATGGCCGCGGTACCGGAACGTACGCTGTGCGTGGCAGTGCGAATGCCCGAGTACACGCCCACCAGCAACAAGGCCAGCAACACCAGCGAGGCGAGTACCTCCAGCAAGGTGAAGCCGGCCTGGCGGCTCATGGACCGGCCTGCGGCTGGCCCGAGGCCAGCGGACCGCCCAGTCGCAGCGTACGGAAATGGCGGGTGCGGGGCTGCGCCTGGGGACCCCACGACACGGCCAGATCCAGCTGATACAGCTGCAGCGGCGCACCCGGTATCACCGGGCCACCGGTACTCCACGGCGTCACGTTCAGCTGCCAGCGGTAGTGCGGATCAAAGCGGCCGGAACGACTTCCCGGCGTGACCGGCTCGCCCACGAAGGCACTGTCGAGCAGGCTGCGTGCGCGCATGGCCGCTTCGCTGTACTCCGCCGCGTTGTGGGTCAGGCTGATCGAGGCACCGGCCACTTTCATCAAGGCCGTGAACGCGATCGCCAGCAACATGATCGCGGCGATCACCTCGAGCAGGCTGAAGCCGCCTTGTTTCCGCCCGGCGTTCATCGCTTCGCCACCGTATCCACCACGCGCACTTCGCCGGTCAGCCACGACACGTTGATGTGCCACTCGCGCCTGCCGCTGTGCAGGGTGATGCGCCCGCCGGTGGAGCTGCCGTCAGGAAAGAAGCGGATGCGCCCGGTGTGATCGTCGGGCTGGTCTTCCCTGGCGCTGGTGATGCTGACGCGCAACCCCTTGGGCAACAGCACGTCCTGCCGCTTCGCACCGCCATAGCTGTTGGTGCGGGTGTTGACGTCGAAGTGCTGCTCCTCGCCGCGTACGATGGCTTGCGCGCGGGTGGCACGCAGCGCGCCGGCCAGTTCGCCGCTGGCGGCACGCACGCGCGCACTGGCCAGTCCCTGCGTCACCGACACCGAGACGGCTGCCACCGCGATGCCGATCAGCAGAATCACCGCCAGCATTTCCAGCAGGGTGAAGCCGGTGGCGCGCGATGCGCTTCCGGGATTGCGGATTCGGGATGGAGGATTCGCGAAGCCGGACCGGCGCTTGCGCGCCTGACCGAATCCCCGCATCCCGAATCCCGATTTCACTGCCAGTTGCCCACGTCCTTGCTGTAGCCGTCACCGCCAGGCTTGCCGTCCTGACCATAGAAGATCAGGTCGAAACTGCCGTTCTTGCCGGGGTACTGGTAACCGAACGCGTGACCCCACGGGTCCTTCAGCTCCGACGCCTTGGCGTACGGTCCTTGCCAATTCGGTGCGTTGGCCGGCTTGGTCACCAGTCCGTCGAGTTGCTGTGGCGGCGTACCGTTGTCCAGCGCGTAGTTCTCGATTTTCTGACTCAAGGTCATCAGTTGCGATTTGCCGGCACCGTATTTGCCCTTGTCGACATTCTTGCCGACCTGGGTCACCACCACCGCGCCGATGATGCCGATCAGGACGATCACCGCCAGCATTTCCAGCAGGGTGAAGCCGCGGGCGCGCTGCGCGCGCGGCGAGCGGGTCAATCGTCCTGCATGCGGATGCCTCGATCCCGACTTGCACGGAACCGGTGCGTCGGGCTCGCGCACATCTGCCCGTTTCCCGTAGCCCGTTCCCCGCTTCTGCATCAACATCATCGTCATCTCCACGTTCATTGAATATTGCTGGTCAGGCTGAGCAGCGGCAGCAGGATCGCCGCCATGATGATCGCCACCATCACGGTCATCACGATGGTCAATGCCGGCACCAGTGCCGCCAGCAAACGATCGATCGCGCGCTTGGATTCGAGTTCAAAGGTGTCGGCGACTTTCAGCAGCATGGTGTCGAGCTGACCGGCTTCCTCGCCCACCTGCACCATCTGCATCGCCAGCCGCGGAAACAGTTTCGACTGGCTCAATGCCAGGCTGAGACCAGCGCCGCCCTTGACCTGTTCGTGCGCCGCAGCCAGCGCGGTATCCAGCGCAAGGTTGCCAGTGACCTGGCGCGCAATCGTCAGCGCACTCAACAGTGGCACGCCGTTCTTCAACAGCGTGCCCAGCGTGCGGGCGATCCGTGCGGTCTCCACTTTCAGCAGCAACGGGCCAACCAGGCGCAGATGCAGCAGCCGGGTATGCCAGGCCCGCCGCGCGACCGGGTCGCGCAGGCGCGCGCGCCAGAAAAAGATGCCACCGCCCAGCACCAGCAGGATCAGCCACCACCACGCCTGCAGCGTGTTGCCGACCACCAGTACCGCCTCGGTGATCCACGGGATCGGCACCTGCATGTCTTCGAAGATCGGCACGAACTGCGGCACCACGTAAGCCAGCAGCAGCACCAGCGAACCGAGCACGCCGACCATCAGGAACGCGGGGTAGATCAGCGCATTGATGATGCTGCCGCGCATCGCCTGCGCACGCTCGAGGTAATCGGCCAGCCGGCGCAGGGTTTCCTCCAGTGAGCCGCCGGCTTCGCCCGCACGGACCAGGCTGACGTAGAGCTTGGGAAACACGCCGTGTTCTTCGTCCAGCGCCGAGGACAGGGTATTGCCGCCGCGTACGCGATCACGCACGCGTTCGACCAGCTTCTTGGCGTGCTCGCCCTCGGGCAGGTCAAGCAGGATGCCGAGCGCACGATCCAGTGGCTGACCCGCACCGAGCAGGGTCGCCAGCTGATGGGTGAACTGGGCCAGCTGATCACCGCTGAACGGACCGCGCTTGAACCATCCCGCCATGCCGCTGCCACCGGCTGCGCCATGGGCGGGCTGGGCCTCCAGCGGCGTATGCCCCTGGTCCTGCAGGCGTCCGATCACTTCCTCGACGCTGGCCGCCTCCATCTGACCTTGCAACGTCTCGCCGTCCGAGCTGACCGCCTTGTAATGGAATTGCGCCACGTCAGCCGTCCTGCGTCACGCGCAGAACCTCTTCCAGCGTGGTCACGCCGGCTACCGCCTTGGCGATGCCGTCTTCGTACATGGTGCGCATGCCTTCGGCACGCGCCTGCTTCTCGATCTCGCCTTCGTTGGCCCGCTGCATCACCAGTCGGCGCAGCGGGTCACTCATGGTCAGGAATTCCATGATCGCGCGACGGCCGCGATAGCCGCTGGGGTTGGCCGCGCTGGTACCGGGTTTCCACAGGCGGATCGGACGTTCGTCGGTGTACTTTTCCAGCTCGAACTGCGCGATCACTTCGGGCAGCGCCTCGTACGCAATCGCGGTTTCCGGGTCCAGCCGACGCACCAGTCTCTGCGCCAGGATGCCGTTGATGGTGGAGCCGAGCAGGTAGTCCTCCACGCCCATGTCGAGCAGGCGCGTGA
Source organism: Rhodanobacter sp. TND4EL1 (assembly GCF_054061035.1). Taxonomy (NCBI): domain Bacteria; kingdom Pseudomonadati; phylum Pseudomonadota; class Gammaproteobacteria; order Lysobacterales; family Rhodanobacteraceae; genus Rhodanobacter; species Rhodanobacter sp. TND4EL1. Next base: position 191,610 of record NZ_JBSSDT010000004.1, read on the forward strand.
CGCCACCGGCGGCGCTGTTGGTATGCAGCGTGGACAACACCAGGTGACCGGTCAACGCGGACTGGATCGCGATTCGGCAGGTTTCCAGATCGCGCATTTCGCCGATCATGATCACGTCCGGATCCTGGCGCATGATCGAGCGCAGCGCGCCGGAGAAATCCAGACCGATCTGCGGCTTGACCTGGATCTGGTTGATGCCCTCAAGCTGGTATTCGACCGGATCCTCGACGGTGATGATCTTCACGTCGTTGGTATTGATCTGCGACAACGCGGTGTACAGCGTGGTGGTCTTGCCCGAACCGGTTGGCCCGGTGACCAGCAGGATGCCGTGCGGCTTTTGCAGCACGTCGACAAAGCGCTGCTTGAAACTGTCAGTGAAACCCAGAGATTCGAAATCAAACACCACCGATTCGCGGTCGAGAATGCGCATCACCACCGATTCGCCGAAGCTGGTCGGCACGGTGGATACGCGCAGATCGAGTTCCTTTCCCTGCACGCGAAGCTGAATGCGACCATCCTGCGGCAGGCGCCGCTCGGCGATGTTCAGCCGCGCCATGATCTTCACGCGCGAGATCACCGCCGCGGTGGAAGAGGAAGGCGGCGCTTCGACTTCGTGCAAGACGCCGTCGATGCGATAGCGCACCTTCAGGCGGTTTTCGAACGGCTCGATGTGCACGTCCGACGCGCGTTGTTCCACCGCGCGCTGAAGAATCAGGTTGACCAGGCGGATGACCGGCGCCTCGGAAGCCAGGTCGCGCAGATGCTCGACGTCGTCCTCCTCCGCCGCGCTGCCATCGAGGTTTTCCACGATCGTGCCCATCGCCGAGCGGCCACTGCCGTAATAACGTTCGATCAGGCCGTCGATTTCCGAACGCAGGCCCACGCGCAGCGCCACCGGTCGCCCGGCAGCGAGTTCGACCGCCTGCCGCGGATACGGGTCAGCCGGATCGGCCACGATCAACGCCAGTCCGTGCACCTCATCCTGCACCGGCACCACGTGCTGCTGCTTGAGAAAGCGCAGGGACAGCTCGAGATCGGTCGGCGGCAGTTCCGGCGCATCGCGCGCCGACAGCAGCGGCACCTTCAGCAGGTCGGCCCAGCCCTCGGCAAGATCACGCTCCGAAACCAGCCCGAGACGAGCCATCAGCGTGGTCAGCGTGCCCTCGGTCGACTCCTCATGCAGTCGGCGCGCGCGCACCAGGTCGCCTTCCTTGAGGCGTCCGCGAGCCACCAGCCACGCGCAGACTTCCGCCTCGCGATCATTCACGGCGATACCCAACCCGTTGACCGCCGGCTCAATCGCTGCCGACATTTTCCACCCCACTCAATGCACGAGAAACCGTCAACGCCCCCTGCAGCGAATCGGTAAACGACATAGTTATCACATCCCGCGGGCAACATGCGAGCACGCGCTTCACGCTTGCCGGCATCAAGAAAAAGGCCGGCGCCCCGCGGCGCCGGCCTGGCCTGGATCAAACGCTGGAATTACCAGCCGAAGCCGACACCCACGCCACCGGAAGCCTCGTTGCCGCTGACCGCGGCACCGAACGTCAGATTGGCCTTCGGCGACAACTGGCGCGAGTAGCCGACCGACAACGCAGCCTCCCCGCCGTAGCCGCCCACGCCCACGCCGACGCGGTTGGGCGTGTTGATGCCCTGCGTGCTGAACGCCATCTGTGACATCGCCGTACCCATCGCGCCGACCTGATTCACACGTTTGTCGACGGCGCGGAAGCGGGTGTTCGTTTCGTTGCGCAGTGAATTCACATCCGCGGTGCTCGCAATGTTGGCGAACTTCTGGTCAGTATAGGCATTGGCTGTCTGCAAGGTCTGCTGCGCCGTGGCGTCGCTGTAATCCTTGGCGGTGACGAGGGCCTGCTGCACCTGGCCGAAGTTGGCCGCATCCGTCGCCTGGCTACCGGCTGCCACGTTCGCGATCTGGCGATTGTTGGTCGCCGTGCCCACCGACACCGTGTTGGCGCGGTCGGCCACCGAGCCCTGACCCAGTGCCACGGCCCCCGAGGCGGTTACCGATGCCCCTTCGCCAATGGCCACCGCGTTGGTCGCCGCCGCATCAATGGTGGTGTTGGCACCTACCGCCGTGCTGCCATCAGCATTGACCTTCGCGTTGCCGCCAATCGCCGTGTCGTTCGGCCCCGCGGCGTAGCTGTCGCCACCGATTGCCGTGCCGTGATCGCCACCGACTTTTGCGTTCGCACCAATCGCCACACCGTGCGAACCCGCCGCAACCGATGCATCGTCGCTACCGTCACCCGCAGTGTCGATCCCGATGGCGCCCAGCTGGATGGTGCTCTGCTGGAGGGCACCAAGCTGACCCTCGATCGTGCCGACCCGACCGTCCAGCGAGCTGATGGCAGCGGTGTTGGTGGCGATGGCCGCCGTGTTGGCACTCACGTCCGAGCCGGTCTGGGCAACCTGTGACCCCATGGCCTGCAACTGCCCCAGATTGACCGCATCGGTCGCTTGGGTGCCGTCCGCTACGTTGGTGATCTGACGTTCGAAGCCGGCGCTTCCCACCGAGACCGTATTGGCCCGATCCGCCAGCGACTGCGCACCCAGCGCCACGGAGTTGTCGGCCGCTGCCTTCACCCAGGCACCGGCGCCCAGCGCCGTGCCGTTGACAGCATCCGAACCCGCGAGCCAGCCGAACGCCGCGGCGTAATCGGCCGTCGCATACGCACCTGCGCCCACTGCCGTGGCCCCCATGCCCGAGGCCTCGGTGACGAAGTTGCCACCCGCCGCGCTGCCACCCAGCGCCACGCTTTCATCACCGCTGGCGGAGCTGCTTTCACCGACTGCCACGCTGCTGGCACCATCGGCCGCTGCAAATGCGCCATTGGCCAGCGAGAAGTCTCCGTTGGCCGCTGCTCCGTAGCCAGTCGCCGTCGCGCCCAAGCCGGCAGCAACGCTCTGCACACCCACGGCCACGGTAGCTATCTGCGAAGCCGCCGAGCCAAAGCCCAAGGCAACGGATTGGGCGCCGGTTGCCGCAGATTCGGCACCGACCGAGGTGGCATAGTCAGCGGCGGCGTACGCCAGGGCGCCCAGGGCCGTGGACTCACTGCCGTCCGCCTGCGCACCGATGCCCACCGCGGAAGCAGCCAGACCACTGGCAATTGAACTGGCGCCGATCGCGGTACCGCCATCACCGGCCGTCGCCGAGCCGGTGGTGCCGGTCAGGATGTTGGAGGCCAGGCCGCCGATCGCCACGCTGTCGGCACCCGTGGCGGTCGCCCCGGCACCGTAGGCCGAACTGTTGCCGCCGATGGCCTGCGCACCGTTGCCATACGCCGAGCTGTTGTCCGCTGCCGCATGACTGCCGCTGCCGGTCGCCACGCTGCCGATACCGTCGGCCATCGCATTGGCACCGCTGGCCACGCTGTTGTCACCAGCGGCGACCGCTCCGTAACCACTGGCCACGGAGAACATGCCCAGTGCGTTGCTGCCCCAGCCTACCGTGGTGGAGCCTTCGCCAAACGCCACGCTGCCCGCACCCAGCGCCGTGCTGTAGTCACCCTCGGCGTCGGACTGGAAGCCGAACGCCGAGCTCTCCTGACCGATCGCGAAGCTGCTCGAACCTACCGCTGCCGACTGCATGCCAAGCGCCAACGTGTTGTAACCCGTCGCCACGCTCTCATCGCCCGCCGCCGTGCTGAGAGCACCCGAGGCCACCGAATGAACACCGGATGCCACCGCGTCTTCGCTGCCATCGGTGGCGCCGTCAGCGCCAAAGAGATGCGTGACCGCACTCGTGCTGCTGGCCAACGCATCGAGCTGACCCTTGTTCACCGCATCGGTCGCCTGGGTACCGTCCGCGACGTTGGTGATCTGACGCTCGGAGCCGGCGCTGCCCACCGAAACCGTATTGTCGCGGTCAGCCACGCTGCTGTCGCCCAACGCCACGCTGCTCACGCCCGTGGCGGAAGCGCCCACACCCAACGCGGTGGAGAAGTCACCATCGGCGGCGGCCGCATAGCCCACGCTTGTAGCCAGGAGTCCCGCCGACGAACTTCTGCTGCCCACCGCGGTACTGCCGTCATTCGCGGCAACGGATGCATAGCCGAGCGCCAGCGATTCGATACCGATCGCCTGCGTCGTGGAACCCATGGCGGTGGAGTTGGCGCCGATCGCGGCCGATTCGGCACCGACCGCCGTCGCGTAAGTGCTCGCGGCATACGCCAGCGCGCCCAGGGCCGTGGACTCACTGCCGTCGGCCTGCGCACCGATGCCCACCGCGGAAGCAGCCAGACCACTGGCAATCGAACTGGCGCCGATCGCTGTACCGCCATCACCGGCCGTCGCCGAACCGGTGGTGCCGGTCAGGATGTTGGAGGCCAGGCCGCCGATCGCCACGCTGTCGGCACCCGTGGCGGTCGCCCCGGCACCGTAGGCCGAACTGTTGCCGCCGATGGCCTGCGCACCGTTGCCATACGCCGAGCTGTTGTCCGCTGCCGCATGACTGCCGCTGCCGGTCGCCACGCTGCCGATACCGTCGGCCATCGCGTTGGCACCGCTGGCCACGCTGTTGTCACCAGCGGCGACCGCTCCGTAACCACTGGCCACGGAGAACATGCCCAGTGCGTTGCTGCCCCAGCCTACCGTGGTGGAGCCTTCGCCAAACGCCACGCTGCCCGCACCCAGCGCCGTGCTGTAGTCACCCTCGGCGTCGGACTGGAAGCCGAACGCCGAGCTCTCCTGACCGATCGCGAAGCTGCCACTGCCCGTGGCGGAAGATCCCGCGCCGAGCGCCAGAGCGTTGGCGCCAAAAGCCACGCTGTCGTCGGCGGCAGCGAAGCTGAGGGTGCCCACCGCCGTCGCACGATCACCGGTTGCAGAGGCATCCGGGCCGCAGACGAAGGCGTCATCACCGGAAACTGCAGCTGACGCGCCCACGTCCAGCTGGCACATGGCGGCTGCGCTTTGTGCCGATGCCGTGCCGACCGGAACCATGGCCAGCGCACCCACCAGCGCCACCGCACCGCAAACCAGTCCGACGGATCCCGACTTGCCGCGCTTCGAAGCCAGTTCGGAGACAACAACCATGGCGCCCAACGTGCGGCTCCATACCTTTCTGTAAATCTTGTTCATGCAACACCTCGACGGTTATGACATGTAAATCTGTGGATGACACCAGCTGCGACTTGCCCGATGGCCGGCCGCTGGTGCGCAAAATTCGGATTCGCGGATCGCCCGACGGACGCGATGTCCCGCATCGAGGCATTTCATCTGCCACGAAGTTTCGGAACGACGGCGAGCCTGATCGCGATTGATTCAGGACACCCGGCAGGACGACCAAGGGCCGTCACTGCCAGGTGACCCTCGTCCTACCGCTGGGTAAAGTTGCCCAGCACCGACACGCCGCTGAAGTCCGTCTCGCCATACACCGTGACGTAGTACGTTCCTGCATCCGGACGCGCGATCAACACCGACTCGCTATTGGTCCGGGCATGCACCGATTTCCAGGTGAAGTCAGTCGGCGAAGCCTGCGATCCGAGTTTCACGTAGATCGAGACATCACCCGTGCCGCCCAAGGTGCGCAGACTCAGACCCAGTGCCCCGGCAGGGACGGCCAGCGTGTACACCTTGCTCGACGCTGCGGCGCCGGATTGCGCCGGAACGGTGACGCCTGCGGAAATGTCCTGCGGCGCAAACGCACTCCACGCCTTCCACTGCTTCAAGGTCTCGGCATCACTGAGGCAGGTGTTGAGGCTGCTCGCCTGACCGCTGGTGATGAGACTGTCGGTCGCCAGGCTGGTCGCATAAGCGCGTACCGCCGGACGATAGGCATCCACGGTCTGGGCAGCAGCGGCAATGATCTTGGCGTTGGCCACCACGTTGGCACCGATCACCACGCCGCCGGGCAGCCAGGTCGGGATACCGCTGTCGCAACCCAGCAGGCTCTGCGTACCTGCATTCACCTGCCAGCCTTCGTCCTGGAACAGCGCCGGCGTCAGATCCAGGTCGATGTGGCCGGCCAGATCCGCGTTGATGGCATATTCCATGAGCGCATTGGGTGTCAGACGCGTGTCGTAGTGCGAGAACGACGAGCCTTGGGCCAATACGGTCGGCGCGTACAGCTGCACGTTGCCAGCCGCGTCCGCACCGGCAAGGCTGTTGCCCAGCACCAGCGCCCCGGTGAGACCACTCAAATTCGCCTTGAACTTGCTGCCATCAGCCTGGGTAACCGAGATCACCGGAATGCTCACGGAGATGGCGGGCACGATGGTGCCGGCCTGGTTGTTCGCGATGATCACACCGGTGGCGCCAGCGGCGATGGCATTGCCGGCCTTGATGTCGAACGAGCAGGTGCCCCGATCGATCAACACGAGATGACCAGCCACGGCGGATGCATTGGTGAACGGGTTGCAACCTTCGAACGTGCTGACGCCGGGTGCCTGCGGGGCACTGGTCGCCTGCACGACCGTTCCGCTGAAGTTGGCCGGAGTAGCCGGGATCGGACTGCCGCTCTGGCTGAAGTTGTAGTCACCGGCGGCGCCGGCCGGAGCCGAGATGTGCAGGGTGGTGGTCTTGCCCAACGCCAGCGGAGCCTGGGCCTTCACATGGCTGCCGGTGAACACCAGGTTGCCATCGTTCAGCGCAGAGGTAACGCGCTGGGCATTGGTCATCGCGTACCAACCCTTTTGCTGCGTGTTGTCGTACACGAACGTGGAGTAGATATCGGGACGACCGACGCCGTCGTTTCCGGCAAGCGGCGCGCCGGTGGTGAGGCTGCCAAAGCCGGAGAAACCGAGCCCGTGGCCGATTTCATGCAGCACCACGTTCAGGAAGTCGATCTGACCCGGCGCCTGCTTGCCATCCAGGCCGAAGTACCAGTCCGAACCTTCCAGACAGCCGGTCGAGCCCAGCGCGCCGTTGAAGCGGGCGCGGATATCGGCGGCACCCGGATTGGCATCCTGATGACTGAGCGCATCGAACAGGGCCGAGTGATACCAGGTGTTTGCCACGGCACCGGTCGGCGCCGGCGCGTTGAACGAGAAGATGTTGGTGGTGCCCGCCGAGCCAAGCACGCCCGAGTTGGCATCACAGCTCAGCTTGGCAAAGCTGGCGCTCACGGTGACCGGAACGTCGCTTTGCAGCACCGCACCCCAGATGTCCGCGGCAAACTGGAACACGATCTGCGCCTGCTGGCCCCGGGTCGTGCCCGGGTTGCCACCAATCGGCGTGGCCGGCGTCGGGTCGTCCAGGCCCTGACCGGTGCCCACATCCTGGTTGGCGATCTTGATATCGGCGGCCGATACCTGGCCCGCCATGAAAATCAGGCCGAGCCCGAGGAAAGCGTTGAACAAACGATTGCGACGGATCATTTCGTCACCTCCACCGCGGTCGAAGCGTTCGGCGTGTCGCCGGCGTGATGGATGCTCAAGCTGCCATCGGCCTTCCGTTCGGCGACCAGGCTGCTCATCAGGTTCTCCGGCAACGCCATGCCCACGGCGGTATGACCATTGCGAAGCTTGATGGTACGAAACGTGGCGCGTGCCTCAGCTTCGTTGCGCGGCGCCGCATCCTGGCCCAGCGCGCCGATCTTCGTTGACGCAGCGGCGGACTGTTGCAGCATCGCGCGTGACAACGAAGCACGCTGTTCTGCAGTTGGTGCCACGAGCTGACCGGTCGGCGAAATCGCCACCTGCACACCCTGCACCGTCACCGACGCGGCTTGCGCTGCCGCCTGTGGCTCGGCTGCGCTGACCATCGTGGCCATGAAGAATCCAGCCAAGGCCAGACTCGAACCGCGCACTATCCATTTCTTGTCCATGCAACCCCTCCCGTTAAAAGCAACGCCCCGTTTCAGGCGTGCAAAAGCCCGCCACGCGCGTTTCCACGCGTGCTGTATGGATGTTCCGATACGGATTCGACGAGATCGCGCGAAAGCCCCCCATCGCGCAAGCTCTGATCCCCCACGGCATCAAAATGAGACACCGTCGATGGAACCTATCGCAAGTTTCCGCGGTGGTCAACGCGGTTTTTTCCGAGGCCTGTGGAAGCGCGAAAGGCCGCGCGGCAGCGAGTCACGATACCGACGATCCGCCTGCGATTTCCCCTGTGCGGATGCGACGATCGCCCTGCCCACATGAAAAGGGCCCGCAACGAAACCTGCGCGTTCGCGCCCCAATCAGGCGTGCTGCAATGCACTGCTGATTCGGCCATTCCGATCTGGCGCATGCGGATCTTTGCCGCGAGAACAGAAAACCCGCGCCGCAGTTCTGGCAACATGCTCAATGAATGTCCGGGAAAAAGCATGTCTCTTATCGATATCGGCGCCAACCTCACCCACGAATCGTTCCATCACGATCTTGATGCTGTGCTGCAACGTGCGCAGACGCATGGCGTCAGGCGAATGATTGTCACCGGCGCTTCCGTCGATGGAAGCGAAAAAGCCTTGGAACTGGCGACCGACCACCCCGAGTTGCTGTTTGCAACCGCAGGCGTCCATCCCCACCATGCCGTCGACTATGCCGATACCGCCGACACGCAACTGCGTCGGCTGGCGCAGGATCCCGCGGTGCGCGCGATCGGCGAAACCGGCCTTGACTACAATCGCAACTATTCGCCGCGTGACGTGCAGCTGCAGGTGTTCGAACGTCAGCTGCAAATCGCGGTGGATACGCAGAAGCCGCTGTTCCTGCATCAGCGCGATGCCCATGCGGACTTCATCGACTTGCTACGGCGCTACCGCGACAAGGTTTCGGGTGCGGTGGTGCACTGCTTCACCGATACCGGCGAGGCGCTGCGCGACTACCTGGCGCTGGATTGCCACATCGGCATCACCGGCTGGATCTGCGATGAACGGCGCGGCACGCATCTGCGCGAACTGGTGCGCGAAATTCCGGCGAACCGGCTGATGATCGAGACGGATGCGCCGTACTTGTTGCCGCGCACGGTCCGCCCGCAGCCGGCCCACCGACGCAATGAGCCGATGTATCTGAAACATATCTGCGAAGAGATCGCACGCGACCGCGGTGAGAGCGTGGAGGTCACGGCCGCGAACAGCACCGCGACAGCGCAGGCGTTTTTCGGATTGCCGACACTGCCGCGGGAATCGCTCGAAGATGGCGGCCCGGTCTGATCCGCGTCGACGCCAAGAGCATCGTCCGCGAGCGGGCGCCTACGCGAGGCGGCGGGTTTCGCCGGGCGGCAGGTCGGCGAGCGCATGGTCGCCGATGCGCACGCGAACAAGGCGCAGCGTGGGAAAGCCGACTGCGGCGGTCATCCGTCGCACTTGACGGTTGCGGCCTTCGCGCAAGGTAAGACTGATCCAGCTGGTCGGGATCGTCTTGCGAAAACGCACGGGTGGAACGCGCGGCCACAGCCAGCCAGGCTCGTCCACCTGGATGGCCTCGGCCGGCAAGGTGGGGCCATCGCTCAGGACCAGTCCGTGTGAAAGCGCCTTGAGCGCCGCGTCATCAATGCTCCCATCCAGCTGGGCCAGATAGGTCTTGGCCTGCTTGTGGCGCGGATCGGTAAGCCTGTGCGCCAGCCGTCCATCATCGGTCAGCAGCAAAAGCCCTTCGCTGTCCTGATCGAGTCGTCCGGCCGCATAGACGTCTTTCTGATGCACGAAATCCGCCAGCGTGGCACGACCACGATCGTCGGTGAACTGACAGAGCACGCCATAGGGCTTGTTGAGGGCAATGAGCATGATCAGACCAAGCCGGGACGCATCGACCCGTTACCTGCCGCCGACTCCCGACGTGGCAGCACTGGCCGGAACGGCCGGCTTGACGAACTTCAACGTCATCCGGTCAGACTCGCCGATTGCCTGGTAGGTCGCCTTGTCCTTGTCGCCCAGAGCCAGCGTTGGCGGCAGCGTCCACACGCCCTTCGGGTGATCCCGATTGTCCTTCGCATTGGCATTGATTTCGCTGCTTCCATCCAGCACGAAGCCCGCATCGATGGCCAGCCTCACCACGTAGGCGGTGGGCAGGTAGCCACTGTCCCTGGTCGCCTCAAGCGACATGCCGTTGGCGGCCCGATGGTCCACCACACCAAGCACGCCGCCCGGCTTGAGCACGTTGAAGAACGCCTTGAACATGGCCTGCGCCGAATCGCCCACGGTCCAGTTGTGCACATTGCGGAAGGTAAGTACCACGTCAGCCGAACCCGGCGCCCCAAACACAGGCGTCGCGGGATTGAACTCGATGATGCGGGCGTTGCCGTAGTGAGCCGGGTCGGCGGCGAATTTCTTGCGCAACGCCGTGTCGTCACTGCGCGCCTCGCCGTCGGAGGCAGCGGCCTTCTCGGCGGCGATGTAGTGGCCATTGTCATTCAACAGCGGCGCGAGTATTTCCGCATACCAGCCACCACCGGGGGTGATTTCGATTACCGTCTGGTCGGGTCGCACGCCGAAGAACTGCAGCGTGGCCTTCGGGTGACGATACGCGTCACGTGCGGCATGCGCCGCCGAACGCCAGCTTCCCGCCAGGATGTTGTCCAGCTGGGATGCGGTGAAGTCGCTGGCACTGGTGGGTGGCACCAGCTCATCCGCAGGCTGATCGCTCACCGTCGTCGCCGTCGTCGCCATCTGCGCCGCGGCCGGGACCGGCAGCCCCAGGAATGCGCCGAGCAGCAGCACCGCCGTGGTGGCGAACCAACTCTTCCCTGCAATGGCGGTGACGCGAATCATGGTGGACTCCTTGGCGTGCATTCGAGCGGACAACCCACTATCACCAAAAACATGTGCAGGCCGGGTGGATGGCCCGCCCCCGTCACCGGCTATCGACACCTGACCGAGCGCATGGCTTCGACAACCCCGGGCGCAGCCCCCATGCAATCACCAGAGGCCAGAATGAAAATCGCCGCCAGCTTCGACACTGGCAGCGACTCCCGCGCATTCTACGTCAGTAGTGGATCACGGAGCGGATCACCTTGCCCTCGTGCATCAGGTCAAAGGCGTCGTTGATGCGCTCCAGCGGCAACACTTCGGTGATCATCTCGTCGATCCTGATTTCACCGGCCATGTAGCGCTCGACATAACCCGGCAACTGCGAACGGCCCTTCACGCCGCCGAACGCCGAGCCGCGCCAGACGCGCCCGGTGACCAGCTGGAACGGCCGGGTGCTGATCTCCTGCCCGGCACCGGCCACGCCGATGATGATCGACTCGCCCCAGCCCTTGTGGCAGCACTCCAGCGCCGACCGCATCACGTGGACGTTGCCGATGCATTCGAACGAATAGTCCACGCCGCCGTCGGTGAGCTCGACGATGACTTGCTGGATCGGCGTGTCCGGGTAATCCCTGGGATTGACGAAGTCGGTGGCGCCCAGCATCTTGGCCATCTCGAATTTCGCCGGGTTGGTGTCGACCACCACGATGCGCCCGGCCTTGGCCATCACCGCGCCCTGCACCACCGACAGGCCGATGCCGCCCATGCCGAACACCGCCACCGACGCGCCCGGCTCGACCTTGGCGGTATTCAGCACCGCACCGATGCCCGTGGTGATGCCGCAGCCGAGCAGGCAGACCTTCTCCAGCGGGGCCGCCTTGTTGATCTTCGCCAGCGAGATTTCCGGCAGCACGGTGTATTCGCTGAACGTGCTGGTGCCCATGTAGTGCAGCAGCGGCTTGCCGTTCAACGAGAAACGGGACGTGCCGTCCGGCATCAGGCCCTGGCCCTGGGTGACGCGGATTTTCTGGCACAGGTTGGTCTTGCCGGAGCGGCAGAATTTGCACTCGCCGCATTCGGGCGTGTACAGCGGAATCACGTGGTCACCGACCTTCAGTGAGGTGACGCCTTCGCCGACTTCCTCGACGATGCCGCCGCCTTCATGACCCAGGATCACCGGGAACATGCCTTCCGGATCGGCACCGGACAGGGTGAACGCATCGGTGTGGCAGACACCGGTGGCAACGATGCGCACCAGCACCTCGCCGGCTTTCGGGCCGGCTACGTCGACCTCTTCGATCGACAGTGGTTTGCCTGCTTCCCAGGCAACGGCGGCGCGTGACTTCATGGCGGCACTCCTTGATGCGATACAAAAACGTAGAGCGCCTCATGGTAACTGTTCGAGGTCAGTTTCCGGCAGCCACGCACGTGCCCATGCCCGGCATCTGCCGACAATAATCCTCTGCTTCGGCCAGCAACCACTCACGAAATACCTGCAGACCACGGTGCTCCAGCGAACGCGGTGGATAGACCAACCAGTACGCCTCCTCTACGGGAAGGAAGCGATCGCCCAGCACCCGCAGTCGCCCCGCGTCAATCAGCGACCTGGAAGTCACCATTCGCCCGAGGCCCACGCCGAGCCCCTCCAGTGCCGCATGCCGCAACGCGTCGACCGTATCGAAATGCGCCACATAGCGCTTGGGCGGGGTTCCGCCGTACTGGGCAAACCAGGCATTCCAGCGGTTGGAGCGATTCGGATCACCCAGCAGCGGCCAGCGCGCCAGATCGAGCGGATCGGCGTCACCCATCTGAGCAATCAATTCGGGCGCGGCAACCGGGGCAATCCATTCGCCGAACAGGCGTTCGCCGTGCAGGCCCGCCCAATCCCCACGGCCGTAGCGCAAGCCGGCATCGACCGGTTCGCGCGCGAAGTTCACCAGCGAGGAGCCGGACTGCAGGGTGAGTTCCAACTCCGGGTGGGTGGCAACCAGCCGTGGCAGCCGGGGCACCAGCCAGCTCGACATGATGCCCGGACTGGCACTGAGGGTCAGCGCATCGTGGTGACGCGCGCGATAGGCCGCCAACGCATCTTCGATACCGTCAACATGGTCGCTGACCGCCTCCAGCAGGCTGCGGCCGTCGACAGTCAGGCTGACGCCACGCGGCCCGCGCTCGAGCAGGCGCCGTTGCAATCGCTCCTCCAACTGACGCATCTGGTGGCTGAGCGCACTGACTGTGAGGTTGCTCTGCTCGGCGGCGCGCGAAAGATTGCCCAGCCTGGCGACAAGAACGAACTGTTGCAGCAGGCCAAGGGGAAGCTTTCCCATTTTGAATATTCCTCAAGTCTGGCTTGCGAATATATCGCTTTTTGGCGGCCTTTCACCCGGCTACCTTGACGCCCTACCAAGCCACAATCCCCAGGGAGACCCCTCATGAGCTCCATTTGGAAAGACTTGCTGTTCCTGCACGGCCATCTTGCTAACAAGAACGAGCTCGACTGGCACGCCGATGCCCGACCCGAGCAACCCGGCCAGTGCAAAGACAAAGAGACCCAGCGCTCCCTCCTGGCCTGCTGCACTCACGTGTGGCCACGGCTGACCCGTCCCCGTTAGTCCAGACCGCACTTGAATGCCGGGGATCCGCAGCCACTTCAACAGAATCACGCGCTGCCACCCTGCCCGGGGACAGCGCTTTCGGTCGCTGCCATCCGAGGTACTCCATGCACATGCGCCAGCTCGGCAACTCGCCGCTTTCGATCGCCCCGCTCGCCTTTGGCGGCAACGTGTTCGGCTGGAGTGCCGACGAGAAGCGTTCATTCGAATTGCTTGATGCGTTCGTCGACGCCGGTGGCAACCTGATCGACACCGCCGACGTCTATCCGGCCTGGGTGCCCGGCAACCACGGCGGCGAGTCGGAAACCATCATCGGCAAGTGGCTGAAGACCAGCGGCAAGCGCGGTCAGGTGGTGATCTCGACCAAGGTGGCCAAATGGGCCGAGCAGCCGGGCCTGTCGCCGGTGAACATCCGGCAGGCGGTCGACGGATCGCTGCAGCGCCTGCAGGTCGACTGCATCGATCTGTACCAGGCGCATGAAGACGATGCCAGCGTGCCGATGGAGGAAACCCTCGACGCGTTCGCGCGCCTGATCGAAGCCGGCAAGGTGCGCGTGATCGGCGCGTCCAACTTCAGCGCCGAACGCTTCGCCGATGCATTGGCCATGTCGAAGAAACACAGCCTGCCGCGCTACGAATCCCTGCAGCCGGAATACAATCTGGTCAGCCGCGCCGGCTACGAGCAGGAGCTGGAGCCGCTGATCCGTTGCGAGAACATCGGCGTGATCAGTTACTACGCGCTGGCCAGCGGCTTCCTCAGCGGCAAGTACCGCAGCGACACCGACCTCGGCAAGAGCAGTGCGCGCGGCGGGGCAGTGAAGAAATTTCTGAATCCGCACGGCCTGCAGGTGCTCGCCGCGCTGGACGAAATCGCCGCCACCCATCGCGCCACGCCGGCGCAAGTTGCACTGGCCTGGCTCATCGCCCGGCCCGGCCTCACCGCCCCCATTGTCAGTGCCACCAGCGTGGAGCAGTGGCAGGAATTGCTGGGTGCCACCGAGCTGGCCTTGAGCGACAACGAAATCGCCCGGTTGGATCTCGCCAGCGCCTGATCTCCGACATACCCGTATAGCCGGACGCGCCGTTCACTCCGGCGCAACAGCAACGCATGGAGCATTTGCAGGGCGGGCACTATCCGCCGCTTTTCGTTACGCACGACGCAAGACAAAAGCCGGCGGACATTTCCCGCACGACGAAGCCTTTCACTCCGGTGCGTCGACTTCGTAGCCCTCGGACTGCAGCGCGGCCAGGTAGCCATCCGGTTTCAGCAATTCGTCCATCGTCAGCAGCGCAAAGGTCTGCGCATTACTGGCCAGCGCAGCGCGGGCGGCGGCGAGCCAGGTGGCTCGCTGCCTTGTCGGCACGTCGTCGAGGCCCAGCGTCTGGGCAAAGCCGGCATCGGCCAGCGCCGCCACGCAAGCATCACGCCAGGCGCTGTCCGGCAGGTTGCGCAAGGTCTGCAGGTCACCAGTGGCCCATGCATTCGCGCGCGCGGTCATCGTCGGCATGTCGTGTTCGATATTGTCCAGCATGCGGATGAAGCAGGTGGTGTCATGCGGCGCGGCACGCTTGAACGCCTTGAGCGCCGCGTGCGGATGCTCGATCACCACCTGATAACTCGTCGGTATCGTCTTGATGCCGTAGCGCGTTGCCAACGCGGCGATGCTGCCCGGGACACCACCGCTCCGGCTCAGGCCATTCGCCTTGATTGCCTTGTGATAGAGCTCCTGCGCCGCGAACAACGGCCGCCAGCGTTCGATGCCGCGGTCATCACCGATGTATTTTTGCTTGAGCACCTGCCAGCGTGCATATACCGCAGGCGGCAAGATTTGCTGCAAGGTTTCCCCATCATTGTTCTTGCGGGCGCTGTAGGCGGAGGGCAGCAGGAAGAGCTTGCCGACAAAGCCCACGTCCGCCTTGAACTTCACCGATGGCAACAGCAATACCTGCTGCGATTCGCTGATCACCTGTTCCACGTCGCGCGATCGCCACTGCATGTCGCGCGGCAGCGGGGACAGCGTGCCGAGCACCCACATCACATGGCCACCCCGGCTGACCTTCCACAAACCCGGGCCCGGTTGTACACCGCTGACCACCACGGCTGGCAGGTCGGCCACCTGTGTCGGCGCCGGAGCCGACGACACCGGCGACGGGGGCACGGACTGCGCGAACAACGGCGCGCAGATACCGAGCAGCATCGGAAGCATTCCTCGCCAAACGCGCATCGTGAGCCACTCCCTCTCCAACGGTGATTGTGCAGCCAACCCGTGCGGGCGGCGTGCGTTCATTCAACTGGCGCGACGGAAGACGGGGCGCCGATGGGCGCCCCGCTTCCGTCGCGAACCGGATTGAGTGCCTTACTTCGACAGCTGCGCCAATGCCGCGTTCAACGTGGCACTGGGGCGCATGGCCTTGCCCACCTTGTCGATGTCCGGATGGTAATAGCCACCGATGTCGACGCCGTGACCCTGCACGGCAGCCAGTTCGGCAACAATCCTGTCCTCGTTCTCGGTCAGCGCTTTCGCCAACGGCGCGAATTTCGCCTTCAAGGCCGGGCTGACATCCTGCGCGGCCAGCGCCTGTGCCCAGTACATCGCCAGGTAGAAGTGGCTGCCGCGGTTGTCGATGCCGCCGACCTTGCGCGAAGGCGACTTGTCGGTGTCGAGGAACTTGCCATTGGCCTGGTCCAGCGTCTTTGCCAGCACCTCCACCTCGGCACTTTCGTGACGACTGCCCAGATGTTCCAGCGACGCGGCCAGCGCGAGGAACTCGCCGAGCGAATCCCAACGCAGGTAGTCCTCTTCCAGGAACTGCTGCACGTGCTTCGGTGCCGAACCGCCGGCGCCGGTTTCGAACAGGCCGCCGCCGGCCATCAGCGGCACGATCGACAGCATCTTCGCGCTGGTGCCCAGCTCCATGATCGGAAACAGGTCGGTGAGGTAGTCGCGCAGCACGTTGCCGGTGACCGAGATGGTGTCCAGGCCCTGGCGGATGCGCTCCAGCGAGAACTTCGTCGCGGCCACCGGATCCATGATGCGGATGTCCAGCCCGCTGGTGTCGTGGTCCTTCAGGTAGCGCTCGACCTTGGCGATCACCTGCGCGTCGTGCGCGCGCTGCGGGTCCAGCCAGAACACCGCCGGCGTATGCCGCGCGCGGCTGACGGCAAGCTTTACCCAGTCCTGGATCGGCGTATCCTTGGTCTGGCACATGCGCCAGATGTCACCGGCCTCGACGTCGTGCTGCAGCAGCACAGTGCCGGCCTCGTCGATCACCTTGACCACGCCGTCGCCGGCGATCTGGAAGGTCTTGTCATGCGAACCGTATTCCTCGGCCGCCTGCGCCATCAGGCCCACGTTCGGCACACTGCCCATGGTGGCCGGGTCGAACGCACCGTGCGCCTTGCAGTCGTCGATGGTGGCCTGGTACACGCCGGCGTAGCTGCGATCAGGAATCACCGCGACGATGTCCTGCAGTTCACCCTTCGCGTTCCACATCTTGCCGGAGTCGCGGATCATCGCCGGCATCGAGGCGTCGATGATCACGTCGCTGGGCACGTGCAGGTTGGTGATGCCCTTGTCCGAATTGACCATCGCCACCCCCGGACGCTGCGCGTACTCGGCATCGAGATCGGCCTTGATCGCCGCCTGCGTCGCCTCCGGCAGCGAGCCCAGGCGCGCGTACAGGTCGCCGATGCCGTTGTTCGGGTTGAAGCCGACCTGCTTCAGCGCATCGGCATGCTTCGCCAGCACGTCCTTGTAGAACTCGCCCACCACCACGCCGAACATGATCGGGTCGGAGACCTTCATCATGGTGGCCTTCAGATGCAGCGAGAACAGCACGCCCTGCTGTTTCGCCGCCTCGATCTGCGTATCGATGAAGGCGGCCAGCGCCTTGCGGCTCATCACCGCCGCGTCGATGATCTCGCCGGCCAGCAGTGCCGTCTTCGGTTTCAGCACATTGTGGCTGCCGTCCTTGCCGAACCATTCGATGCTGACGTTGCCGGCCTGCTCCACCACGGTGGATTTTTCACTGCCGTAGAAGTCGCCACCGTCCATGTGCGCCACGTGGGTGGTCGAATCCTTGCTCCACGCGCCCATCTTGTGCGGATGCTTGCGCGCGTAGTTCTTCACCGAGACCGGTGCGCGGCGATCGGAATTGCCCTCGCGCAACACCGGATTCACCGCGCTGCCCTTGACCCGGTCATAGCGCGCCTTGATGTCCTTCTCGCTGTCATTGGCCGGCGCGTCAGGGTAGTCCGGCAGCGCATAGCCCTGGCCCTGCAGCTCCTTGATCGCGGCCTTCAGCTGCGGCATCGAGGCGCTGATGTTGGGCAGCTTGATGATGTTTGCTTCCGGCGTGGTGGCCAGCTTGCCCAGTTCGGCGAGATCGTCGGCGATGCGCTGGTCCTGCTTCAGGTGCTCGGGGAACAACGAAATGATGCGACCGGCAAGCGAGATGTCACGCGTTTCCAGCCGGATGCCAGCGGTGCCGGCAAACGCCGCGACGATGGGAAGCAGCGACTGGGTGGCCAGAAAGGGGGCTTCATCGGTGAGCGTGTAAATGATCTTCGGGGTCTGGGACATGGCGAGCGGGGATTCCCTGGCAAGGGCGGCGTAACCGCGAAAGAAGACTGCCCATTGTCGCGCGAATGCCGCCCCCGGACCACCGCGCACTGCGCAAGAAGCCGCCGCCGTGCCAGAATGCGCGCGGCCCAGCCGCATGAAGGGGGGAACCTTCCTTGCAGTCGAGTAGTGTCCCTGGAGGTTTTGGTCCTCGGGCACACGCTACGCGTGGGTCGGTTCCGATTCGGTCAGCACAGCCACCAAAGGGAAGGGAAATGAGTCCACTGAGCCAGTCCATTGTCGACTTCATCGCCGGTTTGCAGCCGTTGTATACCTGCCAGCACGCCGACGGTCGCGTGTGCGCGCTGTCACTTCTTGATGGAACACTGATCCTTCCTGTCGACGAGACTCACTCCTCGGAACAGGAAGGCTGGGTGGCCGTTTATTGGCAGGGCGACAGCCTTCGGCACTCGGAAGTGCCCGGCACACAACTGGCCAGCGTCGCGGTGTGGCGTCATATCGAACTGCACGGCCCGGATGGGGACGTGGCTGGACGCGCGGCCTTGCGCGAGGAACTGGCCAGGCGCTTCACGGCCGCTACCGGCCTGTCGCTGAACAAGTCTCCGCTGGCGGCGTGAGTCAGCGGACGAGCGCGCGTCCCGCAAGCAGCCCGCGGCTGCCTGCAGGACGCAGTGACGTTACTTGACGGAGAAATCCTTGCTGGCGACCTGCTTGCCGTCCAGCGAGATGTCCACCTTGTAGTTGCCCGCAGGAAATCCGCTGGGCTTGCTGATCATGAACACCGTGGTTTGCGGGCCATTCGTGGTCAGCATCTTGCTGTCCTCATGGACGGTCTGCCCGTCCTGATAGGTCCAGTTTGCGGCCAGCGTGCCGTTGCCGGTACCGGTGGTGTCCACCGACGCGTAGATACTGTCCTTGGGCGCGAACGAGTCTCCACTGGCGGCGATCTTGTTGTTCTCGTCGACCTTCGAGCCAAGCTGCACGGAACTGACGGTGACCATGCTGGCGCCGGCTTCCGGCGCGGTGGGCGCCATGGTGGTCGGCGGCGTCGCCGGTGCAGCAGCCTCCGGCGGCGGAGTGGCGGGAATCTGCGAGGCGGAGTCGTCCTTTTTGCCACAACCACCCAGCGCAAGAGCGGCGGCCAGCGATACGGCGAGAATCAGGGGTTGGCGAGTCGTCTTCATCGGTGTCTCCTTTTTCAGGGGCTTGCGGTTTGGTGCGTAGCTCAGGCTTTGGCGGGAATCTTCAGCATCTGCCCGGCCTTGATATGGTCCGGGTCGGTGAGCTGGTCCCGGTTGGCGTCGAAGATGGGCTTCCACGCATTGCCGTCGCCATAGAAGTGTTTGGCAATCTTCGACAGGCTGTCTCCAGCCACGACTTCGTAGATTTGCGTCTCATCAGCCGTCGAGCTGACGTGCGACTGCACGTCGCTGAAATCCGCCTTGGCGGCGGGCGGCATCTGCGCCGCCTGGCTGCGTACTTCACTGCGTACGTCGGAGAAGTCCGGCTTGCCGGTTTCGTTGCCCATGGGAATCGCTCCATCTCGTAAAGAGGGAGCCATTGGTAACGATCGCGCGGTTAACGCTTTGTGAGCGCATCACCGAGTCGTTCAGGCTGGAAACACGCCCGACACAATCACCTGCGGTGCAGCATCAAGCTCAAATGCCGGCACGGCGCACGATCCACGCAACTCCTCGTTACGTCCCGGCGAGCTGGCGTCTGCGGCGCGCCAGTTTGCGTTCGCGTCGGCGGGCGGACCAGGCGCGACGGCGCTCGGCGACGCAGGAGAAGATCACGTAGAGCGCGGGCGTGCTCAGCAGGGTCAGACTCTGCGAGATCAACAGGCCGCCGATCAGCGCGATGCCGAGGGGGCGGCGCAATTCGCTGCCTTCGCCAAGACCAATCGCGATCGGCAGCGCAGCAAGGATCGCGACCATGGTGGTCATCATGATCGGGCGGAAGCGCACGGTGCATGCTTCGCGCGCCGCTTCCAGCGGGCTTTTGCCATGTTCGCGCTCGGCGACCAGGGCGAAGTCGATCATCATGATCGCGTTTTTCTTGACGATGCCTATCAACAACACCAGCGCGATCTGCGCGACCACCGACAACTCGGTGCCGGTCAGCCACAGTGCCAGCAACGCGCCGACACCGGCGGCGGGCAAGGTGGAGAGGATGGTCACCGGGTGAATCAGGTTCTCGTACAGCATGCCAAGCACGATGTAGACAGTCAGCACGGCGGCCAGGATCAGCCAGCCCATGCCGCTCTGCGATTGCTGGAAGCGGCGGAAATTACCGCCCATCACCACCTTGATGTCGCCGGGCATGCGCATGTTCTGCACGGTTCCCTGGATGATGGTCATCGCCTCGCCCATGCTCACGCCGGGCGCAAGATTGAAGCTCAGATCCATCGTGGTGTACTGGTTCTGGTGGGTGATCTGCGATGGCGCCAGTCCCGGCTCCTGCCGGGTGAAGGCGGTGATCGGAATCATCTTGCCGCTGCTGGAAGGCACGTAGATGCGATTGAGCGCCTCCGGCGTGGCGGTCTGGTCGGGCAACGCGTTGACCACCACCTTGTACTGGTTGATGTCCGAGTAGATCGTGCTGACCTGGCGCTGGCCGAACGCGTCGTACAACGCTCCGTCGATCGCGCCGACCGACACGCCCAGCCGGGCGGCCTTGTCGCGATCGATCACCATGTTCTGGCGCAGGCCGGCCTCGTCGACGTCGGTACCCACGTCGCTCAGCTTGGGATTCTTCTTCAGCTCGGTCTGCAGCTTGGGCAGCCACTCCTGCAGACTGGCCAGATCATTGCCTTGCAGCGAGACCTGATATTGCGCACCCTGGCTGGTGCCGCCACCGCCGCCGCTGGGCAGGTCCTGCACCGGGCGCAGGCGCAGGTTGAGGTCGGGATATTTGGCCGCCTTGGCGCTGAGTCGCGCCAGCACGGCGAAGGTGTCGTCCTTGCGGCCTTCGGCGCGGGTCTTCAGATCAATGTTGAACGAACCGCTGGTGCCCTGCCGGCTGCTGCCCAGGCGCGAGCCGACGGTGGCCACGTCCGGGTCGGCCATCAGCATTTTGGTGAGCCGCTCCAGTCGCTGCTTGCTTTCGGCAAAGGACACGGTGGCACTGGAACTGGCGCGACCCCAGATCAGGCCGGTGTCCTGCTGCGGAAACAGCCCGGTCTTGACCACGCCGAACAGGAAGAAGGTGGCGACAATCAACACCAGCGGGGTCAGCGCGAACAACAGGGCATGACGCAGCGAGAAATTCAGCGCACGGGTGTAGACCCTGAGCATGCCGGCGTGGAAGCCGTCCAGCGAACGCGCCAATCGCGACGGCGCCGCCACCGCGCGCGCGTCATGGCCGCTGAGGAATCGTCCGCACAATGCCGGCGTGAGGGTCAGCGACACCAGCGCGGACACCACGATCGCCGCCACCAGAGTCACCGCGAATTCGTGCATGAACATGCCGGTGACGCCGCCGGCAAACAGCAGCGGAATGAACACCGCGATCAGTGACGCGGTAATCGACACGATGGTGAAGCCGATCTCGCGCGCGCCGGCCAGGGTCGGTTGCACCCGCGTCATGCCCGCATCGATATGGCGGATGATGTTCTCGATCACCACGATTGCATCGTCCACCACGAAGCCGATCGCTATCACCAGCGCCAGCAGGGTCAGGTTGTTCAGCGTGTAGCCGAGGATGTACATCACCACGAACGCCCCGGCCAGCGACAGCGGCACGGCCACCGCGGCGATCAGGGTCGGCGCCAGCCGGCGCAGGAACAGCGCCATGGTCAGGATCACCATCGCCAGCGAAATCAGCAAGGTGGCCTGCACTTCATGCAGCGAGGCGCGGATGGTCGGCGTGCCATCGAAGAACGGGGTCAGCTCGGTACCCGGTTGCAGGTACGCACGCAACGCCGGCAGCTGTGCCTTGACCAGGTCCACCGTGGCGATCACGTTGGCATCGGCCTTCTTGTAGACGTACATCAACACCGCCGGCTTGCCGCGGAACCAGGCCGCCTGGTAGGCGTCCTGCTGGCCCGCGTAGACGTTGGCCACGTCGGACAGGCGCACCGGCGTGCCGTTGCGGTTGGCAATCACCAACTGCGCAAACTCGTCCGCGTTGTGCATCTGCGTGGTGGCACTGATCGCCATGGTGGTCTTGCCGTTGGACAAGAAGCCTTCCGGCGAAGTGACGTTGGCGGCACTCAGCGCGTTGCGCAGCTGGTCCGGCGACAGTCCCATCGAGTTCAGCGCGCGCAGGTTGACGTCGACGCGGATCGCCGGCGTCGCGGCGCCGGCGATTTCCACCGACGACACGCCGGGCAGTTGACGCAGCCGCTGCGCCAGCAGCGAATCGGCCGAATTGTAGAGGTCGGCGGCGGACTGGGTATCGGACGTCATCGCGAGCGCGATGATCGGGTCGTCGTTCGGATTGGCCTTCTGGTAGCTCGGCGCGCCGTTGAGTCCGCTTGGCAGATCGGGCGCGGCCGAGTTGATCGCCGCCTGCACATCGCGCGCTGCCGAATCCAGGTCGGTGCCGTTCTGGAACATCATGAAGACGAAGGTGCTGCCTTCGGAGCTGGACGAACGCATCATTTCGATGCCCGGCACCTGACCCAGGTGGCGTTCCAGTGGCGCCGCCACGGTGGACGCCATGGTGCTGGCGTCGGCGCCGGCCTGGCTGGCCTGCACGAAGATCGCGGGGAACTGCATGTTCGGCAGCGCCGCCACGCCAAGCAGGAAGTAGCAGATCATGCCGGCGACGAACAAGCCAATCGCCAGCAACGAAGTGCCGATCGGGCGACGGATGAAGGTGCCGGAAATATTCATGGATTGAACGTGATCGGGTAGCGGGGAGGCGTGTGGCGGGCGAGCAACGGGGACATCATCCCACCCTCAACGCCCGAGCCGGAAAATGGTTGATCGGCCCGTTACCGCGCACTGCCCCACGCAACGATCCTCCCCCTGCGTGACAGGGAGAGGATGGTGGGGATGCTTCGGGCTTGGCGGCGACGGGCAACCCGCCCCTGCACCGGTGCTTCGGTGAGGGGCGCGAGGAGGTATCGAAGATCACGCCGTGTGACTGGCCCGCTGCCGGACCAGCGCGCGCTGCTCGCGACGCTCAGCCAGCCAGTCGGAGAAACGCTCCATGTACAGGTAGATCACCGGCGTGGTGTACAGCGTCACCAGCTGCGACAGCAGCAGGCCACCGACGATGGCCACGCCCAGGGGACGCCGCAGCTCCGACCCGATGCCGTTGCCCAAGGCCAGCGGCAGCGCGCCGAGCATGGCCGCCGCCGTGGTCATCATGATCGGGCGGAAGCGCAACAGACAGGCGCGGTGGATCGCATCGCGGGCGTTCAGCCCGGTACGACGCGCCTCGATCGCGAAGTCGATCATCATGATCGCGTTTTTCTTGACGATGCCGATCAGCAGCACGATGCCGACGATGCCGTCCACCGACAGGCTCATGCCGCAGAGAATCAGCGCCAGCAGCGCGCCCACACCGGCCGGCGGCAGGGTGGAAATGATCGTCAGCGGGTGGATGTAGCTCTCGTACAGCACGCCCAGCACGATGTAGATCACCACGATCGCAGCCAGCAGCAGCAGCACCTCGTCACCCAGCGAGGAGGTGAACTCGGCCGCCTTGCCGACGAACTCGCCGCGCACCTGGGGCGGCAGGTTCAACTTTGCCTCGACCTGGTGGATCGCCGAAACCGCGTCGGACAGGGAATAACCCGCCGCCACGTTGAACGCCAGGGTCACCGCGGGCAACTGCTGCTGATGGCTCACCACCAGCGGGGCGCTGGTCACTTCAGCCGAGGCCAGCGAAGCCAGCGGAATGCTGCCACCGGCGCCGATCTGGAAGCCGACGTTGCCGGCGTTGCCGATGCCCGAGGGCGTAGCCGAGTTGCTCGATTTCACCTGGCCGAAACTGGTCGCGTTGCTGCCGGTGAGCGCGCCGCTGCCGTTGCCGCGCACGGTCAGCTTGTTCAGCAGATCGACGCTGTTGCGGAATTCCGGCGCCACTTCCAGCACCACGCGATACTGGTTCAACTGCGTGAAGATGGTGGAGATCTGGCGCTGGCCGAACGCGTCATACAAGGTGTCATCGATGCTCTGCACCGGCACGCCGAGACGGCTGGCCTTCTCGCGGTCGATGGTCAGCTTCAGCGCGTTGCCGTTGTTGGCCAGGTTGTTGTCGACGTCGGACAGCTCGGGGCGCTGGCGCATCGCCTCGGTCATCTGGGCGGCATAACCGGCCAGCTCGGCTGAATTCACGTCGGACAGCGAGTACTGGTATTCCGTGGCCGAGACACGACTGTCCAGAGTCACGTCCTGCACCGGTTTCAGGTACAGGGCCACGCCCGGAATGTTGGCCACGGCCTGCTGCAGGCGCGGCAACAATTTGTCGAGGCCTTCGCGATCGCCGCGATCCTTGAGCACGATGCTCAACTGGCCCTGATTGAGGGTCGGGTTGATCGTGCCGGCGCCGATGAAGGCCGCCACGCCAGCCACGGCCGGATCCTTGCGCAGTGCCTCGGCCACGGCCTTGGTGCGTTCCTCCATCTGCGGGAAGGCGATGTTGTCGTCCGCCTGCACGACGCCGGTGATCATGCCGGTGTCCTGTTCGGGCAGCAGGCCCTTCGGGATCACGATGTACAGGAACACGGTAAGCACCACCGCCGCGCCGGCGACCAGGATGGTCAGCCGCTGGTGATCGAGCACCCAGTCCAGCGAGCGCTCGTACACGGCCACGGTGCGCGACCACACCGTGCGCTTGCCCGCCGCGGTCTGGCGCTCGTGCGCGTCGTCGCCTTCGGGCAGCTGGTCGGGCTTGAGCAGGTAGGCGCACATCATCGGCGTCAGTGTCAGCGACACCAGCATCGAGATGGTCACCGCGATGGTCAGCACCCAGGCGAATTCGTGGAACAGCCGTCCGGTGACGCCGGGCATCAACAGCAGCGGCAGGAATACCGCCACCAGCGACACGGTCAGCGACAGCACGGTGAAGCCGATCTCCTTCGCGCCCACTTCGGCTGCCTCGGGTCCGTCCATGCCCTTTTCGATGTAGCGCACGATGTTTTCGATCATCACGATCGCATCGTCGACCACGAAGCCGGTGGCCACGGTCAGCGCCATCAGCGACAGGTTGTCCAGCGACATGCCGGTGAACGCCATCACCCCGAACGTGCCCAGCAGCGACAGCGGCACTGCCGTGGCGGGAATGATGGTGGCCCACAACCGGCGCAGGAACACGAAGATCACGCCGATCACCAGGAACACGGTGAGGATCAGGGTGAACTCGACGTCATGCACCGAGGCGCGGATGGTGACCGTGCGGTCGGCGAACACATCCAAATGCACGTCGCTCGGCAGCGCGCTGCGCAATTCCGGCAACACGTTGCGGATCTGCTCCACCGTCTGCACGATGTTCGCGCCGGGTTGGCGGCGCACGTCCAGCAACACGGCCGGCTTGCCGTTGGCCCACGCGGCAAGCTGATCGTTCTCGACGCCGTCGACCACCTGCGCCACGTCCGACAGCCGCACCGGCGAGTTGTTCTTGTAGCTGATGATGGTGTTCTTGTACTCGGCCGCGTCACTCAGCTGGTCGTTGGTGCCGATCGAGTAGCTCTGGGTCTTGCCGTTCAACGTGCCCTTGGGCGCATTCACGTTCGCCTGGGTCAACGCGCTGCGTACGTCCTCCATGGTCAGGCCGAGGTTGGCCAGCTGCGCGGGGTTCACCTGCACGCGCACGGCGGGACGCACGTTGCCGGCGATCGAGACCAGACCCACGCCCTGCACCTGCGACAGCTTCTGCGCAATGATCGAGTCGGCCAGATCGTTGACGTCGCGCAGCTGGCGGCTGTCGGACGTGAGCTTCAGGGTGAGGATCGGCGCGTCGGCCGGATTGACCCGGTTGTACACCGGCGGATACGGCAGGTTGCCGGGCAAGGTGCCCTTGGCCTGGTTGATCGCGGCCTGCACGTCCTGTGCGGCGATGTCCACGTCACGATCCATCGAAAACTGCAGGATGATCGTGGACAGCCCGGCAGAGGAGTCCGAGCTCATCATGGTCAGGCCGGAGATCTGCCCGAGATTGCGCTCCAGCGGCGTGGTGATCAGCGACGCCATGGTGTTCGCGCTGGCACCCGGATACTGCGTGCTCACCACCAGGCTGGGTGCCTCGATTTCAGGCAACGCCGATACCGGCAACTGGCGGTAGCCCAGAATGCCGAGCAGCAGTACCGCCACCATCAGCAGCGAGGTGGCGATCGGTCGGCGAATGAAAAGGGTCGAGAATCCCATGGCTATCCGTAACGTCTAGGTGCGGTGTCAGCCGCGATCGTGGCCGGCGCGCGGTCACGACCGCGCAATCCGGTTGGCGCGTAACGGCCTGGGTCAGCCGCGACGGCGACCACCGCCCTTGCTGCCCTGTTTGGCCTTGTCCAGTTCGGTCGCGGTGGGCACGGCAGGCACTTCACCGGGCTTCAACGCATTGACCTTGCTGCCCGGCTTCAGGCGGAACTGGCCTTCGGTGACCACGCTGTCGCCGGCCTTGAGGCCGCTGCCGATCATCACGTGGCTGTCGCCCACTTCACCGGCGACCACCACCGACTGCATTTTCACCGTGCTGTCGGCCTGCACCTGGTAGACGTAGTCACCGTCGGGACCGCGCTGCACCGCCTGCGCCGGAATCACCAAACCACCATCCACGGTGTTCACCAGCAGCTGCACGTTGACGAACTGACCGGGCCACAATTCGTTGTTCACGTTCGGGAACTCGGACTTCAGGCGGAACGTGCCGGTGGTGGTGTCGATCTGGTTGTCGATCACCTTGAGCACGCCGCCGCTGGCGATCGGATGCGCGTCGGTGCGATCCAGCGCCGTCACCTGCAGCGCGGCGCCATCCTGCGAGGCCGCCTTGCGCACCATGTCCAGGTTCTGCTCGGGCAGGGTGAACATCACGTTGATCGGATGCAGCTGGGTCAGCGTGACGATCGTGCTGGAGGCGGTCACCACGTTGCCCGGGTCCACGCCACGGATGCCGGCCAGGCCGTCGATCGGCGATATGACCTTGGTGTAGTTCAACTGCACCTGGGCGTCACGCACGCTGGCGGCATCGGCGGACACGGCGGCCTGGTACTGGGCGGACGTGTTGCGCAAGGTGTCCAGGTCCTGCTTGGAGATGTAGCCCTTGCTGGCCAGGTCCTGACTGCGCGAAAGGTTGCTCTTGGCGGTGTCCAGCATCGCCTGGTCCTGGCGTTGGCGCGCCACGGCCTGGTCATAGGTCGCCTGATAGGTGCGCGGATCGATCTGCGCCAGCACCTGACCCTTCTTCACCGGCTGACCTTCGGTGAACTCCAGGCTGAGCAGCTGGCCACCCACCTGCGGATTCACGCTCACCGTGTTCAGCGCCTGCACCGTGCCCAGTGCGGTCAGGTAGACCGGCACGTTCTGCTTGACGACCGGTACCACGGTGACTGGAACGGGCGGCGTCTCGTCCTTGCCATTCTTTCCGCCACCGGCCTTGCCGGCCGTCTGGGCCGTGGATGCAGAGCCGGCAGGAGCCGGCTTGTGCAGCAGACGGAAAGCCAGGGCCGCCACCACGACCACCGCAATCACGATCAACGCGATCTTCCAAAAACGCGACATGTAAAACTCCTGGACTGAACGGTGCGGCCATGTGGCAGGCAACGGTGTGACATGCATCTGCCGCCTGAGGTGCTGACGGGCAGCGCCAACGAGCGACTCTCGGGGTGAAAGCATAGGGGCAGTTCAACGAAAATGAACAATGCCGGTTGACATGGGTAGGCCATGACCGATGGCAGGGTAGCGGCTTTTCGAGGGCCGCAACGACTTCGCTTTCGCTCGACTCCTGTCGAGCCGTTGTCACAAGGGGCCTGAAACTTGCGGCGCGCTTCGTTTATAATCTTCGACTGGTTGCCTGTCCGATCCCCGAACCCGGGCCGGGGGCAAGCTTGATCCTCGTCGTTCGCTCATCGGGTACCCCTGCGGGAGTGCTCCTGATCCGATGCGGCGGCAACAGGCAATTGAGGCAGGTCGGGGCAGCCATCGTGGCGTTCCCGCGTGCCCACTGACAGGAGTACGTGCGTGAGCGGTTCCATGAGCAAGGCGGACCAGAGCGTCCTGCGCCAGTTTTCGATCATGATCGGCGGCTTGGCCGTGCTGGCGGTGGTGTTGATTTTCGGCGCGCTGGCCATCCACGAGCACGAGCCACAGGAAACCAATCCGAATCAGCCGGCCCAGGTGGCCGCGCGGATTGCCCCGGCTGGCGCCGTGTACGCCGGCAACACCGGACGCGCCGCCATGCAGGCCGCCGCCGACGCGGCTACCAAGGCCGCCGCCTCGCAGGTCGCCTACGGCGGCACCACGGACGGCAAGGCGATCTTCGATCACCTGTGCACCAGCTGCCACACCTCCGGTGTCGCCGGCGCGCCCAAGGTGGGCGACAAGGCCGCATGGGGTCCGCGCCTGGCCGAGGGCATCGACGTGCTGGTCAAGCACGCGATCGAGGGTTACCACGGCCCGGACGGCAACTTCATGCCGCCGAAGGGTGGCAACCCGGCGCTCACCGACGAGCAGGTGACCAATGCCGTCCACTGGATTGCCGGTCAGGCTAAGTAACTGGCCTGAGTCAACCCAGCCTGGCAAGACGCCGCCTTCGGGCGGCGTTTTTGTTGTCGACCTCCCTGCGAGGGAGCGTGCATGCACGATCTCAGGTTTCGCGGGTCTGGATCCATTCGCGGGCGAAATCGGTCAGCTGCGGAAAGAACGCCTCGAAACAGACTTGCAGCTCCGCCTCATGCTCCTGCAACACCGGCAACGCCGAGTCCAGCGGGTTGGCCCGGCTCAGGCGCTCGCCGATGCCCGCCAGCGCGTGGCCGAGCACGGCCGGCTCGGCATAGCCCGCCGGCAGGTCATGGCGGTCCATGTAATCACGGAAGCGGCGCAGCGGGGGCGTCAGCAGCGCATCACGCCGCCACAGCAGCGCGCGCAACGCCTCGGCGTAGCGTTGCAGCGGCTGGCCGCTCCAGTACGTGAAGTCGCGTGCCAGGCAATGATCGAACCACATGTCCAGCAGGATCCCCGCATACCGTCGATATGGCGGGGGCAGCAGCGCCTTGGCCGCCAGCACCTCGGGGTGGGCATCGGTGTAGACGTCGATGGCACGATGCAGCCGGATTCCCGCAATCACACGCGGCGGAAACGACACCGGATCCGGCTGTCCGTGCACGAAATCACCGAGCATCCCGCCCAGTTGGAGGGCTTCGTCGTCACCGGCCAGTAGCACGTGCGCCAGATGGTTCATCGGCCACTCCGGCGGCATCGAATCCGATCGGCGGGTATCATCGTGCGCATGAATCCCACTGAACTCCCTGCCGAGCCGGCAACCTTTCCCGATATCGCGGCCAGTTTCATGCTCGACGGCCCGATCGGCAAGCTGGAAGCGATCAGTGACGTCGCCGAGCCCGCTGGCGCGCGGAGCGGCGTGGCGGTGATCTGCCATCCGCTGACGTCCGAGGGTGGCACCATGCACAACAAGGTGGTGACCATGGCCGAGCGCGCGCTGCGTGAATCCGGACTGGACACGCTCCGCTTCAATTTTCGCGGCGCCGGCAATTCCACCGGAACCTTCGACAAGGGCAACGGCGAAAGCGACGATCTTGCGGCCGTGGTGGCCTGGGTGCGCAAGGTGCGACCGGACGACGCGCTGTGGCTGACCGGCTTTTCGTTCGGCAGCTATGTGACCATCCGCAACGCGGTGCGGCTGCACGCTGATGCCCTGGTAAGCATCGCGCCGCCGGTGGGTCGTCGCGAATTCGGGCCGGTCACGCTGCCGAGCTGCCCGTGGCTGGTGGTGCAGGGCGAAGCCGACGAGGTGGTCGACCCCCAAGCGGTGTTCGACTGGATTGCCTCGCTGGAACACCGGCCCGCACTGGTGCGCATGCCCGATACCAGCCATTTTTTCCATCGACGGCTGATGGATCTGCGCGGTGCGATCAAACACGCCGTGCTGGACTGGTTGCCGCCACCGCGACGCGACTGACGCGCGCTTTTCCACCCCCTCCAAGACTTGTCTGTTCCATGAGTGAAAATCCCTCGCTCGCGCCCAGCGCGCGCTACCACGAAGGCGTCGCTGCGCATCGCTGGGAATCCGATCCGACCCAACAGGCATTGCTGTCCGAGTTCGACCGCATGCACGCCGCGCTGTGCGCCACGCCATCCCGCGAAGGCGGCTTGTTCGGCCGGCTGAAATCGCTGCTTGGCAACGACGAGCCGACGGCCGCGGTACCGGGCCTGTACCTGTGGGGCACGGTGGGCCGAGGCAAGACGTTCCTGATGGATCTGTTCGCCTCCAGCCTGCCCGGCGGCCTGGTGCTGCGTCGGCATTTTCACCGCTTCATGGGCGAGGTACACGACAGCCTGCGGGAATTGGGTGAACGGCAAAGCCCGTTGAATGACGTGGCCACCGGCATCGCCGCGCGCTGTCGCGTGTTGTGCCTGGATGAGTTTCTGGTCAACGACATCGGCGACGCGATGATCCTGGCCAACTTGCTCGATGCCTTGTTTTCCCGTGGCGTCACCCTGGTCACCACCTCCAACACCGCACCAGCCAATCTTTACAAGGGCGGCCTGCAACGGGCGCGCTTCCTGCCCGCGATCGCGCTGATCGAGCAACAATGCCACGTGGTGGAAATGGCCTCCTCACACGACTGGCGACTGCGCGCGCTGACCCAGGCGTCGGTCTACCTGACTCCGCCGGGCGCCGAATCGCATCGCACGCTGGAGAAGATCTTCGCCAGCCAGGCCGGCAGCGCGGCCGACATCGATGGCCAATGCCATATCAACGGTCGCGACATCCCGTTTCACAAACGTGCCGACGGCGTCCTCTGGTTCGAGTTTGCGGCGTTGTGCGAAGGTCCGCGCGCGGTGGCCGACTACATCGCCCTGGCCAAGGCCGGGCCGGCCATCATCATCTCCAACGTGCCCCAGTTCTCCATCTACAGCGAGGACGCCGCCAAGCGTTTCGTGCAACTGGTCGACGAGTTTTACGACCGGCACGTGAAACTGGTGCTGTCCGCCGCCGCACCGATCACCGAGCTGTATGACGGCGAACGCCTGCGCGCAGAGTTCGGCCGTACCGAGTCGCGACTGATCGAGATGCAGAGCGAGGAATACCTGGCCTTGCCGCACCTGCCGGGGTGAGCCCTGATACCAGCTGCCATCACCGAGAGTGACCCGCCTCAGGCGCGCTGCAATGCCCGCCAGCGGGCTTCAAGCACCAGTATCGTGAAGACGTAGATCAGCACGATGACCGCGGGAATCACCACGAAACGCTGTGCTGGAAACAGGTACCACGCCACCAGCACGACGGCGGTTCGACAGGCGGCATGAGCAATACCGATCCAGTGCTGAATGATCCACGAGACCGGCACCCACATCAGCCCCGCCAAGATGCCCACGCTCAACGGCAACGAGCTGTAGTCGTGCATGAAGAAGGGAATCGCAATCGCATAGACCAGCAGCGACATGAGTACGGTCAGCATGAACAGCGAGTCGAACGTATTTTTGGGACGCGATTTGTCGAGGAAATTTTCCCCGGTGAAATGGGATAGCGCGATGCCCAGATAGGCGATGCAGCCGGTGGCAATGAACAGCGTCCATACGGCGTAAGTCGGTGTCAGGCACGCGCCGGCGATGCCAACCACGGCCCACGCAATGGAACCTGCCAACGGCATCGCCAGGAATCGGCGCCGCGAGAACTCGTCGCGCTGCTCATCAAGTGAACGGCGCGGAGTTTGGTCAGACTGGCTCATGAGGACTCCTCAAGTCCGAGTGATGTCGTCGCCTTCACTCGAATCGGGCAACGGCATTCGCTGGCAGTGTTTGCAGGAAGCGCCGGTGGTGAACCAAGACGCCGGTGAAGTAGGCGATGTAGTAGCCCACCAGCAAACCGATCACCAGCATCGTCAGCGGGGTCATCGCCTGCCCCATCGGCGGCATCGCCGCGACGCCGCCGGATGC
Source organism: Rhodanobacter sp. TND4EL1 (assembly GCF_054061035.1). Taxonomy (NCBI): domain Bacteria; kingdom Pseudomonadati; phylum Pseudomonadota; class Gammaproteobacteria; order Lysobacterales; family Rhodanobacteraceae; genus Rhodanobacter; species Rhodanobacter sp. TND4EL1. The sequence continues at coordinate 223,507 of NZ_JBSSDT010000004.1, forward strand.
CGCCTGTTCGAGATGCGACAGCTGCCACATCTCGAACAGGCGCCAGCCCAGCCGGCCAAGCAGCAACGCGGTCAGCAAGGCGCCGATCCACGGGTTCGGCACGTAGCAATCGCCCTTGACCGGGTCGACCTCGAAACGGGTCAGGCGCAGCCCGAGCAGACCCACCGCACCACCGATCAGGACCCCGCCAAGCAGACCTTCGGCCAGCGCGGCCCGTTGTAAGCCGACCAGCCCAAGCAGGCCTCCGATGATCGCGAAGATCACGATGCGGGCGATCATCCGCTTGCGCCGGATCGGCTGGTGGCCAAACTGGCGACTCACGCGCTTCCAGACCATCCAGGCCAATAGCGGCAGCATGATCAGGTAACTGGTCAGATGGGCAGGCATGCGATTTCCCAGCGGCGGAGTGACCCCCAGCTTAGCGGCGAAAATGCGTGCTGACGACTGACGTTTGTCATCCGTCTGCCGGGCTGAAACACCGCTTACGGCCGCGCGGACTCAAAAAACATCAGATAGACCAGCCGCCCGTTTTCCATGCTGTCGCCGAATGCCGGGCCGGCCGTGTGCCACAGCCACGGCCGCAACAGGACGAGTCGATTGAAGCGCATGGGAGCCTGCATCAGGAGCTCCCACGCCGAATCATCGTTGCTGTCCTTCTCGATGATCTCGCGATGCATTTCCTGATAGGACGCATAGCCCCCCGCCGCGAGTTCGGCCTGGTTGATCGGCGCGCGATCGGTACCTGTGCGACGGTGCCGAAAGAACTCGGTGCCGCCGCGGCAATCTTCGGGTCGACTGAGATAGAGGATGGCGGACCAGTGTGCGCCTCGATCGATGTGCACCTTGGCACGCCCCTGATCCTTCGCCAGCGAGATCCGGCATTTCGCATGCGATTGCGGCGGCGAGATGACCTTCAACGGTTCGCGCACGAGGTCGGACACTTTCTGGGCCAGTCCGCCGATCTCGATGCGCTCCAGCGAGTTGCGCCCGGCGAAGGCGCCGTCTTGCGACGGATAGGTCAGCCGCAGCGCGGCCTCGCGCAGCTGTTCCGCGTTGTCCAGGAAATCGTCGACGATGATCAGCGAGGTTGGCATGGCTATCCAGGTCGGCGAAGGGCGATCTTGCGACCGACCTATCCGGCCTTGCCCTGGCTTGCCACCGCAGCCATCTTCGCGGCGATCGCCTCGGCGTCGCCGAGGTAGTAGTGCCGCAGCGGCTTCAGTTCGTCGTCAAACTCGTACACCAGCGGCACGCCGTTGGGGATGTTGAGTTCCACGATCGCCTCGTCGGAGATGCCGTCGAGGTACTTCACCAGCGCACGCAGCGAGTTGCCATGCGCCACCACCACCACGCGCTGGCCGGCGCGGATCGCCGGAGCCAGCACGTCGTTCCAGTACGCCATCACGCGGACGACGGTGTCTTTCAGGCATTCGGTATCGGGGATGTCTTTCGGATCGAGCTTCGCGTAACGCGGGTCGCTCAGCGATTCATTCGCATCACGGTCCAGCGGCGGCGGTGGTATGTCGTAGCTGCGCCGCCACACCTTCACCTGGTCCTCGCCGTATTTCAGCGCGGTTTCGGCCTTGTTGAGGCCGGTCAGGCCGCCGTAGTGGCGCTCGTTGAGGCGCCAGTCGGTGACCACCGGCAGCCACATCAGCTCCATCGTGTCCTGCATGCCCCACAACGTGCGCACCGCGCGCTTGAGCACCGAAGTATGGGCCACGTCGAAGCTGAAGCCGTCGGCCTGCAGCAGGCGGCCAGCCTCGCATGCCTCGGCAACGCCCTGCTCGGTAAGGTCGACGTCGGCCCAGCCGCTGAAGCGGTTGTCGAGGTTCCACTGTGATTGGCCGTGGCGAATCAGAACGAGCTTGTGCATGGAGATGCCCAGAAGGTTGGATAAACCGGGAATGGTGCAGCCCTGCCCCGGCAGCGTCAAATGCGGCCCCTGCCACAGGTCATGCTAAACCGCCTGTGCTCGTGCGGCATCTCACATCCTGCAAACCAACTTTCCAGGAGAAAAGTGATGCGCCGATTCCCAACGATTCTGATATCCGCCGCGTTCGCACTGGCCCTGCCCCTGCTGGCTGCCGCCCAGGGCGGCGACATCGACAAGGTCAACGGCGCGGTGCGGGTGGCCGCCGGTGAACAGGCCGGCGACGTCAGCACCGTCAATGGCGCGGTCTACATCGCCGACGGCGCGGTGGTGAAAAAGGCCAGCACCGTCAACGGCGCGGTCGAGCTGGGCGCCAAGGCCCAGGCCAGCGAACTGGATACGGTCAACGGCTCGATCAGCCTCGGCGCCGACGGCCGGGTCAGCGGCAAGGTGGGAGCGGTCAACGGCAGCATTCGCCTGGATCAGGGCGCCGACGTGGGTGGTCGGCTGGAGAACGTGAACGGTGCCATCGTGCTGAACGACGCCCATGTCGGCGCCGGCATCGGCACCGTCGCCGGCGACATCACGGTCGGCGCGAACTCGCGCGTCGAGGGCGGCATCCTGGTCGACAAGGCGCACGGCTGGTTCAGCGGCAACCGCCGCGCACCGGTGGTGGTGATCGGCCCGCATGCGGTGGTGCAAGGCACGCTGGAGTTCCGTCGCGAGGTGGTGCTGAAGGTCAGCGACAGCGCGCAGATCGGTCCGGTGAAAGGTGCCACGGCGGTGAAGTTCAGCGGCGCCACGCCCTGAGGTGAGGAGGGAGGGAAGAGGAGTGACGAGTGAGAGAAGGGCCAAGACTGGCGCACTCTGCTTTCTCTCACTTCTCACTCCTCTCTACTCACTTCGCGTTCAAAGCCAGTCGCGCGGCTTCAGGTAAGCGGCCAGTTCCGCCTCGGCGGAGCCGGCTTCCGGCTCGTACGCGTATTCGAAGCGCACGCGCGGCGGCAGGCTCATCAGGATGGATTCGGTACGTCCGCCGGACTGCAGGCCGAACAGCGTGCCGCGGTCATAGACCAGATTGAATTCCACGTAGCGGCCGCGCCGGTACAGCTGGAACTCGCGCTCGCGCTCACCGTAGGGCGTATCCCGGCGGCGTTCGACGATCGGCAGATAGGCATCGAGGAAACCCTGGCCCACGGCCTGGGTGAAGCCGAGGCAGCGATCGAATCCGCCCTCGTTGAGGTCGTCGTAGAACAGACCGCCGACGCCGCGTGTCTCGTTGCGGTGCTTCAGGTAGAAATACTCATCGCACCACTTCTTGTAGCGCGGATAGACATCGGCGCCGTACGGTTCGCACAGATCGCGCGCCACCTGATGCCAATGGCGTACATCTTCCTCGTGCGGATAGAACGGGGTCAGGTCGAAACCGCCGCCGAACCACCAGACCGGCTCCACGCCTTCCTTGCTGGCTTCGAAGTAACGCACGTTGGCGTGCGTGGTGGGCACGTGCGGGTTCTTCGGATGCAGCACCAGCGACACGCCGGTGGCGATGAAGCTGCCGCCGACCAGTTCGGGTCGATGCGCCGTCGCGCTGGGTGGCAGCTTGTGGCCGGACACGCGCGAGAAATTCACCCCGGCCTGTTCGAACACCGCGCCATCGCGCAGCACGCGGGTGCGTCCGCCGCCGCCTTCGGCGCGGGTCCAGGCATCCTCCTCGAATCGGGCTGTTCCATCGATCCGTTCGATCGCCGTGCAGATGCGATCCTGCAGTTCGCGCAGGAAGGTTTCGGCACGATCGGCTTGCTCGCTGCTCATCACGGGACCCGTTGCTGGAAGGCGGCCAGCTTAACAAGTGCGGCGGAAACCGGCGCTGCGACGCGACGTCGCGGCGGCATGCGCTGGATCATGGCGCGCGGGAAACCCGCCCGCTCAACTCAGGCGCTCGATCATCCGCTGGTTGCCGGTGAGTCTGGCCCAACGCGCGCCGATGTCGATCCACATCAGGTAGCTGGCCTCGATCAGGATCAGCCCCAGATAGCGCGGTCGCAACGACAACCCGGCCTCGGCGGCAATCGGCTGGCCGTCGAAACCCAGCCGCCTGGCCAGCATCGCGCAGCGCGCCAGATGGTATCGACTGGTCACCAGGGCCACCGGTGGCAAGTCGCCCGCCACCGCATCGATCCGCAACAGCCGGCGCGCGTGGCGCAGGTTTTCCAGCGAGTCCACCGAATCCTGCTCCAGCTCCATGCGTACCTCGCCCGCCAGCCCATGCTGCAGCAGCCACGATCGTCCGGCGGTCGCTTCGCTTTGGTGCCCGCCGCTGTAGCCGCCCAGCAACATCAGGTGATCGGTTTGCCGCTGCTCGACCAGGCTCAGCGCCCGACGCAGGCGTTGCTGGTAGTCCGGTCCCGGCGCATTGCGCACCAGCTGGCGACCGAATACCAGCACGATCATCCGTCGCGGTGGCCGCAGCGGGCTGCCCGCGGCCACCCGGCACACGTGGATCAGGTAGGCCAGCCAGACCAGCCCCGCGCTCAACACCAGTGCCAATGCCGTCACCAGCGCCGCCCGCTGCACGTCGTGATCGCGCAGATAGCGCAGGGGACTTCGCGTTGTGGGCGGGTCTGCTTGCACGACATGCCAGCATGGACGGGAAACAAGGAAGTTTACGGCGCACACGCTGTTCGCGACACCTTCATGCGTCCGCCATCACTCTTCCGCTCGCGCGATCACAGGCTAGGCATTCCGCCGGGCCGACGTTAGGCTTTCGAAGATGCCCATCAAGATGACTCCCCTCGCCGTCACGGCACATACCGCCACGTCGGCCCTGGGCAACGGCCTGGCCGCCCAGCTTGCCGCGCTGGATGGCGCGCTCAGCGGATTGCGTCCGAACGACATCAGCAGCGCGCCGCTGGCCTGCTGGATTGGTCGCGTGGCCGGCGTGGAAGACGTGCAGCTGCCGGCCGAGCTGCAAGCCTGGGATTGCCGCAACAACCGGCTGGCCTGGCTCGGCTTGAACCAGGACGGTTTCCTGTCCAGGGTCGACGCCGCCCGCACCCGCTACGGTGCCGCACGCGTGGCCTTGCTGCTGGGCACCTCGACCGCCAGCATCGGTGCCACCGAGGAGGCCTATCGCGAACTCGATGACGATGGCGGCTTTCGCGATGAACACCTGCGCCCCTCGCTGCACACGCCCCATTCACTGGCCGCCTTCGTGGCCGCGGCGTTGCGACTGGACGGTCCATGTCTGACCGTTTCCACCGCCTGCTCCTCCAGCGCCAAGGTGTTCGCCAATGCCGAGCGAATGATCCGGCTGGGCCTGGTGGACGCGGCCGTGGTCGGTGGCGTGGACAGCCTGTGCGACAGCGTGCTGTTCGGCTTCAACGCGCTCGAACTCATTTCGGGCGAACCCTGTCGGCCGTTCGACGCCGCGCGCAACGGCATCTCGATCGGCGAGGCCGCCGGCTTCGCCCTGCTTGAGCGCGCCGAGGTGGCACCTGACGCACTGCAGCTGCTGGGCTACGGCGAAGCCAGTGACGCCCATCACATGTCCACACCGCACCCGCAGGGCCTCGGCGCCGAGCTGGCGCTGAACGATGCACTGGCGCGCGCCGGGCTCGCCGCAGCCCAGGTCGATTACATCAACCTGCACGGCACCGCCAGCCAGAAGAATGATGAAGTGGAAGCCGGCCTGGTCTCCCGCGCCTTTCCGGCGCGGACCCGGGCCAGCTCGACCAAGGGCTACACCGGCCATACGCTCGGCGCCGCCGGAATCATCGAGGCCACCATCGCGATGCAGGCCATCGAACACGGCCTGATTCCGGGCAACCTCGGCGGCGACACGCCGGACCCGATCTGCGGCGCGCAGTTCGCTTGGAACAACGAGCGCCAGCGCGTCGACGTGGCGCTCAGCAATTCGTTCGGCTTCGGCGGCAACAATGCCTGCCTGGCGTTCGCCCGGGCGGGGTTTGCCGCATGAGTACGCTGGACGTCTACGTTGACGGAGTCGGGCTGTGGTCGCCGCAGCTGGCCGACTTCGAAAGCTTGCGCCGCGTGCTCGACGGCCAGTCACCGGAACCGCCAGCGCGTCGCCCGGCGGCGGTCGTGCTGCCCGCCAACGAACGCCGGCGCGCACCGGAAAGCGTCCTGCTGGCGGCGGAAGTGGCCGGCCAGGCGATCTCGATGAGCGGCCAGGATGCAGCCACAGTCGCGTGCGTGTTCGCGTCGTCGCACGGCGACCAGGCGATCACCGACTACATGTGCGCCACCCTGGCCGAGGTTCCGACCGAGTTGTCACCGATCCGCTTCCACAACTCGGTACACAATGCCGCAGTGGGCTACTGGACGATTGCCACCGGCTGCCATGCACCGTCCACCGCCATCGCCGCACAACGCGCCAGCTTTGGCGCCGGGCTGCTTGAAGCGGCCAGCCAGGCGTGCAGCGAGCAGCGTCCGGTGCTGCTGGTATGCAGCGACTTCACCGGCGCCGGTCCGCTGCTCGAAGTCACGGCTTGCACGCAGGCATTTGGTTGCGCGTTGCTGCTGGCGCCAACGCGCAGCGCAGCCAGCGTGGCCCGACTGCGCCTGACGCTGACAAACGCGCGCCCATCCAGCACACTCAACCCACCGCTGGCCGGCTGGCGCGAATCGAACCCTTCCGCCGCGGCGCTGCCGTTGCTGGTACAACTGGTGCAGGGTCACGGCCGTTGTCAGGTGGAAGCGGCTCCGCAGCTGGGGCTGCAGATCGACATGGAGAGCGTCGCTTGAATACCGTCACGCCACGCTGGTGCGTGTTGATCCCCTGCCTCAACGAGGAGGCGGCGATCCGTTCGGTGCTCGAATCCGTGCTCGCCCTCGGTGCGCCCGTCATCGTCATCGATGACGGCTCGGACGACCGCACACCGGAAATCGTCGGATCCATGCCGGTCACGCTGCTGCGTCACGACCAGCGTCGCGGCAAGGGCGAAGCATTGCGGCGCGGCTTTCGCGAGGCGATGGAACTTGGCTACGACGCCGTGTTGACCATGGATGGCGACGGCCAGCATCTGGCCGCCGACATACCGCGCATTGCCGCCGCCGCGACGAAGTACCCGGAACACATCGTGATCGGCGCGCGCATGCTGGACAAGGAACAACAGCCGCCCAGCCGCCGCCGCGCGAACGCGGTGGCCGACTGGGGTATTTCCTGGGCCTGCGCCCAGCCGGTGGCCGACACGCAAAGCGGCCAGCGCTGGTACCCACGCGCCGCACTCGAACTGGTCGACTTGCAGGCGGAGAACTTCGTGTTCGAGGCCGCGATACTGATCGCCGCCTCGCGCGAGAAGAAACTGGGCGTGGTCTCGGTGCCGATTGCCTCGCGCTACCACGGCAGTTTCCGGCCCAGCCATCTGAAACCCGTGCGGGATGTCACCCGCATCACCACCTACACGATCGGTCGCATCGTTCATTACGGCAAGGTGGTGGCCAGCTACCGCCGCTCGCGTGCCCTGCCCATTCTTTTCAAAGGCGACGCGACACACTGAGATTTGCCCACACGGAGCATGTCGCATGAGCGGGACCAAGCATGAAGCAGTGATTCTCGGTGGTGGCCTGGCTGGTCTCTGCCTGGCGTTGCAACTGCGTGGCGAGTTCCCCGAGATGGACATCGTGGTGCTTGAGCGCAACCACCATCCGCTGCCCGCCGCGGCGCACAAGGTTGGCGAGTCCTCGGTGGAGATCAGCGCGCACTATTTCGGCCATACCTTGGGCCTGCGCGACCACCTGGAGAATGCGCAGATCCGGAAGTTCGGCTTCCGCTTCTTCTTCTCCGAGGGTCGCAGCGACCTGGCCGAGGTAACCGAGCTGGGCGTGCGCGAGGTGCTGCCCACGCCCAGTTACCAGATCGATCGCGGCATCTTCGAGACGTTCCTCGGCGAAGAAGCACGCCGGCGCGGCATCGACTTCCGCGATGGCGTGCGCGTATCCGGTTTCACCTTGGGCACGCACGGTGCGATGCACAGCGTGCGCTGCACCGATGCCGACGGCAGCGAGCACACGCTGGAGACGCGCTGGCTGCTCGATGCCGCCGGCCGCGCCGGGATGATCCGGCGCAAGCTCGACCTCACCCGCGACAATGGCCACCACGCCCATGCCGTGTGGTTCCGGCTGGACGATCGCCTCCGCATCGACGGCTGGTGCGATGACGCCGAATGGCAGGCCCGCTGCAACCCGCCGGAACGGTGGCGTTCGACCAATCACCTGTGTGGTCCCGGCTACTGGGTCTGGCTGATTCCGCTGGCTTCGGGCGCGCACTCGGTCGGCATCGTGGTGGATGCCGCAATGCATCCGATCGATACCTTGAACACGTTTGAACGCGCCCTGGCCTGGTTGACCGAACACCAGCCGGCGCTGGCCAGCGAGGTGGCGAAGCGGCAGCACAAGCTGCTCGATTTCGCGTTCTTCCGCGACTACTCCTACAGCAGCGCGCGCATGTTCAGCGCCGATCGCTGGGCGCTCACGGGTGAGGCCGGCGCGTTCCTCGACCCGTTCTATTCACCGGGCAGCGACTTCATCGCGATCAGCAACACCTACATCACCGAACTGATCCGGCACGATCGGGCCGGCGAGTCGCTGGCGCCCTATGTCCGTCTCTACGAACGACTGTTCTTCTCGTTCTACGAAAGCACGCTGGCGCTCTACCGGCATCAGTATCCGCTGATGGGCAACGCCGAGGTCTTGCCGATCAAGGTGATCTGGGATTACGCGTATTACTGGGGCGTGCTGTGCCAGCTGGTGTTCCAGCAACGCCTGGCCGATGCGGCGCTGTTCGCCGAACTGGGGCCGGAGCTGGAAGCCGCCCGCGCACTCAACGAACGCATGCAGGCCTTCTTCCTTCGCTGGCATGCGTGCTCGCGGGGTCGCAATCCGCGCGCCATGCTCGATCAGGGTGATCTGCCGTGGTTCGCCACCATGAACGCCAGCCTGCACGACACACTCGATGACGCCGGCGTGCGTGCGCGCCTGCGTGACAACGTGGCGCTGCTGCAGGGACTGGCGGTGACCATCGTCGAGCGCGCAGCGACGGATGGTGGCGATTCGCTGCGCGAGAGCATGGCCGATCTGGTCAGCACCCACGAATCACCGCGGTTGTTCGAGGCGGCCTGAGCGCAAGGCACGACGCAGCAGAGGCACCGGCGTGCGCCGATATCGAACCGTCCGGGCCACGGCTGTTGAAGCCAGTGACCCGGACGCGTGACCTAGTTCAGGTCGCCGAGCATGCCGTCCTTGCCGGGCTGGGCGAGCCAACCGGCAATGTCTTCGCCCAGTGCCTTCACGGTGCGTCCGAGCACCGAACAATTGCCCTTGAAACCACCAAACGCACCGCCCATCGAGTTGCGCCGGGCGAGGAAATTGCCGACCTCGGCACCGTTCTGATAGAGCTTGCCCTTCACCGTGGTATGCGTGTGATGGCCGATGAACGCATTGCCGTCAGCGACCGAGTCGGTGATCTCCAGTACCAGCGAGCGGCCGTTGGAGCCCGGGGTCGCCTGCGCAACCTGCGCGACCGCCACACCCTTTTCCTGACCGTACTCCTTGATGAATCCGGACAGCTTTTCCCCCAATTGGCATTCGCGCTTGACTGCCCCCGCAATCACCGCGTCCTGCGCGAAAGGCACCACCGCCGGTACATTCACCGGGGCCGTGCTGTCCGCCGCATGAGCAACCGATACGACGCCGCACAACAAGGCGGCCGCAACAAAAATCATCTGACGCATGAAACATCCTCCGTGATGGAGCCCCCATGACTCCGTTCGCGAATTATGCCTGTTACGCCTCGCGACGACGAAGCTGCCCGCACCCTGGTTCCGCAACAACCCCGGGCGTGTCGCGAGCCGGACTGCGGGATGCTGTCGGTCCATGGTTGACGTTGTGCCGGAAAAGCCGCGAAGGCACCCTGGCGATGATCGGGCACAAGGGAGACACCGGGGAACCGTACCGAAAGTCTGGCCGCGGGGTTTTCAAATGCGGCGCCACCTGCGTGCGTTCAACCCGGATGACGAAATGACAGTGCGGCAGGCCTGCAGCGGCTGCGTCCCTATCCCATGCCGCCGTTGACGCCGATCACCTGACCATTGATGTAGCCCGCCGCATCGGAGCACAGGAAAGCCACCAGCGCGGCAACTTCTTCCGGCTTGCCGGCGCGTTGCGCGGGCACCACCTCGCGGATACGCTCGGGAGGAAACGCCGCGTCGGCCATGCGCCCTTCGATCACGCCGGGCGCCACCACGTTGACGGTGATCCCGCGCGAAGCCATCTCGCGCGCCAGCGACTTGCTGGCACCGTGCAGTGCGGCCTTGGCCGCCGCGTAGTTGGTCTGGCCGCGGTTGCCCAGCTGCGCCGCCACCGAACTCAGCGACACGATGCGGCCGAAGCGCTGCCGTGCCATCGGCAGCAGCAGCGGCTGGGTGACGTGGAAGAAGCCGTGCAGCGACACGTCGATGACCCGATGCCACTGTTCGTCGCTCATGCCGGCCATCGGCGCATCATCGTGAATACCGGCGTTGTTGATCACGGCGTGGATCGACCCCTCCGTCAGCAAGGTGTCGAGCGCGGCGCGGGTCACTTCGGCGTCGGCAACATCGAAGGCCAGCGCCTGCGCGCTGCCGCCATCCGCATTGATTGCTGCGGCGGTTTCCTCGGCGCGGGTCAGGCTGTGATGGCCATGCACGATCACGTGCCAGCCCGCGGCCGCCAGGGCATGGCAGATCGCACCGCCGAGTTCGCCGCTGCCCCCGGTGACCAGGGCACGGCGCCGCTTGCTTGTTTCGGACATGGGAACCCTCGCTCCGGATCAACGAACAGGATGGATCACCGCGGCGCGACCGCTGGCCAGCAACTGGTCGCGATGCTCGACGCGAAAGGCGTATTGCGCGCCGCCATCATCGGCATAAAGGCACTCGCCGTACACATCCAGCGCACCATCAAGCTGATCAACGTATTCGGCGAACAGCTGCACGTCGCGCAGGCTGACCAGCATGCCTGGTCGCACCTGCCCGTCGCCGCGCGCGCGCGCCAGCAGCGCGCCATGCACGGCCATCGCCTGGGCGCCGTATTCGGCCAGATGCACGGCATGCAGACCGTTGTCGCCGCGCAGCGGATTGTCAGTGCGAGCGTGACCCGCACTCTGCGCGTGGATGGTGCGCTCGTCCCACGCGCACACCACGTCGAGCAGGCACATCGTGCCCGCGTGCGGAATCAGATGGGCCCAGTCAGTCTTCGGAAGCATGCGGAGCCATCAGGATCGACAGACAGAAATGGAACGCCACGCCCAGGCTCACGGTGAGGCCGATCGCGCGCAGCACCGGAATGGTCGCCCACGCCAGCATGCCGAACACCAGCAAGGCGGACAGCACGCAAACGATGGTGGCGTGCAGGGTGCGCCGCTGCTCGGCCGGGTCGCCCGTGTCGCGCTCGAAGAACAGTGCGTAGTGCAGACCCAGACCCCCGGCGAGAATCAATGCGACCAGATGGAACAGCGAGATCTCGATGCCCATCACGCGCTCGACCGCCAGCACCAGGAAGGTGGCCAGCGTCATCGGCGCCAGCACGTGCCAGGCGCGACGCACGCTGCGCAGCGCGAAACTGATCGTCAGCACCAGCAGCAAACTGGCCGCCAGCAAGGCCTGCAGGATGCGCGTGCGGTAGTCGGCCACCAGCGATTCGGAGGCCGCCTTCAAGTCCAGCAGCCGCACCATCCCGCCGGTGTCCGCACCCAACGCCTGCAGCGCCGCCACATCATGCACGCCGCTGACCGTGCCCAGACCCAGCCAGTGGCCGTCGCGCTTCACCAACATCGCACTCAGCCGCTGGCCCAGCGGTGTTTGCGCATAGCGTTCGGGAGTCAGTGGCGGCAGCGTGCGGGCGGTTTCCACGTCGTCGACAAACGGCTGAAACAGGTCGGCGCGGAATGGCAGCCCCTGCAGTGCCTGATCCAACGCGTGCTGCAAGGTCACCCCATCGGGCAGCTTCTGCTGGCGTTCGCGTTGCACGGCGACGCTGGGCAGGTAACGCGAGGGCAGTTCCAGCGCGTCGACCGCATGTTTCGCCACCAGCGCATCGACCTGCGGCTGCAGTTTTTCCGACAGGGCCAGCACGCCCTGCTCGGTCGGCGCCTGCAGCACCAGCAGGTAGCGTACGTCCGGTGCGCCGAGCGCTTCGCGCAGTCGCGCATCGTGCAACAGCATGTCTTGCGGCAGCGGAGTCAGCGCGGCCAGGTTGTTCTGCCAGAACGGACCGCGGGCGAGCGCCAGCATCGCCACGATCGCCACCGCCACCACCAGCGGAATCCAGCGTGGTCGCGGCAGGCGATCGACGAAGCGCCGTGCACGCGCCAGCCAGACCATGTCGGCCACGTCACGCACCCGGCGCGGCAGCAAGTGCGGCAGCAGGTAGCGCGTGCTGAAACCGGCCACCAGCAGGCCGACGATGGTGAACACCGCCAGTTGCTTGAGCCCATTCACGCCCGACGCATAGAACGCCAGATAGGCGATGCACGCCGAGGCAATCGCGGTCAGCAGCAGCGGCCACAGCGCGCGCACGCTCTGCACCGCGTCTTCACCGGCGCGACGATGACTGAGCACACGGATCGGATACTCCTGCGCCACGCCAAGCAGAGTGAAACCGAATGCCAGGGTGATGCCGTGGACTTCGGGAAAGGCCAGCGTCAACGCGGCAATGCCGGCCAGCGCCGCGCTGGCGATCGGCAAGGCGCCCAGCAGCAGCGAGCTGAAACTTCGATAGGCCAGCAGCAGCAACGCGATGAAACCCACGGTGGAGATGCGCCCGATCCAGTCGGCCTGGTTGCGCGTCTGCGCGCCCACCACCACGCTGAAATAACCCGGGCCACTCAGGTCGAGCGTTGCCGCAGCGCTGCCCGGCAGCGCCGCGAAAGCCTGGCGGATGCCGTCGATCGATTGCTCCTGCGCACCCGGATCGAAGCCGGCGGCCACCGTCTGCACCAGCAGCAATGCCTCGTTCTGCGGCGAGAACCACACGCCCTCACGCACCTCCGGCGATTTCGCCGGCGCCCACAACTGGGCCAGTTTCAGCACTTCCAGCGTGGGGTCACGTGGCAGCAGGCCTTTCAACAGGCTGGCCGCGGGCGAGGACAGGTCATCCAGCCGCTGTTGCAGCTGATCGGCGAGATACGCCTCATCCAGCGGCTGCGTGTCCAACGTCGGTGACAGCAGGAACCGGTACGGCAGCAGGCCGGGATCGAGCGCGCCGAGATCGAAACTGCCGTTGATCACCTGGCTGTAGCGCGGATCCTTCTGCAGCGCCGCAGCCAGGCCCTGGCTGAGACCGGTCAGCGCCGCATCGCGCTGGTCAGCGGGTAGCGAAGCGCACGGCGTGGCCGCCGTGGGCGTGTGCGCGGCTGGTGTGGGGCAACGGGCGCTGATCGCCAGCAGCAGCAAGCGCGAACCGGGGCCTTCACCGACCTGCTCCATCAGCAGGCGCTGGTCGGGCGTGGTCGGCGCGGGCATGAAACTGCGCAAGTCGGTGCTGATCTTCAGCCGCTGCGCCACCATCCAGCCAAGCCCGGCCAGCGCCAGCAACCAGAGTACCAGCAGGGTCGCTCGGCCACCCCGACGCATGCTCAGGGCGCGCCCTGGCACAGTGCCTGCAGCGCCTCGCGAGTCGGCTCGGCGGGCATCTTCGTGGCCAGCGAACCGAGCAGGTCGACCGCGAGATCGCCGTCGGCCTCCTGCATGTGCATGCAGCGCGATTCCTTGCCGACACCGTCGATGCGGATGCTCGCCACCGTCTTCGCCACCCGCGCATCGCGCGGCACCAGGGTCAGCGTCCAGGCGCCATCAGCGTTGCCGCTCTGGCTGATTTGAAAGGACTGCTGCAGGCGCGCCGCGTCGCCGCTGAGCAGGGCCACGAAACTGTCCAGCAGCACCTGCAACTGGGGTGCACGCTTCAGCGAAAAATGCCGTGCACTTTTGCCTTCGCGCTGCTGGGTCACCTCGCCATCGGCGATCGTGGCGGTCTCGCGCTGCGGCTGGTCCACGCGCCGCTGCAGCTGATCGCCGCCCAGCCAGGACAGCTGTCCGGACACTACCAGCGGCTTGTCCAACACCTGCATGAAGCGGGCCTCGGCAAACGCCGTGCGCGCGGGCGCGGGTTGACCGAGCGCGGCAATCAGCGTCTGCGCGGAGGAAGACGCCGGCGCAGGTGCTGACTCAGACGCCGACGTGCTCGCGCACAGGGTCAGCAACAGGCTCGGCAGGAGGAGGTGCGTCTTGCCAGAAATCATAGAAATTGAACCAGTTGTAGGGAGCAAGGCGGATGTAGTGCTCCAGCCGTTTAGCGTAGCGGGCGATCAGCGCATCGAGCGCCGGCCCCCGATCATGCCGCGGGATCTCCACCCGTTCGCTGAACGGCTCGAACACCAGCCGATAGCGGTTACCGCCCAGATACAGCCCGAAACAAAGTACCACCGGCACCTGCAGGGTATGCGCCAGCAACCACGGACTCACCGGAAACGGTGCCGACGAGCCGAGGAACTCGGTGCGACGCAGTACCTCGTGGCCACGACCACGATCGGCCAGCATCGCCACCAGTGCACCGTTCTGGCAGGCCTCGGCCATCGCCAGCGCGATGCTGGTGCCATCCTGCGCCGCGTCGATCACGCACTTGCCCACTTCCGGCGCCAGCTCTTCCAGCAGCTCGGTCATGGCCGGCGTCTTCTGCTTGTCCAGCACCACCCGCAACGGCATGTCGGGACGACGCGCACCCACAGCGCGCAGCGCTTCGAAGCTGCCCTGGTGCGAGCCGAACAGCAGCACGCCCTTGCCGCGATCGAAGCGCTCGTCGAGCAGTTCAAGCCCCTGGGTCTCGATCTCGAACGGCTTCTCGCCGTGCGCGAGCAGGAAAATCCGGTCCATGATCGTGGCAGCGAAACAGTGGATATGTTTCAGCACCTGCCAGGCCGACACCGGAGCGCCCAGCACGCGCTCCAGATACTGCTTCGACGCCAGCCGCTCGGGCCCGCGGCGCACATAGAAATACAAGGTGATCGGATACAGGCACAGTCGCCCGATGCGGCGACCGCCGTACAGTGCAATCGTGCGGATCAACCAGATCGCGAAACGGCCACCGCCCTCGGGCCGGCTCTGCCAGTGTTCTTCGGTACTCATGTCGCTCCCTCGACCATGCCGCGAGCCAGCAATTGTCCCTCGCGACGGATCTCGAAACGGGCCCGCGATCCTTCAGGAGCGGCCCCGGTCAAACACAGCATGGCCGTTTCGTCCGGCAACAGCGGTGCCACGAATTTTGCCTCAAGCAACCGGGTAATCCGCTGTCCGCGCCAATGTCGCAATGCCTGCGCCACATGGTCGAGCAGGATCACGCCGGGAACCAGCGGGTGTCCGGGAAAGTGTCCCGGCAAGGCCGGGTGTCCGGCCTCGATACGAATGACTTGCTCGAAGCGGTCAGTCACGACGGCATCACCGGCTTGCCGCGCACCAGCTGCGGCCAGTGCAGCGCCAACTGCATCATCATCTGGTGCAGGCCGGGGTGGCTGAGGTGACGCAGACGCCAGCGCCGATAGGCGTACTCCAGCAGAAACGCCACGCCCAGCAACACGTAACAACCCAGATGCAGCCACGCCGCCGCCCAGCGCTCCGGCACGTACACCGGCGGGGCGATTCCGAAACGGGGCAGCAAGCCGCTGTGGTCCGCGCAAAGCAGCAGGAACGTGAGCAGCAATGCCTGCGCGCCAAGCAACACGGCCCAGAACCAGGTGACCTGGCGCGCATAGGCCGTCACGCCCGGTTGCTGCAGCCGCTCGGCGCCCTCGATGGCCATGATGAAGCGTTCCACCAACGGCTCGGCGGTCGCCAGGCTGCGCCCGAACCAGATCGCCAGCAGGGCATTGACGAGGATCGGCACCGTTTCCAGCAGCAACCCTGCGAAACCACCCACCCAGACCAGCCCCAAGCCCACCAGCACGGCACACCACACCAGCCATGCCAGCCCGCGACGCGCGAAAAGTTGCGGCAGCAGCACCACCGTCAGCAGCAATGCCAACGCCAGCACGGCAAAAATCTGTCGATGACTGACCGCCCCGGCGATCGCCAGCACCGGATACACCGGCAACAGATACAGGGCGTAACGCCGCCCGTGACCAGGCATTGGAGATGATGCCGTCATGCCAGGTTCCGCGTGGGCTCCATCGAAAGCGCTACCGTGCCACCACCGCGGGAAAACAGCGTGATGACGCGCCACCGTGCGCAAGCGCGCTCACCTGCGTAACTCAGCGGGCGCGATGCTGCTCGACGTGGTCGGTCAGGCTGCGCAAGCTGGTGAAGATCTGCCGGTTCTCCGGGTTGTCCGAACGCAGCTGGAAGCCGTAGTGCTTGGACACGGCCAGCGCGATTTCCAGCGCGTCGATCGAATCCAGCCCAAGTTCGCCACCGAAAAGCGGGGCATCGGGTTCGATCTGGTCCGCCGTGACGGACTCGAGATTCAGGCATTCCACCACCAGGGTGGCCAATTCGTGCTGTGCTGCGGTCTGCTCTGCCATGCTCGATTCCGTACGATGAATTCATTGCCTCCCCCCGGTGGCAGTGGGCGCGGAGTGTAACATAGCGCCCTTGTCGTCCCCGGTTGTCGAGAATGGTTCAGGGAAGTGAAAACCCGCAAATTGACTCGCTGGTGCGCCGCGCGCCACGGGTTTCCTATCGCATGGCTTCGGCGGCATCCGTGCTCGCCGAGCCCGGCATGCTGGCCGTGTTCGGCTTTGGCGATGACGCGCCACGCCATGACGACCCGCGCTATCTGCAGGTACCACTGGATGCGATCGACAGCCCGGTTCCGCTGGAGCTGTGGCAGGTTGACGGTCCGGTAACCAGCGGCCAGCAGGACGCGCTGCACTGGTCGGCGGGTGATGGCTGGCTATTCGTCTCGATCGAACTGGATGAGCGCGAACACGGCGGCGCCGCGGCCACCGCCGAACTGGCCTACCAGCGACTGCACCAATGGGTGGCGTCGCGGCCGGAACAGCATGTACTGCGGGTGTGGAACTATCTTGGCGCGATCAACCGCGGTGAAGGCGACGCCGAGCGCTACAAGCATTTCTGCGATGGCCGCGCCAGCGGCATGGGCGACTTCTTCGCCGAGGGTTTTCCGGCCGCCACCGCGATTGGCCATCTCGGCGATGCGAACCGGCTGCAGATCTACCTGCTCGCCTGTGATCAGCCTGGCCAGCGGGTGGAAAACCCGCGCCAGGTCAGCGCATGGCGCTATCCGCGCCAGTACGGCCGGACCCCGCCCAGCTTCGCTCGCGCGATGAGCATGCCGGCGAATGACGCGCTGGCCATTTCCGGCACCGCGGCCGTGGTCGGCCATGCCTCGGCGCATCAGGACGACCTGGATGCCCAGCTTGCCGAAACCATGGTCAATCTCGATGCCTTGCTGGCCAACGCCGGCATGAACAGCGGCTTCGACAGTCACTCACCGCTGAAAGCGTACGTGCGCCACGCCGCCGACGCGTCACGCGTGCGCCAGTTCATCGAGACACGGTTGCCGGGCGTGCCGGTGCTCTTGCTGCACGGTGACATCTGCCGCAGCGAACTGCTGTTCGAGATCGACGGCTGGCGCTACGCCTAGGAGGGGCAACACGGAATGGCGCAGGAAGTGGCTTGGCGCTGCTTCTTGTCGTGTTCCACTCCGCGCGGCTCAACTCACGGCTGCTTCACCGGCCGCTTCCAGCCCTCGAACGTCTGCTGCTTGCCGCGCGCCAGGGTGAGCTCGCCGTTCGGTGCATCGTGGGTGATCACCGAGCCGGCCCCAATCGTGGCTTGCGCGCCGATGCTCACGGGGGCGACCAGCGAACTGTTCGAGCCGATGAATGCGCCATCGCCGATACGGGTCAGGTGCTTGTTCACGCCGTCGTAGTTGCAGGTGATCGTGCCGGCACCGATGTTCACGCCACGGCCCACCTCAGTGTCACCCAGATAGGTCAGGTGATTGGCCTTGCTGCCTTGGCCGAGATGCGCTTTCTTGGTCTCCACGAAGTTGCCCACGTGCACGCCGTCATCCAGCTCGGTGCCGGGGCGCAGCCGCGCGAACGGGCCGATCGTGCATGCGCCGTGGGTGACCACGCCCTCGAGGTCGCAGTGAGACTGCACCACCGTGCCCGCCGCCAGCTGCACGTTTCGCAGCCGGGTGAACGCGCCAATGCGCACGTCATCGCCCAGCACCACGTTCCCTTCGAGAATCACGTCGATGTCCAGCTCGACATCGCATCCGGTGGTCACACCCCCACGGACGTCGATGCGCAGCGGGTCCGCCAGTCGCACGCCGCCGGCCAGCAGCGCCTGTGCGGCGCGATGGCGAAAAGCCGCCTCCAGATCGCTCAGCTGCTGGGGATTGTTGGCCCCCGCAGCCTCGACCGGATCGGCGCATTCCACGCTGAGCGCGGGACGGTTCTCCTCGGCAGCCATGCGGAAGATGTCGGTAAGGTAGAACTCGCCCTGCGCGTTGTTGCGATCGAGCCGGCCGATCCAGGCACGCAACATCCGGGCGTCAGCAACCAGAATGCCGGTATTGACCAGATTCACCGCGCGCTGGGTGTCGTCGGCATCCTTCTCCTCGACCACCGCCCGCACGTGGCCGTTGCCATCGCACAGCACGCGGCCGTAGCCGCGCGGTTCGCCCAGGCGCATGGTGAGCAGGCTGAAGCCGCCCTCGGCGGCCACCAGATGCTGCAGCGTCTCGACCCGGGTCATCGGCACGTCGCCGTACAGCACCAGCACGCGCGCCTCGTCCGGCACCCCGACCAGGGCCTGCTCCACCGCGTGGCCCGTGCCCAGCCGCTCCGCCTGCAGCACCCAGCGCAGATCCGGCTGGTCGGCAAATGCCGCCTGCACCTGTTCACCGCAATGGCCGTAGACGACGTGCAACGCGGCCGGATCCAGCGCGCGACCCGCGGCGATGACGTGGGCCAGCAATGGCCGTCCAGCCAGCGGCATCAGCACCTTGGGGCGATTCGACTTCATCCGGGTACCGGCCCCGGCGGCAAGAATGACGATGTGAAGAGGAGCGTGGTTCATGAGTGTCGGCCTTGACGTGTTTCAATCAAAAAGCATAGCAGTCGATTCGGCGCTGCTGCAGGCGAATGTGGTTCAAGGCGTACCGGCGGCGGCCGAAACCATGGGCTTGCCACCATGGCATGCAAAACGGAACACGTAAGTGAGGCTGAACGGGCGGGTTTCGCTGTCCACCACGTGAGTGTTGCCATCGGCATCGGCAGCCCAGTGATTGATCTGCAATGGATTGAAGCGCCACTGTTTCGCCGCCACGCGGATCGCTTCGATGAATGCCTGCCGAGCGCTGTCCGCCTGTGCTTCGCCGGCGACACGAATTTCTCCCACCGCGCCCTGCCCATCGATGATCAACAACGCCGGAATCTCTTCCGGCGGCGGGCAGCTTGCCAGCAGGTTGGCCGGATACACCGGGCTGACACGCTGGAACGGCGTACCGCCGCTGGAGATCTCGCCCATCGCCAGTTGGTAGCGCACCGTGCCCGGTGACGATTCGATGCGCCAGGAAGCGTCGCCGGTCGCAGGCGGCGGGGGCGCGAGCTTCGATGTGACGCACCCGCCAAGCATCAGTGAGGCGATCAGGACGCCGCCGCGCAAAACCCCTGCCGATCCGCTCATGCGCGTCCCTGTGCCGGAAAGTTCCATCGTGCCGAGACAAAGACGCCGGCACAAGGCCGGCGTTTTGCGATACCCGGACAGCTCCGGAATCTCAGTGCTTGAGGGTCTTGCGCAGCCGCTCCAGCGCCTGCAGCTGGGTCATCGCCTCGGCCAGCTTGACCTGGGCTTCGGCAATCTCCATCGCATCAGTGCGATTGGCCAACGCGTCCTCGGCTTCCTTCTTCGCCTGCTGCGCGGAGGCCTCGTCCAGATCGGAGGCACGAGCGGCGGTGTCTGCCAGCACGGTGACCACCTGCGGCTGCACTTCCAGAATGCCGCCGGAAACCCAGAACTGCTGGCGCTCGCCACCGTCCAGCAGCACGTCGACGTGACCGGGCTTGAGGCGGGTGATCAGCGGTGCGTGACGCGGCGTGATGCCGAGCTCACCCAGCTCGCCGGTGGCAACAACCATCGTCGCGTCGCCGGAGAAAATCTCGGCTTCGGCACTGACGATGTCGACGCGAATGGTGTGGGTCATTTCATGGTCTCGCTTTGCACGACGGGAACGGGGAAAGGGGAACAGGGAACGGATGGATCAAGAGCGCGGCGAGACGGCAGCCTTTTGCTTTTGTTCCGTGTTCCCTGACCCCTGTTCCCGCTTTCAGAATCAGGCCGCCTTCTTGGCGCCCATCTCTTCGGCTTTCTTGATCGCTTCGTCAATCGTGCCGACCATGTAGAACGCCTGCTCCGGCAGGTGGTCCACGTCGCCGTCGATGATCATCTTGAAGCCGCGGATGGTTTCCTTCAGCGGCACGTACTTGCCCGGCGAGCCGGTGAACACTTCGGCCACGTGGAACGGCTGCGAGAAGAAGCGCTCGATCTTGCGCGCGCGGGTCACCGACTGCTTGTCTTCTTCGCTCAACTCGTCCATGCCGAGGATCGCGATGATGTCCTTCAGTTCCTTGTAGCGCTGCAAGGTGCCCTGCACGCGGCGGGCCACGTTGTAGTGCTCTTCGCCGATCACCAGCGGATCAAGCTGGCGGCTGGTCGAAGCCAGCGGATCCACCGCCGGGTAGATACCCAGGCTGGCGATGTCGCGCGACAACGCCACGGTCGAATCCAGATGCACGAAGGTGGTCGCCGGCGACGGATCGGTGTAGTCATCCGCGGGCACGTAGACGGCCTGGATCGAGGTGATCGAGCCGGTCTTGGTCGAGGTGATGCGTTCCTGCAGCACACCCATTTCCTCGGCCAGCGTCGGCTGGTAACCCACGGCCGACGGCATGCGGCCCAGCAGTGCGGACACTTCGGTACCGGCCAGCGTGTAGCGGTAGATGTTGTCGACAAAGAACAGCACGTCACGACCCTTGCCGTGCTCGTCCTTCTCGTCACGGAAGTACTCGGCCATGGTCAGACCGGTCAGCGCCACGCGCAGGCGGTTGCCCGGCGGCTCGTTCATCTGGCCGTAGACCATGGCGACCTTGTCCAGGACGTTGGAGTCTTTCATCTCGTGGTAGAAGTCGTTGCCCTCGCGGGTACGCTCGCCCACGCCGGCGAACACCGACAGGCCTTCGTGCGCCTTGGCGATGTTGTTGATCAATTCCATCATGTTGACGGTCTTGCCGACGCCGGCGCCGCCGAACAGGCCGACTTTGCCGCCCTTGGCGAACGGGCAGACCAGGTCGATGACCTTGATGCCGGTTTCCAGCAAGTCAGTCGCGGCAGCCTGCTCGTCATAGCTGGGCGCTTCGCGATGGATGACCCACTGATCCTTCTCGCCGATCGGGCCGGCTTCGTCGATCGGGTTGCCGAGCACGTCCATGATGCGGCCGAGCGTCTGCTTGCCGACCGGCACCTTGATGCCTTCGCCGGTGTTGCGCGCCTGCAAGCCGCGCTTCAGACCTTCGGTGGAACCGAGCGCGATCGCACGCACGATGCCGTCGCCGAGCTGCTGCTGAACTTCCAGCGTGATCTCGGTGCCGTCGATTTTCAGTGCGTCATACACCTGCGGCACCTGGTCGCGCGGAAATTCCACGTCGACGACCGCGCCGATGATCTGAACAACTTTGCCCTGGCTCATGCTGATAGCTCCGGATGTAACTTTCTAGGTTTCGTTGCGGCGCCGCTTCGCGTCGCCAAGATTTTTTCAAGAACAGCCGCGGTTACACCGCAGCTGCTCCGCCCACGATTTCGGAAATTTCCTGGGTGATCGCAGCCTGACGGGCCTTGTTGTAGACCAGCGTCAACTCACCGATCACCTTGTTCGCGTTGTCCGACGCGCTCTTCATCGCCACCATCCGGGCGGCATGTTCGCTCGCCAGATTCTCCAGCGCGGCCTGATACACCACCGACTCGATGTAGCGACCCAGCACGTGCTCCAGCACGGCCTGCGCGTCGGGCTCGTAGATGTAATCCCAGTCGTGACTCGACTCCAGCTTCACGCCAGCGTAAGCGGACTCGCCAGCCGCCTGATGCGCTTCCATTTCCGACGCCACCAGCGGCAGCGGCAACAGCGCATCGATGGTCGGCTTCTGCGTCATGGTGTTGACGAAGTCGTTGTAGGCCAGGAACACGCGATCCAGTCCGTTGGACGTATAGGCGTCCATCATCACCTTGATCACGCCGACCAGCTGCTCCAGCTTGGGCTTCTCGCCCAGGTGGCTGACGCTGCCGATAAGGTTGACGCCCTTGATCCGGCGGAAGAAGGAGATCGCCTTCTGGCCCACGGCCACCACATCGACCTGCACGCCCTGCTTCTGCCACTCGGCGATCGCCGGCAGCAGGCGACGGAACAGGTTGGAGTTGAGGCCGCCGCACAAACCGCGATCGGTCGACACCACGATGAAACCGACCCGCGCGACGTTGTCACGCTGGGTCAGGAACGGATGGCTGAAGTCGGTGCTGGCCTGCGCCACATGCGCGATCACCTTGCGCATCGAGCGGGCATACGGGCGCGAGGCCTTCATCAGGTCCTGCGCACGACGGATCTTTGCCGCCGAGACCATTTCGAGCGCGCGCGTCACCTTGCGCATGTTCTGCGTGCTCTTGATCTTGGTTTTGATTTCGCGTCCGCTGGCCATGCTCTATCCGCTTGTTGTGCTTGATGACGGGAGCGGCAGGTACCCCCGCCGTTCCGATTCACCACTGTCCGGTGTTACCAGCTACCGGTTTTCTTGTACTCGTCCAGCGAAGCCTTGAAGGTGGCCTCGATGTCCTTGTCCCAGTTGCCGGTGTCGACGATCGTCTTCATCAGGTCAGCGTGGTTCTGGTGCATGAACGCGTGCAGGCCCTTTTCGAACGGCAGCACCTTGTTCACCGCCAGGTCGTCGAGGTAGCCCTTTTCAGCGGCATACACCGACAGCGCCAGTTCGGCGATCGACAGCGGTGCGTACTGACCCTGCTTCATCAGCTCGACCACGCGCTGACCACGATCCAGCTGGGCGCGGGTGGCCGGGTCCAGATCAGAGGCGAACTGCGCGAACGCCGCCAGCTCGCGGTACTGCGCCAGCGCCAGCTTCACGCCGCCGGACAGCTTCTTGACGATCTTGGTCTGGGCCGCACCACCGACACGCGACACCGAGATACCGGCGTTCACGGCCGGACGGATACCGGCGTTGAACAGGTCGGTTTCCAGGAAGATCTGACCGTCGGTGATCGAGATCACGTTGGTCGGCACGAACGCCGAAACGTCGCCGCCCTGGGTTTCGATGATCGGCAGCGCGGTCAACGAACCGGTCTTGCCCTTCACTTCACCGTTGGTGAACTTCTCGACGTATTCCTCGGACACGCGCGATGCACGCTCGAGCAGACGGCTGTGGAGATAGAACACGTCGCCCGGATACGCCTCACGGCCCGGCGGGCGCTTCAGCAGCAGCGAGATCTGGCGATACGCCACCGCCTGCTTGGAAAGATCGTCGTACACGATCAGCGCGTCTTCGCCGCGATCGCGGAAGAACTCGCCCATCGCGCAACCCGAATAAGGGGCGACGTACTGCAGTGCGGCCGACTCGGAAGCCGAGGCCACCACCACGATGGTGTGCGCCAGCGCGCCGTGCGCTTCCAGCTTGCGCACCACGTTGGCCACCGACGAGCGCTTCTGGCCGATGGCCACGTAGATGCACTTAACGCCCGAATTCTTCTGCGCGATGATCGCGTCGATCGCCAGCGCGGTCTTGCCGGTCTGGCGGTCGCCGATGATCAGCTCGCGCTGGCCACGACCGACCGGGATCATCGCGTCGACCGACTTGTAACCCGTCTGCAGCGGCTGGTCGACCGATTTGCGCCAGATCACGCCCGGTGCAACCTTCTCGACTTCGGCGCTGAGCTTGGCGTTGATCGGACCCTTGCCATCAATCGGATTGCCCAGCGCGTCGACGACGCGGCCGAGCAATTCGGGGCCAACGGGCACTTCGAGGATGCGGCCGGTGGTCTTGGCGGTATCGCCTTCGCGCAGGTGCTGGTATTCACCGAGCACCACCGCGCCGACCGAGTCGCGCTCCAGGTTCAGCGCCAGGGCAAATGCATTGCCCGGCAGCTCGATCATTTCGCCCTGCATCACGTCGGCCAGACCGTGGATGCGCACGATGCCGTCGGACACGCTGATGATCGTGCCTTCGTTACGCGCTTCGGCGC
This sequence comes from Rhodanobacter sp. TND4EL1, assembly GCF_054061035.1. NCBI lineage: Bacteria > Pseudomonadati > Pseudomonadota > Gammaproteobacteria > Lysobacterales > Rhodanobacteraceae > Rhodanobacter > Rhodanobacter sp. TND4EL1. Next base: position 247,699 of record NZ_JBSSDT010000004.1, read on the forward strand.
CGAGCTTGAACTGCTCGATGCGGCTCTTGATCAGTTCGCTGATCTCGGACGGATTCAGTGTGGTGCTGGACATGTTTGCCTATCCCGAATTGAATGCTTTTTTGAAGAGTCCGGCCTGGACGGCCGGTCTTGCTCTTCGCGAAATGGACCTCGCGTATAACCAAATCTTTCCGGCCCGGACGGCCGGTCTCTCTTCGCGAGATGGACTTCGCGTCTAACCCGATCTTTCCGGCCAGAGACGGCCGGTTTTACGCTTGGCGAAACGAACTTCGCTTGAAATTCAGTGCGCCAGGGCGCCGGCCAGCTGCGCCAGACGTCCGCGCGCCGAACCGTCGATCACTTCCGTGCCGGTATCGATCACCACGCCAGCCAGCAGCGAGGCATCGACCGTGGTTTCCAGTTCGATCTCGCGCTTGAAACGGCGCTTCAACGAAGCCTTGAGCTGCTCGGACTGCGCCGCATCCAAGGTCATTGCACTGGTCACCTTGACCAGCAACTGCGACTCGGATTCGCGCTTGAGCATCTCGAACAATTCGGCGACTTCCGGCAACAGCGCCAGACGACGTTGCTCGGCCATCTCGGTCAGGAACTGACCGAACGGCGCATCGACCGCCATGCCGGCCGGCAGATGCAACGCCACCAGCTGAGCCGGCAGCACCCGCGGATCGTTGCCGAGACCGGCCACGAGCGCATCGCCCGCCACCGCCGCAGCAAAGGCCAGCGACTGCGACCATGAATCCAGCGTGCCGGACGCATGGGCCACTTCAAACGCGGCGCGGGCGTAAGGACGGGCGAGAGTGATTGCCTGGGCCATGGATCAAAGACCTGCTGCGAGCTGGTCGAGCAAGGCCTTGTGCGTCGAGGCATCCACCTCGCGCTGCACGATCTTGCTGGCACCCTGCACCGCCAGCGCACCGACCTGCTCGCGCAGCTGGTCGCGCGCACGCTGAGCCATCGACGCGATGTCATCCTGCGCCGCTGCCTTCAGGCGATTGATCTCGCTGATCGCTTCAACACGGGCCTTGTCGATGATCTGATTGGCCGTCTGCTGAGCTTTGTCGATAATCTCCGAAGCCTGCACACGGGCCTGCTTGATCTCGCCAGCCACTTTCACGTCCGCGCTCTTCAGCTCGGCGTGGGCGCGCTCGGCGGCATTCAGCCCTTCGGCAATCTTGACCTGACGGTCTTCGATGGCCTTGTTGATGTGCGGCCAGATGAAGTGGACGCAGAACCAGATCAGGATGGCGAACGAAATCATTTCGCCAATCAAGGTCGCGTTGAAATTCATCGCTGCATTACCTGTAAATACGGGTTGAAACGGGCCCGGGTGTCACGACACCCGGGCCGAGCCGGCGACGCCGCAGCGTCGCCAAGAAGTGCTTACGCGCCCGCCAGCTTCGACAGCAGCGGGTTCGCCACGGCGAAGTACATCGCCAGCGCCACGCCGATCAGGAACGCGGCGTCGATCAGGCCGGCCAGCAGGAACATGCGGCCCTGCAGCAGCGGCACCAGCTCCGGCTGACGCGCAGCGGCTTCGAGGAACTTCGAACCCATGACGCCGATACCGATACAGGCACCAAGGGCGCCGAGGCCGATGATCAGGCCCAGTGCAATGGCGGTGAAGGACTGGACTTGAGCAATGTGAGCGATGAGTTCCACGACGGTCTCCTGAGAAATTCAAACTGGAATAGATAAAACGGTTGAAACAGATGATTCGAGAACGCCGATCAGTGGTGATCGTGCGCCATCGAGATGTACACAATCGTCAGCACCATGAAAATGAATGCCTGGATCGAGATGATCAGGATGTGGAAGATGCCCCACACCGTGTAGCCGATGATGCCTGCGCCATACAACGCCCAGCCCGCCACGCCGGCACCGGCGCTGAACAGGCCGGCGATCAGCATGAACACCAGCTCGCCCGCGTACATGTTGCCGAACAGTCGCATCGCCAGGCTGACCGGCTTGGAAGCGAGCTCGACGAGGTTGAGCAGAAAATTGGGAATCCACAGCAGCGGGTGCTTGCCGAACGGCGCGGTGAACAGCTCGCTCATGTAGCCCGCGGCGCCCTTGGCCTTGAAGCTGTAGAAGATGATCAGCACGAACACGGTCAGCGACATCGCGAACGTCATGTTGATGTCGGCGGTGGGCACGGCGCGGAAATGACCGATGCCGAACTTCTCGGTGATCCACGGCAGCAGATCGACCGGCAGCAGATCCATCGCGTTCATCAGGAACACCCAGACAAACACGGTCAGCGCCAACGGGCCCAGCACGCGACGGTCGCCATGGAACACGTCCTTGACCTGGCCATCGACGAACTCGAGGATGATCTCGACGAACGCCTGGCCCTTGCCCGGCACACCGGCCGTGGCCTTGCGCGCCTTCAACCAGAACCACGCGCAGAACAGCACGCCCAGCGCCAGCGACACGGTCATCGAGTCGATGTTGATAGGCACCGCCCAGAACCCGCCCTCGCTGACATGCGGCGTCAGGTGAGTGAGGTGATGCTGAATGTATTCGGTAAGACCGCCAGTCGGCTCGCTTGCCATGGATCAACCCTTGAATCTGAACGCCAGCAGATAAACCGCGTAAGCCGCCGCCAACCCCGTGATGGCGGCCAGCGGTGGCAACTTGAATTGAAACAGGATCACGATCAGCCCTCCAACGATCACGATCCATTTCAGGATCATCCCCGTCAGCAACCGGCCCAACGCCTGACCCGCACCCGACACGCCGCTGAAGAATCGCGCCGACATCAGCGCGGTACCCAGCGCCACCATCGTCGCGCCCGCAGCAGCCGAAACCGCTTCACGCGGCCCCAGTGCGAGAAACACGAGGCCAACCAGCACGGCCATCACCAACTGCAGCAGAACAATGCGCAGTGCGATGCGTCGACCAGAGGCAAGACTGTTGAGCAACGTAGCTTCTCCGCGCGGCCTGCACCAGGCGGCACCGAAACAGCTGCGGGCCACGATCCAATCCGCAAAAGTATAACAGTTGGAAACTCGCAGGGACAAGCCACAAAGCGGGTGGCATCGTGGCCGCGTTCGCGCTTAACGTCTTGAAATGTGAAGCGGTCACAGCCCGCAACACAAAAACTTGCGACGCCGCATGCAAACAGGGCCGGACATGAAGTCCGGCCCTGCTGCACCGCGCGAGTGCGCGATGATCCCGCCAGATTACTTGGCGGAAGCCTTCTTGGCGGCGACCGGCGCGGCAACCGCATCATTGGCAGCCTGACGCTGTTCCTGCACCAGCGCATTCACGGACTCGGCGGTCTTCTGCGTCACGGCGATCACTTCCTGCGACACGGCCACGGCGCGCTCGGCGTTCTCGCGGCTCAGGCTGCTGCCCTTTTCCCACAAGGTGCGCAGGCCGTCCATGTCACGGGTTTCCATCGCCTCGGCGACGAACTGAGCCGAAATCTGCGACTGCTCCTGAAGCGCCTTGAGCTGCAGCTCGGCGACCGTCTCCAGGCCCTTCAAGGCCAGCGACTGCGCCTTGAACGCGCTGTCGGTGAACTGCTTGGTGAAAGCGAAAATCTGGTTGTTGAACTGCTGAGTCATGGCTTTGTCCTCGTCGAGGATGGGGTAGTGGCATGCACTCTACCAACAACTTTTGTGCACTGCAATATATATTTCGCAAATGCCACCAGACCATTGCAGGAATATTCAGCAAAAACGGCCGCTTGTGGCCGTTTGAAGACGCCATGCGTCGCGTCAAAATCCGACGCTGCGGACAGCGGGGGCCAAGGGCATCGCGGTTACTCGCCTTCCTGCCCGGCCAGCAAGGCACCACCGCCGCCACACACCCACACGTGGCCAACCCGGAATCCCGGCAGACTTCGCGCCCCATCTTCCCGGCGCCAGGATGACCCGCACACATTCCTGACTTTGCTGACGCTTGCTTCGGATTGGGACTGGACTTGGACTTGGCGCGCACTTCAGGCGCCCCTCCCCCAAACCGTTCGCGCTGAGCGTAGTCCGCGCAGCAGGCGGAGTCGAAGCGCCGCCAACGCAGCTCGTGTCAGCACGCCCTGCACTTCGACCGTCCATCTCCGCTCAGGACGAACCACGCCTGGAACGAGCACCATTCATCCCTGATCGTCCCTTCAACGGAAGCGGGTAGCCGTAACGTCAACGGTCAACGTGACATCGAGCCCCGCACCGCCCTTGGGCCGGCGACAACCGCTTCGCCAAGACGACACCTCAGATCAGGCCACTTCCTGGCTGGCTGCAAACTGCCGCCCGAGGAACGCCGACACCTTCGCCGCACTCTGCCGGTTGATCGCCTCCAGCAGCTCCGGCGCAATTGACGTGCACCGATAGCGCCGCCGGATGTCCTCACCGATATGCAGCAGCAAGCGCGTGGAAACCTCCGCATCGGCCTCCGCGCGATGCGCCGCACCGCGCCAGGAAATGTTCAACGCCTGCGCCAGCCCGCCCAGCTTGTAACTGCCCTGCCCCGGCAACATCCGGCGCGCCAGCTTCAACGAACAGATCAGCCCGCGATACCGCGGCGACAAACCCAACCGCGCACTCTCGGCCAGCAGGAACTTGGCATCGAAGCCCGCGTTGTGCGCCGCCAGCGCGTCATCGCCAATGAAATCCAGCAACTCCGGCACCACTTTCGCCACCGCCGGCGCGCCATCGACCATCCGCTGCGAGATACCCGTCAACCCCGTCACGAACGACGGAATACGCACCCCGCAATTGATCAACGTGACATAGCGATCGACCACCACGCCACCGACAACGCGCAGCGCTGCCACCTCGGTAATGCGGTCGCCCATCACCGGACTGAGGCCGGTGGTCTCGAAATCGAGCATCACGATAGGTTGGTCGAACAAGGCAGATCCCGTGCAAACGCGCGTTACTCAGCGCTCGCGAAACATGGTGGCTGTGCCGCGCATCCCGGCAACGGTCACCACCAGACAACCGCTCACGCGCCGCGGTAACGACACCCTGACGTACAGGTCTCATGCACCACCACCTCGGAAAGCAGCGGCAGCCCAGGCTTCAACCGATCCCAGATCCACACCGCCAACCGCTCGCTGGTCGGATTCTCCAGCCCCTCGATGTCATTAAGGTAGTGATGATCCAGCTGGTCATAGATCGGCTGAAACACCGACTTGACGTCACCGAAATCCATCACCCAACCCGACTCGGCGCCAATCTCGCCCGTCAGATGCAGTTCGACGCGGAACGAGTGCCCATGCAAGCGCGAGCACTTATGGCCTTCCGGCACGTTGGGAAGACGATGTGCGGCTTCGAGGGTGAAGGCTTTGAAGATATTCATCGACGGATTGTACAGCGGCCCGGAACATGAAATTTTTGAGGGCTCAAGACACCAGGTCCTCGAAGTCCGTCCAAGTCACCGACTGTTCTGGTGCCAGCATGTCGCGAGAGAGTTCACGCTTGCGGGAAAGTCGTTCAGCGATGCGTTGTTCAAAGCTTTCAAAACCGTCGCCCGCGACGGTGGGGCAATATACCCAGACCGGTTTGGTTGAACCGATGCGATAGGCTCGATCCGTGGCCTGGTCTTCCTTGGCGGGATTCCACGGCCGGGTGAAATGGATGACGTGATTGGCAGCCTGCACGTTGACGCCAAAGCCCACCGCTGTGGTGGACAGCACGATGACACCGAAGCCTGGCCGGGCCTGGAAGCGGTCAATCACCGCCTGTCGTGAGGCCTCATGGGCGGGATCAACAGTGGTGCTGCCGTTGACCACATCCACCTGCAGATTGAAACGACCTGCGATGGCTCGCTGCAGCAGCCGCTGGAGCTCGCGATACTCGGTGAACACGATGGCTTTTTCATCGGCTTGCCGAATATGGTCCAGTTGCTCCAGCAGCCAGCCCAATTTGGGTGAATGACGCAGGTGCTCTTCCACCGGCAACAGCTCCGCGCGTTCGTCGTTGGCCGCCAACGGGTTGGCGCAGATCATGCGCAAGCGATGTAGCAGGGTCAGTGCTGCCGTGCCGGGGCCCCCTTTGTCTTCGGCACGCTCCATTGTCTGCTTGAAGTCGGCAATGGTCCGGCCATAGAGCTGGCGCTGCAACACCGACATCTGAAGCATCTTGTGCTTGAGATCGGCTTGCGGATGAGTCTCATCGATTTTGTCGGGAAGGTCAGCCACGTCACTTTTCATGCGACGCAACACCCAAGGGTCAATGGCGGCGCGCAGTTGCTCGACCAACGGCTCGTGCCCCTCCTCGCGCTGCTCGATGGCTTTGCGAAATGACTTGGTGAACTCACTCAGGGAGGCCAGCAGGCCCGGCTGGAAAAAGTCGAACAAGCACCAAAGATCGGCCAGCGAGTTCTCCACGGGTGTGCCGGTACAGGCGATCTTGAATTCCGCCTGCATGGCCTTGGCCGAGCGAGTGACCAGCGCACCAGGTGTCTTGATTTTTTGCGCCTCGTCGCAGGCGAATACGCCCCATGCCTCACGCCCGAGCGAGAGCTCATAATCGCGCAGGGTCTCATAGGTTGTCAGGACGAACGCCGCGCCGTCGGCAAAGCCGGGGCGAAGAAATTTCTTTATCCCGGCCTCGCGCAGACCCGGCTCCAGCTGCGCAGGGAGCAGGCGATGCTTCGCCAACTCCGATCCATACAGCGCAATCGTTGTGCCCTGGCTTCCATCAAGAAACTTGCCGATCTCTGCCTTCCAGTTTTCCAGTAGCGACACCGGCGCGACGATCAAGCATGGCTTGGGCATCGGGGTAATTTCGCGATACCACGCCATGACGCAAAGACACTGCAAAGTCTTGCCAAGCCCCATGTCATCCGCCAGCAGGATGCCGCGAACACCCTGGTCGCGTTGCTGAAACCGATGCTGCATCCAGGCCAATCCGTCACGCTGATGTGGCATCAGGGCGATCTCGCGTCGTAGTGCGCGAGGGAGCTGCGGCGCATCCAAGGGCGGCGGTGCCAAGCTGGATTGTGTGCCGTATTCGAGCTGTTCGATGTTGTGCAGGATGCGCAAACTGGTCGTTGCCCGAGGCTTGGGATCTTTCGGTGCGCCGGGAGCGCCGACCTGCTTGCGCAGTACATCGTTCATGCCATTTAGCCAGACAATAGCCTCGCTAGTGGGGATCTCGAATTTCGTGCCAGGCACGGCAACAGAGGGAGTTCCCTGCTGGCGAGCTTCTTCGGTGATCTGGCGAAATTCTTGGATGCGTTCGACATCCAAGTGAGTGCTGGATACCTGGCCACTGAGCGGATCGACCGTCGCGATGAGCGCCTCCATGTTCTCCGGAATCATGTCTTTGCCGGCATCCCCGCGTACCAGCTGCGGAACATGAATGGGTTTGCCGTCAAAGCCCACGACGCGATCGCTGTATGCACCCAGGTCGAAGATGTCCCCAAACTGCAGCGCCACCGGACTTACAGCCGAGGTTGCCATCCACTGACCAAGCTGTTGCAGCGACACACTGGTGGTATTCGACAGCTGCAGTAGATGATTTTTCCAGCGAAAGACCGGGCGACCCGATTGCCGTGCCTCGGCGGCAGCAGCCAACAGAGACTGGACCCGCGAGGGCTCGGTCAACTTTTCGCAGAGATCGCCGGCATCACCCGCCGGATCAATCAGCAGAAGATCCCATCCGTCCTCCCCAGGCACCGCGTCGAGCTCTCGCTCGACCAGCCCAGCAGCCCGCCTTGCCTGTTCAAAACGTTCCGGCGGCAAAATGGCTTCGGCGCCGTCTCCCAGGAATGGATACGGATTGTGCAAAAAAGCATCCGCATCCTTTGAGGCATACCGACGTCCCGGCGCACGTTTGACAGCTTCAAGGGTCTCGCGCACGGGCGGCGGCAACAGCACGTGGGTAAGTTGACCATCAGACTGAGGCAAGTCGTAGCGTGTTTGCACGCTGTCGTAGCGATCGAATTGATCGAGCAAGTTATCGGGCGCACCCTGCGGACGCGGTAAGACTTCGACAACAGATGTACCCAGCGCATCTTCGATCTTCAGCGTGATATCGAGCTGATCCGCAACGACGATGCTTGTCTTGTCCAGGTACGTGTCAAGGCGTGCTCCGCAGGCATGCGCCGCCTTTTGAATGCGGCCAGCGCTGACCATGCGCTCTTCCGACGACCAGCCGGGACCTTGTAGGTGGAGCTCAAGTAGCATGGAGATCAGACTGAAGGCCGCAGATGACAGTAATTCGTCACGTCCGCGGTAGCTCAGAACTGCGCCGGTGCGGGCGACCGCTGAGGCGGGCAAATCACCGGTGGCATCAAACCAGCCCGTGAGTCGAATGGCGAAATCGCCATCACCAGGGGACCCATGAGCGGCAAGCGAGGGAAGTAATGCTGTCGGGGCCGGCAGGCCAAGAAGATAGAGGCTGCTCGCGTGATCGTCATTTTCTACAAGGCAATAGACCGAGTCCCATCGCACCACGCAGCGATCATCTTGACGTTCGGCATAGTGCTCATCGACGAGTTGATCAACGTAAGCGCCCAAGGGTGAACCCGCTAGCGACTTCGACGACCCAAGGACCCATCCTTCTGGGGAGGCGAACGGTCGAGAATCTTGTTGGACATCGTCCTGACGCCCAGTGCGGAACCAATCCCATTTCATTTCTTGTAGAAACCCCTGCTTTTGGCATAGCGAAATCCGCGACGTTCCATGCCCTGTATCAGGGCCGAGTTCGGTGTTCGAGCAATCTCTATCCAGAGCGCGCCACCCTTGGGGCGGTTATCAATGACCTTTGGCGAGAGAGACTCCAACTGATCGACCATCGGCTGCCCAATTTCCAACGCAGTCAGGCCCTTGGGGATGGATGATGGCGTTGCTGCCAAGTTGGTCGGAAGAGGAGCTTCATTCCCTTTCAAATTGGCGCTGGGTCTAGAACCTGTTCCTACCACCACCCCGTCTGGCCAGATCCCTCGCTCGGAGAGAAACTGATCGAACTTTTCTTCCCAAGAAAGGGACATATGCGGGAGGGTCTTCGCGCCGCTCTTGGTGACTGCTCTGCGGATCTTCAAATCCATGACCAGATCGAAATAGCTGGATCCGAGATCGAAAGGCACGTGTTCCTTGCTGTACGGATAGCAGGCATTCCCGGTTTCACTGAACTCAACGAACCACCAATCTGCAATTCGCAGCATAATGGCATTGTTGTTTCGCGTACCTCGCAAGTAGGCCAAGCGCCCCTTTTTGCGTGCCACAAATTCCCGACTCTCCCTGTCTTCCGCGTCATGGATTGAAGCCCCCACCACGATACGACTGAACGTGATTTGCTTCTTGAACCGCAACCAATAGGCGAGGCGCCGGCTATCAACGGACGCATCACCTTTGCAGTAGGCGGCAAAGTCCTCCAGATCCTCTTCTGCCAGCCAGCCGCACACCATGCTGCGCGCAGCATCAGACGTGTCGGACCAACGACCAACCACATCGGCGCCCAGCTGTGGACTGCCCCAGGCATCCAACGAAACCTGCAACAAATCGTCCTGACGAAGGACAACTTTTTTCTCCGCATAGCGCGAGAGGATTCGGCTGAGCACCAAGTCACGGCAATACGGGTAATCGTTGATCAGTCCCAAAGCCAGAGTCCAGCGCTCATCGAACAACGCATCGTTCGTCGTGTTGCAGCAAGCCTCCAATATCGCCTCGATCAGACTGTTGAAGAACCAGCTCGTTGGCGGCAACTCAATCAGCTCTCTGACTTCATCAATGCCGTCGTGGAGCCCTTCGACCCATGCCTGCGCATAGGTATCTACAGGGCGATCGGAGAGCAACCGCGGATGCCTTTCCAATGCTTGGAGCCAGCTCGGGCGAAATTTCGCGGCGCGCAGCATACCCAGCGTGTCGACCAGGAACCGGCGCGTTGCTTCAAACCCCACATCGGAGGGCGCCCCGCGGAACAAACTCAACAAGGCTCCTCGCCATATCTGCCGAGCCGACCCGCGCGTCGCAAGCTGCTTACGCCAGTATTCAAGCAGCGGGGTCAATTCGGCCAGCGTATGCAGCAGGCTGTTGCCTTCCAAATTGGCATGCCCCTCGGCCAGGTTATAGGCCAACACGACATGGTCGCGTGCGGCGATTCGACCGGCACCACCTGCAAGGAGGCGATCCATGGCCGCGTCAAGCCGGTTTGCCGCGTGGGGATCAAAAATCAGCAAATCACTTGTTCCGCAGATCTCCAGACGTGCCTGCTCAAGCACGCTCGGCGACCAACCTTGGCTGCGTTGCTGCAGTTGCTGCAGGCTGCGCTCAACGCTTTGTTGGAGACGTACGGCGAGCACAGTCATAACTGACAGCCATCCGTCGGCGCGCTTTCTGCCACTGGCCCACGATCCTGGTGCTCATCATTGAGGCCGTAGAACTGAAGCCTGAGCTCCACACGGCGACTCTCATCCGCCGTCGCACGCTGGTTGTTGAACGATACGCCACCAGCAAGAAACAACTGTCGTACGCGCTGAAGCTGTAGCGGTGTGAGCTGAAGTTCCGCGTTCTTGCGTGGATCCATCAACAAGCAAAGCATCCATTCGGAGCGCTGCAGGCTAAGATGCAAATTGTAGAGATAGCCTCCCACCGTATCGGTAGAGCCTTCGACGACAACCTGCTTCATCCACTTTTTGCCCAGTGGACCGTCCGCGACCTGCAACACCACAGGCACCAGTTTAGCCAAGGCGGCATTGGCTTCCGCGGGTAGGCGATAGTTGTTGGTAGCGAAACGACCCGCATCTCCAAAGGAGATACGGTTGTTGACGCAATCGATATTGAGGTTGCCGACGCCGGACAACTGCTGCTGGATGCTTGAGCAGATTTCGATGATTTCCCCGCGGCGCTGCTCCTCTGGCCCCGTCACCTTGCGAGTAACGGCGGCGATGGTGACCGCCATCGCACTAAGGAAGAGCACCATCATGGCGGTCATCAGATCGGCATAACTGATCCAGAAGGGCTTTTCGCCATCGGCCTTGCCGCGACGACGTACTGGGGAGGTTCGACCGAACATCGCTTATCGCTCCGCCAGGTCCGCGAGATCTTCGGCCCTCTCGCGCAGCTCTTCCATCGTCCCCTTGAGCATGGAGACCGTCGAGCCCAACGCATCGTCGTATTGCTTGAGCACGTTATTCAGCACCTTGGAGGTGGCTTCGCCAAAGCGGTCGACGCCATCGACCAGATGCTTTTCGACTTCGCTGGTGAGCTGACCGAACAGGTCCGACGCTTCACGGCTCTTGACGAGAACCTGTTGAATCTCGCGTAAGGCCGCCTCACGTGCCTCCGCCTCACTAGACATGAGTCCGGAAACTCCCTCCAGTCGCGTGGAAGCCTGGCCAAGCACGCCCATCGCTTGGGATATTGTCTGTGCACCCGTCCCCAGCGTAGTCGACGCGCGCTCAAGTTTGCCTGCTGCATCCACCGACTGTTCCTGGAGCCCGCTAAGTGACTGGCCTGCACGAGCCAGGCGCTCAGCAACCGTATCCATGGCGGAGATCGACGCATTGATGCGCGCAGCCCCTTTCTCCAAGCCCCCGATAGCATCCATAGATACCTGCTGCACGCCAGTCAACAACGCTTGCGCAGCCTCCGTCGCTTGCTGGCTGGCGTTTATCGACTGCGCGGTCACCTTGCCGATTTGTTCACTCGCGGCAGTGGACGCGTCATTTGTACGACGCGTCGAGACTTCCTGAGCCTCGGCTATGCGCTGCAGTGCATCCTGCATTTGCGTCAGCGCCTGTGACTGCTGCGATGAGGCGCTGTCGGCCAGCTGGTTTTGATGATCGGCAAACGATTGCATCAAACCTTTAACGGCCGCCTGCATGCCGCTCGACGAGGCCTGCGAGCTGCGCTCCATGTCGGCGACCAGTCCTCTCAACGTCGATTCGACTTGCGCCACGGCCTGAGTCGTTTGCTGCATCAAGCCGCTGAGATCCCCCAGTTGCCCGCCGACGGTGTCCTTCATCTGCGCCATGAAAGCGGTCATCAGGTTCTCGAGCATCCGCGCCGAGTTTGTAGATTGATCGCCGCTGGCGGCCCGCACCGTTTCAGCAATGTGTTGAAGCGGCTCCTGGAGACTGGCGTGCAAGCTCTGGCCGATGTCGATTGAGAGCTGGCGCGTCGCTTGAATCTGCTGCTCGGTCAAATTGGTGAGCAAGGCCTTGAGATCCTGAACCAGGCTCTCCTTCATGTGCTTGGTCTGCGTAGCTCCGTCTTCAGAGGACTTGACCAGGCGGGAGAGGTATTCCTCACCGAGCCCCGCACGGAACAACGCGTCCAGTGCGGCCGACACTCCGCACGCACGATGCACGCACAGGTTGTAGATCACCTTCTCCACGATCGTCATCAGCATCGCCAAACCAATCGCGACCGCCGAAAACATGAATGCATTGCGGACGTAGCCGAAAAGGCTGCCCAGATTCTGTTTGAGTGCCTCGGCGTCGGTCGCGGTGGCGTCAAAATGCTGCAAACCCGTGATCAGGCCAGTAAACGTGGCGATGATGCCGACGCCGGTGAGGATGCCCGGCAGATGCTTGTAGAACTCCACATGCAGCGGATCGTCCACCAAGGCTTCGGTGTGAAAGAACGCCTCTGCCTGCACCGTCGCGCGAATACCGAGGACCACCGGCTCGGCCTTGGAGGGGTCCGTCTGCTCATGCAGCGTCTCTTCGTATTCTCGCCAAGCATCTTTCCACGGCGTGCGTTCGAAGATGCTCGTCAGTGATGCCTTGATTTGCGTCGGCGATTCGAGGCCAAGCGTGCTGATTTTCTTGCGAAGGCGCCCCAGACGCACCGTCAGAATCACGCCCTTGATCAGGACATGCCATGAGAAGAAAAGCACCAGGACAAGCACGGCTCCACCAAGAATCTGATGCAGCCAGTCCGCCATGACCAAATTGATAAGGTTGTTCATCAAGCAAAGTCCGGTTCAGAAATTTTGTTACAGCGTCGGAAGCTCGCCAGTGCGGCACCACCGGATGCCGCTGACGATTCCCCAGTTGCCGTTGGCATTGGGCCTCCGCCAACGAGGCACCGTCATCGCGCGAAGCGCAGCCAGCGCCTCGCCGTAATCGACGCAGCGAAATTCCTCACCTTTGGCGCCAATCGTGAATCCGCCCGCGCGACCGACGTGTGGCCCAAACCAGCTCCCGCACTTGGCCACAGGCACCATGGATGGTCGTTCGGCCATGCGACCATCGGCCGCAGACGCTGCGGTGATTTCGGCTTTATGAGCAACCGATGCAATTTTTTGCGCCGATGGCCGCACTGGACGAGGCAACCCTGCGAGGCAAGATGTGCCGTGATCGGCCATCATTTGCTCCGCGACAGCGTCGGCAAGATTCACCCAGATGACCGCCCCGTTTGGATGGTCGTAAGCCACCGGCCGTATTAAGGGTCTGGCGTTTTCGAGCACCCAAGCGTGGTTCCAGCGCAGCAGCGCGTCGTCTTGGCTCAGTGGAATGCCGTGCTTGTCGCGGTGGGCGCGGCACGCAATAGCGTCGAGCGGCCCAATCGAGTCGACTAGTTCTGCATACCCCACGACCTGTCCACTTCCCTTGCGGATCAACGCGATGCGCCCGCGGATCGACGTCGACGTAGTGCGCATCTCCCAGACTTTCTCGCCGCGAAGAATCTTGCCGATCCACGGCTCGTCAATGATCAATCCCTTCATTCCGTCATCCTTCGCTTGTTGCCCTGGCTCAACGAGCGCTCGTAACTTTGCCCGCCTTGGAAAACATTCGCTGCGGTAGCCGCTAGGGCGGCATCGCAATTTAATAAGTTTTTACGCAAGATTCATGCCGGAATCTGAACAAATCGCTTCTCGCATTGAATCTTGCGGCACAGAAAGCCGCAGATACGGAAAGTTCTACTTGTTAGCGCAGCGGGGATTCATGGGAACTCAGGGAGCCCATCCACCCCTCGCCAAATCCAGCAGCCGCCCCCGTATGTCTGACGATGATGCCGTCAAATCCAGTGTCGCAAACCTGATCTTGTGACCTTGGATGACCACAAGCTCATCCACTTGCCTTGCCACCGCGGGGTGTAGCAACAGGCCGCAGGCCTTGTCTGCAAGCGCGTCGCCCTGTGCAACCTGCGAGCGCAGATAGGCATATATCTGATAAACGTAACCACTTCGCAGGGTTTCTTCGCGATACCAGCCGCTTGTGACGATTGAATTGAATTTGGTGTCGATCACAATCCGATGACCGTGCGCCGCATGATCGAGGACCACATCGGTTTTCATCATCGGCAGGATCTTTCCAACTCCTGCTGATTTGGCCTCCACTTGCCAGTCCAGCGTTTTGCCGCAGCGCACATCCCAGCCCTGCGGACTTAACACGACGTCATAGAATCCGCCGACCGCACGCTCAAACAGCCGCCGCACCCAGGTTTCCTCACGCTCTGGCAGGGAAAGCACATTCGATCCCGCGCCCTCGGTGGGCAAAGTGAGATCCAATGCCAGCTTCGCTGCCGCCAGCATGAATTGGTCATCGGCGTCATTGCGGCCGAATCGCTCCATACTCATTTGGGCGCGAGTCGGCGCTTCTCCCGAGACACCCATGGCTTTCATGCCGCTGGCCAGACGGCGGCAGCGGTGAGCCACGTCATTCCTGCGCACAATGCGCGAAATCGCCTCGAGCGCCGCACGAACAAAACGATTGCGCGGCGTGTCGACGGTCAGCTCGTCGAACCGGCACACCACCAATCCCCGGTCCAGCAGCTGATGGCGTTCGGTGGTCAGAACATCGATGCGACCGCGCACACGATTCAATCGAGCGTTGCGCGATCGATAGCCCAAGCTGAGCTGCCGGCGCTGTCGCAGCTCAACCGCTCGGGCAAGCATTTCGGCGACAAGGTCTGGCAGATCGTCCGGACTATCTTCGAGCCCCACCTTGCCAATGCCGCGCATGCGAAACAGATCTGAGGCATACAGCATCAGCAGCCACAGGTTACGCACCGGAATCCTTCCGATATAACCGTCTGCGGCAACGGACGGGCCGTCCGCCGGATCGACCACCGCGCTCATCACCAGCCCTGCAGCAGGCGCGCAGTGGCTTTTTGTGACTCCTCTGGCGCGTCGAACCAGTATTCGTCGAGCAGCGGAGTCAGCTCGGTCTTCACCACTTGTTCGAACCATCGCTGGGTGGCACCGGCTTCCAAGCGGTGTGGCGGGGTCACATAGCTGTGGCCGATACAGAATGACTTGCCGAGTCTCGCATCGGACGCGATCTGTTCGTTCAACTGAATCATCCGCGCCTGAACATCGGCAACGCGTTCGGGATCGACGCCGCACTCGTTCACCACCCAGTCCCGCCAAACGTTGCCCAAGTTAGGCTCCAGACCGACAAAGGCAAAGCGGCGACGCAGCGCCAGATCGACCAGTGCCAGTGAACGGTCGGCGATATTCATGGTGCCCACGATGTACAGATTCTCGGGAACGTGGACGGGGCGACGTTTGCCATCGGCATCGGGATAGCACAGCTCGATGGCTTCGCGTGGCGTGCGCTTGCCCGCTTCCAGCAAGGTCAGCAATTCGCCAAAGATCTGCGCGGGATTGCCGCGATTGATCTCCTCGATCACCACTACGAAATCGGAAGACGGCGCTTTGCCCGCCGCCTTGATCGCCTCCATGAACACGCCGTCGGCGAGGGACAACTTGCCTTCGCCAGTGGGGCGCCAGCCTCTTACAAAGTCCTCGTAAGACAGGTTCGGATGGAATTGAACGGCGCGGACCCTGCTGTCGTCTTTCTGCCCCATCAACGCGAAAGCCAGTCGTTTCGCCAACCACGACTTGCCCGTGCCGGGCGGGCCCTGGAGGATGAGGTTCTTCTTGCTGCGCAAACGCTCGAGCAAAAGAACGATCTCGCTGCGCTCAAGAAAACACCCGTCTTTCAGAATGTCGTCGATGGTGTACGGCACGATCGGTGGCGCTGGCTGAAACGCTTCTTCCAACATCTCGTCCGACTCCTGCACGCCCAACACATCCGGCTCTGCAACCGTCGCCGAACCGGCATCCTTGGCGGGCCCCTTGTACAGCCATGCCGCGAGCGACAAGTCCGGAAAGCTGTGTACTGGATAGTCGTCCTCCTCGAAGTGGACCAGCAGCGCGTCCCGCAAGGCCAGATAGCTTTTTGCGTTGCACGCATCCTGACCGCTGCTGACAACGGGCTGCAGTAGCTGCGCATCCAGATAGTGGCGTGACTGGCTGTCCAGCGTGGGGAAATCCCATGGATGCGCCCAGTACAAGCCCGTGGAAAGATTCCACGCCACGCCCCACACGTCGCTTGCCTCGTCGTAGGCTGCGGCGAAAGCGGATTCGGCTTCGTGGTCATCGTCGCCCACGAGCTCCGCACCGGCCGCGAACACGGCCCACAGCGCGTCAATGTCACCGGCGCCGCGCTTGTCCGCATAGCGGAAAAACCACGAGCGCTGATTGTTGAGCACGGGTATGCCATCAAAGGAATCCGGTACCGGTACGGTGACGCCGATCAGCTTGGCCAACTCGGCAGCAATCGTCTGACGGTTCGTATCGGTCATCGAGCGGTTGAAGGTACCCATCGCCGTAAACGGACAAATGTCCCGCAGCGGTCCGCTGCTGCCATCGGCGAACTTGTCCTGCAGATAGCTGAGGCCGGAGATCCGCGACCCGATTTCATGGATGCCTTCGATCAGCGGCGTGCGATCGTTGCGGTAGGCCAGCAACTTTTCTGCAACCGCCTCGTAAAATCCTGTCCATGCGAAGCGCGCTTCGTCAAACGCGGCCGAGCCAAAACGCTCGCACCAGTAGGGTGCATTACGAAAACGATCGATGTCCTGTGGCGCGCGCTTGAAGGCGAAGGCCAGCAGGGCATCGGTCGTCCATTTGCCGGGTTCCACGCGCCAGATGGTGGAACGGTAGGTGTAGAAATACCATTCGCGCATCGGATCGACGCGTTCCCAGCGCACCCGGATACGTTCGCCATCCATCGGGTTGTCCAGAATCGTGCCGATGGCCTTGATCGCCATCGTGGACACCGGCTGCTCACGATTGTCGAAAGGCAGATCGTGCTTCCGCACATACGTCGCCTTGATCGCAATCTGCTCGCCCGGTCGCATGGAACGCACCGCCGCCTTTTCTTTCTCTTGCGGGCGGCTGACCTCCCACACGCCGTCGGCGATGAAACGCTCGGTCTGATCCTCGGTGCCACTGAAGCTTGATCCGACAAACCAGGCTCCCCTGGTCGATTCGTCCTTATCTTCGTCGCTCATCGCCATCCCCTCAGTCGTGCTGTTTGGTTGTCGCTGGAGGTCTGCTCGAACCACGCATGGCGTCGAGCGACCAAAGTCATCATCCCTTCGTTTTGCGCCCGCGTTTCGGCTTGGGTGCAGCGGCGCGCTGCGCGCGGATGCGTTCCAACAGCACGCTGGCAGGTTCGTCGTTGGGGTCTTGCGGCACCAGCTCGCCACGGAACGCTTTTGCGAGAATGCTCTGGGTCAATGTGTCGATGCGTTGTTTGACGGTGACGACTTTGGCTTCGAGCTGGTCGGCGAAGTCGAAGAGCTGTTCGACGCGGCGGACGATTTCGGTTTGCTGCTCCAGCTCTAGCAGAGGAATCCGCAGCGATGAAATCTTAGTAATGCTCAGAGTATGTAGGCCGGTAGTGCTCTTGGCAGCCTTGACCAGTGCTTCTCGACCTTGAGGAGACGCAAGATAGAACAGAACAAATTTCGGCAATGCCTGCCCTTCCTGCCTCCACCGAATCAGATGATTTTGATGACAACAATTCTTGATCTCACCGCTCCACATTGCGGCGCGGCCAATGTGATCCAAGCTGCCGTTGCCCTCTACGATGAGGATATCTCCGGACTTAAGCTCGGTCTTTTTAGCTTCCTGATCAGTTACACCAATGGACGTAATTTCTCTCAAATCGAGACGTCCTGCTTGGACGTTTGCAACACGTAAATATGGCCTCACGAGTTCCAAAGAAGACCTTTTAGAATTCTTTGTGATTCCCCCGGTTACGTTGCCCGTGTCAGCAAGTGCAGCATCAACCTCGACTGAGATACCGGTCAATTTGCCAGACAGGGCCGAAGCGAGAACACATTGCCGGAAGCGTTTGACTAGGGCAGGAATGGCGTCGATGCGGGCCTTGAGGGTGTTGACCTGGGCCAGCAACTCATCCAGCTTTTGCGCGATGCGCTTTTGCTCGGCGGCAGGCGGCACTGGAAAAATGAGTTCGCTGAGCTTGCCCCGCGCGATCCGCTTCCTCGTGGTTCCTGACGCATTTCGTGAAATATCTTCACGTATCGGGGAGGCATTGATGGCATGCATCAGCCATCTGTGGGAGATATCGGCGTGTCCTGATCTGAAAACCGCGACGTCCACCACGGTAAGACACCTCTGCGGCAAATTCGGCATCAAGCACGCGCGCCCAAGTGGATCCGGCATGCGCGCAATCAGAACATCACCTTCCTCCAGCGCCGTGCAATTCAAGCGCTCAAAGGTTTCGTCATTGACGAAGCGTGACGACTTATTGATGAAGGTGCCATCGCCGATATCTGCTAGTTGCAGAAGTCTGTTCTGCCCTTCTGGGTCTTGATCTTTGCTTTCGATCCAGTCGCCATCCGAAAAAATTCCCACGTTGGTTTGAAGGTCGCCAAGCGATGCGAATACCCAACCACCCGGCAACTCACTCACCGTCCACCTCACTCTGCAGCACTTCCAGCCCCATCATCTCCGCCAACAACCGCTTCTGTGCCAGCGCTTCATCCCCCGCGCCCAGCGCCTGCATCAGCGCATCGAGTTCGCGAAAAGCTTCGCTGAGTTCAGCCATCGCCTCGGCCGCCAACACTTCGGGCGCCGGCAAATCATTGGCATCCACACTGTCGGCATCCTTCAGCCAACTGATATCCAGCGAGTCGCCCCGCTCGGCAATTTGCTCGCGGGTGAAACAGCGAAAACGCCCCTGCTCACCTTCATCGATGCGCGGACTGCCGCCATTGGGATCGTCCCCATAAGCATCTTCGAATGGCTTGAGATGCAATACACCAAACGGCGTGCGCTTGCCGAAGCTGGGCATGTTGCTGCGCAGGTCGTAGATCCACACGCGCTCGGTGCAGCCGGTGTCCTGACGTGGCTTGGTCACGCTGCCGCTGTGGAAGAACAGCACATTGGTCTTGACGCCTTGCGCGTAGAAGATGCCGGTGGGCAGGCGCAGGATGGTGTGCAGGTTGCATTTGTCCATCAAGTCGCGGCGCACGTCGGTGCCGACGCCGGCTTCGAACAGCACGTTGTCGGGCAGCACCACGGCGGCGCGGCCGCCGGGTTTCAAGCCGCGATAGATGTGTTGCAGGAAGGCCAGCTGCTTGTTGCTGGTGTGGAAGGTGAGGTCGTCGCGCGTCGGCCCGCCGCCGCCCTTGGCGGTGCCGAACGGCGGGTTGGACAGCATCACGTTGACCGGCTTCAGGCGCGCACCGGGATTGCCCAGGCTGTTGCCCAATTGCACCACGCCTGCGCCTTCGCCCTCGATGCCGTGCAACAGGCAGTTCATCAGCGCGAGGCGGCGCGTGCCGGGCACCAGCTCCATGCCGATATAGGCCTTGCGCCGCTGGAAGCGGCGCGCCTTGTCGTCCAATTTGTAGAGATCGTCGCTGCGTTGCTTGATGTAGCTGTCGGCAGCGATCAGGAAGCCGGCGGTGCCGGCGGCGGGATCCTGGATGGTTTCGCCGGGCTGCGGCTGGATGCAGCGGATGATGGCGTCGATCAGCGCGCGCGGGGTGAAGTACTGGCCGGCACCGGACTTGGTTTCGCTGGCGTTTTTCTCCAGCAGGCCTTCATAGAGATCGCCCAGGCCGTCGTCGCGGGCGCTGAACCAGTCCAGCGTGTCCAGGCTTTTCACCAGCTGTTCGAGATGGCGCGGCTCCTTCAAGCGCGTCTGCGCATCGGCGTAGATCGCGGCGATCATCGGGTCGTGGCTGAGGCTGAGATCCAGCAGCATCTGGCGGTAATGGGTGAGCAGGTTGAGGCCGGACAAGGCGGTGAGGTCGGGCCAGCGGCAGCCGTCGGGCAGTTTGTGCTCGAAGTTGGCGTTGTTCTGCACCTGTTCGTATTCCATTTTCACGAACAGCAACAGCACCAGCTCGGTGACGTAGTCGCTGTAGTTGATGCCGTCGTCGCGCAGCACGTCGCAGAGGTTCCAGAGTTTCTGGACGATATCGTTTTGGGTCATGAGGTACTCGATGCAGTGGGGTCGACCGCCGGTGCGGGAGTGGCGTCGGAAATAATTTGATAGCGGGTGCTGCGGCCCCCGCCGGGCAGGCGCTCAAGGCAGCCCTTGTCCAGCAGATCGGCCAAGTGGCGGGTGGCGGTGGCTTTGGAGATCTTGGCCAGCGCCTGGTATTTGCCGGCGCTGATGCCGTGCTCGAAACCGCGCTCGCCGCCATCGAGCAGGCGGTTGAGCAGCTTGACCTGTTCGGGCAGCAGGCCGTGATGCTGGTGCTGCTGCCAGAACCGGGTTTTGGCCAGCACGCGGTCGATGCGCTGCAACGCCTCCTGCAGGCTGTTCAACAGGGTGCGGAGAAACCACTGCAGCCACGCGGTGATTTCCAGACCGGCCTTCTGGCTGGACTCCAGCACGCGGTAATAGCCGGCGCGGTCGGCCAGGATGCTGGCGGACATGGCGTGCAGGCGGATGGCCTGATGTTCGGTCTGGGCCAGCGCCAGATCGGTGATGGCGCGGGTGAGACGACCGTTGCCGTCCTCGAAGGGATGCAAGGTGACAAACCAGAAGTGCGCCATGCCCGCACGCAGCAGCGGGTCGAGCGTGGCATCGGCTCGGCTGCGGTTGAACCAGTCGAGGAAAGCATCGAGCTGGGCTTCCAGCCCTTGGCGCGGCGGTGCCTCGAAATGCACGGTGGGACGGTCGATGCGACCGGAGACCACCTGCATGGGCTCGTTGCCGCGCAGGCTGCCGACGCGGATGGGATGCGCAAGCAGCGCGTCTTGCTGCGGGAACAGCCATGCGTGCCATTCAAGCAGACGTGGCATGTCCAGCGGCGCGGCGTGGCGCTGGGTGGCATCGAGCATCAGTGCGGCTAGCCCTTCGCTGCGCGGGGTGGCGCGCGCGCCCTGGTCCGCGGCCACGCCCAGGCGTCGAGCCAGCGAGGAACGTACCGAGGCGACATTGAGGGTTTCGCCCTCGATCGCCGAAGAGGTGATGATGTTTTGCAGCAACGTATCCAGCTCGCTCTGGGCTTGCGCATCGCCCGCAATAGCGCCAGCCATGCCCAGCAAGCGGCCCTGCGCCTGCTGGCAGGCGCGCAGCAGCGGCATCAGCGTCCCGGCCTGCCAGTGAAACTGTGGCCAAGCCGGTTGTTGCCAGATCCAGCGGGGGTTATCCAAGCGGGGTGCTCCGTACGGTGAGCCGAATAATCGAGTTATTCGGCTCATTCAATGAGCTGATTATGCCGCTTATTCGGCTCACCGACCAGGCCTCCGCGATGGATTTCAGGCTAGCCGACCTGATCCCAGAGATGGTCGTTCAACGACTGCAGGACATCGTCCAGGCGCCCGCTGAGCAGTTTGTCCAGGCGCGCCGCGCCGCCATCCTGCTCGAAATTGCGCTGCACCACGGGACGGTCCACCACCACTTCGTGCACCAGTTGCTGCGCCAGACGCTCCAGCCAGCGTCGCTGCACCGGCGCCCAGTTGTGCTGCTGATAGATCCGCTGCATCGCCGTGGCCACGCGCTGATCAAACGGGATCAAGGCCTCGCCCAACGCGGCCTGGCGGATGTAGCCGACGATGCTGGCCGCAATCTGTTGCTGGGTCTTGTCGCGCCAGGCGCTGCTCAGGCTCGCCTCGCTGTAGCCGTTCTGGTCCAGCAGCAGACGCACCTCGCGCAACTGCTCCCGCGTGAGATCGCGCGGGCGGTTCACCACCACGCCGAGCGCCACGGACTGGTTGAGCTGCTGGTGGATGAACTGGTGGAAGCTCTCCAGATAGTCTTCAGGCTTCTGGTGGACGCCGTAGTTCTGCTCGCGCGCCAGCAGTTTGTCGGCATGCGGTGCCAGCACGGGGTAGTCCTCCGAGCCGAGGCGCTGGATCTGGTTCAGCTGGTCGAGCAGTTGGGCATGTTCGTCGATGAAGGCGGCGGCGCCTTGCGGACCGAGTTGGCGCAGATGGCGATGAAGCTCCTTCGGCGCCATGCCCCAGCTGGCTTCCAATTCATCGAGCCGCTGCTTCAGCTGTGGCTTGCGTTCGGCCTTGTGCGTGGCGCGGCGCACGATGCGCATGACGCGCTGACCGAGCTGGTCGAGCACGTCGTCGGCGTGGCCGTGGCCTTGCTGGATGCCGGGCGCCTGCGCGCTGCGCTCGTCCTGCAATTCGCGCATGAGCTGCTCGAGGGTGATGTTGGGATCCTTGACCAACGGCTTCATGGTGTCGACCGCTTCAAGCGCCGCATATAAATCGACCGGATCGAAAATGCGGAACACCGTCTTGCCGATGGCGTCGCAGCGGCGGGTGGCGCGGCCTTTCATCTGCTCGTAGAGAATGCGCGAGCGTACCCGCCGCATGAACACCAGATTGGCGATTTTCGGCACGTCGATGCCGGTGGTGAGCAGGTCCACGGTGATCGCGATATTGGGATAGCGTTCGTTTTTGTAGCGCCGGATAAGCAGGTCGACCCGGTCACTTTGACCGGTGATGATCTCGACTGCGGACTGGTTGTAGCTGTCGCCGTGCACTTCCGCGAACGCCGCATCAAGCAGGTGTTTGACGCGCACCGCGTGCGCCTGGTTGACGCAGAAGATCAGGGTTTTTTCCTCGCCTTCCGGATCCAGCTCCTTGGCCAGCTCCTCGCAGATCACGCGGTCGAATTCCGGCGTGATGACGCGGCGGTTGAATGACTCGATGTTGAAGTCGAGTTCGTCCTCCAGCTCGGCGGTATCCAGCTCGCCGGTTTGCGTATTCACCACATCGACCATGGCGCCCTTGTCGAAGTGAATGCCGTGGCGACTGAGCTGGGTTTCGTAACGGATCGGCGGCTCGTGGTCGATCAGCCAGTCGTCGGCCACCGCTTCCCGGTAGCTGTAGGTGAACACCGGCTTGCCGAAAATTTCGGTGGTGTGTTTGGCCGGCGTGGCGGTGAGGCCGATACGACAAGCATCGAAGTAGTCCAGCACGCGCCGGTATTGCGACATGTATTGCTGGTGATCGCGCACCGCCAGCTCGCCGTCGGTCATCTCCTGATCCAGCGTGTAGCCGCGGTGTGCTTCGTCGACGATGATGCAGTCGAACTGGTCCACCGGCGGTGGCGTATCGGACTGGAAGATGCGCCGCACCATCGCCTGCACGGTCGCCACCTGGATGCGTGTTTCGGCTTCGGCGGCCATGTCGCCGAGCTGTTTGACGTCGTAGATCTGCGAGAGCGTGTGGTTTTGCTCCAGGGTTGCTTCGTCGAACGCATCCAGCGCCTGTTTTCCCAGCGCGCTGCGGTCCACCAGAAACAGAATGCGGTGAAAGCGTTCGGCTTTGAGCAGTCGATACATCAGGCCGATGACGGTGCGCGTCTTGCCGGTGCCGGTGGCCATGGCGAGCAGGCATTGGCGTTGATTTTCGGCCAGCGCGCGCTCGACTTCGGCAATCGCCTTGCATTGGTAATCGCGCAACTTGAGGTAGCCAAACCCTTCCTGCCGCAGCTTCTGCTCGGCCAGCACACGGTCGCGGGCGAGCAGGTCGAGCAAGCCGCCCGGGGTGTAGAAATCCTGCAGCGCGCGGCGCTGGTTCGCGGGGCTGCGCAAATCGCGAAACCACGTACCCGACTGTTCGGCCAGCTGGGCGATATAGGGACGGCCATTGCACGCAAACGCGAATGGCAGCTTGAACCTGCCGCCGTGGCCATCCGGCCAGCCTGGCTCGTGGGTTGCAGCTGACCATGCGGGCACAAGCCCTTCGGTCATCGGGAAGTCGCGCGCGTATCGCTCAGCCTGCGGAATGCGCTCGGCCACGTTCAAGCGTTTGCGTTTGGCCTCGACAATGGCGATCGGCATCATCCCGGCAAACAACACGTAATCCGCACAGGCCTTCGGACTGCTGGTCGGCCATTCGGCGATCGCCCGGTTGCGACCCTTTTCCGGCCGGCCGCCGCGAGCGTGGATCAGGTCCAGCGAATCAGCTTCCCAGCCTGCCATCTGGAGCTGCTGGTCAATAAGAATGCGCGTGAGGTCTTCGGTCAGATCGAAGGCGTGACTGGCGCGCTGGGTCTTTTTCTGGACCTGCTGCGCGAGCTGCGGATTTGCCTCCAGTTCGGCGCGCACGCTCGCCAATCGCTGTTCGAATGTGGCGTTCAGCGCGATGAGCTCGGCTTCGCGTGCGACAGCCAGTTTTTGATAGTCGCGTGCTTCGGCATCCATGGCCTCGGCAAGCGCCATGGACTCGGCCGTCTCGCGTTGCTGCAGTTCGATCAGCTGCTGGTTGTCTTGCAGCTCCTGATGCGAATCACTGAGGGCTGCCGCAAGCTGCTCAATTTGCGCCTTCAATTCGCGCAGGCCCTCGCTGGGATCACGCGGCGCAACAAACGGCCCCGGCTTGAAGTCGCTGCCGGCCTTGCCGAATGACCGGTGATACCAGATCGCCAGTTCGCGAGCGACCTTCAGACCATCCATCGCCTCGCGATGGCGTGTGCTGAACTCATGCGTGGCCTTGTTGCCTTCCACCCGAAGCGTGTGGAAAAGACCATGGATGCCCGGATCCAGTTGCAGCTCCCGATTGATCCGGAAGAGCAATTCGGATTGGGAGGTGGTGGCATCGAACGGGATTCCAGAGCGTGTCGCCACGTCCTGGGCAAGCGCCTCACCCAACTGCCGCAGTTTGATCAACGTGGTGTTGGGGTCACTGGCAAAAATCTGCTCGGCAGTCTGAGCCAGTTGCAGGAGAACCGGATCATGCTCACCCAGAAAGTTGAAGCTCCCCAAATCCGCCCCCACCGAGCCATTGCTGGCGATCGCCATACCCTGTCCATGCCGTGGTTTGCAGGAATACTAGCGCAGCCATCCAGATCGGCGGCGCAAACTGCGGCGCCCACAAAAAAGCCCGCTTTCGGCAGGCCTTGAGGAGTTCTCGGTTTCCGCATAACGCCACGAGAGCGTTTGGTGGCTATGGGTGGACTCGAATAAGGACGCGAACCCTTTACCTAATCCACTTCTTGAAATATTAGTTTCAAAACCTACCGTCAAAGTTACCGTCAGACGTGAAATTTTGTCCCTTCTGTTCCCTCGAACATTGTACAGATTGCTGTGATTGACGTCCCGCTCTACTCCGTCCCGCTACTCAAAGCGGGGGGACGTCGCACCACAGCAACTGCCAATCTCCGGCAGCGGACCTGGCCATCATCACCGGACCGACTGGCCGCATCCGGCCAAAAGCTGAAGGACCAGATCGAAGTTTCGAACAATTGCCGTTGCTGGATCAGAGTCCCGTCGTGCCATCAAGAATTCCGTCCTTGGATTTCAACCTCGCTTGCGCAGTTCCCAAAAATTGAGATCGGTCCTGCCCCCATCAAAAAGATGTGATCGGCAGGTGCAAACTCTTCTTGTTTTTCTTCCACAAATGAGGGAGGATTCCAAGAAGCAGGGGGACCTTCAATCCAGTTGACCTGAGCGAGATCTATGAAGACGAATGTCGTGTACGTCGAACCGCAAGCAGTGGAAGATCGTCTAGCGCAGATGGAATTGACCGAGGACCTGCTCCTGGAGGCCCTTCGTCTTGCGCATGTGCATACTGCGAGGATTACGGAGAACCACCCGCGAATCTACCCCGGCCTCGTTATGTGGGCTGAAATGGTTGCATCTCTACGCAATTTGCTACGGCCTTTTGGCTGGCACCGGCCTGACTCCAGCGTCTACGAGCTGGTGATCAATGGGGGCGACACGGTAGGTATAGCTGTGGCGTCGGGAGACGAAGAGACTGGAGTCGAAGCGGGCCATCCTTCAAACAAATCGCCTAAAGGCCGTTACACCGTCAAGGCGGTCGATGCGAACCGACAAGCCGACATGTTTGCCGATATGTTGCCACCACAACCCGCCCCTTCTGACCTCGAAACTTGGGTCTTGCTTCATCACTTTGATACCAAGACAAAGGAGCGGCGCATCGAGCTTTCGAAACCGTCGGACATGGATTCAGACGGCAAAATCATCGAATGGTCGGAGCGCATCATCCTTACTCCGCTGTCGTTTAGTGATGACTTCGACGGCATCATCTTGCCCGAAACGCCTGATATCGATTTCGAGGTACATCGTAAGGTCGAGTAACCACTTATGTTCAACGAAAAAAGATTTGCCCTCGCCCGGAAACGGCGAGGGATGACTAAAAAGATGCTTGCGGGACGTGTGGGTGTAAGCGAACGATCTATCACTGGCTATGAGAGTGGAACGCAAGAGCCAGAAGCACCCACCATGCGAAAAATCTCTGACGCGCTTCGGTTTCCCGAAGCGTTCTTTTTTGGTGACGCCCCGGAGTTGCTCACTCCTGAGGTTGCCAGCTTCCGCTCGCTCTCAAAAATGAGCGCAAAGCAACGCGACTCTGCCCTGGGAGCAGGGTCGGTGGCATTGATGCTTAACGATTGGATTGAATCAAAATTTGACCTTCCGACCCCTGACGTTCCAGATCTAGGGCGAGACCACGTGGCACTTGATGCTGCCGAGGGAGGCTCGTCTTCGGTAGAAAGTTCAGACGACTACCCCAGTCAAGCCGGCAGTCAGGATCCAGAGGCTGCGGCGGAGACACTTCGGGCGCACTGGGGGCTAGGTGAGCTGCCCATCAAGAACATGATCGCCCAATTGGAGTCGAAGGGTATCCGTGTCTACTCTCTGGCGATTGATGCCAAAGAGGTCGATGCTTTCTCGGTCTGGAATGGTGGAAAGCCGTTTGTGTTCCTCAACACCTACAAATCCGCGGAGCACTGCCGGTTCGATGCTGCGCATGAGCTTGGACACTTGGTTTTACACAAGCACGGTCAAACGCAAGGGCCAGAGCTCGAACGAGAGGCAAACGCCTTTGCCTCCGCGTTCTTGATGCCACGTGGAAGTGTTTTGGCAAATGCACCACGTATCGCAACGCTTCCCACGCTGATTAAGCACAAGAAGTACTGGTCGGTTTCGGTTGCCGCCTTGAACTATCGGCTGCATTCATTGGGACTGACGACCGATTGGGCCTATCGCACTCTATGCATTCAATTGGCTGAAGCAGGGTTCCGGAAGAGCGAACCTGAGGGTGCACCTCATGAACGGTCTCTGTTGCTAGAGAAGGTGTTCTCGGTCTTGCGCCAGGAAGGTACGTCCAAGGCATCTGTTGCCAGTCAACTAGACATCGAGGCGGACGAAATTAACGAACTCACCTTCGGGTTGATGCTGAACGTACTGAGCGGGGGCAGCTCAGTCACCAAACCGTTGTCTCCGAAGAAGGCAAGGTTGCGTCTTGTTTAAGATCTAGCGTCCTGTTCCGGGTATTCGACAATCAGCAATCAAGCCAGGCACTGCGCCCTCTCGGGTCCTGCCTAGTTCAAGTTGCTCGAAGGATCTGGCGTAGGTAGTCAATGATTTGTCTTCGGTAAACTGCTTCTTCACGTCCAATCTCCTTCAGGTGGGGATTGGACTCCAAACCGCTGTGCTACACAAAAGTGGGGGGACGTCGGCCGACCACTAGTTGAGCCGTTCGCCTGTTTCCACACGAGCGCCAGGAGCTAAATTGATCACCGCAAGCTCCGCGCCCAAGAAGCCCATTTTTTTCTCGAACAAATTCGCGAGACGGTCATCCGCGGTCGCAAAAAATATCTGCCGTCGACCTCCTTCTGCGACATCCGCCAAGTAGTCCAGAAACGCCAGCGCGTTCAGATCATCGATGTGTGCTACCGGGTCGTCAATCAACATGATGGGCGGCCCGGCCCGCAACGAGAGGTTGAGCGTCAGGAAGATGCTGAGTGTGAGGGCCGCTCGTTGCCCCGTGCTGATCTGGGATAGATCAGCTACGCCCTGAGTGTTGACACGCTCGAGCTGACACTCGGCCAGCGCTGAAAGGCGCAATTCGTTTGGCACATGAATGCGCGAAAAAATATGCTGAATCGACGCCTGATTTTCCGACAGGAAGCTGGCCAACCCCTGATCGAGACTGTGATTCGTCTTCAGTGACACCAGCGCATCTTGCGCTCGGCGCAGATTTTCCATTTCGGACTGAAGCTGGCCGCCGGAACGTTGGTTCGTTGCGATCGATGTCTCCAATGTCTTGATTTCCGCGTCGCGCGAGCGCTCCTGACGAATCCGTTCGCCAATCGCATCGAGATCTTCCGTAATCGTTCTCGACAGAGCGAGCAAGGTCGGCACGTCCTCGGAGTACGCGGCTATAACCGTTGCGGGGAGTGCCTTGAGCGCCTCATAGAACGCTGTGTACGATGCAATCCTGATTTGTGCAGTACGCCCGATCTCCGCCGCGTCGGTAATCGCACCATAGCGCCCACCCAAGGTCACAATTTCCCGATCGTACGACTCTCCTTCCACATCGAGCTCGCTCACGCGCACCGCTATTGTGCGCAGGTGATCTGTATCGTCAGAAATCGCATCACCAAGTCGGGCGGCGATAGACGCACTAGCTATCTCGGTACCGACTTGATCAGGGAAGCAGGCTCCCAGCAGTTCATCATAGTCTTGCTGGGAGAATCCCTCGCGAAGTAACGCGTCCAGCTCCTGTGTTAGAGCCACGTGCTCCACTTGGGCTGCATTTCGTGTGTTCTGGTGCTCCCACGCCACTGCGAGGGCCTGCTCACAAGCCCAGTGCTGGCTCTCGGCGTCCACCGCCATCAGTTGATTTAGCAGACGAAGATATTCCTGCTCGTCCGCGACCTGTTGCTCGGTGGTGGTAATCGCCACGGTGAGCTCCTCCAGCACACTCTCCTCATGCGACGCCGAGGAGAGCTCCAACTGACGCAGAAGGTCAGTCGCTGTCATCAGCGTGTTGCAGACTGGACAGGCATCGACCTGCGGATGCTGTTCAGCGTAGTGGCGTGCCAACACGCGCATCTGCCCAATCAGGGATTCCCTAGCAGTAGCTGAGGCACCTTCGCGTGCCTTCTGCTGGATATGCGTCTGCAACGATTGACGCAGTTCATTGAGAGAGGCCTCGGCAGCATTGGCGACTTGCCCTAACGGCCGCTCCATCGCCGTACGACTGCGTAATACCTCCGCCAACAGGCCAATATCACTATCGGCCATCTGAAAACGCGCGAGCACCGCAATCTTGCGATCACCATTTCGCCTCTGTTGCAACAGCTCACCGTAGGACCGTTCCGCGTACTGGCGAAGGCGAGCCGCGCGTGACGATTTCTCCTCCAGCACGCTCCACTCCGAGCGTAACCGGGCGCGCTCCGCATTTACGTTGTGTTTGGATAGCTCCAGCCGCTTGGCTAGCTCACTATCTTCCACATAACGGGCGATGGCTTGCCCGATCGCATCAACGGTCGTCGGGGGCTCCAGCATGGCCCGCTTCAGCAATGCATGTAGGGGCTCGAAGATGGCGAAATCCTTGAGCTCCATCGACGGACCAGGAAATTGCACTTGAGGCCAACCCAACTGACCCAGTTTTCGCTCCAAAGCCGAGAGCTGCACAAGCACTTGCGGTGACAGCGTCCGTAGAGCCTGCAGACGGCTTTCGTCCTGCCTGCAGCGTTCGTCAATCGCGTTCCATTGATTGGACAGAGGGCTCAGTTCCCGACTGATGTCCCGCTCAAATTCCAGAATTCGGTTCCAGGTATAGGAGGCGTCTGGTCCGAGCGCGATCTTCGCCAATGCTTCCTTGATGTTTTGAAGAACAGGGTCGCGCGACAGCTCGACCGCGGCGTCCGCGTTCATGAAGTGGTAGCGGGCGAATCCTTCGCAAAGCTTGTTTCCCCGGTTGGTCGAGCGCCCATACCAAGAGAGGTCCTTGCCCTGGTAGTAAGAGGCAGCCTGCAACTTGTAACGATGGGTCTTTCCATTACTGAAGGCAATGCTCGCGTCGAGATTCTCGGCCACCCCTTTATTCCGGAGCGTCGTTCCGCAAAAAAAATGCTCGATAGCTTCGATAAAGCTGGTTTTCCCCACCCCGTTAGGGCCCCGGATGAGATTCACCCTTCCAAGCTGAAACTCACCGCGCAAACTGCGATCCCCGAACCGCCGGATTTCCAAGCGCGTCAGGGTTACCGGCTCCTCGACCCTTGCAGGGACTTCGGGAACTCGCTGGGGCGAATCATTGGGCGAGGTACGACCCGCACGAATGGCTCGAATCACAGAGGCCCGGGCGTCTTCAGCAGCGATTGCGGCCAGCCCGGCGCTTGTAAGTTCCCGTGTCCAAATCTGCTGTAACTCATTTGCATGAACGGCAGGATGAGTACCGGTTTCCGCCCGATCCAGGAACACTCCGAGATCATCGTCCTGAACAACGATCTTTCGCGCGTAGCTCTTATCGGCTTCGATCCAACCGCGATTGCCCGGGTCTTGGTCTATAACAGAGGCTCCCGCCATGACGAAGACAAGAAAGTGATTCCAGCGGGACGCATCCTGTGCACGGTAATAGGACGGCGCCACCACCCCCTCCTGCAGTTGCGTGAACTCCGAGGAAGAGGGAAGCGTACTCACAGGGCAAAAAAAGTAGACGCTCCGTACGACTTCTCCGACGTGGTGCTCACATCGGACGACGTTGTGCTCACTGTCAATAACGCAAGAATCGAAGGACGCGCGTAACTTGGGAAGCAGATCACTGGCGTTCATATGGTCGTTTCATCAATGCCAACGGGGTTTCGCACCGGGTCATCGGAAATCTCCGGAACCTGATGGTCCATGTGATCTTTCAGTTTGCCCATATCGTCTCGGTACCAAATCGCGATCAATTCTTGATCTTGCCCAACATCCGCGATGCGCCTGAGAAGCTTAGTCTTAGTCAGAGTCAGCGTAGCTCTGTCCGGCGTAGACCCGAGGAAGACGGCAGTCGCGGACGGTCCGCCGTTGATGTGAAGGTTGCGATGGTGCAGAAAGTGCGGAGCTGATCGGTAGTCGACCGTGAAGGCCTGCTCCTTGAAGGGCGTCAGTCGCGCGGAAAAAGCCGGCGGGTTCATCACAACGGCTACAAAGCCCCGAAAATCTCTGAGGCAGTCAGCCCTGAAGCGATACCCTTGCCCCTCCGTCGACCAGCAGAGTCGCAAGCGGCGTGCCGTGTCGTCCGTATCTAACCGAAAGGAAGGGAGCGTCTTCCAATCATCCAGCCTATCGCCAAGTCCCCGTCCTGTGCACAGTTGGATGAGGCGCTCGGCATCCAACGGTTTCTCACTCAAGTGTTCAAGATACGGGCGCAATTGGGGCGCCTGTCCTAACCAGTAATCTTCAAATCGATCCCTTGCATCTCCTGCCGCCGGGATCCAATCGTCGTTACTCCATTCATAGCGCCCGTCCATGATGATTCCGACCCGACGGGCCAATGCGCCAGCACCGATCACCGAGGGCTTCGACATCTTCAAAGCAAACAGCTGCGGATCCGGCGAAAATACATAGGCCGCGCTTCGGTACTGTTCCCAATAGGTCAGGTAACAGCCCAACTTATGGTTGCTGACTACCCGAGCGTCGCCAGCCTCCAAGTCGTCGTCAGCAGGACGAAACAGGATGGTTCGCGGCTCTGTAACGAGGTCATCATCCTTCGCTCCGTTTTCGAGTTTCGTACCTTTTGCCCAGTTAAGGCATAGAACCTCAGTATTTCGTGGTACTTCGTGGCAACACGCTTCGCGATAAGCCCGGAAGCGAGCGCTATCGCCGTGCGGATTGAGCTGGAGATGGAGCACCAGTGTGTTATGGCGGAGCTCGGGCACCACATCATCCATGAAGCTCTGTGAGAGCGAGTCCGAGCAGAGCAGCCCCACTAGGCGGTTCTCGCCTGGATCTCCAAAACGGTAAATGGTGTCGCCCAAGATCAGGTGCTCAGACTCGTATGTGTCACCGCCCATTTGGCAAGTCTTAAACTGCACTAAGATCGTGAGCACTTGCGCACCCATCTCATCGCGAGCGACGAAGAGGTAGGACAAGCAGTCGAGAAATTCCCCGTTGGCGCCGGCTGGTGGCCGATCGATGACCACGCGGCAATGCGCCGCCAAGGCATCAGCTGTTACGCGAAGGTCACCGATCGAAATGCTTTCGCAAGCAATTGCCCACAACTTGCCCTCGACGGGGGTAACCCCTTCCGCGATGGCTTCGCTCAATGCTTCCCATGGGCACGCGTATTCCGGACAAGCAGCTAGGTCAACATTGAGCTCTCTCGATTGGTTGAAAAAAGCCTTCATCTGGGCGCAGAGCAACGAGCGATCCCTTACGCCGACGGCAGTCTCCGTTGCTACGATGACGCCCTTCGGCTGAAATAGGAGCACTCGAATGAGGCCCGGCTCTGTCGAGAGAAATGGGAGTCTAGGTGAGGCCATGCCCTCTTCACCCATTCTCTCCGAAACATTTCTGAGCACCGTCACTTTCCCCTGCCTCCCTTCCGCCCCTCACAGTCGACCTAGGATCGTCGGCTTGTCAGGCTGTTTTCGATCTACCCTGTCAACTATCGCCGCATTAGATCTAAAACGATGACAACCCGCCGGAACCTCGCCGCCTTGAAGCATTGATCGGTGTGATTCATCCTGTCCCAAGCTCCGTGTCACAGGAGATCATCCAGTGATCGCGCTACCGCATACCTCGCGGGATCTTCCCCGACCGCCAGCGACTTGAAGTGTGCCTTGCCGCAGTCGATCTTGGCTTGCTCGCGCGTGCGTACGTCATCGGCGAACAGGCCTGCCTTGGTTTCGACGACGAAGTAGAGGCGTTCCTCACCATCCTGCTCCAGCAGTAAAGCCCAATCTGGGTTGTAGCTGCCTAGCGGCGTCGGGATTTTGAACCAGCCTGGCAGCTTGGCGTAGACCTTCACTGCGTCGTTCTTTTCCAACTGGTTGGCGAAGTCGCGTTCGACGGTCGAGTCGTAGACCACGCTCTCGTACACCGCTTTGTCGGCGCCCAACATGTTCTTCAGATATCCAGTCAGTTCTTCCCGCTCAAACAGCTCTTGTGCATAGTAGCTGGCGTCGCCCAAGCGTTGGTACTTGATACCGTCGACGACCGCCAGGCGCTTGCAGCGGTTGATGGCTTCGGCGATCTGTTCGATAAACTGTTGCGGGTTGCGCTTGAAGTCGTCCAGCCGGCGACTCTCGACCAGGATGCGCTGCAGGGACCGCCGGGTGAGCTGGGTGCGGTCCTGCAGGTCCGTGAGTATGTCGGGCAGCGCGATGTCGGTTTCATCCAGCGCCACGTTGGCGGCACCCTTTTTCTCGGTCGCCTCGATGCCTGCCTTGCCGATGGCAATGTCTGCTTTGCGCCATTGCAGGCGCGCCTTGGTAATTCGCGGTGCCTTCTGCACGGCCTCGATGCAGCTCGCTATCAGCTTCTCGTTGTCGAATGCCACGCGATAGGTGGTCTTGTGCTTTATGCGGTCCCACAGAGCCTTGAACTCGGGGCTCTGCAACACAGCCTGACGGGTGCGCACCGCTTTGCGCTCGTCTGCGTTCTTCACCTCCAGACGGCCGGTCAGTTTGCGCAGGACAGTGGCAATCTGTTCGCGTTGCTCGGCAAAGGCCGCAGGTACTTCCAGGGAGCCATCCTTCAGTGCGGTCTTGAGTACGTCCTGCACCTTGCCCTGCGCGTTGATGTAGCCCTTGTCCTTCAAGGCCCGCCACAAGGTCTCGGATGCCTCCAAGCCGAGCGGAGCGAGCTGACCGTCGGCTTGAATGGTCGCGATGGCGACAAACTGGTGCTTCTCGATGATGCCGAAGCGGATGCCGGTGTCTTGCTCGACCTCCTTCTGTAGGTTCTCGGCAAACTGCTCGAAGGTCTCGGTGGCGATCACGGTCAGGGTGTTGATGTCAAAACCACGCTCGCGCTCGCCCTTCTGGTTGACGCACAGGCGCAAGCCACGGCCGATGGTCTGGCGGCGCATGCGCTCGCTCTGGATGTCGCGCAGCGTGCAGATCTGAAACACATTGGGGTTGTCCCAGCCTTCGCGCAGCGCCGAGTGGGAGAAGATGAACTTGAGCGGCGTGGCCAGACTCAGCAGCCTTTCCTTGTCACGCATGATCAGGTTGTAGGCGTCATCGTCGGCCTTGGTGGTGCCGCTGGTGTCCTTGATCATGTCGACCGTCTTTCCACCGACCTTTTTGCGGTCGATGGAGAAATAGCCGGCATGTACATCCGCCGCAGCGTGGCTGAGATCGACCTCGGCGAAAAGATTTCGGTAATCAGGATGCTTTGAGTACCGCGTGTATTCCTCTTCGAACATCTGCGCGTACACGCCCGGCTGTGGGTTGCCCTCGGCGTCGTACAGGCGATAGCGATCCACCGCGTCGATGAAGAACAGGGATAGCACCTTGATGCCCTTGGGGCGCAAGACCAGCTCCTTGTCCAGATGCTCCTTGATGGTGCGGCGGATCATCTGGCGCTGAATCGCCAGCGGGTCGACATCGCCGTGGGCCTGGTCGGGCTCCAGCCACTGCTCTCCACCGGGGTAGCGCAATTCCAGCATCGCCTGACCGCGGCCGGACCGAATCTCACCGACACGCATATCGCGATACAGCTCACGCTTGGTGGTCTGCTCCAGATCGTCGCCGTCAGACACGGTGGCTTCCTTACGCTGCACCTTGCCGTGGCTTTCGACATCGAGCTCGACCTTGGCGGTAACCGTGCCACGCGTGCTCTTGGTCGAAATCAATCGCACAAACGGCTTGTTACCACCGCTTTCCACCGTCGCCGCGGCTACCTCGATTTGCTTGACCAGCTTCTGCTCGTAGGCGTCAATCGCGTCCAGCCGATACACCATGTGATGTTTGTCGGCATGGGTGGCGGAATAGCGCAGGGTGCACAGCGGGTGCATGTGCTCTAGCGCTTTGCGGCCCTTGCCGTCGATGCCGCCATCCACACTTTGGGGTTCGTCCACGATCAGAATCGGGCGGGTGGCGCGGATCAGGTCGATCGGGCGTTCGCCACCGGTCTTTTCGCTGGCGCGATACATCACGTTCTTCGACTTTTCGCGGCGCTTGTTGTCGTCGGACTCTTCCTCGGCCGCCGCATCCTCGTCGCCAAACTTGTTGATTGCCGCCACGGTGATCACCATCACCTGGATGTTCGGGCTGCTGGCGAAGTTGCGTACCTGGCCGAGCTTGGCCGAGTCGTAGATGAAGTACTCAAACGGCGTGCCGCTGTAGAGCTCGCGGAAGTGCTCCGCGGTAATCTCCAGCGATTTGTACACGCCCTCCTTGATCGCCACCGAAGGCACCACGATCACGAACTTGGCAAAACCGTAGCGCTTGTGCAGCTCGAAGATCGTGCGCAGGTACACGTAGGTCTTGCCAGTACCTGTTTCCATCTCCACCGTGAAATCACCGGAGGCGAGCGTTGAAGAAGGCGCGAGCCCGTTGCCCAGCTGCACCTTGTGCAGGTTTTCCAGTAGTTGGTCATCCAGCAGGGTCAGTCGATTGCCGATACCGAGCGTGGACTCTTCGGTGCCTTGCCCCAGCGGTAGGCCCATCTGTGGGGATGCCACGCGCTGGGTGACAGTGAACTCGGTGCGGCATAGTTCCTGGCCGTGGAATAACTCGCATACTGAGTCGATGGCGCGCAACTGGTAGTCGAGGTTGGCTTCAAAGTGGAGTTTCATTGACTCATTCCGTCTTTTTATGCTTCTTGGGCAGGCGCTTGGCGACGCCTTCCAATGCCTTGATGTTTTCGCGTTCGCCCTCGTTCTCCAGCAACTCGCGGCGCTGTTTGGCGAATTGCTCGTATTCGTCATGGGCGCGCGCATCGGCTGCAATCTTGCTCACGCTACCGGCGCTGCCGAGCACCCGGCGTTCGTTGAACGCGAGGAAGTCATCGAGCTTGCTCTCCCAGTCCTTCAGGAACACATCCTTGCGGCGCTTGGCTTGATCTTCCGCGAAGTCCAGCCACATCACCACGATGCGATTGAGCTCGGATATCTCATCTTCGCGCAGATAGTTCTTGGCGACGGTCACGTCCGCCTTGCGTACTTCACGCCCTTTGCTGGACGTCACACCCATGTTCGGCCGGGTGTGGTCAGCACGTTGCAGGATCAGCTGGGGCGCCGTCAGGCCGGTCGCAGCGAAGTGCAGCTTGTTCTGGATGATCTGGAAGAACAGCGTCGTATCCTTCGCGCTCGGTCGGTAGTCGGCCGCCATGGCGAAGATCTCGCGCACCCGCAAATACATGCGCCGCTCGCTGGCGCGGATGTCACGAATGCGGTCCAGCAGCTCATCGAAATGATCGGGGATGCCGGCCCCTTCGACTGGCGGATTCTTCAGCCGCTCGTCGTCCATGGTGAATCCCTTCACCAGGTATTCGCCCAGCCGTTCAGTCGCCCATTGGCGGAACTGGGTGCCGCGCGTGGAGCGCACGCGATAACCGACGGCCAGGATCGCTTCCAGGCTGTAGTGATCCAGGGTACGCCGCACCTCGCGCCCACCCTCGGGCTGAACTATCCGGAATTTCCGGATAGTTCGTTCAGGCTGGCATTCTTCCTCGTCATAGAGGTTGACCAGGTGCTCGCTGATGGTTTTGCCGCTGACCTGGTACAGCTCGGCCATCTGTGCCTGGGTCAGCCACAACGTCTCGTCGCGAAACAGACAGCGCACACGCGTGCGGCCGTCATCCGTCGTGTGGATCAGGAACTGGCCGCTTGGAATCATGCCATGGGAAGTCATCGGGCCACCTTCTCGATCAGAGCCTGCGACGACGCACCCTTGCCGGCACCCATCACAGGCTCCGCACGGTGTGGATGCCGTGCTGGTCGAGGATGGCGGCAAGGTTGGTCTTGGCTACGTCATCGGCGAACGCGCTGTCGCGGAACACGCAGGTGGTGTCGCCACTGGGTGCAAGTTGCTGGTGCCAGTCGGCGATACCCAGGGCCAGCGCTTCGGCGTCGGCCACGGTGATCGACGTATCCAGACAGGCCAGTAGCACGCCGCCGCCGATGGCGTAGACGCGCTTGCCCGCGATCTGGCGCTGTTCGATCGGTACGCACAGATCGAGGCCGAGCTTGAGCAGCAGTTCGGTGAGTACGTCGTCTTCGCTTCGGTCGGGGGCGATGTGTTCGATGTTGTCGATCAGATCCCTTTCTAGGTCGTCGCTGGGTTGCCACGTGCGAATGTTCGACTGGTCGAGCTTGTAGACGCGGAAGCCGGTGTCGACCTCCGACCCAGGAAATTCTGATCTGACTGCCGCGCCCGATCTGCGCAAACGTTCCTTGGTGAGTTCTGCGATGTTCTTTGGAAGCGCCATTTCGTCACAAAAGTCAGCAGCAATCTTCTGATCTTTATCCTCAGGGTCAAGCGGCTCCGGAATTTGCACCAAGACAAAACGACGACTCATTTCGGCTTCGGCTTCGGCTTCGGCGTTTGATCGCATCACTCCGTGCCCTGTAGTTCCCGATCCCGCAAAAAAATCACAAACGACGTCCCCTGCATCAGTGAAGTAGGTAACAAGCTTTTGAAGATCACGAAAACTCTTCGGATTCTGGAAAACGGCCTTCCCATCGAACAACGCTGCGAAATCCTGAGTCGCCTTCTGCGCGTAGCTAAACTGAACACTGCGCATCACCTGTTCGTCTTTCTCAAATAAGTTCATACGAACGGAGGGAATCGTGGTTTCATCAGGACCGAAGACGACGTTTCCTGCATTAATCTCCTGCTCCATTCTTTCGAATGTGGGCCATACCCATCCCCGCCCTGGAACCTTACAGGGTAACTTTGTGACGGGATGAAGAACCTCATACCGAGGGCCGCTCCCTCCTGGCCAACTTGGATTTCCGTCTGAGCGAAATGGCCCTTTCTGGTCGACCTTGGTAAATCTCGCCAGTGGCATTCGTGGATCGTCTTCTTCGAATGTGCCGTAAAATTCTCGGAGACCTTCGCCGATGCGCGCCCAGTCCTCGCCGAATTCCAAACGTAACTTATCGAAAAGCTCCTTGACCTCTTCCACGCCCTCTTTCGGTGTCCGAAGCTTGACCTCCAATGATTTCAGCAGCGCTTTATCGCGCGCGTAAACCACCATGTATTCATGTCCTACTGAAAGCAGTTTCGCATCGTTCTTTCTGTTGCGATCAAAGACCAATACACCGACAAAATTTTCTTCTCCGTATATTTCGTTCATCAGCGCGCGCATATGGCCGAACTCACGGTCGCCGATGCTTAGGATGATGAATCCATCTCGGCGCAGTAAGCTCACACTCAGCTTTAGCCTCGGAAGCATCATATTGAGCCAGTCGGTGTGGAACCGACCTGATGCTTCGGTGTTCGAGCTCACTTTCGCACCGCCTTCGACTTGGCCGGTCAGCTCCAAGTAGTTTTTGATGCTGTCTTGGAAGTTGTCCGGGTATACAAAATCCTTACCGGTGTTGTACGGCGGGTCGATATAGATCAGCTTGACCTTGTTGGCATAGCTTTTCTGCAGCAGCTTCAGCACCTCAAGGTTGTCGCCCTCGATCATCAGGTTCTGGGTGGTGTCCCAGTCCACACTGTCTTCCGGGCACGGCCGCAGGGTGCCGGTGCTCGGCGTCAACGCCAGTTGCCGCGCGCGGCGCTTGCCGTGCCAGTTGAGGCCGTACTTCTCGTCGGCATCGGTGACCGTGGCATCACCGACCAGCTGCTTGAGCACATCGACGTTGATCGCCGCGCCATCCGCGCTTTCGGTGATCAGCTCAGGGAACAGCGTCTTGAGCTTGTCGATGTTCTCTGCTCGCACATCGACAGAATGGGCGGCGGGGTCGCTGGCGGTGATTTTCTGCATGGTAGGGCTCTTGGATAAATGTCGTGGCAACGGACGCTCAGGCATCGACGCTGCCCATCTGTTGATCGAACGCCTGACGGATCAGGCCAAGCACGTAGGGTAGTTGGTCGGGTGACTCCAGCTTCACTTCCACATCGCCATTGCCCCAACGGCCCAGTCCAGTGATATCGCGGCAGAGCCCGTTCGGATCGTCGATCTCATGGAAGGGGATGTTGAGGGTGAGCAGCAGGCGCTTGGCTTGCGGGATGACATCGACGAAGTTGGTTTCTGCCTTGTAGGCCACGTATACCTTGAGAAATTCTTCGCTGACGCAGGGATCCAACGCCAGTACTTGACCCCGTAGCTGCTCGAACAGCTCGCGCGCAGGGCCACTGGCCAACTGGTGGTGGTCGTCAATGCCGTAGGTTTGCCCGCCTTGCGTCGCAGCAGGGCGGTACGCGTTTAGGACGTCGGCGGCGAGCTCCGGTGCTTGCCAGACTTTGGCCGCGCGTACCGCCAGCCGGTCCGCACGTTGGCGAATGGCGTTCTCGTCCCATGTCTCCACACTGCCCAGGCCCTGATTGAGCATAAGCGGACTGACCTTGAGGCCGACGGGATCGCCATCGTGATTGGTCACGTCATCGCGCTTGTATTTGAACGGACGGTCGCTGTATTCGCTGTTGTAGCCGGTAAGGGTCAGATTGCCCAAGGTGTGCAGCCAGGTCTGCTGGATGCGCTCGTATTCGGGCCCGAGCTCCTGCTTCCACGCCGTCGAAAGCTCCGGATTCTGCGGAAGGATGTGCTCAACGGTGTAGTTCTCCACCGTGATCGGCTCTTTCCGGTTGAAGTTCTCCAGCTTGCGCAGCCAGTACATGAGGTTGCGGAACTTGTACAGGTTGCGCACCTTGATTTCGCGCTGGAACTCGTCGTCGTCGGGGAACCGGCGATAGGAAGGCAACAGCAGGAACGTGGCCTTGAGGCTTTCGAGATAGCGGTCTTTCTTGAGCGAACGGGACAACCCGGCAAAAGTACGGTTGAGCGAGTTGGTGGGTATGGCACACACCGCGCGGCGAAACACGTAACTCTCGACCAGTCGCAGGGCTTGATAGAGTTCCTCGGCGCTCAGGTCGCCGATGCGGTAGTCGTGATAGGCGTCGAGCAGGAACGGGTAGACGACATCCCGCTTCTGTTCGCGCAGGTCCTGGAATGCCTGTCGCAACAGCGGGTGCTGCTCGGTGCCCAAGGCCATGGCGCAGTAGTAGCCCGCATAGGCGTGGATCTCGGCCACGAGCTCGCGGGTATCACCTGTGCGACCGCGTGCGTAGAGTTTGAATGCGGTATATACCTCACGCACATTGGGGATTTCACCGGTTTTGGTGGTGAGGTAGTGACGCATGAAGCCGTCGAAGTGCGTGGTGTACCCGGCTTGGCCGAAGCCTCTTTCCATGGGACGCCAGTACGTGGTGTATAGCTCGGTCTGCAGGGCGGGCTCCAGGCCCATCAGGATGTAGTTGCGAATCAGGTCCGCCTGGCTAAGCTCCAGACCGGTGGAATTCATGCTTTCAAAGATGAGCTGCGGGTTGTCCTGCGTGCGATCCAGGGCAACGTCAACGATGACCAGCTTGTCCAGGCCCGTGCAGATGGCTTCGAGTTCGGCTTTGTTGGTCTCGATGAGTTGCTGGAAGAGCTTGAAGTTCTGTTCAATGCGGGCGCTGGACGGATCCGGCGTCGGTGCCTTGCGCAATATCGCCAGCAGCGTGTCTTTGTCGGTCTCTGACAACAGCAGCTTGAAGCGGCGGTCACCATCCTCTTCAGGATTGAGCAGGTAGTAGTTACGAAGCTTGCGGGCAGAAAAAACATCCATCAGCTCGGCGATGTCGTTGGCTTCGAAATAGTCGGCCAGCGCGGCGATGAGCAAGGTGGCGGTGGTCAAACGTTGCTGGCCGTCGATGACGAGCAAAGACTCTTGCTGTACCACGGTAGACAAGCCACGTTCGATGTACACGATGGAACCAATGAAATGGCTGCTGATTTTTTTGTCGCGCCCGGCACGCAGCAGGTCCATCCAGAGCTGATTGCACTGTTCCTGTGTCCAGGAATAGTTGCGCTGGTAGATGGGGATGATGAACTGCGGCGCGTTCTTGAGGAATTTGAGCAGCGTGGCTTCGGTGGCTTTCATGGGGTCCCCTGTAAATCATCAACCGCGGTTGATCGTCACACGAGTCGATCGGTGCGCGGGACGTGATAGCTCACGGGCTTCGCGTTCTTTTTGACGCGCCCTTCCACGACGCCGCGCTTGAGCCACTCATTCAACTGAGGTTTGACGAGATCGAGCTCCTTCTGGAGCATTTCGACCGTGGCGGGACCTTCGCGTGTGGTGGCTTCCAGCTTGAGTAGGAAGCACTCGTAGAGATCGAGGTTTGGGCTCGGTTCCGGCATGTGATCAGCAGCGAGCTCTTGCTCGTTGCTTTGGCCAACGTGCGACTCAGCGGTGGCAACAATCGGCGTGGCTTGGGCGTCTGCTTCCGATACCAAGGGAGGCGCCGGCTCGCTGACACTTGATGGCGTTGCATTGAAAAGGGAGTCGGGCTCGGCTGCAGGTGTTGTCGTGGCCCTTTGCATGAGTGACCCGAAACTTACGTTGGGTTCGGGCAGCCAATGGGCGCCTTTATCGACTAGCGCTGCATTGCCTGAGGTGCGATCGGCGTTTGACTTGATCCATAGCGGCACCCAGTCATGCTTGAGATTCTCAATCGCGCCGCTCCAAGTGCCACCCTTGTCTTTGCTGGCATTGATGACGACTGCCGCGTCCGCCAAGCAGTAGATGTATTTGTTGCGAGCCATGGCGTTGCCGGGTTCAAACCCGGCTTCGGGATTGAAGGGCGAGATCAGGACCAGGTTGCCATTCATTAGCGAAGGTCGGTACTTGGCTGAGTTGCTCGCACGCAGCAGGCCGTCGGCCAAAATGCCGATAACCGTGCCATCGCTCGCCAAAGCGCCAAGCATGGCGGCTTCGTCGGCACCGCGCGCCCCACCGGATACGACAGATTTACCATCCGAGGCGATGCTCTCACCGAGCTGTTGGGTGAACGCCAGATGCTCAGGCGTGATGTCACGGGAGCCAACGACGGCAATGCCGCCGCGATCCAGCAGCTTGCGATTGCCAGAGCCGAACAAGACGGCCGGTGCAGCTGTCTTGAGCAGCCGCTTGAGCCGAGAAGGATAGTCAGGGTCGGATCGCGTGATAACCCACAGCCCAGCCCGCTCCCATTTCTCCAACGAGATCCCCATAACTGCGCCACGCTCAAGCAGCTGTTGAACGCGCGTCGCATCAATGGTGCGATCGTTCCAACCGTGCAACAGGGCGGGTACATCACGGGTATTGAGCAGCGATTCGGGCGATCGTCCCTGCTCTTTCAGCCACAGCGCAAAACGCCCCCATTCACCGGGCGTAAGTGGCTTGGCTTCGCCTTTGCTGGGCTTTCCGAGCCAAGCGGTCAGCAACAGCACTGCCTGGCTCTGTTCACTCATTTGCATCTCAATCTCCGGTACTGCTTTCAGCGAGCGCCAACGGCCATACAACACCGCAACCGGCCTGCCGTAGCAGCGCTGCCGCAATGGTCAAGGTCCACGCAGAATCAACCACGTCATCGACCAGCAGCACCGGCCCCGCTGGCGGGTTGGGTGTGACGGCAAAGACGCCATCCAAATTACGGCACTGATGGAAGCGATTCTCTTGTGCCTTCTGTGGCTGATTGTCCCGCACCTTGGTGATCGCTGCATGGAATGGCAGGCCCAGGCGCTGAGCCAGACGGGCGGCGAAGTCCGGTACCAGCTGCGGATGCTTACGTGAGGGGATGCAAGTGACCCAGGCAGGCGCCGGGTTGGGCTGCCAGCGCTGCTGAATCATCTCCACTACGGCATCGACCAGTTCATCGCGAAAGTGGCCAGCGTGCTTATCCTCTTCTACGAACTTCCCCCAACCGGCATCGCCCCATCGCGACAGAGTTCGTCCGGTTTCGGCGCGCCATGCTAGTGGCAGATTGCCGCGGAAGCCGTATGTCACAAAGGCGTCGGCTGAAACCTGCTTCTTGGTTTCCAGCGGAAATTCTGCGTGGCGAAGGAACAACCCGGCGTTGACTGCCAATTCGTGGCTGAAAGACTCCGCAACTATTGGATGGCCAA
This sequence comes from Rhodanobacter sp. TND4EL1, assembly GCF_054061035.1. Taxonomy (NCBI): domain Bacteria; kingdom Pseudomonadati; phylum Pseudomonadota; class Gammaproteobacteria; order Lysobacterales; family Rhodanobacteraceae; genus Rhodanobacter; species Rhodanobacter sp. TND4EL1. The sequence continues at coordinate 290,684 of NZ_JBSSDT010000004.1, forward strand.
CGCAGGATGTACAGCAGCCACAGGGGTGCGGCTTAGGATCGTCCAAGGAGCGGGCCAGGAAGACCATCTTGCACTCTTTGGTGTCAATGTAGTCTTGAACCTCCTGCCACTCCTGCTCGCGCTGTCGGGTGAGGTTGTCGATACGTGCCTGATCCATGCGATAGAGGACGGGCGTACGGAACCAGCGGGGGCCGTCCTTGATAACGGGAGATGGATTTTCCACGGAGAGCAGCTTGAGCACCTTCTCGATCTGTGTCTTGCGCAGGTTGATCGCGGCTTCGATGGAGGCAGTGGTCATGCCGTCGCTGTGAGCCAGTGCGCCGAGAATGGACTGAACGTGCTCCTGCTCTGGAAACGCCGAACCGCGGAAGTATTCGTGGATCTCGGTATCTTCGCGACCAGATAGCAAAACACCCACCGCACGAGGGATTGCACGGCCCGCTCGACCTACCTGTTGGTAATAGCCGACGATGGAACCCGAAGCCTGATAATGAACGACGAAACCGAGGTCGGGCTTGTCGTAGCCCATGGACAGAGCAGTCGTTGCGACCAATGCCTTGATGCGGTTGGTGTAGAGCAAATTTTCAAGGTGCTGGCGATAGGCATCCGAATCATCAAAGGCTGGGTCAGTAACGCCGCTGTAGTAAGCCTTCGCCTCGATGCCGTTGTCGCTTAGCCATTGTGCGACTCGATCTGCGTCTCGTTTGGTCAGGACATAGACAATGCCGGTACCTGGCAGATCGGCCAAGTGATCGGCCAGCCATGCCAGACGTGCGGCCTGGTCAGGCAAGCGCGTTGCCTGCAGATGCAAGCTTTCGCGTGTAAGAGGGCCGCGCAATACCTGCATGTCACCGAGCTGTGCGACAACGTCCGCAATCACTCGATCATTGGCTGTGGCGGTTGTCCCGAGCACCGGCATGTTTGCCGGCATGCGCTTGATGACGTTGATCAGTCGGCGGTAATCCGGGCGGAAATCGTGTCCCCAATCGGAAATGCAGTGTGCTTCGTCCACCACGAGCAGACCGATGCGGTTGGCAATGGGTAGCAGGACGTTCTGTACGAAATCGTCGTTGGCCAGACGCTCGGGAGAGATCAGTACGGCATCGGCGCCTCCATCCAAGATCTCACGGATGAGCGCCGGCCGGTCGTCCCCGTTTGTCGAATTGATGGTGACGGCACGAACGCCAAGCCGTTGAGCGCTCTCAACCTGATTGCGCATCAAGGCCAGGAGTGGCGAGACGATCAACGTCGGACCCGCACCGCGATCTCGAAGAATGCGCGTAGCGATGAAATAAACCGAGCTCTTGCCCCAGCCAGTGCGTTCCACTACAAGCAGTTTGCGATGCTGGTTGGCAACGACGTCGATCGCCTCCCATTGGCCATCGCGAAACTCCGCATCGGGAATGCCGAGTGCCTGCCGCAGCAAGGATTTTGCGTGATCGTGATCTGTCGTTGTCATAGGTCATCCCTTACGTGTGCGAGTTTCCGTTCGAGTTCTTTGATTTGGAGATTGAGCTCCACTTGTCTCGCCATTTGAGACGTTTTTTTTGCTGCGGCTCGTAATGAGACAAGCTGTTCCCGCAGTTCACTCGACTCAAGCAGCGCCGCTCTACGAGCGTCCCGAGCTGTGTCCGAGCCAAGCAAGCGGAATGAGCCAGTTTGCAGTGCTGCCTGGAGCGCGATCAGATCGTCCAGCCAGGATTGATACAAGGCGAACAGTGACGACCTTGGCTGTGCCGCTAGTGGCAAGGCTTCCAAAAAATCGCGATGGATGCCCTCTGGCGCATCGACCATTGACACCACAAGAGGTTCGTCATCAAGCACCACCTTGCCGACCTCATTTTGCGACCAACGCTTATGCGCCAGCGAGATACCTGTCTCTGTGCCTTGTGTGGACAGCAGCAGCGCCGGGTAAGGAATCGCACGGTGGATCAGCTCGATAGGTCGAGATACTTTGGCGTCTTCGCGAAACGTTACCTGCAGTACAGCAATTTCAAGGTATTCGCGCGCCGCATCCCGGTATGGGAGGACGCCGATGTTGGCCGGTTTCAGCACGGCCAGCCACTGGATCTCCTCGATACCATCGTTGATGACCCGCTTGTCTGCGGCGGTGGGAGCGCCGTTCTCCAACAACAGCTTCTTGGGTACTCGTTGCTGCACCCGTGTCGAAACAGGGAGATCCAGGGCGGCAAGGAGTTCGGGCGCGGTCACGCTTCGTCGTCGGCTAGCACCACCATGAACGCGGCGACCTCGAAGTCGTCGCTGCCGGCGAACTCGCCCTGCAGGGCATGCGTACCCCCGGGACTGAACAGGCTAGCGACGGCCCGTTCCTCACTCTTGCCCACGACGGAAGCCACTGCGGCGGCGAGCGAGCGCTGTGCCGCAGTCATATCTTCGCCATCGCGGGTCGCATGGTCATAGCGCGCGCAAGCATCTTTATCGGGCAAGTCACGGCCCAACGCCGCGCGCTTGATGCGATCCATCACGCGCTTGGCCTGGGTGTAGGGAAGCAGGACATTGCCTTCCTCGCTGACGTGCACCAGGTAGTGCGGCGCGAGCGGGTAACCAGCTTCGGCGGGCTTGCTGGCGTGCGGTCCTTCGGCGCGAAGGCAGAACACGATGCCAGGTGGCAGCTCTGCATCGTGGGTGCTGGTCACCGCAAAACTGCCCAGGGGCATATTCTCAAGAGCGTCGGGATGGGCCTTGGCGTACTGAGCCAGATCAATCCGAAAGTCTGTCAGGGTGAGATCAGTGATGGATACGCCGCTGGACAAGTCTTCCATGTCGATTACCGCGTCCTGCAACTTGACCAGCTGCTTGCGACGGTATTCGAGGTCATTCATGGGGTTGCCGGAATCGGCTTGGATCAGGTTTTCTTCACCCGTGGCTGAGATGTCCAGCAGCACCATACGACCGCTGACGCGTTGTTCAAGATTGATGTATTCATCCAGCTCCATGTTCGGCCAGAAGTTGACCAACTGGACGGCGGAATTAGGGGAGCCAATACGGTCGATGCGCCCAAAGCGCTGGATGATGCGCACAGGGTTCCAATGGATGTCGTAATTGATCAGCCAGTCGCAGTCCTGCAGGTTCTGGCCTTCGGAAATGCAATCGGTGGCAATCAGTAGATCTAGCTCGCCTTCGCCAGCCAATTCCTGGGGGCGTTCCTTAGAGCGTGGAGAGAAGCTGGTCAGGATGGATCCGAGATCCTTCCGTTGGCCCGCCAAGGTGGTCTGATTACCGCCGGCCCCGGTGACCAAGGCCGATTCCACACCGAGCGTCTTCTTTGCCCACGCTCCAAGCTGGTTGTAGAGGTAAATCGCGGTGTCGGCGAATGCGGTGAAGATGATGATTTTGCGGTTACCGGGGTTGATCGGATCCCGGCACTTTTGCGTAATCATCTCGCGCAAAGCAGCCAGCTTGGCGTCGCGGTCCGCGCTTACTTGGTGAGCGGCAGAAAGCAAGGTCGCCAGGCGATTGCGGTCCTCGATGAGATCCTGCTTCCAACGGATCAGATCCACATCGCCCAACAGCACCTTGATGCGCTTGCCGACGAGCAGGCTTTCAAATGCTGGATCGTCGATATCGACGTCCTCGATGTCGATCTCTTCGATTTCGCCGGCCTGCTGTTCGATGCGCGTGAGGGTAGCCTCCACATCACGGAACTGGCGCTGCACGGTAAGGGCAAACGACGATGCTGCGCTTTCCATGCGTTTGAGCACATTGACGCGCAGCAGGTGAATCAGGCTCTCTTCGCGATCGGCTTGGCGGAAGAAACCTTCCCCGCCGCGTACTTGGGTGCTGTATTTCTTGTCGTACGCTGCTTGCTTGTGCGGCAGCACGTAACGCAGCGGCGCGTAGGACGCCAGATTGAGTCGCCGAATCTCATTGTTGATATCGCGGATCGGAGGAAACTCGCCAGCCAGATCCACGTCCGCCTTGATGTTGATCGGCTTGAGCCGTGTGGGAAATCGGCCGGTCTCACTGGTGCCGTAGTACTTCTCGATGTGCTTGCGCGACCGAGCGATGGTCAGATGATCGAGCAAGGTGAAGTAGTCGAATCCAAGCATTTCGATCAGATGGGAAGGCGTGCGCTCGTCTTCAGGCAGATCCAGCCAGCGGTTGAACTGCAGCTGTGCCTTGCGTGTAGTGGCCTCGATGCTGGCAATGCCGTAATCGACCAAGGCAAGGTCGTCACCCTCGGTGACGAAGGCAATCTGGTTCTTGAGATCAGCAAGCCGGTTGTTGACCGGCGTAGCTGACAGCATCAACACACGTGTCTTCACTCCCTCGCGGATGATCTGTCGCATCAGTCGGTGGTAGCGCGACTCCTTGTCCTTGTGCGTGCTCTTGTTGCGGAAATTGTGCGATTCGTCGATGACGACGAGGTCGTAATTGCCCCAGTTGACGTGGGTGAGGTCAATATCACCAGAGAGCCCGGCATCGCGCGATAAGTCGGTATGGTTGAGCACGTCGTAGTTGAGACGATCGGCGGCCAGCACATTGCGTCGATCGTTGGACTTGTACAAGGTCCAGTTGTCGCGCAGGCGCTTGGGGCAAAGTACGAGAATGCGGTCATTGCGCAACTCATGGTATTTGATGATCGCCAGTGCTTCGAAGGTTTTGCCCAGACCCACGCTGTCCGCGATGATGCAACCGCCAAAGCGATTGAGCTTGTCGATCGCGCCTACCACGCCGTCACGCTGAAATTTGAACAGCTTTTTCCATACCAGCGTGTTACGGATACCGGTGGCGGACTTGACGATGCTGTCTTCGTCCAGCGCCTCGCCACTGGCACTGAAGACGTGATGCAGCATCAGTGCATAAATGCTCATGGGATCGCGGTGTTCTGCCAACGGCCGCAGCGCTTCCATCAGGGTTCTAGCGCCGCCCAACGCCGGGGCCAGAACCGCCCATTGCGCGTCGAACCAGGTGCTGAACTGCGCGGCTTCTTCGGCGCTCTCGGTAGCCTGAACCAGGTTCAGCGGGTTGCCTGGCGCTATACCGAGCCCTTCCGTGCTGAAGGCCATGGACCCAATCGCCATTTGCAGGGGCGAAAGCGTCGCGTCGCGAAGCAACGCTACTCCTTGCGGCACATAACCATGCGCCCGGCGTAGCTCCACTTTGCGCTGGAGCCAGCCAGCGCAACGCTTGGCCAGCCAACGCGTTTGCAGTCGATTGCGAGCACCACGATCGGAGGTGCTACCGAGAAACGCCAGATCAGCGGTATCTGAGGGCAGCAACAGGCGGGTCTTGGACAAAAGATCCAGCTCCGCACGTAACTCAGCGAACGCGAACAGCGAGAACGTCGGCGTAATGAAGTCGAGCTGGTGCCCGACAGCAAATCCAGGCCGAAGCAGGTCGATCAGGCGTTCAGAGCCTGTGTTGCGAATGATCTTCACGATGAGCCGTTCCCTTGAGCGCCCTGCTGTCGACGTATGACTGCGGGCACACGGCCCAGATTCCCTATCCGATTGTTCCACAGACCGCGGGGCGGTGCAGGCCTAAGGCCATCGGGCTCACCGGACGCTTCTGATTGCGTATTCCGGTGACGTTGATCACCAGTTCCGCTCGGCCATGATCATTGTTCCGGTGATGATCACCGTGTCACCGCTGTCGTAATGCGATCAGTATCAATAATCATGGGCCAATGAGTTCCAGCGGATGATCATGACGCGCATCAAAAAGCCGCCCGACCTTTCGATCGGAACGGCTTGGCGTCAACCGATTGAAGTATCCATGAACTACTTCTTAGACAGCGAAGACCTTGAACGTCTCATCGACTCCCCCTCCAGAGCGATCCGGTGCGCGTTGTGCAAAAGGCGATCAAGGATGGCGTCAGCGATCGTGGGCTCTCCCAAGTACTCGTGCCATGCTTCGACAGGCATCTGCGCCGTGATCAACACGGAGGCTCCGGGCACGCGATCATCGATCACTTCCAGCAAATCCTGCCGACCGCGACGGGTAATCGGCGCCACACCCCAATCGTCCAGGATTAGCAACCTCGCACGGGCCAGCCGGGTGCGCAACTTTGGGAGGCTACCGTCGGCATGGGCAATCTCCAGTTCCTCCAGGAACCGCGGCAGGCGTTTGTAAAGAACGCCATAGCCCTTGCGTGCGGCTTCGGTCCCTAGTGCGCATGCCAGCCAAGTTTTGCCTACGCCAGTGAGTCCGGTGATCAGCACATGCTGCCCACGTTCGATCCACTGACACGTAAACAGATCAAGGATCTGCCGCTTGTCGAGGTGACGTCGTGTGGAAAAATCGATGTCCTCGCCACACGCGGTGGTCATTTTAAGCTTGGCTTCCTTGAGTAGACGTCCCAAGCGGCGGTTCTCCCGCTGGGCATTCTCTGCATCGACCAGCAGACCAAAGCGTTCGTCGAAGGTGAGCGATTGTGCGGCGAGGTTACCCTGCTGGTCCTCATAGGCTTGGGCCATCCCCGCGAGGCGGAGTTCGCGCAGGATCTGTTGGGTTGGATTATTCAGCATGATCGGACTCCTTCTGGTCGTAGTAGTGGGGGCCGCGCACGTTTCGATGCGAAGGGAGCACCGGCGACTCATCGGCATCCGACCGTGAGCGACCGCGTCGCTCCAGATGGTTCTGCAGCAACGAACGAATGCTTTTCAGAGTGGGCGATTTGATCTGCAGTGCTTCGTCGCAAGCCGCTTCGAACCGTTCAGGACCGTAGGTCTTGGCCAACTTTTCCAATCCGCTGCAGGCTCTTAGTGCCAAAGTGACGTGCCGTGCCGTCGTGAACTGGTGTTCGATCAACTCCAGCGCATAGGGGCCGACCATGATCGCCCAAGCGCGATACCGCTGCGGCGTTTGATCTGACCATGCCCGGTGCGCGGGCGACAAATGCGCTTTGTCGAAGGTGGTCCCACCCAACACCTCGCTGCGTTGATGCATGGCGATACGTTGTCGTCGATGAAAAATTTCCACCATCGTGGTTGTTAGGCGTACATCTACCTGTTCGCGCACCAGGCGATATGGCACCGAGTAGTGGTGTCCCTTCACAACCGGGTGATAGTCGACCCCAACGCGGACGTTCGGTATCCATTCGCCATACTCAAAGCGCACGCCAGGCAACGGCAGAAGGTGTGGTCGGTCAAGTTCCTCAAACCGAGCTCGTCGCGAGGCATGCCAGGTACGTGTGACCTTGTCGTTGATCAGGTCGATGCATTCGCTTAGGGCCTCGTTGATCTCGGCCAGCGAGTGGAAAACACGATGGCGCAAGCGCGCCAAAGCCCATCGCTCAATGATGAGCACCCCGCCCTCGGCCTTCGCCTTGTCTTTCGGCTTGCGCGACCTGGCGGGCAAGATCACAGTGCCATAGTGACGCGCCATTTCCAGATAGGTGGGATTGATCTGAGGTTCGTTGCCAGCCCGCAGCACTGCCGCCTTCAGATTGTCGGGCACGGTGATGGCTGGTACACCGCCAAGAAACGCATACCAGCGGTTGTGTACCTCGATCCACCATTCGGTGGACTGCGACGGCACGGCCGACGCGAACAACAGATGCGACACCCCCAGCGCGGCGGCGAAAATCTGTGCGCGGTGCATCTCGCCCGTCGCCGGATCAACCCATCCCATCGTCGGCCCCAGAAAATCCACCCAGCCACGCTCACCAGGTGTGTGGGGCTGACGCATGCTAACGGCGTGACGGCGCGTCCACGCGCCGTAGAGGTGGGTGAACTGGCTGTACTCATAGGCGCTGTCGGAATCGTCGCGTCGATATTCTTCCCACAGAAGCTGCCGCGTGACATGCGGACGCTGCAGTTCGGCGTGGACATAACTCCAGTCCGGCAGTCGCTTGATATTCGAGCGTGTCGGCCGTGGATAGAAACGGGCGTGCAATGCGTCGTCGTCGAGCGCGAGCAGTGTATCAAGCACGTATCCGTGCCTTTCTATGATCTGGCGGTAACGCCGGATGGAATTGAAGGACATGCCGACCTCGCGCCCGATGGCACGATTGCTCATCGTCGTACCGAGCGCCAATTGAACCGCTTGGCGAAGTTTGGTCATGATGTTGTCTCCCGCTGGGATGCCGCCACGATCGGAGCGGCAAGGGCTCCGGCGACACCGGTAAAAAGGCTTGGCGTGCGTGAACGGACCCGGCAGGGTCGGACGCTTGACACGGCGGAGTCGCCGCGGGAGACTTGCAACAACAGTTTTGCGAAGTTCCTAACGCCTCGAAGTCATCACACTTCGGGGCGTTTTCATTGGTGCGCCAAGGATCAGGGGCTGGTCGATCAGTGAGATGTCATGCTGGATGCGCCACCTCCCGTGGATTTTAGAGAAACCAAATCATGGCGTGTGGCGGTGGCGTAGCGATCCGGCCACAACTTCGCGGCCGTCGTGGACAGCCGCTGCGCAATGGTGGCTTCGATCCGACGCGATCGCCGGGCTCCTTGGGAAACCGAAGTGACCGTCGTCGGTGCGACGCCCAAGTCGCGGGCAACCTGAGCCAGTGACGTTCCAGCCAGCCGCAGGCGCATCTTGATTTGTTCGTGCTGTTTTCGCGCACGTTGCAAGCGAGTAAACTCGTGGGAAGTAGTGTGACTCACTATAGGCAGTTATGAGTAAGGTCGCAACGCCCTCGCAAAACGTCTCCATCGGCAAGCGCTTAACCGCCGTGCGGGCGACCTCCGCTCTGAGCCAAGGCGCGTTTGCCGAGACGCTTGGACTGTCGCTACGTGCCTACGCCAACTACGAGCGGGGTGAGCGGGAGATGCCGGTCGCCCTGTTTCGTGCCTTGTATGAGACCTACGGCATCGATCCCGTCTGGCTACTGGACGGTCCAGGCGAGCAACCGGTGAAGGCGGCCACGCGCGCCACCGACGTGGCGCTGGTCGACCGCATCATTGACTGGGTCGATACGGAGCTGGCGTCGATGGGCAAGATACTGCGGCCAGAGCAGCGATTGCGCATCCTGAAAGCAGCCTATGCGCTAAGTGCCGAGAAGGGACGGCTCGAACCCGCCTCGATGAGAGAATTGCTGTCGGTGGTGGTAAGGCGATAGCGGGTTTAGCGGAGCTGCCACTTCGGTTATGTCATTACTTTTTCGTCCGGAGACGTATCATGAAAGATCCAGAAGACTTCGAAGCGGCGCTACGGCGCGATCTGCTGGACGCCGTCCGTGAGGGTGCTGCCTGCGCTCAGAACGACGACGAGAACGATCGTGATCGCCAAGCCATCGAAGACGAACGTACCTTCATCGCCCGCTTCGGGTTTGACCGCCCCCGGCGATACCGGGAGAGTCTGATCAAACTGAAGCACATGGCAGACCTCACCGATCGGGAAATTCGTCTGATGCATCGCACCTTCTCGCTTCGCTCGGACGCGCAGGGGGTCCAGCTGAATGCAAGTCGCGGTCTCGCGATTTTGGGGCGCGTGGTGCTGGGCATCTTGAGCCTGCAGCTGATCAACGTCTGGGTGCTCGCCGGGCACGCTTCGATGCCCGCGCCGATGCTTGCGTGTCGTTTCTCCGGCCTCATGATCATGTTGATGGCGATGGGTTGGTTCGTACACTGGGTCTATATCCGACCTTGGCAAATCCAGCAACGGACTCGAGCGCCATGACCCGGCTGTGAAACGATCACCGATTCACTCCTATCGCGCGATTCGAAGAACTAAATAGCGGCAATCCGCGGCCCATTAGCGACCCTCGCTTTCCACCGGCGTGATCGCCAAATCATGCAAACGTCGTGAGGCCAAGTGTTTGAAGCGCAGTGAAACGAAAACGCTCGTTAAGCAATCAGTATCCCGATAGGAAGCAAGCTCCTTCCTGTGGCGCTCTCAATGATAGCCTTCGCCCGCTCGTACCTTGCCGCGGAACACGCGGTAGGAGTACGCGGTGTAGAACAGCACCACCGGAATCATGATGATCGCACCGACCAGCACAAAGCCCTGACTGGACGGCGGCGAAGCGGCGTCCCAGATGCTCATGGTCGGCGGCACGATGTTCGGCCACACGCCGGCCACCAGGCCGAGGAAGCCGAGTGCGAAAAAGCACAGCGCCAGCACGAACGGCGCAACCTCGCGGTTCTTCAACACCGCGCGCCACAGCCATGCGGCCACCACGATGGTGAGTATCGGCAACGGTGAGAGATACAAAAAGTTGGGCCAGGTGAACCACCGGGCCATCAGACGTGAGTCGAGGAACGGCAGCCACGCGCTGACCATGATCATGAAGGCGACTACCGCCATCATCAGCGGTCGAGTCAGGTCGCGCGCGATGCGTTGCGGCCTACCCTCGGTTTTCAGGCCCAGCCAGGTGGCACCGAGCAGGCCGTAGCCGAACACCAGCGCCATGCCGGTGAGTACCGAGAACGGGCTGAACCAGGCGAACGTACCGTGCACGTACTTGCCGCCTTCCAGCGGCATACCCTCGACGATGGCCCCCAGCATCAGACCCTGCGAGAACGCCGCGACGACCGAACCCAGATGGAAGGCCGCCCCCCAGATACGCCGCGACGTGTGCGCACGGAAGCGGAATTCGAAGGCCACGCCACGGAAGATCAGTGCGATCAGCATGGCCAGCACCGGCAGGTACAGAGTGGACAGGATCGTGGCGTAAGCCTTCGGGAATGCCGCCATCAGACTTGCGCCGCCCATCACCAGCCAGGTCTCGTTGCCGTCCCAAATTGGCGCGGCGGTGTTCATCATCAGTTCCTGCTGTGCCTCGTCATCGGCAAACGGCGTGAGGATGCCAATGCCGAGCACGAAGCCGTCCAGTAGCACGTACATCATGATCGCGAAGCCGATGATGAAGAACCAGACCACCGGCAGGATGGTGGAAAGCTCCATGATCACTCCTCCTCGCCTTCATTGGACTTGCCTTCATCGACCGCCGCCAGCGGTCGCGAAGCAGTAGCGCCGAAGCCGATGCGTTCTGGCGCGGTGTCCGGGCCATGCCGCAGCACCTTGAACAGATACCAGCTGCCGAAGCCGAACAGGATCGTGTACGCCACGAAGTACACGATCAGCGAGGTCAGCACGCTGGATGCGGGCACCGGACTCGCCGCGTTCGCGGTGCGCAACACGCCGTACACCACCCACGGCTGGCGTCCGATCTCAGCCGTGTACCAGCCCGTCAGCAGGGCAATGAATCCGGCCGGCATCATCGCCATCCACCAGCGCAGGTACCAGCGGCTGCCGAACAAGCGTTTTCGCCACCAGAGCAGGAGGCCGACCGCGGCCAGCGCCAGCATTAAAAAGCCCAATCCCACCATGATTCGGAAACTGAAGAACGGCGGAGCGACCGGCGGCCGATCCTGCTTCGGGAAATCCTTCAGGCCCTTTATCTCACCGCTCCAGCTGTGGGTAAGAATGAGGCTGCCAAGGTGTGGCACATCGACGGCGTATTGATTCATTTCCGCCTTCTCGTCCGGCCATGCAAACAGGGTCAACGGCACATTGTGTTCCGTGGTCCAGCGCGCTTCGATCGCGGCCAGCTTCGCCGGCTGGTATTCGCGCACCACCTGGCCGGACATATCGCCCACGATGATCTGCAACGGGATCACGATAGCCACGAACACCAGCGCGCAACGAAGCATCAAGCGCGCCTTGTCTTGCCATTGACCACGCAGCAGATACCACGCCGAGACGCCACCGATCACCAGTCCCGTGCTCAGAAAGCAGGCCAGCACCATGTGCACCAGCCGCGTCGGGAACGAAGGATTGAAGATTGCCGCCCACCAATGGGTGGCATGGATCACTCCGTCGGCAATCGCGTAGCCCTGCGGTGTCTGCATCCAGCTGTTGGCTGACAGAATCCAGAAACTGGAGATCAGCGTGCCCAGGGCCACCATGCAGGTGGCGATGAAATGCGTGCGATGGCTTACACGGTTCCAGCCGAACAGCATCACCCCGAGGAAGGTCGCCTCAAGGAAAAATGCCGTCATTACCTCGTAATTGAGCAGCGGCCCCAGCACATTGCCGGCCACGGTCGACAGGCCGGCCCAGTTGGTGCCGAACTGGAAACTCATCACGATGCCCGAAACCACGCCCAGTCCGAACGAGCCGGCGAACACCTTCAGCCAGAAAAAATACAGGTCGCGCAGCATCTGGGTACGCTTGCGCAGCCATAGCGCCTCCAGAAACACCAGCCAGCTCGCCAGCCCGATGGTGAAGGCAGGAAACAGAATGTGGAACGACATCACGAATCCGAACTGGATTCGCGACAGGAACTCGGCGTCCATTGATGGCTCCCTTCCAAGCGTGCAATGCGCACCATGCTACGCCAGCCATCGGGTGCGCGATTAAGTACGTGACATTGCGTCGCGGCAGCGTTGCAATGGAAATTCCGCTGGTGCGGCTGCGGAAAGCATCTTCTTCGATTGCAATAGAACTACAGGCTTCGAAACGTTCAACGACGCCCAATTCAGTAGCGCGAGTGCACTACTTGGGAACGGGAACATTACGCTGACAAGCGGCTCAATGTGCCACTCATCGGGAGTGCCCCGCGGTTACGCAGTCAAAGCGGGCCGTGGCTTTGCCGCAGGCCAACCCCATTCCTTGCCCTTAAGCATCACGTTCCAATAAAGCCATGGGAAAAACCGTGTCTTGAGCGGCCAGTAGATCCGCCGCGCGCCACGCGGATCGAGCCCGAAACTCGATACGACCTCGCCGCCGTAGCGGAACTCCGCCACCAGCACCTTGCTGTGCGAAACCGTCAACGGGCACGCCGCGTAACCGTCATAAGTGCGGGTTTTGGCGGACTCGCCAAGCGCTTTGCGCAATTCGCCCACGAGCACGGGGTACTGGCGCCGGACCGCCGCCATGGTCTTGGAATTGGGTGTGTCGGTGCAATCGCCAAGCCCGAACACGTTCTTGTACTTCGTATGCGTGAGTCGATGCTTGTCGACGGTCACCCAGCCGGCGTCACCGGACAGCGGGCTGTTCTTGACGACAGGCAGCGGTGACTGTGGCGGCACCACGTGCAGCATGTCGAATGGACAGGTGATGCGGCCATCCTCGGTCTCGAATATCGCCTCTTTCCGTTCGCCATCGACCGCAACGAGATTATGCTTGAAGTACGGCGTGGCGCCATAGTCCGCCATGATCTTGTCGAGTTCGTGCGAATACGCCGGCACCCCGAACATCGCGCCGCCCTGGGGATAGAAACCGACGTTCGCCTTGACCCCACGTTGGCGCAGCGTATCGGCCGTCAGATAAAGCGCTTTCTGTGGCGCGCCGGCGCACTTGATCGGCATGACCGGTTGGGTGAACAGCGCGTTGTCTCCGGCTTTCAACGATTGCGCCAACTTATGGGTATAGGGAGCGAGATCGTAACGATAGTTCGATGTCACGCCGTTCTTGCCCAATGTTTCTGTTAGCCCTTCGATGGCATCCCAGTCGATCTGTAGTCCGAGGGCGACGACCAGAAAGTCATAGGTCACTCGGCCACCGGAGGCTAGTTCGACTGCGTTGTCGTCAGGTGCGAAGCCGCTAACGCTCTCCTTGATCCATTGTGCCCCGGGCGGCATCACATCCGCCTGGGGCCGGCGGGTGTCTTCCGCGCGCATATCGCCGCCCCCGACCAGTGTCCAGCCGGGCTGATAGTAGTGACTCTCGCTTGGCTCGATGACCGCAACATCGAGCTGCGGCGACTGGCGTAACAGTGTGGCCGCCACCGAAAGTCCGGCGGTACCGCCGCCGGCAATTACGACACGGTGATGCTGTTGAGAATTTGGCGCATTCGTCATCTCGCTCTCCTGTCAATCATGGATAACCACAGACATCCAGAACACCAGCTATATCAGCCAGTGGACTCATGATCAGAAAGCGAGGGATTCGGTCGATGCGTTGGAAAACACCGCCAAGACTTCGTCGCGGCACCAACGCGCTTTTCCCTCAATTTGGCAAGCGTTACTTCCTGTTCATGCAAGTTTGCGCTTTGCTTCCAGGGTCCTCTCTCTTGAGTCAATCAATCGGCGTTTCTCAGCTTTTCGCGCACCGCGTCACGCATCGTCGTCAATCCGGCGGCATCACCGTACGCAAGCGCGTCATCGACACCGAGCCCGCGTTTGCTGAAGGCATGCAAGGCGATCAACGCGCCCACCCGATTGCCGCTGCCGCAGTGGATCAGCGCGGGACGATGCTCGGCTCGTGAGAGCACGACATCCAGTGACGCCACCGCTTCAGCACTCAGTCCGTCTGCGTCAGCAACCGGTATATGCACGTAGTCCAACCCGAGTTCTCGTACCACGCGGCCTTCATCAAATTCATCGAACTCACTGACGGGCCGCAGATTGACCACGCTGCGATAGCCGGCAGCGGCCACGGCTTCAAAGCACTTGTGGTCGGGCTGCCCACCGGTAAGCAAATCCGGCTCGATCTGACACGCATTTTTCAACTCGATTGATGGGTCGGTCATCTCACGTTTCTCCACCATGACTTTGATTGTTTCCAAAAAATTTCGAATCGATCAGGCCGCATGAGCGGGCGCGTGCGACAGCAAGCCGGGGATCGTGCGCCACAGGATGAAACCGCACATCAGAATCAGAAATACGCCGAACGCCTTGCGTAGCCCCTGTTGCGGGATACGCCGCGCGACCACATTGCCGACCAGGCTACCGCCCGCGCCAATCAGGATGAACACACCGATGACGTGCCAGTTCAATGCTTCCCCCGCGGCGCTCAACAAGGCGGCGTGCTTGTAAAAGCCGCTGATCGAATTGATCACGATTACCGCAAGGCTGGTCGCTACCGCGCGATGCATGCTCAAGCCGCCCAACATCACCAATGCGGGCACCAATAGAAAACCACCGCCGACGCCGACGAACCCCGTGACCACACCGACGCCGATGCCCGCCGCTATTAGCCAGACCAGCGCGCGCTCGCCGCCGGCCTCGCGCATCAATTTGGACGGGCGCAACATCGCCCACGCAGCCACACCCATGATCGCTGCGAATACGGCCAGCTGGACTAGGCCTGGCACGAACTGCGAAATCCACGAACCACCGTAGGTTGCCACCACTCCTGGCAAACCGAACAACAGCACATGGCGCCAACTCATCAGCCCTTGCGAGGTGTAGCGCACAGCACCCACCAACGCGATCGCGCCGACGATGGCCAGCGAACCGGCGATCGCCTCCTTGGCCGGCTGATGCAGCAGATACACCAACACCGGCACTGTCAAAATCGAGCCGCCCGAACCCAGCAGGCCCAGACTGATGCCTACCGCCAATGCTCCCAGAAAAGCGTAAATCACGTGCGATCCTCCGCTGACCCGCAATACAAATCATGCAGAACCGCCATGATCTGGCTGGCTCCGGTGTCAGCCAGACGATAGAAAATGCTCTGTCCCTGCCGCCGCGTGACGACGACGCCTTCACGACGCAACACCCCCAAATGCTGAGAAAGTGAGGACTGACTCAGGGCAATCCGTTCGTTGATCTCGCTCACGGACAATTCGCCGCGAGCCAGATGACACATCACCAGCAGGCGGTTTTCATGCGCCAGAACCTTGAGCAAACTGGCGGCTTCGGCCGCGTGCGCCTGCATCTCGTCCATGGACGTCGAGGACTCCTCGCGCGTATCAACTGGATCGATTGGCGCTGGGCGGACAGATGATTTGCGCCGCGTGTGACGGCCTGAAGTAAGTGAATTCATGCAAATATCATATTTGATTAATTTACATATGTCTAATATATTCTTGCCATTAGATTGAGCGGATCGAGCCATGACCCAGATGCCACATGTCAAATCGTTTCTGCATCCCGACACGTCCACGTTTTCGTATGTCGTGTGGGATCCCGAGTCGCGCAAGGCCGCGGTGATCGACAGCGTGCTTCACTACGAAGCGACCTCGGGGCGTACCTCCACGCATTACATCGACCAGATCGTGACGTTCGTGCGTGAGAACGATCTACAAATCGAGTGGGTGCTGGAAACCCACGCCCACGCCGATCACGTGGCAGGAGGTGCGTACGTCAAGCGCGCGCTTGGTGGTCGCACCGGCATCGGCGCAGGCATTCGCACGGTGCAGGAGCATTTCAGCGATGTGTACGGGCTGGACCGTGGCTTCATGCATGACGGATCTCAATTCGATCATCTGTTCGAGGATGGCGAAACCTACAAGATTGGCGACATTGAAGCACGCGTCATCGCCACGCCGGGCCACACACCCGATCATCTAACCCATGTCATTGGTGATGCGGCGTTTGTAGGCGACAGCTTGTTCATGCCCGACGGCGGCACCGCCCGTTGCGATTTTCCCGGTGGCGATGCGGCGACACTCTATCGGTCGATTCAACGCCTGTTTGAACTACCCGACGAAACTCGCATCTTCGTGCTTCACGATTACGGCCCGAATGGCCGTGAGCGTATGTACGAAACCACGGTAGGTTCCGAGAGACGCGACAATATCCATGTCGGCGATGGCCGCTCGGAGGCAGAGTTTGTGAAGTTGCGCACCGAGCGTGACAAGACACTGAGCATGCCCGGCCTGATCATTCCGGCGATCCAGATCAATATCCGCGCTGGCGAATTGCCGCCGGAACAAGACAACGGCACGCGTTACCTCAAGATCCCGCTGAATCGGGCGCAGGGCTTTTCAACCATCGCTGACGACGAGCCTCCCACACCATGACCATCGTCAACTTCACTCCCTTGACCGGCTTTGCCGGCGGCTTGTTGATTGGCATCGCCGCCAGTGTGTTGTTGTGGTTCAACGGTCGCATTGCCGGCATCAGCGGCATTGTCGATGGCGCCATGGCCAAGCCGGGCAGCGAGACGATCTGGCGCTGGCTCTTCCTGCTGGGGATGCTCGGCGGTGCAAGTATCGAGTTCTGGCTGATTCCCGCACGCCGCGCCTTTGAAACGGGCTTGTCGTGGCCGATATTTCTACTGGCTGGCGTTCTGGTGGGCATCGGCACGCGCCTCGGTGGTGGCTGCACCAGTGGCCACGGCGTATGCGGGCTTGGCCGACTGTCGGGACGCTCGCTGGTCGCCACCGCCTCGTTCCTCACTACCGGCGTCCTGACGGTTTTCATCGTCCGCCACGTATTCGGAATCCACTCATGAAAAACGTGATCAGTGTGATTGCGGGGATCTTGTTCGGCTTCGGACTTGCGCTGGCGCAGATGACCGATCCGGCGAAAGTCATCGGCTTTCTCGATGTCACTGGAAATTGGGACCCCACCCTGGCCCTCGTGCTCGGTGGCGCCGTGCTGGTCACGCTGGTCAGCTTTCGTTTCATCCTGCGCCGTGCACGACCGGTGTTCGACGTCAAATTCAACCTGCCGACGCGTCGCGATATTGATTCGCGCCTGATTCTTGGCGCAGCCCTTTTTGGCGTGGGCTGGGGCTTGGCCGGCCTGTGTCCGGGGCCCGGCGTGGCTGCCATCGCACAAGGGGCGTGGCAGCCGCTGGTGTTCGTGGTCGGCTTGGCGGCAGGCATGCTCGCTTTCCGCTACACCCGGCAACAGCAACCGCAGGCAGACAGCAAATGATCCAGCAATCTTGAAGAAGCACCGCCTGCGTCTTCAGCGGCACCTCCACTTGGCAACAACGCTACGTTTTTCGTGATCAAGTCAGCGGAAGAAGTTGTTCAGCCGCAGCCCTGTCCATCGGCGCCTCAAATCGGCCGATCACACGAATATCCTCATCCACAACCGCACTTCAACCGGAGATCGACATGACACTTCAAATTGGCGACACCGCTCCTGACTTCGAGATCGATAGCACCGAAGGCAAGATCAAGTTCCATGAATGGATCGGCGACTCCTGGTGTTTCTTCTTCAGCCATCCCGCCGACTTCACTCCCGTGTGCACCACCGAAATTGGGCGCACCGCGCAGCTTGCGAAGGAATTTGAGGCCCGCCACACCAAGCCTTTGGGGCTCTCCACGGACAGTGTGGAAGAGCACAAAAAATGGCTTCTGGATGTCAACGACACTCAGAACACCACGGTGGAATTTCCGATCGTCGCCGATCTGGATCACAAGGTGGCACAGCTGTACGGGATGATTCACCCGAACGAAAGCAACACCGCCGCGGTCCGTTCGCTGTTCATCATCGATCCGAAAAAGAAGATTCGCTTGACAATGACCTATCCGATGAGTGTCGGCCGCAACTTTGACGAGATACTGCGCGTGATCGATGCATTGCAAGAATCCGACAAATACAGCGTTGCCACCCCGGCGGGCTGGAAAAAAGGCGACGATGTCATCATCCCGCCGAGCATCAGCGACGAGGACGCAAAAACCAAATTCCCGCAAGGCTGGAATGAAATTCGCCCTTATTTGCGTATGACCAAGGTGAAATAAGGCGTTCGTTCCCAACAAACAAGCGCCATCAGTCCCGCTGATCACGACCGGTTTTCGCTCTACTAAAATGTTCCGTTGGTGGGGAGCATCACCCTAGCTATTAACGGTCGGAACTGTCGTTCTCACAAGCTTAATTGTGTGGCCGGTGGCGCTCGTCATTCCCGTTTGGCGATTTCGCGCAGCGATATGCGCTTCACGCAGACCAATGCGTTGACAACCAGAGCATTGGGGATTGGATCATCGACGATGGACAACGAGTCAGCATTGCGCTCATCGCAGGTCAGCGCCGTCGGCGCAGCGCTCACTACGCAGGACGGTTCCGATTGTCGGTTCGTTCGGCGCCAGACCCAAAGACAATGAGCAGTGCAGGAGTCGGCCTGTGCGTCAGAAATACCAATCCAAACGGTGTGGGATCCGGAAAGACCCATCAATTGGTCGGCTTGCTGCCCAGAATGGCTTCGATGTCTTTACCTTGCGGCAGCCCCTGCTTGACGCTGACTTCGCCATTGGCCTTTTTGTACAGAATGGTCGGTGTCGCGAAATAGCCCAGTGATTGCATGAGTTCGTTGTTCGCAGTCACCTTTTTGCGCGCGGCATCGGGGATATTGTCGGCTACCTTGATGCCACCCTGGCTGTATTCGCGCTCAGCACGCGCGAACGCTGCAGCCGGATCTTTCGAGGCCAGAATGGTGGCGGCTTTCGGTGCACTGTCGGCCTTGAGAATACCAACCATCACGTGGCGGATCTGTACCTTGCCGGCATCCACCCACGGACGCGCGACCTCCCAGAATTTGTGGCAGTAGGGGCAGTTCGGATCGGTGAACTCGTAAACGATTGTCTTGGCGTCCTTGCTGCCATCGAGCACCCAGGCCGCCGATTCCATTTGTTTCCACGCCTTCTCACCCTGTGGGCCGGCGACGATTCGCTCGAGCGGCCCAGAGGTCATATCCTTGCCAGCAGCATCAACCAACGTACCGACAATCGCGTGTTTGCCGTCACTAGTCACGTAGATGGCAATGGGTCGACCCTGCACCGTTGCGGCATAACCGGTCAAGCCAGACGGGGCATCGAACTTCTCGACGACTTTCAGGCCTTGGGCGGAAAGCGCGGTCACTGGTGCGGGCTGCGTGGTGTCGGCAGCCTCGGAGATGCGCGGCCAGGTGAACAGGACATAGGTGCCGATCAACAGCGCGGCAAACGGCAGTGCCAACAGGTTGCGTGTCATTTTTTTCATGGGGAATCCTTCAGTTGTGCCGAATCATCGGTGGTCAGGTTGAAACGATTGAGCGCTCGGCCCAGTGTGGCCTTGGAAAGCTGACCAAGATGGCTATCCACCAGCCGGCCGTCGGCGGCGTAGAACAGTGTTGTGGGCAGCGCGGCTGAACCGGCCTGTTGGCCAACTTCAGCGCGGGGATCCCGCAGCACGTGATCGATGTCCAGTTTCATTTGATTCATGAACTTCTGAATGGTGGGCGTGGCCTCGGCCTGGTTGACGAAGACGAACAGAATGTCGGAGTGCTCGTTTTGCGCTTGTTCCAGCACGGGCATCTCCGCTCGGCACGGCGGACACCAGGTCGCCCAGAGATTGACGACCATCGGCCGGTTGCCTTCGCTTTGCTGCAGACTCGCCAATTTGGTCACCGCGCCATCGAGCGTGTACAGCTCGGTCTGCGGCGGCCGACTGGCCTGATTCTCGATCAGGCTCAACGCGCCGCTGGTCAACCCCCATGTCAGCACACCCGCGAACAGCGCGGCGCCCAGCGGGCCTCGCAGCGCCGGCTTGCGCGTGGTGAGGTAACTGGCATACAAGACCATGACGAGCAGGCCGGCGACAACCTCGAAGCCGCCGTCGCGAATATCGATCCACGCCAGTGGGTCAAAACCGTAGCTTGAAAAGTAGTGAGCGACAAAGGCTATGCGCGCTGCCACAACGGCCAGAAGCGCGAGATTGAACAATCTGTCACCGATGGCCAGGTCACGCCGTCGCGCGGCCAGCTTGCCCACGATCAACGCGACAACGAAGGCGAGGATCATGAGGGCCTGACCGACGGAAATAGCCAGTGGGCCGAGATTCACTGAGAGCAATCGCGCCATCTCTGCAAATGAGGGGATGTCAACGCATCCGGTTTATTCATGCCGTTCCGCGACACGAAAGGTCGCGCGGCTCCGGTCGACGATGGGATGGCGAAGCATCCAAAGCGATGCAAAGGCGGGCATTCGTCAAGCTTCACGGGCCAATATCTCCATGAAGTCTTTGCAAGACACAAACTCAGGTGCGCTCACGCACAGTGCCTCGATCAAGCGACGGTCAAAGTTGCACACGCTTTGAGCAAACTCTGCGCACCGCGTGCACTGGCCTGCATGTGTGCACGCCGCCTCACTCAATTCATTGGGTGTTGCCAGACATTCTGAATGGAAATCACGACACTTCATGGCAAAGCCTCCTCCGGCGAACTCGCCGGAAACGATAAGGGTCAACGTCAAAATTTGTCTTTGGCGCGGGAAAGATGTTGCAGGAATTCATCCGCGTCCAGTTCGCCGACCACACGGGCCGCGCGACGCTCCTTCCCATCGGGGCCAATCAGCAAAATGGTCGGCGGGCCGATGATATTGAAGTGCTGCATCAACGCGCGATCGGCGGCGCCATTGGTTGTGACGTCTGGACGCAATAACTGAAATTTGTCGAGCGCGGTTTGGACTTGCGGTTTGCCAAAAACCTTCTTCTCGATCACCTTGCAGGAGATGCACCAGTCGGCGTAGAAGTCCACCAGCGTCCACTGGCCATTGGCGGATGCCTTGTTGATTTTCGCGTTCAGGTCGTTCAGATCGGTCGCGCCTTTGAAACGATCCATGAAATCATCCGACTTCGCCGAGGATGCGGTCGGCGACGATGCAGCTGTCGAAGTAAAAGCCAGCGGCTGGCGAAAGCTGGCGGCACCACCGGCCGCGCCGACGACCAGCAATCCGCCCCAGAGGCCGAGCAGCAGTCCGCTGACACGTGAGATCATGGGTACTGGCCGGGTTGGTGTCGTCGAATGCCCCGCCAGTAGGTAGAGCGTGACGCCCATGGCTACCAGCAATGCTCCCCAGAGTCCCAGCGTAATGTTGTCCGGCACCACGCGCTGGACGAACCAGATAGCCGTACCCAGCAGCACAAAGCCGAATACAACCTTGACGCCGGACATCCAGGCGCCTGGCTTGGGCAACAGACGGGCACCGATCGTCCCAGCGACGATTAGTGGTGCGCCCATGCCCAGGCCCAGCGCGAACAAGGCGCTGCCGCCCAGCACGGCGTCACCGCTATCGGCGATATACAACAAGGCCCCAGCCAAGGGCGCGGTCATGCACGGACCGACGAGTAGCGCCGACAAAACGCCCATGATGGCGGCACCACCGAGGTGACCGCCGCGTTGACGATTGCTCGCGCTATTGAGTCGATCACGCAAGCCTGCCGGAAGCTGCAACTCGTAGACACCAAACATGGAAAGTGCAAGAACGACGAAGATCAGCGCGAAAGCACCCAGTACCCACGGTATCTGCATGGACGCCTGCAGGTTGGCCCCGGCGAGCGCCGCCGCTACGCCCAATAGTGCATAGGTGACGGCCATTGGCAAAACATAAGCTACGGAAAGGACAAACCCACGCCGTCCGCTCGCGCCGCTACCTACAATCAAGCTGGTCAGAATCGGCACCATCGGCAGCACGCAGGGGGTGAACACCAGCAGTAGCCCGAGGCCGAAGAACACGCCTAGAACCCAAGCGGCATTGCCGCGGGAGAGACTTGCGGCCAGGGATTGATCCTGACCGAGATCGGAGGCGCTGGCTGATCTATTTCCATTGGACACCGCGGTCGCGGTGGAGGAGTCGTTTCCACTACTGACACTGTCGGTTCTACTGCCACCGCCCATGCCGTAGTCGGCAACATCCAGCGTGGCGTGCTGCGGTGGATAGCACAGTCCGGCTTCGGCACAGCCCTGCCAGGCAATGTCCAGCGTGCGCGCCACGCCGGGATCGACGGTAACCGCCACCTGGTTGTGGTACACCTCGGATTTGCCGAAGAACTCGTCTTCGATCGTTTCGCCGTCAAGCATCTGGACGTCGGAAATAGGCCCTGCCTCGCTTTCGAATTTGAACTGATGCCGGTACAGATAGTATCCAGGGGCGATATCCCACGTGATCGTCAACGTATCGTCGGCATTGGCCACCACGTGATGGGAAAATGCTTGATCCACCGGCAGAAAATCGCTGCCGCCCAGTTGCGCCATCGCCGGCATAGACAGCATCAGGAGCAGACCAGCGAGCGCGACGGCAAAGAAGGCGCTTAGACGGGACATTTGAACTCAGTTGACCGAAGAATCCGGCATCTTGGCCGACGATCATTAAGTCAGGATTAACTGAGTCCAGGTTGTGCGAAATGGCAGCCGGTATACTGTGGCCCGGCCACTCGCTAGCACGCCATGCATGTACTGCTGATCGAAGACGATGAACTAGTGGGGTCAGGTATCGATACTGGGCTTCGGGTCGCTGGTTTCACAGTCGACTGGGTCGCGACTGCGGCTGGTGCGCGAATGTCTCTTGCGAGCCTGCAGAGTGATGTCGTCGTGCTCGATCTCGGTTTGCCCGATGCCGACGGCCTGACTTTGCTACGAGATTGGCGTGCCCAAGGCCAGACCGTACCGGTTCTGGTATTGACCGCGCGCGACGGCATCGCGGATCGAATCGCCGGTTTGCGAACCGGTGCTGATGATTATTTGCTGAAACCTTTTGATCTGGATGAGCTGACCGCGCGCCTGCATGCGCTATTGCGGCGGGCCGCCGGGCGAGCACGCCCGCTCATCGAGCATGGTCTCTTGCGCGTCGATACTCACAGCCGTCAAGTTTGGCGCGACGGGCATGAAGTGGAGCTCCCACGGCGCGAATTCGCGCTGCTGGAAAAATTACTTAACGCGCGCGGAGGGATTCTCGATATCGAACAGCTGAAGGACAGCCTCTACGGTTTGGACACACAGGTGGAGAGCAATGCCGTGAACGTGCATATCCATCACCTGCGCCGCAAACTTGGTAGCGGGCTCATCCGGACCGTGCGCGGGCTGGGCTACAGGCTCGGCGAGCCGGACGATCTCGATGGCGGCGGTGCAGAGTGAGCTTGCGCCGACGCCTGCTTGTCAGTCTCGGCTTGTCATTCTGCATACTGTGGGTACTTGCGGCAGCCTGGTTATATAGCGATCTGCGCGGTCAGATGCGCCAGACGCTCGATCAGCGGCTGGCCGCCTCCGCGCGCATGGTGGCGGGGCTGGTCGCGCAACTTCCGGAAGGCGCATGGGCGCAAGTCGGCGAGCCCATGATGTCCATGCCGCAGAGCACGGGCGTCGCCTGCCAGATCAGCTCGCCACGAGGCCAAGTACTTATGCGCACGCATGGCGATTTCGCTGGCCGACTCGATGCACCGGTAGCGGGCTTCACCGATCGTGTCATCGACGGTCAGCGCTGGCGATTGTTCACCTATGTCCAGAGCGGCCTGCATATAACGACGGCAGACCGACTGGCCGAACGTGTGACCCTGCAGCGCAACGTTGTCGTGGTCGCTGCCGTTCCTTTCGCGGTGGCGTTGTTGGGCAGCCTCGCCGTGCTTTGGCTGGGCATACGTCGGGGACTAAGACCGCTGGAAATTTTGCGTGGCGAGCTGTCACTCCGGGATCCAGAGACGCTGACGCCAATCAGGATCGACGATGTGCCCGTCGAGCTGACGCCGATGATCGATACCCTCAACCGGTTGCTGGTGCGTACCGGCGACATGCTGATGCGCGAACAACGATTTACCAGTAACGCTGCGCATGAGCTTCGCACCCCGTTGACAGCCATCAAGACGCATGTCCAGTTGGCCAGCCGGTTGCCAGCCGGGGAGGCGCGCGCTGCGTTGGCCAATGCAGAAACTGGAATCGCCCGATTACAGCGAACATTGGAACAGTTGCTCTTGCTGGCGCGTGTCGAATCCGACCGAAGTCAATACGAAAATGCACCAGCAGTTTCTGCGTTGATCGTGGACACCACATTGGCGGATCTTGTCGATGGTGCGCGCGTGGCGCTCGACAATGCCGCGCCCAATATTGCGGTCGGCATTTCTCTAGAGTTGGCCACAGCAGCGCTTCGTAATCTTCTCGAAAACGCACTGCGTCATACATCGAAAAACGAGCGGGTCGCACTGGATATCCAAGCCACACCGGCGCAACTTGTGTTTACGGTGCGCGATCAGGGTGACTGGCCATCGGGCCAGAGCACGCAAAATCTGACTCAGCGCTTCTGGCGTAAAGGCAATGACCAACATGGGCGTCAGCGCGGTGTGAAAGGCAGCGGGCTGGGATTGTCGATCACGGCCGCGATCGCTAAACGCTTCGATGGGGCGTTGGATTTCGAAGCACCGGACACCGGTGGCCTAATCGCTCGCCTATCGTTGCCCCGTGCTCATGCAGATGAACACCGATGATGGTATCGAGCCCGACGCGTCAATCGATCGCGTCCTGAGGCAGGTAGTGGTTCACTCACTTTCGGAGCTACTGGCCGAATCAGCCCCTCGGCGAATTCCATAACCTCTAGCATCGACACACCAACGCGCTCGGTTAGCTAAAATCCGCGCGCCGACGATGGCGGTGGCTCGTCGGCGAGCGGCCCTTGGGCACGGACAGTCACCGCCGGGAGGAACGGAGTCGAGAACCGTCTTTCGCGGCTGATCAGCATCGGTAAAACAACCCTTGTTTACCGAAACACGAGCCAGGCTTGGCGACCAGCATCTCAGCTTGAATTGTCTGCGAACTTGTGCGGACTGCACGCATTTGCCTACGATGCTTAGCAC
The DNA here is from genome assembly GCF_054061035.1 of Rhodanobacter sp. TND4EL1. NCBI lineage: Bacteria > Pseudomonadati > Pseudomonadota > Gammaproteobacteria > Lysobacterales > Rhodanobacteraceae > Rhodanobacter > Rhodanobacter sp. TND4EL1. The sequence goes on from NZ_JBSSDT010000004.1 coordinate 315,811, forward strand.
CCTAACCTGATCAGAAACGTAACGCTGATACGCGTCAAGCAGCAAGGTGATCGCTGGGTACCGGAACTCCGATCATAATTGTCCAGCACGCGCATCTGATGAAGAGAAAAAAGCTTAGAGACTGCTTTTAAGGGGTATCGGGACGGTCAAGTGGGCCATTTGGCGATTGAAACAAATTTCAAACCTATATCACCCCGATGGAAAGCAGCAGACCGGCGATCGGCGTAACGATTGACCAGGTGCTGCTCGCCAATTTCCGGTGCCAAACCTGCGGCCTCGTCTTTGATGTCGCCCGCACGGGCCCAGCACCGAACTGACGCGGCCCCACTGACTGCATCGTGCGGCCGCGGCCACCATCGTGTCGTCCCTTTCCACGTCCTCGCGACGCATAGAGCCCGGCCTCACCGCCGGGCTCTATGCGTTTATGCCGTTATCAAGGAGTTCGTCATGCAACTCGCGCAATCGTTGACCCACACCCGCTACAAGCTCACCGGCGAAACGACCGAGCAGGACGTACTCGCCGCAGCCGAAGCCATCCTGAAGTGCCGACTGGAACGTCAAGGAAGCATTGGCACTCCGATGGACGCCAGCGACTTTCTGCGTATGCGTTTGGGGCCGCTCCTGCACGAGGAGTTCCACGTCCTGTGGCTAGACAACCGCCACCGGATCCTCGATTGCCAGAAGCTTTTCACCGGCACTGTCGATGGAGCAAGCGTCCACCCCAGGGAAGTGGTGCGAGCGGCGCTGGCCATCAACGCCAGTGCGGCGATCCTGGCGCACAACCACCCCAGTGGCGTGGCCGAGCCCAGTGCGGCCGACCGTATGCTCACCCACGAGCTTCGCGAAGCGCTGCGGCTGATCGGGGTACGTGTCCTTGACCACATCGTGGTGGGTAGCGAGTGCGTCAGCATGGCGGACAGGGGACTGATCTGATGACGATGCTCACCGTGGCGCTGCCCTTCGCCGGGTTCTATGGCTCCCACCACGATGCCGATCTGAGCTATGCCCTGGAAGCAATGTTCACCAATGACCATGGTGACTTCTGTCCGGGCCTGACCGATCGCGTGAGCGGTGCCTGCGACTGGTCGGCGGTTCATCGCGCGTTCGCCAGGGCGTTTGCGGAGACCTATTGCGAAGAGGTGGGCATCGATGGTGCTCGGTTCGAATCGAGGGACTCGCCAACGTTCTACAACTTCGAAACGGATCGCGTGTTCATCGAACTTCCACCAGAAGAGGCGCGGCGGATGCTGCGCACGACCTCGCCCGCCGCCCTGGATCAGGTTGCCAGGGATCGCCATACGTCTCGCAGCGGGTTCATCTCGTTCTACTCGCCCGACTGGCGCACGTGGGGCGAGGTGGAGGGGTGGGATCACAACCAGCTGCAGACCCTGATCGAGGCGTACGTGCGGGAGACCCGGAGCGAGCTGGACGAGACCGGTCTCATGGAGAGTGCCCGGTGCAATGGACGGATCGAGGGATTGGTGGAAAGCAACACCCCGGGATTGAGCGGCTCTATCGCATTCACGACTACCTGCGCCGACGAGAGGAACGGGCGTGACCACTGCACCCCAATCCCTGGTGGCTATTCGGCCATGCACAAACTCCCTGTTCCAAGCTGGAATTTTGCGACATGTGGTTCTCAGCCTGAGACTCGGGAAGTCGATCCCAAAAAATCTCACCCACATATCACTCAAGTGAAGTCGGAAATTATCGGCTTCGCGTTTGGACGCTCCGCTTCGCAGCGTCCGTAAGGGATACCTGACTCATGACAGGCAAACTCGACACGATCTACTGCGTCCTGGTGGTTGCTACAGCCGTTTTGGTGGGCATCGTTCGATGCACTCGCTGTACCGACCTCAAAGTTCCCTGATCCACAACGTCACAAACACAACGCACGAGGCCCGGCATGTCCGGGCCTTGTGCGTTTTATGTCACCCCCTTACGAGGAAACAAACATGCATCTGGTTGAAACAATGGCTTACACCGGCGAGAAGTCCTGGCATGGCCTGGGCAATAAGCTTGCCCCGCAGCAGCCCATCGATGTCTGGAAGAAGAACGCAGGCATGGACTGGCAGATTGAGCAGTCGGAAGTCCGTTACATCTCTGGCAACAACAATGTCGGGGTTATCCATACCTTCCCGCAGCAAAAGGTGTTGTATCGCTCGGATACGAAGGCTCCGCTGGCCGTGGTGTCCAAGCGCTTTCACGTGGTGCAGCCAGGCGAGATCCTGGAGTTCTACCGAGATCTGACCGCCTGCAACGGCTTCGAGTTGGAAACCGCAGGCGTGCTGCGCGAGGGGCGCAAGTTCTGGGCACTGGCCAAGACCGGCCAGAGCAGCATGCTCAAAGGTCGCGACAGGGTGGATGGCTATCTCTTGCTGGCCACGGCCTGCGACGGCACGCTGGCTACGACGGCGCAGTTCACTTCGGTGAGAGTGGTCTGCAACAACACCCTGCAGATCGCACTGGGGAACACCAGCGGCGCCATCAAGGTGCCACACCGCAGCCAGTTCGATGCAGAGGCGGTCAAACGCCAGTTGGGGATCACCGTGTCGTCCTGGGATGGCTTCGTGGTCCGTATGAAGGCGTTGGTCGATCGTCCAGTAGATCCTGACTCGGTGGAGGGTCTGCTGCGTCGGGTGCTTACCTACGCGGCACCGGACGGCAAGCCACCAGTGGTCAACGAACAGGCTCTGGCCACAGTCCGTTCGCTGTATGAGGGCGGTGGCCGCGGTGCGCTGATGGCTTCCAGTCGTGGCACGGCGTGGGGCTTGGTCAACAGCGTGACCGAGTTCGTCGATCACCACCGACGGGCGCGCAGCGATGATCACCGTCGCGATGCTGCATGGTTTGGGCCGGGAGCTCAGATCAAGCAGCGGGCTTGGGATGAAGTGATGAAGCTGGTGTCCTGAAGAGAAACCTTCGATGGATTGGACACGACCCCGATGGCGCGACGGAAACACAACCATGCGCCTGTCTCACAAACGACGTAAATCCCGGCCACAGGCCGGGATTTACTTTCCATGGCTTTGCGCCGGGTACAAACAAGGATGCCCCAATGGCGGAAATCGGGCAAATAAATCAGAGCACTTTTAACGCGCTTGGGCTCGCTCACGGCTTTCTGCATTCAGCAGCTTCTCAGCGAACGCCTTGCGTTGACCAACAGGTAACTTGACCAGCGCCGCTAAAGCTTCGGCCAGCTTCACTTGCTGTGTTTCGCTCTGGCTGCCCAGGAACAAGATGGCGTCGGCCATCGCCTGCGTAGTAGCCAGCAAGTAAGCGGGCGGGACGTCCAACGCGCGAGCCAACTCGAAAAGGGAATCCAGACTGACAGCCATGGCCTCGCTCTCGTACCGGCTTATGCGGGCTGATGCAGTGTCTTTGTCCAATCCCATACGCACCCCAACTTCACGTTGGCTGAAGCCTCGCAGTTGGCGGGCTTGGCGCAAACGCGCAGCCACCACGCCACGGGGCGCGGATGGGGCACTCATAGGCTGGACGGAAGCGCTGAACGCATGCCGACAGGATGACCTACAGCCTACGCCCCGGGTAGACTCTACGTGTCACGTAAGCCATATGCAAGGTTACTGACAGGGGGAACTGCAGTGATCAGCGGGACAAGGTTCAAGCGCGTTTCCAGCATCGAGCATGTGGACTCGCGTGCCTCAAGCCGAGTCGATGACTGCCATCTGCAACCTAATATCAATTATGCGAACAGGGGAAACATTTGAAGAGATTCCTTCTTGCCTACGTCATGGTGGCATCCACCTTTCTGACTGGTTGTGCAGGAGGCACACCCGACTGCGGTGCCTCAGACACCCTCGACGTGCTCCACGAAGCCATTGTGGCAGAGGTCGAGAAGTACGCGTCTCAGACCACTCGGGGAACCGCCGAAGAGTTTCAAGACATCGCCGAAACCTACGAGATATCCAACATCCGTACGTTGGGTTACGACGAGGACATCGACAGCTACCAATGCGATGCGCGAATCACCTACGCCTACCTCGATCGCGAACGACACATGGACTTCAAGTATCGGGTGGATACCGACCAAGCCGACGGGAACGTATTGATCGAGTACCAAAGCAAGATGCTCGATCCAATCCTTGGCTACGCCATGGGCTTCTGAGTGCACTGACAGAAGCCATCATTAAATTCACACGTCATAGGAACGACCAACATGGGCTTTCTCCTTTACACCCTACTTCTGATTTTCTTCATCATCCCGGTCACGCTGAGAGCCTACTTGAGCCTGAAGAAGGGCCGCCTCCCCCTTCCGTATTTCCAGAACAATGTGGTGGTCAACCGGATCAAGTTGGGGAAGGCAGTCGGCATCTTGTCCCCAATCATCTTCTGGGCATTTCATAGCCTGTTTGTAATCAGCACGATTGTGATGGAAGCGTGGCTGTCAGTGCTGGCATGCTTGACCTATATGGTCATCAGCCCGCTCCTGTCGGGACAGATAAAGCTGAAACAGATCGGCGTCATTCGGGAGACCTCAGCGCCAGTATCCACAAGCGGGGATCAGTCCTGAGCTGCTTCTGCAAGTTCGGCCGGCTCCTTGATGCTGGCCGGCGATGGACGGAACGCAACTGAGGGTACGGAAACAACCTAGCAGCCCGCTTGTCACAAGCGGCATAACGCCCGGCCACTGGCCGGGCTTTTTCTTTCTGGAGGCCTCAAATGAAGAAGCAAGCTGCATTGCGGCTGGTCGACACGCGCACGCTCGACCGGCACCAGTGGCTAGATGTACGCAAGGGTGGCATTGGCAGCTCGGACGCTGCGGCCGCCGTAGGCCTGAATCCTTACAAGAGCCAGTTGGACCTTTGGGTCGAGAAGACCGGGCGAGCAGCGGCAAACGAAGAAGGCCAAGGTGCAGATGACTCTCGCTTTTGGGGTACGTTGCTGGAGCCCTACGTCGCCACCGTCTACCAGAGGAAGTCAGGACGCCGGGTACGAAAGCTCAACGCCGTGCTCCAGCATCCGACATTCCCGTTCATGCTGGCGAACATTGACCGTGAGGTGGTGGGTAGTCCGGAAGTGCAGATTCTGGAGTGCAAGACAGCGGGCGAGTTTGGCTCCCGCCTGTGGCGAGAGGGTGTACCCGAGTATGTGCAACTGCAGGTGCAGCATCAGCTCGCTGTGACGGGCAAGCAGGCTGCAGACGTTGCCGTGCTGCTGTGCGGGCAACAGCTGGAAATTCATCGCATCGAAAGGGACGACAACCTGATCGCCCGCTTGATCTTGCTCGAAACGAAGTTCTGGGAGTGTGTGGAGCAAGACATCGAGCCGCCGGCCGATGGCAGCGAATCTTCAGCACGGGCCTTGCGACAGCTCTATAGCGGCAACGACACGAGCCTTGACTTCACCGGCGATGAAAACCTGGGGCAGGCCTTTGATTCTTTGGCAGCGCTCAAGACAGAGCTTGAGGCGAAGGAGCGCGAGGCGGAACGACTCAAACAGACAATCCAACAGGCCATGGGCGACGCCAGCAAGGCGCTCTTTCCCCACGGCATCGTGACATTCAGGCGGTCCAAGGACGGAACAACACTCGACACCAAGCAGCTTGCCGCCAATCACCCGGATATTGCAGCGAGATACACCGTGGCGCGACCCGGTTCACGCCGGTTCGTGCTGTCGCGGGCTTCCGACAACTGAAAGAGGATAGCGACATGCTAAAAGGTTTTGCGATTACACCGCCCGCGATCGGGCGTATTTCGATCGGCCGAGTGGTCGAACGCAACGGCAAGCGACTGCCGGAAAAAGATGACCAATTCACCCTGACCAGCCAGATCCAGGGCCGTGACGGATGGCTATTGCATCCCCTTGACGAAAAGCTCCGCAAGGAATCCGAAGGCAGCAAGCTGCGCGCGATTCCGGTGCGACTGCTATTCAATGATCCTAGCTTGAACCTGCGCGCAGACTACTCGTTGTTTGATCGCACTACGGGCCGGCCGGTATGCGTAGGCAACGGCGAGACCTGCCACCGCACTGGGAAGGAAGGTATTGCCAGCCTGGCCTGCCCCGGGCCGGATACTTGCACATTCGGGCACGGCGACTGCAAGCCCTACGCACGTCTCAATGTAGTGATTGGAGATGGCCAGGAAGATGCATTGGGTAGCTTCGTGTTGCGCACCACGTCATACAACACCATCCGCACGCTTGCGGCGCGACTGGAGTACTTCAGGGCGGTTTCCGGCGACCTGCTGGCGTGCATGCCGTTAGAACTGAAACTCCGCGGCAAGTCCACCACCATGAGCTTCCACACCCCGATCTATTACGTTGACCTGGTCGTGCGCACTGGCGTGACGCTTGAGCAGGCCGTTGAGGAGGCGCGGGAGTTGGACCTGCGGCGGCAGGCTAGCGGGTTCGACCAAGCTGCGCTGGACGAGGCCGCGCGGCAAGGGTTCGCCAATGGCGCGTTCGAGGAACAGGAAGAAGATGTTCCGGCGATCGTTGAGGAGTTCTACCCAGATGGTCCGGCGGCAGACGCCAGCGATCCGTCGCCCAACAAAGTGCCGACCAGCCTCGGAAGCAAGCTGGACGCAAGGGTGGCTCGCATAGCGAGTGGCGGGTGGCGGTAGCCACGACACGGTGGGGTAAAGAATCGGGGAGGGCGCTTTGGCGCCCTCCTCGTCATGGACTGGCTTCATTTTTTTCGCGTGCAGCGCGTGGCGACCTTTCAGGACGTATTGAGCGCACGCTAACTCGACACTCCTGACCAACTGAACACATGCAGAGAAGCGGGCCTGTTCGACTGCTGGCAATGGATACTTTCCCGAATTCATCCCGTAGGCGAATTACGGATTTATAGACTTTCTATTGGAGCTTCTATAGGAGTTATTAAATGGCGATCATCCAATAGACACCCTGGCATGGATCAAGAGTCACGGCTTCACTCCGCCCCTGTAATTCCTTACGTCACCACAAATACATGTGAACGAATAAGTCGCCATCAACGGATAACCCATGCTCTGCAAGAACCTATCAAAATCATCCCACGCGAGCGAAGCAAAAGATGCGTTCCCAACGGCTTCGAAGATCCATCAAATCATTCGATCTGAGGAGAACCGGGACATGTTGGCCGAAACATGTGTCCGGATGAAAACGCGGAACGGCTTGGTTCAGATGGCAGGCACCGATCAGTACTACGCAACCGATCAGGAGTCGGTGTGGTTTACGACCGAGGACCTTCTCTTCAAGGGCTTCACCGAAAATGCGCTGCCAATGCTCCACAAGGCTTTGCTGCACGACAAAGGTGGAGTGTGCGCGCGTGCGTCAGGGATATGCAGCGGTGGACACCCGCAGGCCTACAAACTCAGCGTCCTGGGGCGCAAGATCGTCCAATGTTGTAACCAGTACCGAGTCGATTGGGGTGTGGCGTATGCCAACCACGTCTTCAATCCGGTAACGGCGGTGATGCTAAGGGCGATGAAGCGCTACGCCCCTTCTATCGTTCAGTGGGAAAACCAAGGTGCCGCCCAGGCACCGGAGTTGGCACGGCTGCTGGAGAAGTTGGCAAGATTCGTTCGCAGGGCCTGCAGGACCCGACATTTCATCAACGAATTGAAGGCGCAAGAGAGGAAGGCGCAGGACAACTTCAACAGTGCTCGTGAGTTCATCTGCCACTTGGCAGACAAGCACTCTCGCCTGCTGATCCTTCGCCTCGATTTGTATTGTGCCCCCTATTTCGATGTGATTAAGGCGGAGAAAGATGTCAACGGATGGTTGCGATGGCTGCGGGGCAAGGCGTGCAAGCGCAATTTGTTACCTGGGTATCTGGGCTACGTCATCAAGTGCGAAACCGGTGCGGTCCGGGGCATGCATTGGCATCTGATGGTGATTTGCGATGGGAATCTCCAGCGTAATGGTGGCTACCTATCTCAGAAATTGGGCGAGGCCTGGGCCCGCCATACCGGGCAGGGACCAGGCAGCTACTACAACTGCTGGGCTGATCGTGCGAAGTACGACTACGATGGTCTGGGAATGCTGGAGTTGGACGATTGGGAAAAGATGGTCGGCCTGCGCAAGGCCTTGCACTACCTCACCAAGCAGGACTGCGTGCTCAAGGTGATCGGCGACAAAGGCCAGTGCTTCCGGCGCTCTGAACGCAAGAAGGTTGGATGCAGCCGCGGCGGCAGGCCTCGCCGACGCGATGACAGCCTTGGGCTTCTCAAACGCATGTTGGGCGGCAAGCGCAGCAAATATCCGCCCGGGTTCGAGCCACAGCTTCGGTTGGGTCGCCTGCCGTCTGCACGGGCGGCCTTGCGCGTACCGGCGTGAACCGAGGCACGCCGGATACGTACATGCGGAAGCGAACGTGTGTAACGCGGAAAGAAAATGCGGCGAAGCATCGACGAAGACCGCAGCAGACTATGCGGATCAGTCCTTTCTTCGTATGGCAGGTCGGATCGGCCAGCGACGTCCCCTATCCGTTCGCCGGCCTCATGAGGGGGCGTGGCGCCCGGGGCGGACAGGGGAACGGTGAGGGGCTGACGGGACGGGGAGGATGGCGGACATCCTCCCCCGTGACCGTGCTAATTGTGCAATCGGTCCGCACAATTAGCACGGTTCAGGCTGCCTCCGTCTTTTCCTGGGGCCATTGGCTTGGGAGATCGAGGAGTCGAATCTTCTCGGCGGTCTGTCCTCTGCCAACCGGCACAAACCGAATTTCAACCAGCTTCTTCTGCACGAGGATAGCAATCAGTCCGTGGACGCTCTTGCCGCGCATACGCCTTCCGGGTGCCAGGCGGGAAATGCTGCTGACGTAGCTTAAGTCGTGTTCCCGTCGGACCCGCCCCCCATTGCGGGCTGGCTCGGTCCGGAGCTTCTCGACCAGCCATCCATACAGGCGCATGGCATCCGCCTCTTCCGGATTCTCCCGAACGAAAGTGCCCATGTAGTCTTTCGACGATTCGTCGCAGATTGCAATGGCACACAACAGGCATTCCACACCGATTTCATCACCTTTGAATCGTTCGGCCACGTGGAAGCCAGCAGACATGCGTGCAACGTTTTCCGCCAGCCTAGCAGCGCATTCAATGGCCCTTTCGTAGCGTCCGCCGGGCTGTCGCTGCTCTTCAACGAAATTGAAATAGCGAATCCAGAGCTCGGCCGCATCCTTGTTGAAGCGCAACTCCCTGCGACGGTATCCCGGTGTAGCCATGGCTTGGGCACCTTCAAGCAGGAGTTCCTTCAAGTTGAGGTTGAACTCGTCGCGGCAGCGAGTTTCGACGGGCGTATCGATGATGCCGATGTCCAAGAAGCGGCCGCCACCGGTGCGTTCGGCGTTGCAATAGACAATGCGAGCAAAAAGGCCAGAGTCCAGTCCTTCTTGGCCCAGTGCGGATTTCAGGATGGTGGCAAGCTTGCTCGGTTGGATCATCAGCAGCATGGCTAGCCGGGGGTCCTCCCGGTAATAGCTTGCCACGCTGACACGCGGATCATCGATCACCTCGTAACTCCACGTGTCGCAGAACAAGGTATCGAAGGGAAGGATGGTCGTGCGGAGGTACTTCGCGCAGTCGCCCGAAACGATCGTCGTGCAAGGGAAGTTGGTCAGGGCGAGCAACAGCGACGCGTACTTCGGTTCCTTCATGGACAAGTCCAACTCACAGGGCTCAACGGGCTTGCGGTGGTAGTGCTCGTCGATGCGGAGCTGAATCGCTTCGGCGCTCAAACCCGTTTGGGGCGCGGTCGCGAGCTCGGCCGAGAGCACCTGTCCCTCGCGCTTCCAGCGGTACTCTTGCTCCCGGTAGTGGGCCTCGGCCTGTTTAAACTGACGCTTGAGTTTGGAGTTGACCTCATCGAAGGCACGGAAGAAGTCGAGTCGAACTCCGGTCTTGCCTTCGCCCGAGATGGCGCTAACCAGGGCGTAGATATTCGTTCCGAGCTTGTCGCCGGTCGGCGTGATCATGTTGGCCAGCTGCTGGGCCGCGGCGCAATAAGCCGCAGCTGCGGTGAAGTAGGGCATCTTTAGGGGAACCTTGCGTTCGTTGAGGCATTCTTGAACGGCGGCTTGAAACATGGGAAGTGGAAATTGGCCAGCCTTGGGAAGTAATTCGAACGGAAAGGTATGCTCGAGGTTGCTCATGTTGGATTCTCGTGGATGTGGGCAAATAACCCTCGGTCCGTAGACCGAGGGTTGGAGGTGGCGTTCGGCGATCAGGGGAGCGGTGCCTGGGCTTCTTAAGCAGGCCCGCTCGGCGGTTCCGACGGATGTTGTTCGCCATCGATTGGGCTAGGGTTGCCGGCGTTCGTATTGGCGACCTCGGTCTGCAAGGTTTGACCGCAGTGCTGGCAGGCGGCCGTGCCCTCGGCCTGCTTCGTGGCCTCCATCAGCTTCTCCAGTAGGCCGGGATAAAGCTTCAGGCCGCCTTCGGTCAGGAGCTTGAGGATCTGCTTGGTCTTCATTCCCTTGTGTCGGGCGGTGGCCACGGCTGGATAAAAGGTCCTGAACTCCCGCAGCTTCAGCTGGAAGGGATCAGTGGACGTCGTTTGCAACAGTCGGATGGCTCTTTCGGCACGCGTTTCCCGTGCGTCTGCGTTCTTGGCAGCAGTGTTTTCGGCCTTCATAGTTGGCATCCTCAGTACGACGCCTGCGCGTTTGCGCAAGCATTGAGGTACGCCACTACGGCCGAGCGCCACCAGACGGAGGGCGAGTTCGGAGAGTGGCCGAGCTTGAAGGGTCGCGGGACACGCGGATCATGCGTGGGAGAGCGTGGGTTCAGACGCGCATACCAGCTGCTCTTTGAGATGCCCACGATTCCCAGAACCTCTGGCAGGCGAATGGCCTGGTCAAGGTCAGGGGCGGACTGGAGGGCTTGAATCATGGCGCCTAGGCGCTCAAGCAAGGCTTGGTCGAAGGCGGGTTCTGACGGTTCGGAGCCATGCATCGCGGTGGATAGGGCGTGCGAAATCTGGCGGGGTGACGGGGTACGACTGGCAGCGGGTGCACTGCGGACTGCGTTTTGATGAGACATCAGACTTTCCTTTGTTCCACGAAGCCCTAGTGCCTCGTGGTGCTGGAAAGTCTGAAGGAGTTCGAAGCAACAACAGCCACAGCAGCTACCTGTTGGCTTTAATGTTCTTACTGTTTGTGCTAGCCAGCTATTTTGAAAGCTGCTGGCTTAGACGATTGAATAGTTTTGTGATCTCGGGATAAGGCTGATCATTGTTAACGATCCACTTTCGCAAAGTTTCAAAGAACCTATCACGGGTCGAATTTATCACCTGCTTACCCGCGACTGCCTTCTTGTCGTGGGCAGCCAGCACCTCAACATGAGCAGCATTACTCACGATCGCATCGACAATTCTCCACCGAAGTTCGTCTTGGTTGCGGATCGTTCTGTCGACGTTGATTCCGCGCATAACCTCCACAACGACCTGTGCGATGGCGTCCCGCTCCTTCTTTCTGGCGTTTTTCCCGATAGTGCTCTTCGATTCGGACTCTGTCCTTGGTGAATTCGCGACTCCAAAGTAGAAGTGACACTCAACAAGTGCGTGAAAAGCGCGCGGTTCATCGCCTTGGTTGTAGGCGTTCCTCGCCTCTATCCAATAGGCGATTGCGACCTCCAAGGGGGCATCGGCCCACAGAGTGGTGTGCTTGTCCTTCTCCGCTTGAAGTTCTTCATGTCCAGTAGAAACGTGGTACTCAACACTACTCAACTGATCGACAAGCTCCAGCTTTGCCCAAGCTTCCGCGCGCCTTTTAGTTAGCGTGACGAGCACCCTCTCGTGCTTCCACCGAGCATATGCGGAGGCGTTTCCACGTTTCGACAAGTCCTTACACACTTGGCTCCATCGTTCTTCGAAATCCTTAGATCCGTGTTGCCGAGTATCGTGAACGTGGCGAATCTGGTTGACCGTACGGTCGAAAAGATGCTCGAGGTCCGGCAGGCGCTCGCTGCTGTCATATCTGCCGGTGTGGCGCGGTAGGGTTGGTGCGTACGCAGTCGGCACAAGCGGGCGCGATGATGAGCGCAAAGAAGCGTTGATGGCACTCTGACGTGGCTTGGTCATGCGATCCGGTCTCACGGGTCTGGTCTTGAACTAGCGTAAGTGTGGTCTAGGCTGGAATGAAGCACTGAGGCCATCGCTTGGGCGACGTCGCAAAATGGCGGCTCAGGTTGGCGTGGGCAAGCAAGATAGTTGCCGGACTCATCCGGCGTAGTTCGTCTGCATCGGGTTCTAGCCCGTTTGTAATGCAGATTCAGCTGGAGTCTGGCTCACCCCCAGCACTACGGTAGCGCCGCTCCACCTGCCTTCAACGTATCCAGGTAGTCAGCCCACTCCTGCATGATCTTCCTGCGTTCCGGCAGGTGTTGCGCCTTGTTGTACACACCCGATACACCTGGCTCCTTGTGCGACAGCTGGCGCTCCAGCGCTTCCGGATTCCACCCGAGTTCGCCCAACAGCGTGCGCGCCATGTGGCGAAAGCCGTGGCCGGTAATGACGCCTTTGTAGCCAATGCGGGCCAGCGCCGCGTTCACGGCACCGTCCGACATGTTTCGACTGGCGCTGCGAGCTCCGGGAAATAAAAAGCGGCCACGCCCCGTGACGGGGTGCAACTCGCGCAGGATGGCTATCGCTTGGGTGGACAGCGGAACAATGTGCGGCAAGGTTTTGGGATTCTCCTTCTCGGCCTTGCGCAGCTTCCGGATTGCCGGAGGTACGGTATAGCAAGGGTGCTCGCCATCCAGATCGAATTGTGCCCATTCCGCTTGGCGGATCTCGCCTGGCCTGCAGAACCACAGCGGCGCCAACTTGAGTGCGCAGGCCACCACGAAGGTGCCGTTGAAGCTGTCGATCGCCCGCATCAGTTCGCCGACCTGCACCGGGTCGATGATCGTTGGGTAATTCTGCGGCTGGCGCGCTGGCAACGTATCGCGAAGATCTGCCGCGGGGTCCCGGAGTCCGCGCTCGGTCGCAACCGCGTAGCGGAACACCCGGCTTAGTTGATGCCTTAGACGATGCGCCTGCTCGATATGGCCACGCTTGACCAGGCGGTTGAGTAGCGGCCGGATTTCGGCAACGCCGACGTCAGAGACAGGCAAGGAACCGATCCACGGGAAAGCATGGTTTTCCAGCCGATCATGTTCTTTGCCGTATTGGGTTGCGGTCCATTCGCGCTCTTTGAGCGCCAGCCATTCGCGCGCAACCACTTCGAAGCTGTTGGCTGCCCTATCCATTCCAGCGGCTTTTTCGGCTTTGCGGTTTTGGGCTGGGTCAACGCCATTAGCCAAGAGCTTGCGGGCTGCGTCTCGCCGCTCGCGAGCGTCCTTCAGCCCGATGTCGGGATAGACGCCCATGCTCAGGGTCTTGCGCTTGCCTTCAAACCGATAGTCCAGGCGCCACCAGCGCGAGCCAGTTGGGTTTAGAAGCAGGTACAAACCACCCCCATCGGTCAGCTTCAATGGCTTGCTGGTGGGCTTTGCCTTGCGTATGGCAATGTCGGAAAGCGGCATGACGGTAGCACCTCAGCTGGTGGGATCAGCTACCGTCAAAGCTACCGTCGAATGCCGCGGATTTCAATGGATTGGACTGGACGTGTTTGGACACAGAAATGGCCAAAACCATTGGTACGACTGGGTTTGCTGGACTTATCTGGACGTCTTCGAACGGGGAGATGGTGGCTATGGGTGGACTCGAACCACCGACCCCAGCATTATGAGTGCTGTGCTCTAACCAGCTGAGCTACATAGCCATTGGGATGCCCGCCGGGATGGATCGGAACGATCAGGGGCGGGCGCGGAAGTGTAGTGGGCCGGGAGCGTTGGTTCAAGTGTGTTGCTTGCTGCGGCTTCGCGGGCTGTGGTTGAATCGGGGGCGGGACTTCGCGGCGGCATTGCGGCAAGCTTGCGGCGTACGGCCCCAGGAGGCGACATGATTGATGTAGATGGCTACCGTCCAAACGTCGGCATCGTGCTGCTGAATGCAGACGGGCAGCTGTTTTGGGCGCGCCGGGTCAATCGTGATGGCTGGCAATTTCCGCAGGGCGGCATGCGTACGGATGAGACACCGCTGGAGGCGATGTATCGCGAGCTGGAGGAGGAAACCGGCCTGGCGGCGCACCATGTGGAGGTGATCACGGCCACCCACGGCTGGCTGCGCTATCGCCTGCCGGACCGCTATGTGCGGCGGCATCAGCGGCCCACGTGCATTGGCCAGAAGCAGGTGTGGTTTCTGCTGAAGCTGGTCGGTGGCGAGGATGCGCTGAAGCTGGACGCGTGCGACAAGCCGGAGTTCGACATCTGGCGCTGGGTGGATTTCTGGTACCCGGCGGCGCACGTGGTGAACTTCAAGCGGCAGGTGTACGAGCGTGCGTTGCGCCATTTCGCGCCGCTGGTCGAGGACTTGTTCAGCGTGGAGCTCGGCAACTTGCCGCCGCGCGACAGCACGGATGAGCCGGCGAAACCGCAGGGTGGGCGCGCGGTCGCCTGATCGGCTCTGGACGGGACGACCGGACGACCTGGCTGAATGCCGGACATCGCGTTGGGACTTTCTGTTGACAATCATTCGCATTCGCGTTCTCATACGCGTCATGTATATCTGCATGTGCAACGCCGTCACCGACCACGACATCCGCCGCGAAGCTGCTGCGGGCGTGCAGTCGTTTGCTGAATTGCAGGCGCGCACTGGCTGCTCGGACTGCTGCGGCAGTTGTGACAGCGAAGCGCGCGCCACGTTCGAGCAGGCGCGGTCGCAGGTGATCTGCCAGTTGCCCCTCGTCACGGCCTGAGTTTCCCCTTTGCTGATGTTGCTGCCCGGCCGGAGCCTGCTCCGCTTGCCGGGCGAAAGCTTTCCGTTCTCATTCCGTCGGCGGCGGCGCGGAGTTTGTATAGTCGTGGTTGACTACGAGCGGAGTGGAAGCCATGAAGGGTGATGCCAAGGTCATCGAGTTTCTGAACAAGGTGCTCTACAACGAGCTGACCGCGATCAACCAGTATTTCCTGCACTACCGCATGCTCAAGGACTGGGGTTACACCGAACTGGCCGAGCATGAGTACAAGGAGTCGATCGAGGAGATGAAGCACGCCGACCACCTGATCGAGCGCATCCTTTTCCTCGACGGTCTGCCCAATCTGCAGCACCTGGGCAAGCTGCGCATCGGCGAGAACGCGATCGAGTCGATGCAGGGCGATCTGGATCTGGAGCTGGCCGCGGTGAAGGATCTGCGCGAAGCAATCGCCCACAGCGAAGGCATCGCGGACTACATCAGCCGCGACCTGTTCAAGGACATCCTGCACGATGAGGAAGAACACATCGACTGGCTGGAGACGCAGTTCAGCCTGATCAAGGACATCGGTGCGGAACGGTATCTGCAGAGCAAGATGCAGAGCTGACGTCGGCCGCAATGAACGGGAGCACGCGATTCGTGCTGCCGTTCCTTGACGCTTTCGTCACGCCGGGGCTATACCTTGGGTTTTCCCCGGGAACAGCCGCATGGGTTCACGACCCCCACCGCGTTTCGTGGTTCGCCGCCACGACGATACCGGCCATCGCCGACGCTGGTGGTGGCTGGGTCTGGCGTGGCTGGTCAGCCTGTTGCTGGTCGGCTTCGCCGTCACCGCGTTCAACCGGCAGGCCAATACGCCGGCTGCGGTGGACAACCGGCAACAGCGCGCCTCGCTCATCCAGATGGATGATCTCAAGCAGCAGATCGCCAACCTGCAACGTTCGGCCCAGGTCAATGAAGTGGCCACGCGCTCACTGCGCGGCACGCTGGCACAGCGCGAGGAGGAACTCAGCGGATTGCGCGCGGACCTGGGGTTTTATTCGCGACTGGTCGGCGGCGATGCCCAGCGACAAGGACTGAAGCTGCAGGAAGTGAAGCTGCAGCCGATCGTCGGTTCGCGCGGCTGGAACCTCAGCCTCAGCCTGACCCAGAACGCCAAGCGCGGCGACGAGATTTCCGGCAACGCGCAGGTCAGTGTGGAAGGCCTGCGTGGCGACAAGGTCACGCGGCTGGACTGGGCAGCACTGGGCGATGCCGCGCAGAAGGACGGCATGCCGTTCCGATTCACCTATTTCCAGCAGTTGCACGGCACCATCGTGCTGCCGGCGGATTTCCGCCCCACGCGACTGCGCATCACCGTAAAGCCTGCCAGCGGGGAAGCGGTGAGCCGCGCCGTTGCGTGGGGCGACGCGCTGAGTGGCAACATCACCACCGCCCAAGGGGACCACGATGCTCAACCGTAAACGCAACGACCGCTCGAACAACAACAACGAAACCAGCCTGATTGCCCGCGGCACATCCATTCGCGGCGACGTGCGCTTCAGCGGCGCGCTGCACCTGGACGGTCGCATTGAAGGCAGCGTCATCGGCGAGGGTGAAAACGCCATGTTCACCCTGAGCGAGCACGGCCAGGTCCACGGCGAGATCCACGTGCCGCAGGCGGTGATCAACGGCCATGTGACCGGCGACGTGCACGTCAGCGTGCGGCTGGAACTGGCGCCGCTGGCGCGGATTGACGGCGACCTGCGTTACCACACGCTGGAAATGGCCGCCGGCGCCCAGGTCAACGGGCGCATTTCGCGCCAGGCCGAGGAGGCACAGCGCAACCTGCCCTCCCCCGAGCAGGATGCCGACGTGGACGAGGCGGTGCCGGCCTGACGCGCTATGCTTGGCTACAGACCGCCACGCCCCCATCTAGAACGCCATGGAAACCATCCTCTCGATTCCCGACTACCAAAGCGCCGGCACGCCGCTGATCTTCACCGCCGCGGCCGCGCACAAGGTGCATGAGCTGATTGCCGAAGAAGGCAACCCGGCACTGAAGCTGCGCGTGTACATTTCCGGTGGCGGCTGCTCGGGCTTCCAGTACGGCTTCACCTTCGACGAAGCCCAGGCCGAGGATGACCTGGCGGTCGAGCGTGACGGTGTCACCCTGCTGTGCGATCCGCTGTCGCTGCAGTACCTGGGCGGCGCGCAGATCGATTACGCCGAAAACCTCAGCGGCGCGCAGTTCGTGATCAGCAACCCGAACGCGAAGACCACCTGCGGCTGCGGCTCCTCGTTCTCCGCCTGAAGGAGCCGCCGATGGACCGGGCCTGGCTTCCCCCCACCAACACGTTCGCCGGGCTCAGCCTGGTGCTGGATCGCGTGGCGGAATCGCGCGATGAATCGGTGTGGATTGTCGAACAGGCACGCTCCAGCGCGGCGCGCTACCTGCTATTGGACGGCGCGGGCGAAGCGTTCCTGCACCGCGACAGCAAGCGGCTGCGCTGGCTTGATGTCGATGAACGCGAGCGCTGGCTCGGCGACACCCGCGCCAGTCTGCTCGGCATGGCCCATGAACGTCCGCACTTCCTGCTGGTCGCCGAAGGCACCGAACACCTTGCCGAACTGGAACGCGCACTTGATGCGCGCCGGGTCAGCTTGCGCAGCGCCGGCCTGTTGCTGGATGCGGAGGAAGCCGGCCTGTTCGCCTATGCCAAGGGCTTGTCGCACTGGCAGCGCGAGACCCGCTTCTGCTCGCATTGCGGCGCGGCGCTGCTGCTGGTGGCCGCCGGCCATCGCGCGCAATGCACCAACCCGGACTGCGCGCGCATGCATTTCCCACGCACCGATGCGGCGGTGATCATGCTGGTGGAACACGATGGCGCCTGCCTGCTCGGTCGCCAGGCAGGCTGGCCGCCCGGCCGTTATTCCACCCTCGCGGGCTTCATTGAACCGGGCGAGGCGCTGGAGGACGCGGTCCGGCGGGAAGTGGCCGAGGAAGCCGGCGTCATCGTCGACGAGGTGCGCTACCACTCCTCGCAGCCGTGGCCGATGCCCGCCTCGCTGATGGTCGGCTTCATCGCCACCGCACGCTCGCGCCACATCGAGAAACGCGATCATGAGCTGGAGGACGCCCGCTGGTTCACGCCGCAGCAGATCGTCGACGGCATCGCCGACGGCAGCTTGGTGCCGTCCACCCGGCTGTCGGTGTCCTATCAGTTGCTGGCGTACTGGCTGCAGGATCGGGCCGGGCTCGACCTGGGCGCACTGGTCGACGCGGCCGCGCGCTGAATTTCCTGCGAGAACTTGGCGCTGGCGCCGCGGTCTGATCCGGCACACCCACTCAGGAATCGGCGATGGCGCATGGAAGCACGCCTCGGCAGGCACGGACAACGCAGGACCTGCGTCTGGCATGGCGCACGGCATGGCGTCGCGGAGCCGTTTCAGGCCTCGTCCTCTCGCTGCATCTTGCTGTGCTGGCGCTTTTGTTCGGACCAGTCACTCCACTCCGGCGATCGCCCCACGACAGGGCCGCTCATGGCGCAGCGCTGCGAGTCCGTCTGCTGACGGAAGTGACCGGGCCACGAGCGAAAAACCCGACACCGCTGCGTGCAACCCAGGCCAGGCTGCTCCCGCGACGGGTTGCCGTGAGCGCGAGCGTTCCGAACAGCCCGGCGGAGCCGGCATCGACCGTGACAGCCGTGATTGTCGAGCCAGCCACCGCAGCGGCTGACTATCGCTCTCCGCTGCTGTCCGTTCGTGCCCGCACCGGCGCAGCGCTGACGCTGTCGCGCCTACCCGGCTCGGAGGAGGCGGGAGTTCGCGGCATTGCCCTGGACACCAAGCCCAGCCTGCAGCAACTCGTACGCACCCTGACCAAGGCAAGCCGCTGCCGTTACGTGAGCATGAAGATGGCGAAGAGCCACACCCAATTCATCACCGCCCAGCTGATCGACCGAGCGCTGGAAGCAGACGGTTGCGGCCCGCAAGTTCCGCACTCGGCCAACGACGACATGGTCGACGCGATCTCTCATCAGGCCATTTTCGGCGACTGAGCGCCGTGCCTCGGGTCTGCGTTGAATAGCGCACGTTGCACGCAGGTGGTCGCATACAATGGTCACCAACCCCTGCGAAGCTGTTCCCCATGGCCATCCGTCTGCTCATCGTCCTGATTGCTCTTGGCTTGCTGCACCTGATGCCGCAACTGGCTCGCTGGCGTGGCGATGGCTGGTTCCGGCGCTGGGTGGCGCAACTCGGCGACACCAGCGGCGGTGCTCGCGTGGCGTTGATTCTGGCGCTGCCGGTGGCGCTTTGCGCATTGGCGGTCTGGCTACTGAGCCGGTCGCCACTGGGCGACCTGCTGCTTCTGCTGTTCGGACTGGCAGTGCTGCTGTACTGCCTGGGGCCGCGCGAATTCGAGGCCGATATCGAGGCGATCCTGCACGCACCGGACGGCGCCAGCCGCGAAGCGGCGGCGCAGCACCTCGGCGACGCGGGCCAGCCTGTGGCGTGGAACGCACCCGCACTGGGCGAAGCCACCGCCTATGCCGCATTGCGCCGGCGCTTCGCGGTGCTGCTGTGGTTCTTTTTGCTGGGCCCGGCTGGCGCGTTGCTCTATCGACTGACGCAAAGGTTGACCCACGACGACGCGATGCACCTGGACGCCACCGCGCAGCGCGCTGCCGGTTACGTCGCCAATGCACTGGACTGGCTGCCGGCGCAGCTGCTGACCTTCACGCTGGCGGTGGTCGGCCACTGGGATGCGGTGATCGACGCATGGCGACGCTGGCACCAGCAAGCGGCACCGACCAGTTGGTACAGCGCCGGCCCGGGTTTCCTGGGCGCTGCGGCGAAAGCCGATGTGCTCACGGATATCGAGGCTGGTGACGGCTATGCCGAGGAACACAGCGACCCGCTGGCCGAACTGCGGCGACTGCGCAGCGCGCTGCTGCGCGCGTTGCTGGCGTGGCTCAGTGTCGTCGCGCTGATCGTGATCGGCGGCTGGATCAGCTGAGCAACTGGCTTCTCGCGCCACCGGTGCGCCGGAAGACGCAACTCAAGGGCGATCGCCGCGCAGTTCCCGCACACGAGCTTCCAGCGTCGCTGCACTGACCTGCTGCGGCGACACCGGCGCGTCCACCACCAGCTCCACCCACGCCCGGATGCGCCGCGGCAGGCGCGCGCGATGCAGCATGGAATCGCGTCGACTCCACACGCTGCCCCACAGCCCGCGCAAGGCCATCGGCACGACCGGCACCGGCCGCCGGGCGAGGATCTTCTCAACCCCGCCACGGAACGGCGCGATGGTTCCGTCAGCGGTAAGCGCACCCTCGGGGAAGATGCACACCACCTCGCCATCGGCCAACGCAGCGTCGATCGCATCGTAAGCCTGCTGCAACACCGCGGGGTCCTCCTTGTGGCCGGCAATCGGGATGGCCTTGGCGGTGCGGAAGACGAAGCTCAGCAGCGGCATGTTGAAAATCTTGTAATACATCACGAAGCGCACGGGGCGACGCAGGTTGGCCATCAGCAGCATGGGATCCATGAAGCTCACGTGGTTGCACACCAGCAGCACCGGCCCCTCCTCGGGGATCTGCTGCGTGCCCTCCACGCGCACCCGGTACAGCGTGTTCACCAGCACCCAGGTGATGAAACGCATCACGAACTCGGGTACCAAGGTGAAGATGTACCAGGCGACCAGCACGTTGAGTAGCGCCGCGGCGAGGAAGATCTGGGGCGCGTTCAGTCCCAGCATGCCAAGACCGAGTCCGAAGCCGGAAGCGAGCACGATCAACAGTGCATTGAGGATGTTGGTGCCGGCGATGATTCGCGACAGCTTCTCGCGCGGCGCGCGCGCCTGCACGAAGGCAAACAGCGGCACCACGTAAAAGCCCGCGAACACGCCGATCAAGGTGAGATCCAGCGCCACCCGCCAGCTGCCCGCGGAACGCAGGAAAGCCAGCCAGTCCAGCCCGCGTGCCACGGCGATGCCATGACGCGCAAAGTACAGGTCGACACCGAAGGCCGTCAGTCCGAACGCCCCCAGCGGCACCAGGCCGATTTCCACCCGCCGGCCGGACATCCGCTCGCACAGCAGCGCGCCGACGCCGGTGCCGATCGAGAACAGGGTCAGCACCAGCGTGTTGACCGAACCGTCGCCGCCCAGCGTCTCGCGCGTATAGATCGGCAGCTGCGCGATCAACACGGTGCCGAAGAACCAGAACCACGAAATGCCGAGTATGGCGTTGAACACTGCGCGATCTTCGCGGGTGATCGCCAGCACCCGCGCCGTTTCGCTGAACGGGTTCCAGTTGAACTTCAGCGCCGGCGCCGTCGCCGGCGCAAGCGGAATCTTCCGGCTCACCAGATAGCCGGCGATCGCCACCGCGATCGTGGCACCCGACGCCAGCAACGGGCCCACGCCGGCCACCAGCATCAACGAGTTGCCGGCAATCATGCCGACCAGCATCGCCATCTGCGTACCCATCTCGACCAGGCCGTTGCCGCCGACCAGCTCATCGCGCTTCAGCGCCTGCGGCAGGATCGCGTACTTGATCGGCCCGAACATGGTCGAGTGCATGCCCATCATGAACAGCACGATGAGCAGCAGCGAGGTGTGATGCGTGTAAAAACCGTAAGCCGCCAACACCATCGCGCCAATCTCGAACAGCTTCACGTAACGAATGATCCGGCTCTTCTCGAATTTCTCCGCCAACTGACCCGCCGTGGCCGAGAACAGAAAGAACGGGATGATGAACAGCGCCGGCGCCAGATTGGTGTAGAGCGATACCGTGTGATCGTCCAGACCCATCTGGAACGCCACCAGCATCACCAGCGCATTGCGAAACGCATTGTCGTTGAAGGCACCCAGCGCCTGGGTCCAGAAAAACGGTGCGAAGCGGCGCTTGCGCAGCAGTGCGAACTGACTCATGCGATGTCCTGATCCGAGATTTCCAACAGGCCTGCATTGATTCATGCAAAGCCGGGCAAGTATTGCCGCGTGCACGTTGGCGGCACAACTCAAAAAAAAACGCCACCCCATCGGGGTGGCGTTTTGATCACTCAGGTCGGAGCAGGTAGCTCTTTCCGTTGTACGCGTTGCTTAGTAGTCGTACGACACCGACATGCGAACGTAGCGCGGCGACGAGTAATACGTACCCATGCCATACGTGTTCGACAAGGTCGAGACGTCGGTCGACGAACGCGGGTCAGTCGCAATCGCGCGGCGCTGGTTGAGCACGTTGAACACGTTGAGCGCGATGCCCAGCTTGTTTTCGGCGAACGCCGGACGATAGATCACGCCCAGATCAACCTTCTCGGTCCACGGGGTGTTACCCGCCGAGCCGTTGCCACTGACCTTGCCGAAGCAGTAGTGGTAGTCACCCTTGTAGCCGATCGGATCGGTCTGGTTCGGACCGAAGTAGCCGAGGCAGTTCTTCGGCGAACCGGACTGAACGCGCAGGGCGGCCGAGACCAGCCATTCCGGCGTGATCTGGTAGCTGCCACGCATCTTCAGCTGGTGACGGCGGTTGTTGGCCAGCAAGCCACCGCTGCCAATCATGATCTCGGCTGCATCCCAGTCTTCCGTCTTGGAGACGTCGTCCTGGCCCAGGTCGGAACGCACCTGGCCTTCGGTATTGCCCCAGCTGCGCGAGAACGTGTAGTCGACACGTGCCTGCCAGCCGTTGTTGAACGGATGCTCCAGATACATGTCAAGCGCGTAGTACTTGCGCTTGGCACCCTGGTTGAAGCCCCAATCCGCCTGCGACATCTGGACGCTCTTGTAGCCGCCATTCGCCAAGTCATTGAGCAGGAAGGTGTTGGTACGGCCCGGGTTGAAGATGTAGCAACCGTGGACGTCCAATGCGGAGCTATCAATGCCCTGCTTGTCGAGCTTGTCGTAGATCTTGTCGCTGTCGCAGACGTCATCAATCGCGGACTGCAGTTTGCGGTAGGTCGCCTTGGCACCGTAGGCCCAATCAGAACCCAGGGTCTTGTCGAAGCCGAGGATCGCCTCGTCCTGATACTGCGACTTCAGGTCGGTCGGACCGAAGGTCTTGTTGTCCGGCGCCACGCCGTATTCGCCGTTGGCCGAGACCGGGCCCGGACCCATAGCGCCCAGACCGGTCGGGTTGCCTTCGGCATCGATGCCGGTGTAGGTAAAGTATTCGCGGGTGTACGTGGACGCGGATGCGCCACGGATCGCCACGCTGTTCGGCAAGGCCAGGAAGTAGCGACCCAGGTTGCCGTAGACCTTGAACGACTGGTCACCGAACACGTCCCAGCTGGCGCCCAGACGCGGTGCCCACTGGTTCTTCTGGTCAACGTACGGCTTGGCGGCGCTGTTGTAGTTGGTGAAGTGGTCGTTACGCACGCCCAGGCTCAGCAACACGTTGTCGCTGACCTGCCACTTGTCTTCCAGGTAGAACGCCTTCTGCTTCACCGACATGCTGGTGGTGGTCTTGAAGATGTACTTCTGGACGTAGTAACCATTGCCGCCCGGAGCACCAACACCGAGGGCCGGGTTGACCGCTTTGGTCGGCACGCCAGCCTTGCTGTAGATCCAGATGTAACCCGGACCACCCATGTCCTGCCCCTGGTTGTGGGCAAAGTAGGACTGGTTGTCGATACCGAGCGCGAGGTGGTGATCACCCAGCTGGTATTCCAAGTCGGCGCGCAGACCGCGGGTCTTGCTGCCGGCATCCGGGGTGGTGGTCGCGTAAGCGGCGACGCCATTGCGAATCGGGGTGCCGCCAGTGATGGCCGGATCCTGGTTCGTCACGCCGGACAGGAACGGCAGCGTGGCGCTGAGGCCCGGAATCTCCGTGAAGTTGACGGTCTTGCTCTTGCCGTAGGTAACCGACAGCGTCAGGTCATCGGTCAGGTAACCGGTGTACTTGCCGATGTCGAACTTGCTGGCGTCCTTGGTCGAGGTCGGGTGGCCCGAGATTTCCTGGCTATGCGTGCCAGTGGCGTAGTCGTAGTCGTAAAGATCGCCGGCGTACGACTCGTTGCTCTGGATGTGGGTGTATTCCAGGATGTTGCTGTCGTTGATATTCCAGTCCAACTTCGTGTACAGCTTGGGCCTGCTGTACTTGTACTGGTTCACGTTCGGGGCGCCAGCGGCGGAGGTGGAGGTGGACGAACCCTCCTGCTTCTCGGCCTCGGCGGCCACGAACATATACAAGCGGTCACTGATCAGCGGGCCGCCAACGTACGCGGAATAGGTCGTATCCCAGCTGGTGTTGTTCTTGCGGTTGCGATAGATCGTGCCCGGCAGCGTCGGATTGTTGTAGACAAAGCCCGCTGGCGGCTGCCCGTCCGGGTAATAGATGTTTTCCGGATCATTGGCCAGTGCACGGGGAGCCCAGGTCACCTGTGCGCCGAAGTGCCATTCGTTCGTGCCACGCTTGCCGACCTGGCTGATCACGCCGCCGTCCGAACGACCGTACATGGCGCTGTAGCCACCGGTGTAGGTTTCCTGCTGGTCGATCGAACCGTACGGCAGACCCACGCCACCGAGCGCCTTCAGCGGATCGGTGGTGTTGTAACCATTGATGTAATACGCGTTTTCGGTGACGCCGGCGCCACCGAAGGACACGGTGCGACCAAACGCGCCGTTGCCGCTGACTGCACCCGGCGAGAGCAGGGCGATCGCCTCGGCGTTGCGGCCGATCGGCAGCTTGGCCAGTTCTTCAGCGGTGATCACGGTGCGCGCATCAACCGAGGAGACGTCAATCACGGGCAGCGCATTAGCCTGGACCGTCACGGCCTCGAGGTTCTGTGCATTCTGCGCACCGGCGAAAGACACCGTGGTGCCCGCGCCGACGACGATGGCGATGTTGTCGCGCGACTCGACTGCCACGCCGTCCTTCTTGAGGGTGACGGTGTAGGTGCCCAGAGGCAGGTTGGAGACCCGATAGCGGCCTGCGCTGTCGACGGCAACTTCGCGGGTGATGCCGGTGGAGCCGCTTACGGTGACGGTTTCGCCGGATGTCGCTGGCGCCTGACCGAAGATGCTACCCGTGGTTGCCTGGCCAAAGGCCAGTCCGGTGAAGCCGAGGCCCAATGCCAAGGCAAGCGCGGTGCGCTGCAGCGGCATGGTGTTGAAATTTTTACGCGAATTCATCAGTAGTAACTCCCCAAGTTCAGCCCAGCCCAGTGGGCATATGAAACTTTTTTGTGTTTTCAGACATCGAAGGGCGGCAACACCGCATACAAGCTCGGCAACCACCCATCCACATGAACTGACAGCCACCCCATCCACATGAACTGACAGCAATTTCTTGCGCAATGGATTGCGCAAGTTGCTACGACGCTAATTCAAGAGCTTGCCTAGGTCAACACTTTCGTAACTTTTTCCGCATGTTTTTTTACGCTAAGCCTTGGCGCGCATTTTGCTGCAAGGGCCACACGGCGCCCGGCGCTGGGCAGCAACTGGCTTTGCTTCCTGGCGCGCCAATGGGTCCAGCGAGGCTTCCAATCGAGCGATTGCACTGCGCGATGCCGCCATTTGCACCTCGAACAAGAGAACTCTGGAGCCTGATATCCACTGGTTACCCGTCAGCCACGCACAAAAAGGCCGGGATCCCTGAGGATCCCGGCCCATGTCTCATCAGAAGGTCAACTGACGCTTAGAACTTCTGGGTGTAACGCACGAAGAAGTAACGATCGATGTCCAGCGCGGGGTCGTAGTAGGACGCGTTGCTGTTGGTCACCGAATACGTGATCGGACGTTCCTTGCCGAACACGTTGTTCACGCCAGCCTGGATACTGCCGTTCCACGGCGTGTTGTAACGGACCTGGATGTCGTGGAACACGATGGCACCCTTGCGGTTGGCACCGGTACCCCAGTTCTTGCCCTCGTAATTCGGCTGGTTGCACTCAACCGGATTGGTCGGATCGGAATCGTCCCAGCACTCGTCACGGAACGCACCGTAGTAACGCAGGCTCCACGAGGCACCGAAATCACCCATCGACCAGTCCAGGCCGGCATTGATGCGCCAGCGCGGCAGGCTCCAGGTTCCGGCGTAACCGACGACGTCGGCGTCCGAAGTGCTCTGGGTGTTGTAGGCGGTCAGGTAGTTCGCGTCGAGGTTGACGGCGAACTTGCCGTAGCCGAATTCCGGCAGACGGTAATGCGCGCCAAAATCCCAACCTTCGGTGGAGAGCATGCCCTGGTTGATGTTGCCGCGATTCAGGCCGACCACCTGGCCGGTACCCGGGTCACGACCGAACTGACCGCAATACGTCGCGGAGTTCGCCAGGTAGCACTGGTTGAGCACGTAGTTGGCACTGATCGACGTGATCACGTTGGTGATCTTGATGTTGTACCAGTCGGCGCTCACGTCCAGACCCGAGATCCACTGCGGGCTGTAGACGAGGCCGGCGGTCTTGCTGACGCTCTTCTCAGGAGTCAGGCTGGCATTGCCCACTCCGGCGTTGTACGCAGAGGTGCTCTGCGTATTCGGCGAGGAGATGGGCAGGCCGGTGGTGGCGAGCTGACGGAAGGTGGACGACAGGCCCTCGGCCTGGCACTTCGCGGCCACACCGGCGTTGCTTGCGGCTGCACCAAACTGGGTATCACACGGATCGGTGTAGTAGTCGAAGCTCTGCGAGCCGCCGCCGGACACATCGTCCAGGGTCGGAGCGCGGAAGCCTTCGGCGTACGTGCCACGCATCATCAAGTCGTCGATCGGCTTCCACTGGAAGCTGTACTTGTTGTTGGTGGCGCTGCCGAAGTTGCTGTAGTGCGAATAGCGGCTGGCGACATCGACCGACAGCAGCTTCGCGCCCGGCAGGTCACGCAACAGCGGGGCACTCAACTCGACGTAGACTTCGTTGGTGTTGTAGTTGCCATGTGTTGCACCACCAGCCAGGTCGGTGGTCTTGCCCGAACCGGACAGCTGATCCGGCAGGTCATAGCCGCTGATCTTGCGATGTTCGAAGCCGGCCGCAAAGGCCACCTCGCCCGCCGGCAGGTCAAACAGACCACCGGTGATGTTGGCGGTGTATTCCTTGGAGACGCTCTGCAACGTGCTCTGGCTCAGGCTGTTGATGTACGACAGTGCCTGCGGGTTCGAAGCCGACGGGCCGCCCAGAACATCGAACGGCACGCACTGCGTGAACGCGATCGGATTCGCCGCGGTACCGCACTGGACCTTGCCGTCGCCATTGAGGAAGGAAGGACCCAGCGCCTGCTTCAGGTTGGACAGGTTGAGGTTGCCCGAACCGTACTCGACCACATCGTATTTGTTGTAGTTGGTGCCGACGTCCCAGTTCCACACGCGGCTGCCCACGTCGAAGGAACCCTCGAAACCGGCGTCAAAGTGATACGACTTGACGTTGTTGGTGGTGACGCGCGGAAGCTCGACGGTACGGCGGTAGAAGAACAGCTGGTTGCCCGGCGCCGGGTTGTAGTAGCTGTCGCCACTGATGTAGACCGGGTTGGTGGCCTGGGTCAGGCTGTTCAACGGGTAACCGGCAACCTGGCGCGTGTTCTGGCGTTCGGCATACATGCCGGTGGCGCGGAACGACACGTTTTCGTTGAAATCATAGCGACCGTTGGTGAAGATCGACTTCAGCTCGTTCGAACCCGCCAGATTCATCTGCTGGGTCGGATTGTAGTAATCGTTGACCCCGTTGCTGCCAGCTGCATGGTAATTCGCCGGGTTGCGCGAATCCGCGCCCACGCCCACGCCGTCGAACGAACCGGTATGGTTGATGACCTGGTTGGGGCCGGTCGCGCCGCCGGTGGCATTGACGTAGCGATAACGACCCCACGGGCCGGTTCCGCTAAGGCCGTCGTCGATATGGTTCGGACCATAGGTATAGCTGGTGGCCTCGCGCTTGTTGGCCCAGATCGCACCTTCCTTGGTGTAGTTGGCGCCGAACACCAGCGAGCTCTTGTCATCGTTGGTGCCCATCGTGAACGAATAGGCGTCCTTGGTACCGTCGCCCGCTTCATTCTGGCCGTAGTAGCCCGAGACTTCAGCACCGGTGTAATGGTCTTTCAGGATGATATTGATGACGCCCGCGATGGCATCGGAACCGTAGATCGCCGACGCGCCATCCTTCAGGATGTCGATGCGCTCGATCAGCGCAGACGGAATCGTCGACATGTCGGTGTAGCCAGCGAGACTGGAGGCCCAGCGCTTGCCATTGACCAGCACCAGCGTGCGGTTTTCACCAAGATTGCGGATGTTGACGTACTGGCCGCCCTGCTCCGGATTGGAGGTAAGCACGCCCGCCTTGCTGAAGGTCTGTGCACCGGCAACCGTGAGGTTGGCCAGGATGTCGCCCACGCTGATCAAGCCGGTCTTCTGGATGTCCGCCTGGGTGACGGTGAACACCGGCTGGGCAGTTTCCACGTCCACGCTGTGAATGCGCGAGCCGGTCACGGTGATCGTCTGCAGATCCTTGACCGGACCCTGATTGGCTGCCGGCGCGTTCTGCGCATCCTGTGCCAGCGCCCCCGCGCTGACCAAACTCAGACCAAGGCCAATGGCCAGAGCCGTGCGGCGCAACTGATGCGTCGCCACTTTATTGCGAGAATGGTTCACTATCTTGACTCCCCAAGATTTGGCCCGAGAATTCGAGCGGAATTTCTACATGTACGAGCTGTCCAACCGACATCGGTTACCGGCTCGCCGAGCTGCATCCACACCATTGATTTGCCGCAAGTTTTTACGTCACTTGTGGTGCAGAGCATTACGAAGTTAGTGCAAGCTATTGCGCCGGTCAACGCTTTTGTAACCAAAATCTCACGCCGCAATACCTTGACCTATATGAGCTTTGGTGATAATCCCCGCTTTACTCCTCCCACCCTCCGGCCGACCTCTCCCATGAATACGCAAATTGCTACCAGTCAGCCTGCTGTCAACTCGTTCTCGGACCGCATAAAGCTGCTTATCCAGCGGGTCGGCAGCGCAACCGAAATCGCAAGGTTATGCGGCTTCTCCGAAGGAGTCGTGCGTAGTTGGCGAGACGGCAACACGGATCCCTCGCGGGCACGCTGCGTGACGCTGGCACGGACCTTGGGCATTTCGCTGGTCTGGCTGGTGGCCGGCGAGGGAGCGCTGCAGGTGGACCCGACTTCGGTCGACAACAGCGAGCAGTACAGCTCGGATAGCGTGGGGCAGCATCGCCTGCACAAGCGTGCGGGGTTCAGTGGCGTGGCGATCCATGACACGGTCGATACGCAGCGCCTCAACACCGCCGTACGCATCCTGCAGTCGGAGCTGAGCCTGGCCAACAGTCAGCTTTCACTGTCCGAGAACAGCGACCTGCTTACCCGGCTTTACGAAATTCTCGGACCGGGTGGCTCGCACGTGGATCCGCTGGCCATGATTTCGTTCAACCAGCAGCTTGGCGAGCGCATTCGCAAGACGCGCGAGACAGAGACAGGTTGAGCGGAAATAAAAAAGCGCGGCAGCCCGAGGCTGCCGCGCTTTTTTCAAGTCCTCAAAGCAGGGCGATATCAGCGATTGCGCCGAATTGTGTCTTCAGTTGACTGAGCAGCGCCAAGCGGTTGGCGCGCACGGCGGGATCGTCGGCGTTGACCAGCACGCTTTCGAAGAAGGCATCCACGGGTGCCTGCAGACGGGCAAGACGGGTCAGCACGGTTGCGTAGTCTCCGGCATCCAGCGCCGCGGCATTGTCCTGCTGGGCCGAAGCCAGAGCGGCGGCCAGTTCGCGTTCTGCGTCGGCCTCGAAACAGCCCGGATCCACGGTCCGGCTGATCGGCGGTGCGGCAGGGTCTTCCGACTGCTTGCGCAGGATGTTGGCCACGCGCTTGTTGGCCGCCGCCAGACTGACCGCCTCTGCGCACCGACCGAATTCCGCCACCGCCCGCAGGCGACGATCGAAGTCGGCCAGGCTGGCCGGCTGCACGGCCAGCACGGCTTCGAACTGGTTGTGGTCAAAACCCTGCTCGGCGTAATAACCGCGCAGACGGTCGAGCACGAAGTCATACAATTCGTCGAGCAGAATGGCGCGGCGCTGACCGGCGTTGAGCTCGGGCGGCTTGCCGTCCTTGCCGGGCTTGAGGCCTGCGGCGAGCGCCGCCTCCGGCAGAAGCTCCAGCGCTTCGATGAAGCTTCCGCGCAGATCCAGTTCCAGGCCACCTTCGATCAGGGTGCGCGCCAGACCCAGTGCCGCGCGACGCAGCGCGAACGGGTCCTTGTTGCCACCGGGCTTCATGCCGACGGCAAAGATGCCGGCCAACGTATCGAACCGCTCGGCCACGGCCAGGACCTGGCCGAGTTTGTCGGCAGCGATCTGGTCACCGCCGAAACGCGGCTGGTAATGGCTGTCCAGTGCCGCGGCCACGCTCGCCAGCTCACCGTCGTGACGGGCGTAATAGCGCCCCATCACGCCCTGCAGTTCCGGGAACTCGCCGACCATGCGGGTCAGCAGGTCGCATTTGGACAGACTGGCGGCACGGGTGGCTTCACCGGCGTCGACGCCGACCCGGTTGGCGATGATCCGCGCCAGCTCCGCCACGCGCACGCTCTTGTCCCACAGGCTGCCAAGCGCCTGCTGATAGGTGACGCCCTTGAGCTGTTCCTGGTAGCCGGCCAGCGGCGTCTTCAGGTCTTCATCCCAGAAGAAGTTCGCATCCGCGAAGCGCGGACGGATCACGCGCTCGTAGCCCTTGCGGATCTCGGCCGGATCCTTGCTTTCGATGTTGGCCATGCCGATGAAGTGCTCGGTGAGATTGCCACTGGCATCGAACACCGGCACGAACTTCTGGTTCGCGACCATGGTGGTGACCAGTGCCTCGGGCGGCACCGCCAGAAATTCGCGCTCGAAGGTGCAGGCGATCGCCACCGGCCATTCGGTGAGATTGGCCAGCTCGTCCAGCAAGGCGTCGTCCAGCTGCGGCACGCCCCCGGTGGCACCCGCCACCTGGTCGATCTGGTCGTGAATGCGCTGCCGCCGCTCACGCGGATCGGCCAGCACGTTGCACGCGCGCATCGCGTCCAGCCAACCATCCGCATCGGCCACGTGCACCGGCTGCGGATGCATGAAGCGGTGGCCGCGTGACTTGCGCCCGCTGTGCAACCCCAACACCTCGCCGTCGATGATTTCGGCGCCATGCAGCATCACCAGCCAATGCACCGGACGCACGAAGCTGTAGTCGTGGTCGGCCCAGCGCATCGGCCGGGGGATCGGCAGCGCCTTCAGAGCCTCTTCGAGAATGCCGGGCAACAATGCCGCCACCGGTTGACCGGGCTTCACGCTGCGCCAGACAAACCAGGAGCCCTTGTCGGTTTCCAGCTTTTCCAGCTGCTCCACGCCGACGCCACACGACTGCGCAAAACCCAGCAAAGCCTTGGACGGCTGGCCTTCGGCATCCAGCGCGGCGCTCAATGCGGGGCCTCGGCGCTCGACCGTCTGCTCCGGCTGGGCCATCACCACTGCGGGGATATGGACGGCCAGACGACGCGGGGACGCATAAGCTTGCGCCTGATCCAGCGCGGCATCGACGCCGCGCTTGGCCAGTCCGTCGCAGATGCCCCGCAGGAAGGCGGCGGACAACTCGTCGAGTGCCTTCGGCGGCAACTCTTCGGTGCCCAGCTCGATCAGCAATGATTTGGCGACGGCGCTCATGCGGCCTGCTCCTTGGTGCGCGCGGCGGCAGCCTGCTTCAGGCCGGGAAAACCCATTTTTTCACGCTGTGCCACATAGGTTTCAGCGACGCTGCGCGACAGGGTGCGCACACGCAGGATGTAGCGCTGACGTTCCGTCACGCTGATCGCCCGACGGGCATCGAGCAGGTTGAAGGTGTGGCTGGCTTTCATCACCTGTTCGTAGGCGGGAAGCGGAAGGTTGGCGGCGATCAGCTGGTTGGCGGTGGCTTCGCACACATCGAACCAGCGCAGCAACTCGGGCACGTTCGCGTGTTCGAAGTTGTAGGTGCTCTGCTCCACTTCGTTCTGGAGGAACACGTCGCCGTAGGTCACCGTGCCGCGCGGGCCGTCGGTCCAGATCAGGTCGTAGACGTTGTCCACGTTCTGCAGATACATCGCCAGACGTTCCAGGCCGTAGGTGATCTCGCCCGTCACCGGGCGGCATTCCAGGCCGCCGGCCTGCTGGAAGTAGGTGAACTGCGTCACCTCCATGCCGTTCAACCAGACCTCCCAGCCCAGGCCCCAGGCGCCGAGCGTGGGCGACTCCCAGTTGTCCTCGACAAAGCGTAAATCGTGCACCAGCGGATCCAGCCCCAGCTCCTTGAGCGAACCGATGTACAGATCCAGGATGTTCTCCGGATTCGGCTTCATCACCACCTGATACTGGTAGTAATGTTGAAGGCGATTGGGGTTCTGGCCGTAACGGCCATCCGTGGGGCGGCGCGACGGCTGCACATAGGCGGCCGACCACGGCTCCGGACCCAGCGCCCGGAGGAAGGTGGCGGGGTGAAACGTGCCGGCGCCGACTTCAGTGTCGAGCGGCTGCAACAGCACACAGCCCTGCGCCGCCCAGTAGCGGTTGAGGGTCTGGATCACATCCTGGAAGGTGCGTGCGGACATGGCTTTCCGTGACCTTGATTAAAGCGCGCTAGTATAGCCGCAGCTTGCTTTGGCACTGGGCCACGCCCGGAAAATGCACGGGGATATCACTGGATGGCCGCTTCACCGCAAATCGCTTCGCTGCTTGGTCGACGGGGTCGGCTGGAGCTGGACGAACTGCTGGCGGCGCTGGTGGTGGACGGGTTTGTACTGGCCGACGAGGCCAAACAGGTCCGCATGGGCGCCCGCGCCGGACGCAGCACGGTAGAGCTGCACCCGCTGGTGGTGATCGCGAATGCGAAGCTGGCCAACCAGCAGGATCCGGGGCGACCACTGAGCCTTGAGGCGCTGACCGAATGGCTTGCCGGTCACGCCGGCTTGCCGTACCTGAAGATCGATCCGATGAAGATCAACGTCTCGTCGGTGACCCAGGTAGTCAGCCAGGCTTATGCCAAACGACACCGGATTCTGCCGATCGAGGCCACGCCCGGCGAAGTGACGTTCGCCACCTGCGAACCGTTCGAGTCCGGCTGGGCGCCGGACCTCAGCCAGATGTTGCGGCGGGACATCAAGCGGGTAGTCGCCAGCCCGATCGACATCAACCGTTACCTGCAGGAGTTCTACGGCGTCCAGCGCTCGATTCAAATGGCGCAGGATGCCAAGCACGGCAGCAATGCCTCCGCTTCCATTCTCAATTTCGAGCAACTGGTGGAGCTGGGCAAGAGTGGCGAAGTCGGTGCCGACGATCGTCACGTCGTGCACATTGTCGATTGGCTGCTGCAATACGCCTTCGAGCAGCGCGCTTCGGACATCCATCTGGAACCGCGCCGCGACATCGGGCACATCCGTTTTCGCATCGACGGCATCATGCAGAAAGTGTTCGAGCTGCCGGCGCCGGTGATGACCGCGGTGACGGCGCGCATCAAGATCCTGGCGCGCATGGACGTGGCCGAAAAGCGCCGCCCGCAGGACGGTCGCATCAAGACCCGCTCATCGTCGGGGCGCGAGGTGGAGTTGCGCATCTCCAACATGCCCACCGCGTTCGGCGAGAAGGTGGTGATGCGCATCTTCGACCCGGACCTGGTGGTGAAGGACTTCGCGCAACTGGGTTTCTCCCCCGGCGAGGGAGCGAACTGGCGCAGCATGGTGGAACGCCCGCACGGCATCGTGCTGGTCACCGGCCCGACCGGCTCGGGCAAGACGACGACGCTGTATTCCACGTTGAAGCACCTGGCCACGCCGGAGCTCAACGTGTGCACGGTGGAAGACCCGATTGAAATGGTCTCGCCGGAATTCAACCAGATGCAGGTGCACGCGGCGATCGACCTGGATTTCGCCGCCGGCGTGAGAACCCTGCTGCGGCAGGACCCCGACATCATCATGATCGGCGAGATCCGCGACCTGGAAACCGCCCAGATGGCGGTGCAGGCATCACTGACCGGCCATCTGGTGCTGTCCACGCTGCACACCAATGATGCCCCCAGTGCACTCACCCGACTGCTCGATCTTGGCGTCCCCCACTATCTGATCCAGTCCACGCTGACCGGTGTGGTCGCGCAGCGGCTGGTACGCACGCTGTGTCCGCACTGCAAGCAGGCGGGCGTGCAGGATCCGCAGGCCTGGAACGTGCTTACGCACGGCTGGGACATGCCGGTACCGCACAAGGTGTTTCAACCGGTCGGCTGCCTGGAGTGTCGCAACACCGGCTTCCTCGGCCGAACCGGCATTTACGAGATGCTCAAATTGTCGCCGCTGTTGCGCGGGATGGTCTCGGCCCAGCTCGATCTGAGCGGCTTCGGCCAGGCAGCCTTGTCCGAGGGCATGCGGCCCTTGCGTATTTCGGCTGCCGATCAGGTGGCGGCCGGCTTGACCACGGTGCAGGAAATCCTCACCGTGCTGCCGCCGATCGACGCGCTTGATGCCGACCAACCGTAACCACCATGCCACCCCGCACGAACCTCATTGCATGAAACCCGTTCTGATCATTCGTACCGGTCGCGCACCCGACGCGATTCGTGCCCGCCATGGCGACTTCGCGCACTGGTTCCGGCTGAGCGCCGGCCTGCACCCGCAACGGCTTCGCGTGGTGGATGTCGAACACGGGGAAACATTGCCGCCAGCCACCGAGGTCGCCGGAGCCATCATCACCGGCTCGGCGGCCATGGTGACCGAGCGTGCGGATTGGAGCGAGCGCACCGCCGACTGGATCCGCGGCGCCATGGACGCCAGCCTGCCGCTGTTCGGCGTGTGCTATGGCCACCAATTGATGGCGCATGCGCTGGGCGGCACGGTGGGTTACCTTTCCGGCGGGCGCGAAATCGGCACCCAAGCCATTGAACTCACCGATGCCGGCAAGCGCGATGCGTTGGCGCAGGGCCTGCCGGTCAGCTTCCGCGCTCACACCACGCACGAGCAAAGTGTCATCGAAGCGCCGCAAGGCGCGACCGTGCTCGCCCGTTCGGCGCGGGATCCGCATCAGTGGTTGCGCTACGGCCCGCACGCGTTGAGCGTGCAGTTCCATCCGGAATTCAATGCCGAGGTAATGCGCGCCTATATCCGTCGCAAACATTCCGCCATGCAAAGCGAAGGCAGCGACCCGGCGCGGGTCTTCAAGGAAGTGGCTGCCACGCCACTGGCGCGACGCCTGTTGCGCCAGTTCGCCAGCACGCATCTCGGAAACGCGACGCCGGCGTGATTTCAGCCGCGCAAGCGACGCGCGATGCCTTCACGGGAAAACAAGGCGAACACCACACCGAACATGAAGCCACCGATGTGCGCCCACCACACATAGGCGCCATAGCTCGGCCCCGCATAGCTGAACAATAATTGCAGCATCACCCAGATGCCGATCAGCAGGAACGCGGGCACCCGCACGAATTCCAGATACAGACCCAGCGGCAGGACCAAGCCAAGCCGCGCCCGCGGAAACAGCGCCACATAGGTTCCGACAACGGCTGACACGGCGCCGCTGCAGCCGATGATCGGCAAGCGCACACCGGACAGCGAAAGCGCGCCGATCAGATTGGCGACGATGCCTCCCACCACGAACAGCACCAGAAAGCGAAGGGAGCCCAGCGCGCGCTCCCCCGGCAAACCGAAGATCACGAGGAACAACAGGTTGCTCAGCAGATGCAGCCAGGTGACATGGATGAACAGCGCAGTGAACAGGCGCAGCAGCGCCGGATCGGCAAGCTGGGGCAACAGCGGCTCATGCGGGTCGAAGATGTTCGCCGGTACCGTGCCCCATTCCAGCAGCAGCGCAATGCGCTGCGAGGGCGGAGTCAACGCCAGCACCACAAAACCCAATACGCAAAGCGAGACCACCAGCAACGTGGCCCAATGCCAACGGGGGCGGCGGCGCGTTTCTACATGAATGAACAAGGGCCACTCCTCGCGCGCCTTCCGGACCGGAAATCGCCCTCATCATAGGTGATGAAGCGGCGTACCCAACGGATCGTCGGATCAGGGTAGCGTGATGGTGAGGTTCGCCGTGCGCGCCGGCATCTGCACCAGTTCGTGATAGTCCGCCAGGCGCTGGGCGGTGTCTTTCTGCAAGGCCATGCGCAGCGAAAGGTAACCGGCCAGGCCGGCCACAAGCAGTACCGCGGCCGCAGCCCACAACGGCACCGTGCGACGCAGAACGTGACTCACGCGATCCGGGGCCGCCCAATGCGGCGCAAACCCGGTGCGCTTGCCCTTCAGGTAGACGATTTCGTCACCCAGGCGCGCCGTGAGATAACTCAGCTTCTCCGTACCCTCCAGCCGATACTTCCCCTCGTAACCAAGCAGCAGGCAGAAGTAGTAAACCTCCAGCGACTGCAGTCGGGCCGCCCCCTGGGCGCGCAATTGCTCCAGCTGGACGAAGAAGTTCTCGCCTGCCAGATGATCGCCGAACAACGCAAGCTGCAGCGGCTTGCGCGCCCAGTCTTCACGGAAGCTGCAACCGGAGCTGAGCACCGCCTCGTCCACCACCGCGCAATACGCATACTTCGCGGCGTGAATATCCTCCGCAGCCACGCCCTGGCGACTGGCACTGCGCTCCATGTTGCCAAGGAACTGTCGCACCGCATCGGCAAACGGCTGCTCGGCCAGCGGCACCTGGCCGCGCTTGATCAGCAGCAACATGTAGAAGCCATCGGACATCAGGTCCAGCAGGCTGCGCGGCGCGTCAGGAATCTGCGTGTCGGCGTTGCCGGTGGACGCGGAGGGAGCGGTACGGATCATCGTCATGGCGTGAGTGCAATCAGTTCGAGCTTGAGTTCAGGGATGCCGGAAGGCACGTAAATCATGATCGATTGGGATTTCAGCATGCGCTCGTAGAGCGGACCGCGCGCCTCGATCGCGAAAT
Source organism: Rhodanobacter sp. TND4EL1 (assembly GCF_054061035.1). Lineage (NCBI taxonomy): Bacteria > Pseudomonadati > Pseudomonadota > Gammaproteobacteria > Lysobacterales > Rhodanobacteraceae > Rhodanobacter > Rhodanobacter sp. TND4EL1. The sequence continues at coordinate 352,394 of NZ_JBSSDT010000004.1, forward strand.
AGGTACTGCCAGGCCTTACGGGTATGGCCGCGGGAATCTGGGGCGCATGACTGAGGTGCACGCCCGGCAGAGCTGACAACACGGCCTTCTCCACGTCGTCGGGGGCACCAACCTTGAAACGCACCGGCACCACGCTGACCAGTTCCGCAGCGGGCATGGCGGCGCCGACCGCCAGGTAAAACGCGGACTTTTCGTCGATGCGTTGCGAATCGATCCGGCCCAGATGATGCGAAGGGCGAACCTCGATCAGGGTGATCCCGAAATAGCGGGCGGAAATGACCGTGTCGATCAACTCGCGGATGATCCGGAACAATTTGTCGAAGCCCGGGCCCGAGTCGGCATGATTGTATGCAGGCAGGTCAGCCAGCTGATGCGAGGGCGAGAAGGTCAACAGCGAGCCTGCCAGGCGCAGCAGTTCCTGATGAAGCCTTTCCGGCGGCAGTCCCGGATTCTGGTAAAGATGGGCGAGCCCCGCAAACGCGGTATTGGCCGTGTGCAGCAACCAGAACGAGGCGATATCACCGGATCGAAATTCGATGATGTTCTGGGACGGTTCCCGGTGAAGTCCATACAGCGCCTGCGCCTTGGCCTGCAATGTATCGAGCAGGCGACGCAATGGCAGGAACAATGAAGGCGATGCACGCAGGCTCAACGATGGCGGGACGTAGTGCGGGTCCGCTTCAAAACCGCCCGTGCTGCCACGCCGCAGGCGAATCAGCGGCACCGTGATATACGCCTCACGAGGCTGATCGTCGGTGATCAGGCGAACCGACTTCTTCAGATACGCCAGGTCCGCTTCAGCGGCATCGGAGTAAACATCTGCCGTGGGCAGATCGTTCTGCAAGTAGCGCGCGTTGCCATCGCCATTGTCGCGCGCGCAATTGCCGCCGTATTCCTTCAGCAGCGGCAGCGCGAGATGGATGGTTACCTCCAGCGTTCCTTCGGGCAGACCGTCCAGTGAAATCGGCGGCGGCAGTTCATCGGCATCAGGCGCGGCATACAACTCGCCATCCGGAAAGATCACCGACAACTGCAGCGCATGCAACATGCCGGTCGCCAGCCCCTGGGTGTCGAAGCGGACCTGGCGAACGCCCCAGCAGTAAGGGTGCAGCGCCTGACTGGTCTCATGCAGCCGGGATTCGTGATACGCGTCCTGACGCTGGAAGTGTTGCGGGCGAAGGAACAAACCTTCTCCCCAGAATAGTTTGGCGGCTTGACTCACGTGAGCCCCTTCTTGCTGCAGGAAATGCGTTGGATGGCGGAATGGACGTCCAGACCACGCTGATGCACGAACGTGGCGAACAACGGCGATCGCACGCTTTCGCCCGCGATCATGAGCCCGGCGTTGTGCAATGCACGGACGCCAGCGAGTCCGGACTGTCCGACAATTCGGTCACCAGCGCACCTGCCGTGGAGGACATCGCGCAGCCATGGACACCGAGCGTGATGCCGCTGTCGGCAGAACCCTTGACGTCATAGGCAAACCGCCAGCGCTGCGAACCGGGCGCCCGGAAAAGCGCCACAAACGCCACATAACGCGTGTCGACCGGCATGTGCTCGGTGCTGGTGTAGTGCTGGTCCGGAAGCAGAAGCATCTCGCGACTGTCGATCAAGTCGCTGCCCAGCGCTGCCTGGGTCTTGGCGTTGTCGAGGAAGTCGTTGAATGGCGTCTGGTTGAAACGATCCAGCGAGCGCAAGTGATACACCTTCACGACCAGGGCCAGGGCCTTGCGCGTCGAACCGGCATTGAGATTGGGCGCAGTGAAAATGCGCAAGGGCAAGTTCTGTTCCGTGGCTGCCGGCAGTTGGGTCTTCGCCAGACCCACCGCCTGCATCATGCGATCGATCGGACCAGAACTTGCCTCCACCGCACTCGCCGCGTCACCGGTCGTTCGCGCAGCCCCGCCCGTGGTGACGCAACCGGTCAGCAACAACGTCGCGGCAATGAAAAAAGAGAGAAGTCGCAAAACGGGTTTCATGTCCATGAATGCAAAAAACGTCCTTGGAATTTTCACAGGGAGCAACGCCGCGTGTTGTAGTCCAAACCCGACAAGCGCGTATGAATCACACTCCCTGAGCGCTCGAGGTTCGCCGTTTTGCAACACGCCGCACCTCCCGATACGCGTGTCACTGCAAGGCGAAAACCAGCATGCGGCCTGCGTCGCGACGACATTTTCAATGATGAAGTATCGCCCGACTTGTTTTTGATAACTGGCCTGCGTTTCCTGATGTTGCGGGTTGCATCACAGCGCCCCGTCCTATAAAAAGTCGCAGCATCATGTCGGAACGGCTTCTGGATTTGTCCGATCGCGACATTGTCAATAATGGATGACAGGGAGATTTGCTGGTGAAGATGGGATACGCACGCGTCACGTTTCTGCTGCTGATGATTCCGGTTTTCGCCGGTTGCAGCATGCTGCATCGGTCCAAGACCAAGCCGAACGCCATCCATCCCTACGATCAGCTGATGCAGGATGCGGATGCGCGTTACAACGCGCAGGATGTCGATGGCGCCAAGGCTCTTTACACCAAGGCGGCAGCGGCCGACCCCACTCGTGAAACCCCCTGGTACCGTCTCGCGCAGATCAACTTCGATCAGCAGAATTATGGCCGCGCCATCGTCGAGGCGCAGGAAGTGCTGCAGAGAAATCCGTCCGATACCCACGCCGAAAGCATCCTCACCGTTGCCGGGTTGCGCGTGGCCGTCCAGGCGCTTGAACGTCTGCACGACGAGTCCAATCAGCAGGGTCCGGCGCACGTCGAAGCCGAAAAGCTGGCCGCAAAGATGCGTGACACGCTCGGCCAGGACGTCCTGGTTCCACCGGAGGCGATGCCCGCTGAACGCGCGCCCGCGCGTCGCCGCGTCACCACGCGTCGCGCAGCGCCCACGCCGCCACCGGCGACAACGCCAAAACCCGCAGCACCCCCGTCCACCCCGGCCAGCGACAACCCGTTCCAGGCACTGCCTGGCGGAAGCCTCTGACACCAAGCTAGCCGCCACAGGCCCATCATCGGAGAGATATTCATGGCCAAGAAGGAAAGCATCCAGAAGCGCCTGCAAAAGGTGCGCCCGCCGCGAGTCCAGCTGACTTACGAGGTGGAAAAAGGCGATGCCATCGAACAGAAGGAGCTGCCCTTTGTCGTGGGCGTGCTCGGTGACTTCAGCGGCAATCCCGACCAGCCCCTGCCGCGGCTTCGTGACCGCAAATTCGTCAATGTCGATCTGGACAACTTCGATGACGTGATGTCCGGCATGACGCCGCGCGCCACCTATCGCGTCCCGAACACCATCGGGGGAGAGGGTGAGTTCGGTGTCGAGTTGAAGTTCAAGTCCATTGACGACTTCCGCCCCGAGGCGGTCGTGCAGCAAGTCGAGCCACTGCGCAAACTGCTCGATGCACGCAGCAAGCTGGCTGACCTGCGCAACAAGCTTGCCGGCAACGAGAAGCTCGAGGACATCCTCAATGACGTGCTCACCAATACCGAAAAGCTGAAACAGCTTGGCGCGGAAGCGGGCGAGGAACAGGCATGAACACCGAGGCAGCCAGCAGCGCCGTGGCTCAGGCCACCACCATCGAAAGCAGCGGTTTGCTCGACCAGATCGTCGAGCAGAGCCGCGTCGCCAAGTCCGGTCCCGAACATCAACGTGCCAAGGACATCATCTCGGAGCTTGCACGCGAAGTGATGAGTGGCACCGTGGTCGTCTCGGACAACCTGAACAGGACTCTGGACGCGCGAGTCGCCGAACTCGACCACATGATTTCCGAGCAGTTGAGCGCGGTGATGCACGCCGACGAGTTCAAGGCACTCGAAGCCAGCTGGCGCGGGCTGCACTACCTGTGCGAACAGACCTCCACCGGCGCCATGATGAAGATCAAGGTGCTCAATGCATCGAAGAAGGAACTGAACCGCGACTTCAAGTCGGCGCTCGATTTCGACCAGAGCACATTGTTCAAGAAGGTTTACGAGGAAGAATTCGGCACGTTCGGCGGCGCCCCGTTCGGCGCACTGCTTGGCGACTACCAGGTAGGTAGACAGCCCGAAGACATGTACTTCATGGAACAGATGTCGCACGTCGCGGCAGCGGCCCATGCGCCCTTCATTTCGGCGGCAGCCCCGGAGCTGATGGGACTGGAAAGCTTCGCCGACCTTGGCAAGCCGCGAGATCTGGCCAAGGTGTTCGACACCGTCGAGTACGCCAAGTGGAAGTCGCTGCGCGAATCCGAGGACGGTCGTTACGTCGGCCTGACACTGCCGCGCTTCCTTGGTCGCCTGCCCTACAACCCGAAGGACGGCACCACGGTCGAAGGCTTCAATTTTGTCGAGGACGTGGATGGCACCGACCACATGAAGTACCTGTGGTGCAACACGGCCTACGCGTTCGGCGCCCGGCTCACCCATGCATTCGAGGACTTCGGCTGGTGCGCCGCCATCCGTGGCGTCGAGGGTGGCGGTCTGGTCGAGGACCTGCCCACTCATACGTTTCGCACGGACGATGGCGAGGTGGCGCTCAAGTGCCCCACCGAGATCGCCATCACCGATCGCCGCGAAAAGGAACTCAGCGACCTCGGCTTCATCCCGCTGGTGCATTGCAAGAACACCGACTACGCGGCTTTTTTCGGCGCCCAGTCGGTACAGAAGGCGCGCAAGTACAACACCGACGCTGCCAATGCCAATGCGGGGCTTTCGGCCCAGTTGCAGTACATCTTCGCGGTATCACGGGTGGCGCACTATCTGAAGGCGATGATGCGCGACAAGATCGGCAGCTTCGCCTCGACCTCCAGCGTGGAGTCGTTCCTCAACCGCTGGATTACCCAATACGTACTGCTGGACGACAACGCAACCCAGGAAGCGAAGGCCCAGTTTCCGTTGCGCGAGGCGTCCATCCAGGTGTCGGAAGTGCCGGGCCGCCCCGGGGCTTACCGCGCGGTGGCTTTCCTGCGTCCGCACTACCAGCTCGACGAGCTTTCGGTATCGCTGCGGCTCGTGGCAGAGCTGCCATCCTCGGTGAAAAGCTGATCGCTCTTGCCAAGGTGCAACAAACGCGCACTCCCCAAGGTTGCGCGTGAAGTCAGAACCTCACTATCCATTTTCCGCTCAAGGATGAAATCATGAAGGACATTTACATCAAGTTTGGCAACCCGGCCATCAAGGGTGAATCCCAGGACAAGGATCATCCGCACTGGATCGAAGCCAGTTCATGGACGCACCACATTGCGCAGCCCAAGTCGGCCACAGCATCGACCTCCGGCGGTTTCACTGCCGAGCGCTGCGAGCACGGTGACATGGTGTTCACCAAGGACATCGACGTGGTCAGCCCGCAGCTGTTCCAGTCCTGCTCCGGCGGCACCACGTTTGACGAAGTGACGATCGATTTCATGCGCGCCGACGGCGAAGGCAAGCGCGTGAAGTATCTTGAGATTCTGCTCAAGAAAGTCATCGTGTCCAGCGTCACGCCGACTGTGCAGACCGAAGGCCTGCCGGTTGAAACCTTCGCGCTGAAGTACGCCGCCGTCCAGTGGCGCTACACCCAGCAGAAGATCGGCGGCGGCCAGGGTGGCAGCTCGCAGGGTGCCTGGAGCCTCACCAAGAACGACAAGACCTACAACGTCTGAGCGTCTTGATGGATCGTGTGGTGCCGCGGCTTTCCGCGGCACCACACAGTTTTGTACAACAGAACATAGGCAGGCGTTCGGGTGCCCCCCCCCCCCCCCCCCCGGCACCCCAGCCCCACCCGCGAACGACCGGCAAGTCACTGCTGCAACGGGGCGCT
>NZ_JBSSDT010000005.1:0-352814 GCF_054061035.1 Rhodanobacter sp. TND4EL1
GTGCCCGCCCTACGAGGCGGCGCGCGCTCAAGGGGCCAGGGTGATACGCACATTCGGAGCGCGTCCGTAGGAGCGCACCTTGTGCGCGATGCTCTTGCGCGTCGCGGCGGAAACATCGCGCACAGGGTGCGCTCCTACGAGAGCGGCGCTTTACGCGAAGGGGCTCGTAGGGCGCGCACTGCGCGCCGGCTTTTGCCTTGGCGCGAAGAGCCGGCGGGCAGTGCCCGCCCTACGAGGCGGCGCATGCTCACGCGGCCAGCCTGCGAGGCGGCGCGCGCTCAAGCAGCCAGGGTGATACGCACATTGGGAGCGCATCTGTAGGAGCGCACCTTGTGCGCGATGCTCTTGCGCGTCGCGGCGGAAACATCGCGCACAGGGTGCGCTCCTACGAGGACGGGGCCAGGAAGGCGCGTACGGCGGCGGCGTCGAAGGGCCAGTCGAGCTCGCGGTTGTCGCGGGTGTCGCGCAGCACGGGGACGCGGGTGCCATAGCGTTGTTCGAGTTCGGCGGAGTCGTCCACCCACTGGCTGTCGAAGTCGGGCGCGCGGGCTTCGGCCATCACCGCCAGGGCAAGGTCGCACAAGTGACAGTAGTCGCGCTGGTAGAGGATCAGATGGGACATGCGGCTGCGAATGGGCAAGGGCTCCGCGTAGAATAGCCGGTCAACCTTCATCCCCGGCAGCAGAGCTTATGGCCGTCAGCGTATTCGACCTGTTCAAGATCGGCATCGGACCTTCCTCCTCGCACACGGTGGGGCCGATGCGCGCCGCCGCGCGGTTCGCCGAACGCTGGCTGGACGAGAAAGGCGTGCTGGATCGCGTGGTGCGCGTGCGCGCCGAGCTGTACGGCTCGCTGGCCATGACCGGTCGCGGCCACGGCACCGACAAGGCGGTGCTGCTTGGCTTTGAAGGACAGCATCCGGACACCGTCGATCCCGATCAGATCCCGGCGACGCTCGAGCGCATCCGCAGCAGCGCGCGGCTGCGCGTGCTCGGTCGGCACGAAATCGACTTCGAAGAAAAGCGCGATCTGGTGTTCAACAAGCGCCAGAAGCTGCCGTTCCATACCAACGGCATGCGGTTCTCCGCGTATGACGCCGACGGCAATGAGCTGGCCAGTCGCGATTACTACTCGGTCGGTGGCGGCTTCGTGGTCAACACCGACGAGGCCGCGGAAGACCGCATCGTCGCCGACACCACTGCGCAGCCTTACCCGTTCACCAGCGGCGACGAAATGCTGGCGCTGTGCAAACAGCACCATCTCAGCATCGCCCAGTTGATGATGGCGAATGAAAGCGTGTGGCGTCCGGAAGCGGAAACCCGCGCCGGCCTGCTGGTGATCTGGCAGGCGATGAAAGACTGTGTCGAACGCGGCCTGCGCTCGCCCGGCACGCTGCCCGGCGGCCTGAAGGTCACCCGTCGCGCGCCCGCGATGCTGGCCGATTTGCGCAACCAGCCCGAAGCCGCGCTGAAGGACCCGCTGACCATCCTCGACTGGGTAAATCTGTATGCACTGGCCGTCAATGAGGAAAACGCCGCCGGCGGTCGCGTGGTCACCGCGCCGACCAACGGCGCGGCCGGGATCATTCCCGCCGTGGGCCACTACTACTTGCGCTTCTGCCCCAAGGCCGACGACGACGGCATCATCGAATACCTGCTGACCGCTGCCGCCATCGGCATCCTGTACAAGGAAAACGCCTCGATCTCCGGTGCCGAAGTCGGCTGCCAGGGCGAGGTCGGCGTGGCCTGCTCGATGGCGGCCGGCGGACTCACCGCGGCGCTCGGCGGCAACGTGCTGCAAGTGGAAAGCGCGGCCGAAATCGGCATGGAGCACAACCTCGGCCTGACCTGCGATCCGATCGGCGGCCTGGTGCAGATCCCGTGCATCGAGCGCAATGCAATGGGCTCGGTCAAGGCGATCAACGCCAGCCGCATGGCGCTGAAAAGCGACGGCAAGCACCACGTCAGCCTGGACAAGGTCATCAAGACCATGCGCGACACCGGCCGCGACATGAAGGACAAATACAAGGAAACCTCGCGCGGCGGCCTGGCGGTCAACGTCATCGAGTGCTGATCCGACGGGCGCCGGCTCGGCCGCAAAGCCTCCATTGCCCGGCGCGGCCAGCGCCGCTGTCACGAAGCTGACGGCAGCCTTGCGGTGAGCTTGCAAGAGCCCGCTCGCGGGCGATGCTCTGGCGCCCCCGCATCCGCAGGGTGACGACCGTCATGTCGAGGCGATGACCTCTGCGACTGCGATCGGCGGGCGGCGCCCGTCACCATGGAACCACCCGGCCATCAGGCCGCTCGCAAGGTTGTTTCCATGTTCCCGTCACTGCTCCATGGCCTGCCCTATCAGATCAATCTCTGGCTGCACATTGCCGCTGGGGCCGTTGCACTCACCACGTTCTGGACCGCGGCGACGACGCGCAAGGGCGGACCGCTGCATCGCAAGGCGGGACAGCTGTTCATGCTGGCGATGTGCGCGATCCTTGCGACCGGCGTGATGCTGGTGGTCCGTCGATTTGCCGACGGCGACCCGACCTCGGGCACCTACCTGGGCTACCTGTTTTTCATCACCGGCCAGGCGTGCTGGATGGCATGGCGCGCGGTGCAGGACAAGGCGGACTGGCGCGTGATGGTGGCGCGCCCGGCCTGGCAGCTGTGGATGTGGTCGTCGCTGCTGGCAGGCATCGCCACGTTGGCCCTCGGCCTTCAGACCGGCAACCCGGTATTGCTCGGCTTCTCGCTGATCGGCCCGATCCTGTTCGCGCGCATGCGGCGCTTCGCCCGCCGTGGCCCGGCGCGCAGCAACTGGCACGTGATCCAGCACTACCAGAGCATCCTCGGCGCCGGCATCGCCACCCACGTGGCCTTCCTCGGCGTGGGCATGTCACACGTCTGGCCGTTGCTCGCCAAGGTATGGCCCACGTTGCCGCCGTCATTGGTGTACAGCTTTCCCTGGTACGCACCAGTCGCCGTCGCCTTGATCGCGCTGGCCATGCTCAACCGGCGCTACGGCAGCAGGGGACGTGCGCTGGCGCGCGCCTGATTCGCGACGCCAGGTCGCGCCAACGGTTCGGCGGCTCTCGTGACGCACATCGCAACGGCGGGCTCGTCGCTTGGCCTGCGGTTCACCAGCTGTCACGCCAGCCCGCTTATACTCCCGGTCATCCAACAGGGACGAATCGACCGCAGCGTGAAGCTTCCACTGCCCCGCCGTATCCATCGCAAGCCGCTGCGTCGCAAGGACGTCAGCTGATGGCGCTGTCGCTCACCCCCGAAATGATCCTGGTGCTGGGGCTGGTGGGCTTCACCATGCTGATGCTGGTGCTGGAGTGGATTCGCGCCGACATGGTGGCGCTGCTGGTGGTGGTGGTGATCGGCCTGACCGGGCTGATCCCGTCCGACCGCGTGTTCAACGGCTTCGCCGGCAACGCGGTGATCGCGATCATCGCAATCATGATCATGGGCGAGGGACTGGACCGCGCCGGCGTGCTCAACCTCACCGCCAACTTCGTGATGCGCATGGCGCGCGGGGCGGAGTCGCGGCTGGGCATGGTGATCAACATGGTCGCCAGCCTGTTCAGCGCGGTGATTCCCAGCCAGGCGCTGGCGGCCTTGATGATCCCGGTCAGCAGCCGCCTGGCCGCGCGCACCGGCGTACCGATTTCGCGGCTGCTGCTGCCGATGGCCTTCTGCATCCTCACCGCCACCAACACCACGCTGATCGCGAACTCGCCGCTGATCGTGCTGAACGACCTGATCGCCAGCGCCAACGTGAACCTGCCGCCCGGCGCGCACACGATCCCGAAGTTCGGCCTGTTCAGCGTCACCCCGGTCGGCCTGGCGCTGGCCGTGGTCGGCGTGGCGTACTTCTATTTCTTCGGGCGCAAGCTGCTGCCCGGGCATGAGGACGAACGACTGAAGGTGACGCCCGGGCGCACCGAAAGCTACTTCGCCGAAACCTACGGCATCGTCGGCGAGACCGCCGAGCTCACCGTCACCGCCGAAAGCCCGCTGGTCGGCATGAGCATCGGCGAGGCGGAGCAGTTGTACGAGGCGCCGCTGATCCTGGCGATCAAGAGCGGCAACGACGCGCGCATGGCGCCGCCGGCCGATCACGTGATCTGGGTCGGCTCGGTGCTCGGCGTACTCGGCCCGCGCGAGCAGCTCAACCAGTTCGCCAACAACCAGCTGTGCCGGCTGTCCACCCGCATGCGCCAGCTGGGCGAGCTGTTCAATCCGTCCCGCGCCGGCATTTCCGAAGTGGTGATTCCGCCGGTGTCGCGCTTCATCAAGCACACCGTGGGCGAGCTGCGCCTGCGCAAGCGCTTCGGCATTTCGGTGCTGGCGGTGACCCGTGGCGACAAGGTGCTGCGCGAGGACGTACGCGGCGTCACCCTGCGCGCCGGCGACACCGTGGTGCTGCACAGCAACTGGCGCGACCTGTCGCTGGCCGCCGAAGACCGCGACCTCGTCGTGGTCACCGACATCCCCAAGGAACAGCAGCGCCCCGGCAAGATCTGGCAGGCGGTGGGCTTCTTCCTGCTGGCCAAATGCCTGGCCCTGTTCACCAACCTCGACCTGTCCGTGGCGATGATGACCGGCGCGATCGGCATGCTGCTCACCGGCGTGCTGAACATGGACGAGGGTTACAAGGCGATCAACTGGAAAACCATCTTCGTCACCGCCTGCCTGATTCCGCTGGGCTGGTCGATGGACGCCACCGGCACCGCGGCGTGGATCGCCCAGGTCATGCTGGATCACCTGGGCGGCGCCGCGCCTTGGGTGCTGCAATTGTGCCTGGCCGTACTCACCCTGCTGTTCTCGCAGGTGATGTCCAACGTCGGCGCCACCGTGATGATGGTGCCCATCGCCATCAGCGTCGCCGTCGCCACCGGCGGCAACCCGTCCGCCTACGCGCTGATCGTCGCCGTGTCCTCGTCCAATACCTTCCTGCTCAGCTCCGGCCACCCCGCGCTGATGATGGTCACCGGCCCCGGCGGCTACAAAGGCAAGGACTTCCTGCGCGTCGGCATCCCGTTGACCCTGATCGTGCTCGCCGTCACCGTGGCCGTCATCAACCTGATGTTCCGCTGAGCCAGGCAGCAATTCCAAACGTGCCCACGCAAATCGCCGGAACACCGTTCGCCCGAAAGTCGTAGGAGCGCACCCTGTGCGCGATGCCCTCCGCCACACCACCACAAACCATCGCGCACAGGGTGCGCTCCTACGGCCCGCTCGTCTGCAAACCCCGACGAACGACGACGCGACCGTAGGGCGGACACCGTCCGCCAGCTCTTGAGCTTCGCCCCCAACCAGACAAAAGCGGCGGACATTGCCCGCCCTACCACCAAGTCGTAGGAGCGCACCCTGTGCGCGATGTCCTCCGCCACACCACCGCAAACCATCGCGCACAGGGTGCGCTCCCACGGCCCACTCGTCTGCAAACCCCGGCGAACGACGACGCGACCGTAGGGCGGACACCGTCCGCCAGCTCTTGATCTCCGCCTCAAACCGGACAAAAGCGGCGGACATTGCCCGCCCTACCACCGCGCACCTTGTGCGCGATGCCCTCCGCCTCCGCCGCCACAAACCCATCGCGCACAGGGTGCGCTCCTACGGCCCGCTCGTCTGCAAACCCCGACGAACGACGACGACGCGACCGTAGGGCGGACACCGTCCGCCAGCCCTTGATCTCCGCCACCAACCAGACGAAAGCGGCGGACATTGCCCGCCCTACCACCGCGTCGTAGGAGCGCACCTTGTGCGCGATGCCCTCCGCCACACCACCGCAAACCCATCGCGCACAAGGTGCGCTCCTACAATTTGACCCGGCACACAGCATCGCCCGGCTAAAATGCGGGATTCGCTTCCACCGTCCGGATCCCGCATGACCACGCTCCCCTGCTTCAAGGCCTACGACATCCGCGGCCGTGTGCCCGATGAATTGAACGAGGATCTGGCGCGGCGAATCGGGTTGGCGATGGCCGGTCAGCTGGGACCGGGTCCGGTGGTGCTGGGGCGTGACGTGCGGCTGAGCAGCCCCGCGCTGCAGGCGGCGCTGGCTGATGGTTTTCATGCGGCCGGGCGCGAGGTGATCGACATCGGCGTGGGCGGGACCGAGGAGGTCTACTTCCAGACCGATCACCTAGGCGCTGCCGGCGGCGTGATGATCACCGCCAGCCACAATCCGATGGACTACAACGGCATGAAACTGGTGCGCGAAGGCTCGCGCCCGATCAGCGGCGACAGCGGCCTGTTCGCGATCCGCGACTTCGCCGCCAGCCATCAGGCGCCGATCCCGACCGGCACCGCCGCACCGCGCGTGATGACCGACAAATCCGCCTACATCAAGCACCTGCTCGGCTACACCCAGCGCGACCGGCTGAAGCCGCTGAAGATCGTGGTCAACGCCGGCAACGGTGGCGCCGGCCTGATCGTCGACCAGCTTGCCCCGCACCTGCCGTTCGACTTCATCCGCATCCAGCACGAACCGGACGGCCATTTCCCCCATGGCATTCCCAACCCGCTGCTACCCGAATGCCGCGCCGCCACCGCCGACGCGGTGCGCGCCCATGGCGCCGACTTCGGCGTAGCTTGGGATGGCGACTTCGACCGCTGCTTCTTCTTCGACGCCGATGGCCGCTTCATCGAGGGCTATTACCTGGTCGGCCTGCTGGCCACCGCGCTGCTCGTGCGTCACCCCGGCGGCAAGATCATCCACGACCCGCGACTGACCTGGAACACCATCGAGATGGTGCAGCAAGCCGGTGGCATTCCGGTGCTGAGCAAGACCGGCCATGCCTTCATCAAGGAACGCATGCGCGCCGAAAACGCCATCTACGGCGGCGAGATGAGTGCCCACCACTACTTCCGCGACTTCGCCTACTGCGACTCCGGCATGATCCCGTGGCTGCTGATCGCCGAACTGGTCAGCAGCAGCGGCCTGTCCCTGGCTGAACTGGTCGAAGACCGCATGCGCGCCTTCCCCTGCAGCGGCGAAATCAACTTCAAGGTCAGCGACGCAGCCGCCGCCACCGCGCGAGTCATGGCCCACTACGCCAACCTCGCCCCTGCGCTCGACCACACCGACGGCATCAGCGCCGACTTCGGCACCTGGCGCTTCAACCTGCGCAGCTCCAACACCGAACCGCTCCTGCGCCTCAACGTGGAATCCCGCGCCGACGAAGCGCTGATGCGCGAACGCACCGAGGAAATTGCGGCGCTGATCAACGGCTGAGATGTCCGTTGACCTCATACCGCGCAGCAACGCCGTAGAGCGGACACCGCCCGCCGCTGCTTGATCTGTCATCCAAACCAAACGGAACCGGCGGGCGTTGCCCGCCCCACCGCGCCACCGCCTCTGCACTTCCCGTCGTGATGCCGTTTGCGCCTGCATCCGCGGCAGCCCGCTAGACTGTCGGCTGCTCGCCGGAAACCAGACAGACTCATGCAGATACCCACGTTGCCCTCCACCCGAATCGCCATCGTCGGCCTCGGCTATGTGGGCCTGCCGTTGGCGGTGGAGTTTGGCGGGCAGTTCGACACCATCGGATTCGACATCAGCAGCAAGCGCGTCGATGAACTGCGCGAAGGACGCGACAGCACCCAAGAAACGCCAGCCGAGGAACTCGCCGCCGCTACCCGGCTGCGCTTCACCACCGACGTCACCGAGCTCGGCAGCTGCAACGTTTTCATCGTCACCGTGCCTACGCCGGTCGATGAAGCGAACCGACCCGACCTGAGCCCGCTGGAGGACGCCAGCGCCAGCATCGGCCAAGTGCTCAAACACGGTGACGTAGTGATCTACGAATCCACTGTCTACCCCGGCACCACCGAGGAGATTTGCGTCCCGGTACTGGAGCGGGCGTCCGGCCTGCGCTTCAACCACGATTTCAGTTGCGGTTACAGTCCCGAGCGAATCAACCCCGGCGACAAACAGCACCGGCTTCCCACAATCACCAAGATCACTTCCGGCTCCACCCCGGAAGCCGCCGAGTTCGTGGACGCGCTGTACCGGCGCATCATCACTGCCGGCACGCACAAGGCGTCCAGCATCAAGGTCGCCGAAGCGGCCAAGGTCATCGAGAATACCCAGCGCGACGTCAACATCGCACTGATCAACGAGCTGGCGATGATCTTCAACACCATGGGCATTGACACCCAGGATGTACTCGACGCCGCGGGCACCAAGTGGAACTTCCTGCCATTCAAGCCCGGCCTGGTGGGCGGTCACTGCATCGGAGTGGATCCGTACTACCTCACCCACAAGGCCACGATTCTCGGCTATCACCCCGAGCTGATCCTCGCTGCGCGTCGCATCAACAGCCGCATGGGCCTGTATGTGGCACATCAGGTGATTCGACTGATGGCGAACAAACGCATCCACGTGGTTGGGTCGCGCATCCTGGTACTGGGCCTGACCTTCAAGGAAAACTGCCCCGACCTGCGCAACACGCGTGTCGTGGAAATAGTGCGTGAGCTCGAAGCCGCCCACGCCAGCGTGGATGTCTACGACCCATGGGCCGATCAGGCCGAAGCGCAGCAGAAACTCGGCATCATGCCGATCGACCAGCCTGTCGAGCGCACCTACGACGCCATCGTGCTGGCCGTTGCGCACCAGGACTTTCTCGGTGGTGACGAAAGCCTGCGCCGCTACGGTCGCGAAAACTGCGCGGTATTCGATATCAAGAGTCTGCTGCCTGCAGCCACCGTAGACGGCCGGCTGTAGGCACGCGCTTCTCGCCAACGCATCGAAGGCCATCATGAGGCCGGGCAAAAGTGGCGGGCAGCGCCCTACGAATACCGCGCCACAGAGCATCCTTTTTCGCGCCCCGAATCATCGCGCTACGGCAGAAGCGCACCTTGTGCGCGGTGCATTCCAGTACGGATCGAGAAACATCGCGCACAGGGTGCGCTCCTACGAATCTGCCCACCTCACAGGGCACCCGTACGTGGAAGAGAGCCCGACGGGCCTGCCGGACGTACCGTGGACAGGGAGAAGAACCACGGATCAATGCCGATGCAATTCCCGACGTGTGTGCAACGGACCATCGGCCAGATGCTTGGCCACTGTCACCACGATATCCTGCGAGGGAAAACGGCGGCCGTAGACAAACGGCAAGATCAGCAACAGCGGCAGCAGCGCAACAAGCGGCGACCAAGGCAGTCGCCACGCCGGGCCATGCCGCCACAGCCACCAAAGCGCGCAGGCAGCACCGGTCAAGCCGCCGAGCACCACCTCGGACACGGAGTGTGCGTGAAGAACGACACGCGACCACGCTACTGCTGCAGCCAGCAGCAAACCCAGCACGGCACTACCCACACGCCAGCCGGTACCGCTCTTCCTCGCCAACAGCGCAAACAGACACGGCCACACCAGCGCAGCCATCGCGGCGTGTCCGCTCAAACCCGTGAAGTCCAGTCCCGGCAGACTGACGCCCCACACCATGAAAACCAGCTTGCTGGTGATCACCAGCATCGCAA
Organism: Rhodanobacter sp. TND4EL1; assembly: GCF_054061035.1. Taxonomy (NCBI): domain Bacteria; kingdom Pseudomonadati; phylum Pseudomonadota; class Gammaproteobacteria; order Lysobacterales; family Rhodanobacteraceae; genus Rhodanobacter; species Rhodanobacter sp. TND4EL1. The sequence goes on from NZ_JBSSDT010000005.1 coordinate 9,489, forward strand.
CGCCGGCCGCCAACACCAGCCAGCGCCACGCCGGTGCGTGATTGCAAGCGTCAAACAACAGCCACAGCGCCATCAAACCCATACACGGCAAGATGACTGAGCTGTCGCCCAGCGCAGTGACCTGGAGCCAAAGCTGCCTGATGGCGACTGTCACGAACATGCCTCCCGCGCAGCCATGACTTCACCGGCCTGGCGGCAACTCAGAAGCATGGGTTCGCGTGCCAGCGCCGTGCGCTCTCGATGATCGGCGCAAGCTCCACATAGCGCGGTGACCAGCCCAGCTCTCGACGCGCCTTGTCGCTGGACGCTACCAGCACTGCCGGGTCGCCGGCTCGACGCGGTGCCATCGTGTGGGGAACCAGTTTGCCCGTTACCTGCTCGGCGGCGGCCATCACCTCGCGAACCGAGAAGCCTTGGCCATTGCCCAGATTGAACGTGTGCGCACCGGCCTGACGGTCCATGTATTCCAGCGCCAGCAGATGCGCCTGAGCCAGATCGTCGACGTGCACGTAATCACGTACGCAGGTACCGTCCGTTGTCGGGTAGTCGTCGCCAAAGACTTTCAGCGCGGGGCCGGTGCCGAGTGCCGCACGAAGCACATTCGGAATCAGGTGAGTCTCGGGGTTGTGCGCCTCGCCGATATCGCCATCCGGGATGGCACCAGCGGCATTGAAATATCGCAGGGCCACCGAGCGCAGACCATAAGCCGCATGGGCATCGGCCAGGATGCGCTCCACCATCAGCTTGCTCGCGCCGTACGGATTGATCGGCGCCGTGGGATGATCCTCGTCGATGCGATCACTGACCGGTTGGCCGAACACCGCCGCGGTGGAAGAGAACACCAGCCGGTCCACGCCATGCTGCTGCATCACCTGCAACAGATTCAAGGTCCCAGTAATGTTGTTCGCGTAGTAGTCATACGGTCGGGTCATCGACTCGCCCACCAGCGAGCAGGTTTGAACAGGTCCGAATCCCTCCGTCGTCATTGCACCTGCCTGCTGCCGTTGGCGGGCTGGTTGCTGGCGTGTTCCGTGCATGCGCAGAACGCACCGACGCAAAGCGACTTCGGCGGCGCCGGCCTGCTGCAGACGCCTACCACGCGCATGGCCGACGAAGGCGAAGTGGGATTCACCGCCAGCCGCATCTCGCCGTATACGCGCTACAACTTCACCCTGCAGCCGCTGCCCTGGCTGGAAGGCAGCTTCCGCTACATCAGCATCAGCAACCGGCTGTATGGGCCGGAAAGCCTGAGCGGCAAGCAGACCCTCAAGGACAAGTCGATCGATGCCAAGGTGCGGGTGTGGCGCGAAAGCCATTACCTGCCAACGGTGTCGATCGGCATTCGCGACCTTGGCGGTACCGGCCTGTTTTCCAGCGAATACGTGGTGGCCAGCAAGCGCTTCGGGCCGATCGATGCCAGCTTGGGCATGGCCTGGGGCTACATGGGAAGTCGCGGCGATATCGGCAACCCGTTCTCCCTCATCAGCGACAAATTCGACACCCGACCCGGGCGCGGCAACAATCCTGGTGGACAGTTCAACAGCACCAACTATTTTCGCGGGCGTGCCGCGCTTTTCGGCGGCATCAGCTACCAGACGCCATGGCAGCCGCTGATCCTGAAGCTGGAATACGAAGGCAACGACTACAAGCACGAGCCACAGAAGAACAACCAGCCACAACGTACGCCGATCAACATCGGTGCGGTCTACCGACTGAACCACAACGTCGACCTGAGCCTGGCGCTGGAGCGCGGCCGGGTGGCGATGTTCGGTTTCACGCTGCATGCGAATCTGGCGCAGAGCAAGGGCCCGACGAAGCTGCTTGATCCACCCGTGCCGGAGCGCGCCAGCAAGGCGCCGGTGCAGACACCTACGCAAGTCGACTGGGTGGCCGTGAGCAAGCAGTTGCGTGACAACGCCGGCATCCAGGTGTCGAAAGTCGCCCAGCGTGGCAGCGAAGTGGTGGTGACCGGCTCGGATCACCGCTACTTCTACCAGGCCAAGACCCTGGGCCGGATGGCGCGCGTGCTGGACAACCAGCTGGCGCCGGCGACCGACTGGTATACCCTGGTATTGGAGCGCGAAGGCTTGCCCACCGTGGCGACCAGCGTGCACCGCCAGCGCTTCGACCAGTTGCTGGACCACGACATCGACCTGTCCGACTTCAGTCGCAGCGTGGAACAGAATCCGCCGCTGCCACAGCACGAAGACGTGCTGTATCGCGCGCCGGTCAAGAAATTCCACGGCAGCCTGGCGCTGGGTTACGCGCAGTCGCTGGGCGGCCCGGATGCCTTCATCCTGTATCAGGTGTTTGCCAACTACGACGCGGACTATCGCTTCACGCCCAATTTCTGGTGGAGCGGAAATGTCAGCGCGAACCTGCTGAACAACTACGACCACTTCAAGTACGACGCGCCCAGCAACCTGCCCCGCGTGCGCACCTATGTGCGTGAGTACCTGACCAGCTCGCGGGTGACCATGCCGGTCTTCCAGCTGACCGCCAGCCGGCGTCTGGGCACGGATCTGTATGGCCTTCTATACGGCGGCATGCTGGAAAGCATGTATGGCGGCGTGGGCGGCGAAGTGCTGTACCGACCGATGGGTGAGCGCTGGGCAATCGGCGTGGACGCGAACTGGGTGAGGCAGCGCGGCTTCGACCAGGACTTCTCGTTCCGTCGCTACCAGGTCGCTACCGGACACGTGACCGGTTACTTCGACCTGGGCTACAAGGATGTGCGCCTGGCGCTCAGCTACGGTCGTTACCTGGCCGGCGACATGGGCACCACCATCGACCTGTCGCGCAAGTTCCGCAACGGCGTGCAGATGGGCGCGTACGCCACGTTCACCAACGTGTCGGCCAAGCAGTTCGGCGAAGGCAGCTTCGACAAGGGCATCTATATCTCGATCCCGTTCGACCTGATGCTGCCCAGCTCGCACATCAGCAGCGCCAACGTGTTGTGGCAGCCGCTGCTGCGCGATGGCGGCGCGCGACTGGCAAAACGCTACAACCTGTACGACCTGACCAGCGACCGCGAGAAGGATGCACTGCAGGACAACCTGCAGATGATCACCGAGTAAGTCACGGTGAACTCAGCCGGGCTGACGACCACCATCGTCACCTGATGGATGGCTCCGCCAGCATGGCGGAGCTGCCTCTTCTTCAGACCTTGCGGTAAAGCAGATCCCACACGCCGTGGCCCAGTTTCAGGCCGCGCCGCTCGAAATGGGTCTCGATGCGCCATGCGGGCTTCTCGGCGTATTGCCCCGCGCCCAATTGATTGCGCCAGGCAGGCGCCGCCTCCATCACTACCAGCATGTGCTCGGCATACGGTTGCCAATCGGTGGCCAGATGCAGCAAGCCGTCGGGCGCCATGCGCGAGGCGAGCAAGGCGACGAATTCGGGCTGGATCAGGCGGCGCTTGTTGTGCCGCTTCTTGTGCCACGGATCGGGAAACCAGATGCGCGCCTCGGCCAGGGTGCCGGGCGCGATTTCGTGTTCCAGCACCTCGACCGCGTCGTGTTTGTACACGCGCACGTTGGTGGCGTCACGCGACGCCAGCGCATTCATTACCCGCCCCACGCCGGGGCCGTGGACTTCCACGCCAAGGAAGTCGCGCGCCAGGTCATGTTCGCTGGCCCAGGCCAGCGCCTCGCCGTTGCCGAAGCCGATCTCCAGCACCAGCGGCGCCTCACGTTGGAAGCTTGCCGCGAAATTGCGCGGCAACCCGCGGTAGTCGAGTCCGAAGCGCGACCACAAGGTGTCGAACGCGCGCTGCTGCGCCGGCGTCATGCGACCCTCGCGCAGCACGAAGCTGCGGATGCGGCGCATGTACTCGGGTACGGGGGAGTCAGTGTGATCGGAGGTGGGCATCCGCTTATTGTAAAGCCTCGGGCGATGACTGCCCTGCCCCGACCAAGGCGAACCCCGGGCCGAGGCTGCATTCGGCACGGGTGGAAGCCCGTGTGCGGCAAGTATCGGGCGGCGCCTGGCGGCTACCGCACCGTGGCGGATCGCACGGACCACCGAGCCATCCGCAGCCGACCGTGACCGGTGGCAGGTGGCACGGAGCGGTCAATTCTGCAACTATCAGCCTCTTTTGGCGCGCCCAGACGCCCTCCACCGGAGCCTCCATGTCCCAAGCCAGCCAGATCCGTCGCGACGTCGGCCCTTTCGCCCTGATGCTTACCGGCCTGGGCTCGATCATCGGATCAGGTTGGCTGTTCGGTGCCTGGCGAGCGGCGCAGATTGCCGGCCCCGGTGCGATCTGGGCGTGGGTGCTGGGTGCGGCGATCATCATGACGATCGCGCTGACCTACGCCGAGCTGGGCGCGATGTTCCCCGAGTCCGGCGGCATGGTGCGTTACGGCCACTACTCGCACGGCTCGCTGGTCGGCTTCATCGCCGCGTGGGCGAACTGGATCGCGATCGTCTCGGTGATCTCGGTCGAGGCCGAGGCCTCGGCGCAGTACATGTCGTCGTGGAAGTGGCAGTGGGCAAAGGACCTGTACCACTCGGTTCCCGGCGGCCACGGCGAGCTGAGCACCAACGGCCTGCTGATCGCCGCGGCGCTGGTGGTGATGTATTTCCTGTTCAACTTCTGGAGCGTGAAGCTGTTCGCCCGCTCGAACACCGCGATCACGATGTTCAAGCTGATCATTCCCGCGCTCACCGCGGTGTTGCTGATCATGACCGGCTTCCATCCGGAGAATTTCAGCGTCGGCATCCACGGCGAGCTGCACAAGACCGACTTCCCGTCGATCCTCACCGCGGTGGCGATCGCCGGCATCGTGTTCAGCTTCAACGGCTTCCAGAGCCCGGTGAACCTGGCCGGTGAGGCGCGCAACCCGGGCAAGAGCATTCCGTTCGCGATCGTCTGCTCGATTGCGCTGGCCACCGTGGTCTACGTGTTGCTGCAGGTGTCCTTCATCGGCGCGGTGCCGCGCGAGATGCTGGCCAACGTGGGCTGGCACGGCATCGACTTCAGCTCGCCGTTCGCCGACCTGGCGATCATCCTCGGCCTGCAGTGGCTGGCCACCTTGCTGTTCATCGATGCGGTGATCAGCCCCAGCGGCACCGGCATGACTTATACCGCCACCACCGCCCGCATGCTGTACGGCATGGAGCGCAACGGCACGCTGCCGAAGATCCTCGGTCGCGTGCACCCGAAGTGGGGCGTGCCGCGCCCGGCGATGTGGGTGAACCTGGCGGTGTCGTTCCTGTTCCTGTTCTTCTTCCGTGGCTGGGGTTCGCTGGCCGCGGTGATCTCGGTGGCGACGATCATTTCCTACCTGACCGGCCCGGTCAGTGTGATGACCTTGCGGCGCACCGCGCCCGAGCTCCATCGCCCGTTCCGCCTGGCCGGCCTGCCGATCCTGGCCGGCGTCGCCTTCATCATGTCCACCGAGCTGCTGTACTGGGCCAAGTGGCCGCTGACCGGCGAGATCATCCTGCTGATGGTGGTCGCGCTGCCGGTGTACTTCTACTACCAGGCCAAGTCCGGCTGGCACGATTTCGGGCGGCAGATGAAGGGTGCCTGGTGGCTGGTCTGCTACCTGCCTTCGCTGGCCATCGTGTCGTGGGCCGGCAGCGCCAAGTTCGGCGGCCAAGGCTATCTGCCGTACGGCTGGGACCTGGTGCTGGTCGCGGTGATCGGCCTGCTGTTCTACCTGTGGGGCGTGAAGTCCGGTTGGCGCACGCCGTCGGTGGAAGCAGCGCAGCTGGAAGCCCGACAGGAACCGAATGCGCCCCTGGTGCCGCCGGATGAGGAAACCGCCGAGCGCATCACCGGGCACTGATTCCTTCAATAGGCGTCACAAAACGCGCGGCCACTGGTCGCGCGTTTTTGTTGGGGCCTGGCGTGGCCGGAGTACGCCGGCACCCATTCAGCGCCAGACCAGAACCAGCCCGGGCAGGCCTGCGCTGGTGGTCTGATTGTCGGCCAGCAGTGCAGGTCGTCTCAGCGTGGAACGCATCGACCCCACCCGCGAACCATGCTGAGCGAATGGTTCGGAATACACTTTGTATGACGTTTTACAGGTGTGCTACGCCCATAAAACCTTTTTTAATGGATTCATTGGCAGAGATGGCCTAGGATAAATCCATTATATTGGGTAGCGAGTGCCTGCCGTGCATCCCCTCATCGTGCAACTCCATGTGGCTGGACAGTGGCATGACGCCATGGAACTGAGCTTTCTGCGCCCCGCCGACGGTCACGCCAGCCCATGCACCCTGGGCTACCTGGACACCTATGTGCTGGCGCATCTGGACCGGCTTGGCAGTCCGGCCGCCGCCGCAGTCAGCGCGACGTTGCCGCTGGACTGGACGATCCGCACCGAGCCGCAATGGCCGGCCTTCCTGTTCGACATCGAACCGAGCGGCGCGGCGCGGAGGTTCCTGTTGCAACGCCTGGCGCTTCCGATGCGGGCCGATGCCGGCGCCACCGACTTGCAACTACTGGCCCAATGCACACCCGCGCCGGTGGGACATCTGCGCATCAAGTCCGCGTTTGAGGCACTGGCCGGGCCTTCGATAGGGTTTAGCCCAGGCGAAGTCGTGGCTCGGGATACGCGCTTCCTCGAGTACGCCTATGAGCAAGGTGCGGCCATTGGCGGCGCCACGGGTGCCGGTGGCGAGGCGCCAAAGTTGCTTCTGGTCGAGGATGCCAACGGACTGGTACACCCGGATGCGACGCTGGACGACGCGCAGGCACGCCGACACTGGCTCGTGAAATTCCCGCGCGGTAACGGCGGCCCGAACGATCAGATGATTTTGCGCGCGGAGTATTGCTACTACCGTGCGCTGGCGAAGCTGGGTATTGCTGCGGTCGGCGGTGACACCATGCGACTGGAGGAGGCGACGCGCCCCAGCCTGTGGTTACCCCGCTTCGACCGCAGCGTGGCAGCCGGGGCAGTACAACGCACGGCGGTAGAGTCGATCTACGCGCTGGCCGGCGTGACTCGCCCGGGCAGCTACATGACTCATCCGCAGGCGGTCGCTGCGCTTGCCGCGGCCTGGACCACGGCGGGTCAAACCCACGACCTACCTGCGCTGCTGCGCGAATATCTGCGCCGCGACCTGCTCAACCTGGTGCTGGGCAACAGCGACAATCACGGCCGCAACACCGCGGTGCTGCGTCATGTCGACCGCCTGAAACTGGCGCCGATCTACGATCTGGCACCGATGGTTATGGACGAGGAAGGCATTTCGCGTACAACCAAATGGCCTGCACCGGTAGAAACCGCCGGCGACGTGGACTGGCGCGCCGCCTGTCACACCTTGCGTCCGTGGGGCGATCCAGAGCGCCTGTTTGACGACCTGCGCGAAGATGCCAAGCTGCTGCGCGCCCTGCCGGATGCGCTGCGCGATCTCGGCCTGCCGGATGCGGTGTTCACGCACCCCCGCATCGGGCTGGGCGCACTGGATGCGCGCCTGCGTCGCTGGGACTTGCTGACATGAGTGCATCTATCGCCGATCGCCAGGCACTGCTCGCAGGACTGCAGGCGGAACTGCTGGACGGCCGCACCAACATCGGGGCGGCCGTGCGCCAACTGCGCACCGAACTGACCGGCCTACGCCAGGACCAGTTCGCCGCCATGTGCCGGATCTCGCTCAACACCCTGCAGCAGCTCGAGCACGATCAGGGCAACCCGACCGTGCGAACGCTCAACGCCGTGTTCGGACCCTTCGGCATGCAGGTGGGTATCGTGCCGCGTACGCCATCAACCGATCCCGATATCACACGCTAAGACAACGCTGATCACGTATCAGCCCAGCGCCAGCACGTCGCCCAGCAACGCCTGCGCCGTCACTTCCGGCCCCGCACCCGGCCCCTGGATCACCAGCGGCTGGCTGTTGTAGCGGGTGGTGGTGAGGGCGAACTGGTTGTCGGTGCCGTACAACCGCGCGGCGGGGTGGGTGAGCGGCACTTCGGCCAGGCCGACGCGGGCCTGGCCGCGCTGGTTCAGCCGGGCCAGGAAGCGCAGTACGCAGCCGCGCGAGCTGGCGGCGGCAAGGCGCGCCGCGAGGGTGGCGTCCAGCTCATCAAGACGTGCCATGAAGGTTTCGGTGTCCAGCCCGCGCAGCGCGGCGGGGACCAGATCTTCAACATGCACCTCGTCCGTGCCCAGCGCGTAACCCGCATTGCGCGCAATGATCAGCAGCTTGCGCGCGACGTCTTCGCCAGACAGGTCCGAGCGCGGGTCGGGCTCGGTATAGCCCAGTTGGCGCGCCTCACGCAGCAATTCGGAGAACGGGCGGCTGCCGTCGTACTGGTTGAACAGCCAAGACAACGAACCGGAAAACACACCTTCCAGCGTCAACAGGGCGTCACCGCAACTGCGCAGCCGGCGCAGGGTGGAAAGCACCGGCAAGCCGGCGCCGACGGTCGCCGAATCGCCGTACCGCGCCGCGCCGGTCAGTGCGGCCTGCAGCGTGCGCCAGCCGGGCAGCTCACCGCCGGCCAGCGCCTTGTTGGCGGTGACCACGTGATAACCCCGTGCCAGCCATTCCGCATGTCGTGCGGCCAGCGCCGAACTGGCGGTGGCGTCGATGATCACCCTGACCGGCGCGCCGCTGGCATCCAGCGCGGCCAGCAGGCTGGCGTCATGGCGTGGGGCGCCGTGCTGGCTCAGTTGTTCGCGCAGGTTGCGCTGGGCCAGCCGGACCGGCTCGGTCTGCTGGCGACGCGAATTGGCGGCGCCGACCAGGCGCAGCGAGCTGGCCGATGAAGTGTTCAGCAGCCTCAGCAACGCGCCGCCGACCACGCCGGTACCCAGCAACACCACGGCGATGGCCGGCGCCGGACTGGACTGCGGCAAAACCGTCGGCCCGGCCAACACCGCGTTCATGCGGGCACCCGACGTTTGGACGTCTTTACGGCGATTGCGCGCTCCAGCCCGGCATCGAGATCGCGCAGCAGATCGTCACCGTCCTCGATTCCGATCGATAGCCGCAGCAGATTGTCGGAAATGCCCGCCACCTGGCGCGCTTCGGGCGCCATCGAGGCGTGGGTCATGGTGGCCGGATGCGCGACCAAGCTTTCGACCCCGCCCAGCGACTCGGCCAGCGAGAAGTACTGCAGGCCGTCGACGAAAGTCTCGATGTGCCCCACGTCGCCCTCCAGCTCGAAGCTGAGCATCGCGCCGAAGCCCTGCTGCTGACGTGCCGCAAGAACGTGGCCGGGATGACTGGTCAAACCGGGGTAATAGACCTTGCGCACAGCCGCGTGGGACTGCAGGCGCTCGGCGATCCGTGCGGCGTTCTCCTGGTGCTGGCGCAGGCGCACGCCCAGCGTGCGCAGGCCGCGCAGGGTCAGGTAACTGTCGAACGGTGCACCGGTGAGGCCATTGCAGTTGGCCCACCACTTCAGCTGCTCGGCAACCGCCGGCTCGCGCGCCACCACCGCGCCACCGACCACGTCGCTGTGGCCGTTGATGTACTTGGTGGTCGAATGCACCACCACGTCCGCACCCAGCAGCAGCGGCTGCTGCAGCGCCGGCGACAGGAAGGTGTTGTCGACCACCAGCAACGCGCCGATGGCATGCGCGGCCTGCGCCACGTGGCGGATGTCGGTGATCCGCAGCAGCGGGTTGGACGGGGTCTCCACCCAGACCAGCGCCGGCTTGTGCGCCAGGCCAGCGGCCAGCGCCACCGGATCGGTGAGGTCGGCGAACTCCACCTTGAAGCGCCCTTTCTTCGCCCATGCATCGAGCAGGCGCCAGGTACCGCCGTAGCAATCGTGGGCTGCCAGCACGATGGCGCCGGCAGGCACCAGTTCCAGCGCCAGCGCCACCGCCGACATGCCGCTCGACGTCACCACCGCGCCGGCGCCCTGCTCCAGATCCGCCAACGCGTCAGCCAGCAGGTCGCGCGTGGGATTGCCGCTGCGCGAGTAGTCGTAGGCGCGCTTGCGGCCGAAGCCGTCGAAGCTGTAGTTGGTCGACAGATGCAGCGCCGGCACCACGGCGCCGTGCTGGGTGTCGGTCTCGATACCGGCGCGCACGGCGCGGGTACAGGGGGCGGGCGATGTCATCTCAGTCTCCAGGTGTTTCGTCGATCAGTGAATGCGGGCTGCCATTTCGTAGGGCGGGCACTGCCCGCCGGATTTTCGAGATGCGACGCGGCCGAGGCGGCGGGCAGTGCCCGCCCTACGCGAAAGCACTTGCGTGATGCCGTCATGCGAGCGCTTCGCGCAGCAGCGGTGCGAGTTGTTCGGGTTCTTTCAGGAAGGCGTCGTGGCCGTAGGGGGACTCGACCACTTCCAGCGTGGCCGGGCCGCGCAGGCGGCGCTGCAGCTCGCACAGGTCGGCCAGCGGCACCAACCGGTCGGACGGGAAGCCGATCAACGTGGTCGGCGTGGGCACCTGCTCGGGTGCCACGTCGTGCAGGTCGATCGACTCGGACAGGGCGAGGAAGCGGTCGGCATCGAAACGCTCGACGAAGCGGCGACCCTGGTGCGCGAGGTAGTCCTCGACCGGAAAGTGGAAGCGGTCATCGCGCCATTCCGGGGCGCCGGCAAAGCGGCGGCCGAATTCGGCGCTGCCGCGGTAGGTGGTGATGGCCAGTTGTCGCGACAAAGTCAGTGCCTCGTCGAGCTGGCCGCTGGCCTGGCCCAGGCGCACGATGCCGCGCTGCACGCTGCGCTGGGCGGTGCTGAGCGGGTGCGCCCGATGCGCGCCGGCAAGCAGCACCAGCCGCTCCACCTTGCGCGGGTGACGGGCAGCAAAGGCCAGTCCGACCATGGCGCCGTAAGACGCGCCGATGAAGGCATGCACGTGCGCGATACCCAGCTCGCGCAGCAGTGCGGCCAGCGCATCGGCCTGGTCTTGGCTGGAAATCGACCCGGTGCCGAGCTGCGACGGCACCAGCCAGTCGATCGACAGCACCCGGCAACGGGTCAGGTCGATCGCCGCACCGTCCGCCACCAGTTCCTGCCACCAGCCGGATGCCGCCGGGCCAGCGCCTGTGACATTGCGGTCCGCCGAGATACCGCCCTGCACGATCACGGTCGGCGCGCCTGCGGCGCCATGCCATGCATAGCTCACCTCGACCTCGCGCGGCCCGGAACCGTATTTCGGAGTGAGCGGTAGCAGGCGCGTGCCACGCTGGGCGGTCAGGCGCTCGCGCAGCTCGGCCGATGGCGCAAACGCTTCATCGGCCGCGTCTTGAAAGCGGGTCTCGGTACAGCGGGCTTCGGGCAGCAAGGTCATCTGACGCTCTCCGGTCGGCATCGCCCTGCGAGGCACCGGAAAGGCCGTCATCCATGGCGCGACGGCAGAACGCCGCGAACCGGATCACGCCCATCTACCGGTGGATGCCGAAGCATCCCCGCAGGAGTTGGCACCGTGGCGGAAACGCTCCGCAGGTTGCCCCGGCTTCAAAGGGCCTGTCCCTCAGCCGGTCTCGATGAGTGAAGCGGAGCATGAAGCCTGATTCACCTACTGTCAATAGACGTCTAAACATCTAGACGTAGATATGAATGATCCACTCAAAGATCGAAAACGGACCGGAAATCGAGCCTGGACCGGCGCCAGGACCTGCCCAAAGCTCGCCTCGCCACAGCGCACCACGCCCGCACATGGACCGGCATGAATCAGTTCCATCAATCTGCCGGGACGGATTCCCGCACCGCTCCCCGGGCAACAGCGGATCGCCCCGCTAAACTGCGGGGGAGCGCGCAGGAGTAAACTCGTCGCCGCCAATTCGGCGTCCTGTTAATTTATGGCGATGACTTCCCACCCCGATACGTCCGCGTTGCACACCCGGCTGCAGCGTGACGGCTTTGCCTTTGTTACCGCCGATACCATGCGCGACCTGCTGCCGGCCCAGGCGCTGACCGACTGGCCCGCTTTCGTGGACAGCTGGAACGATCTGGCACCGGATGGCTACCTGGCCGCCAGCGGCCGGCACAGGCGGCGCCGGCATGCCACGTTCTCTGCCGATGTCGATGGCGGCGTCCGCGCCGAGGCGCATCAGCCGCATTACCAGAGCCTGAAGTACAACCCGCTGCAAGGCGACATCCTGCGCTGGTTCGAGCCGCTGCTGCCGGCGATCGCGGAAGGCCCCAGCCTGCGCCGCATCCTGGCCTTCTGCCACGAGTACTTCGGCGCGCTGGCACCGCAGGTGCGCCACTGGCACATCGAGGTGCACCAGTTCCGCATCGAGGCCCGCGTCGACGAGGCCGGCGAACCCACCCCCGAAGGCATGCACCGCGACGGCGTCGATTACGTGCTGGTGTTGCTGGTGGACCGCGAGAACATCGAGCGTGGCACCACCACCATCCATGCCAACGACCACAGCGAAGTGGGCAGTTTCACGCTGACTCACCCGCTGGACGCCGCGCTGGTGGACGATCACCGCGTGTTCCACGGGGTGACCGCGGTGACGCCAATGGACCCCGACCGCCCGGCGCATCGGGATGTGCTGGTGGTGACGTTCCGGCGCGAAGCGGCCCCGGCCTGAGAAATCCGCCCCCTCGCAGGCGCCATTTCAGCGACAAGATGGCACCATCGGCCCACCGCCCGACCCACAGGAATGCTCCATGTCTGTTGCCGCCAATATCGTGATCGCGCTGATTGCCTTACTGCACCTTTGGTTCCTGATTCTCGAGATGTTCCTGTGGACCCGCCCGTCCGGCCGCCGTGCGTTTGGCACCACGGCGGAGTTCGCCGAACAGTCGAAGGCGCTTGCCGCGAACCAGGGCCTGTACAACGGCTTTCTGGCCGCCGGCCTGGTGTGGGGACTGATGCTTGGCAACGGCGGCGCCGGCTTCAGCGTGAAGCTTTTCTTTCTGTGCTGCGTGTTGATCGCCGGCATCTATGGCGGGGTTACCGCGGCACGCAAGATCCTGCTGTTCCAGGCGCTGCCCGCGGCAGTCGCGCTGGTGTTGATCCACCTGGCCTGACGGGACGCCAGCAATGCCCCTTCCCCACGAAGCGGTCGGCCAGCGTTTCGATCCCTTGCTGATGCAACGGGCCCGCGAGCGCAGCTGGATGGCGCTGCACGGCGTTCGCGACCGCATGCGGCCGGGCATCAGCGAGAGCGAAGCCAAGGCCGAGGCGCTGGAGGTATTCCGCGAGCTGGGCTATGACCGGTTATGGCATCCGGTGCTGATCCGCATCGGCACAAACACCACCAAAACGTACCGGCAAGCCTCCGATCCATCGGTGCGGCTGGGCGAGAACGACATCTACTTCATCGACCTTGGGCTGGTCTTTGATGGTCACGAAGGCGATGTGGGCAACACCTTCGTGATGGGTGATGCACCCCGGCAACAAGCCTGCGCCGATGCGGCGCGCACGCTGTTCCACGAGGTCGCCGAAGCCTGGCGCACGCAGGGCATGAGCGGCCACGCGCTGTATGCCTTCGCACAGGAGCGTGCCGCAGCGATGGGCTGGCGCTTCAACCAGGCGACCAAGGGCCACCGCGTCAGCGACTTCCCGCACGCCGTCCACAAGGGCGGCGACCTGGCGGACCTGGATGCCTTGCCATCACGCGGGCTGTGGATACTGGAGATCCAGATCAGCCACCCCACCGAGCCGTTTGGCGCATTCTACGAAGACCTGTTGTCAGACTGACGACGCGCGACCCCGCGCGGTTCCACCGATCGCAGCTGGCCGGCTGCAATGACATGGCGCTGCCGGCAGCTTCCTTCGCGCATTGAATATGTCGGAAACAACCGGCATATGAGCCTTCTGTACCCGACACCGGACGGTGCCGTCACTCTGGAGACCAGCCCGTGGCCCGCAGCAAACCGCTCAACCTGTATCGCAACATCGGCATCATCGCGCACATCGACGCCGGCAAGACGACGACGACCGAGCGCGTGCTGTATTACACCGGCAAGAAGCACCAGATCGTCGACGTGCACGACACCAAGGAAGGCAAGGGTTCGACCACCACCGACTACATGGAGCAGGAGCGCAAGCGCGGCATCACGATCCAGTCGGCCGCCGTTTCCGCGGTGTGGAAAGGCCATCAGATCAACGTCATCGACACGCCCGGACACGTCGACTTCACCATCGAGGTGAACCGCTCGCTGCGCGTGCTGGACGGCGCCGTGGTGGTGTTCGACGGCGTGGCCGGGGTGGAGCCGCAGACCGAGACCAACTGGCGCCTGGCCGACCAGTACAAGGTGCCGCGGCTGTGCTACGTCAACAAGATGGACCGCATCGGCGCGAACTTCGCGCATTGCGTGAAGGGCATCCGCGAGCGCCTCGGCGCCAACGCGCTGCTGTGCCAGGTGCCACTGGGCAGCAGCGACGAGTTCGTCGGCATGGCTGACCTGGTCGCCGGCGTGGGCTACATCTGGGCATCCGACGACAAGGACAGCGTGTGGGAAAGCGTGCCGCTGGATCAGTTGAAAGATCGCCTGAGCTTCGGCTCTACCGTCGACAACGACTGGGTCGCGCAACTGCCGAAGCTGCGCCAGGACCTGCTGGAAAGCGCGCTGGCGCTCGACGACGACGCGTTCGAGCGCCTGCTCGAAACCGGCGAGTTCGACCCGGAGCTGCTGAAGAAGTGCATCCGCAAGGGCACCGTCACCGGTGAGCTGGTGCCGGTGCTGTGCGGTTCGTCGTACAAGAACAAGGGCGTGCAGCAGTTGCTGGACGCGGTAGTCGATTACCTGCCCTACCCCGGCGAGAACGGCGGCATCGCCATGGTCGACGAGGACGGCAACGTCATCGGCGAGCAGGCGGTCACCGACGACGCGCCGGCGCGCGCGCTGGCGTTCAAGGTGATCAACGACCAGTTCGGCACGCTCACCTTCTGCCGCATCTATTCCGGCGTGATCAGGAAGGGCGACACCCTGCTCAATGTCACCCGTGGCAAGAAGGAGCGCGTGGGCCGCATCGTCGAGGTGCAGGCCGATGACACGAAAGAGATCGACGAGGTGCGCGCCGGCGACATCTGCGCCTTCGTCTCGATGAAGGACACCGAGACCGGCGACTCGCTGAGCGATCCGGCGCATCCGGCATTGCTGGAGCGCATGCGCTTCCCCGATCCGGTGATCAGCGTGTCGGTGGAACCGAAGAGCCGCAACGACGTCGACAAGCTGTCCACCGCGCTCTACAAGATGGTCAAGGCCGATCCGTCGCTGCGCATGGAAGTGGACCAGGAAACCGGCCAGACCGTGCTCAAGGGCATGGGCGAGCTGCACCTGGAAATCACCATCGACCGCATGCGCACCGAGCTGGGCGTGGAAGCCAGCATGGGCAAACCGCGGGTCAGTTTCCGCGAGGCGTTCGGCAAGCGGGTCGAGCACACCTACACGCACAAGAAGCAGACCGGCGGCTCCGGCCAGTTTGCCGAAGTGTCGATGATCTTCGAGCCGGGTGAACCGGGCTCCGGCGTGGTGTTTTCCGACGAAGTGGTCGGCGGCCGCGTACCGCGCGAATACATTCCGGCGGTGGAGCATTCGATCAAGGCTGAGTCACTGGAAGGCCAGATCGCCGGTTACGAGGTGGTCGACTTCAAGGCGCGGCTGATCGACGGCAAGTACCACGACGTCGACTCGTCCGCACTGGCGTTCGAGATTGCCACCCGGCAGTGCTTCCGGGAGGCGCAGAAGCTCAGCAAGCCGAAACTGCTGGAGCCGATCATGAGCCTGGAAGTGGTCACCGAGGCCACTTATCTGGGCGACGTGATCGGCGACATCAACCGTCGTCGCGGCACCATCACCGACCAGGGCCAGAAGGGCACGTCGGCCTTCATCCAGGGTTTCGTGCCGTTGTCCGAGATGTTCGGCTACATCAACTTCCTGCGCTCGGCCACCAGCGGTCGTGGCAACTTCTCGATGATCTTCGATCATTACCAGGAAGTGCCCGCCAGCATGGTCGACAAGCTGATGGAGAAGGAAGCGAAATAAGCGGCGACGGCAACTCGCGGCCACCGCCTTCATGAGGATGGACCGGGCAGGCTCGGGACGGATACCGCGCGCCTGCCTCGCTTCGGGGCTGGCTCCGGACGCCAGCATCGTGCGGCCGGCCGGAAGCGAGCCCGACGGACGGCGGCGGTATCAGTTTTTACGCAAATTTTATGCGGCGCCCCCGCTGCGCTCTTCCAATGTGGCGGTCCGGCGACCAGACTTCGCGCCTGATCCATGCCAGGCGTCACCGATGTTCCTGATCGTCGTTCTTCCGCCTGCCCCGGGACCGGTGGAAACCCGTGCCGCCGGGCGTCCTGCATGAGCAATGATCCGCAAAAGCGCCGGCTTGCCGCACTGGCACTCGGTGCCGTGGGCGTGGTCTACGGCGACATCGGCACGAGTCCGCTTTACACGCTGAAGGAAGTGTTCGGCGAGCATGGCGTGGCGGCCACCCCGGCGAACGTGCTGGGCGCGCTCAGCCTGGTGTTCTGGTCACTGATCATCGTGGTGTCGATCAAGTACGTGCTGTTCATCATGCGCGCCGACAACCGCGGCGAAGGCGGCATCATGGCGTTGCTGGCGCTGGCCCAGCGCAGCTCGCGCCACGTACCGCATCTGCGCATGAGCCTGATCGTGCTCGGGCTGTTCGGCGCGGCGCTTTTCTACGGTGACGGCGTGATCACGCCCGCGATCTCGGTGTTGTCCGCCGTCGAGGGATTGAAGGTGGCGGCGCCCGCCCTGGAGCCGTGGGTGGTGCCCATCACGATTGGCGTGATCATCGGCTTGTTCCAGTTGCAGAAGCACGGCACCCATCGAATCGGTGCGGTGTTCGGCCCGGTCTGCGTGATCTGGTTCCTCAGCATCGCCGGCCTTGGCGTCGTGGGCATCGCGCGTCATCCCGAGGTGCTGCTGGCGCTCAGCCCGAGCTACGGCGTCAACTTCTTCCTGCGCAATCATGCCGAAGCCTTTTTCGCGCTGGGCGCGGTGGTCCTGGCGGTTACCGGTACCGAGGCGCTGTACGCGGACATGGGCCACTTCGGCAAGCGCCCGATCCAGCTGGCCTGGTTCAATTTCGTGCTGCCGGCGCTGGTGCTGAACTACTTCGGCCAGGGCGCGCTGATCCTGCATGATCCCGACGCGGTGGCCAACCCGTTCTATCACCTGGTGCCGCGCGTCATGCTGTATCCGATGATCGCGCTGGCGACCGCTGCCACCGTGATCGCCTCGCAGGCGGTGATTTCCGGCGCGTTCTCGATGACGCGCGAGGCCATGCAGCTGGGCTACATGCCACGCATGCGGGTGTTGCACACCTCACACGACATGGCCGGGCAGATCTTCGTGCCGTGGATCAACTGGACCCTGCTGATCCTGATCGTGGCGGCCGTGCTCGGCTTCCGTTCGTCGGACCACCTGGGCGCCGCCTATGGCATCGCGGTCACCGGCACCATGGTCATCACCACCTTGCTCGCCCTGGTGGTGGCGCGCTACCAATGGCGCTGGCGCCTGCCCGCCGTGATCGCCACCGGCGCCTGCCTGCTCACCGTGGATCTGGCCTTCTTCAGCGCCAATCTGGTCAAGGTGGAACACGGCGGCTGGTTCCCGCTGGCGCTGGGCTTGTGCGTGTTCGTGATCATGACCACCTGGCGCCGCGGGCGCGAACTGGTGGTGCGCGAAATCCAGCAAGGGGGCCTGGCGCTGGCGCCGTTCATCCGCAACCTGGACGGTCACCCGCTGGTGCGTGTGGCCGGCACCGCCGTGTTCCTCACCGCCAACGCGAACGCGATTCCGAGCTCGCTGCTGCACAACCTGAAGCACAACAAGGTGCTGCATGAGCGCAACGTGTTGCTGACGGTGGAGACGCTGGAGACGCCGAAGGCCGATCCCGCCGAGCGGCTGGAATGGACGGCGCTGGGCGAAGGCTTCATCCGGCTGCGCCTGCGCTTCGGCTTCAGCGAGGATCCGAATGTGCCGCTACGGCTGGCGCAATGTGGCGCTACCGGCCTGCCGTTCGACATGATGGACACCACGTTTTTCCTGTCCCGCGAAACCGTGGTGGCCGGTCGGCATGCCAACGGCATGGCGGCATGGCGCGACCGCTTGTTCGCGTTCCTCGCGCTCAATGCGCTGTCCGCGACCGCGTTTTTCCAGATTCCCGGCAATCGGCGGATCGAACTGGGTTCGGAAGTGGAGATATGAGGCCGGAGTGCCGGTTGCATCGATGAACCCGCAGCTGCCGCTGCATTCCATCGAGAAAACGGCTTCTTTCATCCGGCCGTGAGGTGCTCGTACAGGATCGCCGCGCCCACACCGATCAGGATGACGCCGCCGATCATTTCGGCGCGCTTGCCCACCATCGCGCCCAGCACGCGGCCGAGCATGACGCCCAGGGTGACCATGCTGAAGGTGCACAGGCCGATCACCACCGCCACCACGGCAATCGGCACGTCGACGAAAGCCAGCCCCACGCCCACCGCCATTGCGTCGATGCTGGTGGACAGGCCGGTAAGCGCGAGCCCCAGGAAGCCGTGCTTCTTGGCTTCATCGACCGGCTCATCCGACTCCGGCCTCACGCCGTTCCAGATCATGTGCAGCCCCAAGGCCAGCAACAGGGCGAACGCCACCCAGTGGTCCCACGCTTCGATGTAGCGTGACGCGCCGCGGCCCAGCAGCCAGCCGACCACCGGTGTGATCGCCTCGATCACGCCGAAGATCAGGCCGGCGCGCAGGGCCTGGCTGAGCCGGGGTTTGGCCATCGCCGCGCCCTTGCCGATGGCCGCGGCAAACGCGTCGGTGGACATGGCAAAGCCGAGCAACAGGATGGAAAAAGGATTCATGCGTGGTCTCGAACGACGGGGCTGGGCACAACGGCGCAACGACGCGCCCCACCGCCGTGGCGTCGTCAGCCGCTGGTCTCGCCAACCGGGATCGGTGTCTCCGCCACGGCAGGCTTGCCGAGCATGTTGACGAAGACGCCTCGTCGCAACGAGGCAGGCTACTCCCCAAGGGGTATCGCGCTGCCGGCATCACCGGCGGCGCGGCGGCAAGATTAGCACGCTCGCTCAGCAAGCCATCGGCATACCCGACCAGGGTCGAACCCGGGCTACCGATCCCCCACTCACCGTTCACGCCTTCGTGTTCACGCCTTCGTGTTCACCACTCACCGTTCACCGTTCACCGCTCACCCTGAGCGTAGGCGCGCAGCGCCGAAGTCGAAGGGTATCCCCCTGGTGCTTCGACTCCGCTTGCTGACGCAAACTAGGCTCAGCACGAACGGGCATTGGTGGCCAGGGTTCTGCACGGGCATAGTCGGCACAGGCAGGCAGGCAAGCCGCCGCGCATACTCGGTCATCACACACGACACGCAGCGGGGATCCCGAATGAAATCAGCACGAACCGTCGGCTCCGCCATGGCGGCCGCCCTGTTCTTCTGCGTCGGCATCAGCCTGACCCACGCCGGCACGCGGTCCGACGGCAGCGCCGCCGCACTGCCTGAAACCATGGCCATGCTGAAACACGCGATCAGCATCCCTACCGTCGAAGGCCAACATCAGGTGCCGGTGCTGGCCGCCTATCTGGCCGACCAGCTGAAGGCCGGCGGCTTTGCCGCCAGCGATGTGGAGATCATTCCGGTCGGCGAAACCGCCGCCCTGGTCGCGCGCTATCGCGGCACCGGCAAAGGCAAACCGATCCTGCTGTCCGGCCACATGGACGTGGTGGCCGCAAAGCGCCAGGACTGGACCCGCGACCCGTTCACCCTGATCGAGGAAAACGGCTATCTCTACGGTCGCGGCACGGCGGACATGAAAACCGGCGTGGTGGTGCTGGTCGAAACCCTGATCCGACTCAAGCGCGAAGGTTTCAAACCCAGCCGCGACTTGATCCTGCTGCTGTCCGGTGATGAAGAGACCGCGATGGCCTCCACCCGCGAACTGGCCAGGCGCTATCACGACGCCGAATTCCTGCTCAACGCCGACGCCGGCGGCGGCACCCTCGATCCCGATACCGGGAAGCCGGTGCTGTACCAGATCCAGGCGGCCGAAAAGACCTACGCGGATTTCCAGATCGCGCTGAGTTCGGCGGGTGGTCACTCCAGTGAGCCCAACAAGGACAACGCGATCTACCGGCTTTCGCGCACTGTCGATCGTGTCGCCGCCTACGCGTTTCCGCCGCAGAGCAACGACATCACCCTCGCCTCGCTGCGCGCACTCGGCGTCCACACGCCCGGTCCGCTGGGCGCCGCGATGACCCGGTTCGCCGCCCACCCCGACGATGCCGCCGCTGCGGCCACGATCTCCGCCGAACCTGCCTATGTCGGCCAGATCCGCACCACTTGCGTGGCCACCATGCTCAACGGCGGCCATGCGCTCAACGCGCTGCCGCAAAGCGCCAGCGTCAACATCAACTGCCGCATCTTCCCCGGCACCACGGTCGACAGCGTGCGCGACACCCTGGTCAAGGTGATCGACGACAAATCCGCCACCGTCACCGTGCTGCCGCCACCCCCGGTTGAAAGCCCCGCCTCGCCACTGCGAGCGGACGTGATCGCCGCTGTCACCGACGCCGTCCATGCGCGCTACCCCGGCGTGGAAATCGTCCCCGGCATGTCCGCCGGCGCCTCCGACAGCATGTACTTCCGCAACGCCGGCGTGCCCAGCTACGGCATCGATGCTGCCTTCACCAAACCCGACGACACGTTTGCGCACGGGCTCAACGAAAAGCTGCCGGCTTCCGAAGTGGAGGCCGGGCTGGAGTTCTGGCATCGGGTGCTGGTGCAGTTGGCGAAGTGACCGATCTGCGGGGTAGCGTCGACCTTCGAACCATCGCGGCCCGTGCCGAACAACGGCTTTCGCAATGCCCCTGCGGATGAGCTTGCCCTGACCGACAGGCCCACAGATCGGCCTGTCAGCGCGTGGCGTGTGTGGAACGGATCGAGCACGACGTTTGAGCAAGGAATCATGCCGTCCGTGCTCTACCGATCACGAACCTGCCGCTCGTGTCGTCGTGGCGCCGATCCGCTTTCAACCTCTTTCGCCTGGTCCCGCCGCCACGTGGCCGGCGGCGTACCGAAACGGCGTCTGAAAGCGCGCTGAAACGCAGCACTGGATTCGTAGCCAATTTCGTCCGCCACACTGGCCATGCTCTTGCGGCTTTCACTGAGGCGGTGTGCCGCCAGCTGCATGCGCAACCCCGTCAGATAGTGCATCGGTGGTTCCCCGATGACCTCGCGGAAGCGTTCGGCAAGGACGGAACGCGAGCTGGCGGTGACGCTGACGAGTTTTTCCACCGACCAATGGCGGCAAGGCATCTCGTGCATGGCTTGCAGGGCACGCCCGACCAGCGGATCGCGCAAGCCGGCCAGCCAGCCGGTGGCCGTCGCCGGCAACGACTGCATGTGCAACCGCAAGGCCGCGATGAACAGGAGTTCGGCGAGCCGTCCCCGCAGGCCCGCAGCCCCCGGGTCGTCGTCGAGAGCATTGGCGACGGCATAGGGGACCAGCGACTCCATGCACGAACCCAGATCGACATCGAAGATGGGCGGCAACGAGAGACACAGTGGCTTGAACGCACGACGGTCGCAGCCAAGGAATCCGCACAACAACCTGGTCGGTTCGCCGGGCCCGTTGTCGAAACGGGCTCGCCGGACTTCGAGCAGGGGACGGCCACCCAACATCGCCGCGAAAGGTACCGTTGCACGCCCGGGCTGATCGCAAAGTTCGTGGGGTTCATGGTGCGCAATGACCACCGCATGGCCGGCGGGCACCATGGCCCAGTCGTACGCAGCGAGTCGAATCCAGCACTGACCCTCCAGCACGATGTGGAAGGCGATGACCTGGTTGGTGCCTGATGGCAGCAGCGGTGCGAATTTCGCCACCGTGGGCTGCGCCGCAACTCCCCAAGGCCCCTTCACTTCGACCTGGAAAATCAGCGCGCCAGTCAGGCGCACCAGTGTCAGTACATCGGAAAGCAGGTCGCTGGCCATCGTCGGCCTCCGCGGGCCGGGGTTCCGGGCATCTCGGGCGGACTCCAAGTCATTGCCCAGGACATCGCGCCTGCCGAGACTACTCCAACGCCGTCCGAATGGGCGGCGAATGAAGCCGCGGATCACGGCTCGACAGCGGCGGACAAGTCGAAAATGGCCGTGAGAATCATTGGATGAAGCCTGCCTGCGCTTGTTGCACCGCGCGCCGGGATTCCGTGCGATGGCAGCAAGGCCACTTCAAGGCTTCGTGGAGATTCGCGGCGCGACGAGCATGAGACGACGCGACTTTGCCAGTACGGAGGAAGCAAGCCATGACACGATGGCAACTTGAGGGCAGCTATTTCGAGACCTGCAACTGCGAGGCGGCATGCCCCTGCGTCTTCACCAGCCCGCCAAGTGAAGGCGACTGCACTGTGCTGGTTGCCTGGCATATCGAGCGCGGACAATACGGAGACGTTTCTCTGGACGGACTGAACGCGGCGCTGGCGGTGCATGCGCCCGGCACGATGGTCGCGACCAAGTGGACCGCAGCGGCCTATTTCGACGCGTTGGCCGATGAAGCGCAGACGGCCGCACTGCACGCGATCTTCTCCGGGAAGGCTGGCGGCCATCCTGCCGTGCTGGCTTCATTCATCGGCAAGATCCTGGGCGCCAGAAGCGTGCCGATGCATTACAGGAGCGACGGCAAGAAGCGCAACCTGTCCATTCCCGGCATTGCCGAAGCCGAGGTCGAGCCGATGGAAGGACAAGGCGGTGGGCCGATCACCATTGCCGGACATCCGCTGTGCATCGCGCCGGGTGAACCGGCCAGGGTGGCCCGCTCGAAGCATTTCAGCCTGCCCGACTACGACTGGAAATGGAGACTCTCGGGACGCAACGCCTTCATCAGCCCGTTCGCGTACGCTGCGGATTGAAGCCAATGGCAGTGGCGCCGCAACGGTTCGGCCGTGAGCGCGTCGTGGCGCTGGCTGGTCTCGGGGTGGTAGCCACCATCGGGTGGCTGGTGTTTGTGCACATGAGTACCGGCATGACCGGCATGGAAGCCGCGGCGGTCATGATGACCCGTCCGCTGCCTTCGTCGAGTTCAGGCTACGGGAGCATGGTTGCCATGTGGGCAGCCATGATGACGGCGATGATGGCGCCTGCGGCCAGCCCGGGCCTGTCGGCCTATCTTGTCCTCGCCCGCCGCCAGCCAAAGCAAGACATCGCACTCGCAGCCGCCAGCTTTTGCGCGGGCTACTGGCCGTGTGGTTCGGCTATGCGGTACTGGGAGCGTCCGCGCAGTGGGCGCTCGCCACGATGGCGCTGCTCTCCCCGCAGGCGCGATCGCCAGCACCTGGCTGAGTGCCACCGTCCTGATCGCCGCCGGCCTCTATCAATTGGCACCTCTCAAGCGGGCATGCGTCACGCGCTGCCGCAGCCCCTTGCTGCAACTGATGGACAACTGGCGCGACGGTGCGAACGGCGCGCTGAAACTCGGCTTCCACCAGGGAAGCTGGTGCGTCGGTTGTTGCTGGGCGCTGATGGTGCTGATGTTCGTGGTCGGCGTCATGAATCTGGCATGGATGGCGATCCTGAGCGGGTTCGTACTTGCCGAAAAACTGATGCCCGCTCGCTGGCATCTGGATGTGGTTGCCGGCGTCACGCTGGTTGCATGGGGCGGGTGGTTGCTCGCCGGTGCCGGGTGAACGCATCGACCTTCAAGCTGCCGACAAACCCGGATCCCGTCTGCACTTTTGCCATCTGTTTCCAGCTGAACACGGAACTGCGAGGAAGGCGCATGGCTGATTTCGCCGACCGCTCTCCCGGCAAGGATGACGCCGGTGCCGGCGACCTGCTCCTGGCACTGTTGATTGCATCGGTCGCGGTCCGGCATCGCCGCAT
This sequence comes from Rhodanobacter sp. TND4EL1, assembly GCF_054061035.1. NCBI lineage: Bacteria > Pseudomonadati > Pseudomonadota > Gammaproteobacteria > Lysobacterales > Rhodanobacteraceae > Rhodanobacter > Rhodanobacter sp. TND4EL1. The sequence goes on from NZ_JBSSDT010000005.1 coordinate 33,218, forward strand.
GGCCTCGGCGGCCATCGCGACAGTGAACTCCTTCATGCTGCTGATCAGCACGGGCAACCTCGCACCGAGTCACCACCGGGCATCCGTCACGCCGCCGGCCTTCAGCCCGCCTGCTGCTTCGCCCGCGACGGGCCACCAGCAGATAGTGAACGCGTATCCCAACTCTCAGCGTTTGATATCGCGATAAAGCTTTTGACAACGCAAGCAGAAAAAGCTGCGCCGATTGGTCTTGCCCAGATACGCCCGCTTCAGCGGGCTGCCATCGCGCGGGCAGCGACCGCGGTTGTGCACCAGCCAGTGCTTCGCCAGAACGTATGCCTTCTTCCAGGCCAGGAACTCGAACGCGTAAATGCGGGACTGCTCCACCAGCTGCCGCAGCTTGTAGGGAGAAAGCGCACCCACGAATGACTCCGGGTGGATGCGCGTACGGAACAGCACCTCGTTCTGATGTTGCCGACGCCCGCAAACACGTCCTGGTCCAGCAATGCGTCGCAAACCAGGGTTTGCGGCATCTTGCGAAGCCTGGCCCGCGCCAAAGCCGGATCCCACTGCTCCGACATCACGTCGCCGCGCCAGTCGAAGAGCGTGTCCAGATCGCCCTCGAGCAAGCGCACCGAGCCGTTGTAGAAATTGATTTCGCCTTCGTCGAAAACCAGCCGCAGACGTGGCGCCATGTCCCTGCGCTCGTTCATCCGATAGCTGCCGAACATCAGCAGGTGGACCCGGACGGTGAGTTCGCCTGACAGCTGCATGAGGAACTGCTTGCCGAAGCTGCGCACCGCACGGACGCAGTGCCCCGGAAGCCTGTCCATGTCGATCTTCGCGTTGCCCTCGGCCTTGCGGATGGTTCGCCCGGCGAATGCCGCGGCTTGTTCGCGCAGGATGACGATGGAAGGGCCTTCAGGCATCACTGGCTTCCGGAGCTGGTTGGGAGGACTGTGCCGCTCCCGGCGCGCAGGAAAGGTGAACCCTGCGCGCCGGCCGGCGTGAGACTTCCCCGGTCGAGCGAAGCGGCCAGACGCGGAGGCGCGCAAGCAGCATTCCGTCCGGGTCTACGGTGTGGGTCCACCCATTACCGGCAGCACCACGCCAGTGATGTAGCTGGCGCAACTGGGCGCGGCCAGGAACACGTAGGCAGGCGAGATCTCCTCGGGTTGGGCCGGTCGGCCCATGCCGCTGGATTGACCGAAGGTTTGTATCTGTTCGGCGGATTGGTCGGCGGGATTGAGTGGCGTCCATACCGGACCGGGAGCGACCGCGTTGACGCGGATGCCGCGCGAGACGAGGTTGGCTGCCAATGCCTTGGTGAAGGCGTGGATGCCACCCTTTGTCATCGAATAATCAAGCAGCTTGTCGTTGCCGAACAAGCCGGTTTCCGAACCGGTGTTGATGATCGAATCGCCCTGCCGCAGGTGAGGCAAGGCCGCACGCGCCATCTGGAAGTAGCCGTACAGGTTGGTGCGCAGAGTAAGGTCGAAGTGCTCGTCGGTAATGTCTTCCAGCGACGCCGCGTGTTCCTGGAAGGCGGCGTTGTTGACCAGGACCGACAGCTTGCCCAGAGTTTTCACGGTCTGCCTGACGGCCTTGGCACAGAACGCCGCATCGCGGACGTCACCGCGGATCAGCAGGCAGCGTTGTCCCTCGCCCTCGACGTGATCGCGGGATTCCTCGGCATCGGAATCCTCGCTGAGATAGACGATGGCCACGTCGGCGCCCTCGCGTGCGAACAACACGGCCACGGCGCGGCCGATGCCGGAATCGCCGCCGGTGATCAAGGCGACCATGCCCTTGAGCTTGCCGCTGCCGTGGTAGCTGTTGGCCAGAAATTGCGGCCGCGGGTCGAGTTCGCCCTCGATACCCGGTTTGCGCTGGTGTTGTGCCGGCAACGGATTTTCCGGCTTACGCCCGGGCGAAGTCGGGGCCGCCTTCGCCGGTTTCGACTTGCCACGGCTCGACGCCGTCTTCGCCTGCTCCTCCTGGTCGATGGCGGACTGCACCTTGCGTTGGCGCTGAACCACGGCGGCTGTCTTGCTTGAAGTTTTCTTCGACATGGCGCGGACCTTCGGAGGAAAGCCGCAGGCTACTCGTGCCACCCGTAATTCGCGGGTGAACATCCTGGCGCTTCCACTTGACGCATCGTCCACCTTCTGCGGCGTTCAATCGATTCACTGCCGGAGGAGATCTGTCATGCCCGAGAAGAAGACCCGTGAAGCAGCGAAGAAAGACAAACGCGAAGGCAAGTCCGCCAGCACCCAGGCCGGAGAATACGTGCACGAGGAAATCGAGCACGTGAAGCACGGCAAGCATGGAGCGCGTTCGACCAGGCAGGCGATCGCCATCGGCTTGTCCAAGGCGCGCCGTGACGGAGTGAAGGCACCCACCAAGAAAGCTGCCAGCGCCGCGACGAAGAAGAAGGCTTCACAGGACGAGAAGGCTGCTCGGCATCCGCACAAACCGTCCAGTACCCGTTCCAAGGCCACCAAGTCCGCATTGAAGAAGGAAGGTCACGGCGCCGCGTCATCCAGATCGTTGTCGGCACAAGCGAAGAAGGCCAGCGCCAAGCGCACGGCAGGTTCGCGATCGGCGGCCGCCAAGAAGGCAGCCCATACGAAGGGGGCAACGGGTCGCTCGGCGGCAGCCAGGAAAGCGGCGGCAACAAGAAAGAAAAACGCGCAGTGACCGCCGGCCTGTTCCAGCACTGACCCAACCCGCGCTGGGGCGACGAAATGGTCGCCGCAGCGACTGGTCCGGGCGGCCCAACCGCCTCATCCCGTCCGAACCGATCCCGCCAGGAGCAAGTCCCATGCCCAATCAAGACCGCAAAGACACGCCCCACCCGGACGGCGGGAAAGCGCCCGACACAGCGGAGAGCGAGGCAACCCGCCAGCAGCGCAAGGAAAGGGAGAGTGACGATCAGGACGAAGCGCTGGATGAGACGTTTCCGGCAAGCGACCCCGTTTCGCCGTTCATTCCGGCCAAAGTGCCTGATAGCGATTGACCGCCGGCCGGTATATCCGTCAGCGTGATCATGCTGCCATGGTTGGTCCCGCCTGACTCCGAGGTTCACGGCACCGCCATCCCCCTTGCTCTGTTATCCAACCCGTATGAGCGTTGACGGCAAACGGATTCGCCGCAGCCCGAACGGAGCGGTTCCGTGCTTTTCTTCCGCATGCGATGGCAATCCTGCGCATGGCCAGGAATCGCTTCCCACTCGGTCGGCGCGAAATCATCTCGGGCGTTAATTCCGCAGCCTTCATGCCGGCATCGATCCGACCCCCGACTATCGGCCCTGTACGCTCATCAGACTTGCAATTGCGTCGGTGAGATTTTCGGTTCCGAATGGCTTGATCAGCACACGGGTCCGCTCGTCGGGTTGAATGTCGTCCGTAACGCGGCCGGTGATGAAAAGTACCGGCAGACCGGGGTGGGATATCCGAAGTGTCTGCGCCAACCGGGCGCCCGAAGCGCCTGGAAGGTTCAAATCCGTCAGGAGCAGGTCAGCAGGGTCCGCTGCATGCAGGCTGATCGCTGCCTCCGCCGTTCTGGCGTCCATGACCTGATGGCCCTTGCTCTCCAGAATGTCGCGAACCGTGTTGCGGATGAAGGTGTCATCCTCGCAGAGAAGTATACGAAGCGGCTTTGGCGTGGCTGTGGGGCGGGCATCGCCCTTGTGTGAGGAGCCGGGGTTTTCAGGCGGGGCTGCCGCCCGCGAACTGTCGAGCACCTCCCGCACTTTGCGAGCCATTGCCTCATGCGTATACGGCTTGGACAGGAGCTCCAGACCCTCGTCCAGCCGGCCGGCGTGGACGATGGCATTGGCGGTATAGCCCGAGGTGAAAAGCACGGCCAGGTGCGGGATCCGCTCACGCGCCTTGATGGCCAGCTCCGGGCTGCGCAGCGGCCCTGGCATCACCACGTCGGTGAACAGAAGATCCAGCGATATGCCGCTTTCAATGACCGACAGCGCGCTTTGCGCGTCGGAGGCCTGCAGCACGGAGTAACCCAGCTTGCGCAACAACGAAACGGCGGTATCCCGCACGCCTTCGTCATCTTCCACGACCAGGATGGTTTCCGTACCTCCGCGCATCGGCTCGGCCGCGGGCTCCTGCAGACGCTCTTCCGCTTCCTTGCTGCGAGGCAGATAAATCCTGACCGTGGTGCCCTGCCCCGGTTCGCTGTAAATCTTGATGTGCCCACCAGACTGCCGCACAAAGCCGTAGACCATCGACAACCCCAACCCGGTGCCGCTGCCTTCGGACTTCGTGGTGAAGAACGGTTCGAACACCTTGTCGAGCAGTTCGGTCGGAATGCCCCGGCCGGTGTCGGTCACGGCGATGAGCACGTACTGGCCGGCGTTCACATCGTGATGCCGTTGGACATAGTGGTCATCGAGGCAGGCGTTGCCTGCTTCGATCGTCAAGCGACCACGTCCGTCCATCGCGTCGCGCGCGTTGATGGCAAGGTTGAGGATGGCATTTTCCACATTGGCCCGGTCGACCAAGGTGTTCCAGAGTCCACCGGCGATCACGGTCTCGACCTCGACTTCCTCGCCCAGGGTATGCCGCAACAAATCATCCATCCCGCGAATGAGCCGGCCCGGATTGATCACCTTCGGTGCCAGCGGCTGGCGCCGTGCGAATGACAGCAGCTGGGAGGAGAGTTTCGACCCGCGCGAAACGCCCGACATGGCGTTGGCTATGCGGCGCTTCGCACGATCATTCCCGGCAACGTCCTCATTGAGCAGTTGAAGGTTGCCGCTGATGACCTGGAGCAGGTTGTTGAAGTCATGGGCCACGCCGCCGGTGAGGTGACCGATCGCCTCCATCTTTTGCGATTGGTGGAGGGCCCGGCGCATCTCGTCGAGCAGTCTTTCCGCCTCGCGGCTCTCGGTGGCGTCGCGCGTCACCTTGGCAAAGCCGATGGGCTGACCTTCGTCATCGTCAATCCTGTCGATGACCACATGCGCCCAGAACAGCGAACCATCTTTTCGCACGCGCCACGCCTGGTTCTCGAAGCGGCCTTGCTCGCGCGCATTCCGGAGACCGCGCTGTGGCTCACCGGCGAGTTGATCGGCCGCAGTGTAGAAAACGGAAAAGTGCTTTCCGATGATTTCTTCGGGCTCATAGCCTTTGATTCGCCTGGCTCCGGCGTTCCACGAATGCACATGCCCCTCGAGATCGAGCATGTAGATCGCGTAATCCACCACGCCGTGAACCAGTCGACGAAACTGCTCCTCGGTGGATCGTTGCGCTTCGTCTGCGGCCATTCGTCTGGAACGGTCGCGCGTCGTTTCGCCGAAGCCGATGAAGGCGCCGGAGCCATCGTGCACAGCGCGGGTGGTTGTGGACACCAGAACCGTCGAACCGTCCTTGCGCGCCAGCCGGGCTTCGATTAAACGACTGCCGCCGTGCTCGCGACACGCGGTCCTCGCCTCGGCCAATGCCGTTGTCGCATCTCCAGCCACGTAGAGCATGGACGCCGGCATACCTATCGCCTCGTCCGAATAGCCCGTCAGGCGCTCGGCACCACGGTTCCAGGTGGCGATGCGGCCTTGCGCATCAACCAGGTAAATCGCCATGTCTTCGACACTTTCCACCAAAAGCCGGTAGCGCTCATTGCTGTCCATCAAAAGGCCCCATGAAACCATCCGATCACAGCCCTGACGGGCACCCCGTCATGGATTCGCAACCACACTCGGGAATTTCGTCCATGGTAACGGCTGTTCGTCCTTGGCGGTCGATCTTGCGCGTGAGTGCGCGCGTTTGCAGCTGTGAACATTTTTCCCGCCCGGACCACGCTGATTTCCACGTGATTTTCATCGAAAAGAAGGCAAGGTAAACCTCTGCCCACCCAGGAGTTCACCATGGACGCGATCACGCTGCTGAAAAAGGACCACGACACCGTCGAGGCGCTGCTCACGGAGCTGGCCGAGAGCACTCCCCGTGGCGTCAAGAAGCGAACTGACTTGCTGAACCGCATACGGATCGAACTCAAAGCGCACACCACCATCGAAGAAGAGATCTTCTACCCGGCCTTCAAACGCCAGGGGGAAACCGGTGACGACGCCAAAATGTATTTCGAAGCTCTGGAAGAGCACCGCGCCGCCGGCGACCTGGTTCTGCCAGACCTGCTGGCCACCGAGGTCGCAAGCGAAAAGTTTTCGGGCCGCGCCAAGGTGCTGAAGGAGCTGGTTCAGCATCACGCCGACGAGGAAGAAAAAGAGATGTTTCCGCGCGCAAAAAAGCTTTTGTCGAAGGACCAACTGGCCGCTCTTGGCGACCAGATGGCCTCGCGCAAGGCCGAACTCGTCAAAGAGCTCAAAGCGTCATCCTGACAGCGCATGCCGCAGGCCCGTCCCGGCAGGAAGGACCCGGATGTCGGTGAGCAGCGGTGCCTGCCGGCAGTGCCCATCGGAAACCGCAGCCTAAACCAGTCAGGGGCTGGCGAAGGTTCAAGCCATCCATGAAATCCGGGCTTGCTTCCTGTTCTTGATGGTGTGGGCCGAAAGCCCTTTGCGCTTCCGGCTCCCGAACTCCGCGCTGGCATGAACGAGCCAACGGCCCCGGTGGCCCGCCGAAAGGCGCAAACCTTGGCGATTGGCCCCTTTCAAGCCCGGCGGCACTGGTGACCGGCTGAACCCGCGGGATCGACGCCGCTCTCAGGCCGCCGTGCCCGTCGATCGTCTGTGTTGCACGATCTCGAACACGGCGGAGGCAGCGTTACCAAAGCCCCTGTCCCATCCAAGCTACAATTGCGGGTTCGCGCTCCAGCCGACCCAGCTACCCATGCCCACCCATCTCCAAGAAACCCGCCGCCGCCGCACCTTCGCCATCGTCAGCCATCCTGACGCGGGCAAGACCACGCTGACCGAAAAGCTGCTGCTGTTCGGCGGTGCGATCCAGATGGCCGGCTCGGTGAAGAGTCGCAAGACGTCGCGCAGCGCCACCTCGGACTGGATGGCGCTGGAGAAGGAGCGCGGGATTTCGGTGACGTCGTCGGTGATGCAGTTTCCGTACGAGGGCAAGATCGTCAACCTGCTCGACACGCCCGGACATGCGGATTTCTCCGAGGATACCTACCGGGTGCTGACCGCAGTGGATTCGGCGCTGATGGTGATCGACTGCGCCAAGGGCGTGGAGGAACGCACGATCAAGCTGATGGAGGTCTGCCGCCTGCGCGATACACCGATCATGACCTTCATCAACAAACTCGACCGCGAGGGGCGTTCGCCGATCGAGTTGCTGGACGAAGTGGAGTCGGTGCTGGGCATCGCCTGCGCCCCGCTGACCTGGCCGATCGGCATGGGCAAGCGGTTGAAGGGTGTGTATCACCTGGCGCTGGACGAGGTGCACATCTTCGAGGCGGGCAAGAATTTCACCCGCCAGGACTCGACCATCTTCAAGGGCCTGGACGCACCCGGCCTGCTGGAAAAGATCGGCGACGAGGCCATGCGCGAACTGCGCGAGGAACTGGAGCTGGTGCAGGGCGCGGCACCGTCGTTCGACATCGACGAGTACCTGGCCGGCAAGCAGACGCCGGTGTTCTTCGGCTCGGCCGTGAACAGTTTCGGCGTGCAGTTGCTGCTGGACTTCTTCGTCGAGAACGCGCCGGCGCCGCAACCGCGCGACACCACCACGCGCGAAATCCAGCCGGAGGAAGAAAAGCTGTCCGGCTTCGTGTTCAAGATCCAGGCCAACATGGATCCGGCGCACCGCGACCGCGTGGCCTTCATGCGCGTGTGCTCGGGCACCTACAACGCCGGCATGAAGATGATGCAGACGCGCACCGGTAAGGAAGTGCGCATCGCCAACGCGCTGACCTTCATGGCCAGCGACCGCGAGATCGTCGAGACCGCCTACCCGGGTGACGTGATCGGCCTGCACAACCACGGCACCATCACCATCGGCGACACCTTCACCGAGGGCGAGCAGGTGTCGTTCACTGGCATCCCGAACTTCGCGCCGGAACTGTTCCGCCGCGCGCGCCTGCGCGACCCGCTGAAGATGAAGGCGCTGCAGAAAGGGCTGGCCCAGCTGTCCGAGGAAGGCGCCACGCAGTTCTTCCGCCCGCTGATGTCGAACGATCTGATCCTGGGCGCGGTCGGCGTGCTGCAGTTCGAGGTGGTCGCCTACCGGCTGAAGGACGAATACAACGTCGACGCCAGCTTCGAGCCGGTGACCGTGAGCACCGCGCGCTGGGTGCATTGCGACGACGAGAAGAAGATGGAGGAGTTCCGCGAGAAGAACGCGATGAACCTGGCCATCGACGGCGCCGGCGAGCTGGTCTACATCGCGCCGACCCGGGTCAACCTGCAACTGGCGCAGGAGCGTTGGCCGCAGGTGCGCTTTGCCAATACGCGCGAGCACGCGGCGGCAGTCGACGTCTGAGGCTTCCTGCGGGACATGACAGTGGTCACTGGGCAGTTTGCCCGCGGGCCGCTAACCTTCGGTGATTCAAACCGGGGGAAGCCAAAGCATGCCGCAGTCATCGATCGCCTTCGTCACGCCTGTTGACGCACCGGTGTGGAAACGCCGCCTGGTCTATTCCCCGATGGCCCGCATCGTGATCTTCGTTGCGCTGTTCATCGCGCTGAGTTTTGTGATCGGCGCCGGGCTGCACCTGCTTGGCTTGGGCAAGGCTTCACCACCGCTGCCACGAGCGTTCGCACAGTTCGTGGCCCGCGCCCTGATTCCACTATTTGCCTACCTGGTCCTGGTGAAATGGATCGAGCGTCGCCGGATCAGCGAACTGGCACCGGCCACGCTGATTCCGCAGGGTCTGCTTGGCGTGGTGGCCGGCGTGTTGCTTTTCAGCATCATCGTTGGCGCCTTGTACCTGTTCGGCAGCTACCACGTGACCGGTACCAACCCGAATGCAGCGTGGCTGCCGGCCTTGCTGGTGGTGGGCCTGGGTGCCGGCATCGGCGAGGAGATCATGTTCCGCGGCGTGCTGTTCCGCATCGTCGAGGAAGGCCTGGGAACCTGGTGGGCACTGGTCATTTCGGCGCTGTTTTTCGGCGCGGTGCACCTGGGCAACCCGGGCGCGACGCTGTGGAGCTCGATCGCGATCGCGATCGAGGCCGGCCTGCTGTTCGGCATGCTGTACCACGTGACCCGCTCGCTGGCGCTGTGCATGGGCCTGCACGCGACGTGGAATTTCACCCAGGGCACGATTTACGGCATTCCGGTTTCCGGCACCGATGCCGACGGCTGGCTGGTCTCCGCCCGCACCGGGCCGGACTGGCTGAGCGGCGGCGTATTTGGTGCCGAGGCCTCCGTGGTGGCGATCGTGCTGTGTTCGCTTTGCACCGTGGGCCTGCTACTCATCGCGCTGCGACGAGGCACGATCATTCCCGCCCGGGCACGCCACTGACGCGTGCTCGCCGGAGGCGGCTGGATTCGGTACCAGTCGATCGGCCGGCGAGGGCGCCACGGCTTGCCCGCGGCTGAATTTGCGCTGGCAGGCGACTGGGGTTTGATCGGCGCACCGGCTACGCTGTGACCGTGATCGCCATCCGGCGCTCCCACTTCGCCGGTATCGGACAGCGCCATGGCCAACAACGACCCACAGTCCCTCGCGCCTCGCACAAAGAACTCATGGCTGGCCAACCAGCCCCTGCAACGCAAAATGATGCTGGCCATCGGCTTGCTGCTGGGGCTGTTCCTGATCGCCAATGTGGCCACCCTGAGCTCGCTGCAAAAGCAGGAAAGCAACCGGCACTGGGCCGCCCACACGTATCGGGCGCTGTTGCAGATCGACACAGTGCAGCGGGCAGCCCAGACCAGCCAGGTGGCGGCGCGCGGCTTCATGCTCACCGGAGCGTCCAGCGAGCTGCATCAGTTCGAGAAATCCATGGCCGACGTCGGCCAGCGCATCGTCCAGCTGCGCCAATTGACGGTGGACAACCCGCTGCAGCAGAGCCGTCTGGATACGGTGAGCGCGATGGCCAACCGTTGGCAGCGCGAACTGGTCGACATGGGCATCACTCCGCTGAAGAAGCTGGACCTGTCCGATCCCGCCGCCCGCCAGGAACAGCAGCGCATCCAGGCCCGCTACGTGGCAAGTCGCACGGTGCGCATCGAGGATCTGTCCGCGGTTCTGGATCAGATGGCGGCGGAGGAGAACAGCCTGCTGGCGGAGCGCAATCACCAGCTTGATCTGGGCCTGAGTACCACCAAGGCGGTCAATGCGCTGAGCATCGTGCTGGTCATCCTGTTCGGCATCCTGGTGGTGCGGCTGACCTCCCAGCTGGTGATTCGACCGCTGCGCCGGCTGACCGATCAGATGACCCAGCTGTCCCGGCACGATCACGACTTCGTGATCCGCCGACTGGATCGACGCGACGAGGTCGGTGAGATGGCCCGTGCGTTGCAGGTGTTCAAGCAGATGTCGCTGGATACGGATGGGCGCACCTGGGTTCGCGCCAAGGTGTCGGACATCTCGCAGGTGTTGTTGCAGGCCACCACGCACAAGGAGTTTGCCCAATGGTTGACCAGTGAATTGGCGCCACTGTGTCGTGCCGGCATCGCCCTGTTTTACTCCTTTGACGATGCCAGGCATCGTTTCGACTTGCTGGGCAGCTACGGCTTGCGCCTGAGCAATCGCTCGGCCGATCACTACCTGCCCGGCGAAGGACTGGTAGGCCAATGCGCGGTCGAGCGCAAGCCGATCATTCTGGATGAGGTGCCGGCCGACTACCTGCACATTGATTCGGGCAGTGGCGAGGCCTTGCCGCGGCATCTGGCGCTGTTCCCGGTGATTTACCGCGAAACGCTGATCGGCGTGCTGGAGCTGGCCAGTTTCTCGCCGCTGATCACGTTGCAGCGGGACTTGCTGGATGAAGTGCTGCCTATCGTGGCGCTGGCGCTGGAAAATCTGAATCAGGCCGTGCACACCCAGGACCTGCTGATCCAGACGCGGGAACAGGCCGACGAGCTGCGTCTGTCCGAACTGGTGATGCGCCAGCAGAAGGAGGTGTTGCATGAGAGCAACGCGACGCTGCAGGCAAAGACCAGCGAGCTGGAAGAGCAGTCACAGCGCCTGATGGCATCCCGGGAAGAGCAGCGCGTGCAGGCCGAAGAACTGCGCTCCTCCAACGAAGAACTGCGCGACATGACCGACAGCTTGAACCGGCAGAAATACGTGCTGGAAGACCTGCAGCGGGAAACCGAGGAAAAGGCGGCGGAGCTGGCCCGGGCCAGCCAGTACAAGTCGGAATTTCTGGCCAACATGTCGCATGAGTTGCGCACCCCGCTGAACAGCCTGCTGATTCTGTCGCGCAGCCTTGCCGACAACGAAACCGGCAATCTTGATGAGGAGCAGATCGAATCGGCACAGATCATCCATGACGCCGGCAACAGCCTGCTGCACTTGATCAACGACATCCTGGATCTGTCGAAGGTCGAAGCCGGCAAGATGGAATTGATGGTCGAGGAGCTTTCCATCGACGAACTGGGCAAGCGACTGCAGCGAGTTTTTTCGCATGTGGCCAGCAGCAAGCGGCTGAGCTTCGATGTATCCATCGGCGCGGGAATCCCGCCCTCGCTGCTTACCGACGGCGGCAAGGTGGAACAGATTGCCAACAACCTGCTCAGCAACGCGTTCAAGTTCACGGCCAGCGGTTCGGTGAGCCTGCGCATTGGGGGTCCGCAAGCCGGCCTGGCGATACCCGCGGAACTGGCCGGTCAGCCATTGCTGGCGATCTCGGTGAGCGATACCGGCATCGGCATTCCTCCGGACAAGCGGGAGCGCGTCTTCAATGCGTTCGAGCAGGTCGACGCAAGCACCAGCCGCCAGTTTGGCGGTACCGGGCTGGGGCTGGCGATATCACGTCGGATGGCGCAATTGCTCGGTGGTGACATCGTGCTGCAGAGCGACCTCGGGCATGGCAGCCAGTTCACCCTGCTGCTGCCGGAAACGCCACCGGCGGCGGTCATCGATCCGGCCGAAGCGGACGAGGCCGAAAGCGTGGTCGAGCGGAATCGCCGATTCGCTTCACCGTCGCTGCTGCCCGTGTCGATCGAGGATGACCGGCTGTCACTGCAGCCAGGGCAGACCAGCATTCTGGTGATCGAGGACGACCCGGCCTTCGTGCGCATCCTGATCGACATCATCCATCGCAAAGGGCATCGTGCGCTGGCCGCACTGGATGGCGAGTCGGGCTTGCAGCTGGCCCGGCAATATCATCCGTCGGGCATCCTGCTGGATGTTTCTTTGCCGGTGATGGACGGCTGGACGGTACTGGACCACTTGAAAGTGGATGAGGCGACGCGCGCCATTCCGGTCCACTTCGTGTCAGTCAGTGAAGACGGCCGGCGCGGGATGGAACGGGGCGCCATCGGCTTCCTGACCAAACCGGTGAGTCGCGAATCGATTGGCGAAGCACTGGACCGGCTGCTTCGCTTTGGTGAGGGCAAGCAGCGTCGACTGCTGGTGGTGGAAGATGACGCCGCGTCACGCAAGGCCATCCGGCTCGCGTTGCGCGCCCATCACGTCGAGGTCGATGAGGCCGAGTCCGGCGAGCAGGCGCTGTCCCGGATCACCGACACCGTTTACGACTGCATCGTGCTGGATCTGGGACTGCCGGGCATGTCGGGCCTGGAATTGATGGAACACCTCTCGGTGTCGCCGGAGGTGATGCCACCCGTGGTGGTGTACTCGGGGCGCGAACTCGACGCCGGGGAGCAGCTCAAGCTGCGCCGCTACGCGGATGCCATCGTGCTCAAGGGCGCACGTTCCGGGGAACGCCTGCTGCAGGAAGTCAGCGCCTTCCTGCAGGACATTCCCGCCAAGGTCGCCACGCCCATGGCTGGCAAGGCTGCCGCGGCCTCACTGGCCGGTCATCGCGTACTGCTGGTGGACGACGACATGCGCAACCTGTTTGCGCTGTCCAAGGTGCTGCGCGGCTGGGGCCTGCAGGTCAGCATGGCGCAGGACGGCTACAAGGCGTTGAAGGCGCTGGAAACCGAGGCGCGTCCGGACCTGGTGCTGATGGACATCATGATGCCGGGGATGGATGGTTACGCGACCATCCGGGCCATCCGGGAGCAAGCCGGGTTCGCCACGTTGCCGATCATCGCGGTCACCGCCAAGGCCATGGCCGGCGATCGCGAGGTCTGCCTGCAAATGGGGGCCAACGACTACCTGTCCAAACCGATCGACATCGACAAGCTCGCCGCCATGATCCGCACCTGGGTCACGGCCGCACCGAAGTAGGCGCAGAAGGCGGCCGGGCGCGGCGGTCGCACCTGCCGGCGTGTCACGTTCACACCGTCCATCGCGGCCATGCGCTACGGTGACCGCCACCCGACGCGGGAAGGTCCGGAGCAAGAAGATCCTGATGACGCCAAAGATACTGATCGTCGACGACACACCCGCCAACCTGGTGGCGATGCGTCGTCTGCTCGCCCAGAGTGGTGCGCAGCTGTTCGAGGCAAGCAGCGGGAACCAGGCATTGGCACTGTGCCTTGATCACGAGTTCGCGCTGATCCTGCTCGATGTCAACATGCCTGACATGGATGGCTTCGAGGTGGCCGCCCTGCTCGGGGAAACCGAACACCTCAGCGAAACGCCGATCATCTTCGTCACCGCGGCCTACGCGGACGACTTGAACCGGCTCAAGGGCTACCGCTCCGGTGCCGTCGATTACATCGCCAAACCAATCAACGACGTGATCCTCCAATCCAAGGTGCGGGTGTTCCTGGAGCTCTATTCGGGTCGCATGAAGCTGCGTGACGCCATGGCGGAACTGGCCGAGCGGAACGAACAACTCAACAGCGAAATCGCCCAGCGCAAGTTGATCGAGGCGATGGTGCGTCACCAGGCCAGTCACGACCCGTTGACCGGACTGCCGAATCGGGTGTTGTTCCACGACCGCCTGCATGGGGCCATCCAGCGTGCCAACCGACACCCCAGTCGCTTCGCGCTGGCCTCCATCGACATCGATGGTTTCAAGGCCGTCAATGACACCCACGGCCACGCCGCGGGCGACGCCTTGCTGCAGGAAATCGCCAATCGGCTGCCCGCGTATTTGCGCAGCAACGACACGGTGGCCCGCCTTGGCGGCGACGAGTTTGCACTGATTCTGGAAGAAATCGACGAGCCGAAGACGGCACTGCAGCTATGCGAGAAACTCTGCGCGGCGCTTGGAAAGCCCTATGCCCTGACCGTCAATGGTCAGCTGATCGAGGTTCGCGTGGGCGCCAGTATCGGCGTTGCGCCGTATGCGCCGAACGGTGATGCCGACATCGTGGAGCAACTGATGCACGCAGCAGACCAGGCGATGTACCAGGCCAAGCGCAACGGAAAGAACTGCTGCGTGCTGGCGCCTGGCTGAGGGTCGCGCCACTGACGGTGGCGCGACCCTTCACGCTTACAATCCGGCCGAATTTACCGGGCGCGTCTTGAACGCACGCAACTCGTCGGTGTCGAAATCATCCACCGAGATGAACTCGAACACGCCTTCGCGCACACGGCGCAACAGGTCGGCCTCGGCTTCGGAGATCACCCCGGCTTGTTGCGCTTCGGCGAGCTGTCCCATGTAATCGTGGGACTTGAACTGGCCCGACTTCAAAGCCTTGCCGAACTTGCGGTCGACCGGCTCCGCGGCAATCACATCCGGCAACAACGCCTTCATGCGACCGACCGTGTTGTTCGCGGTGGGGGTGGTGTAAACCCAGTCGGTGAGACGATCGAGCGCCTCGTTCGGCGCCGTGAGCAACGCGGCCACGCGGCGACCCAGGCGATCCGACGGCGGCACTTCGCGCCGACCCAGCGGGAACACCAGCACGCGCAACAGCCATGCCACCGGACGCACCGGGAAGTTGCGGATGGCGCCATCCAGCGCGTTCTGGATCAGCCACATGCACTCGTGGAAACCCCACGCCAGGAACGGGCGATCCGCCTCCGGACGGCCGTTGTCCTCGTACTGCTTGAGCATGGCGCTGGCGATGTACAGGTAGCTCAGCACGTCACCCAGACGCGCCGACAGTTTTTCCTTGAACTTCAGCTTGCCGCCGAGCACGCCCATGAACACGTCCGCGCACAGCGCCAGCGCGGCGGAGTAACGATCGAGCTTGCGGTAGTAGCGGCGCGTATAGGCGTCACCTGCGGTCTCGCCGATGCTGGCGCCGCTCAGGCCCATCGCGAGGCTGCGCACCGCGTTGGAGATGCCAAAGCCGATATGACTGAACAACAGGCGATCAAACACCTTGAGCTGCTCGCCACGATCGGTGATCGACAGCGCCTGCATTTCCTTCAGTACATACGGATGGCAACGAATCGCGCCCTGCCCGAAGATCATCAGGCTGCGCGTCATGATGTTCGCGCCTTCCACCGTGATCGCGATCGGCACCGCCGACCAGCCGCGCCCGGCGTAGTTGCTTGGCCCGAGTTGCACGGCCTTGCCGCCGTGCACGTCCATGGTGTCGCTGGCTATCTGCCGCGCCCATTCGGTGGCGTGGTACTTGGCGATCGCCGACGGCACCGCCGGCTTCTCGCCACGGTCGACCGCCGCCGCGGTGGCGCGGGACAGCGCCGCGGTGGCATAGGTCAGGCCGCCGATCCGCGCGAGCGCTTCCTCGACGCCTTCGAAACGCGCCACCGCCAGGCCGAACTGCTTGCGCATACGCGCATAGGTGCCGGTGGCCAGCGCCGAGGCGCGCATGCCGCCGGTGGCGTTGGACGGCAACGAGATCGCGCGGCCCACCGACAGGCATTCCACCAGCATGCGCCAGCCATGGCCGGCCATCTTCGGTCCACCGATCAGTACGGAAAGCGGCGCGAACACATCCTTGCCGCGCACCGGTCCGTTCTGGAACGGCACGTTGAGCGGGAAGTGGCGGCGGCCGATCTCCAGGCCTGGCGTGGAACGCGGCAGCAGCGCGAGCGTGATGCCGAGGTCTTCCTTGTCGCCCAGCAGGTGATCCGGATCGAACATGCGGAAGGCCAGACCGACCACCGTGGCGACCGGTGCCAGGGTGATGTAGCGCTTGTCGAAGTTCAGCTTGATGCCCAGCGTCTCCACGCCATCGACCATCTGCTTGCAGACAACGCCGGTATCGGGAATCGAGGTGGCATCGGAGCCCGCGTACGGGCCGGTCAGCGCGAAACAGGGAATTTCCTCACCGATGGCAAGCCGCGGCAGGTAGTGGCTCTTCTGCTCGTCGCTGCCGTAATGCAGCAGCAGTTCGGCCGGCCCGAGCGAATTCGGCACGGCCACCGTCGAGGCCACCGTGGCGGACATGCTGTTGAGCTTCTGCAGCACCGCCGAATGCGCCAGCGCAGAGAACTGCAAGCCGCCGTACTGCTTCGGAATGATCATGCCGAAGAACTTGTTCTTCTTGATGAACTCCCACACGTTCGGCGGCAGGTCCGCCAGCTCGTGGGTGATCTGCCAGTCGTCGATCATCGCGCAGAGCTGTTCGACCGGGCCATCCATGAAGGCCTGTTCTTCCACGCTCAATTCGGGCTTCGGTTGCTTCAGCAGTTCGTGCCAATCCGGCTTGCCGGAAAACAGCTCGCCCTCGAAACCCACCGTGCCGGCTTCCAGCGCGGTCTGCTCGGTTTCGGAAAGCTTCGGCGTGACCTTGGCGAACATCTTCAGCAAGGGCGCGCTGATCTGGCGGCGACGGAAGTCCACCAGCAGCAGCGGCACGGCAATCACCAATTCGATGATCAGCAGGATCGTGGTCGTCCACGGGGCATGCAGCAACAGCCCCACCACCAGCGTGGTGACGATCGTGACGATCGCCCACGTGCGCAGACTGGTACGGTGATAGGCGCAGGCGCCAGTGGCAATCAGCGCTGCCAGCAGGGTCAGTAGCACGGACATCTCAACACCTCATTGCGATTGAACGGCGTCGGCAGGGAGCCGGCCGACGGGTAGTGGATCAAGACTCTGCACGAAGCGCACGACTTCGCGCGTGAAAGCGTCATTCGCGTCGCCCGCCACCATGTGCGTGGCATCCGGCAACTCGACGTGTTCGGCATGCGGTACCAGTTGCAGGAATTCATCGACCGTGGCGCGCGAGACCACGTCGCTGCGCGCGCCCGACAGCAACAGTACCGGCACATCAATCTTCATGGCAGCCGCCTGCAGGCGCGGCTGGTAGCGGGCCGTTTCCTGCACCAGGTCGCCCGCGAGCAACGCCGGGTCCCAGTGCCAGCGCAACCGACCGTCAGCGCCTTCGCGCATCAGCGGACGCAAATGTTCTTCACTCTTGCGTTCGCGCCGTTGCGGCAGGTAGGCGGCGATTTGCTCCGCGGCGTCGGCATAGTTGTCGAAGCCGTCCGGATGCGCCTGCATGAAGGCAAGAATGCGTTCCACCCCGGCGGTTTCCCAGCGCGGCGTGATGTCGACCAGAACCAGCGCTCGAAACGGCGCGGGGTGGATTTCGCCCGCCAGCACCATGCCGAGCAGACCACCCATCGACGCCCCCACCAGGATCGGCGGCTGTGGTTGCGCAGCGGCCAGCAGCAGCAGGTCGTCGGCGAACTGATCCATGTGATAGCCCGCGACAGCGCGATCGCTTTCACCATGGCCACGGCTGTCGAAGGTCACGCAGCGGCAGCCGCTGTCCGCCAGTGCCGTAGCCGCACCTGTCCAGGCGTGGCGCGTCTGGCCGAAGCCATGCGCGAACAGCAGGCCGGGAAAGCCGTCGGCGTGACGCACCTCCACGGCCAGATCCAGGTCGGCGGCATGAAAGCGACTGTGGGCGATGGAGGGGTGGCTGTCATTGACCATACGTCAGAGTATGGACGGCCTTCCCGAACGCCGTCAACCGTATTGCGCCTATTCGTCGCGGTGGAACGCACACATTACAAATGCACGGTGTGTGGCTACCATACGCACATGAATGTAAGCAGCAAGCCAGAACGTACCCGCCTGTCCGCCGAAGATTGGGAACTTGCCGCCCTGCAGATGATCGCCGAACAGGGCGTGGGCGCATTGGCCGTGGAAGCTCTTGCGCGCGAACTCGGCGTGACCAAGGGCAGTTTCTACTGGCACTTCCGCACCCGTGAGGCGCTCCTGAATGCGGCATTGGAACGCTGGGAGCAATACGGCGAGCGCGAAGTGCTGGGTCAGATCGAGCAGATTGCCGATCCGCGCAAGCGCCTGCCCGAGCTGTTCCGTCGGGTCGCCCACGAATTGCAGCCCCACCGCGTCTACGCAGCCCTGCTGAAAGCGCTGGATCATCCGCAGGTGGTGCCGGTCATGGCCCGCGTCTCGCAGCGACGGATGGAATTCCTCAACACGGCGTACTGCGAGTCCGGCTTGCCGCCCGCGCAGGCGTTGAACCGCGCCCGCCTGACGTACGCGGCCTATGTCGGTTTCCTGCAGCTCAACTTCACTCTCGGCCTGCCGCGGCTGAACCTGGAAGAATTCGACGCCTATGTCGAGCACATGATCGCGACGCTGATTCCGGCCTGAGCCACCCCGTCGCAAGCCCCGAACGGCGCCATCCGGCGCCGTTTTTGCTGCGCAAAGCCTTGCAATACCAGTGGCTGCAAACTACCGTTTGCGATCACTTTTTCAAAAAACCTCACGAGGATACGATGGCCAGCAAGCTGGAAGCGCTCGCGCAATGGGTCGATGAAGTTGCCACCCTGACCCGCCCCGCGAAAATTCACTGGTGCGACGGCTCGGATGCCGAATATCAATCCCTGGTACAGCAGATGCTGGCCGACGACACGCTGATCGAACTGAACCAGCAGACCCATCCCGGTTGCTACCTGCATCGCTCGCATCCCAAGGACGTGGCCCGCGTCGAGCACCTCACCCTGGTCTGTCATCCGAACCAGGACGATGCCGGCCCGAACAACCACTGGATGGCTCCGGCCGAGGCGCACGCCAAGATCGACGCGCTGTTCGACGGCTGCATGGAAGGCCGCACCATGTACGTGATCCCGTATTGCATGGGTCCGATCGATTCGCCGCTGTCGCGTTGCGGCGTGGAGATCACCGACAGCCCGTATGTGGTCGCCAACATGAAGATCATGACCCGCATGGGCGCTGCCGCACAGGCGCGCATCGAGCGCGAGGGCACGTTCGTCAAGGGCCTGCACTCGAAGGGCGAGCTCGACCCGGATCGCCGCTGGATCATGCACTTCCCGGCCGAACTGTCGATCAAGTCGTATGGCTCCGGCTACGGCGGCAACGCCCTGCTGGGCAAGAAATGCCACGCGCTGCGCATCGCCAGTCACCAGGCACGTACGGAGGGCTGGCTGGCCGAGCACATGCTGATCGTGGGCATCGAAAACCCGCAAGGTGAAACGCATTACATCGCCGCCGCGTTCCCGTCCGCCTGCGGCAAGACCAACCTGGCGATGCTGATTCCGCCGGAAGGCTATCGGCAGGATGGCTGGAAGGTCTGGACGGTGGGCGACGACATCTGCTGGATGCGCCCGGGCGCGGATGGACGTCTGTACGCGATCAACCCGGAAGCCGGCTTTTTCGGCGTGGCACCGGGCACCAGCAACAACACCAACCCGAATGCGCTGAAGAGCATTTCGCACGACACCATCTTCACCAACGTGGCCGTCACCGCCGACAACCAGCCGTGGTGGGAAGGCCTGCCCGGCACACCGGTCACCGACTGGCAGGGGCGTCCGTACGACCCGGCCAACGGCCCGGCCGCGCACCCGAACTCGCGTTTCACGGTCAGCGCCACCCAGTGCCCGACCTGGTCGGAAATGGCCGAGGCGGCGCAAGGCGTGCCGATCAGCGCGATCGTGTTCGGTGGTCGTCGTCCGTCGCTGCTGCCGCTGGTGATGGAAGCGCGTGACTGGGGCCACGGCGTGCTGATGGGTGCCGCGATGGGCTCCGAAACCACCGCTGCCGCCACCGGCGCGGTGGGCGTGTTGCGCCGCGATTCGATGGCGATGAAGCCGTTCTGCGGCTATCACTATGGTGACTACTTCGCGCACTGGTTGTCGTTCGACCAACCCGGCGCCAAGTTGCCGAAGATCTTCCACGTGAACTGGTTCCGCAAGGGTGCCGACGGCAAATTCCTGTGGCCGGGCTTCGGTGAAAACCTGCGCGTACTGGAATGGATGATCAACCGCGCCGAAGGTCGTGTGGCCGGCGTGGAGACACCGATCGGCATCCTGCCTGCCGCGGGCGAACTGAAGCTTGACGGGGCCAAGCTGGAGCCGTCGCAGCTGGACGAGCTGCTGGAAGTGGACAACGCCGGCTGGCAGGCCGAGCTTGCCGCCATCGGCGAGTATCTCGAAAGCTTTGCGCCGCGCCTGCCCCAACGTCTGCGGCAGGAACAGCAGCGCGTCGCTGCCGCACTCAGCAGCACCGACCGGCCGCAGCGCGAGGCCGCCGCGTCCTGAGGCGAACCCCATCGCGGGCAGTCGGTGGCGACTGTCCGCGATGCTTCAAACCCTTTCGCACGGCGGTGCATCCAAGCTGGCAAGATGATCGCCACCTGCCCCGCCTCCGGAAGTTTGATGTCGCCTGCGTCTGCGGGAATCAACGACACCGATGATGTGCGTGCGGCCGCCGCTGGCGACCGCCGCGCCTTCCAGCGCCTGTATCACCTTCATGTCGGCCGCGTGCACGGCGCGGTGTATCGGCTGGCGGGTTACGACCGCTCGCGGGCCGAGGACCTCACCCAGGACGCATTTGTGCGCGCCTGGCAAAAACTTCCGGGCTTTCGTCACGAAAGCGCATTCGGCACCTGGCTGTATCGGCTCGCGGTGAACGTGGCGCTGATGGATATCCGCGCCCGTGGTGCCGATCCGGTCAGCATGGTGGATGAGGATCAACTGCCGGACGCCGGCACGACGCCGTTCTGCGCGGCCGAGCGTGACGAGCTCGAGCATGCCATCGGGAAACTGCCCCCGCGGGCACGCGCAGTCCTGATCCTGCACGACGTCGAAGGCTGGAAGCACGAGGAGATCGGCACTGAACTGGGCATGGCGGTGGGTACGTCCAAGGCGCAGCTGCACCGGGCGCGCGGTCTGCTGCGCAAGGCATTGGGAGAAAGCTCATGAATGAATTCGAATGGCGCCGCCAGATGCGCGACCTGCAGGAGCCGATCCAGCCGTCCCGCGACCTGTGGGCCGGCATCGAGTCGACACTCGACGAGCGCGCGCGCGGACAAGGCACCGTCGGCAACGTGCCACCCGTGCGCCGTCGCGGATGGTTGCTCGCTGCCGGGGTCGCCGCATCGATGGCCTTGGTCACAAGCATCGGCTGGCACAGCATGCATGCCGTCAACCACCGCGCCCCTGCCACCGTCGCGTCCGAGAACTCCCGCTGGAAGCCGACCGATCCTCGCCTCAGTGGCGCGGCCATCGAACTGGATGCTGCGCGCATGGAACTGCAACTGGCGATCCAGCAGTCACCCGACTCGCCTGCCCTGCAACGTCTGCTCAACCGAACCAGGCAGCAGCAGAACCAACTTCGCGAACTGGCCCGCCAGCCAGGCTGATACCCAAGGAAACCGTCATGAAAACCCTCCGCCACCTTCCATTGCTGTTGTGCTTCTGCATCGGCCAGGCCCTCGCCGACACGCCGATCCAGTTGCGGCATGACGCTGCGGCAAACGGCAAGGTATCCATCAGCAACGTCGCCGGCTCGGTGAACGTCACCGCGTGGGATCGCAACGAAGTCCAGGTCAGCGGCCGTCTGGGGGACGGCGCCAAGCCGCTGACCATCACCGGCAGCAATGGCAACCTGGAAATCAAGGTGGAACCGCAAGGCGGTTCCGGCTGGTTCAACTGGGGTGGCGACAGCAGGATGGGCCCCACCACGCTGGACGTGCACGTGCCCAAGGCCGCCTCACTCGAGGTCGACGTGGTCAGCGCGCCGCTGGTGATCGACGGCATGGAAGGCGGCAAGATCCAGATCAATACCGTCAGTGGCAAGGCGCGCATCAATGCCCGCACGCCTTCCTTGACGGTGGACAGCGTCAGCGGCGGCATCGAACAGGCCGGGCATGCCGACAAGGCCGGGCTGCAGACCGTCAGCGGCGATATCCTGGCGCCGGGACTGGGCCCGCAGGTCGAGCTGCAGACGGTCTCCGGACGCATCCAGGCGGGCGGCGGTCCCTGGCAGAAGCTCTCGCTCAGCACGGTCTCGGGCGATGTGCAGCTCAACGGCGGACTGGCACCCAATGGCAGCATCAATGTCGACAGCATGAGTGGCGACGTGCAACTCCAGGTACCCGCGAATACGAATGCCAGCCTGCACGCCAGCAGCTTCAGCGGCGATCTGCGCAGCGACTTCGGCACCCCGACGCGACCCGAACACGGACCCGGCAGTTCGCTCGATGCCCGCCTGGGCAACGGTCAGGGCAAAATCCATGTCGAAACGTTCAGTGGCGACTTGCGCGTGCGTGGCAAGAACTGATCCGGCTGCGCCGGCGCGCTCAAGGTTCACCCAAACAAGAACGCCGTCGCGAGAGCGACGGCGTTCTTGTTTGCATCATGAAGTGCCTGACGAACGGTCAGAGATCCTGGTGATATTGCACGTAAGGCGTGCGCGACTGATCGGGCTCCGGACCTGCCGGCGTGTTTGCCGGTGTACCCGACGACCACAGATTCTGCGCGCCCACGCTCAGCGAGCCGCGCCACGGAAGACGCCACGTCACGCCGAGATCGATGCTGTTCCAGCGCCGATCCCCATTGAGATCGCCCGGGATCGCCACCTGCGGCTGCATGGTGCGACCGGTCAATACGCCGCTCAACGAGCCGTGATCGACACCGAAGCTCAAGGCCTTCTGGTCCAGCGTGTCCACGCCCAGCAGGTTGCCCGGAAGCAGATGAATACGACCCACACTGGCACCCAGATCGATGCCGCTCTTGCTGCCCAGGGCAAGCCGGCCTCGGGCGTTGAGCTGGGAGCTGTTGTCGAAACTGGAAAGACCGTCGACGCCCGGCGCCGCGCCCGGCAGCACGCGCGGCAACACATTGCCGGCGTTCGGCACGCTGTTGGTGCCCACGCTGACGCCAACGCTGTAACGACCCGCCGCATAAGTGGCACCGACTTCGCTGCCACGCAGACGGCCACCCGGTTGCGCCCACGACAACTCGCTCACTTCGGCGTGTGCCTGCAGGCGCGGGCCGAGACCGTATTCCAGACCGGTGGTCGTCAAATCGGAACCATCGACCACCCGCAATGCCAACGGCGCGTGCTGGCTCATGGCATCTGCCGCGTTTCCACGGTCGGCCTTCAACGACAACACATGGCCTTGGGTGGTGCGCCACAGCGGCACCAGCGTGCCGTTGCCCTGGGTGGAAGAAACCCCGGGCTGAGCAAGCAGGTCATTCGCCACTTTGCTGGTCCCGTCCACAGACTGACCTGCCGCGGCAAGCGGCAAGGCACAGATCAGCAGAAGGGAGGAAAGACGGCGCATGGTCGGGAACCGATAGCTCGCTCGATAAGGAACGGTGTCAGGAGTTCAGTATATCTCATTTTACGTTTTGCTAACACCCTGAAAGGTGCCCGAATGCACATATTCCGGGGCGGCGGCAGGATCTTGCGAGGCAATCCCTGCAAAGGTGTGGGCATGAAACTTGGCTGGCAAGGCACCGGCCTTACACGCTATAAAGGCCCGTACCTTTGGTTCATCAGGCCTTCACGGGAACAACCCCAGCCACATGAGCGCCACACCGACGATCCGTCACTCGTCGCCATCACCCGTGGCGGGGGAATCTGCAGCCCTGCACGCGGCCGTCGCACGCCTGTTTGAAGCCAGTGACGCGGGCACCGTGGTCGAAGCTTGTGAGGCGATCCTGACGGTAATCGGCGTGCATGGACATCTATGCTGGCGCCGGATTGACGAAGAATCGGCAGATCCCGCCGCGAACTTCGACCTCGCCGAAGACCCCCAAGTTCCCCGCACGCTGGTTCTTGAGGATGTCGACCTGGCGGGTGCGCAGGACTTGCGGGGCGAACTGGAATGGCTGGGACGCCTGGCGGACATCCGTTTGCGCCAACTGGCTGAAACCGGCCGCCTGTATGAAGCCATTTCACGCCTTGCCCAGGCCGAACGACTGCAACGCGCGCTTTATGCCATCGCCGAGCAGGCCGGCGCCGGGCACGACATGCCCGACATGATGCGAACGCTGCATGCCATCGTCAGCAGCCTGATGTATGCCGAGAACTTCTACATCGTGCTGTACGACGCCGCGGGCGACACGGTGCGCTTTCCCTATTACGTCGACATCGCCGACAACGATCCGCCCCCGCCTGATCGCAGCATACCGTTGCATGAAATGCTGCACAGCCTGACCTGGAACCTGCTGCAGGAAGGTCGGCCGCTGATGGGATCAATGGAGGAGTTGCAACAGCAATTCGGCGACCGTTTCGTCCTGCTTGGCCCCAGCTGCGAACACTGGCTTGGCGTTCCGCTGTTGCGCGCAGGCCGCGTGGTGGGTGGCATCGTGATGCAGAGCTATCGCGCGGACACGCATTACTCGCGACACGATCTCGAGCTGCTGAACTACGTGGCCCAGCATGTGCAGACCGCCATCGAACGACGCGAAGCCCACCTCGAGCTGGCCCGACGGGTGACCGACCGCACCGCCGCGCTGCGCGAAGCGAACCGCGTGCTCCGCCAGCAGGTATTGCAGCGTCAACGCGGCGAACGCCTGCAGGCCGCCCTGTTCCGCATCGCCGAGCTGGCCAATACCGCCGAAAGCCTGGACAAATTCTACGCCGCCACCCACCAGGTGATCAGCGGACTTCTGTACGCACGCAATTTCTATATCGCCCTGGTCGACGAGGAAAGCGGCCACCTGACCTTTCCGTACTCGGTCGACGACGTGGATAGCGTTCGCCCCCCGCGCGCCCATGGCCGCGGCGCAACGGAATACGTGATGCGCCATGCCAAGCCGCTGCTGGCCACCCCGGCCGAGATCGAGCGGCTCAGTGCGCTAGGCGAGATCAGCCATTTCGGCGCGCGTTCAATCTGCTGGCTCGGCGTGCCGCTGATGTGGGGTGGCAAGGCGACCGGCGTGCTGGCCCTGCAAAGCTACTCGCCCGAGCACACCTACAATGAGCGTGACCAGGAGCTGCTGACCTTCGTCAGCTACCACATCGCCAATGCACTGCAACGCAAGCAGGCCGCCACGTCGCTGAAACAGGCCTACGCGGGACTGGAGCGACGAGTCACCGAGCGTACCCGCGCACTGGCACTGGCCAATCGCGATCTGCGCGAACAGATCGCCGAGCGCGAGCGCGTCGAGCGACGACTCAAATACGAAACCCTGCACGACTCGCTGACCGGCCTGCCGAACCGCACCTTGCTCCTGCAACGACTGGAGCAGGCGATGCAGCGCTACATCGCCAATCCCGACGAGCAGTTCGCGGTGCTGTTCATCGACCTGGATCGCTTCAAGGTGATCAACGACTCGGTGGGTCACCTGGTCGGCGACGACCTGCTGTTCCAGGTGGGTGGCCGCATTCGCGCCTGCCTGAAGACGCGCGACGTGGTCGCGCGGCTGGGTGGCGACGAGTTTGCCGTATTGCTGGAAGGCATCGTGGACAGCGCCAAGCCGATGCTGATCGCCGACCGCATCATCGGCGAGCTGCAGACACCATTCCGGCTCGGCACCAAGGAAATCTTCACCTCGGCCTCGATCGGCATCGCCCTGTCCAGCCCGCATTACCGCCAGCCCGAAGAACTGCTGCGCGATGCCGACGCGGCGATGTACAACGCGAAGGACGGCGGACGCCATCGCGCGGCGATGTTCGACGACCGCCTGCGGCGCGAGGCGCTGTCGCTGCTGGACATGGAAAGCGACCTGCGTCATGCGCTCAGTCGCAACGAGTTCGAACCGTTCTATCAGCCCATCGTGGAGCTTTCCGACGGTCGCGTCACCGGCTACGAGGCGCTGCTGCGCTGGCACCATCCGGAGCGTGGCCTGTTGTCACCCGGTGACTTCCTGTTGATCGCCGAGGAATGTGGTTGCGCCGAGGCGATCGACTGGCAGATCTTCGAACAGGTTTGCGTCCAGGCGGTGCGCCTGATCGGTACGGAAGGTTTCGTCAGTATCAATGTATCCGGACGGCACTTCCGCTCGGTCGACCTCGATCTGCGCCTGCTGGCGTTGTTCGAGCAATACGCGGTGCCCACGCGCT
The DNA here is from genome assembly GCF_054061035.1 of Rhodanobacter sp. TND4EL1. Taxonomy (NCBI): domain Bacteria; kingdom Pseudomonadati; phylum Pseudomonadota; class Gammaproteobacteria; order Lysobacterales; family Rhodanobacteraceae; genus Rhodanobacter; species Rhodanobacter sp. TND4EL1. The sequence continues at coordinate 59,313 of NZ_JBSSDT010000005.1, forward strand.
GCATACGCATCGAGGTCACCGAACACGCCTTGCTGGAAAATCCCACCCAGGTGAAGCAGATGCTGCAAAACCTGCGCAGCCATGGCGTGGGCATCGCGCTGGATGATTTCGGTACCGGCTATTCCTCACTAAGCTATCTGCATCAGTACCCGTTCGAGACGCTGAAGATCGATCGCTCGTTCATCACCGAACTGCCGCCGGACGATGCCGACAGCCAGGGCCTGGCACTGGTGCGCGCGATCCAGGTGCTGGCCGATTCGCTGCAGATGAAAGTGATCGCCGAAGGCATCGAGGAAGAAACCCAGCGCCAGGCGCTGTTGCGCGTCGGCTGCCGCTACGGCCAGGGTTTCCTGTTCGCCCGGCCGCAGCCTGCCAGTACCTGGCTCAACGCGGAAAAGCCGCTGCTGCTCTCCTGAAGCGGCTTACTGCGCGGTATCCAGTGCAGCCGGCGCCGCGCTGTCGCTGAGCAGATGCTCCGCGTCGATGCGATCGAAGTGATAGCGCTGCGCGCAAAACTCGCAAATCACTTCTATCTCGTTGTCGCGGGCCTGCAACGCCGCCTCCACTTCTTCGCGGCCGAGCGAACGCAGCATCGCGCTGACCCGATCACGGCTGCAGCTGCAACCGAAAGCCAGTGGCTTCGGCTCGAACAGGCGCACCGACTCCTCGTGGTACAGGCGATACAACAGCTCCTCCGGCGCGCGGCCCAGCAGCTCTTCGACGCCCAGCGTGGCAGTGAGATGAACGACGCGGTTCCAGGCATCCTCGTCGTGCACGGCATCGACCCCGCCCTCGCTCGGCATTTTCTGCAGCATCAGCCCGACCGCATGTTCACCATCCGCCGCCAGCACGATGCGCGCGGGCAGCTGCTCGGACTTGACGAAATACTCCTCCAGCGACTCGGCCAAGCCCGCATGCTGCAGATCCACCAGCCCCTGATAGCGCTGCCCTCGGTCCACGTTGCCAATGGTGATCGCCATGATCGCCTCTGGCAGGGCGCTCAAGATCAGTGGCGCGGGCAATGGCTCGTTCCACCGCGCCAGTCCGCGCAGATGCCCGTGGTCGTTGCACTCGGCAAACAGCAGGCGCAAGGCACCGGAGCTTTTCAGCTCAAGAGACAGCGCGCCATCCAGCTTGATGTTCCCGGTCAGCAGCGCGCTGGCGGCCAGCGCCTCGCCCAGCAGGGCATGCAAGGCCGGCGGGTAGTCCGCGCGGCCCGCCACTTCGCGCCAGGCCGGCCCGAGCCGGACCAACGTACCGCGCACGCCGGCGCGTTCAAGCAGGAAGCGATGCAACACGTCTTCGGTAGGCAGATTTTCCACAGTCGATGATTCCGTTTCGGTTCAATCGCCAGAAATGGGGACAGCACGGCGCCAGAACAACGCCCCTTATACTTCCTGTCATGTCCAACCTGTTCAGCCTCCAATTGTTGCGCCGCCTGCTGCGGTCCCTCGCCATCCTGCTGATCGGGTGGCTGGCGTTGAGCTGGCTGCTGGTGCTGGTTTTGCGGTTCGTGCCGCCATGGACCTCGGCCATCATGCTGGAAAGGCACCTGGGCGCCCTGGTCCATGGCGAGAAGGATTTCCATCTGCGCCAGCACTGGGTGTCGTGGACGCAGGTTTCGACCTGGGTACCGCTGGCGATGGTGGCCGGGGAGGATCAGAAGTTTCCCTATCATCACGGCTTCGACCTCGATTCGATCCAGAACGCGCTGGATGCGGCAGACGAGGGCAAGCGTTTGCGCGGGGCCAGCACGATCAGTCAGCAGACGGCCAAGAACCTGTTTCTGTGGAATGGCCGCAGCTTCGTGCGCAAGGGGCTGGAGGCCTATTTCACCGTGTTGATCGAACTGACCTGGCCGAAGCAGCGCATCCTCGAGGTGTACATGAACATCGCCGAGCTGGGCGATGGAATCTACGGCGTCGGCGCCGCCAGCGAGGTCTACTTCCACACCACGCCGGCGCGTCTGGGCCCGGCCCAGGCCGCCCGTCTGGCCGCCGTCCTGCCCAGCCCGCGCCGGCTGCACGTGGATCGGCCGAGTGCCTACGTGCAACGCCGCGCCAACTGGATCCAGCAGCAGATGGAGCAGCTGGGTGGTCCCGGCTATGTGGACGGCCAGGCGCCAGCGCGACCGCCCCACTGAGCGCCCGCAGCGAACCTGTTTCATTCAGCGATCTCGCTGTCTGATGTTCCGCTTCACAAGTTCACTACACGCGCCGAAGATCGCGGCGGTAGACTCGATCCCGAACGGCCCGCCCCGTGGCCGAGTGGGGGACCCGCGCATGAGTCAGGTCAAACATCTTCTGCAAGGCAAGGGCAACGCGATCTACCGGGTGGCTCCGGAAACCCCCGTGCTCGAGGCGATCAAGCACATGGCCCAACACCGCGTCGGCGCGCTGCTGGTGATGCATGGCGACAAGCTGGTCGGGGTGATGTCCGAGCGGGACTACGCGCGCAAGGTGATCCTGCAGGGCCGCTCCTCCTCACAGACGGCCGTGTCCGACATCATGACCGGCACGCCGGTGACAGTTGGTCCGGAGACCGACGTGTTCGACTGCATGCGCCTGTGCACCGACAGCCGCATTCGTCACCTGCCCGTGGTCGAGGGCGACCAGGTGGTTGGTGTGATCTCGATCGGCGACCTGGTCAAGGCGGTGATCGACGCCCAGGCCGAACAGATCGAACATCTGGAACGCTATATCACCAGCTAGGCCGGGCGGGATTCGGAGAAGCGTGGTTCGCGGGACTCAAGCTGGCGAATTCTTGTCGGCGATGCGGGGCGCGGGATCTTCGGGCGCCAGGTCCGGTGACCAACCGGCACGACGCGACACCACGGTCGCCAGCGCGGCTACACCGGCGCCCAGCAACGCCAGTCCACCCACGCCCCAGCCAAGCGCGCGCAGGCCGCTCACCGCGCTGGTCACCACCAGGTCGCCGAAGCGCCAGACCGCCGTCTCGACGAAATTCTTGCCCTTGTAGCGCATCTCGCGCGGCACGCGGGTATACAGCGCATCCACCGCCGGCTTGGTCATGCCGTAAGCGAAGCCGCGGGTGATCACCAGCATCACCGCCAACAACAGCGGCACGCTGTAGCCAAAGAACGAGACGGTGCCGCTGCCGATCAATGCCACGGCGGCCAGCAAGGCCAGATTGACCAGCGACGGCACGACCAGTCCCCAACCGGCGCCGCGCCGAACCAGCAGCCATGGGGTCACGCTCAACTGCAGCGCTGCACCAAGCAGGTTGGTCGCCAGATCCAGGTTGTTGTAGAACGCCGTGCGTGCCACGGCGTCGGTGAAATTCGCCTTGGCGTAATCTGCCACCAGCGCGTATGCCAGCGTGCCGATGCCGTCACCGAACAGCATCAGCAGGGCCATGTAGCGCAGGAAGGGTCGCGACCAGAGTTGCTTCACGCCCGCCCACAGCGAACCGCCAATCGCGGCATCGCCCTGGCTGCCGGGGCGGCGATCGTGACTGTCGGACAGCCGCAGCAAAAGGATCAGCGACATACCCAGCGACACGGACGAGACCAGCAACAGCGGCGCCACGCCAATCAGATGCACCAGCAGTTTCGTGACCAGCGGCCCGAAGATCGCACCGGCCATGCCACCCAGTGCGATCAACGAAAACACACGCCGCGCCTGCCCGCTGTTGAAGATGTCGGCCATGAAACTCCAGAACAGCGACACCACGAACAGATTGAACACACTGACCCAGACGAAGAACACCACGCCCAGCTCGCGCGCGCCGATCCGGTCCTGCGCCATGAAGGCAGGCACGAACGCGAGCAGGCAAACGATGAAGAAGCTGTAGCTCCAGCCAAGCAGCTGCCGGCGAGGAAAGCGCGCCACCAGCGCGCCAAACACCGGAGTCAGCAACAGCATCACCAGGAATACCGCGCCGTAGAACAACGGCAGCGACTGCGAGCCGACTGCACCGCTCAGCTGGTCACGCACGGGCCGGATGATGTAATACGAAGTCATCACGAAGAAGAACGCCAGTGCGGAAAGCATCGGCGCTGCAGCTTGTTCCACAACGGTCCGACGATACAGACTCACAGGCACTTCCAGCGTGGGGCGCGGCAAGCCTAGCACGCGACCACACCCATTCTCAGGGGCGTCATTTCGATGGATCGCTACGACTACATCATCATTGGTGCCGGCTCTGCCGGCTGCGTCATGGCCAACCGCCTGAGCGCCAATCCAGCCGCGCGCGTGTTGTTGCTGGAGGCCGGTCCATCGGATTGGAACCCGCTGATCCACATGCCGGCGGGCATCGCGCGACTGGCCAACAACGCGCGCCTCAACTGGAACTACCGCACCGAAGCGGAACCTGCGCTCAACCAGCGACGGCTGTGGTGGCCCCGCGGAAAAACGCTGGGCGGTTCCAGCTCGATCAACGCGATGTGCTACATCCGCGGCGTGCCTGCCGACTATGACGGCTGGGCCGAACTCACCGGCGACCCGCGCTGGTCGTGGCGCGAGGTATTGCCGTGGTTCCTGCGCAGCGAAGACAACAGTCGCGGCGCCGATGCCCTGCACGCCAGCGGCGGTGCGCTCGGCGTGTCCGATCTGCGCTACAGCAACGCATTGTCCCAGGCCTTGATCGAGGCCGCCGCCAGCGCCGGCCAACCGCGCAACGACGACTTCAACGGGGTCTCCCAGGCCGGCTTCGGCCTGTACCAGGTCACCCAGCGCGACGGCGCGCGCTGCTCGACCGCGGCGGCATTTTTGAAACCGGCACGCGGACGCTCCAATCTGCATGTGCGCACGCACGCCTTGGTCGAACGGGTGCTGATTGAACACGGACGCGCCATCGGCGTGCAACTGCGTCGTGGTCGACACGACCCGGAGCGGATCGAGGCGGGCGAGGTCATCCTCTGCGCCGGAGCCATCAACACGCCGCAACTGCTCATGTTGTCCGGCGTGGGTCCGGCGGACCATCTGCGCGAACACGGCATCGCGGTGCTGGCGGACCTGTCGGGCGTCGGTGACAACCTGCAGGATCACCTGGACATCTGCACGCTGGATGGCAATCCGAACCAGGTCAGCTATGACCATCTCAACGAATTGTCCGCAGGCTGGCGCTGGCTGCGGCACCGCGACGGACCAGCCAGTTCCAACGTGGCTGAAGCCGGTGGTTTCGTGCGCAGCCGTTTCGCCGGCGACGAACGTTGCGACCTGCAGTTCCACTTTGTGCCGGCTCTGCTCGACGATCATGGCCGCCATCGCCTGCCCGGCTACGGCTACACCCTGCACGCCTGCTATCTGCACCCGCGCAGTCGCGGCCAGCTGCGCCTGCACTCGGCCGACCCGGCGCAACCGATCGCCATCCATGCCAACTATCTGGGGGACCGGGAGGGCCACGACCTGAAGATGATGATCGAGGCGGCGCGGCTGTCACGCGAGATCCTCGATCAGCAGGCTTTCGCGCCCTACCGCGGTGCACCGGTATTTCCCGAGCGACGCATCGATACCGATGCCGAGTACACCGACTTCATCCGGCGCAAGGCGGAAACCATCTATCACCCCGTCGGCACGTGTCGCATGGGCAAAGACAATCAGTCGGTGGTCGACAGCGAGCTGCGAGTGCGCGGAGTCGAAGGGCTGCGCGTGGTCGACGCCTCGGTGATGCCGAGCCTGCCTACCGGCAATACCAACGCGCCCACCATCATGATCGCCGAGCGCGCCAGCGCCTTGATCACTGGCGCGGACATACCAGGCGCGAACAAACGGTAGCAGCCCGCTCGCGGGCGATGCGGCCGGGCCTGGAACCACAAGTGCATCGCCCGCGAGCGGGCTCCTACGCGGCCATGGGTGGCACCGGGCAATGCAGGCTGGCGCAGATCACCCGCAACAGCTCGGCTTCCTCCACGCTGACCTGACCGTCGGCTCGGATCGCCAGCAGCAGGCTCTGGATCACCAATTCCTTGGCGACCGGCAGCAAGCCATCCAGGTCGTCGAGCGCGCGTTCGAACGGCGCTTGCCACGCGGCAGGCGGCGGCACCCAGTCGATCGCCTCGCCGGGAAACGCGTGCTGCATGGCGAGCAGCCACGCGCGCCGGGCACTGGCCTCGTCGGAACAGCCGCCTGCTGCCACGATCGCGCAGACCATGCTCACGCTGGCGCGACAGACGGGAAGCTTTTTCGAGCCATCGACCGGCGTGCGTCGCGGCTGTTCCGCTTCACGCAATTGCAGGCGCAGCAGTCGCGCCAGGCAGTATTCGTTGAGGTCGACCCTGCCATCGGCATTCACCACCGCATCGAGCGTGACCAGCAGCGTCTGCCGCCGCCCCGGCGGCAATTGCTTCAAGGCGGGAAACGCCAGCGAGGCCAGCGGCAACCGGGCGATCGGAGACAGCGTCGACAGTTCGTCGGCGAACTTCTGCACTGCATTCTGCACGTCGTCACCGAACGCATCGGCGACGATGCGCCGCTGCGATGCCTGCGGCTCGGCGGCCGAGGTGGCCAGCGCAAGCATCACCGCAAGCGCCGACTCGGGTTGCTGCACGGCTTCGCTCAACGTGTCCGGAATCGACTGCTGCAAGGCAGCCGCCTGCTGGAATTGCACCGGGCCACTCGACTTCATGACTGCACCGGCCGCGCCCACCGCTCCAGCCAGCACACCCGGCAAGATCGGCGGCACGCCCAGCCCAGGCACGCCAGCGCGGCCCGCCGGCACAGGCACGGGTGGTGCCGGTGGCGCCGCGGCGCCGCGCTGCATTGAAACGCCGATCTGGATCAGTTCCTCTTCGCGAAACCCCGGCTCCAGGGCGCGGATGCGCTGCACCAGCGGCGGATGGGTGGCGAACAGCGCATTGAAACGGCCAGCCTCGCCGAACAGCATGTGCGCCACTTCCTGCTTGTTCGCCACTTGCAGGCGCGAGCCTTCGCTGAACACCGCGATCTTCTTCAGCGCACCGGCAATGCCATCCGTCTGGCGCGTGAACTGCACCGCCGAGGCGTCCGCCAATGACTCGCGCGACCGCGACACCGCCGCCTGGATCAACCGTGCAAAGAAATAGCCGATGTAACCCACCACGATCAGCGCCAATCCAATCAGCGCGACCTGGCCGCCCCCGCCGCCACGCCGGCTGCTGCGGCCACCACCGAACCAGATTACCCGGCGACCGACGATCGCCAGCACCAGGATGCCGAACAGCAGGCCCATCAGTCGGATGTTCAGCCGCATGTCGCCGTTGAGCACGTGGCTGAATTCGTGCGCGATGACGCCCTGCAGCTCGTCGCGGCTGAGTTGGTCAAGACAACCCTGGGTCACGCACACCGCGGCATCGGAAGCGGAGTAGCCGGCGGCAAACGCGTTGATCCCGGCCTCATCGGCCATCAGATAGATATCCGGCACGGGCACGCCGGCCGCAATTGCCACTTCCTCGATCACGTTGCGCAACTGCCGCAACTTCGGCTCGCGGGTATCGGTGGGCACGACCACGGCGCCGACGCTTTCGGCCACCGTCTTGCCGCCACCGGACAAACTCATGATGCGGAACATCGAACTGAGTCCGATGCCGGCGATGACCGCAAGGCTGCTGGTGAACAGCAACGGCAGATTGGATTGCACCGACTCGCCGTCAGCCGGGTGGTGGCCCAGCGTGAACCAAACCACCGCATCGATCGCCGCCACGATCGCGGCCACCGCCAGCATGAACAGCAACACCAGTCGCCGGCTGCTGCCGCGTACGCGCGCCTGCTGCGCAAAGAAATCCATGGATACTCCCCGACGTGCGCCGCGACACCAGCCGCGACGCCAAGGCGATCAGCTGAAGGAAACCTTCGGCACGTCGCGCACGGCGGGATCCTCGATCTTCAGTGGCTCCGCCGCGGCGAAACCGAAGCTGTTGGCCACGAACGAGGCGGGAAACACCTCGCGCTTGTTGTTGTAGGTCAGCACCGAATCGTTGTAAGCCTGCCTTGCGAAGGCCACCCGATTCTCGGTGGAGGTGAGCTCCTCGGACAGCTGCATCATGGTCTGGTTCGCCTTCAGGTCCGGGTAGGCTTCCTGAAGCGCGAACAAATGACCCAAAGTCTGTGTCAAAGCATTTTCACTGCTGGCCAGTTGCTGCATGGCGGCGGGATCGCCGGGGTTGGCCTTGGCGCCGGCCAGCCCGTTCACCGCCGCGTTGCGTGCCTGCACCACGGCTTCCAGGGTGCCACGCTCATGCGCGAGATAGCCCTTGGCGGTCTCGACCAGGTTCGGAATCAGGTCGTGACGACGCGTCAGCTGCACGTCGATCTGTGCAAAGGCGTTCTTGTAACCGTTGCGCGAGGTAACCAGTCCGTTGTAGATCGCCACGAAGTACAAGACAATCAGAACGACGACGATCAGAAAAATGATCAGACCCATAGCCAAACTCTCCACCCTGAGGCGCATCCCCACGCCGGAACCACGTCAGAATACCATGCAGTTTCAAAAGATCTTCCTGCTTTTCACGGGCGCCTTCGGGCTTGCCTGTGCGCCTCTCTGCGCGAACGCGTCACACCCTTCAGCCGCAGTGACGCCCGCCCCCACCAATGTCAGGATGACTCCCCAGAAGCTGCCACCGGAACGCGTCAAGCAGACCCTGGCGGATTATCAGCGCTGGCTCAACCGGATTGCCCAGCGTGACGCTGTCGCCGGGCTGGCGACCGCCGTGGTGATTGACGGCAAGGTGGTCTACGAGGGAACGGTCGGCTACGCCGATGCGGCGACCAAGGACCCGGTCACGCCATATACCGTGTTCCGACTGGCCTCGTTGTCGAAGGCATTTGCCACCGCCATCACCGGACTGCTGGTCGACGATGGCAAGCTTGCCTGGGATACCAAGCTGCAGGACGTGTTGCCGTACTTCAAGTTGAAGGACGTGCAGGCTGCCTCGCAAGCCACCGTTGGCGACATTCTGGGACAACGCCTTGGCCTGCCCCGCAACACCTACGACAACATGCTCGAGGGCGACACCTCCTACGAGGAGCTGGTGCGCAAGCTGGACGAGGTCGACATGGTGTGCGGCGTCGGTCAGTGCTACGGCTATCAGAACGTGGCTTTCAGTATGATCGGTGACGTGGTGCTGGCACGTACGGGTGACTTCTTCTACCACCAGGTCGACAAGCGCATTTTCTACCCGTTGGGCATGACCACGGCCAGTTACGGCCGCGCCGCCCTGGAGTCGAGCAAGAGTTGGGCACGTCCCCATCGGGGCAGCAGCCGCGGCTGGATTCCGTTCGACCCGAGCGAAACGTATTACCGGGTCGCCCCGGCGGCGGGCGTCAATGCCAGCATCCGCGACATGGAGAAATGGCTGATCGCCCAGATGGGTGGACGCCAGGACGTGCTGCCGGCATCCCTGCTGGACGTCTTGCATACACCGGGCGTATCTACCCCCGGTGAAACGCGAGCGACGCCTTGGCGTCGCGCGCGCCTTACCGACGCCCACTATGCATTGGGTTGGCGCGTCTATGAATACGGTGGTGAAACCCTGATCTATCACGCCGGTGCCGTCGCCGGGTATCGCACCATGATCGGCTTCTTCCCGAAATATCGTGCTGGCGTGGTCACCCTGTGGAACTCCACCGGCCCCACGCCAAGTGGACTGATGCCGATGGTGCTGGATGATCTGCTCGGGCTGCCCCACGTGGACTGGGCAGACATTGAAGGCACGGCGAAGACCGTCGCACCGGCAAAAGCCAGGCCGAAGCAGAAATCACGCGCGCACCATCGACCCGTGCGCAAGCACTGAGCTTGCTTTCGCGCAAAAGAAAGCGGCGCATGCAGAACATGCGCCGCCCGTTCAACAGTGACCCGATGATCAGAGCTTGAACTCAATCCTCTGCTGCTTGACGCTGGAAACCGCCTCGCCGTTCTTCATCGCCGGCGTGAACCGGTAACGCTCCACGGCATCGATCGCGGAGCGATCAAACACATGGCGCGGCTGCGAGTCGATGACCTTCACGTCCGTGGTCTTGCCTTCGCTATCCACGGTAAAACCGACCACCACCCAGCCTTCCTGGCGCGTCCGCATCGCCGCCGTCGGGTAACGAGCAGGTGCACTCTTCACCAGAACCGCCGCGGTCGTCGGGCCACCGGCCACGGACTTGTCCGCACCCGCGGCTGCCGCACCTGTCGAGCTGTCCGCCTGCGCTGCCGAGGCCTGCTGATCGGATTGCTGCGCCGCACGTGCCTGCTGCGCCTTGTGCTGTTCCGCCGCCAGTGCCTTTTGCTGTTCGGCCAGTTGCTCGGCGGCAGCCTTGTCTGCAGCGGACTTCTGCGCCGCAAGCTGCGCTGCCTTCTCCTGGTCGAGAGCCTGTTGCTGCTGCTTGTCCAACGTCTTCCTCTGCGCATCCAGCTTGGAACGCAGGATGGTCAACGTGAAGTTGGCAGGATCCGCCTTGGCCAGCAGATCGATCTGACGCTGAGCTTCGGTGAAGTCACGCGAGTTGATCGCCTGCTCCGCAGAATTCGCGGCGAACGGGAAGGTCTCGCGCAAGGCATCCGAAGCCACCTTGTTACCCGGATCCTTCTCCAGCACCCGCAGGTAGAACTCGAACGCGTTGTTGCCGGTAGGCGCCAGGTAGCGTTGCTCGTTCATGGCCGTGCGGGCTTCGGCAAGCAATTGGTTGAGATCCATCGCGGCCACGTTGGCCGGCGGCGGAGCTGCCCGGGTCGCGGTCGAAACCGGGGTGGACGGATGCCCGCCCGCGTCGGCCATGACCAGTTCCTGGTGCGGCTTGATGATAAGAAACCATGCGCCCACCGCAAGCAGCGCGATGATGACGATGATGGCAATGATTGTGGGCCGAACGGCCCCGCGCGCATGACGGCGCGTTTCGAGTATGTATCGGGTATCCATGGTCTCTCACTGAGTGTCGACAGATACCCGCGCTTTTTCCCCCTGTACACCCAGGAGCGGCGAATCCCCCGGATTCACCGCGGCGCGGATGTGCAGAAGGTAACTCCAATGGCACAGCACGGCAAATGGAGACCGATTCGGGCTTGGTCCACCGGCGCGACAAGTCGGGCAGCAACGTCCCGGCCAGCGGGCGCCCGGCGGCGGGCAATTTGCGGCAGGCGGCTTGCGGACGCGTTTTCGCGTCCCTGAAACGAAGCGTCCCGGCCAGGCCGGGACGAATCTTTCGAAGTGCACTCCCCGCGCTGGGCACCGCGGGGAGATAAGTCGACAGCTTGTCTTATTGTTGGGTACCGCGGACTCGCTTACTTCTTCGCTTTGGCTTTCGCGGTCTTGGTGGCCTTCACCACCTTGGCCGGTGCAGCTTTCTTGGCGGCAGCCTTCTTCGGCGCAGCCTTTTTCGCTACTTTCTTCACAGAGGCTTTCTTGGCAGCGGCCGGCTTCTTGGCAGCAACCTTCTTCGCCGCCGGCTTCTTGGCGACAGCCTTCTTCGCAACCTTCTTCGCAGCGACCTTCTTGGTCGCCACTTTCTTGGCAGCGGATTTCTTCGCTACCGGCTTCTTAGCTACCGGCTTCTTGGTAGCGGCCTTCTTGGCAGCAACCTTCTTCACGGCAGGTTTCTTGGCGGCGGCCTTCTTGGCGGCCGGTTTCTTTGCAGCGGATTTCTTGGCAGTGGCCATGGTTCGTCTCAGCTCCTCATCAGTTGGCAGTGGTTGCCCAGTAAAAGCGTGCAGGAACGCCTCGACCAACACGTCACTGTTGGTAGCGTGCCGAAGATTGTTCACTTGACGGTGGGTGCGCAAATCAGAAAGCCGCCGCAATACATGCAGCGGAATCGAGACAGTGATCTTGCGTACTGCATTGGCCTTTTCACCGTGTTCGACATACGGCTTGATGAATTTTGTTGTCGCCATAAAACGCATTCCCCGTGATCTGCTGCGAAAGCTATCCCTGAAGATTTCTGGTGTCAATTGATTTCAATCATCAAATTCCCCGACCCCGGCCCAGTCGACGGGACGGAAACCCCGACACAGCGCGGCCTGCGAGACTTCCATGCTTTAATCAAAAAGACGTCCATACGTCCATATGATTTTTCTGCAAAAAACGCCAAATGCCCCTAAACCCTTGCGTAACAACGATTTCGACCATTTCTGAAAATAATTTCCAGCGATCACGATTGTGCGAAGACGTACTGCCAAACGAGATGACCGGCAATGGAAAACCCTTCCGTGGCAGATGAACAGAAGGCTACTGAATTCATTTCGCCAGCGAGCCGCAAGAATGCCTCGAGTTCGAGCTGACGACCTTTGCGACCCTCCCCGCGCCGATGCGTCGAGCCAACGAGCAGAGCTCGATCATCCCTGATGTCATCGCTCGAGGCAGCGTTTTCAGACAGGCGGATCGACGTCCGTTTCTCGTCAGCATGCTCTCGCTGAAAAATTTTTCAGCCGATGATGGACGGACCCTTCAGCGCGATGCCGAGGTGATGCGATGGGCGAATCGCGCCCCGGCGCGCAAACCGGGCGGCCTTGAAAAACGCTGTCGCGCGCACCGGGTCGAGCCTCTCCATTTCCCGGAAGTGCGGGCAAAAAATTGCCGGCCGCGCTAGGCGGCCGGCAGGGGACGTTCGATACCCGGAGACTTAGTGGTCTTCGTTCTCAATCACTTCCTCGTAGCCATTGGCATCCAGCAACTCGTCGAGTTCGGCCCGATCACTCGGGCGCACCAGGAACAGCCAGCCCTCGCCGAACGCATCCTCATTGATGGTTTCCGGCTTGTCGTTGAGCAGCTCGTTGACTTCGACGATCTCGCCGGAGACCGGCGAGTAGATGTCCGAGGCGGCTTTCACCGACTCGATCACCGCGACGCCGGTACCGGCCTTCACCGCTGCGCCGATTTCGGGCAGCTCCACGTAGACCAGGTCGCCGAGCTGACCCTGCGCATGGTCGGAGATGCCCACCCGAACCAGACCATCGTCTTCGACGCGGGCCCACTCGTGGGACTTGAGAAATTTCAGATCGCCGGGAATCTCGCTCATGATCGTGGTCCACTCATTGGGTTGGGTTGCAGGCGGTGATTCTAGCCACATCCGCCTCGGGGGAAAAATGTGCCGGCGGCCACGCCGGGAAGATGTCGGCTCAAACCCCTTCGCAGGGTTTGCCATCTCGCACAAACGGGTACTTCAGCAGGCGCACTGGCACCTCGCGACCGCGGATATCGACACGCACGTCGCCCGGCGCACCGGCCGGAATGCGCGCGAATGCCACCGCCTTGTTGAGGGTCGGCGCGAAGCTGCCGGAGAGGATTTCACCCTCGCCGTTCGCGGTCAGCACTTTCTGGCCGTGTCGCAGTACGCCCTTGTCGTCCAGCACCAGTCCCACCATGACTCGCGGCACGCCCGTGGCTTTCTGCTGCTCCAGCGCAGCACGACCGATGAAGTCACGCCCTTCGTCCAGCGCGACAGTCCAGCCAAGATTGGCTTCCCACGGCGTGACCGTTTCATCCATGTCCTGGCCATACAGGTTCATGCCGGCTTCCAGCCGCAAGGTGTCGCGCGCGCCGAGACCAGCCGGTGTCACGCCTGCAGCGAGCAATGCTTCCCACAAGGCGACGGCATGCTCTTCCGGAACGATGATTTCAAAGCCGTCCTCGCCGGTGTAACCGGTGCGCGCCACGAACAGCGGCATGCCATGTGGCCCCTGTCCGGCCGCGGCGGCAAACTTGCCCAGCTTCTCGATGCGCGCCCGGTCCACCTCGTGCAGCAAACCCAGCACCTTGGCGCGCGCGGCCGGACCCTGCACCGCGATCATCGCGAACTCGGGGCGCTCCTTGACCGCCACGTCGAAAGCCTTCGCCTGATGCTCGATCCAGGCGAGATCCTTGGCGCGGGTTCCCGCGTTGACCACCAGCCGGTAGAACTCGTCGCCCAGGTAATAGACGATGAGGTCGTCGATCACTCCACCTCTTTCGTCGAGCATGCAGGAGTACAACGCCTTGCCGTGCACCTTCAACTTGTCGATGTTGTTGGCGAGCAGATGGCGAAGGAATTCGCGGGTGCCCGCACCTTGCAGGTCGACCACCGTCATGTGCGAGACGTCGAACATGCCCGCGTCCCGCCGTACCGCGTGGTGTTCTTCAATCTGCGAGCCGTAGTTGATCGGCATGTCCCAGCCACCAAAGTCGACCATGCGCGCGCCAAGCGCTCGATGGGTGGCATTGAGTACGGTCTTCTCGGTCATCGTGGCGCTGCCTTGCGAGGGAGGGGATTGGGCATTATCCCCGTCGACACCGGGCAATCCAAGCCATGCGTGACCGCGGTGGCTCAAGCCAAGCCGGGCAATCCCGCAATCACCTGTTCGGCCATCGCTTCGGCGCGCTGGCCATCAGCCAGCAAGTGCACCTCCGCCGCTTCGGGTCTTTCGTAAGGCGCATCGATGCCGGTGAAGTTGCGGATCGCGCCGGATCGCGCCTTGCGATAGAGACCCTTGGAGTCACGTCGCTCGCATTCCTCCAGCGAGGCATCCACGAATACTTCAACGAACTCGCCCGGCTCGAACATCTCGCGTGCAGAGCGTCGCTCGCCGCGATACGGCGAAATCGCACTCACCAGCACGATCAGTCCGGCATCCACCATCAGATGTGCCACTTCAGCGATGCGACGAATGTTCTCGACACGGTCCTCGGGGGTGAAGCCCAGATCCTTGTTGATGCCGTGGCGAACGTTGTCACCGTCGAGCAAGTAGGTGTGGCAGCCCAGCGCATGCAATCGGCGCTCCACCAGGTTCGCGATGGTCGACTTGCCCGCGCCGGACAGGCCGGTGAACCACAGGCACAACGGTTGCTGGCCCTTGATCGAGGCCCGCACCTGTTTGTCGATGTCGACTTGCTGCCAATGCACGTTGGACGAACGGCTCAGCGCAAAGTCCAGCATGCCGCAGGCGACGGTCGCGTTGCTCTGGCGGTCGATCAGGATGAAACCGCCCAGCGTGCGGTTGTCGGCGTAGGCTTCGAAGGCGATTTCCTCGTCGAGCCCCAGCGTGCAGCTGCCTACTTCATTCAGCACCAGCTGGCGAGCGGCAAGCTTGGCCTGGGTGTTGACGTCCACCTTGTGCCTGATCGACATCACCCGCGCACTGACTGTGCGGGTACCCAGCTTCAGCCAGTAGCTGCGATTGGGCAGCAATGGCGCGTCGCCCACCCACAGCAGGTGGCAGGCGAACTGGTCGGCTACCTGCGCAGGATGCAACGCATCGGCAATCACGTCGCCGCGACTGATGTCGATCTCGCGATCCAGGCACAACGTCACCGCCTGTCCTTCGCCGGCCTGGGCAAGGTCGCCGTCGGCGGTGACGATGCGGGTTACCCGCGCAAGTTGCGCGCCGGGTTGCACCACGATCTCGTCCCCACAGGCCAGGTGGCCGCCGCAGATCGTGCCGGCGTAGCCGCGAAAGCCGTGGTCCGGTCGATTGACCCATTGCACCGGCATGCGGAAATCGGCGGCGCGGAACGGCGCGGCATCGACCGACTCCAGCAGTTCGAGCAGGCTGCCACCGGCATACCAGGGCATCCGCGACGAGCGCGCGCCCACGTTGTCGCCGCTCGGCGCCACCACCGGCAGGCATTCCACCCGATCGATGCCGAGATCGCGCGCCAACTCCTTGTAGGATGCGGCAATCGCCTCGAAGGTGGCCTGGTCGAAGTCGACCAGATCCATCTTGTTCACCGCCAGCACCAACTGGCGGATCCCCAGCAAGGCACATATGTAGGTGTGCCGGCGGGTCTGCGTGAGCACGCCTTTGCGCGCGTCAACCAGCACCACCGCCAGTTCCGCGTTGGATGCACCGGTGGCCATGTTGCGGGTGTACTGCTCGTGGCCAGGGCAGTCGGCCACGATGAAACTGCGCCGCGCGGTGTGGAAGTAGCGATACGCCACGTCGATGGTGATGCCCTGCTCGCGCTCGGCGTCCAGACCATCGGTGAGCAGGGCGAAATCGAGCATGTCGCTGGCGGCGCCATGCTGACGGCGGCTATCCCTTTCGAGCGCGGCCAGCTGATCGTCGGGCAACATGCCGGCGTCGTACAACAGTCGACCGAGCAGGCTGCTCTTGCCGTCGTCCACACTGCCGCAGGTGATGAAGCGGAGCAGTCCCGGCGCGCTTGGCTCGGTCATCAGAAGTAGCCTTCCTGTTTCTTGCGCTCCATCGAAGCCGACGGATCCTGGTCGATCACCCGACCTTGCCGCTCCGAACTGCGCGAAAGCGCCATCTCCTCGATGATCTTGGCCAGCGTATCGGCGGAAGATTCCACCGCACCGGTCAGCGGATAGCAGCCGAGCGTGCGGAAGCGCACCTCGCGCATCTGCACGGATTCGCCCTCGCGCAGCACGAAGCGATCATCGTCGACCATGATCAACGCGCCATCGCGTTCGACCACGGGGCGGGGTTTGGCGAAATACAGCGGCACGACTTCGATGCCTTCACGCTCGATGTAACGCCAGACGTCCATCTCGGTCCAGTTCGACAGCGGGAACACCCGCACGCTCTCGCCCTTGCGGATGTGCGTGTTGAAGGTATGCCAGAACTCCGGCCGCTGATTGCGCGGGTCCCAGCGATGCTGCGCATTGCGGAACGAAAACACGCGCTCCTTGGCGCGCGACTTTTCCTCGTCGCGTCGCGCGCCGCCGATCGCCGCGTCGAAGCCGTGCTGGTCCAGCGCCTGCTTCAGCGCCTGGGTCTTCATCACGTCGGTATGCACGGTGGCGCCATGGGTCAGCGGCGAGATGCCCTGGCGCACGCCTTCCTGGTTGATGTGCACCAGCAGATCGATCTCGCCGCTGGCCACCAACTGGTTACGGAAGGCGATCATCTCGCGAAATTTCCACGTCGTGTCGACGTGCAGCAGCGGCATCGGTGGACGGCCCGGATAAAACGCCTTGCGCAGCAGATGCAACAGTACCGAGGAGTCCTTGCCAATCGAGTACAGCATCACCGGGTGCCGAAAGCCCGCCTGCACCTCGCGCAGGATATGGATGCTTTCGGCCTCGAGCTCGTCGAGATGGGAGGGGGCTCGCCGGGGAAAAGCTGTCATGCCATCAACCGCTCAGGAGAAACTGGAAATGAAGAGCAAAGCCATGGCTGGCAGCGCATCCACCACGCGGATTGCTTCACACTCAGGCAATCACCGGGTAGACCGGATCGGCGTCCAGTGTCGCCGCACATACGCTCGCCAGCTCCAGCAAGCGCAAATCCGACCCACGCGCACCGACCAGTTGCAAGCCGACCGGCATGCCGTTCGGCAGCGTACCCATCGGCAGGCTCACCGCCGGACAACCCGCGAGGCTGGCGAAGCTGGTCAGGTCAGCCTGCGAATCGGGCACCGGGCCATCCAGCGGGAACGCGCCCTGCGGCGTGGTCGGCAACACGAGCACGTCGACTTGCGAAAACAGCCGACGCATCTTCAGCGTTGCCGCATCCAGCACCCGGTCAGCGACGGCGTACTCCGCCGCGCTCTTGCCCGCCGCGTAACCCAGCATGCGACGGAAGCGTTCCGACACGGCATGTTCCTCGTTCGCCAGATCGGCGGCGAAAGTGCCAAGCATCTCCGCCTCCATCAACAGCAGGCCGGCGCGACGCGTGCGCGCGAAATCCCAATCGGAGAAATCCACCGTGCGGCGATCGCCGAGCGCATGAGGCAGTTTCGCCAGGGCCGCTTCGAAGACCTCGATCACCTCCGGCTGCACGCCCACGGCGGCAAGATCCGGCAGCAGGCCCGCGCGCAGATTGCCTGGCTCCCAGTCCGGCAACGCGAAGGCGACCCGGCGACGACGCGAGCGGGCATCATCGGCGTCGTAGCCGGCAAGCACCTGCAGCATCACGGTGAGATCGTCCGCGCTGCGCGCGAGCAGCCCGACGGCGTCCAGCCGACGTGCCGCCGGCACCAGGCCGCGGGCGGATATTTCGCCGTGCGTCGGCTTCAACGCGTACACGCCGCAGTAACTGGCCGGAATACGGATGGAGCCCAGGCTGTCCGAACCTACCGCAGCGACCGCCAAACCGGCGGCAACCGCAGCCGCCGCACCACCGGAGGAACCGCCTGCGGTGTAACCGTGCCGATGCGGATTGTGCGTGGCGCCGAAGTGCGGGTTGTCGGTGGTCGCGCCGAGCGCGCCTTCGTCCAGGTTCGTCTTGCCCACCAGCAAGGCCCCGGAAGCGCGCAAGCGCGCCACCACATGCGCGTCCTCCTGCACCGGCTTGCTGCGGCCCGGCAGACCGACCCGGGTAGGCCAGCCGGCGATGTCGAAGTTGTCCTTCACCGCAAGCGGAATGCCGTCGAGTCGACCGATCACGCCATCGCGCCTGCGCCGGTCGGCCATTTCAGCCTGATCCTGCAACAGACCGGAGCGCTGGTCGACATACGCATGCAGCTTCGGATCCAGTCGCTCGATCGCCTGCTGGTAAACGTCGGCCAGTACGCCGGGCTGAACGCGTCCGGTGGCCAGCCAGTGCAGGAGCTGGCAGAGCGAGGCACGACGCAAGTCGAGATCGGCGATGGGTGGCATCGAATTCATGGAAACTCCCTGGATCATTGTCCCGATTATCGCCGTCCCGGGTGAAGTGAATGCAAGTGGTGGCGCAACACGCGTTGCCGCGCGGCATCCGAACCCGGACAATAGAGGCCTTGACCATACCCCGACGCACGGCAGCTGCCTGCGCTTCCATCTTGCACCAGGGAGTCCGCCATGAGCGAACGCGAAACCATGGAATACGACGTCGTCGTCGTCGGCGCCGGTCCGGCCGGGCTGTCGTTCGCGATCCGCCTCAAGCAGCTGAAGCCAGAAGTGAACGTCTGCGTGATCGAGAAGGCCTCGACCATCGGTGCGCAGATCCTGTCCGGCGCGGTGATCGAGCCGCAGCCGCTGGACGCGCTGCTGCCGGGCTGGCGTGACAACCCGCCGCCCATCTGCGTGCCCGCTGGTGAAGACGAATTCTGGCTGCTGAACAAGGACGGCGGTCGCAAGCTGCCGGTGCCGCCGGGCATGCAGAACCACGGCAATTTCATCGTGTCGCTGGGCGCCATGTGCGCCTGGCTGGCGCCGCAGGCCGAAGCCCTGGGTGTGGATGTGTTCCCCGGCTTCGCCGCCGCCGACAATATCTACAACGAGGACGGCTCGGTCGCCGGCGTGCGCATCGGCGACATGGGCGTGGCGAAAGATGGCACGCACAAGCCCGGCTATACCGAAGGCATCGACATCAAGGCCAGGGTCACCGTGCTCGCCGAAGGCGCACGCGGCAGCCTGACCAAGCAGCTGATCAAGCGCTTCAAGCTGGACAGGAACAGCGACCCGCAGGGCTACTCGATCGGCATCAAGGAGCTGTGGCAGCTGCCGCCCGGCCGGGTCATTCCGGGCAAGATCGTGCACAGCTTCGGCTGGCCGGCCGACACGCATACCTATGGCGGCAGCTTCATGTACCACCTGGACAAGGACCGCATCGCGCTCGGCTATATAAGCGGGCTCGACTACAGCGATCCGGAATACCAGCCGTGGGAGGCATTCCAACAGTGGAAAAACCATCCCATGGTGAAGCCGCTTCTGGAGGATGGCAGCATCCTCTCGGCGGGCGCGCGCGCCATCGTCACCGGCGGCTATCAGTCGCTGCCGCAATGCGACATGCCCGGTGCGCTGCTGATCGGCGATACCGCCGGTCTGCTCAACGTGCCCAAGGTGAAAGGCACCCATCAAGCCATCAAGAGCGGCATGCTCGCCGCCGAACACCTGATCGCCAACGATCTGAACGCGGCCGGCTTCGACGCGAAACTGCGCGGTTCGGACGTGATGGCCGAACTGAAGAAGGTTCGCAACATCAAGCCCGCGTTCAAGAAAGGGCTATGGTTCGGCATGCTCAACGCCGCCTGGGAAACCGTCACCGTCGGCTTGTCGCCGTGGACGCTGACGAACAAGGCCGACTGGTCCTCGTTGCACAAACTTGGCGCCCAGGAAGAACCCAAGCGCGACTACGTCCAGCGCACCCTGCCCCCGCGCGATCGCCTGGCCGGCGTCTACTTCGCTGCCACCGAGCACGACGAGGATCAGCCGATCCATCTGCACGTCGCAGATACGGACATTTGCGCCACCAAGTGCGTCGAGGAATATGACAACCCCTGCACCCGCTTCTGTCCGGCCGCGGTCTACGAGATGGTGGCCGATACCAGCGCCCCGCACGGAAAGCGCCTGCAGATCAACGCAGCCAATTGCGTGCACTGCAAGACCTGCGACATCAAGGACCCGTACGAAATCATCACCTGGGTCACGCCGGAAGGTGGCTCCGGGCCGAATTACCAGAATCTTTGAACGACCGAGGGCAGTCCGCTGACCGGCAACCTGCAATGGCGCCTGAAACGCCTCGGCTATCTGTGGCAACGCACCCGTGGCAGCATCGCGCTGCGCGGCTGGCGTGGCACGCTGGCGCGCGTGCGGCAGGAGTTCCAGTCGCGCCCCGTACTCGATGACGCGCTGGACCTGCTGCCGCTGGACGCACCGTTTGCGCCATTCACATTAACCGTCAGCGAACAACCGCAGGTTTCGATAATTATCCCGGTCCACGGCAAGCTGGCGTATACGCTCGCCTGCTTGCGCTCGCTTCAACGATATGGCGCGGAGGCAGCATTCGAGGTGATCGTGGTGGACGACGCCTCGCCGGATGACAGCGCCGCGACACTCGCCCAAGTCGGCGGCCTACGCCTGCTGCGCAACGCCAGCAACCTCGGCTTCGTCGACAGTTGCAACGCCGGCGCCGCTGCGGCTCGCGGTGAATTCCTGTTGTTCCTCAACAACGACACCCAGGTCACGCCGGGCTGGCTCGATGCGCTGCTGCGCTGTTTCGTCGACCACGCCGACTGCGGCATTGCGGGCAGCAAGCTGGTGTACCCGGATGGACGCCTGCAGGAAGCCGGCGCACTGGTGTTCGCGGACGGCAGTTGCTGGAACACCGGCCGTTTCGAGCCTCGCGACACGCCAGCGTTCCAATACCGGCGCGAAGTCGATTACGTCTCAGGTGCTGCATTGTTGATCCGCAGGGAAATCTTTCGGCGGGTGGGCGCCTTCGATGCCCGCTATGCGCCTGCCTATTATGAAGACTGTGACCTTGCCTTCGCGGTGCGCGACTTCGGATTGCGCGTGTATTTCGAGCCGGCCAGCACGGTGATCCATTGCGAAGGCATCAGCGCAGGCAACGATCTCGACCGTGGCATGAAGCGCCACCAGCTACCCAATCAGGCAATTTTTGCAAAAAAATGGGCCTCAGCACTGGCAAATCAACCTCCCGCCGGTACGCCACTGCAACGCGCCATTCACTGGAGACGCCGCGGACGGATCTTGGTGGTGGATGCGATGACACCCGAGCCGGCACGTGACTCCGGCTCGCTGCGGCTGTATTCCATCCTGCGAATCCTGGAGGAAGAAAACTGGCACACCAGCTTTCTTCCCGACGACGGTCGCGCCATCACTGCCGAGGTCGCCGCATTGGGCCAGATCGGCTGCGAAGTACTGAGCAAGCCTTGGATAACCGATCTGCCGCACTGGTTGGCCGAACAAGGCCCTGAGCTGCACGCGGTGATCCTTTGTCGCCACACCGTGGCAGGTCAGTACGCCAAGCTGGTACGTCGCCATGCACCCCAAGCGAAATTGCTGTTCGATACGGTGGACCTGCATTTCCTGCGTGAACAGCGCGCCGCTGAATTGACCGGCAGCGCGAGCCTGGCGAGGCAGGCCGCCGCCTCGCGGCAAAGCGAACTTGCCCTGATCGAACAAAGCGACGCAACCTTTGTGGTCAGTCCGCATGAGCAGGCCTTGATGGGGCAACTGTTACCAGGCGCACGGGTGGAGCTGCTCTCCAACATCCACAAGGTGCACGGCTGTTTACACCCCCATCAAGGACGACACGACCTTGTTTTCATCGGCGGCTATAGCCACCCTCCGAACAGCGACGCCATCCGCTGGATCGCCAGCGAGATCCTGCCAAAACTGCGCGAGTCCATGCCCGATCTGCGCATGCACATCATCGGCGACATGCCGCAGGTGGCACGCCAGGAACTGGCCAGTCCGGGGCTGGAATTCCACGGCCGCGTGGGCGAGCTTGCACCGTGGCTGGATGACTGTCTCGCCACGCTCGCACCGTTGCGCTTCGGTGCAGGTGTGAAAGGCAAGATCAACATGTCGATGAGCCACGGGGTGCCCGTCATTGCCACCACGATCGCGGTGGAGGGCATGCAGCTCGTTGACGGTGAGAATGTTTTGGTGGCGGACGATGCCATCACCATCGTCGACGCCGTGCGCCGACTGCAGGAAGACGCAGCACTTTGGCAGCAGCTTTCCGCGCGCAGCCTCGACAACGTGCAGCAACATTTCTCCGCGGCCGCTGCGACGGCGACCTTGCAGCGAGTACTGGATTGACCATGCGCGCGCCACCGCCGATGCTGCGAGCTCGCCACTGAAAACCGCCATGGCCATTCGCATCCTCCTCAAACGTTGCCTGTTCAATGTCCTGCGCGCGGGCTTCCGGCTGTGTCCGATGCCGGAAGCCACGCGCGACCGGTTGCGCCAGCGCTTCCTTGATCGGCATGCCGCTCTCGTCCCGCGCGGGCCTCGGGGTAAACTGGCCGATGCCTTGCGAATCGAACATCGACCACGCAACCAGGCAGCTGGCCGTGCCATCGGCTTCGTCGCCCGCCGCCACGCCCCCCTGCCCACGCCGCTGCCTGCCACCGTGATCGCGTTCTACCTGCCACAGTTCCACCCAATCCCGGAGAACAACACATGGTGGGGCGAGGGCTTTACCGAATGGCACAATGTGGCTCGCGCACTGCCGCAATTCGAAGGGCACGCGCAACCTCGTTTACCGGGCGAACTGGGCTTCTACGACCTGCGCCAGCCCGACACGATGCGCCGGCAGATGACGCTGGCGCGGGAGTACGGCATCGGCGCGTTCTGCAGCTACTTCTATTGGTTCGCCGGCAAGACCCTCCTGGAGCAGCCGCTGCAGCAATGGCTCGTCGACCCCATGCTCGAGCTGCCGCTGTGCCTGTGCTGGGCCAACGAAAACTGGTCGCGCCGATGGGATGGTCACGCTGACGACATCTTGATTGGTCAGCAACACAGTAACGAAGACGATCTGGCCTTCATCGCCCACGTCGCGCGCTATCTAGCCGATCCACGCTATCTGCGCGTCGAAGGCAAACCGCTGTTACTGATCTATCGTCCTGGCCTGCTGCCGGACGCGAAGGCGACCGCCGAACGCTGGCGCGCCTGGTGCCGCAGCAACGGGATTGGTGAGATCCATCTCGCCTACGTGCAAAGCTTTGATCGCGTCGACCCGCGCACGATCAGCTTCGACGCGGCCATCGAGTTCCCGCCGAACAACACCACTCTCGAGCCGATCACGGCGCGCCAACGCCTGCTCAATCCGGGCTATGCGGGCGACGTGCACGATTGGCGCGAACTGGCACGGCAGGCGATGACGCAGACCGACCCAGCTTATCCGCGCTACCCCGGAGTCAACCCCGGGTGGGACAACGAACCGCGGCGTAGTGGACGCGGCCGGGTGTTCTTGCACGCCTCGCCACGCGGCTACCGGGACTGGCTGCGTCACGCCGTGAGCGTCGCGCGTCACCGCTTTCCGCAAGAGCCGCTGGTCTTCGTCAACGCCTGGAACGAATGGGCCGAAGGTGCCGTACTGGAACCGGACAGACGGCTCGGCCACGCTTGGCTCGAGGCCACCTGCGCCGCGCTACGGCCCGAACCAGAGGCGGACACGCGACCGTGTGCGGTGATCCACATCTGGTATCCCGAACTGCTTGACGAGCTGATTACCGCGCTGCGCGAAAGCGACGTGTGCTGGCGTGTGGTGATCACCACAGCAAATGAGCGCGAACAAGCGGTGCGCGAGCGAGTACGGCAACTGGGCTTGAACGCCGAGATCGAGGTGTTCGAAAACCGCGGACGGGACATCCTGCCATTCCTGCACGTCGCCAACCGCCTGCTCGACGAAGGCGTCACGACCGTGCTGAAGTTGCACGGCAAGCGCTCCACCCACCGCCAAGACGGCGAAACATGGCGTCGCGAACTGCTCGACAAGCTTCTGGCGCCAGCACGCGCCAGCCGCATCGTCGCAGCGTTCCAAGATGATGCGAGCTTGGGTTTGGTGCACGCCGAAGGGCACCTGCAGCTACAAAATCATTATTGGGGCGCCAATCGAGACAATGTGGACTACCTTGCCCGACGCCTTGGCATCCCGCTCTCGCAGCCGGAGTGCGATAACAGGTTCATTGCCGGCAGCATGTTCTGGCTCCGCCCAGCGGCGCTGCGCTCACTGCTGGATGCGCATCTCGAGGTGGAAGAATTCGAGGTTGAATCGAGTCAAACCGACGGTACGCTGGCGCACGCCATCGAACGGATATTCTGGCTAGCCGCGCGCGGCAGTGGATTTGCCACAGCGAGTGCAGCCCACGTGCTGGGACTTGCCGACAGCGCCCACGGGCCATATCCATACGCCCGACGCAGTGGATGAACAGCGCGTTGTGAAGCCGCAAGCCGCCAGTTTCGTACGAATGTTTGATGCCGGTTAGAATGTGGGTTCCCGCGTCCCCAGCAGGGGCGGTCCACGAGGTAAGGAAATCGCAGATGAAAATTCTGGTCGGCTACAAACGCGTCGTTGATTACAACGTACGCATCCAGGTCAAGCCCGATGGCAGCGGTGTGGTCACTGACGGCGTGAAGCTCTCTGCCAACCCGTTCGACGATATCGCGCTGGAAGAGGCGCTGCGTCTGCGTGAGAAGGGAGTCGCCGATGAGGTAATCGTGGTCGGCATAGGCCCGGCCGATCTCACCGCACATCTGCGAAACGGCTTGGCGATGGGCGCGAATCGCGCCATCCACGTGGTCACCACGGACACCGTGCAGCCGCTTACCGCCGCCCGCGTCTTCCTGAAGCTGATCGAGAAGGAGCAGCCGGGCCTTGTGATTCTCGGCAAGCAGGCGATCGACGACGATGCCAATCAAACCGGGCAGATGCTCGCCGCTCTGTGGGATCGCCCACAGGCCACCTTCGCCAGCAAGGTCGAAGTTGCTGATGGCAAGGCTACCGTCACCCGCGAAGTCGATGCCGGCTTGGAAGTGATCGAGACTGAACTACCGGCGGTAATCACCACCGACCTGCGCCTGAACGAGCCACGTTTCATCAAGTTGCCAGACATCATGAAGGCCAAGTCCAAGCCGATCGACGTGATCGAGTTGGACTCACTGGGCGTGGAGGCACACGAGCATCTGAAGACCACTCACTACGCTGCACCAGCCAAGCGCAGCAAGGGTGTGATGGTCAAGGATGCCGCCGAACTGGTCGCGGCACTGAAGCAGAAAGGCCTGCTGTAACCCCCATTTCCTGTAGGAGCCCACCCTGTGGGCGATGCTCCTTTCTCAGCCAGAGGATCGCCCACAGGGTGGGCTCCTACCAAAAGCTTTGGAGACGCACATGAGCAAAATCCTGGTCATAGCCGAACACCTCGGCGGCAAACTCAACTCTTCCACCGCACGCGCGGTAAGCGCCGCCATCGCGGTAAAAGGCGAAGCCATCGACGTCCTGGTACTCGCCGACCGTGCCGACGCGATTGCCGCCGAAGCCGCGAAGATCGACGGCGTGAGCCGCGTACTCACCGTGACCAGGTCCGAGAACGCACACCCGCTGGCCGCCGTCCTCGCACCGCAGATCGCCAAGGCCGCCGCCGGCTACAGCCATGTATTCTTGCCCTCCACGACGTTCGGCAAGGACATCGCCCCACGCGTCGCCGCTCTACTCGGTGTGGCCCAAGTCAGCGACGTCATGAGCATCGAAGCCGCACATACCTTCAAGCGCCCGATCTACGCCGGCAACGCGATCATCACAGTCGAAGCCGAGCCCACTCACGCGGTGGTCGCCACGATCCGCTCCGCATCTTGGCCCGCTGCGGCCACCGGCGGCGCTACCGCCCAAGTCGAAGCGCTGACCATTGACGCCAACCTGCCCACTCACACCCGCTTCGTCGAATTGAGGCAAGGCAGCAGCGACCGCCCCGACCTGCAGAGCGCCAGCAAGGTCGTCTCCGGCGGCCGCGGGGTCGGATCGAAGGAGAACTTCGACATCATCTTCAAATTCGCCGACAAAATCGGCGCCGCCGTGGGCGCCTCGCGGGCCGCCGTCGACGCTGGCTACGTACCCAGCGACCTGCAGGTCGGCCAGACCGGCAAGATCATCGCTCCCGAGTTGTACATGGCGATCGGTATCTCTGGTGCCATCCAGCATCTCACCGGCATCAAGGACGCCGGTACTATCGTGGCGATCAACAAGGATGGCGAGGCGCCGATCTTCGAAATTGCCGATTTCGGGCTGGTGGGGGATCTGTTCAAGCTGATTCCCGAGTTGGAGCAGGTGCTAGGCTGAGCCAGCCATTCTTATTCTTCCTCGCCTCACCATGGGTTTTGTGGCGCGTCGAGCAACAATGCTCTGGCTTCAGGCAAGTCCGGCGCAGACTTGGGGTCAACAGTACGCGCCGACATACCCTTAACCGCGCGCCCATTTCGTTCGTCGCTTTTCGGTGCGCATGGCATAGGGTGACGCCCGGCGTTTCGACCTTGCCCACGCTCCTCTCCAGAAGGTGCGAACCGGCATGTACGATATCGGCCGATTTAAGTTCCGTTAGAGTGCGTAGCTAAGCATCGTGCTTCACCGCACAGTTCCCTTCTACAGAGGCTCGCAATTGAAGTCAGACGAAAATAAGTTGGAATGGATACAAGCGCTGCGTGGCATTGCGGCGCTCATGGTCGTGATCGTGCACAGCCGTTTCATTTTGCAAGACACTGATGCAGGAAAAGCTGTCGCCTACTACGTTATGTATCCGATGGCCATGGGCGTTGACCTGTTCTTTCTGATCAGTGGCTTTCTCATGGTTCTCACCACGCAAAACTTCGATGGCACCAAGGGCTACGCATGGAGGTTCATGGCGAAGCGCATAGCCAGAATCTGGCCGGTCTATGCAGTTGTCAGTGTCGCGGTTGTAGCTCTCGAGCACCACGGACTACGTGGTTTTCGCGATCTAAGCACGATGATGCCGTTCTTGGAAGGACTCCTGTTCATTCCACATGACCCTGAGAAGTCGCCACTCTATTTCCTCATGGCTGTGAGCGTCGCATGGACGCTTTGCTTTGAGTTCTACTTCTACTTAGTGTTCGCTTCATCAATGTTGTTCGGCAAGCGAAGATACTTAGCGATGGCAACATGGTTTGCTATCACACTTGTGCTCATACCTGTGATGCGGGGAGACTTCACCCTAGGCGTATCATCTCAACCGACTGTTGCTTGGTGGCGATACGCCAATCTCGCAATCAACCCAATCATATGGGACTTCCTCTTTGGCATGCTTGCGGCTTGGCTGTACGTGTCACGTGTGCGTATCAAAAGCCGCGGACTCATCTATGGAGTCATGATCGCCTTGCTCGCAGGGATTGTCATCAACTGGGACCGGCTGGGGTTGGCTAATTTTCATGGACCGGGAGGCTGGGGGTTACCGTTGGCTATTATTTTTTTCGGCATTGTACTGTTTGCCAAGCTAGGGGAGATTAAGGTTCCCGCCTGGAGCGTATGGCTTGGCGGAATTTCCTACTCTCTGTATCTGGTGCACCTCTATGCGTTCGAGGTAACCGTAAAGTTAGTGGAGCATATCCCGATGGCGGCCAGCACAGCGAAGGTCGTCTTTTTTGTCCTTCGCCCCATCGTTGCCGTGAGCTTCGCCGCACTGATTTATACATACGTCGAGACACCATCATCGCATTGGATGCGCGATGCCTTACTTAAACTTCGGTTCGAGAATAAGTCAACAAAGTCAGCAGAATCCCGCAAGCCGATTGTTGGCGACCTTCGTCCAAACGACAGCGCCACATAAGGGCCGACCGTGACATGGCACGAAGTGGAGGAGCATAACCGCCCCCACTAGGGCCTCCTGACCAATGCGTTCGTGGTTGAGTGCGGCCCTCAGCAATTCCGCAACGAGGTGCGCAATTTAACGGTTACTTTGCTATTAAACAGCTACGTATAACGCGTGAAGAGTTCGATAGGCAGTCAAGAGGAGATATCGAACAACCCACCTCGTACTCCTCATCTACTTGGCAAGTAACACATAAAGAGAAGAATACTATGGCCAAACGTATTGGGGTCGTAATACCAAGCTACAAGGTTCGCAACCATATCTTGGAAGTCATTGCGTCGATAGGGCCGGAAGTCGGTCGGATCTATGTCGTCGATGACTGCTGTCCCGAGAAGAGCGGCGAATTCGTTGCGGCCAACTGTACTGATTCGCGCGTGGTCATCGTGCACCATGAGCAGAACCAGGGAGTCGGTGGTGCAGTGATGAGCGGCTACCGGGCCGCCATAGCCGAGGGCATTGAGATCATCGTGAAAATAGATGGCGATGGGCAGATGGACCCCGCCCTGATTTCTGACTTCGTCGCCCCGATCCTGCTGGGTGAAGCCGATTACACAAAGGGCAATCGCTTTTTTGACCTGGAACAAATCCATGCCATGCCAAAGATGCGCGTGTTTGGCAATGCCGGGCTTTCGTTTCTGACGAAGATATCGTCCGGCTATTGGGATCTCTTTGATCCAACCAATGGCTACACTGCCATTCACCGCGATGTTGCGCGCCATTTACCCTTCGACAAAATCAGCCGGCGCTATTTTTTTGAGACCGATATGTTGTTTCGCCTTAATACCCTGCGCGCCGTGGCGGTGGATGTTCCGATGCACGCGAAGTACGGGGATGAGGTGAGCAACCTGAAAATTTCGAAAGTTATCGGCGAATTCTTTGTGAAGAACATGCGCAATTTCTTAAAGCGTATTTTTTACAACTACTACCTGCGCGACATGTCGCTTGCCTCGTTTGAACTTCCGATCGGCATTCTTTCCGTACTATTTGGACTGTTCTATGGCGCAGTTCATTGGATAAGCAGTACGAGCACTGGAACGATCGCCTCAAGCGGTACCGTCATGCTCGCAGCCATGCCTGTTCTTCTCGGCGTTCAGCTGATCCTGGCTTTCATCGGCTACGACGTCAGCTCCACCCCCAGACGAGCCGTACATTCAAAACTTGGGCGATCGGCTCTAATGAAGGCAAACGAATCGTGACCTACTTCATCGCACTCATCTGCGTGGTCGGCATCGCCTGCGGCCAAATCCTGTTCAAGCTGAGTGCCACATCACTTCAGAAAACGGGCAGCTTCTTCGATCCATCGACGCTGGTCCTGCTCTTCTCCTCGTTCGCTCTATACGGCGTCATGACCATCGCCTGGATCTGGGTGCTGCAGAAGGCGGACCTCGGCAAGGTCTATCCTCTGATGGCCCTGGCTTTCATCATCGTACCCATCGGTAGCCATTTCATTTTTGGCGAGCGCTTCCAGCCCCAGTACTTCGTTGGGGTTGCCCTCATTATGGCCGGCATCATCGTAGCCGTGAGGTCAGCATGACAATAACCACGCTAAAGACTCAACCCGCCCCGCGCTTTTGGCCAGCTCTCCTTTTGATCGCATTTCTCGCTTCATTTATCACCGCGTCGCTGGCGCCTCCCTTCAGCGCGCCCGATGAGTTCGATCACATCAAACGTGCCTACATGTTCGGGCAGGGCCAGCTGTTGCTGCATTCCGAGAACGGCTCACCGTCAGGTGGCAACATCGATGCCGGCTTGGCGGAATACATGGATTCTTTCACTGCGCTGCCTGGCCATAATTCCCAGAAAATTTCCGGTGCCGAACTCATTCATGCCGGAGAGGTAGCCTGGAAGGGTAAGAACGTTTTCGTAACACCGGTCGGCACGTCCTACTACTTCCCGGCGCTGTATGCGCCCCAAGCCATCGGATTGATGGCCGGCAAAACGCTCGGTCTTTCAGTGAACAAGTCGTACCGACTGGCACGTCTGCTCACCCTGCTCACCTGTCTGTCCCTGCTGATACTAGCCTGCCGCATTTTTCCACCACCGCCCGCAGTCATCGCTGTGCTCGTACTGCCGATGAACGTGTTCCTGTTTGCGGCCCCTTCGCTGGATGGGTTAACGACTTCGACTGCAGCCTTGGCCTTGGCTGCGTTCATGCGCATCGCGATCCACCGGCGCGAGGCTCGGGACTGGGTGGTCTGGGTATGCCTCGTGTCGTTGTGTCTGGTCTGCACTTCACGCGCAAATGCCGCGCCATTCCTCCTCCTGCCGTTCGCTGTTTGGTGGTTCACGCGCGACCGGCGTCACTTGTTCGCCTCGATCATGCTGGCTGTCTTCGTCGTTGGGTGGACTGTGTTCACTATAAAGACCACGGTCTACCCACCGGGTCCGCGGCACATCGATCAGATGGCAAAGCTTGCGTCCTACATCAAGCATCCAGAAGCGTTCTTCAAGATCCTCTACGCAACGCTGGCAGACTCGGGAGTGCGCGGCTACTACTTCAGTTCGTTCATCGGCTCACTGGGCTGGCTAGATACCTCCCTGCCAATATGGAGCTACCGGATCTTTGGGCTGTTACTCCTCATCGCAGCCGTGTTCTCATTCGCTCGCGACGCCATCATAGAGCAGCCATTGGCATGCAGCCTGCTGATAGTCTGCGCGATCGGCACGGTTCTGATGACCTATCTGGCGATGCTGGTGCAATGGACGATAGGCGACTCCGCGATCATCCAAGGCGTCCAAGGCCGCTACTTCATGATTCCCGCACTCGCCATCATGTTCGCGCTCGGCGGCGATTTCACGCCCCGATCCAGCATTGCGTACCGCATCTCGATCGGCGCGGCGGGAGCCATCGCTCTCCTGGCGGCTTATTTTGTACCGCAAGCTGTTGCCATGCGCTATTTCATGGCACAGGAGCCCAACACAACGGCGTTTCAAAGCTCACTGACCCCCACACAGGCGCTTGGACGCAATGCCGTCGTCCCGGTCGCACTCGATCCATCCCAAGCAGCGCGACCGATGGAGCTCTCGGGCATAGACATCATGTTTGGTACCTACAACCGCTCCAACCCTGGCAATGCCGAACTGCGCGCATGGACACGTAGCGGTGAGATCACGACGGTACAATTCGAGCTCTCGTCACTGGTGGACAACGCATACCACCACTTCCCCCTCGACGGAAAACGCTACGTTGGTGCGGAAATCGTGTCGCGCGGCGGCGAGGGCGTTAGCGTATGGACGGTAAGAATAGGCGACAAGGTGCAGATGGCTTGCATCGCTCTTCAAGATGACGCGGGGAATATCACTGCTACGCCGGGCTGTCCCTCTCTGTAGCGAAAAGGGCGCGCGTCAAACCCTCCGGACTTCACGGTGCCCGTGCGTGCTCCGCATGTCGTCCTTTACTGGGTGACGATCCGCGACGTCTTCGAGGAGTGTCGTGAGTTCAGCCGCCTGTTCTTCGAACACGCGGATCATATCGACATGCCGGTTTCGATAACCGTCGAGACGACCAGGCTTATCAAGAAGGCGTTTAAGTGCGGCCATGAAACCGGCGCCATCGTCGTCAAGCGGCACGACGTCACCGTTCTCGCCCGGCACAATGTCCTCTACGGCGCCACCCGCATCCGTCGCTATCACCCATACATCCCTGATCATCGCTTCACGCACCGACAGTCCGAAGCTCTCCTTGCACTGCGTGGGAAACAGCAGGACGTCGATACCATTGAAGAAGTCATCAATGGTTTCCTGGGTGTACGCCGGAACGATATGCAGAGCACCCGGGACGCTCCAAGTTGACTCGAAGATCACACGACGCCCAAGGTTGAGTGCACCATCGACCACCAGCAATTCGTAGTTCGTGTGCTCGGGCATCTCACGCAGAACCTGCTTAATCAACTCACTGCCCTTGGCTGGGCCTTCCCCACCGACAAAACCCAGTCGCAACGGCCTCCCGCTAGGGGGCGTGCGCTCTGCTTCGCGACGAGGCGGCACGACACCGTTCTTATTGACTACGGTACGCCCCGGATTGAAGCCATTGTCGATGTAAAGACCACGGAAGAACTCACTTGGCACGATCAGGCGGTCGGCTTGGGAGAGCACTTCGTGCAGACGGAACTGGCGATACGGATTGAGCGCGGGATGGACGACGCACTTCGCGCAGACATTGAGATCGACCTTTCGCTGGTGGCAATATTTGCCTTCGTTGGTAATCATGAATTGGCGGGCGCAAATCCACCATGCGTCATGCGCCGTAACTACAAATGGGATTCCCTCGGATTGGCAGACCTCGGCCAACTGTACGCCGAAGCCTTGGATGGAATGTAAGTGCACCACGTCCGGCGCCCAAGCGCGCAGGATTTCGCGGAATGCGATAGTAGGGTAAGGATTGTCAAAATCAAACGCAGGGTTACCTTCAAACGGAAGACCCATCGCGAACACTTCCCCAGCGGACGACTGGTAACGCACCACTTTGTAAGGATGTACCTCGGACGTCGGTAACGAGGTCAGCATGCCGTAGTCGATGCTTGTACCCGCATTGATTCGTCGTGCCACCTGTTCGGCCACGATAGTTGCGCCGCCGAAGCTGCGCGGCTCGAAGAAGATGTTGACGCCGAGCACGCGCAGCTTGTCCTTACTGAAATGGCGGAAGGACTTAAGGATCGGCTCGACCTTTTCGCGTGCCACAGTGTCCGGCGTGTAGTGGGCGGCCACGTGATCGTGCGCATCCTTGCCCATCCTAGAGCGCAGGCCCTCATCATCGATTAGGCGAATCAGCAACGCCTCCCATTCTTCGGTGGTAGAAGCGAGGAAACCGGTCTTACCATTTTCGATCGTACGACTGAATTCCTCGGTCGAAGAGCACACGGAAGGCAGTTTGAGGATCGCCGCCTCAAGGTATTTGATGTTCGATTTCGCATCGTTGAAAATACTCGACTCCAACGGCGCAATGTTTACGTGACACCGGGCGAGCCGCTTCATGTATGTCGCATAGTCCGAAGAGGGCAGACGCTCAACCTGAGCCTCCACTTCTTTGAATTCCGGCGGAAGGTTGAGCCATCCGATAATGGTAAGGCGTACGTCGTAGCGTGCCCGCAATATATTCAGGATGGCAGGCGCGGCTTGGCGGAAGTCCGCATCGTGCGAAGTCGAGCCTGATCCATAACCTATGCGGATCAATCCGTCGGGCTTTTTCGGCGTAGCGTTGATCTCTTCAGCAATCCAGATCGTTTCATCATCGAGCGCGTTTTCGATGACATGCACCGTCTTCACACCAGCTTTGCGCATCACGTCGGCGAGTGAGGCCGTGGAGGCGATGCAGGCATCGCACGCGAGCATGGCTTCGCGATAGAGAGGCACTCCCCGCATAATGCCTTCACGAACCTGCTTATGCAGGTCATTTATATTCGAATTGGTCTTGTACAGGTCGGCGTCAAAAATAAGATCATCCACTTCCCATAAAGTCTTGACGCCTAGCTCCTTCGCCATGCGGATAGTTTCCAGCTGGGGCGCAAACCCTGGAATGCGATAGAAGATGGCAATCGTGTGCGTCTGGAGGAGGTCACGCGCAGAAGCCACGTCGTGCCATGCCACGACACTGCAATCGATGCCGAGGTCTTGGATCATTTGCTGCTTCTGCAGCACGCGATACTTGAGACACTGAGCCAAGCTCATCTCGGCAATGATGAGCACGCGCTGGCGCAGACGCGTCGTCGCAAATGGCGGTGGCGCCAGTGTATAGAGGGGAATCCGGTCGAACGGCGCATTAGCGCCGCGCAGTCGTCGCAGCGCACCCCGTGGATGGACGATTGCCTTGACTGTGTCCCCCATGGCTCGTCGCCAACCCCGCGCGACGATGCGGCGAGGCGCTGAAACCACTGCTCGCAGACCTCCTCTGAACATCTCGCGCGTATAGCGGAGCGCCGTGGTCATACCGCGCAATGGCGCGGTGATGGCCCAAGAATGCGAGCCCAATAATTCATCGGCCTTTGCCTTGGCAACGCGCAGGTTTTGCGCAGTGGCCTGCGAGGCTATTTCCGCATTCTCCAGCGCGCGGGTAAGTGCCGCGATCTTCCGCTCATACGAGCGTCGGGAGTCTTCAACCTGCCGAAACAACTCATCTTTCTCGGCCAGCGTGCGGCGGTCGTCCTCCATCTCGCTGGACTGAGCAGACAGACGCATCGCCACCGCCTCCATCTGGAACGCAGTGTCATCCGGGTCACGTTCGCCATTGCCGGTGCCATATGTGCGCAAGCTACTGGCGATTGCTTTGGCCTGACCCGGTGTGCCGAAGATATCGCGGATACGCGGGGGTGCATCGCTTCCAACCAGCAAAAGTCGATGTCTACCGCCATCGACCGCGACGAACGGATAGCTGTCACAAATCTCATCCCACGCATTGCGATCTACAGCGCTATCCAAGAATCCACGAATCATGACGACCGCGCAGTACGACAATTTGGGCAACCATGCGTTCAGCAGGTCGCGCTGCGACGGGCTGTGGTTTGAAGCTGGCAGAATCAATAGGTCGATTGCTCGCTCGGGAAACATCCTCAGTGCATGGTCGAGTGACATCTGCATGGCATGCGAGAATGTCGCATACAGCATTTCATGCTCAGCGATGGCCGATGCAGAAGCCGGCCCGGCCCCCTCCGTGTCCAAGGAATAGACGTGCGCCGGCAATCCGAGCAACTGGACTGCTCGACACCAAGCCAGATACGCACCACCCAGAGGTTCGCCAACGTCCGCGATCAACGCTGGCCTGAGCTGTTCCACCAGCCACATCGGGAAAGAATACGCTTCCCCTTCGACAGCAACTTTCAAGGAACCCGTATCGTCTGAAACCACCATTCGCCTCCCCTTTTTTGGCTATCCCTTGTCTCAATATCCACTATGTTTCGCTCGCTCACGCGCTGACGTACGCCTCGTAAGCGGACACCACTTCTTCGGTCGGCCCGAACATCCGAACACACCCGTTATCCATCCACAACACCCTGTCGCATGTGCGCCGGATTTCCGCGTTCGAATGCATCGCCAGGACGACGATCTCCGCTCGGCGATGCAGGTCCGCAAGGCGCGCCTGTGCTTTGTGCATGAACGACGCATCACCTACGCCCATTACTTCGTCAAGCAACAAGATCTCGGCGTCTACCGCCGTTGAGATGGCAAACGCCAGCCGCACTCGCATGCCGCTGGAATACGTGCGGATTGGCAAGTCGAGGTAATCACCCAACTCGCAAAAATCGGCGATTTCTCGCTGCTTGGCCTTGATCTCTCTGTCCGTCATGCCAAGCAGCAGACCCCGCAGGCGAATGTTTTGCAAACCGGTGGAGTTATCGTCCATGCCAAGACTAATATCGAGCAGCGGTACCACTTTTCCTTCGCGCGCAACCTCGCCAACTGTGGGAGCGTAAATCCCAGCCATCACCCGCAAAATGGTGGACTTGCCCGCGCCATTATGCCCGATGAGGCCAATCCGTTGACCGCTATCAAAGCGAACGGAAACGTCCGAAAGTGCGCGTACGATTACAACGCCGTCGCTGCCTTCTGCGATAGCGTTCCGGCGGCCGAGCTGCATCACTTGACGCTTGAGCGAGCGGCCTTGCACTTCGTAGATGGGGAGGTCGAGCGTAACGCCCTTGAGTTCGATGAATGCCATAAATGTTCCCTCAAATCCAGTAGGGAATGCGCTTGAGAAAGCGGTTGGTGACCGCGAGCGCGAGAAGCCAGCCGATGACGGCCATGCCGATGGTCAGCATGTATGTTTGCATTGGGGGCACTTGGCCGAGCAATGGCTGACGCACCACGTCCAATAAATAGGTGAGCGGATTGAAGCGAACCAGGAACGAAAAGCGAGTGAGTGCTTCCGGACGGTACATAATCGGTGTGACATAGAAGGCGACTTGCACCAATGATGCGATGATTTGGGGAAGATCGCGGAAGCGGGCGGAGAACAGTCCTGTCAGCATGGCCATCCACGTGGCGTTCAACGTGAGGATAACCAAGCCGGGGATGAAGAGCGGCAGCGTGGACCAGCTGGGCACACCAAAAATCGCGAGCAGTATAAGAATGATGACGAAGTTGTGGGCGAGAATAAGCAGGTTCCGCCAAGGCACCTGCAGTATGTAGATAAGCTTCGCCGTTGCCACTTGACGAATATAGGCTGCGTTGCTGATATAGGCGGTGCTACCCTCTTGCACCGTGCTCGCGAACATGCCCCATGAGACGAGGCTGGCCGCGAGGTACGGCAGATATTCGCTCATCTTCTGGCCGAATAAGGTGCCGTATACCACGCCGATGGACGCGATCACGACGCCCATACTGATTGTCAGCCAGAAGGGACCTACGCGCGAGCGGGCGTAACGTTGCCGGATCTCAATCCAACCTAGGAGCATCCACAGCCGCCACGAAGCAATGCTTTGCTTAAGGTCGATCGCCGCAAGTTTCAACATGTAATTAAGATCCTAAAAACAAAATGAGGCTGACTCGCGAGTCAAGGCGCCACAGCAACCTTGTATTATTGGGGACGGGTCTGACCTATTCTCATTTGCCCCCGATGGAACTAATTGCCCGACACCAACGCGCATAAAACTTTCCGTCAAACGGAGAGGGCGGCATCGAGCTCCCCGCGCAGGTCAGCGATGTCTTCGACCCCCACGGACAGGCGGATGAGATTTTCTCCAATGCCCAGCCGCTTGCGATTCGCTGCCGGCACCGAGGCATGGGTCATGATGGCGGGGTGTTCGATCAGGCTTTCGACACCGCCGAGTGATTCGGCCAGCGCGAACAATTCGCAACGCTCAAGCATGCGCCTGGCCTTTTTCAGGCCACCCTTGACCTCGATCGTGATGATGCCGCCGTAGCCGTCCATCTGGCGTTTGGCCAAGGCATGCTGCGGATGGCTCTTGAGACCGGGATAGATCACCCGCTCCACGGCCGGATGTTTTTCCAGCCACTTCGCCAGTTCCAGCGCGCTTGCGCAATGCGCCTTCATGCGCAAGTGCAGAGTCTTCAAGCCGCGCATCGCAAGAAATGAATCGAACGGCCCGGCGACCGCGCCCACGGAGTTCTGCAGGAAACCCATCTGGGTGGCCAGCTCCTTGTTACCCGCAACCACGATGCCGCCGACCATGTCGGAATGGCCGTTGAGGTATTTCGTGGCCGAATGCAGCACCAGGTCGGCGCCGTATTCCAGCGGACGCTGGATCATCGGTGAACAGAAGGTGTTGTCGACCACGAGGATCAAATCGTGCTTCTTCGCGAAAGCGGCGACCTTGGCGAGGTCGACCAGCTTGAGCATCGGATTGGTCGGCGTCTCCGCCCATATCATCCGCGTGTTCGGCTTGAGCGCCGCTTTCATCGCCGCCGTATCGTTCAGATCGACGAAGCTGAAGTCCAGCCCTGCCGAACGTCGGCGCACCTTCTCGAACAGGCGATAGGTGCCGCCGTAAAGATCGTCCATTGCGATGATGTGGCTGCCCGAATCGAGCAAGTCCAGCACGGTCGCCGCAGCGGCCAGGCCGGAGGCGAACGCAAAGCCGGCCGCGCCGCCTTCAAGGTCCGCCACGCAGCGCTCATACGCCATGCGCGTGGGGTTCTGCGTGCGCGAATACTCATAGCCCTTGTGCTTGCCGGGGCTTTCCTGGACGTAGGTGGAGGTCGCGTAGATCGGCGTCATGATCGCGCCGGTGCTGGGGTCGGGGTGCTGGCCGGCGTGGATCGCCCGGGTTCCCATTCCGTGAGTGATCTTGGCTTTCTTGGTCATGCTGGCATCTCGGCGGACTGGATGGCGGGAACGCCGCAAAACGGCGTTGATTAGCCCGGCATCATACCCGTGAACGCTGTGTCTTTACCTTAATGTCAGCTGCCTGCTGGAACCCGATACCCTCTGAAACTGAGCCATTGAGCCGGATCCGGCATGTTGGCATGGCACAATATCGGATTGACACTCCAATGATTGCGCGAGGACTCATGAAAACTCTGTTCGTCACCGGCGGAGCCGGTTTCATCGGCGCCAACTTCGTGTTGCAGGCGATTGCCGATGGTCTGCGCGTGATCAATCTGGACAAGCTCACCTACGCCGGCAACCTCGATACGCTGGCCTCGCTGGAGGGCAATGATCGGCACGTGTTCAAGCAGGGCGATATCGGCGACCGTGACCTGGTGGCGAAGCTGCTGGCGGAACATCGCCCGGATGCCATCGTCAACTTCGCGGCCGAGTCGCATGTCGACCGCTCGATCGACGGCCCGGCCGAATTCGTGCAGACCAATGTGGTCGGCACCCTGGGCCTGCTCGAGTGTGCCCGCGACTACTGGCGCGGCCTCGAAGGTTCCGCCCGCGACGGGTTTCGCTTCCTGCACGTGTCGACCGATGAGGTCTATGGCTCGCTGGGCGCCGAGGGTCAGTTCACCGAGACCACGCCGTACGCCCCGAACTCGCCGTACTCCGCGTCAAAGGCCGCCTCCGACCATCTGGTGCGGGCGTTCCACCACACCTACGGCCTGCCGGTGCTGACCACCAACTGCTCGAACAATTACGGTCCCTATCAGTTCCCGGAAAAGCTCATCCCGCTGGTGATCCAGAAGGCGCTGGCCGGCGAATCGTTGCCGGTCTACGGCGACGGGCTCAACATCCGCGACTGGCTGTTCGTCGGTGACCACTGCAGCGCGATCCGTCGGGTGCTGGACGCCGGCCGCGTCGGCGAAACCTACAACGTGGGCGGCAACGCCGAGCGCGAGAACATCACCGTGGTGAAGGCGATCTGCGCATTGCTGGACGCCCGTCAGCCACTGGCGGACGGGCGCGCTCGCGAATCGCTGATCACCTACGTGAAAGATCGCCCCGGCCACGATCGGCGCTATGCGATCGATTCCAGCAAACTGCAAAGCGAGCTGGGCTGGCAGCCTACCCACACCTTCGAAACCGGCATCGCGCAGACGGTCGACTGGTATCTCGCCAACCTGTCCTGGAGCCAGCGCGTGCTCGATGGCAGCTATCGCATGGAGCGCCTGGGTTCATGAGCAGCACACAGAAAGGCATCATTCTCGCCGGCGGTTCCGGCACCCGGCTGCATCCGATCACCCGCGCGATCAGCAAGCAGCTGCTGCCGGTGTACGACAAGCCGATGATCTATTACCCGCTGGCCACCCTGATGCTGGCGGGCATTCGCGAGGTTCTGATCATCAACACGCCGCATGAGCAGGCGATGTTCCAGCGTCTGTTGGGTGACGGTTCGCAATGGGGCCTGGACATCCACTACGCGGTGCAGCCGTCGCCAGACGGGCTGGCACAAGCCTTCACCATCGGTCGTGACTTCGTCGACGGCAAGCCGAGCTGCCTGGTGCTGGGTGACAACATCTTCTACGGCCATGGCTTCACCGAACGCCTCAAGCGTGCCGCGGCACGCGAACACGGCGCCACCGTGTTCGGCTACTGGGTGAAGGATCCCGAACGCTATGGCGTGGCCGAGTTCGACCCGGCCGGCAAGGTGATCGGCCTGGAGGAAAAGCCCGCGCAGCCGAAGTCCCACTACGCGGTCACCGGGCTGTATTTCTACGACGCACGCGTCTGCGATTACGCCGCAGCGCTGCAGCCGTCGCCGCGTGGCGAGCTGGAGATCACCGATCTCAACCGCTGCTACCTGGACGACAACTCGCTGCACCTGGAACAGCTCGGGCGCGGTTTCGCCTGGCTGGACACCGGTACCCACGAGTCGCTGATGGAGGCGGGCAACTACATCGAGACCATCGAAAACCGGCAGGGCCTGAAGGTGTGCTGCCCGGAAGAGATCGCCCACCTCAATGGCTGGATCAACGACGAGCAACTGTTGAGTCTGGCCGCGCCGCTGGCCAAGACCGGCTACGGTCAATACCTGCAGAGCCTGATACGCGAGGGACACGCTCGATGAAAGTGATCGAAACCGCGTTGCCCGGCGCGCTGATCCTCGAACCGCAGGTGTTCGGCGACAGCCGCGGCTTTTTCTACGAAAGTTACAACGAGGCGAAGTACCGCGAGGCTGGGGTCGATCGCCGCTTCGTGCAGTCCAATGTGTCGCGCTCGGCACGTGGCGTGCTGCGCGGCCTGCACTACCAGTGGCCGAATCCACAGGGCAAGCTGGTCAGCGTGCTTGAAGGTGAGGTCTACGACGTGGCGGTGGACATCCGTCGCGGTTCGCCCACGTTCGGCCGCTCGATGGGCGTGATGCTGACGGCCGACAACCATCGCCACTTCTGGGTGCCGGAAGGTTTCGCGCACGGCTTCTGCGTGGTCTCCGAATTCGCCACCTTCAGCTACCAGTGCACGGCGCTGTACGACCCGAAGGCCGACGCCGGCATCCGCTGGAACGATGCCGCACTCGGCATCGACTGGCCGATCAGCGCACCGCTGCTGTCGGACAAGGACGGCAAGACGCCGCTGCTTGCCGACGTGCCGGCCGAGCGCCTGCCGGTCTACGCACCGTGAGAATCCTGTTGCTGGGCGCCAACGGTCAGCTTGGCCGCAGCTTCCTGGAGCACGGTGGGCTGGCGGCGCGCGCTGAACTCATCGCCGCCAGTCGCGACGGTGTACTGATACAAGGCGGGCACGGCGAGGCCGCTGACCTGTCCATTCCCGAATCCCTGCCCGCCCTGCTCGACCGCGTGCGACCGGACGTGATCGTCAATGCGGCCGCGTATACCGCGGTGGATCGCGCCGAGCAGGAGGAGTCATTGGCCACCCGCGTCAACGGCGAGGCGGTGGGTGTATTGGGCCAATGGGCGGCGGCGCACGGCGCGCTGGTCATCCACTACTCCACCGACTACGTGTTCGATGGCAGCCAGGCGCAGCCCTACGCGATTGACGCGGCCACCGGACCGCTCGGCGCCTATGGGCGCAGCAAGCTGGCCGGCGAGCAGGCACTGCGCGACAGCGGTGCCCGACACCTGACATTCCGCACCGCCTGGGTCTATGCCGCGCATGGCCACAACTTCCTGCGCACCATGCTGCGGCTCGGCGCCGAACGCGACGAGTTGCGCGTGGTGGCCGATCAGCACGGCGCGCCCACTGACACGGGACTGATCGTCAACGGCAGCCTGGCCGCGCTCGATCGCTGGCTGCAGTCCGACAGCACGCAACGCCGTGGCTTGGTCGGCACGCACCATCTGGTGGCCAGCGGCGCCACCACTTGGCACGGTTTTGCCAGCGCCATATTCCAGCAGGCCACCGCGCAGGGTCTGCTGGCCCGCGAGCCGCGAGTGCTGGCAATCGACAGCCGTGAATTCCCCACGCCGGCCGTGCGCCCGGCGTGGTCGCTGCTGGACAATGACGGCTTTCAGCAACACTTCGGTTTTGCGCTGCCCGACTGGCAACACGGCTTACGCGACGTGATGCACCGGCTCGCTGCCCCCGCGCACTGAACTCCAGGACTCCCCGGCCATGTTGATCCCCCTCATTCTCAGCGGCGGCAGCGGCACCCGTCTGTGGCCGGTCTCGCGCAAGAACCTGCCCAAGCAATTCCTGGCGCTGGCCGGCAAGGGCACCCTGTTCCAGCAGACCATTGCGCGCACGCGGCAACTGCCCGAGGTGGCCGCACCCATCGTGGTGGCCAGCGAGGATCATCGATTCCTTGCCGCCGACCAGTTGCTGGAGGCCGGCGTCGACCATGCCAGCATCATGCTCGAGCCACTGGCCCGCAATACCGCGCCGGCGATCGCACTGGGTGCGCTGCAGGCACTGCAGCGTGATCCCGAGGCAGTCCTGCTGGTACTTCCGGCCGACCACCTGATTGGTGATACGGCAGCCTTCGTCGATGCAGTGCGGCAGGCTTTGCCGCTGGCGCAGCAGGACTGGCTGGTGACCTTCGGCATTCGCCCCGATCGCCCGGAAACCGGCTTCGGTTACATCCGTCGCGCCGAGGCCATCGACGCACAGGGCTTTCGCGTCGGGCAGTTCGTCGAGAAGCCCGACCTGCCCACCGCCGAGTCCTACCTCGCCGACGGCGGTTACGACTGGAACTCCGGCATGTTCCTGTTCAAGGCTTCGCGCTATCTGGAAGAACTCGCGCAGCATGCCCCGGGCATGTTGAGCGCGGTACGCGAGGCCCACGCCAAGGCCACCGTCGACCTCGATTTCGTGCGCATTGATCGTGACGCGTTCGCCAAGGTGCCAGACGATTCGATCGACTATGCGGTGATGGAGAAAACCCGACGCGCCGCGGTGATTCCGGTCAGTTGCGCGTGGAGCGACATCGGTTCGTGGTCGGCGCTGTGGCTTACTGGCGACAAGGATGCCGACGGCAACTTGCGCGAGGGCGACACCATGACGGTGGATACCCGAAACTGCCTGCTGCGCTCGCACGATCGCCACCTGCTCGCCACCGTCGGCGTGGACGACCTGATCGTGGTGACCACGCCGGACGCCACCCTGGTGGCGCATCGCGATGCGGCGCAGGACGTCAAGAAGATCGTCGAGCAATTGAAAGCCGCAGGCCGCAGTGAACACTCGCTGCATCGCGTGGTGCACCGGCCGTGGGGCAACTATGACTCGCTGGAAGCAGGCGAGCGATTCCAGGTCAAGCGCATTGAAGTCAAGCCGGGCGCGAGCCTCAGCTTGCAGAAACACCATCATCGTGCCGAGCACTGGATCGTGGTCTCCGGCACCGCCGAAGTCACCTGCGACGACAAGGTGTTCCTGCTCGGCGAAAACCAGAGCACCTATATCCCCCTCGGCAGCAAGCACCGCCTGCGCAATCCGGGCAAGGTCGCGCTGGAGCTGATCGAGGTGCAATCAGGCAGCTATCTGGGCGAAGACGACATCGTGCGCTACGACGACGTCTACGGGCGCGCCTGAGACGTTTACGGACGCGCATCGTCGGTAGGAACGCACCCTGTGCGCGAATGCTTTTCGTGATGGAACGAAGACCATCGCGCACACGGTGTGCTCCTGCAGGTCGCGAAAGTGGTCCCGCCCATGCACTCGGAGCATCGCGGTGTCTGCCATGAGGTCGCCATGAATCGATCGCCCCACCCCAGCCTTACCGCAACAAATCCCCCGCCTCCGCGGTATG
Organism: Rhodanobacter sp. TND4EL1; assembly: GCF_054061035.1. Lineage (NCBI taxonomy): Bacteria > Pseudomonadati > Pseudomonadota > Gammaproteobacteria > Lysobacterales > Rhodanobacteraceae > Rhodanobacter > Rhodanobacter sp. TND4EL1. The sequence goes on from NZ_JBSSDT010000005.1 coordinate 102,252, forward strand.
GAAATGCCGCTTGAACGCCACCTCCCCTTCAACTGGCTCCTCCAACTCACGCGCATGGCGATGCCCCGCATACACTGCGTGCGCAATCAGCCCCGGTGCTTCGGCGTCGCCGATGCAGCGCAGAGAGTGAATGCCGGCCTCAGTCCATTCGGCTTCGCGCAGCAGCAGGTCCTGGTACAGCGCGTCATCAGGCAAGCGCGCGGTGATGGTGATGACGGCGTCGCAGGGCATTGCGCGAACCGAGTGATTCCAGACGTCCTCCAGCCGCAGCGTGCTGCCGTGGAATGAGATGACGTTGTGCGACACCAGCGGCTCGATGTGCAGTTCGGCCATGCGCTTGCGGATATGGCGGTAATCGAGTGTGTGCTGACTCCATGGCGCGATGCTGTCGTCGGTACTGACGTAAGTGACTTCGCAGCCGTGTTGGCGCAGCAGTTCGGCAGCGACGCTGGCGTAGTAGAAACCGTCGTCGTCGAACACGATAACTCGACCTTTTGGCAAACGGCCGTCCATCAGATCGTCGGGGGTGAAGATGCGTGGGTGGTCGAGGAAGCCGTCGATGGCGGCACCGTTGCTGCGGCCGTAGCCGTCGCGACGCCAGTGACAGCCGGTGGCGAGCACGACGTGGTCAGCGCCGAAGTCGAGCACGTCCTGCGCGCTCATGGTCGAATCGCGGTAGACCGCCACGTTCGGCAACTTGTCGATCTGACCGACGCGCCAGTCGCGCACGCGCGCCCATTCGGCCAGCCCCGGCATGCGCGCTTCGCGGGTGACGCGGCCACCCAATTCCTTGCGCGCTTCGGCCAGGCTGACCTCGTAACCGCGTTGACCCAATGCGCGCGCCGCTTCCAGTCCGGCCGGGCCGACGCCGACCACCAGCACGCGGCTGGCGGAACGTTTTGGCGCGATGCGCTCCGGGTGCCAGCCCTTGCGCCACTCCTCGCCCATGGTCGGGTTCTGCGTGCAGCGGATCGGTGAGATGGTCATGTCGCCGGAGACGCAGATATTGCAGCCGATGCATTCGCGAATGTCGTCGACGCGGCCTTCTTCGATCTTTTTCGGCAGGAACGGGTCGGCAATCGACGGACGCGCGCAACCGATCATGTCGAGCACGCCGCGCTTGAGCTGCGACACCATGGTGTCGGGCGAGGTGAAACGGCCCACGCCGACCACGGGCTTGCTGGTGGTCTGCTTGACGAAGTCGATGAACGGTTCCTGCGCGCCCTCGGCGGCGAAGCGCGAAGGGATCGAGTCGTTGTACCAGGCGGCCAGGTTCACGTCCCACAGGTCGGGCAGCTCGGCCAGCATGGCGACGATCTCTTTCGCCTCGGCCAGCTCGACGCCGCCGGGGCCGAGCAGTTCCTCGGTGGCGAAACGCAGCGCCACGGCGCAACGGTCACCTACCGCATCCTTGGTGTCCTCCAGCACTTCGCGCAACAGCCGTACGCGGTTCTCCAGCGAACCGCCGTACTCGTCGCTGCGCTGGTTGCGCCGGCGTTGCAGGAAGTGCATGGCCAGCGACAGATCGTGCGCGGCGTAAACGTAGATGATGTCCATTCCGGCGCTCTGGCCGCGGATCGCCGCCTCGCGATGCCAGCGGCGATATTCGCGGATGTCGTGTTTCGTCATCGCCCGCGCCTGCGACGGATAGCCGTATTTGGACGGCTGATGCGACGGCGCGATCAGAACCTCGCGCGAATAGAGGTTCGATGCGGTCGGCCCGTTGTGAGTCAGCTCCAGCGCAGCCAGCGCGCCGTGGGCGTGCACCTTGTCGCACATCAGCGCCAGCGCGGGAATGTCGCGGTCGTCCCACAGCCGCGCCTCGACATACGGAGTGAGGTCGCCGCTGGGATGGATCTCGCATTCCTCGGTCGACACCACCGCCCAGCCGCCCTCGGCCTTCATCTCGCGCATCGCCGCGTGCGCCAGCGGCATCGCGTGCCCCATGCCGTTGCAGTGCGGCACTTGGAAGAAGCGGTTCTTCGCGGTGACCGGACCGATCTTCAGCGGAGTGAACAGGAGGTCGTAGCGGGGATCGCGCATGGTGCTCAAACCTCGACGGGCGCGACCGGCTTGCGGCGCAGTCGCATGAAGACATACAGCGGCAGGCCCGCGGCGATCAGCCCCAGCGCATAGACGAACGGCTTGCCGCCGATGCCGACAAACGCAAAAACGACGTAGACCGCACCGACACCGGCCACCAGCAACACGCTGCGTCCGCTGCAGCCCGGTGTGCCGCGCCGCCACAACACGCCCAGCGCCAGCGCGCAGCACAGGTATAACGGCAGGTTGGCGGCGGTGACTACCAGGGTGAGGAAGGTGAATGCCGCGACCAGCGAGCTGCTGTAGCTCATCCACACCATCACCGAGGCCAACGCCCCGGTGATCAGCAGGGCGGCGACTGGCGCGCCATGCCGGTTGCCGCGCGCCAGCAGCGTTGGCAGCACGCGGTTGTCCGCCATCGTTCGGGTCAGTTGGCCGGCCAGCAGGGTCCAGCCGTTCAAGGCACCCAGCCCGCTGATCACCACGAACAGCGCCAGCCAGCGACCGAAACCGGCGCGGCCGAAGGTGTCCATCAAGAGTGCGAACGGCGCGCTGGCCTTGGCCAGCACATCCTGTGGCAGCAGCAACAACGGCACGGTCGAGACAACAACATAGATCAGCGCGACCACGACGGCTCCGGTCATCGTGGCGCGGGGGATGGTGCGACCGGGATTGTCGACACGGCTGGCAGGAATGCTGGCGGACTCGATCCCGAGCATCGCGAACAGCGCAATGGTGGAAGCAGCCATCACGCCGGCAAAGGTCACCCGCGTGGTCGGCGGATGCGCCACGTAACTGTCCGGCGAATTCAGCAGCACCCAGCCACCCAGCACAGCGATCGCCGCCATCGGCAGCAGTTTCAGTGTGGTGGTGACAATCTGCACCACGCCGCCGGTGCGTACGCCAAACAGGTTGATCAGGGTGAACGCCCATACCAGCATCAGCGCGAACCACACCGGCGGAACGATGCCCATGCTGGGCATCACCACGGTGACGTAACCCACCACACCGGTGGCCAGCGCCGCGTTGGTCAGCCACAACGACACCCAATACGCCCACATCGACATGTACGCGGGCAGCTCGCCGAGGGTCTCGCGGACGTAGCCGTAAGGGCCATCCGCACCGGGCAGCGCGGCGGAAAGATGCGCGAACACCCGCGCCAGGGTAAGGCAACCGAACAGGGTGATGCCCCAACCGATCAGCGCGTTGAATCCGTACGGCGCCAGCGACGAAGGCAGCAGGAAGATACCCATGCCGATGACGTTGCCGACCACCAGCGCCGTGCAGGTCCAGAAGCCGATCCGGTTGCGATCACGCATGGCGGGGCGTCTACCTGTTCAGTTCAGCGGTTGCCGTGGTGACGCGCACACGCTCATGCGGACTCCCCGGCCGGGCCGGCATACGCCGCACGCAGCAGGTTCTGGAAATGCCAGACGCCACCTTCGCGTTTCGGGCACAGCCGACCCGGCGTGTAGGCGCCGGAGGCCAGCCCTCGCTGCACCGCCTCGCAGATGCCGATGTCCTCGTTCTGCACTTCGTCGCTGAAGCTCCGGTCGGCATCCATGCGCGCCTGCGCCTTGGGGTCCTGCGCGTAGTAGTAGTCGAACACGATGCGGCAGCGGCCCGGCCCCAGCGGCAGGATGCGGTTGGTCTGCAGCCGCCCCGGCATGATGTTGAGCATCACGTTGGGATAGATGAAGTAGTAGAACGCCTCGCCGTCACCGTAGATATCGCCGCTGTTGCGCAATGGCGAGGACTGCAGCGAATGCCACGGGAACAGCTCGGTGTCGTAAGCGCGGTAATCGAGCACTCTGGACAGGCCAGGATGCACGTGCGGCAGGTGATAGCCCTCGAGGAAATTGTCGACGTAGACCTTCCAGTTGCAGTCGATGTCGTAGGTATCGCGGCGCAGGTAGCGCATCGCCGACAGGTCGATCGGCGCGATGCGCTCGGCGATGCCGGCATAGACCTCGTCGAACGGTGGCACGTCCTCATCAAGCGCCACGAACACCAGCCCCTGCCACTCGTGCACGCGCAGCGGCGGCAGGCGGATGTCCTCGACATGGAAATCGGCCGCATCCTGCATCTCCGGCGCGCTGCGCAGCTGGCCTTCGAGGGTGTAGGTCCAGCCGTGGTACTTGCAGTGCAACGCCCGCGCGCCCTTGCCGTTGCACAGCGCCAGCGGCCCGGCGCGGTGGCGGCAGACATTGGGGAAGGCGCGCAGCACGCCGTCCTGTCCGCGCACCAGCAGCAGCGGCACGCCGCCGATTTGTTCGACCACGTGATCGCCCGGCTCGGCTACTTCTTCGCTATGTGCCACCAGCTGCCAGCTGCGCGCGAATACTGCACGCTGCTCCATGGCCAGCATCGGCTCACCCGCGTAATAGCGCGGCGGCAGCGCGCGTGCGCGATTGAGTTCCTCGACCATCGTGTCATCAGCCATGGTGCTTTCAATCTCCCGAATGGAATGGGCGCAACAATGGTCTCGGGCACTCTCCCTGGCTCGTGCGCCCTCTGGCAGTGTAGGACGGATTCCCGCCGGCGTGGGCGGGCTGACTGGCCACGGCAGGGTCCTCCCGTGTTCGTGATCGCGCCCCTATCTACCGGCCATGTTCGGATGTAGATTGCGGCGATACCCGTAAGGAGCCGTCGCCGCCGATGCCATGCGCTGAGTCCTTGCCGCGACACGCGGAATTCCACCCGTCACGAATGGCCGTCCATCCAGGGCGAAGCCGGTCATGACCGGGGCATCGGCGACAGGCACGCTGGAACAGGCGCTGGCCCACGCCGAACGCCTGCTGCACCTCGATCCGGCCCAGGCGATCGAGCAACTCGACGAAATACTGCAGGTTGCCCAGGAACATCCGGCCGCATGGCGACTGCTGGCCATCGCTCGATCGTTGCAGGGCGACTCCCGGGGTGCGCTCGACATCCTGATTCCGCTGGCACGCCGCCAGCCACACTGGGCGCTGCTTCACTTCGACCTGGGCATGGCCCTCGCAACCGCGGGCCGCGGGCAGGAAGCGATCGATGCGTTGCACCGGGCGCTGGCGCTGAACCCCGAACTGCCACAGGCCTGGCGCGCACTGGGCGATCACCTGATGGCTGCCGGCGACCAGAAAGCGGCCGATGCGGCGTACGCCAGCCATGTGCGCCATTCCACCCACGACCCCCGGTTGCTGGAGGCGGCCATCGCGCTGGCTGAGGATCGCATCCCGACAGCAGAACGTTTGCTGCGCCAACAACTGAAGCAGGCACCCACCGACGTCGCGGCAATCCGCATGTTTGCCGAAGTGGCTGCCCGCCTGGGCCGCAACGAGGATGCCCTGCATCTGCTGGAGCGCTGCCTGGAACTGGCGCCCGGCTTCCATGCCGCGCGCCAGAACTACGCGCTGCTCCTGCATCGCAGCAACCAGCCGGAAGCGGCACTGGTCGAGATCGAGCACCTGCTGGCGACCGACCCCGACCATCTTGGCAATCGCAACCTGAAAGCCGTGGTGCTGTGCCGGATCGGCGACTACGAACCGGCCATCCGCATCTACGCCGAGCTGCTGGAACACTACCCGCGCCACGCAAAGGTGTGGGTGAGCTACGGCCATGCGCTGAAAACCGCCGGACACACCGAGCGCGCCATCGCGGCCTACCGCCGCTGCCTGGAACTCGAACCGGGCTTCGGCGAAGTCTGCTGGAGCCTGGCCAACCTGAAAACCTTCCGCTTCAGCGCCGACGAGCTGGCCGCGATGCGCGGGCAGCTGGCTCGCACGGATCTGGCTGAGGACGATCGCCTGCATCTGGAGTTTGCCGTGGGCAAGGCACTGGAGGATGCCGGCGAGTACGCCGCTTCCTTCCGGCACTACGCGCGCGGCAACGCGATCCGCCGCAGCCAGCTGCATTACGACGCCGACGACACCAGCGCCCGCGTGCAACACATTCGCCAACGCTACACGCGCGAGTTTTTCGCTTCCCGTGCCGGCGCCGGCAGCGCGGCCGGCGATCCGATCTTCATCGTCGGCCTGCCCCGGGCCGGCTCCACCCTGATCGAGCAGATCCTGTCCAGCCACAGCCAGGTCGAAGGCACCATGGAGCTGCCCGAGGTCACCTCGATCACCCGCGTGCTGCGCATGCAGGGCGATGCCGACAGCGCGTTGCCGTACCACGGCGCGCTGGCCGCGCTGGATGCCGATGCGCTGCGGGCCCTCGGCGAGCGCTATATGGCGAACACGCGGATCCAGCGCAAGAGCGGGGCGCCGCTGTTCATCGACAAGATGCCGAACAACTTCATGCACCTCGGCCTGATCCACCTGATGCTGCCGAACGCGAAAATCATCGACGCACGACGGCATCCGCTGGCCTGCGGCTTCTCGGCTTTCAAGCAGCACTTCGCCCGCGGCCAGGGCTTCAGTTACGACCTTGCCGACATCGGACGCTACTACCGCGACTACGTGTCACTGATGGCACATTTCGACGCGGTGTTGCCTGGGCGCATCCATCGCGTGGTGTACGAGCGCATGGTGGCGGACACCGAGGGCGAGGTGCGCCGCCTGCTCGACTATTGCGGACTGCCGTTTGAGGAATCGTGCCTGCGCTTTTTTCAGAATCCGCGGCCGGTGCGCACGGCCAGTTCGGAACAGGTACGCCAGCCGATCTACCGGGAGGGGGTGGATCACTGGCAGCACTACGCCCCGTGGCTGGGGCCGCTGGAATCGGCCCTCGGGCCGTTGGGGACGAGCTATCCGGACGTGCCGGAACGGGAATGGACGCAACGACTTCCGCGGGATTGAGCTGAACTGGAATGGGGAGAGGCCATGCACAGGAACAGATCCAAACCGATCAATCGATCGGCACGCACCCGATTGGCCCGGCTGCCACTGGCAGCCGCGGTCTGTCTGGCCTTCGCCGCACCGGCGCTGGCGCAGGACACCGGGCAGACAGGCAGCGCGACCCGGGCGAGCAAGCCGAAGACGACGACCCTGTCCGAAGTGACGGTAACCGCGCAGAAGCGCACCGAGAATCTGCAGAAGGTGCCGATCAGCATCAGCGTGCTGGCGGCCGATCAACTGGAGGCGCTGCAGGTTCAAAAGTTCAACGACTACGTGAAGTACCTGCCCAGCGTGACGTTCCAGCAGGGTGGCGGCGGCATCGCCACCGGGCCGGGCTTCGCCAGCATCTACATGCGCGGCGTGGCCAGTGGCGGCAACACCAACCACTCCGGGTCACAGCCGAGCGTGGGCGTGTACCTGGATGACCAGCCGATCACCACGATCCAGGGTCCGCTCGACATCCACATGTACGACATCGCCCGGATCGAGGTGCTGGCCGGCCCGCAAGGCACCTTGTATGGCGCCAGCGCCGAAGCCGGTGCCTTGCGCATCATCACCAACAAGCCGGACCCCAGCGGCTTTGCCGCGAGCTACGGGATCAGCACCGACAAGGTGGCGCATGGCGGCGTCGGCTTCACCACCGAGGGCATGATCAATATCCCGATCAGCAAGAGCGCGGCGATCCGCCTGGTCGGCTGGCACGAACACGATGCCGGCTACATCGACAACAAGGCCGGCTCGCGCACGTTCCCGGTTTCCGGCATCACCGTCAGCAATGCCGACAACTGCACCCCGAGCGCGACGCTGGAGTGTTTCGGGCATGCCCGCAAGCACTACAACGACGCCAACATCAGCGGCGCCCGTGCGGCCTTGAAAGTGGACCTGGACGATGACTGGTCGATCAGTCCGACCTTGATGGGACAACAGACGATCTCGCACGGGACCTTCGCCAGCGATCCCTCCGTGGGCGATCTGGCGGTCACCCATTTCTATCCCGAGCGCGTGAATGATCGCTGGTGGCAGGGTGCACTGACCGTGCAGGGCAAGATCGGCAACTTCGACCTGACCTACGCCTACGCGCATCTCAAGCGGAACCAGGAGGAAGCCACCGACTACAACGACTATTCGTTCTGGTACGACACCCTGCTTTCCTACGGCGCCTACATCAACGACAACAGCGGCAACCTGATCAATCCGTCCGAGTTCATCACCGACCGCGACCACTACACCAACAGCAGTCACGAGCTGCGCATCGTCTCGCCGAAGGAGGATCGCCTGCGTGTGGTTGCCGGCGCGTTCTGGCAGAAGCAGAAGCACGACATCATGCAGAACTACCAGATCAACAATCTGGCGACGTCGCTGTCTGTCACGGGCTGGCCGAACACGATCTGGCTGACCCGGCAGGTGCGTTACGACCAGGACGAGGCCCTGTTCGGCGAACTGTCTTTCGACTTCATCCCCGAGGTGCTCACCGCCACGGTGGGCGAGCGCTATTTCCGCACCAAGAACAATCTCTACGGCTACTACGGATTCAGCGCCGGCTTCTCGCCCAGCTCCAGCTATGGCGAAGCCGGCTGCATTTCGCCCGAACCGTTCCTTGGTGCGCCGTGCCTGGACTTCAACAAGCAGGTGAAGGAAAGCGGCTCGCTGAACAAGGTCAACGTGACCTGGAATGTCACGCCCACCAAGATGATCTACCTCACCCGCTCCGAAGGCTTCCGACCCGGCGGCGTCAATCGTGCCGGTCAGCTGCCGCCGTACCAGGCGGATTTCCTGAAGAATCTCGAACTGGGCTGGAAGACCACCTGGTTCGACAACCGGCTGTCGTTCAACGGCGCGGTGTTCCGCGAGAAGTGGAACGACTTCCAGTTCAACATCCTCGGCGCGAACGGGCTCACCCAGATCAAGAACGCCAACTCGGCACGGATCGACGGACTGGAGTCGCAGCTCAACTGGCAGGCTTCCTACAACCTCAACCTGAGCGCCGGCATTGCACTGTATGACGCCAAGCTCACCGCGAACTATTGCGGATTCACCGACGCGAACGGCAACGCTGTCACCGACTGTCCCGCCGGCACCATCAACCCGCAAACGGGCGACCCGGTGACCGGCCCGCAGTCGCCCAAGGGAACCCGCCTGCCGATCACGCCCCGCTTCAAGGGCAACCTGATCGCCCGTTACACCTTCAACCTGGGCGACAACGACGCCTTCGTGCAGGCCGCGCTGGTGCATGTGGGTGCACGCACGACCGATCTGCGATTGGTCGAGCGCAACCTGCTGGGCAACCTTCCGGCCTACAACACCGCCGACCTCTCCGCCGGCATCCAGAAGAACAGCTGGTCGGTGGACGTCTACATCGACAACGTGTTCGACAAGCGGGCCGCGCTGTACAAGTTCACGGAGTGCGGCGTGGAAATCTGCGGCGCCCACGACGTGGTCCCGCAGTATCCGAACGGGCAGGTCTATACCGGTTTCAACCAGCCGCGCACGTTCGGCATCCGCTTCAAGCAGGAGTTCTAGGCGAACCCGGTGGTCGCATAAAAAAAAGGCCCCGGTGCAAGCCGGGGCCTTTTTTTCTGATGACACGCCGCAGCGGCGTGCGCGGTGACCTATTCCACGGTTACCGACTTGGCCAGGTTGCGTGGCTGGTCGACATCGGTGCCGCGCAGCACGGCCACGTGATAGGCCAGCAGTTGCAGTGGCACGGTGAACACGGCCGGGGCGATGAAGCTGCCACCGGACGCCACCCGCAGCATGGTTCCGTGCCCGGCCATGTCGTCCATGCCGGCTGAGCCGTCGGCGAACACGATCAACCGCCCGCCGCGGGCGCGCACTTCCTGCAGGTTGGACTTGAGCTTGTCCAGCAACGGGCCATTCGGCGCCACCGCCACGACGGGCATGTTCTCGTCGACCAGTGCCAGCGGACCATGCTTGAGCTCCCCGGCCGGATAGGCCTCGGCGTGGATGTAGGAGATCTCCTTGAGCTTGAGCGAGCCCTCCAGTGCGACCGGATACTGCGCGCCGCGACCAAGGAACAAGGCATGCTGCCGGTGGATGAACTCAGCCGACAACTCGATGATCGCCGGCTCCAGTTGCAAAGCGTCCTCGATCGCGCGCGGCAGATGCTGCAACTCGGCGCACAACGCGAGGTAGCGATCCTCGGCAAGGCCGTTGCGACGGGCCAGCTCCAGGGTCAGCAGAGCCAGTCCGGCCAGCTGGGTGGTGAACGCCTTGGTCGAGGCCACGCCGATTTCGGGGCCGGCGCGGGTCATCAGCTTGAGGTCGGACTCACGCACCAGCGACGACTCGGGTGAGTTGCAGATGACCAGGGTGCCCAGGTAACCACGGCGACGTGATTCGCGCAGGGCCGCCAGCGTATCGGCGGTCTCGCCTGACTGCGAGATCGCGACGAACAAGGTGTCTGCCGGCACCACCGCATCGCGATAGCGATATTCGCTGGCCACTTCCACGCTGACCGGCAGGCGCGCGTATTCCTCGATCCAGTACTTGGCGACCATGCCGGCGTGGTAGCTGGTGCCGCAGGCGATGATGTGCACGCCGCGAGTGGCCTGCAACAGCGCGTCACTGTCGATGCCGAAGATGTTCGGCAAGACGCCATGCGGGCCGATCCGCGCTTCCAGCGTGTCGGCCACTGCACGCGGCTGCTCGAAGATTTCCTTCTGCATGTAGTGGCGGTATTCACCGCGCTCGACCGCGTCTTTCGACAGCTCGCTCTCGTGTACGGCACGCTCCACCGGCGCACCATCCAGGCCGAAGACCTGCACGCTGTCGCGGGTGATCTCGACGACGTCGTCCTCGTCGAGATAGAGCATCTTGTTGGTGACCTGGATCAACGCCTGGGCGTCGGAGCCGAGGAAATTCTCGCCGATGCCCACGCCGACCAGCAGCGGCGCGCCGCGGCGCGCGCCCACCACGGTGTCGGGCTCGTCGCGGCTGATCACGGCAATCGCATAGGCGCCTTCCAGCTCGCGCACGGTAGCCAGCACCGCCTCGCGCAAGCTCGCACCCGGCACATAGCGGCGATCGATCAGCGCAGCCATCACTTCGGTATCGGTGTCGGAGGTAAAGACGTGACCGCTGGCCTGCAAGTCGGCGCGCAGGCTGGCGTAGTTCTCGATGATGCCGTTGTGCACGATCGATACCCGACCGGCGATGTGCGGGTGCGCATTCGCCTCGTTCGGCACGCCATGGGTGGCCCACCGCGTATGCGCGATACCGGTGCCACCGGGCAGCGGGTTGGCCAGGTACAGCGCTTCCATCTCGCGTACCTTGCCCTTGGCGCGCACGCGGCGGATCTCACCGCGATCGAGCACGGCGACACCGGATGAGTCGTAACCCCGATATTCAAGCGCCTTCAGGCCGGCAATCAGCAGCGGCGCGACATCACGCTGGGCAACGGCAGCAACAATTCCACACATGGCAGATCATTCCCTAAATTGAACACGGCGCGACGGTCGGCACCGTGGTGGACGGATATTTTCGGTGGCCTGCATTGCGGCAGGCTTTCGCCGCGCCGATCGGCAAGCGGGCACTCAGTTCACTTTGCGGCGCAACCAGTTCAGCAAGTCGATGCGGGTGATCAGGCCAAGGAAGTCGTCGCCATCGACCACGATGGCCACATGTCCGCGCTCGAACACCGGCAGCAACGATTCAACCGGCGAGCGGACGTCGAGCATGTGCAGGTCGGTGATCATGGCGCTGGACACTGAATCGCGGAAGCGCGTCTCGTCGGCGTGCACATGCATCAGCACGTCGGATTCATCGACGATGCCCACCAGCTTGCGACCATCCATCACCGGCAGCTGGGACACGTCATACAGCTTCATCCGGTTATAGGCGGTGATCAGCAACTCGTTCGGGCCGACAACCACGGTGTCGCGCTGGGCGAACGGACGCAGCAGCAGGTCACGCAGGTCGCCGTGCTGCTCGCGTTCGATGAAGCCGTTGTCGAGCATCCAGTAGTCGTTGTACAGCTTGGACAGGTACTTGTTGCCGGTGTCGCAGACCAGTGTCACGACGCGCTTCGGCGCGGTCTGTTCACGACAATATTTCAGCGCCGCGGCCACCAGGGTTCCGGTGGACGAACCACCCAGCACGCCCTCCTTCGCCAGCAACTCGCGCGCGGTGAGGAAGCTCTCCTTGTCGGAAATCGCATAGGCTTTCCTGACCCGGGTGAAGTCGCTGATGCTCGGCAGGAAGTCCTCGCCGATGCCTTCGACCATCCAGCTGGCGGACTTGGTCGAGAGCGTGCCTTCGTTGATGTACTGCGTGAGGATCGAACCCACCGGATCGGCCAGCACCAGCTCAGTCTGCGGCGAATGCTCGGCGAAGAACTTCGACAACCCGCTCAGCGTGCCGGAAGATCCGCAGCCGACCACCACCGCGTCGACCTTGCCGTCCATCTGTTCGAGAATTTCCGGCCCGGTGCTGGCAATGTGCGCGGCCGGGTTGTCGGGGTTGCCGAACTGGTTGATGAAGTACGCACCGGGCGTTTCACGGGCAATCCGCTCGGCCATGTCCTGGTAGTACTCGGGGTGACCCTTGGCCACGTCGGAGCGGGTCAGCACCACCTCGGCACCCATCGCCTTGAGGTTGAAGATCTTCTCGCGGCTCATCTTGTCCGGCACCACCAGGATCAGCCGGTAGCCCTTCTGCTGGGCGACCAGGGCCAGACCCAGCCCGGTGTTGCCAGCCGTACCTTCGACCAGGATGTCACCGGGCCGAATACGGCCGTCCTTCTCGGCACCCTCGATCATCGACAGGCCGATGCGGTCCTTGATCGACCCGCCGGGGTTGGCGTTTTCGAGCTTGAGGAACAGTTCGCACACGCCGGTATCCAGGCGCTGGGTGCGGACCATCGGGGTGTGGCCGATCAATTCGAGGACGCTCTGGTGGACCGTCATGCAGACTCCGTGTTGAGGTGGCGACCCGGTGAAATGCGGTCGCGACAAGACCCGCATGATAACCGAGCCGCCAGACCGGGCGTCGCAAACGCGGCGGCCCCGGCACCCTTCCCGTCAATCGGAGAGAGCCCGGGGCCGCGTTCGCGAACAGCCAGGTCAGTGGACGAGATGCGCTCGATCGGTCCACATGCGCTCAAGGCGCGCCTTGGCCAGCAACTTCTCCTTCTTCATGCTGGCCAAGGTCACATCGTCGAGAGGCAGGACGCCGATGTCGGCGTCGTGCACCTTGCTGTCGAGTTCCTTGTGATGCTGGTAAAGCCGGCGGAATTCCGCATCCGCCTTCATCAATGCTTCGACATCATCACGCTGCTGGTTTTCGAACATGATCCGACCTCCTCGCGAGTTGACATGCGGATGCCAGGGTCAGCATCCGCAGACGGTGAACCAGGGGCGCGCACCCACGATCCGCGCCGGGAAACCGGATGCGGAAGAAGCTTGTAAACGTGGGATACGTGCATGATTCGGGTCAGTGACCCACGAGGCCGAAATGCCTCGTGGGACTTCGACCCTACTCCCCCGCCAGAGGGGGTGCAACCTTTTCGAGGGCACTTTCGGAAGCCGCGAAAAGTTCCATAAAAAGCTGTCAAAACAGTCTTTTACATTCAGCGAACAAACAGCTGACGGCGCCACCATCGGTTCCACCGCGCCGCTACGGGGCGCGGTGGAACCCGCATCAGGGAGGCTATTTTTTCGACTTCGGCGCCGGTGCGGGCTCGCCTGCGTCTTCCATCTGCGAGCGCATGGCCTTGGCCGCCTGCGCTGCCAGCTCGGCCTGCCGTTTGGCCGCCCGTGCGACCTTGCTCTGGGCCGCGGCCAGCTTCGTCGCCCGATCGGCCTCGGCGCGCGCCTGATCGGCCGCCTGGGAATATTCCGCGCCCTGGGCTTGCAGACGGGCAGTCTCTTCCTGCGCCAGCTGGTATTGCAGACGCTGGCGCTCCAGCTCGCGGCGGGCCAGTTCCGCATCGCGGCGGCTGTTGTCGAGCAGGATCTGATCGTGCTCGCGATCAAGCTGGTTCAGCTTGGACTGGGCGTCCTGTACCTGCGCGGCGGTCTTCGCCAGGTCGACGCGACGCTCGGCCAGGTACAGCGCATGCGGCCGTTCCCGTGAACCGGCCTGGGCCAGCCGGTTGATGGCATCACGGGCGCGAGCCTGCTCGGCCTGGGCGTATGCCCCAAGGCTGGGGTCGTTGGCGAGCTGGTTCAGGCTGCCGGTCAGGCGGCTGATGTCGATATCGTCCTGGCGGGCGTGTGCCGTGCCGAGGGTGGCCAATGCCAGCGCGATGACGGCAAGAGTGGTGGCGGAACGCTTCATGGCTGACCTCCCGCGGGGTTCACTGCGGGTTGCTGGGTATTGTCGGGCACGGTCTGGAAGCCGTCACCGGAAGGGGCGGACAGCGCCGACGAGGGGGGTGCCGGCATGTCTTCGGTCGGCGGCGCGCTGGATGCCGGCGGCGCCGGTGCTGCCGGCTGGGCCTGAACCTGGGCGGCAGCCGCTTCGCCCTCTGCACGCAGGCGGCTGTTCTCCTGCACCTTGCGCTGGATCTGAGCCCGCGCCGCGCCCAGACGGGCCTTGGCCTGTGCCAGTTCGGCATCGGCCCGGGACTCTTCGGCCAGAGCGGCCGCATCGGCGTATTTGCGCGAGGCCATCGCCGACTGCGCCAGCTGGAACTTGTCCTGGGCGAAGCCCAGGTCCACCGGCGCGTAATCGGACGCGCCGGCGTCGCGAGCCATTTGCAGCTGGGTCTGGGCCATGCTCATCGAGTCATTCGGCGGCGGCACCGAGGCGCAGCCGGCCACGCACAGAGCCAGGATCAGCGAGAGCAGGATGGTGCGGCCGGTCCGGATACGTCCGGCCGACGGGGAAAAGATGTACATCACATTCCTCATGGTGTGTCGCAGCGTATTGTGGGCGGGCATAATCCATCATTGCAACGCGCATTTCGCAGACTAGGGGTTTTTCGTGGATATCGGCTACTTCCTGAAGCTTATGGTAGACAAGGGCGCGTCGGACATGTTCCTGTCCACCGGTGCACCGGTGAATATCAAGGTCGAGGGAAAATTGTATCCGCTGGGCAACACCGGCCTGCCCAGCGGCATGGTCAAGAAAATCGCCTATTCGTTGATGGATGAAGGCCAGGTGCCGCAGTTCGAGCGGGATCTCGAGTTGAACATGGCGCTGGCCGTGAAGGAAGCCGGCCGTTTCCGCATCAACGTGTTCAAGCAGCGCGGCGAAGTGGGCATGGTGATCCGCGCGATCAAGAGCGAAATCCCCAGCATCGAGCAATTGCAGCTGCCGAAGATTTTCCGCGACCTGATCATGGAACCCCGCGGTCTGATCCTGGTGGTCGGCGCCACCGGTTCGGGCAAGTCGACCACGCTGGCGGCGATGATCGATCAACGCAACACCAACTCCTCCGGCCACATCCTCACCATCGAGGATCCGATCGAATACCTGCACCGGCACAAGAAATCGATCGTGAACCAGCGCGAGGTGGGCCTGGACACCCACACGTATCACGAGGCACTGAAGAACGCGATGCGCGAGGCGCCGGACGTGATCATGATCGGCGAGATCCGTGACACCGACACGATGGAGGCCGCGATCGCGTTCTCCGAAACCGGTCATCTGTGCCTGGCCACCCTGCACTCCAACAACGCCGACCAGACGCTGGAGCGCATTCTCAACTTCTTCCCCGAATCGGCACACAAGAACGTGCTGATGAACCTGTCCTTGAACCTGCGCGCGGTGATCAGTCAGCGCCTGGTGATCGGCAAGGACGGCCGACGCATCCCCGCCGCGGAGGTGCTGCTGAACACGCCGCTGATCCGCGACATGATCCGTCGAGGCCAGACCCACGAGATCAAGGAAGCGATGGATCGCAGCCTGCAGGAAGGCATGCAGACCTTCGACCAGTCGCTGTACCGGTTGTACAAGGAAGGCCGCGTGGATCTGGAAGAGGCGCTCAACAAGTCCGATTCACGTGATGGCCTGGCGCTGAAAATCCGCCTCGCCGAAGGCGGCACCAGCGACGAGGAACTGGCAGGCAACGATCCCTACGGCATGGGCTTCTGAGAACCAGGGAGTGAGTGAAGAGGAGTGAGAAGTGAGAGAAGGCAAAGCCGTCTCGCCCCGCTTCCCCGCATTGGTCACTCCTGTTCCACTCACTTCTCGCTCTGCGGTGCGTCGGGCTGCGCCTCCGGCGCCGCCCGCTGGAACGCCTCCAGTTCATTGCAGGCACGATGGATCCTGGCAATGATCGGGTAATCGTCCATCGGCAACTTCCAGCGCAGCGCGTTGTAGACCTGCGGTATCAGACAGGCATCGGCCAGGGTCGGCGTTTCACCGTAGCCATAGCGTCCCGTGGCCGCGCAGTCGGCCAGCTGCGTCTCGATCGCGCGGAAGCCCACCGAGATCCAGTGTCGTGACCAGGCCGCACGCTGTGCATCGCTGACGCCAAAGTCGGACTCGAGCTGCTGCAGCACGCGCAGGTTGCCCAGCGGGTGGATGTCGCAGGCCACCGCCATCGCCAGCGAGCGCACGTGGGCCCGGCCGCGGGCGTCCGCCGGCAACAGGGCACTCTCCGGCTGCGGATACATCTCGTCGAGGTATTCCATGATCGCCAGCGACTGGGTGATCACCCTGTCGCCATCGAGCAGGCAGGGAACCATTTCCTGGGGATTGATGGCCTTGTACGCGGGCGCATGCTGCTGACCTCCGTCCTGCACCAGGTGTACCGCTCGCGTTTCGTACTGGAGCCCCTTGAGGTTCAGTGCGATCCGCACACGATAGGCGGCGCTGGAGCGCCAGTAGCTGTAAAGCACCAGACCGGTGGCCATGGCCTGCTCCTTGATGCGCAGTGGATGACAAGGTCGACAGTTTGGCCCGGCCCGGTTGGGCCCGCAACGCCCGGCACTGGCAGCCGTGGTTTGCATCGACGCGACGCCGCCGGGACAATACGCGGCTACCGCCCGTTCGCGGCGAACCCCCGACCACCAATGGAGTCCTGCCGTGTCCGTCATCCGCATGAGCGACCTCGATTTGCGCGACCAGCGCGTGCTGATCCGCGAAGACCTGAACGTGCCAGTCGACGATCACGGCCAGATCACCTCCACCCAGCGGCTGGATGCGGCGCTGCCGACCATCCAGGCCGCCCGCGACGCTGGTGCCCGGGTGCTGGTGATGTCGCATCTTGGCCGTCCGAAGGAAGGACAGTTCGACGTCGAGTCCTCGCTCGCCTCCGTGGCGACCTGGCTGAGCAGCAAACTGGGCCAGCCCGTGCGGCTGGTGGCGGATTATCTGGCCGGCGGCGTCGAGGTGGCGCCCGGCGAGGTGGTAATGCTGGAGAACTGCCGCATGAACGTGGGCGAGAGCAAGGATGACGAGGCGCTGGCGAAGAAGTACGCCGCGCTGTGTGACATCTTTGTCATGGACGCGTTCGGCACGGCGCATCGCGCCCAGGCGTCGACCCATGGCGTGATCCGATTCGCCCCTGTCGCCGCCGCCGGCCCGCTGCTTTGCGCCGAGCTTGATGCGCTGGGCAAGGCTCTGGTACAGCCGGCCCATCCGCTGCTGGCGATCGTGGCTGGTTCCAAGGTATCGACCAAACTGACCTTGCTCGACAACCTGATCGGCAAGGTCGACCAGCTGATCGTCGGTGGCGGCATCGCCAACACCTTCATTGCAGCGATGGGCCATTCGGTCGGCAATTCGCTGGTGGAGATGGATCTGCTTGACGCCGCGAAAAAGGTGCTGGCGGACGCCAAGCGGCGCGGCGCCGAAGTACCGATGCCGGTAGACGTGGTGGTGGCGCCGACATTCTCCGCGCAGGCCCCGGCCACGGTGAAGCTGGTGGATCAGGTGGGGCCGGACGAAATGATCCTGGACATTGGTCCGCAGACCGCCGAAATCTACGCCGGACTGATTGCCAAGGCCGGCACCGTGGTCTGGAACGGCCCGGTCGGCGTGTTCGAGTTCGACGCGTTCGGCAAGGGCACCGAGACGCTGGCGCGCGCGATTGCCGCCTCGGACGCGTTCTCGATCGCCGGTGGCGGCGACACGCTGGCCGCGGTGGACAAGTACGGCATTGCCGACCAGGTCTCCTACATCTCCACCGGTGGCGGCGCCTTCCTGGAATTCCTGGAAGGCAAGGAATTGCCGGCCGTCACCGCGCTGAAGGCCCGGGCCGCGAAGTAATGCTCTGCCTGTTCGACCTCGACGGTACGCTGATCGACTCCGAGCACGGCATCAGCGCCTGCGTGAAGCATGCGCTGGCGCGGCTGGAGGTGCCGGCGCCATCGCAGGAAGAACTGCGCCACTGGATCGGCCCACCGCTGCGGCACAGCTTCGCGCCGCTGCTCGATCACGATGCCGGGCGCATCGAAGCGGCCGTCGCCTATTACCACGAGCGTTTCGACACCCACGGCTGGCGCGAGCACGAGGTCTACCCCGGCATCGAGACGCTGATCGAACGGCTGCTCGCCGCCGGCCACCAGCTCGCCGTGGTGACCAGCAAGCCGCATCGCCACGCCGCGCCGATCATCGCCCACCTGCCGTTCGGCGAGGCATTCCTGCGCGTGTACGGGCCACATCCTGACAGCCCGCACAGCGAGAAGGCCTCGATGATCGCCGAAGCCCTGGCGGACTTTGGCTGCGATCCGGGCGAGGCAGTGATGATCGGCGATCGTCATTTCGACATCGACGGCGCGGTGGCCAACCAGGTGCGCGGCATCGGCGTGCTGTGGGGCTTCGGGGGCCGCGTTGAACTTGAGCGGGCGGGTGCCAACGCGATCGCCGCAACACCGGACGAACTGGTCAAACTGCTGCTCGTCTGAATTCCACGCCGCGCATGAAAAAGCCGCGGCATGGCCGCGGCTTTTTTTGCACCTGCCGTGCGGCTCAGCGGATGACGCGCTTCACCGCATCAATCACGTGCGCCACGCTGAAGCCGAAGTGTTCGAACAACTGCGGCGCCGGTGCCGAAGCGCCGAACGTGGTCATGCCAATCACTTCGCCGTCCAGGCCGACGTACTTGCACCAGAAGTCGGCCGTCGCCGCTTCCACCGCGACGCGGGCGCGGCACCAGGTCGGCAACACGCCTTCGCGATATTCCAGCGGCTGCGCGTCGAAGACTTCGGTGCACGGCATCGACACCACCCGCACCGCGACGCCCTGCTGGGCCAATGCACGCGAGGCTTCCATCGCCAGCTCCACTTCCGAACCGGTGGCGATCAGGATCGCCTGGAATTTCGTGTCCAGCGGATCGGACAGCACATAGCCGCCGCGCATGATGTCGGCGACCTGCTGCACGCTGCGCTGCTGATGCTTGAGGTTCTGGCGCGAGAAGATCAGGCACGACGGCGAACCCTTGCGCTCGATCGCCGCTTTCCACGACGCGGCCGATTCCACCGCGTCGCACGGACGCCACAGCTGGTTGTTCGGAATGTAGCGCAGGCTGGCCATGTGCTCGACCGGCTGATGGGTCGGGCCGTCTTCGCCCAGGCCGATCGAGTCGTGCGTGTAGACGTGGATCGCATGCGCCGGAATCAGCGCGCTCATGCGCACCGCGTTGCGCGCGTAGTCGGAGAACACCAGGAAGGTCGCGTCGTACGGAATGAAACCGCCGTGCAGCGCCACGCCGTTGGCGATGGCGGTCATGCCGAATTCGCGCACGCCGTAATAGACGTAATTGCCCTTGCCGTCGGCACTGTTGCCATTGGCGGCGTCGAGGCTGCCGCTCCACTTGGTGAGATTGGAGCCGGCCAGGTCGGCCGAGCCGCCCAGCAGTTCCGGCAGCAGCGGGCCGAACGCGTTCAAGGTCATCTGCGAGGCTTTGCGCGAGGCCACTTCCGGGCCTTCGGCCTGCAGCTTGTCGATATACGCCTGCGACTTTTCCGCCCAATCCGCCGGCAGTTCACCGGCGATGCGGCGCTTGAATTCGGCTGCCAACTCCGGATGGGCACTGGCGTATTTGGCGAAGGCGTCGTTCCAGGCCTGCTCGGCTTCATTACCTGACTTTTTGTGATCCCAGCCGGCGTAGATGTCGGCAGGGATCTCGAACGGCGCAGACTTCCAGCCCAGCTGTTCGCGGGCGGCGGCGATCTCGTCCTTGCCCAGCGGTGCACCGTGGCTTTCTTCCTTGCCCTGCTTGTGCGGCGCGCCGAAGCCGATGATGGTCTTGGCGCAGATCAGGGTCGGCTTGTCGCTTTGCGCCGTGGCGGCGGCGATCGCCTGTTTGATCGCCTCGGCATCATGCCCGTCGACGCCGCGGATCACGTTCCAGCCGTAGGCCTCGAAACGCGCCGGCGTGTCGTCGGTGAACCAGCCGTGCACTTCGCCGTCGATCGAGATGCCGTTGTCGTCGTAGATCGCCACCAGCTTGCCGAGCCCCCAGGTGCCGGCCAGCGAAGCGACTTCGTGCGAGATGCCTTCCATCAGGCAGCCGTCGCCGAGGAACACCCAGGTGTGGTGATCGACCACGTCATGGCCGGGGCGATTGAAATGCGCCGCCAGGATCTTCTCGGCCAGCGCGAAGCCGACGGCATTGGCCAGGCCCTGTCCGAGCGGGCCGGTGGTGGTTTCCACGCCCGGGGTTTCGCTGGCTTCGGGATGGCCGGCGGTCTTCGAATGCAGCTGGCGGAAGTGCTTCAGCTGGTCCATCGGCAGGTCGAAACCGGTCAGGTGTAGCAGCGCGTACTGCAGCATCGAACCATGGCCGTTGGAGAGCACGAAACGGTCACGGTTGAACCATTTCGGGTTGACCGGATTGAACTTCAGGAAGTCGTTCCACAGCACTTCGGCGAGATCGGCCATGCCCATCGGCATGCCCGGATGACCGGACTTGGCCGCCTCGACGGCGTCCATGGCAAGGGCTCGCACGGCATTGGCGAGTTCGCGGCGGGTGGTCATCGGGCAGTCTCCGGGGTGCAAAAGCGCCCATTGTCGCCGATCGTCCGAGCGCTGTCGCCCGCAGGCTGCGTATTAATGACCGCTTAACCTCTTCGCCCCACGGTTCAGCGCGCTTCAGCCACAAGCCGCTATCAATACGCCCCGCAGCGCCATCCCCAAGCGCTGTCCGACTGGTGGCATCTCCGCGATGCGCTCCGGTCCGGATCAAAATAGAGGAGTACCCCCATGAACAAGCATCTACTCGCACTCGCCATCGCCACCTCCGCCCTGTGCACCGTCCCCGCCTTTGCCCAGGATGCATCGTCCTCGACCGCTACGGCTGAAAGCACCGCGTCTGGCGGCAACTTCCAGCCCGGCCAGGCCATTGGCAGCGGCAATTGGTTCCTCAACGGCAGCGTCGGCCAGGCCCACATGCGCGTTGGCCCGTACAGCGATCACCCCACCACGTACGCCCTCAACGGCGGTTATCGCTGGAAAGTGGGCCCGGACGTCGGCCTCGGCGTGGAGGTCGGCTACAACGATCTGGGCAACTTCAAGGTCAAAAACGCGTTCAACAGCAACGACGTCAATCTGACCGGTCAGCGCAATGCGCTGCGCGGATGGACCGCTGGTGTGAACGGCAAGATCAACGTGTGGCAGGGTCTGTACGTCAGCGGCCGCGCCGGTGTCTATGGCTGGAAGGGCCATGGCTACGCCAACCAGGACATTAACCGGCATGATCTGGACAAGGTCGACTGGTACGCCGGCGTGGGCGCAGGCTACGACTTCACCCCGCATTTCAGCCTGGGCCTGTCGTACGACTACTACCGCGCGAGCAAGGATCAGATCGGACTGACCTCCGATGCAGCCTCGGTAACCGCCGAATATCGCTTCTGATTCAACGGTGCGCCGAGCCACTTTTGTTAACGCCGGCTTAATACTGAACTGATCGGTGTTGAATCTTCGACGAGCCGACCCATCTAAGTATTCGTGTCACCGCCCGGCTTGGACGGCGCACCGCCAGCAGCGGCCATTCCCCCTAACCGGGCCGACTGCCATGACAACAAACTGGAGAAGCTCCATGAAAATGAACAAGACCCTGATTGCCCTCGCCCTCGCCACCGCTGGCGTGTTCGCCGGCCCCGCCGTGTTCGCGCAGAGTGCGCCAACCCACAATGACGGCTGGTTCGTCAACGGCAACGTCGGCCAGGCATCCATCAATCACGGCGCATACGACGACAGCACCACCGGCTACGGCATCAACGGTGGCTACCGCTGGGCGTTGAGCCCGTCAGTCGCGCTGGGCGCCGAGGTTGGTTACAACGACCTGGGCAACATCCACGCCAAGAACGTCTTCAACAGCAAGCCCGTGGTCGAAGACGGCAAGTCGCAGCTGCACGGCTGGACCGCTGGCGTGAACGGCCACTTCAACCTCAGCCCGAACTGGTACGTGAGTGCGCGCACCGGTATCTACGGCTGGAAGGGCCACGGCCTGAGCAATGACGAGAACCCGGTCCGCAAGGGCCTGGATGACACCAGCTGGTACGCCGGTGCCGGCGTGGGTTATGACTTCAGCAACAACGTCAGCCTCGGTGTAAACTACGACTACTACGGTGCCAAGAAGGATCACGTGGACCTCAGCACCGACATGGTGTCGGTCAGCGCTGAATACCGCTTCTGATCCGTCCGCTGGTTTTCCGGCCAGTCCGGACTCCCGGCAACAGAAAAGGCGCCGCAAGGCGCCTTTTCTGTTGATTGCGGACACGACCTTCGCGATCGGATGTACACCGGGAAGATGAATCCCCCTTCCCGAGCTTGCGAAGCGTCAGCAGCGCAGTGGGCAAAAAAAGCGGACGCCATGGCGTCCGCTTTTTGCTTTTCGGAGAACTACGAGATCAGCTGGCTATATCAGCCTTTCCACTGACCCAGCGCCGCCAGGCCGTTGTCACGCGCGCGGGCATGGACAGTCTTCTGGGCTTCCGCGTAGTTCGCCTTCATGTCCTTGGCCCACAGCTTCAACGCCGCCTGCTGCATGGCGCGACCGTATGAGAACGACAGCGGCCACGGATGTGGACCGATCTGGTTCATCGCGTTCAGGTGGGCAGTGGACTGCTCGTCGGTCTGACCGCCGGACAGGAACACGATGCCCGGCAGCGACGCCGGCACGGTGGACTTCAGCACGCGCACGGTGGCCTCGGCCACTTCCTCGGCATCCACCTGCTCGTCGGAGTCCTTGCCCGGGATGACCATGCTGATTTTCAGGATGGTGCCTTCCAGCATCACGTTCTGCTCGTACAGCGCATTGAACAGGCTGCGCAGCACGGCCTCGTGCACTTCATAGCTGACTTCGATGCTGTGGTCGCCATCCATGATCACTTCGGGCTCGACCATCGGCACCAGACCGGCTTCCTGGCACAGCGCGGCGTAACGGGCCAGCACGTGGCAGTTCGCTTCGATCGCGCTGGAACTCGGGTTCTCTTCGGTGATGTTGATCACCGCGCGCCACTTGGCGAACTGGGCGCCCAGCTTCGCGTACTCCTGCAGGCGCTCGCGCAGGCCATCAAGGCCTTCAGTGACCACATCGCCCGGGAAACCGGCCAGCGGTTGCGGACCCTTGTCGACCTTGATGCCGGGGATGATGCCGAGCTTCTTCATCAGCTGGGTAAACGGCACGCCGTCCTTGGTGGACTGACGGATCGTTTCGTCGAACAGGATCGCACCGGAAATGTGCTCGTTGAGGCCCGGGGTGGTCAGCAACAGCTCACGGTAGGCGCGACGATTCTCTTCGGTGTTCTCGATGCCGACCGCCTCGAAACGCTTCTTGATGGTGTTGGTCGACTCGTCGATGGCGATGATGCCCTTGCCCGGAGCGACCATGGCCAGGGCGATGCTTTCGAGATCTTCAATACTCATGACGACTCCGTGGTGCGACCGTGTTCACGCCCGCACATGGTTGAAGCCGCCTCGAAAAACGAAGCGGCATGGTTCAAAAACGGCAATTATAGGCCAGATTCATCCAGCGGCGCCGCGAGCCACGGCGGAACGACCCGGCGAGGCCGCCTCAGGGCGTGTAACCGGGCAGCTTGCAGGCGTCGACCAATGGCTGCCGCTGGGCCGGATCCTTGGGCGCGTTGAACGGCACGATGTAATACGTGGCCATCGGCTCGCCAATGCGGTTGGTCAGCGAGGGGCCGTAGCGGAAGTTGGATACCGCACTGCGCGCCACCGGGCCCAGATCGCTCTTGGGCACCACCTTCGCGACCTGCACGTTCAACGGCACACCATCGGAGCCGACCGTGTACGTCACCGCCACGCAGCCGGGCTTGTCCAGATTAAGCCCGGTGTTGGGCGCATCCATCTGCACCTTGGTGTTGAGCAGAATCCAGTAACGGTACAGATCCTGCGGGTCGATCTTGCGCGCCTGCTGGGCCAGCGCCGGTGCAACGCAACCCAACGCCACGGCCAGCAGCAACCCCTGGCGCAAAGGACGGGAAATGATCTTCATGGCTTTTCTCCAGCGAAGGACAAGCAGGTTCCAGTGTAGTCGGCCGGATGTTCAGCGGCGATCGGGAAAAGCCCGCCAGACAGCAAACCGTCAGCCTTACAGGTCACGCAGCGATTCCACCATGCCATCGGCACCCACCGAAAGCAGCTTCAGCGTGTTGGTGCCACCGCCCTGGCCGACATGATCACCCTGGGTCAGCACCACTCTGTCGCCTTCCCGCAGATGGCCCAGGGCAAACAATTGCTGGACCGCCGAGCGTGCCGTGGCCACCGAGCTCAGGCCCTCATGCGAAAACGCCACCGGCTGCACGTCGCGCAGCAGCAGCATGCGCCGGCGCGCGTCCGCCATGGGTGACAGCGCAAAAATGGGTACGGCGCTGCCATAGCGCGACAACCACTGGGCGGTGGCGCCGGATTCGGTCAGCGCCACGATGGCCCGCACATTGAGGCGACTGGCCAGCATCATCGCCGCCAGGGCAATCGCCTGGTCGGTGCGGTCGAGCATGTGGCCACCGGCGGTCAGATCCTCTTTCGGCTCGAACTGGCGCTCGGCACCCAGACAGATCCGCCGCATCGCCGCCACGGCCTTGTCAGGATGTGCGCCAGCGGCGGTTTCCTCGGACAGCATCACCGCGTCGGTGCCGTCGATCACGGCGTTGGCCACGTCCAGTACTTCGGCGCGGGTGGGAATCGGCGAACGCACCATCGATTGCAGCATCTGCGTCGCGGTAATCACCGCGCGATTGCGCAGTACCGATTCGCGGATGATCTTTTTCTGCAGACCGGGCAACTCGGCATCACCGATCTCCACGCCAAGGTCGCCCCGCGCCACCATCACCACGTCGGAAGCGTCGATGATCTCGCGAAGCACCGGAATGGCATCGGCCCGCTCGATCTTCGCGACCAGGGCGGCATTGCCGCCCGCCTCATGCAGCAGGCGCCGCGCCTGGTGCATGTCGTCGGCCGAGCGCACGAAGGAAACCGCCAGGAAATCCGCGCCGATCTCGGCCGCCAGCTTGATGTCCGCCTTGTCCTTGTCCGACAGCGCAGTCACCGACAGTCCGCCGCCTTGGCGATTCAGACCCTTGCGGTTGGACAGCTTGCCGCCAATCAGCACCCGGCAGCGCACCTCGGTCCCGACCACGGCCAGCACGGTCAACGCCACCAGCCCGTCATCCAGCAACAGCACGTCGCCGGCGTGCACGTCGCCGGGCAGGCCGTAATAGCTGACCCCGACCCGCGTGGCGTCGCCGGGCGGGACGTCGGGCCGGCAATCCAGCACGAACGGCGCGCCATCAACCAGCTCGACCGGCCCGTTGGCGAACGTCTCGATGCGGATCTTCGGGCCCTGCAGATCGGCAAGGATGCCCACCTCGCAACCCGCTTCCAGAGCGGCGGCACGCACCGCGTTGGCACGCGCGCGGTGGTCGTCGGGCTGGCCGTGCGAGAGATTCAGGCGAACCACGTTGACGCCGTCAGCGATGATTCGCGCGAGCATGCCCGGCGCATCGGTGGCAGGGCCCAGGGTGGCAACGATCTTGGTACGGCGCAGCGGGGTTTCGTTCATGGGTCGAGGCTAGCAGATGAGGACCGGCACGCCATCACCCTGCATTCGTATGCATGTCGACGACGGCGTGGATGGGAAGGATCAATTCGTCAGGGCGGTGTTCAGGACTTCCGCCAGGCGGCGGCCGGCCTCACGCAACCGCAAGTCGGCTTCCGGCAGTTCGGCGTCGACGTAAGCCTGGTCGATCTTGTGCGAGGACGGATAGAAGCCCGGCTCGGCCGTGATCCGGCAGGACTCCTCGGCCCACTGCGCGTAGGAGTTGTCCAATGGCGCCATCGGTGCGGGCAAGGCCACCGGACCCGCGGAATCCAGCCTCTGAGCGTAATCCTTCCACTTCAAGCCGCGGCTGTAGAGCATTCCCGAATCCCACACCTTGTGCAGGTTGCTGCCCTTGCCGTTGAACTGTACCTGGAAGGTATTGCCGCCCTTGTCGTCGCGGTAACCGGCATGCAGTGGCTGGTGGATGTCGCCCACAAAATGCACCACGAACTTCAATGCGTCACGACGCACGCTGTCGCTCTGCGTGCGATCGCCCAGCACGGCCACATAGTGCTGCAGACCGGAAACGATGCAACGCCCGTCACGGCAGTCGCGCGGAGGCACGTAGTCACAATCGCTGCCGCCGCGGAAATTGATGTAATGCAGGCCGCGGGTCTGCTTCCACAGCGCGGTCATCGACGGATCGTCCTGGATCTTGTCCGGCCAGCTGGCGACCTCAGCCAGTGAGGCGGTCCCCTCCGGCGCCAGCAATCGCACCACTTCGGCTTCGGCCGCGGGGCTCAGATGCCGTTGTGCCAGTTCGGCCACGACACTGTGCCCCAAAGGCCCCCAGGCCTGGGCCGGCACGATGACGAAACAGGCCAGAAAAGCAACCGCACGACGGGCAAGACTCATGAGACACGATCCGATTGAACAATGCGGCAGTCTGCCACAGACGCCCGCGGCTGTTGCTTGTCGCGCCCCCTCAACCCTGCGTCACTGGCGGCGCCGTGCGCGCGACGGCACCGCTGCTGACCGTCCAGTCAGGCAACCCGGCGGAATTGGCTGTAAAATGGCGGTTTTCCGGCCGCTGGTGCGGTCTCGCCTGTCATCCCTTAAGGAGGAAGTTCACTCATGACCATCAAGGTCGGCATCAACGGCTTCGGCCGCATCGGTCGCAACGTGCTGCGCTCTGCCGTGCAGAATTTCGGCAACGACATCGAGATCGTGGCGATCAACGACCTGCTGGAACCGGACTACCTTGCCTACATGCTGAGCTACGACTCCGTGCATGGCCGCTTCAAGGGCGACGTCAAGGTGGTGGACGGCCATCTGGTGATCAACGGCAAGACCATCCGCCTGACCCAGGAACGCGATCCGGCCAACCTGAAGTGGAATGAAGTGAACGCCGATGTGGTGATCGAATCCACCGGCCTGTTCCTGACCAAGGAAACCGCGCAGAAGCACATCGATGCCGGCGCCAAGAAGGTGATCCTGTCCGCGCCGTCCAAGGACGACACGCCGATGTTCGTCTACGGCGTCAACGACAAGACTTACAAGGGCGAGGCGATCATCTCCAACGCCAGCTGCACCACCAACTGCCTGGCGCCGATCGCCAAGGTGCTGAACGACAAGTGGGGCATCAAGCGCGGCCTGATGACCACCGTGCACGCGGCCACCGCGACGCAGAAGACCGTGGACGGCCCGAGCAACAAGGACTGGCGCGGTGGCCGCGGCATCCTGGAAAACATCATCCCGTCCTCCACCGGCGCCGCCAAGGCCGTCGGCGTGGTGATCCCGGAGTTGAACAAGAAGCTGACCGGCATGAGCTTCCGCGTGCCGACCTCGGACGTGTCCGTGGTCGACCTCACCGTCGAGCTGGACAAGCCCGCCACCTACGCGGAAATCTGCGCCGAGATGAAGGCCCAGAGCGAAGGCGCGCTGAAGGGCATCCTCGGTTACACCACCGACAAGGTCGTGGCCACCGACTTCCGTGGTGATGCGCGCACCTCGATCTTCGACGCCGAGGCCGGCATCGCGCTCGACGACACCTTCGTCAAGCTGGTCAGCTGGTACGACAACGAGTGGGGCTACTCGAACAAGTGCCTGGAGATGGTTCGCGTCATCGCGAAGTAATCATCCGGTCCGGAAGCATCGAAGCCCGCGCCGACCTTGGTCGACGCGGGCTTTTTCATGGACGATCGCCCGTCAGCGAACTTCCGCCCGCGCGTCCGCGCGGACACCCAGCCAACCCTTCATCGAGGCGATCACCAGCGGAACCGCACCGAAGCCGATGAAGATCAGGTCACCCGGCAAGCGCAGCCATTCGACCAGATGCGAGCGCGGCATCGCCAGGTACTCCGCACTGCGCGCGTGCCAATAGCCGTGCTCGACCACGTCCCATAGCTGCATCACACCGCTGGGGAACAGGCTCATGATGATCATCAGGCCCAGCCCGACATTGGTGCCCCAGAACGCCACCTTGATGTACTTCTCGATACCGGGCCAACGGGCATCGCTGCTGGCCTGACGCAGGCAGAACACCATCAGCGCGATGGCCAGCATGCCGAACACGCCCATCAATGCCGCATGGCCATGGGTCGGCGTGATCTGCGTGCCCACTTCGTAATAGCTGACGATCGGCAGGTTGAGGAAGAAGCCGAACATGCCCGCGCCGACGAAATTCCAGAAGCCCACCGCCATCAGGAAATAGAACGTCCATTTGTGCGGCACCGCCACGGCCTTGCCGCACACGTCGCAGTCGCCGCGAGTGGTGCGCACGAAATCCCAGGCGTCCAGCGTCAGCAGGGTTAACGGCACCACTTCGAGTACCGAGAACAAGGCTGACAATGCCATGTTGAAATTCGTGTGGCCGGTGAAATACCAGTGGTGCCCGGTGCCGATCAGGCCGCCAAGGAAATACAGGATCGCGTCGAGATAGATCACCCGCAGCGCCACGTTGCGCCGGGTCAGGCCCAGCTGGTAGAACGTCAGCGCCACGATCGTGGTGGCAAAGAATTCGAAGAACCCCTCGACCCACAGGTGGATGATCCAGAAACGCCAGGTGTCGACCACGGTGTAATTGGTCTTGGCGCCGAAGAACAAGGCCGGCACGTAAAACACCGGGATGGCGACCGCCGCGAACATGAACATCTTCGCCAGCGGTCGTGCCGCCACGTTGGCTACCGCGCGCGGACGCGCCAGCACCCACAGTATGGCAAACCAGGCCAGCAGGCCGACCACCAGCAAGTACTGCCAGACCCGACCCAGCTCCAGATATTCCCAGCCCTGGTCGCCGAACCAGAACCACCAGTTGCCCAGCTTCTGCTCGATGCCGGCCCAGACCCCGAGCAGGCTGCCGCCGATGACGACCACGAAGGCCGCAAACAGCACGTGCACCCAACCGGCCAGCCAGCGCGGCTCGTCATCCGGGGCACGTAGTGAGCGACCCAGGAACAAGGCAGCCGCGACGTAAGCGGTGGCAATCCAGAAGATCGCCGTCTGCAGATGCCAGGTGCGCAGCAGATTGCTGGGAAAGATGTTTTCCAGTTGGAAACCGTAGAAGCTGCCCGGATCGGCGCGGAAATGCGCCACGCCGCCGCCAACCAGGGTCTGCATCAGGAACAACAGGGCCACCACCACGAAGAACTTCATCAGCGCACGCTGGCCCGGGCTGGACTGTCCCGGCAACAACTGCGGATGCACGTGATGACCGCGACTGATCCAGCCCAGGTAGTCGAACTTGCCGAACGCCAGCAGCACGGTGGCGATGCCGGCCAGCAGCACCAGCAGGCTCAGCGCGCTCCACAGCAGCGCACTGCCGGTGGCGACGTTGCCCACGCTGGGGTCGTAGGGGAAATTGTTGGTGTATGACGCATCCGTCTCCGGCCGCGTGGCCACCGAAGCCCAGGCGGCCCAGTTCACGAAGGCGGTGAACTGGTGCAACTCAACTGGATCGGTGATCAGGTCCGGCTTGAGTCCACCGTTCTTCGTCGGATCCTTGAAGTAGTTCGTCCAGTATCCGATTTGATTTCGATAGGCGACCGCCTCGGGCTCGATCAACCGCAACACGCCGCTCTGCGCGTCGTAACGGTTGGCTTTCAGCGTCACCGCGGTTTCGGCATGCACGGCGGCCTGCTGCTGTGCCGTCAGCGCGGCGACGGGCTGGCCGTATTGCCGCTGGGCGATGGCGGCAGCGGTGTCCTCACCGATGCGATGTAGCGCATCAGCAGAAAAATCCGGTCCAAGATACGCGCCGTGTCCCCAGATGCTGCCGTTGTCCATCAAGCCGTACTTGAGAAAGACCGCCTGACCGTCGCGGATATCGTCGCCGCTGAACAGCAGCGCGCCCTGCGCATCCACCACTTGCGCTGGAATCGGGGGCGCGTTGCGGTAGGCCAGCGAGGTGATGGCGATCAGACCGGCAAAGCCGATCACCATCACGATCGCCACCGTTCGCAACCACCACGGCGACAGTTCGGTATCGTCGTCGGTCAAGGGTTGGGCTGCTTCATTCATCACGGCTTCCTCTGGCAATGCGAGAGAGAACGCAAGCTCATGACGCAACGAGACGATGACGCAGCAACCGCCATGCATGTCGAACCGGCTTGCACACGCCGGACTGATGGCCCTTCCCCCAAAACCATCCCGCCGGTGCCTCCCACCATAGAGCATTTCGCGCCGTGACAATCAGCGCGCACCTGCCGGCCGAATCAGCGCTCGAGCAAGGGCAACTTGTCCGGCACCCCATCCCACTTCGCCGCGTCTTCCATCGCGGAAATCTTGCTGGTCAGCACCGGCCACTGGCTGGCCAGCTCGGCATTGATCGACATGAAGATCTCCTGCCCGGCCGGCACGTCGAGCTCGGGGAAGATCGCACCCACCGGGCACTCCTCCACGCACAGCGTGCAGTCGATGCATTCGTCGGGATCGATCACCAGGAAGTTGGGGCCGGCATGGAAGCAATCCACCGGACACACCTCGACGCAATCGGTGTGTTTGCAGTTGATGCAATTTTCGGTGACGACGTGCGTCATCTTGCCTCCTTCCGACGCCTGCCGGTGTGTGGCTACAGTGTCGATCACGGGTGGTGCGGATGACCATGACCCAGATCAGTGCGGGTCTCGCACCACCACCGCAGAATTCACCTGAGCCCCAACCTCCCCAAGGAGCAACACCTCATGCGTAAGTTGATTGCGATTGCCCTGCTCGGCCTGCTCTCCACTCCGCTGATGGCCGCCGAATGTGCCGCCACGGTCGAAGCCAATGACGCGATGCAGTTCAACACCAAGACGATCACCGTACCCAAGACCTGCAAGTCGTTCAAGGTGACCCTGAAGCACACCGGCAAGCTGCCGGTGACCGCGATGGGCCACAACTGGGTGCTGTCGCACGGCAGCGACGAAGCCGGCGTGATTTCCGACGGCATGAAGGCCGGCGCGACCAACAGCTACGAGAAGCCGGGTGACGCACGCATCATCGCGCACACCAAGTTGATCGGCGGCGGCGAGTCGGATACGGCCACGATCAATGTGAGCAAGCTGAAAGCTGGCGAACAGTACGCGTACTTCTGCACCTTCCCCGGCCATGCCGCACTGATGAAGGGCACGTTGAGCCTGGGCCAGTAAGCTTCGCGGACCAGCGACGCATCCGGCTTCATGGCCGGATGCGTTTTTTGTTGGTGGCGTGATCACACTTCGTTTCGCGTACGGATCCACAATGTCACGCATGAACCCGCCATCGCCCATGGATGAAGCCGCCCTTGCCAGGCTGGTCGATCACTTCTACGAGAAGGTGCGCCGTGATGCGCAGATCGGCCCGATCTTCAATGCCGCCGTGGATGACTGGGATGAACACAAACGACTGCTCACCTCGTTCTGGGCCTCGGTGGCCCTGCGTGCCGGCAGCTATCGCGGCAATCCGATGGGCGCGCACCGACCGCATCCGATCCGCGCCGAACACTTTGACCGCTGGCTGGAACTGTGGCGCGAAACCTGCGCCGAGGAGCTGGACGAAGCCGCCGCCGCCACCATGCTCGAATATGCCGAGCGCATTGGCCGCAGCCTGAAATACGGGCTGGGCCTGAATCCGGACGCGCGGCCTTTCGGCGTGCCCATCGTCGGCATGTAGGAGCGCACCCTGTGCGCGATGCTCTTCGTCAAATGGCGCGGAAAGCATCGCGCACAGGGTGCGCTCCTACGCCGTTCGGGCGGGACTTCTCAGGCCAGCGCCTTCAACGCCGCGTCATAGTTCGGCTCATGGCCGATCTCGCTGACCAGCTCGGCGTGGATGACCTTGTCGTGCTCGTCCAGCACCACCACCGCACGCGCAGCCAGTCCGGCCAACGGTCCACTGGCGATCGCCACGCCGTAGTCGTTGAGAAACTGACGCCCGCGCATCAGCGACAGGTTGATCACCTGGTCCAGTCCCTCGGCACCACAGAAGCGCGCCTGCGCAAACGGCAGGTCGGCCGAGATGCACAGCACCACGGTGTTGTCGAGCTGGCCGGCCAGTTCATTGAAGCGGCGCACCGAGGTGGCGCAGACGCCGGTGTCGATACTGGGGAAGACGTTCAGCACCTTGCGCTTGCCGCCGTAGCTCGACAACGTCACATCGGACAGGTCGCCACCCACCAGAGCGAACGCCGGCGCGGTCGAACCCGCGATGGGAAACTGGCCATTGATGTTGATCGGCTGGCCCTTGAACGTGACTTCGGACATCGTGCACCTCGTTGCTGGATGGATGGCTACAAGTAGAACATGGTCTTGGCCAGGAAGACGATGCCCACCATCAACGCCAGCACGAAACGATGGGTATGCTTGAACCGGCATACGTCCATTTTCCCGTTGCGCATGGCCCACATCGCGTTGACGAACACGCCCAGTACGCCGAAGGCCAGCAGTACCTTCAGCAGCAGCCAGTTGCCGAAACGGCTGCCGACACAATCCAGCCCGTCACAGCGAATGTCGAACAGCATGCCGCCGCTGACAAACAGCCCGATCACCACCAGCGGCATGAACTGGCGCACGCGCGCCATCACTGCCTTTTCGATGCGTTGCATGGTGCCGATGTCGAACTGCTTGTGCAGCGCCTCCAGCACGACCACCTCGAAGGTCACCGCACCGACGAACACGATGGCGCAGGACAGGTGCAGCAGCACGATCCACGGATACCAGGCCGTCATGCGGATTCTCCGAAAGCATTGCCGCGAGTCTGCGCCCGGTCGCCGCGTGGTGCGCTGACCTGGATCAACCGACAGCCAAGCTGGCAGCAGCTTCAGGGGCGCGACTGTTCCGCGACGACCTTTCGAATCGCCTCGACAAACACCGAGTCGAGCTTGCCGATCCGGGTGGTGCGCGCGGCGATCCGGCCGTCGGCGTCCAGCAGGATCAACTCACTGCTGTGGTTGAACTCCCGATCCGGCAACTGGCGATATTGCAGACCCAGCACGCCGGACAACTGACGTACCTGCGCCGGCTCGGCCCGCGCCAATGTCCAGATGTGCCGGTCCAGCTTGCGCTTCCCGGCGTAGCTGTGCAGCGTGGCCACATCGTCGCGCACCGGGTCGAAACTCACCGCCAGCAGGTCGATCTGCGCGCGCGTGGCCGGATCCAGCGCATTGCGGGTCAGCCGCATGCTGTCGATGATCATCGGGCAGACCATCTGGCACGAGGTGTAGAACATGGTGACCAGTTGCGGCCGGCCACGTCGTTCGGCCAGTTTTTGTTGATGCCCGTCCTGGTCGGTCAACTGCACCGGCAGGTTGTAGACCGAATCACCAGGCAGCGGCGTGGCAGCCTGCGCGCTGCCAAGCAGCAACCACATCGCAAGCAGGGGCAACAGACGTTTCATGGATGCAAGCCTCATTCGGACTTCGCGCAGCGGAAGCCCATGTTGTTGGTGGTGTTGGCGGCCTTGAGTGCGGACAGCATCGCAATGCGCATCAACACTGCGTAATTTTCCTTCTCCTGCAGGCTGATCGCGCCGGCCCCGCAAAACTTCAGCAGATCCGGATCACCCTGCTCGCGACTGTCGCTGGCGACCATCAAGGCATTGAAGTCATCGACCCATTCCCACACCAGGCCGTTGATGTCACGCACGCCGTAGGCGTTGGCGAGTCCGCCGACTTCGGGCAGGGCCGTGCTGGAAGGGCGCGAATACCAGCCCAGGATGCTTTCTCGCCAGGCCGGATCGGCCCGCGCGTCACGACGGGTGGCGTCAGCCGCCGCCGCGTATTCCCACTCGTACCAGGTCGGCAGGCGTGCGTGCTCACTCTCGCAATAGGCCTGCGCGGCGAACCAGCTGATTCGCGTTACCGGCTGGCGCGGCAGTGCCGTGTCACCCAGTGCATCGGCGCTGGCCCACTGGGTGAGGTAGCGCGCATCGGCGAGGATGCTGGCCACCTTGTCGCGTTGCCACTCGGGATGTTTCTTCACGAAGGCGAGGAACTCGCCGTTGGAGACCAACTCGCTGCGCAGGCGGAACGGCGCGACCTGTGCCGGCGCGGTCTTGCCATCGGCCGGCAACACGCTGGTGAAGGTCCCGCCAGGCAGGGCGACGTAATCCGCCGCCACTGCCGGCAGTGCCAGCATCAGGCCCAGCAGACCCAGGACCAGTCGCGCATGCATCTCAATGCTCCGCTGCTGCCGCTGCAGGTGCTTCGGCACGCGCCTTGGCGACTTCTTCCTTGGTGATCTGGCCACCCGGGTTGTCCCAGCTGTTCAGCACATAGGTGAGGATGTTCGCCACTTCGTCGTCGGTCAGCTGCGCCATCGGCGGCATCACCGAATCGTACTCGTGACCGTTGACCGTGATCTTGCCGGTCAGGCCGTGGGTCACGATGGTCATCGCCCGCTTCGGATCGGCTGCCAGGAAGTCCGACTTGGCCAGCGGCGGGAACACGTTGGCCAGGCCCTCACCATTCGCCTGATGGCAGACCGAACAGGTGCCGGTGAACAGCTGCTTGCCCGCCGCGATCTGCTCGGCCTTGGTCAGCGTGCCGGCGGCATGCGCCGTCGCCGCCGTGGTCACGGCTTTCAAATTGGGTTCCGAGCGATCACCCAGATACACCGCGTCCACTTCCTTGCCCGAGTAGATCGACTTGTCTTCCGGACCGTCCACCTTGAGGATGCCCAGCGCACCCTTGTTGAACGCGCGGAAGATCGAGTGATCCACCAGCACGTAGCTGCCCGGCACGTCGGTGTGGAATTCCACCGTCGCCGCGCCGCCGGACGGGATCAGCGTGGTCTGCACGTTGTGCTGGGCCACCGTGCCGCCTTCGGGCTGCACCTTGTCGAAGATCTCGCCGATCACGTGGAAACTCGACACCAGGTTCGGGCCGCCGTTGCCGACGAACATCCGCACCGTCTCGTTGGTCTTGGCGGTCAGGGCATTGTCACCGGTGAGTGCGCCTTCCTTGCCGTTGAACAGCACATAGGTCGGGTGCTCGTCGATCGCCTTTTCCATGTCGAACGGCTGCAGGCCTTTCTGGCGGTACTTGCCGGTGGTGTAGAAGTCGCCCTGCATCACGTAATACTCGTGGTCGACCGGGGACAGACCCTCCGGTGGCTCGACCAGGATCAGCCCATACATGCCGTTGGCGATGTGCATGCCCACCGGTGCGGTGGCGCAGTGATAGACGAAGATGCCCTGATTGAGCGCCTTGAAGGTGAACTGCGACTCGTGTCCCGGCGCGGTGAAGCTGGACGCCGCGCCGCCGCCCGGACCGGTCACGCCGTGCAGGTCGATGTTGTGCGGCATCTTGCTGTCCGGCGCGTTCTTCAGGTGGAACTCCACCGTGTCGCCCTGGCGCACGCGGATGAAGCTGCCCGGCACGGTGCCGCCGAAGGTCCAGAAGGTGTAGCTGACGCCCTCGGAGATCGGCATCTCCTTTTCGATCACTTCCAGCTCGACGATCACCTTCGCCGGATGATTGCGATGGATCGGTGGCGGTACGTGCGGCGGACTGGTCAACACGGCGTGGATCGGCTCGCCCTGGGGCGGACCGAAGTCGCCATGGATCGAGGCAACCGACGCTGCGCCCGCGGCGCTGCTTTCGCCGCTTGCCGTGGCTGGCGGCTTGCCGGAACAGGCCGCCAGCGTGAACAACGCTACTGCCGCGGCGACGAACAGGTTTGAACGTGACATCGCACTCTCCGTGAGTTCTTGCGATTGCAAGCCTAAGCCATCTCACGGACGCCCGCATGACGTGAGTCAATTGCGGGAATTTTCCCGCCCCGCTGCGTCACCTTGCCACGCCAGCCGTGCTCAGCCCGGCTTACCGTCCGCCCGCGGCGTCAGATAGATCCATGCCGAACGCAGCACCCACGGCAGGAAGGCCAGCAGCCAGCCATAGGCGGCGATCACCAGCCACAAATACACGTCGCCACCCAGTTCCGCACGGATACGCAGCAGCGTCACGACCTGCAACAGTCCGAAACACAGCCACGCCACCTTGCCCATCTGCATCGGTCGGCCGGAATGGCCTTGCGTCACCCGGGTAACCATCGCCACCAGCATGGAACCGAAGAAGCCGATACCCAGTGCATGCAACGGCGCACGACCCAGGATCAGATGGCCGTTGATGGCAAAGACCACGTCCTGGATCGCGAACAACACGAAAGCCACCGGCAACCACGCAAACGCCAGATGCAGGACAGCAAGGATGCCCGGATGCATGGCTTTCCACGGCCGCCAACTCAGTGAATGCCAGGCAAACACCAGCGCCAGCGGCACGTCGACCAGCCACAGCCAGCCCAACTCCCCACGCCAGTCGAGCAGCAGATGGGCCAGCAACAGCACCCACACCACCGGCATGCTCCAGTCCGGTCGGATCACCTCGTAACCTTTCACCATGTTGCCGGTGAAGAACGGCAACATGCGATGCATCACCGAGAAGTAGATAGGCAGCAGCAGGCCGAACGTGCCCAGCTTGATCGCCAGCAAGGCACACTCCGCCGGCGCTCCGAACAGGTAGGCCAGGAAGATCGCCAACCCCAACGCCCCCAGGCACAAGGCAGCCAGGCAGGAGCGCGCGTGGCCTTTGCGCTCGGCCACCGAGGCACGCAATACCCCGGCCAACGTGACAATGCCGATCAGGTAACCGAGCAGCATCAGCGCGATACCCAGCCTGAGCAACCACGGCAGATTGAGCAGTCCCACATTGGCCAGCACGTAGCCGCCAAACACGCTGCCAGCGACGGGAAGAAAGCGCGTGCGCGGCAAGTCGGGACGACCCAGCCACTTGGGAAACGTGGTCATCAGGAAGCCGAACATGAACAATGGAAACAGGCCGTACTGGATCAGCATCGCGTGCGCCCAGCCCGGCGGGATCGTGGGCTGCGGCCAGCCAGCCAGACCGAAGCGCATCCAGGTCAGCTCCACCGCCCACCAGGCCATGCTCAACAACACCGCGATGCTGCCGGCCAGAAACAACGGCCGATGCGGTGCCGAGGCCAGCAGTCGGGTGACTTCGGCGAGCGCTGGCGGCGTGCTGACGGCAGAGGGCGATTCGGACATGGCGATGGCCACAGGTAATGAGAATGATTCGCCATGCTGCCACAGCGCCGAGCGAGTCAACCATGACTTGCATCAACCGCGCCGGCCGAAGAGGCGAAGCCACGATGATGTCCATGGCTCGAAAAAGGAACGACCGTGATCACCGGCCGTTCCTGCGCTTCGCGTGGCGCGAAATTCAGTCCGGCAGCAGGGCCTGGCCGATCTGGCGAAGCGCCGCCGGATTGAGCAATTCCAGTTCGCGTCCTTCAATCGCGATCAGCTTCTGCGCACGAAAACGGCTGAGTACGCGACTGACGGTTTCCGCCGCCAGGCGCAGGTAGTTCGCGATGTCGCCACGCGACATGCTCAAGTGGAACTGCGTGCCGGAGAAACCACGCACCGCATAGCGATGCCCCAGATCCAGCAGGAAGGCGGCGACCCGTTCGTCGGCACTGTGGTCACCGGCCAGCAGGCTGGCCGTACCCAATTCCTTGCTCAGCATGCGGAACAGGTGCTGCTGAACCGCCGGCACGCGCGAGGC
Organism: Rhodanobacter sp. TND4EL1; assembly: GCF_054061035.1. Classification (NCBI taxonomy): domain Bacteria; kingdom Pseudomonadati; phylum Pseudomonadota; class Gammaproteobacteria; order Lysobacterales; family Rhodanobacteraceae; genus Rhodanobacter; species Rhodanobacter sp. TND4EL1. The sequence goes on from NZ_JBSSDT010000005.1 coordinate 140,071, forward strand.
CAGCGCGCTCATCGCGGGAAACGAGAAGCGGCAAAAATAGGCCGCGTCCAGCGCTACCGCATCGCAGGGGAAGTGTTCGGGATAGATCGCGTTGAGGCCGATCACTTCACCCGGCAAGTAGAAACCCAGCACCTGTTCGCGACCTTCCTTGTCGACCATGCGAGTTTTCACGGTACCCGAGCGCACCGCGAAAATTGCGCGGAACGCGTCACCGGTGCGGAAAATGTGTTCGCCAGCGCGGAACGGACCGACGTGCTCGACCAGGCATTGCAGCTCGGCCAGCTCCGGCTTGTCGTAGCCGGCGGCGATGCAGGCACTGGAAAACGCGCAGGTGCCGCAGAAACGCGTTTCGTCACCGTCGTCCGCCATCGGGCTTCGCGGCTCGGGCAGGCGACCTTGGCGACCTGTCATGGGCTTGAATTGCATGATGTGATGAGGCCGGTGGGGGCTGCGTCGCTTGATCAGATCACGCGCGAAAAGCGCGATGTCTGCGCCGCTTCGTCCAAGTACGCATCGAAGCACATGGCAATGATACGCAACAGCAACCTTCCCCGCGAGGTGACCCGGATTTCGCGGCCATTTTCCCGCACTAGTCCATCCGCAATCAGCGCTTGCAGCCGCTGACGTTCCCGTACGAAATATTCATCAAACACCAGCCGATGGCGCGCGCCGAACCCTGCCTTGTCCAGCACCCCGTGACACATCAGCTCGTTGATCAACTCGCGCCGGATCAGATCATCTTCATCCAGTTGCAGCCCGCGCATCAGCGGCAGGCGGCCCGCATCCAGCGCCGCGTAGTAGCCCACCAGGTCGCGCGCGTTCTGCGTGTAGCTGTCACCGATACGGCCGATCGCGCTGACCCCCAGGCCAATGATGTCGCAGTCGCCGTGGGTGGAATAGCCCTGGAAATTGCGCTGCAGCGTGCCGGCCCGTTGCGCCAGCACCAGTTCGTCGCTGGCCTTGGCGAAATGGTCCATGCCGACGTAGACATAGCCAGCGGCCGACAGATGTTCCAGCGCACGGCCAAACAGGGCCAGGCGCGTGGCGGCGTCGGGCAGGTCGGCGGCATCGATCTGTCGTTGCGCCTTGAACATCTCCGGCAGATGCGCATAACCGTACACCGCGACCCGGTCAGGATTCAGGTCCACGATCTGCTCCAGCGTACGACTGAAGCCGTCCACGCTCTGGAAAGGCAGGCCATAGATCAGGTCGACGCTGGAAGAGCGGAATGATGACTCACGCGCGGCTTCGAGCACTTCGCGGGTTTGCTCGAAACTCTGGATGCGATTGACGGCCTGCTGCACCACCGGATCAAAATCCTGGATGCCTACCGAGATGCGATTGAAGCCCAGCGTGCCCAGGTTGCGCACGTAATCGCCATCGGCGAACCGCGGATCGATCTCGATGCCGTATTCGCGGTCCGCCTCATGACTGAAGCTGAAATGTCGCGCCAGTGACTCCAGCAGTTCGCTCATGCGCGCGCTGTCGAGGAAGTTCGGCGTGCCGCCACCAAAGTGCAACTGGCGTACCGGACGATCGCGATCGAACAACGGTGCGATCAGTTCCATCTCGCGGTACAGCCGCTCCAGATAGCGGTCGGCCTGGGCGACGTCACGGGTAATCACCCGGTTGCAGCCGCAATAGAAGCAGGGGCTCATGCAGAACGGCACGTGCACATACAACGACAGCGGCCGCGGGATCGGCTCTTCGTTGGAGGCGCGGATCACCCCGCGCAGCACCGTTTCGTCGAAATCGGCCTTGAACTGCGGCGCGGTGGGATAACTCGTATAGCGCGGACCGGCCACGTCGTAACGGGCGATCAGCGCCGGGTCGAATTCGGGAGTGCTTATGGGAATGGCCATGGAGCGAGTCTGTCCTCGCTCCAGCACCCGCGCCTTGATCCGGATCAACTGCACGGCTGGCCGCGACGCGACGCCGCAGGGTCGGGAGGAAACCGTAGGAGTCCGCTGGCGGGCGATGCCCTTGTTCTGGATCCCCAAAGCAACAGCATCGCCCGCCAGCGGGCTCCTACGCGCGCCTTATCCGCGCTTGTACGGCTCGATCTGCTGTTCGATGGAACCGAAAATCGAGGCGCCGGTTTTATCGGTGATGTCGATTTTCAGGCGATCGCCGAACTTCAGGAATGGCGTGCTCGGTTTGCCGTCGCGCAGGGTTTCCACCGTGCGCTGCTCGGCCAGGCAGGACGCGCCCTTGCCGGTGTCTTCGTTGGCGATGGTGCCGGAGCCGACGATGGTGCCGGCGGTCAGCGGGCGCGTCTTCGCCACGTGGGCGACCAGCTCGGCAAAACTGAACTGCATGTCGACGCCGCATTCGGCCTCGCCGAACCAGGCATCGTTCAACCAGGTGCGCATCGGCAGATGCAGCTTGTCACCCTGCCAGGCGTCACCCAACTCGTCCGGCGTCACCAGCACCGGCGACAGCGCCGAGCGCGGCTTGGACTGCAGGAAACCGAAGCCCTTGGCCAGCTCGCCCGGGATCAACCCGCGCAGGCTGACGTCGTTGATCAGGCCGATCAGCTGGATATGGTCCGACGCCTGCGCCGGTGTTGCCGCCATCGGGACATCGTCGGTAACCACCACCACTTCGGCTTCCAGATCGATGCCGTAGTCCTCGCTCGGCACCACCACCGGATCACGCGGGCCGAGGAAGCCGGCGCTGGTGGCCTGGTACATCAGCGGATCGGTGTAGAACGACTGCGGCACTTCCGCGCCACGGGCGCGACGCACCCGCTCGACGTGCGGCAGGTAAGCGGAGCCGTCGACGAACTCATAGGCGCGCGGCAGCGGAGACGCCAGAGTGGCCATGTCCAACGCAAAAGCACCCGGCGCGTTGCCGTCATTGAGTTCTTCGGACAGTGCGTTCAGACGCGGCGCGATGCTCGACCAGTCATCCAGCGCCGCCTGCAGCGTCGCCGCGATGCCGTTCGCCTTGACAGCACGCGTGAGGTCACGGCTGACCACGATCAGCGTGCCGTCGCGGCCGCCTTCCTTGAGACTAGCGAGTTTCATTGAATACTCCAGAGTTCCGCTTTTCTAAAAAAATACGCCATGGATGGCGGTCTATTTCTTGCCGACACGACGGACGGCACTCATCAGATTCAACCACAGCCTTCCACGTAATCGACCTGCGGAGGCACACCCACATGCCACCGCGTGACCTTGCCCTGCGGATCGGTTTCGAACACCAGCATGCTCTTGCCATGCGGTGCCTCGACACGCAGATATTCTGCACCGTCGACGTATTTGTGCGGCTGGATCTGCACACCGGCGCCGTAGAGCGCACTGATCCGCTTCGCGTCCATGCCGACCTTGCCGCCGCCCGGCGCGGCTTCCTTCGCGGTGCCGACGTCGTAGCGCACGAAACGGCCATCCTCAAACATGAAGGCGAAATCCGCCGACAACGTCACCCACTTCGGCGTCTTGTAGAAGCAGGTCGAATCCCGCTCTGGCGCACCCTTCAGCTCGCCACCCCAGGCCTTGTCGAAGCTGGCCTCGTCCATGCCGAAGCGCACGTCGCCATAGCCGTCGTAGTGCGCCATGGCATCTGCATCAACGGTGGCCACCGGCACCGACTTGATCGCCGGTGAAGGGGGCGAGGCGGATGTCGGCGCCGCCGGCGGACTGCCATCGCCGCACGCAGCCAGCAGCAGCACGCAGGTGATGCCGCCCAACCAGCGCTTCATGCCTTGCTGCCCGCATCGAAATGCTTCGCGATGCCCTGCCAGCATTCGTGATAATTGCCCTGCAGTTGCGGTGCGTCGAGCGCCTGCTGCGTGGGCCGGATCACCTTGCGCGTCTCGAACATGAAGGCCATGGTGCCGCCGATCACGTCAGCCTTCGAGATATCCGCGTTCGAGGCCTTCTCGAACGTGGCCGCATCCGGCCCATGCCCGCTCATGCAGTTGTGCAGCGAGGCGCCGCCGGGCGCGAAGCCTTCGGCCTTGGCGTCGTACACGCCGGTGATCAGGCCCATGAACTCGCTGGCCACGTTGCGATGGAACCAGGGCGGGCGGAAGGTGTTCTGCGCCACCAGCCAGCGCGGCGGGAAGATCGCAAAGTCCATGTTCGCCGTGCCGGGCGTGTCGCTGGCCGAGGTCAGCACGGTGAAGATCGACGGATCGGGATGGTCGTAGCTGATCGAACCGATCGTGTTGAAGCGGCGCAAGTCGTACTTGTACGGTGCGTAGTTGCCGTGCCAGCCGACAACATCGAGCGGCGAATGGCCGATCTTCGCGCTCCACAACGTGCCCTGGAATTTCGCGATCAGCTCGAACTGACCTTCCACGTCCTCGAACGCCGCCGTCGGCGTGAGAAAGTCACGGGCGTTGGCCAGGCAGTTGGAACCGATCGGGCCGAGGTCCGGCAGGCGCAACAACGCGCCGAAGTTTTCGCAAACATAGCCGCGGGCCTCGCCATCGAGCAGGTCAACGCGAAAGCGCACGCCACGCGGAATCACCGCGATCTCCTGCGGTTCCAGCTCGATCACGCCCAGCTCGGTGGCCAGACGCAGACGTCCCTGCTGCGGCACGACAAGCAACTCGCCGTCGGCGTCGTAGAAGAAGCGGCCGTGCATCGAGCGATTCGCCGCATACAGGTGGATGCCGATACCACCCTGTTCGGCCGGACCGCCGTTGCCGGCGATCGTCACCAGGCCATCGACGAAATCGGTGGGCTTGCTCGGCAGCGGCAGCGGATCCCAGCGCAGCTGGTTCGGCGTGGCCGGGGCCTCTTCAAATCGATTGTGGAAGGTGGCGTGCGGCAGCGGCTGGAACGGCTCGTGCACCGCCGCCGGACGAATCCGGTACAGCCAGCTGCGACGATTGAGATGACGCGGCGCGGTGAATGCGGTGCCTGACAGCTGCTCTGCGTACAGGCCATGCGCCACGCGCTGCGGCGAATTCTGCCCTTCCGGCAGCGTACCGGCGATCGCCTCGCTGGCGAATTCATTGCCGAAACCGGATTGGTAAGGAGATGAGACGTTCACTGCGAATACTCCGAATTTCCTGTTGAGACCGGCTTGCCTATCGACCTCAGCCCTTCGACTTCGGCCCTTCGGGCCTACGCTCAGGGTGAACGGTGAAAGGAAGGTTCCAAGGCTCCAGGAGCCTCGCTCGCCCTACCCCGCCTCGCCAAACCCGTTCGCGCTGAGCGTAGCTTGCGCAGCAAGCGGAGTCGAAGCGCCTCACGGCAACCGTTGATGTCGATGCCTGCCCTTGGCCAAATCGCCAGCCGCCTTCCAGTCGCCCGCCATGTACACCAACTTCTTTGCCCTGCTCCAGCCTTTCAGCTTGCGCTCCATGGTCAGGGCTTCGTAACGCGTTTCAAAACCTTCCGTGTGCAGCAACTTCAATGGGCGACGGGTCGAAGTGTAGATACAACCCTTGCCTTCGTCGTGCTGTGCCAGCCGTTTGCCGAGGTCGTCAGTGTGGCCGATGTAAAAGCTGCCATCGGCACATTCGAGGATGTAGAGGGTGAATTCCATTTCAGGGCTTCCTTGCCGTGTCAATGCCTCGTCAGCATGCCCTTCGACTTCGCTGCTGCGCAGCTACGCTCAGGGTGATCGGTTCCGGGAGCAATAGGATGTCTCCACACCGTTCACCCTGAGCGTAGGCCCGAAGGGCCGAAGTCGAAGGGCCGCGCAGATTCCCAAGCTTACAAAACCCCGCGCTTCATCTGATCCCGCTCGATGCTTTCGAACAGCGCCTGGAAGTTGCCTTCGCCGAAGCCTTCGTTGCCCTTGCGCTGGATGATCTCGAAGAAGATCGGGCCGATCGCGTTCTGGGTGAAGATCTGCAGCAGCTTGCGTTGCTTGGTCTCCAGGTCGGCGTCGATCAGGATCTTGTTTTTCGCCAGCCGCGCCACGTCTTCGCCATGGTTCGGCACGCGCACGTCGATCACTTCGAAGTAGGAGTCCGGCGTATCGAGGAATTCCACGCCGGCTTCGCGCATCTTTTCCACCGTGGTGTAGATGTCGTCGGTGAAGCACGCGATGTGCTGGATGCCCTCGCCCTTGTAGGCGTCGAGGTATTCGTTGATCTGGCTCTTCGGGTCGTTCGACTCGTTGAGCGGGATGCGCACGATGCCGTCCGGCGCGGTCATCGCCTTGGACACCAGGCCGGTCTTGGCGCCCTTGATGTCGAAGTAGCGGATCTCGCGGAAGTTGAACAGCTTCTCGTAGTAATCCGACCACTTCGCCATGTTGCCGAAGTACAGGTTGTGGGTCAGGTGGTCGATGAAGGTCAGGCCGAAACCGGCCGGGTTCTGATCGGCACCCGGGATCGGCGCGTAGTCGGCGTCGTAGATGCTGCCGGCACTGCCGTAGCGATCGACCAGGTACAGCATGCAATCGCCGATGCCCTTGATCACCGGCGTCGAAACCGCCTTGCTGGCTTCCTTGTGGTCGATCGCTTCGCCGCCGTTGCCGAGCACGGTCGCCAACACTTCGCTGGCCGGCTTCTTGAAGCGGATCGCGAAACCGCAGGCGCTTGGGCCGTGCTTCTCGGCGAAGTCCGCGGCGAACGAATCGGGATCCTCGTTGACCAGCAGGTTCACGCCGTTCTGGCGGTACACCGTGATGGGACGCGCCTTGTGCTTGAGCACGGCGCTGAAACCCATCCGCTTGAACAGGTCGTGCAACTCGTTGGCGCGGCCGGCGGGGGCGGCAAATTCGACGAATTCAAAACCGTCGATACCCATCGGGTTCTCGAACGTGGTGACCTGCATGCCAAGGTTGGGCTGGGCGTTCATGGCGCTCTCCTGAGTGTCGGTGCACGACGGCAGCACGTGAGCGTGCCACCATCGGTGGTAATCACACGTTATAGTTTCATATGAAACCATTTGCAAGGACCGTCGCCGCAATGCCCGCCAAACGCCAGTCTGCCCCCGCCACTGCCGAGCACGCCCCGTTGCAGTTGGAGCACTTCCTGCCTTACCGGCTGTCGATCCTGTCCAACAGGATCAGCCAGGCGATCGCCGACGACTATCAGCGCCGCTACGACATCTCGGTGACCGAGTGGCGGGTGATGGCCGTGCTGGCACGTTTCGAAGGTCTGTCAGCGCGCGAAGTGGCCGAACGCACCGCGATGGACAAGGTGGCGGTAAGCCGCGCATTGGCCCGGCTGGTCGAAGCCGGCCGGGTCGATCGGGCCATCCACGACAACGACAAGCGTCGCTCCGTGCTGAGCCTCACCGCTGCCGGATGGACGATGCACGACGAAGTCGCGCCGATGGCGCGGGCGCGCGAGCGCGAAGTGCTGGCCAAGCTCGACGCCGAGGAGCAGGCCTGGCTGACCCGAATACTGGACAAGTTGCTGGAATGAACGCTGCAGGAGCGCACCCTGTGCGCGAACGGCGGGCATCGCCCGCCTGCAGATGATCAAAGAGCATCGCGCACAGAGTGCGCCCCTGCAACAAAACCCCGGCGTTACTTCACGCCGTGCATCAACTTGTTGATCAATGGCGCGATCAGGAACAGCAGCACGCCACCGCCCAGCAGGATCCAGAAGCCCATGGTGTAGCCGGACAAGGCCGAGGCCACGGTCATGCCTTCCTCGCCACTCACGCTGGCGGCGAACAGGCCGGCCAGGTTGTTGCCGATGGCGGTGGACAGGAACCAGCCGCCCATGCCCAGGCCAACCAGGCGCACCGGCGCCAGCTTGGTCACCATCGACAGGCCGATCGGCGACAGGCACAGCTCACCGGCGGTCTGCAGCACATAGCACAGCACCAGCGTCCACAACGGAATCATGCCGTCGCTGCCGACCAGGCTGGACAGTGCGTACATCAGCACCGCGAAGCCCAGCGCGTTGCCGATCAGGCCCAGGCCGAACTTGCGCGGAATCGACGGCTCGATCCGGCGCTTGTCCAGCCAGCCCCACACGATCGCCACCAGCGGCGCCAGCAGCACAATCGCCACCGGGTTGACTGACTGGAACCAGCCGATCGGGAACTCCCAACCGCTCAGGTTGCGATCCACGATGTGCTGGGCGAGGAAGTTGAACGAACTGCCGGCCTGCTCGAAGAACATCCAGAACAGCACGTTGAACGCGAAGATGATCAGCATCGCGATCACTCGCTGGATCTGCACCCGACCGGTGCGGATCGCCTCCATCACCAGCATCACGCCCACGCCGATGAACAGCGCGGTGAGCAGCCATTGCAATGCCACCGCGCCGGCGCGATCCATCAGTAGATAGACCAGCGGAATGGCCACCAGCACGCCGATGGCCACATACACCACGCGCATCGGGCTGGCGATTTCCGGCGCCGGCTTGCCGACCGGGCCAAGCTGGCGACGACCGAACCAGAACCACACCAGGCTGATCAGCATACCCACGCCCGACGCGGCAAACACCACGTGGTAGTTGTCATGCTGCGGCGTGCCGAACACCTGCTCGGCCAGGTAGCTGGTCAGGATCGGCGCGATCAGCGCGCCGGCGTTGATGCCCATGTAGAACAGGGTGAAACCGCGGTCGCGGCGTGAATCGCCCGGCGCGTACAACTGACCCACCATGGACGAGATATTCGGCTTGAACAGACCGTTGCCGACGATGATCGTGGCCAGGCCCAGCATGAAGATCTCGTGCTGCGGCACCATCACCAAGAACAGGCCGGTAGCCATCACCACCGCGCCCAGCAGGATCGAGCGCTGGTAGCCGATGATCTTGTCCGCGACATAGCCACCGAACACGGCGGTGGCATAGACCAGCGCCAGATAGGCACCGTAGGTACGGCTGGCCGAGGCCTGACCGGCTTCATCGCCGCCAAAGAACTGCGCCACGATGTATAGCGTGAGCGCCCAGCGCATGCCGTAAAAGGCGAAGCGCTCCCAGAACTCGGCCATGAACAGCATCCACAGCGGACGCGGATGGCCGAGCAGTTGCGGATACTCGGGTACCGGCTTCGCGGCGCCGGTGAGTGTGGTGTTGCCCATGCGTGAAACCCCTGTGTTCGTCGTTGACCGCAAGATATTGCGAATCGTCAGATGTAACCGGAGCCCTCGCATCCGTCAAATGCGCTGCAGCACGCGACTTCGGAAAAATCGCGTGCCGTCCGCAGCCGAGAAGTTCAGCGCACGCCGTGCATCAACTTGTTGATCAGCGGCGCGATCAACAGCAGCAGTGCACCCGCTCCGGCCAGCAGCCAGAAGCTGAACGTGAATCCGCCCAGGGCCGAGGCGACGGTCATCCCGCTTTCGCCACTGATCCGCCCGGCCAGCAATCCGGACAGGTTGCCGCCCACCGCCAGCGACAGGAACCAGCCCCCCATCGCGAGGCCGACCAGCCGCGGCGGCGCCAGCTTGGTCACCATCGACAGGCCGATCGGCGACAGGCACAGCTCGCCCACGGTTTGCAGCACGTAGCACAGCACCAGCGGCCAGAACGGAATCAGGCCCTGCCCATCAAGCAGGCGCGACAAGGCATACACCAGCACCGCGAAACCCAGCCCGTTGAAGACCAGGCCGAAGCCGAACTTGCGCGGAATCGACGGCTCGCTGCGGCGCGCCGCCAGATAACTCCAGACCACGGTGACCACCGGCGCAAACACGATGATCGCCAGCGGACTCACCGACTGGAACCAGCCCACCGGAAAGGTCCAGCCGCCGAACATCTGCCGATCGACCAGGTTCTCCGCCAGAAAATTGAACGAGGTGCCGAGCTGGAAATAGAACATCCAGAACAGGATGTTGAAGGCGAAGATGATCAGCATCGCCACCACCCGGTCCACCTGCACACGCCCGTGCGGGGCCGCCTCGATCAGCAGCATCACCGCCACGGCGGCGAACAGCACGCCCAGCATCCACGACAAACCGGTGGTGACGAACGCCAGCAGCAAGTACACCAGCGGCACGGCCACGATCATGCCCAGTACCACCCAGACCACCCGCAGCAGACTCGCCGCCTCCGGCGCGGGACGCCCCACGCCCTTGAGGCTGCGCCGCCCGAACCAGAACCACAGCAGGCTGAACAGCATGCCGACACCGGCAGCGCCGAACACGACCCGGTAGTTCTCCTGCATCGGCGTGTCGGTGAAATGGCTGGCCATCCATCCGGTCAGCAGCGGTGCCAGCAAGGCGCCGCCGTTGATGCCCATGTAGAACAGCGTGAAGCCGCGATCGCGACGCGGGTCGTCACGCCCGTACAACTGCCCGACCATCGACGAGATGTTCGGCTTGAACAGGCCATTGCCGACAATCACCATCGCCAGCCCGGCCAGAAAGACATCGCGACTGGGCAACATCACCACGAACAAGCCGAGCGCCATCATCAGCGCGCCAAGCAGGATCGAACGCTGGTAGCCGATCACCCGATCCGCCACGTAGCCGCCGAAGATGCTGGACGCATAAATGAGTGCGGTATACGAACCGAAAATGCTGGCCGCCCAGGCCTGCCCCGACGCATTGCCGTTGTAAAAGTGCGCCACGATGTACAGCGCCAGTGCCCAGCTCACGCTGTAGAACGCGAAGCGCTCCCAGAACTCGGTCATGAACAGCATCCACAATGGACGTGGATGCCCGAGCGTCTGTGGATAGTCAGGCGCGGCGCTGGTCTGGACGGGTTCGTTCATGGGTGCTCCCGGATTTCAGGTCGCACATCATGACGGGATTCAGGCCGGGCTGCGCAACCGCCAGAGCACCGACTCAGCTGCCAAGGACAGTGCGAACGTCCAGCAGCTCGGGGAAAAACTCCAGCTCCAGCGCCTTCTTCAGGAAACTCACCCCGGACGAACCACCGGTACCGCGGCGATGGCCGATGATCCGTTCCACCGTTTTCATGTGGCGGAAGCGCCACAGCTGGAAGCTTTCTTCCACGTCCACCAGCTGCTCGCACATGTGGTATTCCGGCCAGAAATCCGCGCGATCTTCATAGATGCGCTTGAGCACCGGCAGCAGCGCCTCGTTGCGGTGATAGGCCTGGGTCCAGTCGCGTTCCAGCAGTTCGGCTGGCACCGCATGGCCGCGTCGCGCCAGGTAGCGCAGGAACTCGTCGTACAGGCTCGGCGCTTCCAGCACCGCACGCAATTCGGCCTGGGCGGCCGGATCATGCGCAAAGACCTTGAGCATGTCGGCATTCTTGTTGCCGAGCAGGAATTCAATCTTCCGATACTGCAGCGACTGGAAGCCGGACGACGGCCCCAGCACGCCGCGAAACTCCAGATATTCCGACGGCGTCAGCGTTTCCAGCACCGCCCATTGCTCGAACAGCTGGCGCTGCACCTGCTTCACCCGCGCCAGGATCTTCAGGCAGGCATCGATATCGTCCCTCTGCAGATGCGCCACGGCCGCCTTCAGCTCATGGATCAGCAGCTTCATCCACAACTCGGACACGTGGTGCTGCACGATGAACAGCATCTCGTCGTGATGCGGTGGCTGGCTCAGCGGCTGCTGCGCCGACAGCAACGTATCCAGATGCAGATAGCCACCGTAGGTGATCTGACCGTTGAGATCGGTCTGGATGCCCGCTTCAAGATCGCGCTGGTTGTCGCTCATGGGTGTTCCGTCACGTATTCGGAAAGCGAACATGGTAACGGCTGCGCGCCGATCAAATCTTGATCCAGAACATGCGGATCGCCTCCCCCGCAGAAGCCCGCTGGCGGGCGATGCTTTCGCTCTGAATCTTCCCAGACGGAACCAGAAGCAAAGGCGTCGCCCGCCAGCGGGCTCCTGTCAGAGTCGGGCGGGAAAGCCTTGTACGGTGCGCCTTGGCGCCTTTGCAGGCCAAGCAAAACCCGCTTTCCGTACGCCAACGAATGCTGCGCTGTACCTTGCAGCGCAACATGCCCGCCTGTTATCAAGCGCGGTCTTGTTCGGTCGTTTGTGTGTCCGCGGATTCCTCGAAGGCACGCCATCAGCCAGGTTTTCCCTCTCTGTCCTCACCCCGGAGCGAGTCGTGACCATCGCCGCCAAGTTTGAAATCGAATACCTGCAATACCTCGATGCCGAGGGCAAGCAGGTCCGTGATGACCTGCCCGAGTTCGCCAAAGACCTCGAACACATGGTCAAGCTGTACAAGCTGATGCTGTCCACGCGCGTGTTCGACGCCAAGTCGATCGCGTTGCAGCGCACCGGCAAGCTGGGCACCTACGCCAGCTGCCTGGGCCACGAAGCGGCGCATGTGGGCATCGGCAGCGCGATGCTTCCGGAAGACGTGTACGCACCGAGCTACCGCGAATACGGCGCCCAGCTGTATCGCGGCGTGCAGCCACGCGAGGTCTACATGTACTGGGGCGGCGACGAGCGCGGCAACGACTACCAGCAGGAACCGGCGCGGCACGATTTCGCCTGGTCGGTGCCGATCGCCACGCAGTGCCTGCATGCGGCGGGCACGGCGCTGGCGTTCAAGATCCGCGGCGAGAAGCGCGTGGCCGTGTGTACCATCGGCGACGGCGGTTCGTCCAAGGGCGACTTCTACGGCGCGATCAACATCGCCGGCGCGCAGAACCTGCCGCTGGTGGCGGTGATCGTCAACAACCAGTGGGCGATCTCGGTACCACGCAAGATCCAGTCCGGTGCGCCGACGCTGGCGCAGAAGGGCATCGCCGCCGGCCTGTTCTGCATCCAGGTCGACGGCAACGACATCATCGCCGTGCGCAAGGCGATGGAAGACGCGCTGGACCGCGCCCGCAACGGCCAGGGCGGCAGCGTGCTGGAGTTGGTGACGTATCGCCTGGGCGATCACACCACTGCCGACGACGCGCGGCGCTACCGCGGCGAGCAGGAAGTGAAGGACGGCTGGGCGAAAGAGCCGATGATCCGCCTGCGCAACTGGCTGGTGGCCAAGGGCGTGTGGGACGACGCGAAGGAGGAAGCCTGGAAGGCCGAGTGCGACGACTGGATGGACAACGAGGTGAATGCCTACCTCGAAACCAAGACCCAGCCGGTCACGGCGATGTTCGACTACATCTTCGCCGAAGTCCCCGCCGATCTCGCCAAGCAGCGCGATTACGTTCTTTCGCTCGAACAGAAGGGCCACTGAGTCATGGCACAAATCACTCTCATCGAAGCCGTCACCCAGGCACTCGCCTATGAAATGGCCCACGACGACAGCGTCGTGGTGCTGGGCGAAGACGTCGGCGTCAACGGCGGCGTGTTCCGCGCCACCCAAGGTCTCCAGGAAAAATTCGGCGAGCTGCGCGTGCTCGACACGCCGCTGGACGAAACCACCATCGCCGGCGTCACCGTCGGTCTGGCCGTGGCCGGCATGAAGCCGGTCGCCGAAGCCCAGTTTGAAGGCTTCATCTACCCGATGATGGAGCAGATCGCCTGCCACGCCGCCCGCATGCGCAACCGCACCCGCGGCCGGCTCACCGTGCCGGCCGTGTGGCGCGCCCCGTGGGGCGGCGGCATCCGCGCACCGGAGCATCACTCCGAGGCGAACGAACACCTGTTCACCAACATCCCCGGCCTGCGCGTGGTGATGCCGTCGTCGCCCGCTCGCGCCTACGGCCTGCTGCTGGCGGCGATCCGCGATCCCGATCCGGTGATGTTCTTCGAACCCAAGCGCATCTATCGTCAGTACAAGGAAGAAGTGCCGGATGACGGCGAGGCCTTGCCGCTGGACGTGTGCTTCGTGCTGCGCGACGGCACCGACGTGACCCTGGTCAGCTGGGGCGCGCAGGTCAAGGAGGCACTGGAAGCGGCCGACGAACTCGCTGAGCAAGGCATCAGCGCCGAAGTGATCGACGTCGCCACGCTGACCCCGCTGGACTTCGACACCATCGCCGAATCGGTGCAGAAGACCGGCCGCTGCGTGATCGTGCACGAAGCCCCGAAGACCGCCGGCTTCGGCGCCGAAATCGCCGCCCGCCTGGCCGAGGAATGCATGTACGACCTGCTGGCACCGGTCGAGCGCGTCACCGGCTTCGACACGCACATTCCGCTGTTCCGCCTGGAAATGAAGTACCTGCCGAGCGTGGAACGCGTCGTCGACGCCGCGAAGCGTACGCTGGCAGCGTCATAATCTGCGCTGGAATGCCACGTAGGGCGGGCACTGCCCGCCGCACTACTGCAAGTGGCCGCGCGAGACCTGAGCAAAAGCCGGCGGGCCATGCCCGCCCTACAACACGGATCTGATCCCATGGCTGATATCAAGACGTTCTACCTGCCCGACCTCGGCGAAGGCCTGCCCGACGCGACCGTCGTCGAGTGGCACGTGAAGGTCGGCGACACCATCAAGCTCGACGCCCCGCTGTGCTCGATGGAAACCGCCAAGGCGGTGGTCGACGTGCCCTCGCCGTACACCGGCAAGGTCACCAAGCTGCACGGCGCCCCGGGCGACATCATCGAGACCGGTGCCGCGCTGGCCGAATTCGAACCCGATCCGAACGCCAAGCAGCGCGCCGAGTCGCAGGACACCGGCCACCAGCATGGCCCGAAGAAGAGTGTCGGCAGCCCGGCCGCCGATGACAGCAGCAAGGTCGTCGTCTCCGACGAGGGCGGCGAGGTCGAAACCGGCGGCAAGGACCGCGAAGACGAAGGCACCGTGGTCGGCGCGATGGTCAGCGGTAGCCATGTGCATGTCGAGCAGGCCGCGAGCATCGGCGGCGTCAAGGCCGTGCCGGCCGTTCGCGCGCTGGCGAAGAAGCTGAAAATCGACCTCTCCCGCGTGCGCCCCAGCGGCGCCGATGGCGTTGTCACGATGAAGGACGTCAAGGAAGCCGCCGCCAACGGTTCGGCCGTTGTCGGCGCTGCTCCGGCCCGTGCGGTGCCGGCCTCGGCCGGGCGCCATCTGGCGCCGGAACTGCCGCAGCCCGAGCCGCAGCGCGGCCCCGTTTCGCTGGCCGGCAAGCCGGTGCGCACCGCCCCGCCGTCGCAGACCGCCAGCGGCCAGCCGGAACAGCTGAAGGGCGTGCGCCGCAACATGGCCCGCGTGATGGCCGACGCTCATGCGCAAGTCGTGCCGACCACCCTGGTCGATGACGCCGACCTGCACGCCTGGATCGGCAAGCAGGACATCACCGCCCGCCTGATCCGCGCCATCGTCGCCGCCTGCAAGGCGGTGCCGGCGCTGAACGCCTGGTTCGACGGCAAGAACCTGACCCGCACCATGCATTCGCAGGTCGACATCGGCATCGCGGTGGACACCGACGACGGCCTGTTCGTGCCGGCCCTGCGCAATGCCGACGTGATGGATGCCGCCGGCATCCGCGCCGCCATCAAGCGTCTGCGCACGCAGGTGGAAGACCGCACGATTCCGGCGTCGGAACTGTCCGGCCACACCATCAGCCTGAGCAACTTCGGCATGTTCGCCGGTCGTTACGCCACCCCGGTCGTGGTGCCGCCGACCGTCGCCATCGTCGGCGCCGGCAAGCTCGGCCACGACGTGGTCGCCGTCATGGGCGGCATCGAAGTGCATCGCCGAATGCCGATCAGCCTGACCTTCGACCACCGCGCCGCCACCGGTGGTGAAGCGGCGCGCTTCCTCAAGGCGATGCTGGACGACCTGGGTCTGCCGAACTAAGCAAGCCGGATGTCGCGACAACAAGAAGCGGACGTCTCACGACGTCCGCTTTTTCTTTGGCTCATCAGCGAAACGCCGCAAGCCGAAGCCGTGCCGTGCGCAGGGCGGGCACTGACCGTCGGCTCTCACGCGTGGCGTGTCGAGCCAAACCCGGCGGACGGTGCCCACCAACGCCCGTTGGAGCCCGCTCGCGGGCGATGCCTTTGCCGTTGCGGAGCCCCGGAGTTTTGCCGGCAAGAGCATCGCCGCGAGCGGGCACCAACGCGGTGCAACGGATCAGTAATCCCGTACGTCGAGCAGCATGAAACTGCGGGCGCTGTAGTCACCGCCGCGCGGCCATGCCACTTCGTTGAGCGCCAGCGTGCCGGCCGTCCAAAGCTCGTTGTCGAGCAGCGCCTCGCAGCGCGAGTCACCCGTTTCAGCATGGCTGTGCACCAGTCGCAGCCAGTGCAATTCGGGCGACAGCGCCTCGCGTTTCAGCGCCGCCTCGATCGCCACCATGGCCTCGGCCGGCATGGCACCGACCTCCGTGCCACGCACGCTGAACGGCCCGCTGAAGACGTCCCAAGTGCGTACGCCGATCTCCCACGCGGTGATCTCCATCCGCCGATCGTCGGTGACGTACCAACAGGCGGCCAGCAACAGGTGGAACACGTTCTGCTCGAAGGCCTGGAGTGCGTCGCGACACCCCGCTTCGCCACCGCCGACGCCGGCGAAGCTCTCCTCGATGCGACGTTCCTCACCCAGCACCACGTCGACATCGAGCCGACCGTGTTCGCCTGCCGCACCCTCATGCCATTCGGCGCGGATCGCGGGGAAGTCGCCATCGGTGACCAGCCAACCGTCTTCATCGGCCTCGAGTTCGACGTCGTGCCGCTCGAACAGGCGGAGCAGGTATTTCTGCAGTGCTGCACTATCCATCATCGTTCCCGGTTTTTTTGGCGTCCAATACTTTAACCGTTCACCCTCAGCGTAGGCCCATGGGGCCGAAGTCGAAGGGCTGCGCATCAAGTGGTCGCCAAAAGGTTGCCCTTCGACTTCAGCCCTTCGGGCCTACGCTCAGGGAGAACGGCTTTCTCCACTCAGCTTTCGCGCTGGTTCGGCAGCTCGCGCCAGGTCAGGTATACACGCAGATCGAACTCCAATTGGTGATAGTCCGGCAGCATGTACGTGCACAACTGGTAGAACGCCTTGTTGTGGTCCATCTCTTTCAGGTGCGCCAGTTCGTGCACCACGATCATCTGCAGGAATTCGGGCGCGGCGGCCTTGAACAGGCTGGCCACGCGGATCTCCTTCTTCGCTTTCAGCTTGCCACCCTGGACCCGCGAGATCGCGGTGTGCAGGCCCAATGCATTGCGCAGCACGTCCAGCTTGCTGTCGTACAGCACCTTGTCGATGCCCGGCGCCTGCTTCAGGTGCTGCTGCTTCAGCGACGCCACGTAGGCGTACAGCGCCTTGTCGCTCTGCACGTCGTGGCGATCCGGATAGCGCTTGGCCAGGTGCTCGCCCAGCCGCTCCTGCGCGATCAATTCGCGCACCTTGTCCTGCAAGGTGACGGGATACGCCTGAAGATACTTGAGCGGAAGCATCCGCGTATTCTCGCACTGCGCCGGTTCGCGCGCGCAGCCTGCGGAGACGATCCATGCATCACAGCCGACTCAGCACCCTCATCATCGACTGCCAGGTCGACGACCTCGCGCCCGTGGCCCGCTTCTGGAGCGAAGCGCTGGGCAAGCCAATCGCCAGCATCGACCAGGACGGCGACGGCAAGTATGTGGAGCTGCAGACCGCGGCGGACGAGCCGATCGTCCTGCTGCAGAAGGTGGACCACGCCAGCCGCGTGCACCTGGACATCGAGACCGATGACCTCGACGCCGAAGTGGCGCGACTGGAACGGCTCGGTGCACGTCGCATCGCGTTCGCGCACCAGCGCTGGTGGGTGATGGAGGCGCCCAGTGGCCACCGCTTCTGCGTGGTGCGGCCGCAGCGTGAGGCGTTCGGCCCGCACCTCAACCGCTGGGACTGAGCGCCCTCTACATGTCGAAGCGGTAGCTCAGCTTCACCAGCAGCTGTTCGTCGTCGCGCAGGGCGAAACTGTTGCCGAACGCGTCGGCCGTGTTGCGCGCATAGCCATCCAGCGCGTAGCCACCGCGGCCATAGACCACGTACAGGTACGACAGCGGCGCCAGCTCGTAGCGGTAGCGAATCTGCAGGCCCAGGTTGCGCAGGTTGAAGTCGTCGACCGGATCGTCGGTGGCCACCGCGCGGCCGTTGGCACTGACCCGATAGCCGCCGCGCACACGGGCGTTCAGCCCGATGGCCTGCAGTTTCACGCGCAGCTCCTGACGGCTGTTGATGGCCCAGTCGAAGCCGGCGTCGAGCTGCAAGGTGTGCTCGTTGTAGCGGCCGACAAGGTTGTCGTGCTGCCAGACCAGCCAATCGGGCAGGCGCTCGTAGTAAGGACCGGCGTAGACACTGAACGCATCGTTGATGAAATAGGTGGGAATGAACTTGATGTCATAGCCGAACTGGCGATTGCCGCCGAGGCCGCCACTGACCACTTCGGCATCGAGTTTGAACGCCCAGTCGCCATGGCGCGGGCTGATCCGCTCGTAGGCCAGGTCGATCGTCGGCGGCAGGAACAACGCGCCATGGCCGCGCGTGACCAGGTCATCCCAGCCCGCACTGTTGACGTTGACCTGCACGGTTTCGGTGGCACCGTTGCGCAGATTGCTGTTGCGGCTGATCCGCAACTGGCGGCGCAGGCGCAGCCCATGATCGTTGTCCAGCGCATCGATGCGGAAGCGCCACTCCTTCGAGCTGTAGGCCGAATCGGCCGGCAACGCGGTGAAGCGCTTGCGCACTTCCCAATGACCGTAGTTGAAATTGTTGCGATCGAGATAGCCGAAATCGTTGATCTGCAACTGGTCGCCGAAATGCATGCCCAGCCATTGCTGCCGCCAGCCGCCACCCATTTCGTAGTCGGCGATGATGGTGCCGCCACTGTCGCGCGTATGCGTGCCCGACTGCAGGATGTCGCTGCCGACCACGTTGGTGGCGATGGTCAGTTGTGGCGTCGGCCGCCAGTGATGATCGACGCCCAGCACGGTCGCCTCGCGGTCCAGCCAGGGTCGGTCGACCCGGGTCAGCAGCATGCCGAGGCTCTGGTCGCCGAAATCATGGGTCAACCGCGCGGCACCGAAGAAACGCCCGGCTTCGCCGTCTTCGTCGGCGGCCATCACGCCGTAACTGGTGGAACCGAAACTGCCGTTGAGCTTGACCGCCGCGTTGATGTCGGCGGCGCCGTGACCATCATCCGAGGGACCGCCAACGCGCCGGGTGTAGACCAGCTGGCTGTTGTCGTCGAGCAGGCTGAAATCGAAGATGCCCTGGTTCTCGGTGAAGAACGGGCGCTTGTCGCTGACATAGGTTTCGGTCGCACCAAAGTTGACCACCAGGTCGTCACTTTCGACCTGGCCGAAATCCGGATTCAGCGCCGCGGTGAGCTGGAATTGTCCATTCGGCTTCCACAACAGGTCGGCACCTTCCTGGAAGTGGCTGCGACCACGCACATTGTCGTACAGCCCGGAAACATACGGCGTGATGGCAAACAGTGACTGGCTGTACTGCGGCACCTCGATGCGCTCGAAGGCGGACAGGAAACGCGGCAGGGTGAAGCTGGCTGCCGGCCACGCCACCCGTTCGCCGGTCGAACCGGTCACGCGATCCAGATAGATGGCCAGCATGCGCTGCCCGTTCTTCGCCGCATGCATCGGCGCGATGTACCACGGGATCAGGATCTCGACGCTCCAGCCGGCGGCGTCCTCGCTGACGGCGTGTTTCCAGTTGCCGTCCCAGTCCTTGTTGAAGCTGGTTTCGTTGGTGATCACCGCATCATTGATGCCATCGGTCGAGCTGACCACGAAGTCGTAGCCGGTGCGTCCGTCGCCATTGAAGTCGACCATCACGTTGACCCGATCGACCTGATCGTCGAAGTCGCGCTGTACCCGCTGGTGCGTGCGAGGTACGCCGGGTGGCTGGTCGCAACGGAACGCCACGGCCAAACCTTGCGGCGTGGCCAGGATCCACGCCTCGGTATGCAGCGAACCGGGCTTGCCACTGAGCGGCTGGGTCTGGCGGAAGTCGGTGACATGGCGGGCGCCGGCCCATTCACCGGGTCGGATGTGGCCATCGATATCGACGGCCAGCACCGGCGTCGAGACGGCCGCCAAAGTGAACATCAACAGGCATGCCACACGCATGTCGGATACTTCCAGAAAAGGGGGTGCGCACGATTGCGCCAGGGCGGACGAAGCGTTCGTCACGCCGGGGTAGATGCGCAGAGTGCCGTCAGCGTTTAATTCTCTCGACGGCCATTGGTCACATCGTGACTTATGGCAGGGCGGCGACTCGTCCTCGTGCGGAAGCGGTGACCTGAGTCCCCCTCCGGATCAGCGCCGGCGACCCCACAGCACATGCCGCAACAGCATCGCCAGCAGTACCACTGTGGTGAACGCGCCATAGCCGTAAAGAGCCGGCAGCACCTGTTGCCAGATCGCGCCGCTGGCGGGACCGAAGCCATCGACCACGGGCAGCGCGACCCGGTCAAATGCGATCACGGCACACTGCGCCGCGGCGATCAGCGCCAGCACCACCACCGCGACATCAAACACACGCCGCGCAACGACGCGCGGCAGGCTTTTCGGGTATGTCCAATAGCCCCAGCACAGAATAAGCAGCCAGGGAGCCAACAGCAGGATGGCCAGGTAACGCATCAATCAATCGCTCCGTCGGTGGGTGCGGGGCTTCAAATCCCGGCTCAGGAGTCCTGCGCAACCAGCTGCTCAAGTGCCTCGCGCAAAGGCACCAGCGCCGAGTCGCGCGCGGCCTCACTCTCATAGTCCGGTGTTTGTGCCACGGTTTCGCCATCCAGCTCCAGGCTCATGCCCAAGGGCCGCATCTGCAGCACGGCCGCCCCGGCACCGAGTGCCTTGATCTGCTTCTGCAGCGCGCCGGCCGCCTTCGGATCGGCGAACGCCTTCGACAACAGCAGCTCGTCGCCCTCAGCGGAAAAAAGCCGAAAGCGGAACTGGCCATCGGCGTCGCGGAAGCTGGCGAAGCGCGGCATCTTGCCGGACTTCGGGGTGCCCTTCGCCGGTGTGGCCGGCGCGGGTGCCGTGGTCATCGCCCGCATGCCCAGCACCTCGCGCAGCGCGACGAGTTTGGGTGTGGCGATCGCGCGCGCCTTCTCGGCACCCTGCTGGAGGATCGTCTCGATCGCCGCGGGGTCCGCCATCAACGCCTCGTAGCGCTCGCGCATCGGCGCCACGTCGGCTTCGATGCGTTCGTACAAGACCTGCTTCGCCTCGCCCCAGCCGATGCCGTCGAGCAGGGCCTGGCGGAAGCCGGCCGTCTCGGTGTCGGTGGCGAACGCTCGGAAGATGGTGAACAAGGCGCAGTCGTCCGGATCCTTCGCCTCGCCGGGCAGGCGCGAGTCGGTGACGATGCGCATGATCGTCTCGCGCAACTGCTTCTTGCCGCCAGCGAAGAGCGGGATCGTGTTGTCGTAACTCTTCGACATCTTGCGCCCATCCAGGCCCGGCAGCGTGGCCACCTGTTCCTCGATCAACGCCTCGGGAAGCACGAAAAACTCATGACCGTGCAGGTGATTGAAGCGCTGCCCGAGGTCGCGGGCCATCTCGATGTGCTGGATCTGGTCGCGCCCCACCGGCACCTGGTTGGCATCGAACGCCAGGATGTCGGCCGCCATCAGCACCGGATACATGTACAGACCGGCGGTGATGCCGGCATCGGCGTCCTCGCCCGCCGCGGCGTTCTTGTCCACCGCCGCCTTGTACGCATGCGCGCGATTGAGCATGCCCTTCGATGCAATGCAGGTGAGAAACCAGGTCAGCTCGGGAATTTCCGGGATGTCCGACTGGCGATAAAAGGTGACCCGCGCAGGGTCGAGTCCGGCCGCCAGCCACGTCGCGGCGATCTCCAGCCGCGAACGCTCGATCCGCGACGCATCGCCACTCTTGATCAGCGCGTGATAGTCGGCCATGAAGTAGAACGCATCCACGTCATCGCGCCGGCTGGCCGCCACGGCCGGTCGTATCGCGCCCACGTAATTGCCCAGGTGCGGCGTGCCGGTGGTGGTGATGCCGGTAAGGACTCGGGTATTCATGCTGAGCCGCGCAAATAAAACGCCAGTCTACGACATCCGGCCAACGGGCTCGACCGCGCGGGCCTTGGCTCAAGGGCCAGATCCGCTTTGCGTACACAGAGCGCACGCAGGCCACGACGAGATGACTCGCCGTAGCCTGCACTTTCAGCTCCGCTTACAGCCCGGAAGACTGCGGCAGCGGTTTGAACCGATGGGTAACATCGGCGTTGCTGGCAATCAGCGCGTCTTGCCAGGCCATGCCGTGATCCAGCGGCGAGCTTTCACCCACCGCGGGTGCGAATCGCGACATGGCTTCGATCAACTGCTGTGTTTGCCGGCCCACATTCACACCGTGACCCAAACCCGCGCCGTTGCCGCTCGCCGCGAAGCCCGGTACGTCATCGAAGGCGGGAGTGTTGCCCAACCGCCCGCCGCGACCAGCGTGCAATCGCCCTCCGTTAGATGGGGTCCGGAACGCGTGCCGGTTGTCGCCGGACGTGACGCCCATGGCGACCACCCGTGCGGCAGAATCATCCACAGGGGACAGCGAGGCATCGGACGCGGCGAACCCGGCCGGCATGACCGTCAGCAAACTGGCGAAATCCGCCGCATGTCAGGTTCCGTGTGATCCTATCGAACAGCGCATCTGGCGTTTTGCGGCTGCACGTGATGCCATGAGCCAACTGATCAGCGAGCTGAGGACCTGACGATGACCTTGACGCTACACCCTCTGGCACGCACCACGCCACGTACGCGTGCCGAGTTGCGGGCTGAGGATCACTCGCTCAGTGATGCAGCCTTGGCGCGGCAGTACGGCGTGACCGCACCAACGGTGCGCAAGTGGCGCGAGCGTGAATCCACGGCGGACCGTTCGCACCGGCCGGACACACTGCACTGCACCTTGACCCCGGCGCAGGAAGCGGTGGCCATGGAAGTCCGCCGCACGCTGTGGCTCACGCTGTGGCTGCCCCTGGATGGCTTGTTGGTCGTCGTGCGCGAATTCTTGAACGCCAAGGTGTCCCGCTCGGGACTGGCCCGCTGCTTGACCCGCCACGGCCTGAATCGGCGTCCTGTGGAAGACAAGGATGCACCGGTCCCAGCGAAAACCTTCAAGGACTACGCGCCCGGCTTCCTTCATATGGATATCAAATACTTGCCACAGATGGCTGATGAATCGACACGGCGGTATCTGTTCGTTGCCATTGATCGCGCGACGCGCTGGGTGTTTCTGCGCATCTACGCCGATCAAAGCGAGGTCAGTAGCACGGACTTTCTTCGTCGCCTTAAAGCCGCCGCGCCGATGAAAATCGTGAAGTTGCTCACCGACAACGGCAGTCAATTCACTGATCGTTTCACTGGCAAGACAAAGAAGTCCTCCGGTGACCACGCGTTTGATCGTGAGTGCACCTTGTTGGGAATCGAGCATCGCTTGATCAAACCACGACACCCGCAAACCAACGGTATGGTCGAGCGTTTCAACGGTCGAATTAGCGAGGTGCTGGCCACCACCCGCTTCCGTTCGCGCGAGGACTTGCAGACCACGTTGGAACGCTATGAGAAGCTTTACAACGATCATTTGCCGCAACGCGCACTCGGCCACAAGACACCGCTTCAAGCGATACGGACTTGGCAAACGGAACGACCCGAACTATTCAACGGCAAAACAAAGAACCAGGCGGGACTAGACATAGGCACGGCGCATTCTCCTTATTTTCCAAAATAGGCACTTTCTATGACAACATAGTTGATGTAACTACGGTCCACGTTATTAAGCTCATCAAAATCCACTTTTAGCTTATACACTCCTTTTTCAAGTTTTATTCTCGTCAGTTCAGAAAAAATTGCTCTATTCGACCACGAAGTCGGGCTAGGTTTTATCACGTCGAAACTTTTAATCAATGTAAAGTCTTGATTATTATTTCGATAGATATTCAAGGTGGCAAACGTGGACGATCTATTTTTCTTCCCAAAATATGCAAATATCTCTTTTCGGCGCATATCAGACGCTTCGCTTTCGATGGCAACCGAATAGACACCAGAACTGCCTACGGAAAAAACTCCCATTACGCTATTATCTTGACAAAGATCACCACGGAATATGTAGTGACTGTCTTTACATCCAGCAATGACCATTATTAGTGCAATAAAGAAAGCTAATCTAGGCATAATTTATATCCATCACTTGTTTAATCCGAAATATAATCAAGCCGAATTATTTAGAGCAAAAGGTGACTGAGCAAAAGTGGTCAGAGACATTATTGCTATTGGGAGCAAAAGGGGTCAGAGACATTATTGCTATTGGCGCGTAAGCACGGTGAGGTCGCGAGATTGGTCGTCAGGAAATTTACGAGATAATTGGCTTGATGATAAATAATGTCTCTGACCCCTTTTTAACTCGACGTCGCCACCCCGCCTGCTTTTACGGCAGCCACCGACGGATTGGATACAGCCAGTGCATGCAACGCCACTACACGATCACTGATGTCAGTACTGCTTGAATTGCTTTTCTCGCGTACAGGAGCAATCTGGCCCGGGCCTGTATCCCCTTGAGCTTCGCTTTCAACACCACTCGTAGTCGATACCACGAGGACATTGGCTTCCGTCGAACGGCGCACCACGCCTAATGATTCTCGTACGTCGTTCGCCGTCCCTGCGGCTCCTGACAATTTATAAGTGCGCAACCCTGGCCGGCGCGCAGCACCTTCCATCAAATTCCATGTAACGGGGATATTGGTAGAATTTTCCGTCTGACTGAGAACGCCGTCTGCCGCAGGTCTTCCATCTGGCTCAAGACCAGGGAATTTTGCGCGGCTACCTTGCACGCTACGCGTGACATGACTCACATATCTCCGAAGAATATCGGCGCGAATCGGTGCGTCGGAAGAGCTCTCATCCCAAGATTGCAGAGGGTTTTCACCAGCCTTCTTCCAAAAATCATAGCCGAACGAAACGATTGAATTAGCATTGTCATGCGACATCGGATTATTCATGCCAAGCCTTCCTTTTCTTGAATGCGGATAAAATTTGCCCAACGCAGAAGCCGATCATCCAGAAATAAACGTACTTGATGAATATGGCCAAGAATATCGTTCTGGTCTCACAGCCTCTACAAAGGGATGGTGTTGCATCAGGCATATAGCACAAGAGACTAAATATGCCCATTACAATGCCAAGTATGCAAATCATGATAAAAACCCTAAAGGACACAACCTCCTTTCTGGACCAGTTTACGCAGAGTTTTTCACTATATTTAAAAATTGACCCTGCAAAGATAGCGGGACTTAGTATCCACAACGTCATCATCCCATACTCAATCGAATGGGAATAAGCTGACGCGGCTGAGTGTGCACTAATTGTCGAAAATGGAAAATGTTCAGCTAATGCCAAATATATATTTTGTGCAAGTTCAAAAATATATGAACTATCTTCCGCCGCAACATATGCCATTAACTCACTTGACATGAGCGGAACGAGCATCGCACAGCTCGCCAGAAAGCTAGTTTTATTAAAAGCGAAATTCAAATCATGTCCTTTATTTACCAAATAAACACAACTCGCTCAACACACGTGTCGAGGCAATTATTTATAATCAATTACTTAACGCCCCTTTGTTTCGCCCCCTCAAGTTCACTTTAGATAATTTCTAACTGAGCTATACCAACCTTGGTTATACGTTCGTGATCCGCATGGCTTCCCGCATAATACAAATACTCTAATGACACGCCATCCTCAACGTCTATATGACCAAGATAGTTACCCGCACCACTTTCCGTGCCATTGGTCTGCCAGAGTTAACTTGCCGCCCACTTCCATCATGAAACTGAGAATTCCCGCGGGGTAAGACGATCCTTTTGGAAAAACTCAGCAAAAGGAGCAAAAGGGGTCCGGGTAAGGAGCAAAAGGGGTCAGAGACATTATTGCTATTGGCGCGTAGCCACGGCGAGGCCGCGAGATTGGTCGCCAGCAGATTTACGACATAATTGGCTTGGTTAGAAATAATGTCTCTGACCCCTTTTTCTGACCCCTTTTTCTGAAACCTCCTTCCTTTTAATAATCATGAAAGTATCTAGCCTGCGAGTGCCCATATTATTATCGCCATCTTCGGTAGATGGCATTCCGCAAGACGAGGTATTGATATACAAATCACGCCCATTGAATTCGGGGGAAAAGAACGCCATGGTTTGACGATACGCAGCCAATTTGCGTCTGACATGATCATCGTCAGGCCCGGATGTTCGCTCATGGCCGCTGCAGCAATCGCGCACCACCGAAATGTTTTCCATGCTGAATACGTGATATTTGTCACGAGCATTTTTTCGCCCCGGGATAAAGCGACCGACACCATGGCCAGTCTGCTCTACTCCAACAACCTCAACCACGCCAAGAAATGGAATGAAATCAGCTGTAGTATTTTCATGCGTCGAGTAGCTCACCAGCGCATCCCCATCCCTCCATTTTGTTTCGACATCGAGCCCGTTCATATCAAGCCTCGTTATATCGAAATTGTTCTCAAATGAAAGGTGGCTTTCATAAGCGGCCGCGACAATATCTTTTGCTCCTGACTCAGAAAAATTGTGCGCTATGCCGACACGGTAAATGCCGCGACCTGCAAATCCGTTGCTTAACTCTGCATTCCTTTTTTTCAGTTCTATGAGGCTACGAATCAACGACTCCCTTCGTTCTCCAGGCGTCATCGCCTCGCATTTTTCCACCGCAATTCGTTCGAGGTGAGTCGAATAGACCTGGAAAGCGATCATGCATGTAGCAATTACCGCGATGCCCGAACTCATCGTCAGGCCGATCGTCCAACTCGGATGCTGTTTGCGAAATGACATCATGAGCCACCCCCGCTTCAAGAAAAAAAACCACTAACCAACTTCAATGGCGCGAGTTCATGAGAAGCCGCTGGACGCCGGCACGAATAGCCCGGTCGACCTCGATCATGCGTTCAGCAGGAACACGGCGCCTGTCAAGCTGGTATCCAAGCTCCAATCGTTCGGACAGTTGGTAATGCACTTGGCAATCACTTGCCCAGATACCGGGACCAAAGCCGCAAGTGACGATGAAGGGATGGCCAAGCGGGGTGCCGTACACGGATGCCTGCGCGGAAAGAGTGGATGTGCCCCTTTCCTGATCCGGCTGCTTGCTGCATTCCACCAAGCCTTCACCCGCATCGCGGCATGGCTCATCTTTCACCATCATAGCCAGTGTATTCATGGCGAAGCGTTCGCCATACGGGAGGTGGCCGACACGGGAAACGTTGATAGCCCGCAAGGCACCCGGCGGCAGGTCCTGCAGATTGCCGAGGATCGATGACTGGTGCTGAGCAAGGTGCAAGCTGAAAGCCCTGGCTGGATGGTCAGGACAGCCAGGCAGCGCATCGCCAGACATCGCCGATGATGCCTCTCCCCGCTTCGGATAGGGAATGGGATAGATGCCCACGTGATTGGGCGTACCGGGGATGCGGAACACATCCTCACCCAAAGCCACGTAAATGGCGTCGTTGGGCTTCCCGTGGCATTGGGGAGGCATGACAACCACCTCGGGGTTCGCACGCACGGCGGTGTCGCTGACGCTGTCCTTCGCGCAGGCCGCGGCGGACAGCGCCAATGCAAGACCGCCAACAAATATGCAGGGAGCTTTCATTGTTTATCCCATTTCCAGATAGACCTTGCGCGATGTGTTGCAGGTACTGCTTTCACATCACCTCTCCCGCATCGACTCATCCACACCCTGCCGCAGCGGATCAAGGATGTAATCGATCACCCGTCGCTTGCCGGTCTTGATCTCAGCGGTAAGCGCCATGCCCGAGGTCAGGCGCACCTTGACGCCGTCGACCAGCAGCTCGGCCTTCTTCATCTTCACGCGGGCCCGATAGATCAAGCCGAGTTTCTCGTCCTGAATGGCATCGTGCGTCACGCTTTCCACGACACCTTCGAGATACCCATAGCGCGTGTACGGAAAGCTCTCGACCTTGATCGTGGCGCGCTGGCCCGGCCGCACGAAGCCGATGTCCTGGTTGAGCACCGTGGCTTCTAAGCAAAAGGGGTCAGAGACATTATTGCTATTGGCGCGTAAGCAAAAGGGGTCAGAGACATTATTGCTATTGGCGCGTAGCCACGGTGAGGCCGCGAGATTGGTCGCCAGCAGATTTACGACATAATTGGCTTGGTTAGAAATAATGTCTCTGACCCCTTTTTCTATCGAAAAGGCACGCAACAGAGAAATCAACCGTCGGCACATTCAAAACTGCGAAAAAGATCGTAAATAGAGTCTTCGATCGATTGCCACCTCGGCAGCATCGCGGGCACAATCGACACTGTAAAATCTACCTGTGCTTTCGTCCCAAATCCGAAATGCATTTGACAGCCAGACACGCCACCTTTTACAGAGGTTCTTCCGCAAGATATGTAGGTATCTACATGGCCGTCGCGCCCCCTGTGAATATAGATATCCTTGGTATGATCGCTCTTCCTTGCAGGTTGACCCGTATTCGGGTCGGCACCGCCTACCACATAAGCTTCCAGCCCTGCCACATCGAGGAGCGGAAACCGTTCGTAGCTATCAAACCAGTATTGGCTCTTTTCCTGAAGCACCCTTGCCAACCCGTCGTAAGCCCTGCCGCCGAGTTTCGGATAGAACTCGCCAGCATTAATCGATATCCTCAACCACGGGTTGTCCCTATTAAGTTGCGAGTTTCTGAAGTCGGAACGTAATTCACTATCCTCCAGGCCCCGCATGTCTGGAAATCTGGCGGTTACACCAAAACTGCGTAGTCGGGATTTTGTCGTCCGACGCAGGAAACCATGGCGAGAAGCTTCGCCAAAATGAGGGTCGTTATCGTATTCCACGTGCTTAGCGTAATATCTGGGGATACAGACGGCCATCCCGCCAAGGTCACCCATAACAGGACTAGGCGAGCTCGATGCCGCCGGTGCTGTGTGGTGGTCGGACCTCGCCGTATTTTTGGCGTTATCAAATAGGGTGGAGATCCGGATCAACCCAGCCGTCGATAGAACGATCAATAAGAGGAGAACACATCGCAAGACCCGATGCTTTGTTTCTGTCCGCAAGCCGAAAGCAGCACGTTTCATGATTAACCAGAAATTTTTTCAAGGTTGGAATTGCGCAGCGAATTGATGCGCGACCTGTTTGTACCCTCAACGTTCCCGCATTGACTCGTCCACGCCCTTCCGCAACGGATCAAGGATGTACTCAATCACCCGCCGCTTCCCCGTTTTGATTTCCGCCGTAAGCGCCATGCCCGAAGTCAGGCGAATCTTGACGCCGTCGACCAGCAGTTCCGTCTTCTTCATCTTCACCCGAGCCTGGTAGATCAAGCCGAGTTTCTCGTCCTGGATCGCATCGTGCGAAACACTCTCCACGACACCTTCGATGTAGCCATAGCGCGTATACGGAAAGCTCTCGACCTTGATCGTGGCGCGCTGACCGGGACGCACGAAACCGATGTCCTGGTTGAGCACGGTGGCTTCCACTTCCAGCGATTCGTTTTCGGGCACGACGGAGAGCAACGGCTGGGCGGGGGTGACCACGCCACCGACGGTGTGTACGGCCAACTGCTGCACGGTGCCGGTCACCGGTGCACGTAGCTGCATAAGCGCATTGCGCTGGGCTGTCCGGGCCACTTCCGGCTCGAACTGCTGGATTTGTTCGCGCGCCTGGCGCAATTCGTCGAGAAGCTGACGGCGGGTGTCGGTGACGGTGACGGACAACTCTTCCCTGGCCCCGGTGATCGCCGAATGCAGCTCGGCACGACGGCTTTGCTGCCCGGCGAGGTCGCGCTCGGCGCTGATGCGCTCCTGCTTGCGTTGCAGATAGTCCTGCTTCGGAATGTAGCTCTTGTCCAGCAGCTTCTCGTAGTCCGCCACGCGGGTACGCGAGATGGCGAGGTATTGCTGCAGCGGCACGATGGCCGACTCGACCGTGCGCAGCTCGGCCTGTTTCTGCGCCACCATCGCTTCGAGACTTTGCTTCTTGGCGGCAAAGGCGGCGTATTCGCTGAGCGCGAGACGTTGAGTGGCTTCAAAGCGCTGCGCGGGCAGATCACTGTCGCGCTCCATCGCCGGCGGTTTGCCGCTGTCGATCGCCTGCACCAGGGCCGCGGATCGCGCTGCGGCAAGCCGGGCACTGATCAGCGACTCGCCGGCCTTCTGGCTGTCCGCGGTAGTCGCAGTGGCGTCCAGCTCGATCAGCAGGTCGCCTTGCTTCACCGCTTGACCATCGTGCACCAGAATGCGCCGTACCACGGCCGTCTCAGCCGGCTGGACGATCTTGGTGCGGCTGCTGGTCACCGTCTTTCCCGGCGCGACGGCGACCACGTCGAGCTTGCCGAAGCAGGCCCAGAGCAGGGCCACGCAGAACAGACCCATGATGATCCACACGCTGGCGCGCGGCGCCGGCGACAGTGGGGTTTCGGTGAGTTCCAGATGAGCCGGCAGGAAGGCCAGCTCGTCGCGCGTGCGCGGGATCGGTTCCAGCGCGCGGCGCTCCGCCCACGCGGCTCGAAAGACCTGCGCATAGCGTCGCAGCACGTCACCGATGGCGACCAGTCGATTCGTCATGGATCAGCCCTGCTGCAGCTGGGAAAGGTGTGCGAAATGCCCGTCGGGGCGCTTCAGCAATTCATCGGGCGCGCCGGTTTCCACGATGCGCCCCTTGTCGACGACGACGATGCGGTTGGCGTGACGCACGGTGGAAAGGCGGTGGGCAATGATCAGCACCGTGCGGCCCTGGCAGATGGAACGCATGTTGGCCATCACCGCGCGCTCGGACTCGTAATCGAGCGCACTGGTGGCTTCGTCGAAAATGAGGATGCGTGGATCGGCCACCAGTGCGCGGGCGATCGCGATGCGTTGGCGCTGGCCACCGGACAGGCTGGCGCCGTGTTCGCCGACGATGGTGTCGTAACCTTGCGGAAGCTCCACGATGAACTCGTGGGCACCAGCCAGTTCGGCTGCCTGGATCACCCGCTCCAGCGGCATGCCGGGATCGATCAGCGCGATGTTCTCGCGCACACTGCGATTGAACAGGAAGTTTTCCTGCAGCACGACACCCAGCTGACGCCGAAGCCACGCCGGATCGGCCAGTGCCAGGTCCGTGCCATCCACCAGGATCCGACCGCGTTCGGGCACGTACAGCCGCTGCACCAGCTTGGTCAGCGTGCTCTTGCCGGAACCGGAACGCCCAACGATGCCAACCACCTCACCCGGCTGAATGTCCAGGTTGATCCCGGCCAGCACTTCGGCGGTATCCGGGCGATATCGGAAGCTGAGGTTTTCAAACGTGATCCGGCCCTGGATCGGCGGCAAGGCCATCCGGCTGCCGCGGGCCTCGGTGCGCGTATTGAGGATGTCGCCCATTCGCTCCATCGAAATGCCGACTTGCTGGAAGTCTTGCCACAACTGCGCCAGGCGCACGATGGGCGTGGATACCTGGCCGGACAACATGGTGAAAGCGATCAGCTGGCCGACCGACAACGTACCGTCGATGACCATTTGCGCGCCCCAGTACAGCACCGCCACGCCGACCAGTTTCTGCAGCAGTTGCACGCCCTGCTGGCCGATGTTGGCCAGATGGGTGACTCGAAAACCGGCACTGACATAGCCGGCCAACTGGTTGTCCCAAGTGCGCACCATGCGCGGGTCCACGGCCAGCGCCTTGACCGTGCCGATACCGGCAATGGTCTCGACCAGAAACGACTGGTTGTCCGCACTGCGCACGAATTTCTCGTTGAGTCGCGCGCGCAGGGTCGGCGTGATGGCGGCCGACCAGATCGCATACAACGGCAGCGAGATCACCACGATCAAGGTCAACCAGCCGCTGTAGAAGAACATCACGGTGAGGAACACGAACGTGAACAACAGGTCCAGTACCGAGGTCAGCGTTTGCCCGGTGAGGAAGTTGCGGATGTTCTCCAGCTCGCGCACGCGGGCAATGGTGTCGCCGACGCGGCGCGACTCGAAGTAGGCCAGCGGCAAGGCCAGGATGTGGCGGAACAGCCGCGCGCCCAGCTCCACATCGATGCGGCTGGTGGTGTGGGCGAACACATAAGTGCGCAGCCCCGCCAGCACCACGTTGAACAAGGTGATCACCACCAGGCCGATGGTGATCACCGTCAGCGTGGTCATCGCGTGGTGCACCAGCACCTTGTCCATCACCACCTGGAAGAACAGCGGCGTGACCAGCGCGAACAACTGCAGGAAGAACGACACCAGCAGCACTTCAAGCAGCAGCTTGCGGTACTTCACCACCGCCGGAATGAACCAGCTGAAATCGAACTTGGCCAGCTCGGCGACCATCGATGCACGCGAGGCCACTGTCAGCAGTCGGCCGTGATAGCGCGCCACGAATTCCTCACGCGACAGGATGCACGGGCGCTGCAGTTCGAGGTCGTGGATCAGGACTTTTTCGGCATCCACCTTCGCGACGACAAATGCGGTGCCATCGCCCCGCAACGCCAGCGCGGGCAAGGCTACCCGGTCAAGCCGCTCGGCGGGTTGCGTGGTGATCTTCGCCTTGAGACCGAGCTTTTTCGCCGCCAGCAGCAGCGCGGTCTCGGCGAAAGGCTCCGACCCGCAGCCTGCGTCATGACGCAACTGCGCGGCATCGGCGGCAATACCGTGGAACTGGGCCAACAAAACCAGGCCATGCAGCGGCTGGTCTTCCATCGAGTCCGCTGTCACGGGCTCGTCTGGTGACATATCCGCCCGATCGGCCACTTCCATCACTGCATCCATGTGAATTCCACTTCCTGAAACGACGCACGCGCCATTCGGCGCCATGCAGACGTGTTCGATGAATCGTGCAGCGCGCAGATCACTTCGCGGACACGCAGCATTTCGTCTTTGAACCCCCACCCCGTCGACGCCCGCAACTTTTTACGACCGTCGAGGCCGCGCATGCTACAGCAGAAGCTCGCTGGCTTGTGCTGACTTGCATCACGACAACCGCAACTTCGTGCGAAAGCGCAGGAATCTGCCTACAGCGTTGACCCGTGTGGTGTCAGCACGTCCTGTCGTGGCGCCTCAGGCCAACATGGCTGGCTGCGTCCGCAGCGCAGACAATGCCGCCCGCTACCACTGCGATGCCCAAGGGGCGAGGTCGATGTGGTGCACAGCCGCGCGCGGCCAGCGCGCGGTAGATGTCTCAAGACCGGTGTCAGCGGATCAGCGTGGATTTGCCGAACAGGGATTCGACCAGATCCACCGCCAGTTTGGCGGTCGCGTTGCGCTTGTCGTAGGCGGGATTGAGTTCGACGATGTCCAGCGACGCCATGCGTCCGGTATCGGCGATCATTTCCATGCACAGTTGCGCCTCGCGGTAATTCGGACCGCCCCGCACCGTGGTACCGACCCCTGGTGCAATGCTGGGGTCGAGGAAGTCGACATCGAAGCTCACGTGCAGATGGGTGTTGTCGTCCATGTCGGCGAGAACCTCTTCCATCACCCGCTTCATGCCGACCTCGTCGATATGACGCATGTCGTGCACGCGCATGTTCGCACCACGCACCATGCGCTTCTCGCCCTCATCGACGGAACGGATGCCGATATAGCGGAATACATCCGGCGTGGTAGCCGGCGAGGTTCCACCGATGCCGGTCAGCTCGTCCGGTCCGGTACCGCACAGGCAGGCCACGGGCATGCCGTGAATATTCCCGGTAGGGGTAGCATCGGAAGTGTTGAAATCGGTATGCGCATCCAGCCACAGCACGCGCAACTGTTTGCCTTCGTCGCGGCAGTGCCGTGCCACGGCGGAAATCGAACCGATCGCGAGGCAATGATCGCCACCAAGCATGATCGGCACACGGCCGGCCTGAAGCTCCTGATGAACGGCCGTATGGACGGCCGTATTCCAGGCCGCCACCTCGCCCAGGTGGCGATAGCCATGCTCGGGTGGCAGCCACGGATTGAGCGGTCCTTGCAGATTTCCTCGATCAATCACCTTGAGCCCACGGCGCTCGAGACGGCTGGCAAGATTTGCCACGCGCAACGCCTCCGGACCCATCGAGGCTCCACGATGACCCGCCCCGATATCGGTGGGTACGCCAATCAATGAAATGGTTTTGTTGTCCATGATTCGTCCTTGCCTGCATGCTTTCAGGCGGCCGCGCACCAGATTCGTCGCGGGCCGCAGATGTCGGTCGGGCGGGCAAAAAGCGGGGCAGGAAACCACCGTCCCGCATGTATCGCCGCCATCCCTTCGGGAGGGATTCTCGCAGCGCGAATTCACCGCGAATCAGGCAGGAGTCTACCGGAACGACTGTATGGAAGTCGTCCATGCCCGCCGCGTTGGCACGCCGCAGCAAGGCGCCCGATCAGCCCCACAAAGAGCACATGAATGCCCGAACCGCATCAAACCGTCGTTCGATCAACCGGTTTGATAGCACCCGTATCCGGCATGGATGACGTCCTGCGGGGGGCGATCAGCTCTGATCCGCC
This sequence comes from Rhodanobacter sp. TND4EL1, assembly GCF_054061035.1. Classification (NCBI taxonomy): domain Bacteria; kingdom Pseudomonadati; phylum Pseudomonadota; class Gammaproteobacteria; order Lysobacterales; family Rhodanobacteraceae; genus Rhodanobacter; species Rhodanobacter sp. TND4EL1. The sequence continues at coordinate 174,173 of NZ_JBSSDT010000005.1, forward strand.
TGGCGCGTGCGTTCCAGTTCGTCCTCGCGTCGAGATCGCGCGGAAGAACACCAGCAAACCAGGTCGGCCCCCCGGCCTTCTGGCGACCCGCTCTCGGCCGAATGATGACGTGTGTTCGGAAACAGTTTCGCCAGAAGCATCCCTGCAAACAGCGACAATTCCCGCCAGACGGCGGAATGTGCAGTAAGCGTTTGCATTTGATTTTCCCCGACTGCCCCTGTGCAGCCGTGGCTTGATCCTAGCAAAATTTCAGGCCGCGCACTGACAGGCATCGAAACAATCGACAAGGCGCTGCCGGCCTTCAGGCGACAGATGCCACCGAACGTTTCGCGCGCGAGAAGACACCACCCAAGGAGACAGCCCTGGCCGCAGCGGACCTTTCTGGAGCGCTCGGTTTGATGGCGCAGGCACAAGCCGCGCCATGCCGCTAACCCAGGCCTTCCGTCTCCGGGTGCGGCACCTTTCCGTAGATGGCAAGAATGACCGGGCGCGAATACTCGCCGCGATCAACATCCGCAGACTGGGCATAGACCAGAACGCCTTCACAATCAGCGGCCAGGCACTCACCGCGAACACGGGCCAGCGCCTCCATCCCGTGGAGGATCGGCTTGTCGGACACCATTTCCCCGCTCACCTCGTGATAGCCCTGCACCACATAAAGCGTCCCCATGGATGGCCCTCGCGCCATACGAAAGGCAGGAGGTTGCGTGGCGACATGTGGAGAGACCGCGAAGATGACGTCGAGCCGTCGTGCAGGTTAAGTCAGCAGCAAGCTTTCTCGACACGACTCGGCGGAAGCCGGTGGCCGGAAACGACAAGGGCCGCCCGAGGAGCAGCCCTTGTCGTTTGCTGATTGGTGCCGGCACCAGGAGTCGAACCCGGGACCTACTGATTACAAATCAGGCGACCGAGCCGGCGCAAGCCCGCGAATCTACACCAGAATCAAGCATTCGGCGAGTTCCACTATTCCGATTTTTGATGCCCTCGCAACCCGCATTCCTGCGTGTCAATGGTCGTCAAAGTGGATCGACTACCGGACCGGCTTCACCGGGTCGGCGAGCACGTGATAGTGCCGCTGCGTGACACGCGCGTCGTTGTGGCCCAGCAGCGCCTGGGCATGGCCAAGAGGAAGGTCTGAGCCGGCCTTGCGGCGCAGATCGTGCATCGTGACGTTAGCTACGCCCGAGCGCGTCCGGATGCGCGCCCATGTCGATTCTGCGCCGTCCAGGGTGTACGGGCCGCGCCGTCCGCGGAACAGCGCCTGAGTACCTGTGCGTGAGCCTGCGGCCGCATCCCATACCGTGCGCAACTCCTCGCTCCACTCCACGAAGCGTGGCTTCTTTGTCTTGCCTTCCTCCCAGGAGATGCCGCCGTCGCTGGCTGCCGTGAGCAGCAGTGTGATCGCGTCGCCAACGCGCATGCCAGTGAGGTAGATGAATCGTATCAACAGGTCGAAGGGCGGCCCCGCGGCCAGTATCAGGGCGGCCATTTCTTCATCGGTCACGTATCGACGGCGCGGCGCTTCGGTATTGCGCACCCGCATGCCGCTGGCCGGATTGCTGCCGCGATAGCCGATGTTTGCCGCGAAGGTGTAAACAGCGCGCAGCAAGTCGCGCTCGCGGTTGCCGGCAACATTGCCGCGCCTGCGCAGGTAGGTGTAGACCTGTGCCTGCGTGACATCCTCCAACCGCATCGCACCGAACACCGCGCCCAACGTGACTGCCTGGCGACGGTAGTCGACCAACGTCTTTGCCGATAGTCGATCCGCGCGATCATCCAGGTAGTGTGCAATGGCGTCTGCCACGGTCAGAGTGGGGCGATTCTTCTTTCCTTCCAGTTGCGCCCACTGCTGCAGGGCTTCACCGTAATCCTTGCCCAGCGGTTTCCAGACTTGCCGCCCATCGATGCGCGCAAGGTAGTAGTACGACCCCTTCCTCATCATGAGATGCTGCGGAAGGTGCGTTTGGCACTGACGTTTACGACCCATCAGACGGCACCCATGGCGTTCCAGTTCGGCTGGTCGCGCGCTCGCTCGGACCGTTCGCGATGGCGAAGCACAGCGGATCGTTCCACCAATGGTCGTCCCGCGAAATTTTCACGGAAGGGAATACCCATCTTCGCCAGCCGCAAGCATTGCGTGCTTCGGCGGCTACATTCGGTCAGCTCGGCCACTTCATCGGGAGTGAGCCAGACAGACTGCTCGCGACCGACCTTCCCTGCTTCGTTCCCGGTTGTCCTTGTACGGATCTGCCTCATGGGGAGCCATCCTTGTTCCGACTTCCGTGCTTGGCGATCGCTTTGGCCCGCTCCCGATCGCGCTCGTCGTCGGTGAAGCGTCCATACCTGTGCATTTGCTCGATGTAGCGCATTTCGCTTTGCAGCGGAGTCTCGATGGGATCCTTCATGCTGGTGCCACGATGACCGCGGTTCGCGGCCCCTAAATCCTTGCGCGCCTTGATGTTGCTTTGGATGGCGGCTTCGACCTGGCCCGGGTACGACTTGCCCGCGAGTAGCTGAGCTACCGCTGCAGCGACATCCTCAGGTTCGTACGTGGCAGCGATCCGCTCGGCATCTGCCACTTCATCCGCGCACCAGCACACCATTCCGTGGAGGACTCGTTTGACCTTGGATTTCTGCATGCCCGCAGCAGCAGGCGGAGCAGGTTCGCGCTCGCGTGCGATGCTGCTGCGTGAAGTAGTAATACGTGGAGTAGGACTACGTGTATCCCCGGCCTGCCCATCCATGGTTCCACCATTCCCGGTTTCTGGGGGGATGGTTTTCGCGTTCGCCGGGTCCATCGGGATTTCATAGATGTGGTGTTGCCACTCCCACTTGCCCTCGGGCGTTCGCAATTTGACCGCGCGATAGTACCCCTGTGCCTCCAGCTCCCTGCGCACACTGACCCACTTGGCTTCGGTGATGTGCATCGCCCGTTGCACGTGGGCGATGTAGATCGTCCACCGCGGGCGGGCAGCCAGCGCCCGCAGGAAGATGCGGACCAGCCGCGCGGCAGGCGAGAGAGGCCGCTCCGGGTCGTACTCGACCATCGCAACGGGAGCAATCACGTAGGGCTCGGGTGTATCCGGTCGGTGATAGTGGACATGGGTAGCCGGGGATGACTTAGCCATGTGCCACCTCCGGCATCCAAAGGGTCATTGCAGCGAGGATGTAGGTCTGATCCATGGCATTTCCGCCCGTCCTTGAGGCTACGTTGTTGGTCAGCGAGGAAAAATTCCGTCGAGTTTTGCTATCGCGCCATGGGCGGCGATTGATGCCCCGTAGCTCGATCGGTCGATGCGTGTCACTGATAAGCCCGATAACTCAAACCGCTGGTCGAAGCACATTCAGGGCGCTATACGCCTGCGTCGCCACGCGACTGACGAAGCGGCGGTGGTGTCGGCATGATGCCCGGGGGCGATGCCTCGTCCGGCTGGGCAGCGGCAGGTGAGCGGTTTCCTCCCGAAGCGGCGGATCTCGACGGTGAGTCCGCCAGCCGCTGCAAGGTGTGCAGGAGCGCCGCTATTTTCGAAATTTCGCGAAACGATCGGCGCAAGCGGGCCGCACGGGTCTCGATGTCGATGACGAGATCCAGCTCCCACGCCCGCGCATGCTTGAGCAGGCTGGGCAGCGAATAGGACAGATCCAGTCGCTTGCCGCGCGCCAAGTAGCGCAGATGGGTTCGGCGCGGTTCCAAGCCGAACCGATACCGGCCATGATTGACCTTGCACCAATACAGCTCGTTGGACCCCTTGTGCTTGCGCGTGCGGAGCAGCAGAGGGGCATAGTGCCTAGCCAACTTGGTCTCCACGCCTACGTGACGGGCGGTGGCCTGGATACTCCGCTGCTGGAGTTCGGCGCGCTGGCTCAGGTATTCGTCGCACAGGGCCTGAGCCATCGAGACAAACATCTCTCGCAACGCCAGGGTGTCGGCGTAGAGCATCGCCGCAACAGCGCGCGGGTCGTTGTGTTCGTGGGTCATTGGTAGCTCCTTGCTGTAGTTGTGGGGAGAAAGGCTAGCCGTCCGCAATCAATTCGCGCGGGCAAAAACCCCCCGTTTCGAATCGAGTTTCGGGGTATTGGGGTCGCAGCTTTCCTTGACCCACTGGGTGCACTCGCTATGCTCCAAGCTTTGCCGGTGGGTTGGAGAGTCGGATGGCGGAGTGGAGCGGGTCGGCGGCGTCGCTGGCGGATTTCATCTGGAAGAACGCCGAGGATCTGTGGGGCGACTTCAAGCACACGGATTTCGGCAAGGTCATTCTGCCGTTCACCCTGCTGCGTCGCCTGGAGTGCGTGCTGGAGCCCACGCGGCGCAAGGTGGCGGAGGCCAGCGGCGAATACCAGGGCAGCGGCATCGATGTGGATCTGATCCAGCGCCAGGTCACCGGCTACCCGTTCTACAACACCTCCAGCTACACCCTGGCCACGCTGGGCAGCACCAAGACCCGGCAGAACCTGCAGGATTATGTAGCGCGGTTCTCGGCCAACGCGCGCGCCATCTTCGAGCAGTTCGACTTCACCAACACGGTGGTGCGTCTGGACAAGGCGGGGCTGCTGTACAAGATCTGCCAGAACTTCGCTGGCATCGACCTGCACCCGAACGTCGTGCCCGACCGGGTGATGAGCAACCTGTACGAGCACTTGATCCGGCGCTTCGGCGCCGCGGTGAACGAAGGCGCGGAAGACTTCATGACCCCGCGCGACGTGGTGCACCTGGCCACCACCTTGCTGCTCGACCCGGACGACGCGCTGTTCGAGGCGCAGCCCGGCCTGATCCGCACCCTGTACGACCCTGCCTGCGGCACCGGCGGCTTCCTGTCCGACGCGATGAACCACATGGCGGACTACGGCAGCCGCTACAAGGTGCCACCGGTGCTGGTGCCGCATGGCCAGGAACTGGAGCCCGAGACGCACGCGGTCTGCCTCACCGGCATGCTGCTGCGTACCCTGCCTACCGACCCGGGACGCGACCTGTCGCGCAATATCAAGCTGGGCAGCACGCTCTCCAACGACCAGTTCGCCGGTGAGCGCTTTCACTACGGACTCGCCAATCCGCCGTTCGGCAAGAAGTGGGAGAAAGACCAGAAAGCGGTCGAGACCGAGCACAAGGAGCGCGGCCATGCCGGCCGCTTCGGGCCAGGCCTGCCACGCATCAACGACGGCTCGATGCTGTTCCTGTTGCACCTGGCCAGCAAGCTGGAGCGAGTGGAGAAAGGTGGTGGCCGTGCGGCGATCGTGCTGTCCGGCTCGCCACTGTTCAACGGCGGTGCCGGCTCGGGCGAGTCGGAGATCCGCCGCTGGCTGCTGGAACACGACTTGGTCGAGGCCATCGTGGCGCTGCCGACGGAGATTTTCTTCCGCACCGGCATCGGCACCTATCTGTGGATCCTGTCCAACAAAAAGCCCAAGACGCGCAAACACAAGGTGCAGCTGATCAACGCCACCAGCCTGTGGACGTCGATCAAGAACGAGGGCAACAAGCGGCGCAAGCTCAGCGACGAACAGATTCGCCAAATTGCGGACATCTACGCGGCCGCCGAAACCGGCGAGCTGAGTCGCATGCTGGACTACCGCACCTTCGGCTACCGCCGCATCCGGGTGCTGCGGCCGTTGCGCATGCGCCTGCACATCAATAGCGAGACGCTGGCCAGGCTTCGCCAGGACAAGGCGTGGGGCAAGCTGACTGTCGCCCAGCAGGAAGCGTGGGAAGCCGCGTTGCAACCCCACCACGGCGACAGCAAGTCGTTCGACTGGCTGGAAACCCTGGTGATGGAAGCCGTCGAAGGGCACCCCGCCATCGGCAAGGTCAGCAAGACGCTGCTCAAGGCGATGCTCAAAGCCTTCGGCCTGCGCGACCCGGAAGGCGAGCCCGCGCAGGATGCCGACGGCCAGTCCGTCGCCGACAGCGAGCTGACCGACTACGAGAACGTGCCGCTCGCCGAAAGCATCGAGGACTACTTCACCCGCGAGGTGCTGCCGCACGGGCCCGATGCCTGGATCGACGATGGCTTCCGCGACGAGCAGGATGGCGAAATTGGCCGCGTCGGCTACGAGATCAACTTCAATCGCTACTTCTATCAGTACCTGCCGCCGCGCCGGCTGGAAGACATCGACGCCGACCTGAAGCAGGTGGAAGCGGAGATTGCGGTGTTGCTAGGCGAGGTGACTGAATGAGTGCCGCCGATTACCTCCTGATGCTGAACACGCTCGACGAGAACGAGCGCCTGGAAGCCAAGCGCGGAAGTGAAATCGGGCCGGCCGTATTGGAAACCATCTGCGCGTTCGCCAACGAACCCGGCCTGCAGGGCGGCACCCTGGTACTCGGCGTTGTGCGCGACGAAACCGACCTGTTCTCGGCCTATACCGTGGAGGGCGTTGCGCATCCGGACAAGCTCAGCGCCGATCTGGCAACGCAATGCCGCGAACAGTTCAACGTGCCGGTGCGCGTGCAGATCGCGAACGAATCGCTTGGCGACAAGGTGGTTCTGGTGGTCACGGTGCCAGAGGCACCGCCCGCCGACAAACCCATCTTTCTGAAAAGCCGCAACCTGCCGCGCGGTGCCTACCGGCGCATCGGCAGCACCGACCAGCAATGCACGGAAGACGACCTGCTTGCGCTGTACCAAGGTCGGCAGATCGAAAGCTACGACGGCATCGCCGTGCCGGACGCGGTGCCGGAGGATTTTTCCCCCGAAGCCATTGCCGACTACCGCCGCACCCGCGCCGAGGCCAATGCCGACGCCGAGGAACTGCGCTGGAGCGACGACGAGTTGCTCGAATCCATCGGCTGCACCCGTCGCCTTGCCGGCGACCAGCACCCTACCGTGGCCGGGATGATGCTATTCGGCAAACCGCAGGCCTTGCGCCGCCTGTATCCCATGACCCGGATCGACTATATCCGCGTGCCCGGCAAGGAATGGATACCCGATCCGGAGCGGCGTTTCGACTCTGTGGAAATTCGCGACTACCTGTTCCGCGCCATTCGCCGCGCGTTGTCGGCGGTGCTCGACGACCTGCCCAAGGCGTTCGGCTTGGCCGAAGGGGAAGCACAGCGCACCGACAAACCGCTGATCCCGCAGCGCGTCCTGCGCGAAGGCATTGTCAACGCCGTCATGCACCGCAGCTACCGGTCGCACAGCCCGGTGCAGATCATCCGCTATTCGAACCGCATCGAAATCCACAATCCCGGACATTCGCTCAAATCGCCCGAGCATCTGGGCGAGCCGGGTTCCGTGCCACGCAATCCCCGCATCGCCGCCGTGTTGCTGGACACGCGTTTCGCGGAAACCAAGGGCAGCGGCATCCGCGTCATGCGCGAGATGATGGTGGACGCGGGGCTGGAACCGCCGCTGTTCGAATCCCTGCGCAGCAACGACAGCTTCGTCGCGCGCTACTACTTCCAGCACTTCCTCAGCGAGGAAGCCATCCAGTGGCTCAGCCGTTTCCGCGACCTGCACCTGTCGGATGAGGAAGCGCGCGCGCTGGTGGCGGTGCGCGAGCAAGGTGCCATCGACAACGCCATGTACCGCGAACTCAACCGCGTGGACACCATCGGAGCGAGCCAATCTCTTCGCCGGCTGCGCGATGCCGGGTTGCTGGAGCAGAAGGGGCGCGGTTCGGCGACCTACTATGAACCGACCTCATGGCTGCTGGCGGGGGACGAAACGGGATCTGAAGCTGCGTCTCCCTTGCCTAGCAACCTCGGGCCCTTGTCTAGCAACCCTCCATCCTTGTCTAGCAACCCGCAGGCCTTGTCCAGCAACCCCCTTTGGCAGGCGCTACCTGCCCCGTTGCAGCAATTGGTAGCTGGCCTGGGTCAGCGTGCTTCACCCGACAAGGTGCGCGAGGCCTTGGTGGCCTTGTGTCGACATCGGCCCTGGCAGGCTTCGGAGCTGGCTGAGCTGTTTGACCGCAACGCCGACTACCTCGGCACGCAGTACCTGCGTCCGCTGGTCAATGCCGGTGTGCTCGCCTATACCCGACCGGATCAACCCAACCATCCGCTGCAGGCCTACCGGGCTACCGATACGGATGAGACTGCGCTATGAGCCACTACCGGCGCTATCCGGCGTACAAGGATTCCGGGGTCGAGTGGCTTGGGGAGGTGCCGGAGCATTGGCAAATAACCTCTCTGAAGCGGGCGGTTGTACTTCAGCGTGGGCACGATCTCCCCGACACTGACCGGCGCACGGGCAACGTGCCGGTGGTGTCCTCTGCCGGCGTCATCGGCACTCACGACATTGCGATGGCTCGGGCACCCGGTGTCGTGACCGGACGTTATGGCTCCATCGGTCAGTTCACCTTTGTCGAAGAGGATTATTGGCCGCTCAACACTGCGCTCTTCTCTGTCGAGTTCCACAAGAACGAGCCACGGTACATCTGGTACTTGCTGCAGAGCCTCTCTGACCTGTTCATTCTGTACTCCACGAAGTCAGCCATCCCAGGCATCGACCGCAATGACGTGCATCTGATTGATGTTGCATTTCCCGAGAGGTCTGAGCAACACACGATTGCCGCCATGCTCGACAGTGAGACCGCCCGCATCGACGCGCTGATCGCAAAAAAGGTGCACTTCATCAAGCTGCTCAAGGAAAAGCGCCAGGCGCTGATCACCCGCGCCGTCACCAAGGGTCTCGAACCGACGGTGAAGATGAAGGATTCCGGTGTGGAGTGGATCGGCGAGGTGCCTGGGCATTGGCGCGTCGAGCGCTTGGCTACGTTGTACCGGGAAGCAATCCGTCCGGGCGATCCGCAGTTACCGGTACTTTCGATTTCGATCCACGATGGCATCAGCGACGAAGAGCTTGCACCGGAAGACCGCGAGCGGCAGGTGTACCAGATCGAAGATCGCACCAAGTACAAGCGGGTGAAGCCCAACGATCTTGCTTACAACATGATGCGTGCTTGGCAAGGCGCGTTCGGGGCGGTGCAAGTGGAGGGTTTGGTCAGTCCTGCCTACGTCGTCGCAGAACCCTGTGGCGACATCAACTCAGCCTATGTCGAGCAGGTGCTACGCACGCCGATGGCCGTGGAAGAGATGCGCCGCTACTCACGCGGTATCGCTGATTTTCGGATGCGACTGTATTGGGAGTATTTCCGCGACTTGAAAGTGTGTATCCCTTCGGTTGCGGAGCAAGAGACCATCTTGTCTGCGATCACGGTCGCAACGACGCGCATCGACTCACTCACGGCCAAGACCGAACACAGCATCACCCTCCTCAAAGAACGCCGTGCCGCCCTGATCACCGCCGCCGTCACCGGCCAGATCGACCTACGCAAGGAAACCGCATGAACGGCGACACCGCGCATCGGGAAAAGTATTTCGAGGCCTATATCGTCGACCAGCTCCGCAAGCAGGGCTGGCTAGTAGGCGACACGAAGCACTACGACACCGAGCACGCACTGTATCCGGATGACCTGGTCGCCTGGCTGGAGGCGACCCAGCCTGAGAAGTGGGCGAAGCTGTGCAAGGACTACGCCGCCGACCCGCGCGGCGCGCTGATGGATCGGCTGACCAAGGTGCTGGAAAAGGACGGCACCGTGCAGGTGTTGCGCCGCGGTTTCGCTATCGCCGGCTGCGGCCACCTCGATCTCTCCGAGGCCGCGCCGGAAGACCAGCGCAATGCCGAGGTGCTGAAGCGCTACGCGGCCAACATCCTGCGCGTGGTGCCGCAGTTGAAATATCACCCGGCACGCGAGCTGGCGATCGACCTGGTGTTCTTCATCAACGGCCTGCCGGTGGCGACGGTGGAGGTGAAGACCGACTTCACCCAGTCGTCCGACGCGGCGGTGGAGCAGTACAAAATCGACCGACTGCCGTTCGACGCCAGGACCAAGCGCCGCGAACCGCTGCTGACGTTCAAGCGCGGCGCGGTGGTGCACTTTGCCATGTCCGATTCGGACATCCGCATGGCCACCAAGCTAGATGGCGAGAACAGCTATTTCCTGCCGTTCAACCTCGGCCACGATGGCCACGCGGGCAACCCGCCGCGCACGGATGGCGAATACCCGGTGGCGTATTTCTGGGAGCGGGTATGCCAGCGCGACGCCTGGCTGCGTATCTTCCACAGCTTCGTCTACGTGGAGAAGAAGGACGTCTGCGACCTGTACGGACAGTGGTCGAAGAAGGAAACCCTGATCTTTCCGCGCTTCCACCAGTGGGACGCGGTGAACGCGATGATCGCCGACGCCAAGGTCAACGGTGCCGGCCTGCCGTACCTGTGCGAGCACAGCGCGGGCTCGGGCAAAACCAGTACCATCGCCTGGACGGCACACGACCTGATCAAGCTGCGGCGCGACGACGGCGAGGCGATCTTCGACAGCGTGGTGATTGTCACCGACCGTACCGTGCTGGACAGCCAGTTGCAGGATGCGGTGAAGCAGATCGACCACCAGTTCGGGGTGATCGCCGCCATCGACCGGCAGAAGTCGTCCAAATCCAAGAGCAAGCAACTCGCCGAGGCGCTGATTGCCGGCACGCCGATCATCGTGGTGACGATCCAGACCTTTCCCTACGCGATGGAGGCCATCGTCACCGAGCCCAAGCTGCGGGACAAGCACTTCGCCGTGATCATCGACGAGGCCCATGCCTCGCAGACCGGCAGCAACGCCAGCAAGCTGCAGGCGGCGCTGTCGCTGGGCAGCCGTGGCGATATGGCCGGCATGAGCGTGGAGGAGCTGCTGGAGCAGTTGCAGAAGTCGCGCGTGCGGCCGAAGAACCTCAGCCACTTTGCTTTCACGGCCACGCCCAAGCACTCCACCTTCATGCTGTTCGGGCGCACCCAGGACGGCGGCAAGCCGAGCAAGGATGACCTGCCACAAGCCTTCCACAAGTACCCGATGCGCCAGGCCATCGAGGAGGAGTTCATCCTCGACGTGCTGCAGGGCTATGTGCCGTACAAGACCGCTTTCAACCTGGCCAAGCGGATGGAGGACGCCAAGCGTGTCAGCGGCAAGGCGGCCAAACGGGCACTGGCCCAGTGGATGGCGCTGCACCCCACCAATGTGACCCAGAAGGTGCAGTTCATCCTGGAGCACTTCAGCGCCCAGGTGGCACCGCTGCTGGACGGCAAGGCCAAGGCGATGGTGGTGACCAGCTCGCGCGCCGCGGCGGTGCGCTACAAGAAGGGCTTTGACGGCTACATCTCCAAACACCCGCAGTACGCGGGTATCCGCTCACTGGTGGCGTTCTCCGGCAAGCTCACCGGCAAGCAGGTGATGCACGCCGAGGACGAACGCCTCAAGGGTGATGTGTTCGTGGTGGACGAACAGGAGGATTTCTCCGAGGCCACCATGAATCCCGGGGTGACCGGCGACCTCGCCAAGGCGTTCGAGCAAGACGCGTACCGCGTGATGCTGGTGGCCGACAAGTTCCAGACCGGTTTCGACCAGCCCAGGCTGGTGGCGATGTACATCGACAAGAAGATCGCCAACGATGTGGAGATCGTGCAGACGCTGTCGCGGCTCAACCGCAAGGCCCCGGGCAAGGACCGAACCTTCGTGGTCGACTTCATCAACGACCCGGTGGCGGTGCGTGCAGCCTTCGCCAAATACGACGCCGGCGCGGTGATCGAGGAGGTGCAAGATCCCAACGTGGTCTACGAGATCAAGGCGCAACTCGACCGGCCCGGATTCTACGAGGCCGACGATCTGGAAGCCTTCAAGCAGGCGCGCTTCAAGACCATCCGCGACATCACGCAGGCGAAGGCCCTGCAGCACAAGGCGTTGTTTGCGGCCACCGAGCGTCCCACCCGCCGCTACAACGAAAACGTGAAGGCCATGCGCGAGACGCTGGCCAACTGGGAGCAGGCCTACGAGAAGGCACGCGCCCGAGGCGACGAGTCGGCCATGAAATCCGCCGAACACCAGCGGCAGGCGTGTGCCGAGCAACTCGCTGCCGTCACCGCCTTCAAGAGCGGCTTGGGCCGTTTCGTGCGCACCTACGGTTACATCGCCCAGTTGCTCGACCTGGGGGATGCGGAGCTGGAAAATTTCGCCGCGTTCGCCAAGCTGCTGCAGAACCGGCTGGATGGCGTGCCGCCGGATCAAGTGGATTTGCGCGGACTGTTGCTGTCCGGCTTCGATATCAAACTGCGCCCGGGCGAGACGACGATGGACGAGGATACGCCCGTGCTCAAGCCGATCGGCCCCGGCGGCGGCACAGGACGGGATGACCAGCTCTATCTCAAGGAACTCATTGAGCGGCTCAACCTTCTGTTCGGCGATGCCACGCCTCTGCGCGACCAGGCGGCGTTCGTGAACCACATTGCCTCAATTACCAAGGAGAGTGCGGTCGTCGCAGCGCAGGTGGAGAACAACAACCGCGAGCAGGCGCTCAAGGGCAACCTGCCCGGTGCCGTGCAACAGGCGGTGGTGCGAGCGATGGGTTCGCACCAGAAGCTCGCCACTCAGGTGCTCAAGGCCGACCGGCAGGGTATGGCGGCGCTGACCGACCTGATCTACGAGCTGCTCCGCCACGGGCGGTCCATCGACCTGGATGACTTGGGGGCGTGACGACAGTGACTGCGATCTAGAGCCGACAATGACATCGTGTCCGACAGGCCACTCCGGTTGGGTCAAGCTCCAGGTGGACCACATCGGTAACGGCACCAAGCATCCGAGTTCTCGGAGCCAGAGGCGGCTTACAAACAAGAAGTACTACTTGCGCTGGATCGACAGCAAGGACGTCCCAATTCGGGTCACGCGATAGATGCTGGCGATCGAAAACGTCGTGACACCAATCAATGCGACGCGAGCCCACATGGCATTGGGTGAATAGAACGCCGCGATCGCCACCAAGCACATGGCAAAGCTACCACCCAGTGCCTCAGCAAGGTAGCGGCGTAGATCCTGGAAGTAGCCGCTGTCCTTCAATCGCCCGTAGGTTTGGTCGCTCATGCCATACAGCAGGGTGTTAAGCGTGGCCATGAAACCGGTGAACACGCCGCCGAGCGACAACACTGCGGAGAAGAACGCGCTTGCGTCAGTGCGTGGCATTGCAATCCATCCGCGACGTTCGAACAGCGCGACCGCGAATGCCGACGTCACAGCCAGCACCCAAGGTGCCAGTTGCTCGCGACGCAGAGGGGTCAGCCATTTTTGATGCGTGCGGCCCATTTGCCATATGCCCTACGAAGCGCCTTGAATCGATCCTCGACGGCCAGTCGTCGGCCCTCGCCAGGTTTGATGTTTTCGGAGCAAACAAGTTTCTCGTTGATCAAATCCACCACTTCAACTTGCCCGTCCGGGGTCTCACGGCCTGCGACCACGGCAGAGATGACGGAACCGTTCCCTTGCAGCCATCGAAGCAATTTCTTGGCACCTTTGAGATTACGTTCCCGATCATGACCCACCGAGATCACGAGCTTCATGCGCGTTGCATCGAGTTCGGCGGCGGCATCGGCCATGGCACCGAGGGCATTACCGTTTTTCCGGTCATCAGCCGAAAGCTGCGTGACATCTACACCGATTTCGAAACGCTTCAAGTATTTCTGATTCTTAAATCGCTGCTCGGCATCGGCGTCCAGGACGACGTTGAACTCGTAGACGTTGACCTCACCCTCAAGGTACTCAGAGAAGAAGGTCTCCATCGCCTTCGGCCGCACACCGAAGTGGTTGTACTGCACCAGTAGGCAGCCGTGGTCAGGTACATAAAGGGCGGCAGACTCCTCGCCGAAGAACTCGTCGGCGGCGATGTCCAGATCTTCGACCAAAGTGTTGCGCTTCGCTTTGCCAGGGCCATGCGTATCGCGAAGACGGGTGAAATCGAGTAGCCATAGTCTCGGCGTCTTGCCGTCGGCCGACAACTTTTCGATGACGTCGAGGCGAACCCCGGTGGCTCCGACAGTTCGTATCCGATCTTGGAGTGGATCGAGTTCTATCGCGTCGATCATCGCTTCCAAGGAACGACCATTAGCCGTCGTGTTGCCCACCTTGAATAGGTGAATGTGTACTGTCGCTTGATCCATGCATGTCCCCTTATCGTGTAAAGAGACGTGGCGAATAGCATCTTCGACAACGGCAACAGCCCTGTCCCCTGCGTAGAGCATACCCCACTCACAACCCCCGAACCCCACAAAGGGCATGAGGAAGCACTCATACACTGCTTCTACGAGAACGTCAGGAAGCACAAGGTCAACGGGCGCGAAATTCGCGAAGGCGAGCCTGAGTGCATTCTATGTCGAAAATCAGCCACCCGTTATGTTCGAAACCAGCCACCCGTAAAGCATCAAACCTCAATCCCGTATTGCTCCAAACCCGCCGCTCGTAATGTTCAAACCCACCACCCGTAATGCCGTGGTGCCGCCCACCCCTCATTCATTCAGAGAACAGTTGCCATGAAGAGGTGTTGACGAGTGGATGCTGGAAGGTGCACCGCCACTCCCTATTGGTCGAACTTGTTCTTCATCCGTTTTCACATCGGCTCACCCAACAGCGGCACACGCACTGAACCGGACACAAGCCGATCAAGAATTGCATCGGTCACTGTGGGGTTCCTTCAGCGCTGATCTTTACTGGGGAAGAAAGGTAGCAAGTTGACGCGCTGCACACCGAAGTGAGGCATGCGGTATCCGTAGTCAGCACAGCCCGCAGCTAGCCACGACCAACAACGATCTCCCCATCTTCTTTTGTGAAGGGATTGGTGATCGGCGGGAGGATGTCGAGCACGACTTCCGAGGGCCTGCAAAGCCGTGTACCACGTGGTGTGACTACAAAGGGACGATTGATCAGGATTGGATATTTCAACATGGCATTAATAATGATGTCATCGGTGATGCCAGCCTCGCCCAGCCCCAGATCAACGAAAGGAGTTCCTTTCTCACGCAAGGCTTCGCGTGGCTTGAGCATGGCTTCATCGATGAGCCTTATCAATTGTTCGCGACTCGGTGGTGTCTTGAGATATTCGATCACTGTAGGCTCGATACCGGCATAGCGGATCAGGGCCAGCGTATTGCGCGAGGTGCCGCAATCCGGGTTGTGATAGATCGTGGCGGTCATCGGTGTCACCGTACTCATCGTCAGCAGGCTCCACTGGCGCAGCAGCTTGTCTTGACCGGCTCCACTACAACCGGAGCCGGCGCAGCCACTTCGGTCACGCCTGCCGCTACTGACAAAGCTTGCGCCTCAGCCGCACCTTTGCGCTCGCTGTAACGGTCGACCAGGTAATCACTGCGATCGCGCACCATCAGGGTGAATTTGAATAGTTCCTCCATGACGTCCACGACGCGATCGTAAAACGGCGATGGCTTCATCCGACCCGCATCATCGAACTCCTGCCAAGCTTTGGCGACGGACGACTGGTTCGGGATGACCACCATACGCATCCACCGGCCAAGCACACGCAACGCGTTTACGACGTTGAAGGACTGCGAGCCACCGCTGACCTGCATGACCGCCAAGGTGCGCCCTTGTGTCGGCCGCACGCTGCCTTCTTCCAGTGGCAGCCAGTCGATCTGATTCTTGAAGACGGCTGTCACCGAACCATGACGCTCCGGGCTGACCCAGACCTGACCCTCCGACCACAAGGACAGCGAACGCAGCTCCTGCACTTTGGGATGCGTGTTGGGCACGCTGTCCAGAATGGGCAACTCATGCGGATCGAACACGCGAGTTTCCGCGCCGAACTGGCGCAGGATGCGCTCGGCCTCCAAGGCCAACTTGCGACTGAACGACTGCGGGCGCAGTGACCCATACAGGATCAGGATGCGCGGCGGATGGCCGGAGCTTGCCGGTAGCGCCAATTTGGCCAAGCTGGGGGTATCCAGTACATCGGCGGCAATGTGGGGCAGATCCTGAATCGTCATGAACACGGTCCTGTTGCTTTGATTAAATGATTCTATCATTATGGAAATATAGAATCCAATCCGAGACCGTCATGCATCCGTGCCGCGTTCTGTTCATCTGCACGGGCAATTCCGCCCGCAGCATCCTGTCCGAAGCGACCCTCAACCATTTGGGCAAAGGCCGCTTCGAAGCCTTCAGCGCGGGCAGCCAGCCGACCGGCCGCGTCAACCCCTATGCGATCGACGAGCTCAAGGCCCTCGGCATACCCACCGAAGGACTCAGCAGCAAGTCCTGGGATCGCTTCGCGGGGGAAGGTGCGCCGCCGCTGGATATCGTCATCACGGTCTGCGACAACGCAGCGAATGAGACGTGCCCGGTGCTGTTCGGCGATTTTGTGAAGACCCACTGGGGCCAGCCCGATCCGGCGGCAGCCCACGGTGAAGGTGCCGCGATTGAAGCCTTCCGGCTTGCCCACACGCTCGTGCTTTATCGAGTCAACGCGTTGCTGAACCTGCCGGTGGAAACGATGAGCCGGGACGAGTTGAAGTTGGCCCTTGATCAGATCGGCACCATCACCGACGCCGAAGAGGAACACGCATGAACCAGTTGTCTGCTGAAGTGGTCGACGCCGGTCCGGATACGGCCAGTGGCAGCCGCATAGGCTTCTTCGAACGCTATCTCACGGTCTGGGTCTTGCTGTGCATCGTGGCGGGCACGGTCCTGGGTCACTGGCTACCGAACACCTTTGAAACCTTGGGGGGCATGCAAGTCGCTCAGGTCAATCTGCCGGTCGCCGTGCTCATCTGGCTGATGATCATTCCGATGCTGCTGAAGATTGATTTCAGCGCGCTCGGTGGCGTGCGCCAGCAATGGAAAGGCATTGGCGTCACACTCTTCATCAATTGGGCCGTCAAACCGTTCTCGATGGCGCTGCTGGGATGGATATTCATCCGCCATGTCTTCGCCGGCTACCTGCCTGCCGATCAGCTCGACTCCTACATTGCCGGTTTGATCCTGCTGGCCGCGGCACCGTGCACGGCGATGGTGTTTGTGTGGAGCAACCTCTGCCACGGTGAACCGAACTTCACGCTGAGCCAGGTCGCCTTGAACGACACGATCATGGTGGTCGCGTTCGCGCCCATCGTCGCGCTGCTGCTGGGCATTTCTTCGATCACGGTGCCGTGGAACACGCTGCTGTTGTCGGTGTTGCTCTATATCGTGGTGCCGGTGGCCATCAGCGTGGCGCTTCGCCGCTGGGTGCTTTCACGAGGTGGCGAGGCGCGGTTGCAGAAACTGCTCCAACGGCTGGGCCCGGCCTCCCTGTTTGCGCTGCTGGCCACCCTCGTGCTGCTGTTCGGTTTCCAGGGCCAGCAGATCCTGGCCCAGCCGGCGGTGATTGCCATGTTGGCCGTGCCGATCCTAATCCAGGTGTATTTCAACTCGGGATTGGCCTACGTGCTCAACCGTCGGTTCGGGGTGCCCCATTGCGTGGCCGGGCCCTCGGCGCTGATCGGTGCCAGCAATTTCTTCGAGTTGGCTGTCGCCACGGCGGTGGGTCTGTTCGGCGTGCACTCCGGCGCCGCGCTGGCCACCGTGGTCGGCGTCCTGATCGAAGTGCCGGTGATGTTGTCGGTGGTGCGCATCGTCAACGGCAGCAAGCGTTGGTATGAATCACAGCAGGCTTGATCGGAGCATCCTCATGCAAGGTCACTACAACGTGTTGTTCGTGTGCACCGGCAACTCGGCGCGCAGCATTCTGGCCGAAGCGACCGTGCATCACTTTGGCCGCGATCGCTTTTATGGCTACAGCGCTGGAAGTCAGCCCAAAGGTTTCATCTACCCCCAGACGCTGGACGTGCTTAAGGCCGTTGATCTTCCCAGCGACGGGCTGCGCAGCAAGAGCTGGGCGGAGTTCACGACACCAGATGCCCCGGTGATGGATTTCGTGATCACCGTGTGTGACCAGGTGGCCGGCGAGGTTTGTCCCGCGTGGCCGGGTGCGCCGATCACTGCGCACTGGAGCATCCCTGATCCGGCGAAGGCGCAAGGCGATGAGGCCACCGTTTACAGAGCCTTTGTGCTGGCCCGGAACCTTTTGCAGCAACGGATCAGCCTGTTGCTCAATTTGAACGTGGTGGCCCTGGATCGGCTCGCGCTGTCCAGTCGGCTCGATGCGATGGGAAAGGCATCCAGCAACGACACGGCCGCTTGATCCGATGTTGCGCACTGGCATTACACTGCCCACGAAGATCACCGCACACCGTTCTGAAACGGTCACCCCCACCATGCAGACCAAACAAGCCCTCACGATCCTTTCGGCGCTCGCTCAGGAGTCACGGTTGGCGGTCTATCGGCTGCTGATTGAGCACGCCCCAGACGGTCTGGCCGCGAGTGTGATTGCCGAGAAGCTGGGGCTGGCCAATGCCACGCTTTCGTTTCATCTGAAGGAGCTGTCGCATGCCGGTCTTGTGACCAGCGAACAGAGTGGGCGTTTCATCTATTACGCCCCGGTGATCGAGGCGATGAACGACCTGATCGGCTATCTCACGGATCATTGCTGCAGTCAGTCCGACGGAAGCTGTGGCGTCGGCAAGACTTCGTGCAAGCCGTCAGTGGCCGCCGCCAAATCGCGGCGTAAGGTCCAAACAACCTAATACGCGCGTGATGGCGCCGACCATCGACAGACATAGTGATATTGTCGGCCAACTGCTGGGAAATCCGGCTGACCACACGCGAGCCCAAGCCTGGGCAGCCGCTCCATGAGAGGCCAGCAGTATCATGGCCCATGGCCTCTAAAACCATCTCTGTCGCCGACGATAGCGAGTTCAACGCTCTCATCCAGGCACTCGCTCGGGATGTGGTCGACGCGCACATTTTCTGGGATCAGCACAACGCACTTCTGGTCCAGCTGGAGAAGTGGCCGGAGGTGCAAACCGAGGGCTGGCCCTTCTGGCATTACACGCTGCAAGCGTATCGTCGGACGGCACTGGCGAGCTTGGCGCGCGTGTTCGACCAGGAGCAAAGCGCGCTTCACTTGCGCTCGTGGCTCACCAGTATCCGCGAGCACCTGCATCTCTTTGGAAAAGATGCGGTTATGAAACGACGTCCCGGGGACCCGTTTGTGCAGTGGATGAACTCAGATGCAGCGGTGCCGGACCCCATTGTGCTCGACCAGGACATCAAGTCGTGTTCGAAGTCCGACCCGGATGTCACGGCCCTGTTTGTGTACCGCCACAACGTGCTGGCACACCGAGGTGCCAAACTCTCCAAACAAGGCGAATCGGCAAAACTGCCCGAGTTGTTCGTTGAACAAATCGAGCGGTTGCTGAGTCGCGCCCATGACATCCTGAATCGATACAGTTACCTGTTTGATGCCTCGTTCTTCAGCATGACCCCATTGGGGCATGACGCGGTGGAGCGTGTGTTCGAGGGGATGCAGCGTGATCTCGATCGTCACAAGGCTGACATCGCTGCACAAGTCGCCGCCGTCGAGACCAAACGCTTGGACTTTGAATGCCAAATGCAGCTCATCAACGACACGGCCGATGGCCGTGAAGATGAGGCCAGCAAAGATCGTAAAGCCCTTGCGACGCGCTTTGGCTACACCATCGATTCCGATGGGCACATCACGGGTGTTGTGTTGTGGACGAATCCGGCCAAACACACGGGGGCTTAAACCAGTGGACGACAAGCAACTCGACACCACGTTGGCTACGGTCCATGCCTTGCTCCAAGCCGAAGGCATGAACGAAGCCGCCAATGTGGTTCGCACATACCCGGCCCGAGCCGAACTGACCGGGTACGACAACTGGAACGGTGGCACTGATCTCTGGGACGTACTCTTTGAAGTGCCCACTACCAACTACGCCCGCTTGGGGGCTCGGCGCGTGCAATTGGAAACGCAGATCACGGCGCGACTCAAGACCGTCTTGGAGCAGGAAACACAGAACTGGTACGCGGCCAAGATAGTGCCAGCACGGGAGACAAGGAAGGAGTGGCGAGCCGAAAGCCCCGGCATACCGCGCCAGACACGAGTCAACATCTTTGACGGGTTGCGAATGGACAGCTTGGCTTGGTGTGGTCAACTCGATGAGGTGGAGTTTTTAAGCCGACTGTACGACCTGCAGCAACTTTCTTCTCGGGACAGTCGATTCAAGGATGCGGCCGGGGACATTTGGCAGCACTGCATCAACAACAACGATTATGAGATGGACTGGGTGTATTCGGATGATCGGTTCCAGCTGATGGATGGGGCGGCCGAGACCTTTCTGCGGTTTCTGTGCGAAACCGTTCACCCTGTGGTTCGCCCCAGCCGCGAAGAAGCCATCAAGCTGGTGACGCATTACAACGATCAGCTTCAGCGGGTCGGCTGGGAGATCGTTGAAGAAGAGCAGATTGCAGGGCGCCCACGTTTTACCTACCGAGCACTGAGCAACCACGGTGGCCGTGCTTTGTCACGCGGGCGGGCGGTGGCCGACGCCCTGGAGGCAGGTTCCATGGCCCGGGCGATCGAACGGATGGAGCGAGCGGTTGATTCGGATCCAGAACTGGCGATTGGCACCGCCAAGGAGCTGATCGAGTCATGCTGCAAAACCATCCTCACCAAGCGCGGTGTGGAGTTCGGTAAATCCGACGACCTGAGCGATCTGACCAAGAAAGTGGCCAAGGAGCTGCAGTTGGTGCCCGAAGGCATCACCGATGAAGCCAAGGGAGCCGAGAATATCCGCTTGGTTCTTCGGAATCTCACCCAGCTCACCAACAACCTGGCCCAGTTGCGTGGTCTCTACGGAACCGGGCATGGTCGTGACGGGCAGCACCATGGTCTTCATCCACGGCATGCTCGACTTGCCGTTGCTTCGGCGGTCGCGTTTTCGGATTTCATCGCCGAGACCTATCGCTACCGCGAGACCACCAAGGATGGAGGGTGACGTTATTTTGTGGCGGTCATAGCCAGCCAACCACACGTAGCCCCCGCAGTGGTGATTCCAGAACACGCTCGATGAAATTGGCTGCCGAAAAAGCGTCGCGCAAAGCTGAAGGTGGTCGCTTTGGAAGCATTGCAACTGGTAGGTTTGCGACCGCAATTGCTGGTGGGTTTCAGCAGAATACGCACCATGAGTTGCTGCCCGTCAGTCGCAGCTATCTGCACCTGTTCCGTACGATGTAATCGGCCTATCTCACCAGTACCCGAACACGCATCAGAGGCGTGACGCTGGTAGGTTGTCCGCGATCCCATGTGGCTGGATGTGAATTCCGGGAGGATCCATGAGCAAACGGTTTGACGATTCGAGCGACCATGCCATCTTGCGACGCACGGTGCTTATCGTGGCGTTGCTCAACCTCGGCTACTTCGGGATCGAGTTTGCCGTCGCCCTGCGCATCGGTTCCGTCTCGCTGTTCGCCGACAGCGTGGATTTTCTGGAGGACGCTTCGGTCAACCTGCTGATCTGGACCGCCTTTGCGTGGTCGCTAAAAGCACGCGCGCGAACCGGTATGGCTATGGCCGGCATTTTGCTCATTCCTGCCTTAGCCACGCTGTGGGCAGCATGGGGCAAATTCCATGCACCGATTCCGCCCGCTCCCATCCCGCTATCGATCACAGCGCTGGGGGCGTTGGCGATCAACCTTTCTTGCGCACTGATGCTTGTGCGTTTTCGAGCGCATCGAGGGAGTCTGACGCGGGCGGCCTTTCTTTCGGCCCGGAACGATGCGTTTGCCAATGTGGCGATCATCATCGCTGCTCTTGCCACGATCTTTTACCCTTCAGCATGGCCGGATCTCATCGTGGGTCTGGGCATCATGATGTTGAATGCCGATGCAGCGCGAGAAGTCTGGCAAGCTGCACGCGATGAACATCGCACCGCCGATGGGGTTGCGTCGTAGCCTGGCTGCCGCTTTAGAGCAATTTGATCCCAAAGGGCTTGACGGCAAGCGCAAAAACACCAAAGCACACCACCGTGATGAGCGCGCTCAGTGCCAATGCAGGCCAGAAGCCGAAGCGGGCAAATAGGCGCGGAAAGATCAGGAACATCGGCAGTGTCGGCACGACATACCAAAACGTATACCAGGCGTGATTCGCAATTTTCTCCACCGGCTGCTTGTCCAGATAGAGCCAGGTCAGCGCGAGCAGTGTCACCAACGGGAGTGACGCGAGCAGCGCTCCCAGCCGATCACTGCGCTTGGCCAGTTCCGACACCGCCACCACGATGGCCGAGGTGATGAGGTATTTGGTGATGATCCAGGGCATGGAGACAACTCAATAGAATGGTTCTGAAAGACAGCGATGCCAGTCGGACCAGCGCCGCACGCAGGATCAGTGTTCCAGCAGCGCAACCGGTGGATGTGTGGCAGGCCGTTGACGATCGATCGGCGGAAGTAGTCGCGCAGAATTGAGGATGAAGGCCATCTCCGAAGCCACATGGATGAACGCGGCGGCCAACGGGTTGAGCAGGCCCAATGACGCCAGAACGACACCGATCACGTCGACGACGATGGTCCCACCGAAGTTGAACCAGATGATGTTACGCGTGCGCCGTGCAATCACCAGCGTATCGACGAAGCGCGACAGATCATTGCCCAGGAGCACCATGTCGGCACTCTCGCGGGCAACGTCGGTACCCGAGCCCATGGCCACACCAACGCTGGCTGCCGTGAGCGCGGGGGCATCGTTGATACCGTCGCCCAGCATGGCGACGATGCGGCCAGCGGCGACCAGGGCAGCCACCTTCCGATGTTTGTCCTCGGGCAGTAAATTGGCCTCGTACTCGGCGATGCCCAGATGCTCGGCGACGTTCTTGGCTACCGGTTGCGCATCACCGGTCAGCAGGATGGTGCGTAGACCGAGCGCTGCCAGCGCATCGACAGCAGCGCGTGCTTCGGGACGCACGGTGTCCGCCACGGCAATGGCACCGAGCAACTGACCGTTGCGTACCACGTACACTTCCGAAGTCGCTACCAAGCGTTCGATGAGCGACGCGGGTACGTCGACACGGTGATCGGTCATCAGCGTGCGATTACCGACCAGCAACATCGCGTTGGCCAGGGTGGCCGCAATACCACGGCCGGGGGTATAGGCAAAATGATCAGGTTCAGCGACGGTGAGCCCTTGCGCCTTGGCATAGGCGACGATGGCTTGACCTAGCGGATGCTCGGAGCGGATTTCGGCGGTTGCGGCGGCCTCAAGCACCTCTTCGATGAGGACACCATCCACGGGGAAGACGTGCTGCACTTCCGGTCGCCCGAAGGTGAGTGTGCCGGTCTTGTCGACGACCACCGTATCGACCCGACCAAGGGTTTCGAGGTATAGACCGCCTTTGATGATGGCGCCCAAGCGTGCTGCCCGCCCGATCGCTCCCAGGATCGCCAAGGGTGTACCCGCCGCAATGCCGCAGGCGCCGGCCACGATGATCACCGAGATGGTCGAGCGCATATCGCGGGTGATCAGCCACGTCAGCACCGCCGCCGCCAGCGCGAAGTACACCAGGTAACCGGCCAACTGGTCGGCCAGCCGCTGCACGGGGGCGCGCGAGCGCTCGGATTGCTCCACAGCGTCAATGATCTTGCCGTAGCTCGTATCTCGCCCCAGCCGCTCGGCCCGAATCTCGATCGCACCGGACTGGTTGATCGATCCGGCATAGACCGGTGCGCCGGCGGTGGCTTCCACGGGCATCGATTCGCCGGTAATGCGCGACTGGTCCAGAAACGAGTGACCGCTGAGTACGACACCGTCGACGGGCACCCGGCCGCCCGGATTGACCAAGATGGCATCGCCCACGACCAGTTCTCTGGCGTCGATCTCGGCGATGCTCCCTGCGCGACGCACGGTCGCCGAACGAGGAAGGAAATCGAGCAAGTCACGAATGGCCGTGCGACCACGGCTAACCGTCATGCCTTCGAGGACTTCAGCGATCAACACGAACAACGTGATGATCAACGCCGTGAAGAATTCGCCGATCGCCGCCGCCGCAATCAGAGCGATGCTCATGGATAGCTCCATGGTCATGCGACGCGCAAAGATGTTTTCGGCGGCTTCCCGGAAGATCGGCCAACCACCGACCAGGACACCCGCCACGCCAATCACGCTTACCGGCGCGAAGGGCTCCCACCACCGGAACCACACCGCGATGGCGGCAAGACCCACGAATACGATGCGAGCGGCTTCCCAGCGATCGAACGCATGCTCATGGTCGTCGTGGACGTCCGGCGCCGTGGTGCGCTTCTGCGCGGCATCAGCCAGCGCGTTGCCGATCTTCGGTTCGTGGGATGACATAGATATCCTGGATGACTATTTGAGGTACGCGTGTACGACGTCGATCAGCTCGCCGGCGGCCTTGGCTTTCTCCGGATCGCTTTCACGATCGGGATCGACGACATGAAAACGGATATGGTCTTCCAAGAGTTGCGCCATCAACCCGTTAGTGGCGCCGCGTACCGCAGCCACCAGCTGCAGAATTTGGGCACAATCGGTTTCGTTCTCCAGGGCGCGTTCCACCGCCTCGACTTGCCCACGAATGCGGCGCACCCGGTTGAGCAGTTTCGTTTTGTTGCGGGTGGTATGGCCCATGGTGATATCTCCATTTGATGCTAGTACCTTACCCCCCCAGGGTATATTTTGATACTCAGTACCTCAAGGCCATATCCGATGACGACCCGTACAGCTGCGCCGGAACCCGCCGATAGCCATCATTATTCGTGGGTGGCTTTCCTTCGCGACACGCTCGACTTTTTCGTCGGTGCCTTGAAGTACTACGAGGAACTGCTGTCCTCTGAGGTCGCTGAAATCGAAGGCGACCCGCACTTGAAGGCTTTCTTCACCGAAGAGGTCCGGCGGGAGATTCGCTTCGATCGAGGTCAACGCGAAGCCGCGCGCACCCGGCAATGGCTCGAAGATAGCCTGGCCAAGTCCACCGACAAGTTCGATTGCGACCTCGGCCTGGATCATGGAACCGTGCGGTACCTGAAGTCGGTCGGGCTGCTCTACTTGGGTTTCCTCAAGCAACGGCGAAACGATCTTTCGAGCAAGCCCAATGTGACCACCCATCTCTTGTCGGCGCTTGATCGGCAGATCACCTTGCGCGAAGAACAGTTAGCCACCCAGGGGATCTTTGCCAAGGCCTCGGTATTGCCACTCTTGGTTGAGCAGGAGCGGCTTGCCACTGTCGAACAGGAAAGGAACGATCCCTTGGATCATTCCGTGGCACACGCTCGACGGCCGAAGCCCGTCATGATCGATTCCATCGAGATCCTCGATACCGAACTCAAGCGACGTTGCCTGGATCTGTTCAATCAATTCGAGGAATCCGGTCAGTCCGAGCGACACGACACAGTCGTCACCGAAGCGACGCGCATTCTTGAGCATCGTCTGCGCGTATTGACCCGATCCAGCGATGCAGCCACCGGCGCGGATCTAGCCGCCCGCGCCTTCGCGGGTGGGACGCCGGCGATCCGCGTTAGCGAAATTCAGGGAGAGCAGGATGCGGTTCACCTGCTGTACCGCGGGGTGTTTGGCTTCATCCGAAACCAGGTGCACCATAAGTTGCTGTCTGACCTGGCACCCGAACGTGTGGTCCAGATTCTGGGTCTGATCGACTACTTGCTCTACGTGGCACATACCGGCGCGCCATCGGAAAGCACCAAAACGCCGTAATGGCGTCAGATCAGGGCGGTAGCGTTTCGCCTGCATGGTCGGTGGCATCGATCATCACGTCTCAGTTAAAGGACCTCACAAGCAATGGTCATGCGCGCAATGTCGGGGATTCGATGATGGTCAGCAAGCAACATTGGGAACGGGTCTACCAGACGAAGTCAGCGGATGCCGTCAGCTGGTATCGCGAACACCTGGATACGTCGCTCGACATGATCGCCGAAGCGTTACCCGATCGCGAGGCCGCCATCATCGACATCGGTGGTGGTGAGGCAACGCTGGTCGATGATCTTCTTGCCCAGGGGTACCGAAAGCTCACGGTGCTGGATATCTCGACCGCGGCCATCGAGGTAGCGAAGCAACGCCTCAGCAGCCAAGCAACCCAAGTGACGTGGCTGGCCGCCGATATCCTGCAAGCATCACTGCCTGAACAGCACTTCGACCTCTGGCACGATCGGGCGCTGTTTCACTTCCTGACCACGGCTGAGCAACGTGCCACCTACGTCCACCAGCTCACTCGATCGCTGAAACCCGGCGGGCACGTCATCATCGCCACCTTCAGCCTGCAGGGTCCCGAGCAATGCAGCGGTCTGGACGTGCTGCGCTACGACGCGGCGTCACTGCTTCACGCGCTTGGTCCACGTTTTGACCTGATCGATAGCGCGCTCGAACTGCATCGCACGCCCTTTGGTACCACGCAATCGTTCACCTATTGTCATTGCCGGTTGGCTTGAAATACCGCTCCCGCCACCCGGCCGCGCTGGGCTTTCTCTAGTTATAGAATTCCAGCGCGCCTCCTCGCGGCTACGAATGACAATGTCCGCAGCACGTGGCGGCGGCCGAGGCTTGGCTGCCGACCTCGGGCGCGGCGTGATACCCCGCCGCTTCCATCGCCGCGACGGCGGCCGCCGAAGTAAAACTGCCTTCTGTCTGAACCCTTCCGCTCGCCAGATCCACATCGACCTTGGCGTGGGCATCGAGGTTTTGCAAGGCGGCGGTGATGGCTCGGACACAGTGTCCGCAGGTCATGTTGTCGACTGAAAATTGCATGGTGATCTCTCCATCGTCCGGCAGGCTGCCAGTGAGGAAAAAAATGAGGCTTACCATGGTGGGAAGGTCAAGTCTCAGTGTCTTCAGTCGGCATGCTTGACCCTCCCATGATGGGAGACATCATGATGGCGCTCCCTCCCGGGAGTTCCTCCTCATGAACACTCACGCCACACCACTTTCCTCTCCCGACACGCCCTCCGTTGTTCGCTTTGGTATTGTCGGCATGACCTGCGCCTCGTGCGTCGGGCGCGTCGAGCGGGCACTGAAGGCAGTGGCCGGGACCATCGACGCGACGGTGAACCTCTCCACCGAGCAGGCGACGGTGCGGACATCGACGCCGCAGGCATTGCCGGCCCTACACGCTGCCGTGACGGCCGCCGGCTATGAGGTCGCCATCGACACGGTGGCCCTGCGGATTGAAGGCATGACTTGCGCGTCCTGTGTGGGACGCGTCGAACGCGCCCTGCGCGCGGTGCCGGGGGTCATCGCGAGCAACGTCAACTTGGCCACCGAACGGGCTGCCGTCACGATCAGCGCGGGGACCGATGCTGCCGTGTTGATCAAGGCGGTCGTGGACGCCGGTTACCAGGCCAGTATCGCGGATGCGGAATCATCTTCCGTACCGACTCCGATGAAGACCGCCGGTGCCGCCAAAGAGCGCCGTCATCTGATCTGGGCCACCGTGCTATCGCTGCCATTGATGGCGCCGATGCTGGCCATGCCACTCGGCATCCACCTGATGCTGCCCGGCTGGCTGGAATGGCTGTTGGCCACGCCCGTGCAATTCTGGTTGGGTGCCCGGTTTTATCGGGCGGCGTACAAGGCAGTGCGCGCACGCACTGGCAACATGGACCTGCTGGTGGCCTTGGGCACGTCAGCTGCCTATGGTCTTAGCGTCTTTCATTTGCTGCGCGATGGTGTCGGCCTCAGTCACGCGCCGCTGTATTTCGAGGCCTCCGCCGTACTGATTACCCTGATCCTGCTGGGCAAATGGCTGGAGGCGCGCGCCAAGCGACAGACCACCGAAGCGATTCGCGCCCTGCAGTCCTTGCGCCCCGAACAGGCGCGTCGGCGCGAAGGCGATCAGGAAATTTGGTTGCCGTTGGAGAAGATTCGCGTGGACGATGTGGTCGTCGTGCTTCCCGGTGAACGCATCCCGGTCGACGGTCTTGTGCTCGAAGGCATCTCACAAGTCAACGAGTCCCTCATCACCGGGGAAAGCGTGCCGGTGGCCAAACACACAGGCGATGCCGTCATCGGTGGTGCGATCAACGGTGAAGGCCGGCTCGTGTTAGCCACGGAGGCAGTCGGTGCGCAGAGCCGGCTTGCCCGGATCATTCGTGCCGTGGAGGACGCCCAGGCCAAGAAGGCGCCGATCCAGCGCATCGTGGATCGTGTGAGCGGGATCTTCGTACCCGTCGTCATCGTCTTGGCCCTGATCACTCTGCTTGCATGGGGTTTGAGTACCGGCGATTGGAGTCGCGCGATTCTCAATGCGGTGGCGGTGCTGGTCATCGCCTGTCCTTGTGCGCTGGGTTTGGCCACGCCCACAGCGATCATGACCGGCACCGGGGTGGCCGCCCGCGCAGGCATCCTGATCAAGGACGCCGAAGTGCTTGAGGTCGCGCAGTCGGTCACCGTCGTCGCCTTCGACAAGACCGGCACTCTGACCGAAGGTCGCCCGACGCTGGTGCAGCGCCTTGCGATCAGTGGCGACGACAACGCGCTGCTGGACGATGCCACCAGTCTGCAGGCCGGCAGCGAGCACCCGCTGGCAAAGGCAGTCCTGCAGGCAGCGGCTGACGGTCAGCGCCGCATCGTGCCGGCGACGGAGGTGGCGGCCGTGGTCGGTCGTGGTGTGCGTGGTCGCGTGGCAGGCCGCGAGCTCGTTCTGGGCAGCGAGCGCTGGATGGACGAGTTAGGTGTGGATCGCAGCGTGATGGAACGCATCGGCCTTGGGCTAGACGCCAGCGCGCAAACTACCGCGTGGCTGGCCGAGCGCGATGCGACAGG
The DNA here is from genome assembly GCF_054061035.1 of Rhodanobacter sp. TND4EL1. Taxonomy (NCBI): domain Bacteria; kingdom Pseudomonadati; phylum Pseudomonadota; class Gammaproteobacteria; order Lysobacterales; family Rhodanobacteraceae; genus Rhodanobacter; species Rhodanobacter sp. TND4EL1. The sequence goes on from NZ_JBSSDT010000005.1 coordinate 202,659, forward strand.
CATCGTGGTGCGCGGTGTTCTCACTTTTCGCGATGCGCCGCGTACGACAGCGCGCGAGGCCGTCACCCAGTTGCATGCACTCGGCTTGCGCACGGTCATGATCTCCGGTGACCGCCGCGCCGCCGCCGAGGCCATCGCCACTGAACTGGGTATCGAAACCGTGATCGCCGATACGCTACCCGAACAGAAGGCGGAGGCTGTCACAGCACTTACCGATGCCGGCGACCATGTCGCGATGGTCGGTGATGGCATCAACGATGCGCCGGCGCTTGCCGCAGCCGCCGTCGGCTTTGCGATGGGGTCCGGCACCGATGTGGCGATGGAAACCGCCGGGGTGACCCTGATGCGCAGCGACCCGCGCCTGATTGCTGATGCGATCGAGATTTCGAGGCGTACCACGCGCAAGATCCGTCAGAATCTGTTCTGGGCCTTCATCTACAACGCGATCGGCATACCGCTGGCTGCCCTGGGCATGCTCAATCCGATGATCGCTGGGGCCGCGATGGCGCTGTCCAGCGTCAGTGTGGTGGGCAACACCTTGTTGCTGCGCCGCTGGCGTCCCCACGCCCACAAGGAATAACCGGAGACAACGATGCCACGCCCTACGCTACGCCCCGAAGCCGCCGGTGCACGTGCCCAGGGACTGCATACCATCGGCGACGCCGCCGAGGCCACAGCGGTCAGCGCCAAGATGATTCGTCACTACGAGTCGATCAGACTCATGCCAACCGCGGGCCGCACATTTGCTGGCTATCGCCTGTACGCCGAGAGCGATCTGCATCGCCTGCGCTTCATCAAACGTGCGCGAACCCTGGGGTTCTCGATTAAGGAAATCGAGCAACTGCTAAGTCTGTGGGACGATCGGCGGCGGGCGAGCAGTGAGGTGAAGCAATTGGCGCTGCAACACGCCAGGGCACTGGAACAGAAGATCCGTGAAATGGAATCCATGCGCGCCACGCTCACAGATCTGGCCCGTCGCTGCCATGGCGATAGTCACCCAGATTGTCCGATTCTGGAAGATTTGGCGGGCACGGGCCGGAAAGCAACGAATTAACCGTCAGGATTGAGTTCGACCTTTGGAGTGTTCCGACACGAGGAGCACGCTTGGTAACGAGAACATTGTCTGGCGAACAACTGCTGACGAACTGTCGAAGGGCGGGTATCATGCATTAATGATAACGAATCTTATTCGCAGCACTTCGCGCAAACTGTCCGTTGCGGCGCTACTCCTGTGCAGTGTGACGACCTTTACAGTGATGGCTCAGAATGCCATCGCGACCGTTCCACAAACGTGGCAGATGCTGGATTACCTGGCGACCGATTACGCTGGTGCGGTGAAAGATGGCGCAGTGATCAGCGCATCCGAGTACGCCGAGATGCGGGAATTCACATCGACGGCTCGATCACGTATCGGCGCGTTACCACCGACCGCGACCACGCCCGCACTCTTGAAGCAGGCCGATACGTTGGTGGCCTCGGTGGATGCCAAAACGGCACCCGCGCAGGTGGCGACGCAAGCGCATGCGCTGGCCGATGCATTGCTGCAGGCCTACCCCGTACCGACCGCACCGGAACAGGCTCCCGACGTGGCGCGTGGCGCGGCGCTCTATCAGAACCAGTGCGCCACCTGTCATGGGTCGACCGGTCATGGTGACGGCCCGGCGGGTCTCTTGCTGTCGCCCCATCCGGTGAACTTCACCGACCAGACGCGGGCCGATCAGCGCAGTGCGCTGTCGTTGTACGAGGTGATCAGCCAAGGCGTGGAAGGCACGCCGATGGCGAGCTACGCGCAGCAACTCTCCTCCGAGGATCGTTGGGCGCTGGCGTACTACGTGGGCTCGCTGGCTTATACCAAGGAGGCCGCCGCCGGTGCCGATACGTGGCAGCACGACACCAGCGCACGGGCGCAGATCGCTGACTTGAAAGAGCTGTCGCGTGCTCGCGTCACGCAGTTGACGCCCACGCTGGGTGCGGAGCGCTCACGGGCGATCATGGGCTATCTGCGGGCCCACCCCGATGCCGTCCAGCAGCAGGCTTTTGCGGGTATTCCTCTGGCACGAGCGCGACTGGCGGCGAGCCTGACGGCTTACCGAGCCGGTGCCAAGGCGCAAGCCACTCAACTGGCGTTGTCCGCCTATCTCGATGGCGTGGAGCCGGTCGAGCCGCAACTCAATGCGCGTGACGGCGCGCTGCGCGCCAAGCTTGAAACGGCGATGGGTGCCTATCGCACCGCGCTGACGAGCAGCACCTCAGTGGAATCGGTGTCGAAACAGGCCGATGAGGTCGATGGTCTGCTGGTGCGCGCGCAAGAAGTCACCGCCGATGCCGCAGGCGATGCGGCCGCCACCTTCCTGGGTGCTTTCACGATCCTGGTGCGTGAAGGTCTGGAAGCCCTGTTGGTCGTGGTCGCACTGCTCGCCTTCCTGCGCAAGGCCGCGCGGCCCGAAGCACTGCGTTACGTGCACGCCGGCTGGAGCCTCGCGTTGGTCGCCGGGGGAATCACCTGGGCGATTGCCAGCTATGCGATTTCCATCAGTGGTGCCGGCCGTGAGTTGACCGAGGGGCTGTCGTCGCTGTTTGCGGCGTTTGTGCTGCTCGGGGTGGGTCTGTGGATGCACCAGAAGAGCATCGGCGGTCGCTGGCAGGCCTACCTGAAGGAGAAGATGGCGGCCGCGCTCAACCGGCGTTCGGCGTGGTTCCTGTTCGGGCTGGCCTTCATCTCGGTCTATCGCGAGGTGTTCGAGAGCATTCTGTTCTACGCGGCGCTGTGGAACGACGGCCAGGAAGCGTGGCTGCTTGGCGGCATTGCGGCCGGTGCGGCCGTGCTGGGGCTGATCGCTTGGGTGCTGCTGCGCACGAGCCGGCGCTTGCCGATCGGCACGTTCTTCTCCGCCAGTTCGGCGTTGATCGCTGTGCTCGCCATTGTGCTGACCGGCAAAGGAATCGCCGCGCTGCAGGAAGCCGGCTGGGTCGCGGTGAGCGTCGCCCCGATGCCGCATATCGAACTGCTTGGCATCTATCCGACGTGGCAATCCTTGCTGGCTCAGTTGACGATCCTGGTGCTGCTGGCGGTTGGATTCGTGTTCAATATCCGCCGTGGCCGCCAACCAGCCGCGTCAGTCACCGCGGCCAAGGAAATTCTCCCTGATGCGGAATGAAGGCGATAGAACATGAGTGACTGTGGCTGCCACGCAAAAGCCAGCAATGAAGCGGAGCGACGCATCCTGCGCTTCGCGCTGGGACTCAATGCCACGATGTTTGTGGTCGGTGTAATCGCGGGTCTGATCGCGCAATCGATGGGGCTGATCGCCGATTCGCTGGACATGCTCGCCGACGCGAGTGCGTACGGCATCGCGCTCGTCGCCTGGCACCGCACCGCAAGCTTCAAGGCATCGGCCGCCACTCTGAGTGGCACGTTGCTGCTGATCCTGGGCGCGAGTGTCCTCGCCGGTGTGGTGTGGCGACTCGTCGCGGGCAGTCATCCCGAGGGTGTTTGGATGATGGGTATTGCCTTCATCGCCTTGATCGTGAATGCCACCGTGCTGCGATTGTTGGAGCGGTTCCGTCACGGCGAAGTGCATCTGCGCGCCACGTGGCTGTTCACGCGGGTCGACGTCATCGCCAACCTGGCGGTGATCACCTCCGGTGTGCTGGTGCTGCTTCTACACAGTGCGGTCCCCGATCTGGTCATCGGTGCGGCCATCGCGTGCTACGTGTTGAAGGAGGCGTTGGGCATCCTGCGTGAAGCGAAGGAAGCACGGGCCGCAGCCCTTGCAACGATCAGCGAGCCATGACGTCGCCGATCTCGGGGTTTGGCACCATGGCTTACGCAGTTGACCTGCGACTGTTCCACGCCATCCATTCGCTGGTGCCGCCGTCGCCGGCGATGCTGCATCTGGCACGTGCCCTGGCCGATGGGCCGTTGATCCTGACCGCCGCTCTCCTTGGGACGATGCTGATGTTTCCTCAGTGGTCGATGCGCTCGATCGCCCTGAAAGCATCGAGTGCCGCCGCAGCGGCATTGTTCGCGAACCTGGTCATCGGCTTGGTTTGGGATCGCGCGCGTCCGTTCGTGGCCGGTGCTGGTCAAGCTTGGGTAACTCATGCGGCCACCGGCAGCTTTCCCAGCGACCACCTGACTGTGCAATGGGTGGTGGCCAGTGTGCTTTTGCTGGATCGACGTACCCGAGCTTGGGGCCTCGGGATCGCGCTGCTCGGCCTGCCGATGGCATGGGCCCGCATCTATCTGGGCGTGCATTACCCCGGCGACATGCTGGGCGCGCTCGCGATGGGTGGGCTGGTTATGTTGTGTGGTTGGAGATGGCTTCGTCGCCCTGCGCTGACGCGCGTCATCGCGCCCACATCGTCACAGGCGTGAGGTTTCGTTCATCGCCAACGCGGCGGTGTCTTAATGCGCCCCGCCGGTTGAGGCAAAGCTGCAGCCCGCTGCCGCGCCAGCCGATTCGTCGGTGGTTCCATGATCGGTTTGCAGTGTCGTGTGCGTGATCTTGAAGCGATCGTGCAACATGGCTTCTACCTCACGGCGCACGTCGTGGCAGTCAATGTCGTGGTTCACATAGATGTGCCCCGACAACGCCGGCATGCCCGAGGTCACTTCCCACACGTGCAAGTCATCTAGCCGGGTCACCGCCGGCACGGCGCGGATCGCCTCGGCAATCGCGACCGGATCGAGGCCGCGCGGGGCAGCCTCCAGAAAGATGCGTCCCGATTCACGTACCAGCCCGATGCCGGCTTTCAGCATCAACCCGGCGACCACCAGCGCGGCGATAGAGTCGACGCGATTCCAGCCCGTCCACCAGATGACGGCGCCGGCAATGGCTGTGGCGATGAAGGCATAGAGGTCGGTGAGGATGTGTTGGAAGCTGCCTTCGACGTTGAGGCTTTGCCGGTTGGCCTTGCTCATCGCCCAAACGGCCAGCAGGTTGACGCCGATGCCGACCACCGCAATCACCGTGACCAGCAAGCCTTCCACCACCGGTGGATCAATCAGGCGACGAATCGCCTCGACGATGAACCAGACTGACAGCAACAACAGGGTCACGCCGTTCGCCTGCGCGCTCAGGATTTCCACGCGCTTGAGTCCGAACGTGTAGCTACCGCTGGCCGGCCGACGGGCCAGTCGCATCGCGACCAAGGCCAGCCCGATCGAGCCCACGTCGGTGAGCATGTGGCCGGCATCGGAAATCAGGGCCAGCGACTTGGCCAGAATGCCGACCACCACCTCGACCGCCATGAAACCGAGCAGCAACAGCAGCGCGATGGTCAGGTATTTCTTGTTCGCATCCGGTGCCACGCCGTGGCTATGGTCGTGGTGATGATCGTGATCGTGTTTGTGTGGCTCTGACGTGCTCATCGAAGTCTCCCGTGCGGCGGTCACCTTACGCGACCGCCGCAGCGTTATGTAATGACACCCGGAAGGATGGGCGGGAGCAACCCGCCCATCGCCTTCAGTCCACGGCACCGTCGATGGGCCATGCCCGATCCACCGTGCTCTGATAGACCCAGCCGGCCACGCTCTGACCGGTGCGTCCGTGCAGACGAATCAGTTGTACCGCGCGTTCGGCCTGATCGTCCTCGCAGAACACTTCGAGCTTGATTTGCCGGGTGACCCGTTCGCCCAGCTCCATCGAATAGATCTGCTCCTGGGCGCTGAGCGCGGTCAGCAGACCTTTGACGTCACTGACGGACAGGTAACGAAATCCACCGTCCTCGAGGGCGTGGATGACGTCGACGATGCGGCCGCGGTGGATGAATGCCTTCACTTCTTTCATGGGGTGTTCTCCTTGGCCAGGCGCCGTGCGGCGCGTTCTTCGATCCAGTCGTAGAGCACCGGCAGCAGTACCAGCGTCAGCAGGGTCGAGGTGATCAGACCACCGACCACCACGGTGGCGAGCGGGCGCTGGGTTTCCGCACCGACGCCGCTGGAAAGCAGCATCGGCACTAGACCCAGGATCGCCACGCTGGCGGTCATCATCACCGGTCGCATGCGCAACGCGGTGCCGCGAATCACCGCCTCCCGGACTGGCAGCCCTTTCTCCCGTTGCTCGTTCAAAAAGCTCACCAACACGATGCCGTTCAACATCGCCACGCCGAACACGGCGATGAAGCCGATCGCCGAGGGCACCGACAGGTATTGCCCGGTGATAGCCAGCCCGACGATGCCGCCGATGGTGGCGAACGGCACGTTGGCCAGGATCAAGGCGGCGTACTTCACCGAGTTGAAGGCGGTGTAGAGCAGCACGAAGATGAAGAAGATCGTCGCCGGCACGATCAGCGACAACCGCTTCAAGGCCCGCTGCTGGTTCTCGAACGCGCCACCCCATTCGCTGTAGTAGCCCGTGGGCAACTTCACCTGCTTGGCGATCGCAGCGTTCGCATCCTTGACGAAGCCGTCGATGTCGCGACCGCGCACATCCATCTGGATGACGGCGTAGCGCTGCAACTGCTCGCGACGGATGAATGAATAGCCTTCCGCATCACTAACCTCGGCCACCTGCGACAGCTGCACCAACGCGCCGCTGGCGGTGCGGATAGGTATTCGCTGGATCGCCGGCAGGGATGCCTTGTCCGCATCGTCCAGCCGCACCGCGATATCGAAGCGCTTCACGCCATCGAGCAACGTGGTCACCGGCTCGCCGCCGATGCCGTTCTTCACCACGGTCAGCACATCGTCGGCGTTCAAGCCATAACGGGCCAGCGCATCGCGATCCACCTTGATGCGGATCTGCGGCTTGCCGATGTTCGCTTCCAACGCCAGATCCGCCACACCAGGTACGCCGGCCAGCACGTTCTTGATGCGGCCGCTCAGGCGATCAAGCTCGCCCAGATCATCGCCGTAGATCTTCAGCGCCAACGTGGCCCGCACGCCGGAGATCAGTTCCTCGATGCGCATCTGGATCGGCTGGGTATAGCTCACCACGGCAGTGGGCAAGGCAGCCGACAGTTCCTTCTGCATCGCTTCCTCGATGCTTTCCAGCGTTTCGCCCTTGCGCCATTGATCCTTGGGCTTCAGCGGCGTGTAGACCTCCATGTAGTTCACGTCGGCGGTCTCGCCTTTTTCAGCGCGACCGATCATCGCCAGCGTGGTATCCACCTCGGGAAACTTCTGCTTGATCAGCGCCGACACCTGTTTGGAGATGTTGATCGACTCATCCAGCGAGGCCGAGGGAATCGAGGTGATACGCCACATGATGGCGCCCTCTTTCAGGTTGGGCATGAACTCCTTGCCCAGGAACGGGAACAGCGCGAGGCTGCCGAGCAAGGCACCAGCGGCGAGGCCAAGCACGAGCTTGCGTCGTGCCAGCGACCACGCCAGTACCGTGGCGTAGTGGCGCTTCAGGAAGGCCACCAGCCAGGTGTCCTTCTCTTCCTTGGGCTTCAGCACCAGTGCGGCGAGTACGGGGATCAGGGTCAGCGCGAGGATCAGGGAGCCGGCCATCGCGAAGCTGATGTTGAACGCCATCGGCTTGAACATCTTGCCTTCCAGCCCTTGCAGACTGAACAGCGGCAGGAACACCACGATGATGATCAGGATCGCGAATGCCATCGGATTGGCCACCTCGCGGGCGGCCGCCAGCACGGCCGCGGTGCGATCCACCGGACCACCATGCGCCTTGCGTTCGGCCATGATGCGGTAGGCGTTTTCCACCATCACCACCGCACCATCGACCATCATGCCGATACCGATCGCCAGGCCCGCCAACGACATCAGGTTGGCCGACAGCCCGACCTGATTCATGCAGATGAAGGCGATCAGCATGGCCAGCGGCAACGCCACGACCACTACCAATGCACTGCGAAACTCGCCGAGGAACAGGAACAGCACGAGTGCCACCAGGATCGAACCTTCGATCAGCGCGCGTACGGCAGTGCCCACGGCGGCATTGACCAGTTCGGTACGTTCGTACACCGGCTTGACCACCACGCCGGGCGGCAGTGCCTGCTTCACTGTATCGAGCTTGGCCTTGACCGCATCGACCACGCTCTTGGCGTTTTCGCCGATGCGTGCCAGGGCCTGGCCCATCACCACTTCCTTGCCGTCCCGCGTGACCGCGCCGGTGCGCGGGGCGCCCGCTTCGGTGATCGTGGCCACGTCACGCACGTAGACCGGCGTGCCGTCTTCCGTCTTGAGGACGATATTGCCCAGATCCTTCGCGTTTTGAATCAGCCCGAGGCCGCGCACCAGATACTGCTCGCGTCCGACGTCAACGAAGTTGCCGCCGACCTGGGCGTTGTTCGCCTGCAAAGCCTCGATCACCTCCTTGAAGCCGAGCTTGTGTGCGATCAGTTTCATCGGATCGATGCGCACCTGGAACTGCTTCTCCTGGCCGCCCCACGAGGTGACGTCGTCGACGCCGGGCGCGGTGCGTAGGATCAGGCGAATAGTCCAGTCCTGCAGCGTACGCAGGTCCATGTCGTTCGGTGCGGTGCCCGCCGTGGCACCTTTCAAGGTGGTGTCGGCACGCTCGACGGTGTACCAGAACACCTGACCCAAACCCGACGTGTTCGGCCCCATCTCCGGTTTGCCGTAACCCGCCGGCAGGCGATCGCCGACCTGTTGCAAGCGTTCGTTGACCAGCTGGCGGGCGAAGTAGATGTCCATGCTGTCATCGAAATACACCGACACATAGGACAGCCCGAACAGGCTCACCGAGCGGATCTGTTCCACCTTGGGCAGGCCGGCCAGCGCCGACTCCACCGGCGTGGTCAGCAGTTGCTCCACATCCTCGGCCGCAAGGCCCGACGCTTCGGTGTAGACATTGACCTGCACCGGCGTGACATCGGGAAACGCATCGATGGGCAGCTGGCGCACCGCCTGGAAGCCGAGAAAGCCGATCACCACGAAAATGATCAGCACCAGCACCTTGTAGCGCAGGGAGAATTCAACCAGACGTTCCAGCATCATTCTTCTCCCAACTGCGAGCGCAGCAAACGGGCCTTCAGGGCGAAGGTGCCCTTGCGCACGTAGGTGTCGCCGGCCTTGAGGCCTTGCGTGATGACCGTCCAGCCATCGCGGGTATCGCCGACCATGACTGGTGCCGGTTCGAACGTCCCGTTGCCCTTGGCAAGGAACACAGTCGGCTGGTTCTGCAGCAGCACAATCGCGTCGGCGGGTACCGCGAGCTTCTGCACCGCGCTGCCCGCGGCGATGCGCGCTTCAACCAATTCACCCGGATGCAGCAGGTCCTTGCGGTTATCGACCTCGATGCGCACCGGCACCGTGCGGGTGCGTTCATCGGTTTGGTGCGAGCGCTGCACGACCTTGCCGGGTATTTCGGTGTCATGCACGAGAATGCGGGCGTCCGCGTCGGGCTTGACCCGTTCGGCATCGGCCGGTGCCATCTGCGCCACGACCCAGACCGAATCTTCCTTGACCAGGGTGAACAGCGTGCGGCCGGGCTCCACCCGCTCGCCCACCAGAAACTCATCGGTGGTGACGCGACCACCGGCCGGCGCGAGCAGCTCGAAGCTGCCATCTGCACCGGCGGATCCCTTGCGCAGCAGCCCACCGATCTGACCGTCGGACAGTCCGTAGGCGCGCAGCTTGGCGCGCGCCTGATCGCGCTGCACCTTCGCTTCGTTGTAGCGCCGTGCCGACACGGCTTGCGGCCCGAGCGACGCGATCCGTTGCCAATCCTGTTCGGCGACGATCAACGCACCTTGCGTGGCGGCCACCTCGACGCTGGAGAGCACCACCAGCGGTGCGCCGGTTTTCACGACGTCGCCAAGCCGGGCCTTGCGGGCGAGTACCTGCGATTCCACCCGCGGTGACACCAGCACCGTGGAGTACGCGTCAGCCTTCACTTCGCCGGGCGCTTTCAGTTCATCCGTCAGCGCACGTGGAGCGGCCTTGTCGAGGACAATGCCGGCGTCCTTGATCGCCTTGGCATCGAGCACCAGCGGATTGGTGGGAGCCGGTTCCTGCGCCATGACGGGGCCGGCCAGCACAGCGAGCAGCGCCATGCCCAGCAGGCTGCGTTTCAAAAGAGAGATATTCATCGGGTAATGTCCTGATTGCGGCCGTCCTGAGTGCGGCCATCGAGCCAGTCGGTCAGACGGCCCGCAGCGGTGAGGTAGTCGAACCAGGTCTGCCAGGTCTGGCTTTCCAGTTCCTGGCCGGACAACGCGGTATCCAAGCTCTGTTTGAGCTGCACGAGGTAATCGGAGGTGCTGATTTCACCGGCACGCCAGAGTTTTTCCAGCAATGCGGTGCGATCCTCGAACGCAGCGGCGCGACCGCTGCGAAAGGCCTCGGTGGCCCCCCGCAAGGCGGCATAGCGCGCTTGCACTTCCTGCAGCCCCGCACGCAGGACAAACTGGCGCGAGCGCACGCCCGCGGCGGCCGCATCGGCTTCCGCACGAGCGGCATCCACTTCGGCGCGTCCGGTATTGAGCACCGGCAAGGGAATGGACACACTCACGCCGATCACCTGATCGGTCCGTGGCCCGCTGCGCACCTGGCCACCCGTCAAGCTGAGTGTGGGATCGGGAATGCGTGCCCGGCGGGCAACCTGCACGCCGGCCTCGGCACTCGCTTGCTGGGCGCGGGCCTGACGCAGTTCCGGCAGCTCGTCGACGGGCAACGGCGCGGCACTGTCGAGTGTCGGTGACAGGCCCTTGGGCAACGGTGGCAGCGTGGTCAGTTGATCGCCGCTGATGGCCAGCAGCGCCGCACGGGCCGCGGCCTCATTGCTCGCGAGCGTCGCCTGTTGCACCTGCGCCTCGCCCAAGGCCAAGCCGGCCAGATCGCGCTCCGGACTGCTGATGTCGCCGACCTTCAGTCGCTGCGCGGCCAAGTCATCGAAGCGCTGCATCAGCGCCAGGCGACGCTGACCCAGCTCGCTCTGTCGGGCCGCAAGTGCGGCTGTCGACCACGCTTTCAGCCAGCGGGTGGCGACGTCACGACGCAGCAGGTTGTACCCAGCTTCGGCAGCCAGCAGGTCGGCCTCACCCTGGCTGGTCCGGGCACGACGCTTGCCGGACAGATCCAGCGGCAGGCTGATGCCGGCCGTGCGCCGATTGACGTCCGCGTTCTCGGCATCGAGCGACAGTGAGGGGTTGTACAGCGGCTGCGCAGCGGCACGCGCACGGGCTTGGGCAGCATCAAGGTCTGCCCGCGCGGCCTGCACCTCGGGGCTGGCTTGCCAGATACGGCGCACCGCATCCTGCAATGGAGACGTCGCCAACGATGTCGGCGGGGAAGCTACCGGTGAGGAAGGATGGGATACGGGGGCGGCACCGAGCATCGCCGCATACAACAGACACACGGCGCCGATCGGCACCGAACGTAAAACAGACATGAAGCCATCTCCTGAAAACGATCACGAGGCGACGCACCGCACAGGCGGTGGTGTCGCGAAACGGAACGGGTTCAGACGATGGGAGGGCGCAGCAGCGAGCCGGTCGTGGCCGGCGTGAATCCCGAATGGAGGGTGAGCGGTGCGAAGCGTGCTTCCATCATGGCGATGGGAAGCGGCGTGCTGGCCGGCAATGTCACCGAATGCGCACAGGCACAATGGCAGCTGCGCCCTTCACCCAGAAGACAGGGGTTCGCATCGTCAGCCGATACCGTACTGACGGCGGTATCCGCCAACAAGGTGGTCGAGGCAGCAGCGGTCGCCGAAGCGAATCGCGCCCCCGGTCCATCGGCCCCGCAGATCGATCCGCTGACCAGTTTGATCAGCAACACGGCCACGGCCAACACCCACAATCCGCGGTGGCGGCGCAGGCGAGTCAACAGTGATGGTGCAGACCAATACATCTTCCTAGTTTATACGACAGCCGCGCTGTTAGACAATTTCATTTGGGCGCCGGTCGTGATGGATTCAGACAGCCCCCTACCGGCACCGTTTGACCCCTATGAAGGATGGTCTACCCGCAGCACGACTTCTGTTGCTGGATCGGCGGGCACGGCACGCTGCCGTACGAGCAGAATACGCAGCAGTCGCCCGCCTTGGGCCGGAGCAATTCGCCGCACCCCTCACAGTCGTAGAAGAACTGGCAGGCATCGGTCGACATGGTCTCGCTGGCCTGGTGGCCGCAATACGGACAGGTCAGCGTGCTCTGCAGGATGAGCTCGGTCGTCATGTGTTTCGCCGGAAAAATGAGGGTGAAGTGTCGGCAGAGTCTTCGCTGTGCCGGTATCTATCGTGTCGATTCAGCGGCCATCCAAGGTATCGTTGACCGTGCGGCAGGATGCGCTGGGAGCCGGCGCCAGCAGATCGCGGATCGACACCGCCACCATCAGCAGCAAGCCCGGATAGAGCAGCCATCCGGTGCGATGGCCACTGGCCCGCATCACAAATACCGCCACCAGCACCAGCAACGGGCCGAGCATGCCGAGCGCGGCGCGCGGCCACTGCCGGTGACTGAGCCAGCCCAGCGCGTTGGCGAGCAGGGCGATGGCGGCAAACGCCGGCAGCAGGATGCGGATGAACAGGCCTTCATACGGGCTCAGTATGCCCAGTCCGATCGCCATGCCGAGGCTGGCCAAGGCGGGAAAGCAATTCACGCAGGCCGCGGCCGAGACGACACTGCCGATCAGTCCGGCCTTGTCGGCCAGCCGAGTGAGCAGGGACATAGGGTTCTCCTTTCGCGTGGAATGCCGATGGCCTAAGGTATTCCCGTAGTCAAGTACGGAGTCAAGCTCATGTCCTCCACGCAGAATACGTTTTCCATCGGTGCCTTCGCCAAGGCAGCCGGGGTCAATGTCGAAACGATCCGCTTCTACCAGCGCAAGCACCTGTTGGCGGAGCCCGTCCGTCCGCCGGGCGGCATCCGTCGCTACGGCAACGCGGAGGTAGCACGGGTGAAGTTCGTGAAATCCGCGCAGCGCTTGGGGTTCAGCCTCGATGAGGTGGCGCAGTTGCTGCGACTGGAGGACGGCACCCATTGCACGGAAGCGGCCACTCTGGCCGCGCTGCGGCTGACCGATGTACGCAGCCGGCTGGCCGACCTCACCCGCATGGAGACGGCCCTCGCTGCACTCGTCGAACAATGCGGTACGCGTCAGCGCAGCGTGTCCTGCCCGCTGATCGCCTCGCTGCATGCCTGCTGAAATGGCGGCAGGCAGAGTGCGACAGGCAGGACACCGGTGAAGCACTTCGGCTGGATGTTGTAGTCACGCCTTGGCCGCTCCGCTATTTCCCACCGCGGAGTATGTGGCCTTGGCGGTCTCGTCACCGCATCCGTTCAGCCCGCGAGACGCACGTGATCTGTCCGCTGTGCCGTGCCCTGGATCAGCTCGGCACGCACGCAATGCGCATCCGTAATCGACGTTACCGTGGCATACCCCGCCACCGCGAACTGTTGACGAGGCTGCCCCTTGTTGGGAATCACAAAGGATGTCCGCATGACCTGCACCCGCGCACCGACTGCTGGCAGCGGCGCGACACGATAACAGACGTCCAAACGCTGGCCATCCACATGGCCAACCCAACCGTCGGCATAAGCATCGGTGGCATGAGCTACGCGGTCGATGGTGAGGCCCGCGAGCAGCAGCGGGAGGCTGAGACAAGCAGCAAACGATTTCATGGTCGTTCTCAAACAATGACAACCGCAACAAACACCGCCACGTGCACGCATAACGTGCGTGGCGGCACTGCTTTCACGACCGCCGGCTAGCCCTCAACAGTTGGGCCAGCCGGCGACGTGGTCTGTCATCGTGCCGGACGGATCGCCGTCACCGTGCTGCCCGTGCTGGCCTGACGAAAGGTGAACTGCACCTTCTCGCCCACCTTCACGTGTTTCAGCAACTCGGGCGACGCCACCTTGAACGGCATCGTCATGGCCGGCCAGCCGATGGCGGCAATCGCCTCATGCTGCAGCGTGATGGCGCCTTTGGCGGTGTCGATCGCCTTGACCACGCCCACGCCCTGCACATCGGCGGGTGTGGCTTCGTGCATCCCTGCCATGCCCGGCATATTCGGATCCATCTGCTGAGGGTTGGCAAACACCGGAGCGGTGAACAGCGCAGCGGTAATCGCAAGGGTGATGAATTGCTTTTTCATGGGTCAGTTTCCTTGTGGGTTGGAGTGAAGTGTGGCGTTTGTCTTGCTGGCTTTACGCAGCCGATAACGGACCAGCAGGCGATACGCCGCGGGTATAACGAGCATGGATAGCAAGGGTGCAGTGACCATGCCGCCGATCATCGGGGCGGCTATGCGCTGCATCACTTCCGAACCTGCGCCATGGCCTAGAAGGATGGGAAACAGACCGGCCAGAATCACCGCGACGGTCATCGCCTTCGGGCGCACGCGCTGCACGGCGCCTTCACGGATCGCTTCGTCAAGCGCCTCTGGGCCGGCGTGGGGATTGAGCGCAAGCTGGTGCTCCCACGCATGGTGCAGGTAAAGCAGCATCACCACGCCGAATTCGGCAGCAACGCCGGCCAACGCGATGAAGCCGATGATCGTGGCCACCGACACGGCATGACCGAGCAACCAGATCAACCACAGGCCGCCCACCAGTGCCAGCGGCACACTGGCCATGATCAGCGCCGCTTCGCTCACGCGCCGGAAGACGGCATAGATCAACAAGAAGACGATGATCAGGGCGATCGGCACCACCACCTTGAGTCTTTCCATGGCACTGGCCAGGTATTCGAACTGACCGGACCAAGCCACGGTCGTACCCGGCGGCAAGGTGACCTGCTGTGCCACCGCACGCTGCAGATCCGCGACCACGCCACCGAGGTTGCTGCTGGCCGTATCGACGTAGACATACGTGGCCAACTGGCCACCCTCACTTTTCAGCATGGACGGTCCTGCAACTACGGCAATATCAGCCACCTGACTCAGCGCGAGCTGGGCGCCGTTGGCGGCGACAATCGGTAGCCGTCGCAAGGCCTCGACCGAGTCACGTTCGCTACGCGGATAGCGCACCACGATGGGATAGCGTTCGCGCCCTTCGACGGTCTGACCGATAGGGTCGCCGCCGACCACGGTCGCGATCAGTTGCTGCACGCGCTCCTGGGTCAACCCGTAACGTGCGGCGGCATCACGGCGGATGGCCACATCGACGTAGCGACCACTGGTCGGACGCTCGGCAATCGCCGAACTGACACCGGGCACGGTCTTCGCCACCGTCTCGATCCGATCGGCCACGGTCTGCAGCGCGGCCAGATCGGTGCCCAGCACCTTGATGCCGATCGGGCTCTTGATGCCGGTGGAGAGCATGTCGATGCGATTGCGGATCGGCGGCACGAACAAGTTCGTCAGTCCCGGCACGTGCACGGCCTTGTCCAGCTCCGCCTTGATCTTGTCCATGGTCATGCCGGGCCGCCACTGGTCCTTCGGCTTGAAGGTGATCGTGGTCTCGAACATCTCCAGCGGCGCCGGATCAGTGGCCGTGTCGGCGCGCCCCGCCTTGCCGAATACGTGATCGACCTCCGGCACGGTCTTGATCATGCGATCGGTCAACTGCAGCAACTGCGAGGCCTTGCCGGCGGACAGTCCCGGCAATGCGGTGGGCATGTACAATAACGTGCCTTCGTCCATCGCGGGCATGAACTCGCTGCCGAGCTTGGTCATCGGAATGATCGCGGTGAGCAGCAGCACACCGGCCAGCACCAGGGTCGCTTTCGGATGGCGCAGCACGGCTTCAAGAAGCGGCCGGTAGCCGCGGATCAAGCCGCGGTTGAGCGGATTGTCACGCTCGGCACGGATGCGCCCGCGGATCAGATAGCCCATCAGCACCGGCACCAGCGTCACCGCCAGCCCGGCCGCCGCCGCCATCGCGTAGGTCTTGGTAAACGCCAGCGGCTTGAACAGTTTGCCTTCCTGGCCCTGCAGCGCAAACACCGGCACGAACGACAGCGCGATGATCAACAGGCTCACAAACAGCGCGGGCCCCACCTCGGCGGCGGCATCGGCGATCAACGACCATCGCTGCGCGCCTTGCGGTTCACGTCCGTCGTTCGCGCTACGCCAATGTTCCAGATGTTTGTGCGTGTTCTCGATCATCACGATCGCGGCATCGACCATCGCGCCGATCGCGATCGCGATGCCTCCGAGTGACATCAGGTTCGCCGTGACGCCTTGCAGATGCAGGGCGATGAAGGCAACCAGTACGCCCAAGGGCAGCGTGATCACGGCCACCAGCGCCGAGCGCAGGTGCCATAGAAACAACACGCAGACCAGCGCCACGATCAGGAACTCTTCCAGCAGCTTGCCCCACAGGTTCTCCACCGCCGCATCAATCAGTCGCGAGCGGTCATAGGTAGGCACGATCTCGACGCCGGCCGGCAGACTGCGCTGCAGTTCCGCCAATCGCGATTTCACGGCGGCGATGGTGGCCTTGGCGTTCTTGCCCGTGCGCATCACGATGATGCCGCCGACCACTTCGCCCTGGCCATCCAGCTCGGCGAGGCCGCGGCGGAACGTCGGACCCCGCCGCACCGTCGCCACATCGCGCAATAGCACCGGTACGCCGCCGGCGTTGGTCGTGATGGGGACGTTTTCGAAGTCCGCGCGGCTCTTCAGATAGCCTTCGCTGCGCACCATCAGTTCGGCTTCGCCCTGTTCGATCACCGAGCCGCCGTTGGCGCCGTTCGCACCGCGGATGGCATCGACCAGCTGCGCCACCGTGATGCCTCGGGCGGCCAGCGCCTGCGGATCGGGCACGACCTGCCAGGCGCGTTCCATGCCGCCCAAAGTGGCCACCTCGGCAACATTCGGCACCGTCTTGAGCTGATAGCGCAGGAACCAGTCCTGCAGCGCGCGCAGCTGGCCGAGGTCGTGCTGGCCGGTGCGATCGACCAAGGCGTATTCGTAGATCCAGCCCAGTCCCGTGGCGTCGGGACCGAGGGCGGGCGTGACGCCGGCCGGCAGGCGATCGCGTGCCTGGCTCAGGTACTCCAGTACCCGTGAGCGCGCCCAGTACAGGTCGGTGCTGTCATCGAACAGCACGTCGACGTAGGAGTCACCGAAAAACGAAAACGCACGTACGGTCGTCGCGCCCGGCACCGACAGCATGGTGGTGGCCAGCGGATAGGTGACTTGATCCTCGACTACCTGCGGCGACTGCCCCGGATAGCTGGTGCGAATGATCACCTGGGTGTCGGACAGATCGGGCAGCGCATCGACCGGCGTGCGCGTCACCGAGAACATGCCCATCATGGCCAAGGCCAGTGCAGCCAACAGCACGAACACCCGATGTGCGATCGCCGCGCGAATCAGGGCGGCGATCATGGTTTGCCTCCCATCGGCATGCCCGGCATGGGCGTACTCGCCGCCCGTGCCGGATGCGCCGAAGTGTCATTCAGGCGTTCCAGCGCGCCGGACAGGCTCGCTTCGGAATCGATAAGGAATTGGCCAGAGACCACGACTTTCTCGCCGCCGCTGAGGCCGTCGAGGATTTCCGTATAGCCGGCGGCTGCGCGTCCGGCACGGACCGACACGGCACGAAAGTATCCGTCCCCCTCGGCGAGAATGACGCGTGTGTGGGTCCCCGTCGCGATCAGCGCGTCGTCCGGCACCACCGGCACCGCCGCGTCGGGAGTCGGGTCGAGTTGCACGGTGGCGAACATGCCCGGACTCAAGGCCTCGCCGGGATTGGCGAGTACGACGCGGGCGCGCTGGGTGCGCGTCATGGCATCGACGTCCGGCAACAAGGTTTCGACGATGCCGTGGAACGATCGACCTGGGAGTGCATCGACCGTGACGGTGACGGGCGTGCCGCTGTGCACTGCACCTGCCGCCGCCTGCGGCAGGGCGGCCTCGATCCACACGGTGGACAGGCCGTTCACGGTCATCAGGGTCTGGCCCGCACTGACGCGCTGACCTTCACGCACATCCAGTGTCGTGACGACGCCCGCCTGCGGGGCGTGCAGCGTGATCGCGGCCCCCGAACCATGACGAGCCGCCCGGATATCCTCGGGGGTCAGGCCCAACACCTGCAGGCGTTCCCGCGAAGCCGCGCGAAGGCCTTTTGCGTCGGCCGAGTGCGCCTGTTGAAGCGCAGCATATTCGGCCAGTGCGCTGCTCCATTGCGGCGCCAACAACTCCGCCAGCGGTTCGCCGGCTTTGACCGCGGTGTAGGGTGCGCGCACGTCCAGCTTGCTCACCACCGCATCGGTGCGTGCGCTGATGGTGGTGGCTTGGCGCAGATCCCAGGTGATGGTGCCCGGCACCCGGATCGCCGATGCCAGCACACGACGCTCGACCGAAGCGGTGCGCACACCCAAATTCTGCACCGTCGCCGGGTCGATCCTGACGACATCCTTGGCCACGCCTTCGTCGGCATACTTGGGCACCATCTGCATGCCCATCGGCGACAGGCCCGGCTTGTCGAAATGCTGCTGCGGCACCATCGTGTCGTACCAGTACAGGATTTTTTTGTCGCCGCCGTGGGCAGCAGGCATAGCGGACCCTGTCTGAGCGGACGACGCTGGCGGATGCCGACGACCGCCGAAGTACCCCACCAAAAGCAAAAGGGCTGCCAGCAAAACACTGGCTAGGATTATCGGTGCACGCTTCATGGCGTCGTCTCCGAGGTAGGCAACAGATAAGCCAGCGAGGCCCATAACCGGGCGCGGGCGGCAAGCGCATCGGCATAATTCAGACGCAACTCAATCTCGGCGCGACGGGCATCCAGCCACGGCTGCAACGAGCCGCCGCCGCGATAGCCGGCCAGCGCGGTTTGCGCGCGGTCACGCGCCAGCAGCAGCAGGGTGTCCTGATAGCGCTGGACTTGCTGATTCCATCCCTGCCACGTCGCTACGGCGCGTGTGACTGCCTCGCGCTGGGCGCGCCGCGCGTCCTCGTGATCGGCCTGCACCGCATCCCATTGCGCCTGCCGGGCGCTGATGCCGCGGTCCTGCCGGTTGCGCGTGAACAGCGGCAGGCTGACGCCCACCTCCAGCATCACCATGTCCGACAGGCCCGGGGCGCGCCGACCATAGCTGGCAGTCACGCTCCAGTCCGGGTGCTTGGCCGCACGCGCCTGCTCGAGCGCCGCCTGCGCAACTTGCTCGCGTGCCTGCCACGCCTGCATCGGCGCCTGTTGGTCGATGCGCTGCTCCAAGTGATCTGCGGTGACCGGCAGTCGACCAAAATCCGGGGCCTCGGCCAGATCGAAAACGCCCGGACCAAGCCAGCGCTGCAGGCCGGCTTGGGCGGCGACGAGATCCGCGCCAATCGCTTCCAGACGGTTATCCAGCGTGGCAGCCTCGGCTCGGACGGCCAGCACATCCGTCGCGTTGCCTTCGCCGCCGCGCAAGCGTGCCTGCGCTATCCGCACAGCCAACCCCGCCTCATCATGCAAGGCAGCCAGCAATGATCGCTGCTGCTCGGTCACCCATACGTCGATCCAGGCATCGGCGATGCGCTCGCGCACACTCTGCACGGTGGCCACGCGATCGGCCTGGGCCGCATCGATCCGGGCGCTGGCCAAGGCGCGCTCCGCGCGACGCGCCGTGCGTGATGGGATAGCCTGCATCACGCCGACGGTGCGCGCCGTCATCCCCTCCGAACGCAAGCTGAAAGCGCCCGGGCTGGTGACGGGAAAATTGGAAAGCCCGAACGTCAGGGTGGGATCCGGCAACTGCCCGGCCCGCGCGGCTTCCTCGCGGGCTGCCACCGTGTCGGCGGTACGCGCATCGAGTTGCGGCGCCCGCGCCAGGCCGTGCTGCACGGCCGCTTCCAGCGTCAGCGGCGGTTCGGCGGCCTGCGCCGCCGCAGCCACGGCCCCACACAGGAGCGTGGCCAAGCCCGCCACCATCAGGTGCCGAGCGAAATGAATGGACAACATGGATGAATACTCCGTCGATCTGCGGTTTGCGGCGCGCCACGCAGACGCGACGCCACGTACGTCAATGCCTCGACGTGTCAGATCAGATCAGGAGTGAGCAGAACAACAATATGGGCGGAGGTGGTGGCGCGCGCAAATGCCCGATCCGTTGGAGCGCGCGATTCGATGGCAGCGTAACGGCCGCGACCGATATCAGCATCGGCGGCATGGCCGGCAATGGGTTCAGCGGCACCGATGCGGTGTGCGCTTCAACCTGCGTGACGTGCTCGGGCACGCAATGTTTCTGGCACAACGGGCTGGCGGGGGTATCCTGATGCTGCACACAGCCGTCGTCCATGCCCGGCATCGAGTTTACCAACGCGGTCGCCGTCGCCGCTTCGGGCACAGTCGGACAGATATAAGCAGCCAGTGCCGTCTGCTGCCAAAGCATCAGCAGCGTCACCAGCCAGAAGAGGCGGCGACGTGTGGTGCGATGCATGCGGAAAGGACGGGCCATGGACACCACTTTATCTCGGATAATATCAAGGTTTCCTTGACTTGAATCAACTACGGATTGTCCGTCGACCGGCGAAGGCATTGCGCCGGGTTCGCTCCGCTCGCCGGCGTTGGTCATTTCAGCCATGCCGCTTTCGGCCCAGCCGCAATGCGTTGGCAACCACCGACACGGAGCTCAAACTCATCGCCAAAGCGGCGATCATGGGGCTGAGCAGCAGGCCAGTCAGGGGGTAGAGCACGCCGGCCGCGACCGGTACACCCAATGCGTTGTAGAGAAATGCGAAGCCCAGGTTTTGCTTCATGTTGGCGACGGTGTCGTTGGAAATCGACCGTGCCCGCACGATGCCACGCAAATCGCCTTTCACCAGTGTCACCTGCGCGCTGGACATCGCCACATCGGTGCCGGTGCCCATCGCGATACCGACATCGGCACCGGCAAGTGCAGGTGCGTCGTTGATCCCGTCGCCAGCCATCGCCACCCGATGTCCCTTGGCTTGCAGCTCTCGCACGAGGTCGATCTTGTCCTTTGGGCGAACCTCGCCATGGACTTCGTCGATGCCCAGGGTGCGTGCGACCGCATGGGCCGTGGTAACGCCGTCGCCGGTGGCCATCACGATGTTCAAGCCCGCCTCGTGCAGCGCCGCGATGGCGTTGGCAGTGCTGGCCTTGATCGGGTCGGCGACCGCGAGCAGGCCAGCCAGGACACCATCGACCGCCAAATACATCACGCTGGCACCGGCTCGGCGCAGCTCCTCGGCCGGAACGGAAAGAACGGTGGCATCGACTCCGACCTCGTGCATCAGCGCGGTGTTGCCGATCGCCAGCGTGGCGCCTCCCACCTTGCCGCGCACCCCGATGCCGGTGGACGACTCGAAGCTCTCCGGCGTCTCCAGTGCCAGGCCACGATGGCGGGCTTCCGCGACGATCGCGTCGGCCAGCGGGTGCTCGCTGCCCTGGTCGAGGCTGGCCGCCAGGCGCAGCACCTCCTGCTCAGTGAACCCTTTGGCCGCGAGTGCGGTATGGAATGCCGGACGTCCCTCGGTCAGGGTTCCGGTCTTGTCCACGATCAGGGTATCGATCTTGCGCAGGTTCTCGATCGCCTCGGCATCGCGGAACAACACGCCTTCCCCGGCGGCACGGCCGGTCGCCACCATGATCGACATCGGCGTGGCCAGTCCCAGCGCGCAGGGACAGGCGATGATCAAGACCGAGATCGCGTTGAGCACCGCGAACGTCCACGACGGTTCCGGTCCAAACAGCCCCCACACGACAAAGGTGGCGACGGCAATCGCCAGGACCGCCAGCACGAACCAGAAAGCCACCTTGTCAGCCATGCGCTGCATCGGTGCGCGTGAGCGTTGCGCCTGGGCGACCAGTTGCACGATTTGCGACAGCACCGTCGCCGAACCGACTTTCTCCGCCCGGATCACCAGGCTGCCAGTGCCGTTGAGGGTCGCGCCGATCACGCTGGAGCCGATGGACTTCTCGACCGGGACGGGTTCCCCGGTCAGCATCGACTCGTCGACATGGGAGCGTCCCTCGATCACTTCGCCGTCCACCGGCACCTTTTCGCCGGGGCGTACCCGCAGGCGATCGCCGACGTGAACGTGGCCGAGTTCGACATCCTCCTCGCCGCCATCGTCGCGCAGGCGACGCGCAGTCTTTGGCGCCAGCCCCAGCAGGGCTTTCAGGGCAGTCGAGGTCTTGGAGCGGGCACGCAGTTCGAGCAACTGCCCAAGCAGGGTCAGCGAGACGATCACCGCGGCGGCTTCGAAATAGACACCCACGCGGCCATGTTCGTGAAACGACTCCGGGAACACGTCCGGTGCGAGGGTGGCAACGATGCTGTAGCCGAACGCCGCGCCAACGCCGATGCCGATCAGGGTCCACATGTTGGGACTGAGGTTGCGGATCGACTGCACGCAGCGAACGAAGAACGGCCAGCCTGCCCACAACACGACTGGCATGGTCAGTACCAGTTCGATCCAGGTTCGGGTGTTCACCGGCAACCGGGGTAAGTAATGGCCGAACATCGCCAGCACGAGCACCACCAGCGTCGCCGGCAAGGTCCACCAGAAGCGACGGCTGAAATCACGCAGTTCGGGTTGGTCCTCGTCGTCCAGCCCCGGCATTTCCGGCTCCAGCGCCATGCCGCAAATGGGGCAAATGCCGGGATCTTCCTGGCGTACCTGCGGATGCATGGGGCAGATGTACATCGTTCCCGCCGGTGCCTCCGCGGAGGCGTCATCGGGCTGCCCGGACAGATATTTGGCCGGATCAGCCACGAAGCGCTCCCGGCAGCGCGCCGAACAAAAGTGGCGCGTTACTCCTTGATACTCGGCGTGGTAAGCCGTTTGATTCGGATCGACTCGCATGCCGCAGACCGGATCAAGCGCGGTTGTCGCCGAGCCGGGATGGGCGCCGTGTCCGTGTTTGTTGGCGCCCGTGTGGTGATGGCGAGTGTTCATGTAGCCTCCCATGACGATGGCAATGGATTGACGTCGATTGATGTGCAAGCACGTGTAAGCGGCGAGGTGGATGTGGTGTCAATCGTGGGCGGCTCGACGACATGGGGCGGAACGCGGTCACAGGCGGCGCCATTCCCGAGGGATGCGGCCGGCAGGCCCGGAACGAGGATCTCGTGCCTTCGGGCGTCACGGCCAAAAGTCGCTCTTACTGTGGCGGCATTGGCAACGAATGTCCGTTGGCGTCGAGCACATCGAGCACCATCATCAAGCCGCCGCCGCCTTGCTGCTCCTGGTTGTTGTTGGTCGTATGGTGCGGGATATGGCAGTGCACCAGCCAGCGTCCCGGTTTGCGCGCGGTCCAGATCACGTCGTAACGCTGTCCGGGGCCGACATTCACGGTGTCCGCCTGGAACTGCGCATCCTTGGGTAGGTCAACGCCATCGCGTGCGACCACGGTGAACGGCCCGCCGTGGATATGCATGGGATGCACGAAATTGGTGTTGCTGCCGATGAAGCGGATCTTGATCGTTTCGCCCACGCGCATTTTTACCGTATCGGTCGACGGGTAGGCCTTGCCGTTGATGGTGAAGTAGTTGGGTAGACCGCCTTCCATGTTCATCGCCGGATAGGTGATGCCGTCACGAGCCAGCCATTCCTGCAGCAGGAGGGTGTACTCGTGGTCGGCTTTCACTTCTTTCGCCGGATCGGCCGCCGCCGTTACCTCTTCCGGCGGCAGGTGCAGCGCCGCGAGGCGCTTGAGGTTCTCCAAGTTGTGCGTGGGACGCACGATGAGTGCGCCGTAGAGGCCCAGGCTTTGCTGGCGATCCGGATGATCGTGTGAGTGATAGAAGTAGGTGCCGACCTGTGGCACCACATAGTCGTAAGTGAACGTGGCGCCGGGCGCGATAGGCTTCTGCGTGACCATGGCCGGGCCGTCCATCGCGTTGGGCACGATCAATCCATGCCAATGTAGCGTGGTTGATTCCGGCAGATGGTTGGTGACCACGAAGCGCACGTGATCGCCTTGCTCCAGCTCGATGCGTGGGCCGGGCACCTGGCGATTGACCGCATAAGCGTTCACCGGTCGATCGGCGAGGATGCTCCACTGGATCACTTCGAGGTTGAAGTGAAACACCTTCACCCCCTCGACGATCTGCGGCTGCAGCAGTTGATCGCCTTGGGCAGCGACCGGTGCGGTGTACACGCTGGTACGCGGATCGATACCTGCCATGTCGCGCATGGTCGCGGCCGGGGTTTCCTGGGTGGTGATCATGCCCGGCGGCATGATCAGCTTGCCGACCTCGTGCGCGGACAACCGCATGTTGACGAAGGCGGAGGGTAGCGTCATGCCGGCGATCAGCATCAGGCTGGTGAAGGCAGTGACCGCGATGAGCTGCGCGCGGGTCGGCGTCTTGCCGCCGCCGTGCATGCCGTGGCCGGAGGACGCGTCGTGCATTCCATGCTTGCCGTCATCCTTTCCCGTGACCGCCGACATTACGTGATCGGCGGGCATCGACGCCATCGCGCCATGATCGTGCGACGCGCTCGTCGATGCCTGCGGCCGTTCATCGTGCTGGGGAGGGGCATCGTCGCGCACCGTCATCAGTCCGTGCTTCATGCCGCGCGACACCAGCCACACGTTGACTGGATAGGTCACCGCATAACCAGCCGTGACGCCCAGCGACATCACGAACCAGAACAGCGGCTCTCCCGGCCACATCGCGCGCATGTCGCGCCCCATCATCAAGAGCACCATGACCGGTGCCATGCCGGCCATCATCGCGTTCATCGAAATGAACTCGGGCATGAACGACTTGCGCACGTTTTCCAGATACGACCCGCCCATCATCTTGCGCATGAACAGCGACTGGAAAATCAGCAGGCCAAACAGGAAGCCGGCGGCGTATTCGACGATCAGATCGGCCCACATCGGCAGGCCGATCAGGGAAACCACCACCGCGGCGAGAATGATGCCAGTCGCGTCACCGGCGACACAGTGCACGGCCGAACCCACGCCTTGTTTCCACAACGGCCGCACGAACGCCTCGTGCGTGCCCGGTGCGGGTTCCTTGTCGGCCATCACGTAGAGCAATAGTCCGATCGGCCCCATGTACAACGTGATCAGGACGAAGCCCCACTTCATGACTGTGGGTTCGGGATTGCCGCGGAACTGATCCCACGCCACATACAGCGCCGAGAGCACGGCGATGGCAAGCCACGCGTAGACGAAAATATCGATCGGCTGCAGGAACATCGTCACTCTCCAAACCATGCTGGGATGTCAGGGGCCCATGCTGTGCGAGCGTGGCCGGCACACGAACGAGTGGTTCGTCCACGAGCGTGGCCGGCACACGAACGAGTGGTTCGTCCACCGGCCACGGCGATCACGCCTTCGGACCGTGGCTGGCAAAGACGCGGGACGTTCCGTCCCGGCCGATCAACACCACGTCATAGCGTTCCGGCGCACCCATCTCCATGCCGGGCGAGCCCATCGGCATACCCGGTGCCGCCAGACCCCGGGCGTCCGGATGCTCGGCGAGCAGACGGCGAATGTCCTCGACCGGCACGTGTCCTTCGATCACATAGCCATCAATCAGCGCGGTATGGCAGGACGTGGCATCGGCCGGCACACCGAATCGCGTCTTCACTGCCGCCATCGGTTGGTTCTCATGCACCGCGACGACGTAGCCCTGCGTACGCAGATAAGCCATCCATGCACCGCAACAGGCGCACGACGGGTCACGATAGACATCGATCGCATTGGCTGCCATCGCCACTGGGGAGAATGCTGCGGCCAACAGGGCGACACTGCCCCAGCGGGAAAGCCATCGCTTCATGGTCATTCTCCCGACGCCGGTGCGGACTGCCACTGGATGGACACAATTTTCCAGTCCTTGCCGTCCTGTTTGAGAGTGAGCAGTTCACGGCTGCGCAACGTGGTGGGCTTGCCCTTGACCGTGGCTTTGATGTCGCTTTCGCTGCCGACCATCGCGGTGTCACCCATCGGCATTGAACCCAGCGAAACCGGCGTGATCTGGGCACTCTTCAGAAACGCGATGTCCTCGCCCAGGTGACCGTTCGCATAGTCGTCGCGCGTCTGAGTATGGCCCCCTTCGCTGATGGTGACGTTGGATGCCAGCAACGCGAGCACCGCCGCTTGATCACCGTGCTGCAAGGCTGTGTGAAACGCTTGTGCCACGGCCTCGGCTGCTGGTACCGCCTTCGGCTTCATGCCATCCAACGACAGCGGGGCTTCGGCGGCGGCGGCCGCATGATCGTGGCCATCTTCCGCAGCCGCGTCATGGCTGTGACCGGCTTCACCGGACATGACCATGTCTTTCATGTCGACAGCACCGTGGCCGTCTTCGTCAGAAGCTCCGCCGTGGCTATGGCCACCTTCGTCGTCCATATCCATGTCTTCATCCGGCGGGGCCTTCGCGACCATGTCCTTGTACTGCGCCGGCGTCATGCCGGGCAGCTTCTGCAGAAACGCGACCATGCTCCAGATGGTGGGGTCATCGTGGCTGCCGCCCCATGCCGGCATCGCGCTCATCTTGATGCCGTGCTTGATGATCCAGAACGCATCCTTCGGATCGACCCGTGTCTGCGACAGATTCGGTGGCTGGGGATACAGGCCGGGGCGAAGCTCCGAGTCCTTCATGCCGGGCTTGAGATGACACTGGGTGCACATCGCGGCGTACTGGCCGGCCCCTTTCAGGATCAGCTGGGGATCGTTGAGGTCGGGAACCGTAAGGTCGTCCGAACGCACATGAATGGAACGCTCGCGCAGGGTCTGCAGAACCGCAAAGACCGGCTTGGTGTGGTGGTCGTCGGCACCGATATTGTAGATGCCGGAGTACACGAACGCGCCTGCGCCGATGGCGAGCACGCCCAGGACGACGGCAACGGTGATGCTGTGATGCTTGATGTGTTGTTTCATGATGTTTCCCCTCAAAACCAGATGCGCACGCCGGCCACGATCTGCCGGTCGAGAATGGGCTGATGATCCTGCCGTGCGTAATCGGCCGTGGTGCCGATGCGACGCACCCAGTTCACGCCGATATAGGGCGCGAACTGTCGCCGGATCTCGTAGCGCAGCCGCAAGCCGAACTGGATGTCGGACACACCGCTACCGATCCGGCGCTGCGGATCGTTCTTGCCGTAGAGGTTGATTTCCGCTTCCGGCTGCAGGATCAGGCGCTGGGTGAAGAGCATCTCGTAGTCCGCCCGCAAGCGGGCAGCCGTGCGACCGGAAGCCCCGACGTAGCCCGTCGCCTCCACCTCGAACCAGTACGGCGCCAGGCCCTGTACGCCGAACGCGGCCCAGCTGCGTTTGGGGCCTTCACCCAGATCCTGCCTGGCACCCAGCTGGGTGCTCCAGTAGGTAGCGATGTTGTGGTTCCAGAGCGCTTCAAGGTCGCCGT
Organism: Rhodanobacter sp. TND4EL1; assembly: GCF_054061035.1. NCBI lineage: Bacteria > Pseudomonadati > Pseudomonadota > Gammaproteobacteria > Lysobacterales > Rhodanobacteraceae > Rhodanobacter > Rhodanobacter sp. TND4EL1. The sequence continues at coordinate 229,816 of NZ_JBSSDT010000005.1, forward strand.
CTTCCAGCTTGCCGCGGCTACGCTCGCCTTCGGTACGTACCCACAACTTATTCTCGTCGTTGCCATACCAGCCTTCGGCTTCCCAGCTCTGGCCATTGGCATCGCGACCGTGGAACGCTTCGAGCTGATCGATCAACAGCATGCCCAACGACGCGTTGTCAGCCATGTCCATGCCCTTCATGGAACCGTAGCCGACGCCATCGGAGTAATCGGGGCTCCGTGCGTTAGGCGGCGGACTGCCGCCCTGCATGGGGCCCATCGTCATGCCAGGCATCGCGGCCATGCCAGTCATGTCGCCTTGTCCCTTTGGGGGCGTCGCGCTGTGATCCATCCCTTGCATCGCTCCCGGACTCATGCCGGGCATCGATGAATGATCCATCCCGGGCATGTCGCCGACGGGGGCTGCCGATGCGGCGGGCTTGGCCGGCATCGGCATGTCCGACATCGTGCTGTGGTCCATGTTTGGCATGGTGCTGTGATCCATGCCCTTCATGCCGTCCATAGCGTGGGAAGCCGGTGTCGGGGCAGCAGAGACGGGTTTCTTCTTGGCTTTCTTGGCGGGCGCTTTCGTGGCCGGTTTCGCGGCGCTACTGGCGGGAGCCGGCATCGTCATACCGGCCATGCTGCCGTGATCCATGCCCGGCATCGAACTCATGTTCATCGACGATGTGCTGCTAGACGCAGGCACGCTCTGCGCCGTAGCAGCCAGCGGCAACGCCAGCAGGAGTGCAGTCAGCCATACCGAGCGGTGCGGAGCGGTTGAGGTGTTTCGACGATTCACTTTCATGACACCACCACCTCGCGGAACATGCCCGCCTCCATGTGATACAGCAGATGGCAGTGGTAAGCCCAGCGGCCCGGATTGTCGGCCGATACCGCATAGGTAATGCGCTGCGCCGGCTGCACATTGATGGTGTGCTTGCGCACCTGGAACTGGCCTTGCGGATTTTCCATCTCGCTCCACATGCCGTGCAGGTGGATCGGATGGTTCATCATGGTGTCGTTGACCAGCACGATGCGCAGCCGCTCGCCGCTATTGAAATGCACCGGTTTGGCGTCAGAGAACTTCACGCCGTCGAACGACCAGATGAAGCGCTCCATGTTGCCGGTCAGGTGCAGCTCGATCTCGCGGCTGGGCTCGCGCGCATCAATTGGCCCGCCGATGGTGTGCAGGTCGGCGTAGGTCAGCACGCGTCGGCCGTTGTCGCGCAGGCCGATGCCTGGATCGTCGAGGTTGGTGCGTGGCATGTCGACGTGCATGTCCACACCAGGCCCGTATTCCGTACGCGCGTGGCGCACCACCGGGGCAGCGGGCGCCATGCCCGGCATCGCACCGTGATCCATGCCGGCCATACCCTGCATGCCGTTCATGCCCGACATGTCCTGCGCGGCCCCGTGGGCGGATCCGCCCATCGTCATCGCACCCATCATGTCCTGCATGGCGAGCCATTGAATCGGATCGGGCTTGGGCACGTCCGCTTCCATGCCGGGGCGAGGCGCCAGGGTGCCGCGGGCGTACCCCGTGCGGTCGATCGACTGGGCGAACAGCGTGTAGGCACGCTCGTCCTGTGGCTCGACGATCACGTCGTAGGTCTCGGCCACGGAGATGCGGAATTCGTCGACCGACACCGGCTCGACGTCCTGGCCGTCGGCCGAGATCACCGTCATCTTCAGGCCCGGAATACGCACGTCGAAGATCGTCTGCGCCGAACCGTTGATGAAGCGCAGCCGGATCTTCTCGCCGGGTTTGAACATGCCGGTCCAGTTGCCGGCCGGTGCTGCACCGTTCATCAGGTAGGTATAGGTGTAACCGGAAACGTCACCGAAATCGGTCGGATTCATGCGCATCTCGTTCCACATCTTGCGCATGGCCAAGGCTTGGCTCAGGCCTTTCTCGCGCACGTCGCGAAAGAAATCCGGCACCGTCGGCTGGGCGAAGTTGTAGTAGTCGCTCTGTTTCTTCAACTTGGCGTAGATACGCTCGGGATTTTCGTCAGTCCAGTCGTTGAGCATCACCACGTAATCGCGATCGGTCGGATGTCGATCCGGGCCAGCCGGCTCGATCACCAGCGGGCCGTACAAGCCCGTCTGTTCCTGAAACCTCGAATGCGAGTGGTACCAATAAGTGCCGCTCTGGCGCACCTTGAACTGGTAGTGAAAGGTTTCACCAGGCGCAATACCATCGAAACTAATGCCCGGCACACCGTCTTCCTGAAATGGCAGGATGATGCCGTGCCAGTGAATCGAGGTCGGCACGCGCAGCCGGTTGGTCACCCGAAGATTCACCGTGGTGCCTTCCTTCCAGCGAAGGATGGGGCCGGGAATGCCACCGTTGACCGTGGTGGCCAGACGCGTGGCACCGGTGTAGTTGACCGGTGTTTCGGCGATATCCAGCGCGAAGTCGGTACCGCTCAGCACCGTAGGGTGACCGGGGCTGGTCAACGCCCAGACGTTTGAGGGACGCAGCAGGCCCAAGCCGGCCACGGCGCCGCCGATGGCGACACCTTGGACGAAACGTCGCCGCGACAAATCTGCAGGGGGCGGGGAAAACAGGTTCATGGACTCTCTCCAGGGCAGGCGGTATCGATCGTGCCGATACCGATCACAGCCGATTGCTTGCGATCATCGACACACGACGATCGCCAGCAAAGCTCATCAGAAACGAGGGAGAGTCAGACCGCCGGTGGTCGCAATGGAGGGGCGGTATTCAACGAGGGCGCGCTGCTGGGCAGCGGCATGGCGTAACGGGAAGTGATCGCGGCCGAGACCAAAACAACAGCCGGTTCGGATGGCAAGGTGGTGCTGCACATCGCTGCACAATTACAGGTGTGACCGGTCATACCGCCGCAGCAACCGGCCTGATCGTCGCAACAGGATCGGGTTGCCTTGTTGGCGGCTACGTGGTGATGACAGTGTTCACTGGCCGCCGCGACCGTCGTCTGCATGGGATGGGAATGAGGCATTCCCGTCATGCCCATCGGTGCGGCGGCCAATGAGTTGATGACCAGCATCAGCCACGCCAGCACGCCCAGCGCCCGGAGGCGACGTGAACGGGCGAGCAGGCGAAGCGAGAGGGTCATGGGGCAAGCTTACCCCCGTGATCCCACCCCCTCAACTCTGGAGCAAGGTTCAGGGCGCTCACGGCTTGCTGAAGCCCATGTGCAAGGTGATCTTGTCACCGGCTTTCAGGCTGGCCATGGCGGCCGGCGGGAAATGCACCTTCAAGGCCATGCCTTCGGTCGTCACCTCGACCATGCCGGTCTTCGCATCCGCTGCCGTCACGGTCGCCGGCATCTTGTGCATGCCCATCATGTTGCCGTGCATACCCTTCATGTCCGAGTGCATGGCACCCATCTTGTCCATGCCGCTTGCGGGCGTGCTGTCCTGGGCCACGGCGGCACCAGTGATGGCCAGTGCGAGCGCCAGTGAACCAAGCATCGAAAATAGTCGTCTGCGAGAAATAATCATGTGACCGTCTCCAACAGTGAGTTGCCAGACGCAACAAACGAACGCTGCGCCTTACCATGTGAAGGTGGTTTGAAATTTGAGCGCTCATCTTCAGTACGTGGAAAGCGGCCTATCCCGATAAGTGCCTCGCCAGATAGCGATCCTGAACGACTGTTTCGATCGCATTGGGTCGTGCTGTGCGTACGCGCTTGAGCACTTCATCGCATGGCAGTGACGGGTCGCGACAAGCCAACAACAGCGCGGCTACGGTGCCGGCCCGCCCCAGACCGCCTTTGCAATGCACGACCACACTTTCGCCGCGATCGAGTGCTGCATGAAGTTGGGGCAGAATGACCGGCCACTTGCCCTCGAACCACTCCTCTGAGGTGAACCCCTTTGGCAGGATGTCGGGTGCATGACCATCCAGAATCGGGGCGTGATGCCAGATCAGTCCATGTGCCTCGGCCCGCTTGGGTAGCGCGATGACATTGAGGTCGACAAACTCCCAAGGTGCAATCAGCGTCACCAGATGCGTCGCACCCCCAAGCCTTGATGGCGTCGAGATCGGTGTCAAGATTGCGATTCCACGCCCCCGTGTCCGCAAATGGCTGCTTCTTGCCCGGGCAGAAGGTGATGCCGATCTTGCCACCGTGTGCCAGATCAATGGTGCCGATACGCAAAGGGTCGGTGCGACTGCTGCGTGCCTTGCTGATCCAGGCGGTTTGGCGTGGTGTTGCGTGGATCAGGAGCACAACGAGGCGGTCGTCTATCTTCTCTTTGCCGCGTAGCTGTTCGCGCCACGCATCCGGAATGCCATACATGCCATATCGGAGTCCAGCGATGCCACCCGTTACGGAGGTTGTGAGATCCGTATCGCCTCCGAAAGCAATCGCGCGGCGCACCGCATCGGCATAGCTATCCGTTTCATTCGTTTCATTCATCGCCACCCGTGCTGACCACAGGCTATCTATGACATCGCTGCTACCAGACGCGTAGGTTCCATGCTCACGATCCAGCACCTGTTCGATATCCGTCGTAGCTAGCCCGGCCGCTGGGCCGCATGGTGCTGCATACGCGAAATCTTCGCTCCTCGCTTGGCCCTCACACCTCTTGCCAGCGCACCAGTTTCGGGGCGCTTCAAATGCACGCTACCCAAGAAGTCTATCTATCGTGGGATCCGTGGTCGCCCCCACCATAGGACCTCCTGCGGTTCGGCGAGAGCTGCGGAGAACTGCGAAGTGTTGAGCGCTGAAAGCACCAGGGCGGCATGGCACCGACTCGCTCGTACGGGATGGCAGCAGCCAACCCACAGGCGATGGTCTCGCGAATTGAAAGGTGCAGATTCGCGTGCCGGATAGATATTGGTGTGGTGCCAGTTTGCAGCGTTATTAGTTTTCCAAAGGTGCAGATTCTCCGGCGCAAGGGGACCATTTCACCGTGCGCCGGAGAATCTACACCTTTGGTTTGGGGGAATTCCGTGCAGGCTGCATGGCAACGCCGTTTGACGCTCTTTCGAATCTGCACCTTTCGTTCGGTGCGCCGGGACCACGCGATGGGCGGGTGCGTTTCCCCCTCCTGGATCAAGTCCGCCGGCTTCGTTCACCAAGGCTACGAGGCCGCTCCAGTGTTGGGCCGATCATTTCGAAAACCAGCGACCCCACGGCCAGACATAGCCGGACAGCCGAATAAAGCGCTGCAAGGCTCAAGACGACCGTCGCGCCACCCAACAGCATACGCTTTAGGAAGATGTCGCCGCGCACGATGACGGTCGATGTGCCCGCTTGCCATGACGGCGGCGACGCGGCACCGATGGCTGTCAGGAACGCCACGACATGTCGGCCGACTTCGTCGGTCGCCCAGATCCAACAGCCGATGATGGATGCCCCTACGAGGAAATGCAGCGTGCGAAGGACGACTCGGTGCGAGCAAGCGTTGCGGATGTGCATGTTGAAGACGACTCCGTTGCGCAAAGCAATGGTCAGGACTGGCTCGGGTGGGTTGCTGAGGCACCGTTGGCGGTGGCACCTCCATTCATGGGCAGCGCGGCAAGGCCGATATAGCCACTCCGGATCTCCCCGGAACGCAGGCTGTGGGCCTCGGCCACGCACCGGATGATGTGCAACACCGTGTTTTCCGCGGTGCCCAGGGCGAGGGCGCACTGGTGCAGGAACAGGCCCATGACCTCGCCCAAGGTGTGTGGATCGATGGCCACGGCGTGAACGCGCTTGCCTTGTGCGTCGTCTTCGCCCAGCGCCACACGAATCAGGCCGGCATGGCGGCTACGCGGCTCCTGCATGGTGAGCTGCAGCCACTTGCCGCCGGGGTGTTGGAAACGCACAGTGGGCAGACAGGAAAACAGTAAGGCGGTGACAAGCTGCAGCTCGCCGAGCGTGAGCTGAAAGCGCAACTTGGTCGACCAGTCATAGCCACGAGCAACATCTGGCTTGGCGGCCGCCGCTTCGATGCAGACCGTGGCTTGTCCGGCACGCGTCTGGTCGGCGACGAGCGTCAAGCCGGCTTTCGTGCCGTAGACCTTGACCTGTCGTGCACGCCGAAAGGTGAGTGGCGCACTGTCATTGACCTGCGTGGTGGACAAGGGCGTCGTCGATACGGGCGACACTGCTGCGGCCAACCGTAGGTGCGATGCATAGGTGACCGGTACGGTCTTTCGCGAGGGAGTGGAGACAGTGGCGGGTGACGGTGCCGCCGGCGCGGCCACTCGGCCCGGCACCGTCGGCAGCATCCACACGGCAAGCTGGGCGAGCGGGCCTGCTGCACCTTGCCGCGCGCCGACCAGCGCGGCCCGCAGCCGTTCCTCGCCCTGTGCACCGAGCAGGCGGGATGCGTCGGCGAGCGAGGCGCTCGGGTAATCGAGCTTGTGCAGGCAATGCACGATGCGTAGACAGGCACCGTGATGGCGCAGGGTTGCCTTGGCCAAGGCCGCGCCGCGTTGCGCGTCGAAGATCAGCCCTTCCAGTGCGGCGGCGTTGATGGTCTGGGTGAGCAGGGCCAGCAAGTCGGCGGTGACTGGCTGGCTACCGGCGGACGCAAGAGCAGCGTTGAAGGTGGGCAGGTCAAGCATGGGTTCGCTCCTGGAAGAGGATGGGGGCCCGGTAGATCAGCCGGGTCCTTTCAGGAGTAAACACGACATTACGGCGCGCAAAGTTCGGTGCGGTTTTGCATTCCAGCCGCGACACACGTTACGGCAGGAGAGCCCGTACACGACGCGTGGGTCGTGCACGGGTGGTATGGGTAGCCCGAAACCTGGTTAGAACTTCGGCTCGCGCATTTGCGGGAACAGCACTGTGTTGCGCGCCGGCGAATAGCGCGCGCCCTGGCGTGCTGCGGCGGCGAGTTGCTCGGGCCTCCACCCATCCTTTGTCAGCTGGACGATCACGTCGTCTGTCAGGTACACGGCATCTTCCTGACCGATCACTTGTCGGATTCCCTCTTCTGCCGGTTGGATGGGAAGCAGAAAGTCGCGCAGTTGGTCGAGTGGGTAACCGGCGATTGCGCGGTGACCGATGACCGGGTGCTCCAGGTCGACCTCGAAGAACGAGCCGCGCAATTCGAAGGAACCCTCCCATTCGATTTCCAGCCGCTCGGGCATGTCGCGGATCGTCGGCGATTGCCGCTCGCCACGCCACATCAGGCAACATGCTTGGTGTCGGACTGGATCCAGCAGCCATGCGTCGCCGATGCCAGTGGAGAACAGCATGAATGGCTGCGTGCTCGAAGCCTCCGCACCGGTGCCGATGATGGCAACTTGGCCGTCACGTTCGGCACGCAGGATGTTTTCAATCGTGGGGGCTAGACCTCGATCTTGCTGGATGCCTTCGGTTTCGCGCAGGCACAGGGTGACGTGGTGCCAATGCTCGTAGCCGGCCGTGCGGGCGACTCGGCCCAGGAGATCCGCGTATTTGCCGCCCCCGTTGCGTTGCAGGTGCTTGGCCTGCTTCTTCAGGGATTCGACCTTGGCGGTAGTGGTGGGAATGAAGCGCATACTGACTCCTCGCTGCTGAGGGCGAACGCCAGGTGCTCACTGCCCAGATTCACCCGCAGAGGGGAATCAGGAATGGTTAGGTGGAAACCGTCCCGTGAGGGTTTGCCATCGGTGAGCAGCGGGCGTCGGTCGACGCCTTGGCGGATCGTAGCACGCACGACAGGGCAGTACAGCTCAGCGTATGCCGGCTATTTGTCCGAAGCCAGGCGCGCGCCGCGATTTTGTCGCGCCTATCGTAGGCTTGGTGCGCTGGATCAATCGTCAGGCCGCCGAGGCGGCCGAGGAGGAGCACGGCTAGGGAGCGCACCGCAGGGCGTTGAGAGATTGCCCAACGGTTATCGAAAATCCCGCTATCTTGAGACTCACCGAGCGCTATGCCCGGGCCTGCTCCGAACGTGAAGCCAACGCGAGCAGGCGTCGCCGCGATGTCGCAGACATACGATGAAACGCGACGATGAGCATGGCCAGATCATCGTCGTCAGCAAAGAAGTAGGGAACGGGTACGCCAAGCACCTGACCCAGCCGAAGGAGCGTGCCGGTATCAGGTGTGTGCTTGCCGCGCTCGTACTGGTTGACTCGCGGCGAGGCCACAGACGGATCCATGCCAGCCTGTACGCCCAACTCTCGCTGAGACAGGCCAGCTTCCAATCGGGCTGCTCGCAGTCGCGCCGCGATGACCGCTTCTTTTTTGCCTCCGCGTGCCACCTGTCGACCCATTTCCGCTGCGACCCACGGCAGCATCGACGGCGACAGGTTGCCTGCATACTAAGAGTTCCTTAGCATCAGCTACTCAAATCCCGCTGACATGGACGACCACCTCTCAATCTGCCCAGTCCGCGCCGGCCAGACACGGATCGCAGGATCGGATGAATCGTTGCTCGACGGCATAGTTCAAAACATTACCTAACTTTGGGAGCTGAAACGTCGTGCTTGGATGCAGAGGCCTGCGGAAACGCGCAGGTAACAGTCAAGGAGAAAGCCATGAACGATCTATTCGAAGGGTGTGGCGGGGTGTTCTCGTCGCTGTTCGGCTCGCACGACATGTTGCCGACCATCAATCCGGCGAGCGGCCTGCCGGTGGTCGGCTCGACGAATTCGGGCCTGGATGTCGCCGGCAACCCGTACGGCATTGATTACAGCACCTGGATGGGCGGAGGCAGCTTCCCGGGCGATTGAGCGATGTGACCTCGACGGTCGGGTCAAACCCCGGCCGTTTTCAATCTCAAGGCCGGCTGTAGTCAGTCCTCCTCGGAACGACCGAACGATGCTGGATGACCTCACAAGGAGAAACCGATGCACCTTGGAAAAATGCAATGGGTAGTGCTGTTCGCTGGTTTGGCCATGGCCGCAAATGCGTTTGCCGATGGCCCGCAGAATGCGAAGGAGCAGCAATTGGTCGAACACCTTCAGGCGGCCTACAAGGCGCGCGGGTTGACGCTCACAACCGAGCGCGAAGAAGCGGTGTTGCAGCAGTATCGCCAGATGCAAGCGCGGGCTGCCGATGCGCAGGCTATGTCCGAAGCTGGCGGTCTGACGCCAGCCCAGCGCGTCCATTTGGCTTTGGGGGCGTTACCATCCACTGGCCAGACCGCGCCATCACCCGGCGCGGGAACCACGGTCGCTCAACCCCAAGCCTCGCAAGTGCCCGCCACGGTGCCGACGTTTACGGGGCAAACGGGTTCCGCGCTGACAGGCGCGAATACGAGCTCAGCTGCGGCGCTCCTGACCGCGGTGAATGCGCGCCACGCCCAGGGCGGCCCAACCCTTTTCGAATGGCGACCGGACGGATTCATTGCCGACGGCAAGTCCATGATCGATTCCGAAGGCCGGATCGTCCAGTGGGACGGTGACAGCCAGTGGGGGGACGTGACCTATCTGGTCAGTGTGGCACCCGGTAAGTTCGACGTCCGCTTCACCAACACCCACAGCACGTTGCCGCCGATCACGGTCGGAAACCTCTTCGTTGATCCAACCGGTCAGCACTTTACGTCCGTCGACGGAGCAACGATCAGCGGCAGGATCCTTATCCCGACGAGCAAGGGCATCGTCATGGCCCGTGACACCGCGATCTTCGACTACGAGTACGGTCGACCCGTGGTGACGCAAGCATTGCCACCGCAGTACATGCTGGCGTCGTACCAGCGCGGTTCCGTCGGGGCGACCAGCTACGTGCTGCTAAAGCGGTACGTCAGCCAGGCCGAACGCCACGACCCCATCGAGGGAATCAAGGGGCTCTTCAAGATCGCGCAGGGCAAGGTCACCAGCGATGATTTCGCCCTGTTCAACATCAAGACGGGTCACGCGGTCTACCTGGCCATCGACGAGCCGGGCACCGGCGGCAGCATTTGGAACACCGATGGTCGCGCCAATTACCAACACTACTTCTGGCAGATCGACTGGCTGCCTAACCCGCAGGGCGTGACCGCAGTGGTGCTGGAGAACAAGTTCCGTGATTTGAACGCGATCCGCCTCGACAAGGACGAGCGCATAACCGTTGCGCATCGCACCCTTGGCATCGAGCGATTCAACGTACAGCCGCTCCCCAATGGCAGCTTCAGCTTGAGCGACAGCGGCACCAAGCTCGGCGTCTCGATGAAGGACGAGGTAGACATCAATTCCATATTCCTCAATCAGGAAGCTCGCGCGTCGAAAACGTCGAACACAGGAACGCATGCCGGTTGATGTTGATTGAGCGGGCGGCAGGGCATCAACGCTCCGCCGTTCATGGGCTCGGTTGTCACGATGTGCCTTGCACATGCGCAAAACCCTCCGGCCCGTGGGTTCCAATCCAAAGGTGAACCGTACCGATCGGAGGCGGGGATAGGATTAGCCACTGACAGGAGACAACAACAATGCCGCATCGCTGGAAGGACTTTCGACAAATGTTTCGCGCCGATCCCCACTACAGCCGGATCATGGACGACAGTCTGGGCGCGTGGGAGCCACCGTCACAGTGCACTCCTCTGCCACCGATTCCGCTCAAGATCACTTGTCAGGAGATGGGGCTGGATCCGCAGACGACATACGATGGATCCCTTGCACAAGTGGCTCGCCGGTTGAGATCGAAAGGCGAAACGAACCAAATGATAGCCAGGAAGAACTCAGCACATCACTGGTTTCATGACTGACTTGCCCCGTCGACCGAGGCGGGCAACCACTTTGCAGCCATATCAACACGGGACAGGACGAAGGAATCGCCATCATGTTGAAGAGTGCCGTCAGAAGCGGATTTTGAGCCCGCCGCATCCGCCCACTACGAAGTCCGCCTGGGCGGTCTGAAGTGGCCGAATAGTGGAACAGACTCAGGAAAGTGGATCACCTGCTGCTGTTCTCGTCAGGCAAGTCATTGATTTATGGTGCCGGCACCAGGAGTCGAACCCGGGACCTACTGATTACAAATCAGTTGCTCTACCAACTGAGCTATGCCGGCGAGGCGGAGCATTCTAGCAGGCTGAGCCGGCGTGCGCGCTCAGAAGCACCCCGTGCTGTGCGTCGCCACTCCGGTGGTGGAAACGTGACGGTGCCAGTCGAACCGGCCATGGTCTGCCACCACCAGGTCCAGCCAGTATTGAGGCACCGTTTCGGTACGTTCGCTCATGCGGGCGGGAAAACCCGCCGCGACCACTTCGTCGCGGCGTTTGCGGGCGTTTGCCGGATCCTTGAACAGGCCCAGCGACACGGTATTTGGCTGGTCGCCGGAACTGACCACGAAGTAATCGTTGATGTTACGCGCGGATAGCCGTCGCGCGACTTCCAGCGCCTGCGCACGACTGCTGGCGGCCGGCAGGTAGACCCACCAGCCGCTGGTCTGCGTGGTTTGTTCCTGACGCGAGCGCATGCGGGTAGCCTGGGCCGCCAGCGCCTGGCGTGCGTTGCGCATGTCCTGTGGTGTCGTGAACGGGCCCAGCGCAAGGCAGCTGTAACTGAGGTTTCGGGGGGCGGCGGCGGGACTCACCGCCGGAGTCACTGAAGTCGTGGAGGTTGCCGGCTCAGGCAGAACCGTTGCCGCTTCGGGCATCTCCGACAGCAGCCGCAGCTCGGCCACATCCGGATCGGTGGGCAGTCCGCTGTGGCTGTACGGCTGCCCCAACAGCAGCCACGCGCCGACGGCAATATTCAGCGCGATCAACATTACAAACAGCAGGCGCAGAAACATCCAGCCTCCATCAAAAGCTTTCATTCCGGACAAATCCAGCCCGGATCAAGGTGTGTCCGCCCAGATCGCCAGTCCGCGCAGCACGGCGTCCTGGCTCAATCGTGCCGGCAGCGAAAGCAACGGCAGCAAGGCCGCTGCGTCGCCACCGCCCAGGACGAGTTCGGGTACGGTATCAAGTCGTGTCGCGGTCTGCGCAACGAAGCGCTCCACCAGCGCGGCGGCGGCATGCCAGCAGCCGGACGCCACGGCGTCGGCGGTGTTGTCGGCGAATGCCACGATCTCGCCGGTGGCGGGCTCAATTCGCGCCGTCGCGCCAAACAGCGACTGCTGCATCAGCTGCGGGCCGGGGGCAATCAGGCCGCCCAGGTGTTGTCCGTTGGCGGTGAGTGCGTCCAGGGTCAGCGCGGTACCGATCCCCACCAGCACACACGGCGCCGAACTCGTCGAACGCGCCGATACCATGCCCAGGAAGCGGTCCACCCCGAGTCGCAGGGGATCGGCATACGCCACGCGCACGCCGCACGCCTCGGCCGGAGTGCGCACCCAGGTGGCGGTCAGACCAAATACTCGCCGGACCAGCGCCGCCACCCGTGCCTCGCGCTCACCATCCACCACGGAAGCGCCGATCACCTCGGCGGGAGCCGGCAGATCCATCCAGGCCGATGCCAGCACGGACTCGACATCGTCGCGCCAGTCCGCCGCACCATGGTCCAGCCAGGCATCGGAATGATCCTGTCGCGCCCATTTCAGTCGGGTATTGCCGAGGTCGAGCAGCAACCTCATGCGCGCCGTACCGTCACATCGGCACTGTCGACACGACGCATGCCTCCGTCGTCCATGCGCACCTGCAAGGCACCCCGGGCATCCACGCCGGCGCCTAGCCCCGCGAAGGTCTCCTGCGCGCCGCTGACCTGCAACGGTTGTCCGCGCAGCATGTCGCGCCGGACATAGTCCGCTCGAAATGCCGCGAACCCGTCTCGCTCGAATTGGCGCAAGCCATCGACCAACGCGGCAAGGAGTTTCGCTGCGAGCAGGTTTCGATCAGGTGGCGTACCGCCCCCAAGCCCTGCAAGGTCGGCAACGGGCTGGCCTGCCTGTTGGGCCAAGGCGGGGGTGAGGCGCAGATTCAGGCCAATCCCGATGATCGCGGCGCAAGGCCCCTGATATTCGCCGCTGAGCTCGATCAGGATGCCGCCGAGTTTGCCGCCCAGCTGACCGGTGCCGGGCTTTTCGCTGGCCACCAGAACGTCATTCGGCCATTTCAGTCCGACGCCTTCGATGCCGAGGCTTTCCAGCGCGCGCAGCACGATCACGCCGACCGCCAGCGACAACCCACTCAGCGCCGCGAAACCCGCATCGAAGTGCTTGAGGCACGACAGGTAGATATTGAGGCCGGGTGGGGAAAGCCACTCGCGACCGCGTCGGCCGCGCCCGGCATGCTGCGTTTCCGCCAGCACGACACTGAGGTCTTTCGAGGCACCACCCCGACGCTGCAATTCGCTGGAGGTGGAATCCAGCTCCCAGTGCACTTCCAGCGCGCCCAGCGCCGAAGCAACCTCGGCGGGCAGTTGCGCGCGGATCTTTGCCGCATCCAGCATCTGCAGTGACCACGGCAGACAGTAGCCGGCCGTACCGCGCGTCTCCACCGGCACGCCACGGGCACGCAGGGACTCGATCTGCTTCCAGATCGCCGCACGGGTAACCCCCGCCTGGGCGGCCAGCGCTTCGCCAGACAATGGCTTGCCTGCAGCGAGCAGGCCCAGAAGTTGCGGCGCCTGCATCAGTGCATCCCGCCCAGGGCGAACACACCGGCGCGAGGACGGAAAGGAAAAACGGGGCGGGACAGAATGGGCATCGGCGGATTCTATCCCGCCACGCCGCACGGGCGGCACCTGCCGCCACCACGGCCCGCCGCACCGCGGGCCCAGCACTGGCATGGCGGGGGCGTTTCTGACACGATCGGGGTCTTCGCTGCGTGTCGGGGAGTTTGATCACCATGCGTCCTGTCCATTGGTTTATTGGTTGCGCCTTGTGCATTGCCGGAATCGGCGGTGCCAGTGCGACGAGCGTGGACGCCCAGGATCTGGACAATTCCCCCCACAGCCTGCTGGACAGTGCCTCGCCACACGACGGCAACACCAGCAGTGGCGGCGATGCCACGGGCTTGAACCACGACTGTCCGTCGACAAGCAGTGGCGACAATCCGGAACCAGGCTCCGGCAGCAGTCACTCCGGCGGCTCGTCGTCAGCACCGCCCTCGCGCCGGCCGCATCTGGGCTGGCAATCACTGCTGCCTGGATCCATCCAGTAAGCGCCAGGCGTCATGCCGGGACATTGGTTGCACTCGTTGCGCGGATTTTTCGGACCTGCTCCGGTGGCCGACCCGCTCTGGCGCCGCGCGCTCGCCGCCTGCCCGCTCGCGCGTCGACTGGATCCGCAACGCCAGCAACGGCTGCGGCAGTTGTCGGCACTGTTTCTGGCGCGCAAGCGCTTTCATGCGCTCGCCGGCGCGGTGCTGGATGATTATTGGCGGCTGCTGATCGCGATGCAGGCCTGCCTGCCCGCGCTGCAACTGGGCACGGCCAGCCTGCGCGGGTGGCGCGAGGTGCTGATTTACCCGGGCGAATTCAAGGTCCGCCGCGGCCACCATGACAACCTCACCGGCCTTGTCAGCGGGTGCGACGAGACAAGGATCGGCCAGGCCTGGGAACACGGGCCGCTGGTACTGTCGCTGGCTGACGTGCAGCTTGACCTGGAACAGCCGTGGGATGGCTACAACGTCGTGGTGCACGAGATGGCGCACAAGCTGGATCTGCTGGACGGCCCGCCCGATGGCGTGCCGCCGCTGGTGAACATCCCTCGCCGGCGCTGGATCCACCAGTTCCAGCTGGCCCACGAACGACTGCTGGCCATGCCGCCGGGGCGTTGCGACAGCCCGATCGATCACTACGCCACGGAAAGCATCGCCGAATATTTCGCGGTGGTCAGCGAGATGCACTATTCGCGGCCGGCCTTGCTGCGCGAAGCGGAGCCGGCCATCGCCGAACTGCTGCAGGTGTATTACGGCCGGTCTCCGGCGGAGGGCATTGAATCGCCCAGCGGTGGCGGCGGGCGCTGAATGAGGGCTCAGCTCGCTGCCAGTTTCACGCTGAAGCGGGCGCCGCCGAATTCCGGCGAACGATCGACCACCAATTCGCCCTGATAGGCATGGACAATGTCCTGCACGATCGACAGGCCGATGCCATGCCCCTGCACCCGCTCGTCGCCGCGCACGCCACGTTGCAGCACCTTCTCGATCTTGTCCTCGGCGATGCCCGGGCCGTCGTCTTCCACGCTGATGACCAGCCCCGAGCGCTGCCGGCCCGCTTCGTGACGCATCCTGACCACCAGCAACACGCGGTGACCGGCCCACTTGAACGCGTTCTCGAGCAGGTTGCCCATCAGCTCCAGCAGATCGCCCTGTTCGCCGTAGAACACCGCGCCATCCTCGATATCGAACTCGCACAGCACGTTCTTGGCGGCATAGACCTTTTCCAGGCCCTGCACCAGATCTTCGGCGTGGTTGGCGATCGGCACCGCGCTGGCAAACGTCTGTCTTCCCGAGGTGGCCGCCCGCGACAACTGGTAGGCGACCAACTCGTTCATCCGCCGCACCTGGTCCAGCACGCTCACGCGCCGCGCCGCCTCGTCCCCGTCGGTGGCTGACTCCAGTTGTGAACGAATCACGGCCAGCGGCGTTTTCAGGCTGTGTGCGAGGTCGGCCAGCGTATGGCGGTAGCGCGTGCGCTGTTCGCGCTCGGTGGTGATGAAGGCATTGATGCGCTCGGTCAGGCCGGTCAGCTCCAGCGGGTACTGGCTGTCCAGCTGTTCGCTGTCGCCCCGCTCGACCCGGCTCATGTCGCTGGCCACCTTGCGCAGTGGGGTCAGGCTCCAGCGCAACAGCAGGAGCTGCAACACGATCAGCATCACGCCGAGGATCGACAGCCAGATCACCAGGGTGTGTCGGAATACCGCGTTTTCGCCTTCCAGTTGGTCTTCGCTCTGCGCCACCATCATGGTGAGGCGCACGGATTTCTGGTCCAGGGTATCGAACGCCACGCCGTAGCTGTAGTAGTACAGCCGTCCCATGCGCGTGTCGATCGGGCCCACGAACAGGCTCTGGCCGGGTTCCAGCGGTTTCAGAAAAGTGAAGTCGCGGCCGATCGCCGACGAGGATTCCCAGTGGTAGCCGTGGCCACCCAGCGCCACCGCATACAACCCCGAACCCGGTTGCGAGAAATTCGGGTTGGGTGCGGTTTCCGGCGGCAACAGCTTGCCGTACCGATCCACTTCGGTATTGGTGATGTACGCAATCGCGAAATTCTCGAGCCGATCCTGCAGACCGCGCAAGGCGCGCGCCTTGGTGGTCTGCGTCAGGGTCAGCCCGACCAGGCCGAGGAAGCCGGCCAGTACGAGGCTGGTGGCGATCGCCGCGCGCGCCGCCAGTGACAGCGGACCGTGCGACGACCTGCGCTCACTCGTCGTCGCCGTCGGTGCGCGGGATGGCAAAGCGGTATCCGCGTCCACGTACCGTCTCGATGGGTTTCAGGGTGCCTTCCGGATCGAGCTTGCGCCGCAGACGGCCGATGAACACTTCCAGCACGTTGGAGTCGCGGTCGAAATCCTGCTGGTAGATGTGTTCGGTGAGGTCGGCCTTGGAGACCAGCTCGCCGGCGTGCAGCATCAGGTATTCCAGCACCTTGTATTCGTAGCTGGTCAGGTCGACCAGCTTGCCCTCGACGGTCACCGTCTGCGCGGTGGTGTCGAGCTTGATCATGCCGCAGGCAAGGATCGGCTTGGACCAGCCGCTGGCGCGACGCACCAGCGCATTGATGCGCGCCAGCAATTCCTCGACGTGGAACGGTTTGACCAGGTAATCATCGGCACCGTGCTTGAGCCCCTCGACCTTGTCCTGCCAGCTGCCACGCGCGGTCAGGATCAGGATCGGGTAACGCTGACCGGCCTCGCGCAAGGCCTTGACCAGGTCCATGCCGGACATCTTGGGCAGGCCCAGGTCGATGATCGCCAGATCGAACGGCACTTCGCGACCGAGGTAGATGCCCTCCTCGCCATCCTGCGCCGCATCCACGGCAAAACCGTCACGCTTCAGGCGTGCGGCCAGCGTCTCTCGCAGTGGCGCCTCGTCCTCTACCAAAAGGATGCGCATATCAGCGTTTCTCCTTGCGGCCCGCATTCTTTGCGGGCGAATTCTTGATTGACTGGTTGGGTGGTGAATTCTTGCCCGACTCGGACGAGACCACCATCACCTTGACATGCCCTTGGGGCGTAAGCACCCGGATTCGAAACTCCTGCCTACTTCCGACGGCTCGCTGTTTGGCAGAAAGCACCTTGCCGCCGGTCTCCTGCTGCACTTTTCGCACCGCCTGATCCAGCGTCATCTCGTCAGCCGTGGATTGCGCCACCGCCACACTCGATACCCCCATCAGCAGCAATATCAGCAGAATCGTGATGAAGTTTTTGTGCGTTTTCATGCGCGCAGCTTCCGCCTGGCAGTTCCCAAACACCCAGACTAGGCAATCAGGCCTGAATACTGACCGGATGACCGGCGCCTGTCACGCCGCCACCGCACACGGCAACGCCGCGCGTTCCAGCAAATCCCATCCCGCACCCGGCAAATGCGCGCCCTCGCTGATCGTGCGTCGGAACGCGCGCGCTCCCGGCTCGCCCTGATACAGGCCGAGCAGATGCCGACTGATGTGCTTCAGTGCCGTGCCTCGCGCCAACTCCGCCTCCACGTAAGGACGCAGGTGCTGCAACACGCTTTCACGCGTGGGCAGCGGCTCGCCATGCAGCTGGTGTTCGATCTGCGCCAGCAGGTAGGGGTCGTGGTACGCGGCGCGCCCCAGCATCACGCCGTCCAGCTGCGCCAGATGCGCGCGCACCTCGGCCACCGTGGTGATGCCCCCATTGATCACCACGACCAGCTCGGGAAACTCCCGCTTGAGCCGGTAGACCCGTTCGTAATCCAGCGGCGGCACTTCGCGGTTCTCTTTGGGCGACAAGCCTTTCAGCCATGCCTTGCGCGCGTGCACCACCAGCACTTTCACGCCGGCTTGCAGCATGGTCTCGGTGAAATTCTGCAGCCCGGCATAGTCGTCCTGGTCATCCACGCCGATGCGGCATTTCACCGTCACCGGTACCGGACGCGACGAACCTGCCACGCCGTCGCGCATGGCGCTGACGCATCGGGCCACCAAACCCGGCTCCAGCATCAGGCAGGCGCCGAAGCGTCCCGATTGCACCCGGTCGGACGGGCAACCCACGTTGAGATTGATCTCGTCGTAGCCGGCGTCAACGCCAGCACGCGCCGCCTGGGCCAGTTCCTGCGGATCGCTGCCACCCAGTTGCAGGGCCAGCGGATGTTCCTGCTGACTGTGTTCGAGCAAGCGGATCTGGCGCCCGCGAATCAGCGCGGCACTGGTCACCATCTCGGTATACAGCCGCGCGCGCGGCGACAGCAGCCGGTGGAAATAGCGGCAGTGGCGGTCGGTCCAGTCCATCATCGGCGCCACCGAAAGCTGCCACGGCGAGGCCGCACGCGGCATCGGCGCGCCACCGGTGGCGGATGGGTGGTTTTCGGTCATTTGAGAACATCTCGGCAAGACTTGCAGGATGAATGCTACGTCACCCGGCGGGTTGCTCCTATCCGGACGCTTCGTCAGCCGCACGCGACGAGTTGTCGCAGGCGGCCCCGGCGTACGGCCGACCGGTACGCTGTCGGGGGACAGAGCCTTTCCTGTCGCGTAAACTAAGGCCCTGTCGCCGTGTTCAACCGGCGCTCGCAAGGCAACGTGGCCCAGGCCACCCTCCCCGCGAATCAGCCCGCCGACCCGGCCGGACGGCGCAGACCGCCATCGGCGACAGCAAACACGGCATTCATCAAGAGACAATCGACCATGGTGGCAATGGCAACCGAGCACGTGATCGACGTGCAGCACTGGAACGACAGCCTGTTCTCCTTCCGTACCACGCGCGATCCCGGCTTCCGCTTCGACAGCGGCCAGTTCGTGATGATCGGGCTGGAAACGGAAGGGCGCCCGCTGATGCGCGCGTACTCGATCGCCAGTGCCAGCTGGGAGGAACACCTGGAGTTCTTCTCGATCAAGGTGTCTGATGGCCCGCTCACCTCGCGCCTGCAACACCTCAAACCCGGCGATCCGTTGATCGTCACGCGCAAGCCCACCGGCACCCTGGTGCTGACCGATCTCAAGCCCGGCAGGCACCTCTACCTGCTGGGCACCGGCACCGGCCTGGCGCCGTTCATGAGCATCATTCGTGACCCGGAAACCTACGAGCGCTTCGACAAGATCGTGCTGGCACACGGGGTGCGCCGGGTCGAGGATCTCGCCTATGCCGACTATCTGGAAAACCAGCTGCCACAGCACGAATACCTGGGTGAGCTGGTGCGCGAAAAGCTGATCTACTATCCCACCGTCACGCGCGAACCATTCCGCAACCGCGGCCGCATCACCGATGCGATTGCCGACGGCGTGATGAGCACCGTCACCGGCCTGCCGCCACTGAATCCCGAAACCGATCGGCTGATGCTGTGCGGCAGCCCGGCGATGCTCGACGACCTGGCCGCGCTGCTCGATGGCCGCGGCTTCCAGGTTTCGCCGCGCACGCGCGCCCCGGGCGACTACGTGATCGAGCGTGCCTTCGTGGAAAAGTAGGGCCAGTTCGGGGACGTCGGACTTGCTTTAGTCTTGGGCCTTCAGAGCGACAGCATCGCCCGCTGGCGGGCTCCTATCCCTCTTCTGCCGGAGCACCCATGCTCGAAATCGCCTTGTATGTGTTGGCCGGATTGCTGATCCTCTGCGGGCTGGCCGGTTCGGTGCTGCCGGCACTGCCGGGCATCCCGATGGTTTTCGGCGGGATCTGGCTGGTGGCGGCACTGGATGACTACCACCACCTCGGCTTGTGGTGGCTGCTGATCATCGGCGCGCTGGGCACGCTCGGCATCATCATCGATTTCGTCGCCGGCACGCTGGGCGCCAAACGTGTGGGTGCCAGTCATCGCGCGCTGTGGGGCGCCTCCCTGGGCACCTTCATCGGCATGTTTTTCGGCATCCCGGGCCTGCTGCTCGGCCCCTTCGCCGGCGCCCTCATCGGCGAGCTTGCCTCCGGTACCAGCGTGTTGCGTTCAGCGCACGTGGGCGCCGCGACCTGGGTCGGGCTGTTGCTCGGCACCCTGTTCAAGCTGGTGCTGTCATTCCTGATGGTGGGCCTGTTCGGATTGGCCATGCTGTTCGGTTGAACCCGGCCCGCGTCAGCGACGTGGCGCCGCGACGGCAGCTTTCGCCAGCCAGCCGGCGAGTTGCACCGTGTCATGACTGAGCCGGGGAGGAAGCACGATGTAGTGTCGGCTGGGCTGTGCCCCCGGCCTGGCGATCAGTCGTGACGCACCGGCGAGTCGCAGCAGTGCCTGCTGGTCGGCGGGCGCCAGCTTCAACGCCATCCCGCCCGGCGTCAGCCACGCACAGGGCTGCTCATGGAGCCAGGCCATCAAGCCGCCG
The DNA here is from genome assembly GCF_054061035.1 of Rhodanobacter sp. TND4EL1. Taxonomy (NCBI): domain Bacteria; kingdom Pseudomonadati; phylum Pseudomonadota; class Gammaproteobacteria; order Lysobacterales; family Rhodanobacteraceae; genus Rhodanobacter; species Rhodanobacter sp. TND4EL1. The sequence continues at coordinate 249,998 of NZ_JBSSDT010000005.1, forward strand.
AACATCGGCTTGAAGCGCAGGTCATGCACCTTTCCGAGATGGGTGGCGGCGTCCTCGATCTCGCCACGCAGGACGTCGAGCGAACCGGGCACGCTCATGCCCGTGCGTCGGGAATCACATACAACAGCACCGCGAGGAAGTGCAGCACGCTGCCGGCCAGCACGAAAACGTGCCAGAGCGCATGGTGGTAAGGCAGGCGCCGCCACAGGTAGAACGGCACGCCCAGCGTATAGGCCAGGCCACCGGCCAGCAGCAGCGCGGTGCCGCCAGCCTGCAAGTGCCTGCTGAGCGGCCCGAACGCCACCATGCCGATCCAGCCCATACCTACATAAAGCAGCACGGCGAGCTTGTGGTACCGCTTGAGCAGGCCAAGTTCCAGCGCGCTGCCGATCAAGGCGAGCGACCATACCGCCGAAAACATGCTCCAGCCCCAGACGCCAGGCATCGCGATCAGGGTGAACGGCGTGTAGGTGCCGGCAATCAACACGTAGATCGCAATGTGATCGAGCGCTCGCAAGGTCGGCTTGGCAGCCATCGACGGTATCGAGTGGTACAGCGTGGAAGCGGTGTAGAGCAGCACCAGCGAGGTACCGAACACCGCGCAGGCCACCACCGTGAGGGCGTTGCCATGCAACGCGGCAAAAGCCACCAGCGTGGCCAGTCCGGCAATGCTGAGCACGATGCCGAGGCCGTGAATGATGCTGCTGGCAAGTTCATCGCCGAAGCTGTAAGTCGGCAGGGTGGTGCCGGACATCGCGGTCATGGGGTTCTCCTGAAATACAGCGCACGCAGCGCTACCTTAGCTGTGTGCCCCTGCTGTGCATACTGTGGCGCATGGCCGCGCACGCGCCATCGCGTCATTCGATGATGAAGGCACCGAAAGCGACACCGAGATTCCAGCCCTCGCCCTTGCCGCTCAATGCCAGCGAGACATTGCCCTTGGTCAACACCTGCGCATCGGCGGACCGGGTCGCCCCGGCATGTGCCTCGGCATTCGCATAGCTGCCCAGCACGTCGCGCACGTTGCTCACCCCGCTGAACTTGCCGATTCCGTCGGTGATCCGGGTCTTGCCGAAAGTAAGGCCTCCGCCTTTCGCGCGCAGCGTCACGTGCAGGGTCTGCCCATTGCTGCAACTGACCGTACCGGAGCCCTTGGCAGTCTTGTAGAACAGCGACCAGCCGGCCAGGTCGAATTTCATCTTGCAGGACAGGTCACCAGCGCGCGCCGAGGTTGCCGGCATCAATCCGCTGCACGCCAGCACCGCCACGGCCACCCATTTGATCAAGCTCATTGCCGCTCCTCGTTCTCGACCGGCGGCCCGTTGCCGAAGTCCGGTGATTGCAGCATGCAGCGTCACCGCCACACGCGGAAGATCGTATTGAAAACAACGCCTGATGCCGGCCAGAAATGACGACGACTCCGGGCTTTCGGGTGGCGTGAAATTTTCCGTATCGTCGGCTACCTGCTTCAATCCGTCATTTGGCCATCCAGACGTCCTGTTGCGCAAGTGCGGTTTGGCAGCATAGGCTCAAGTCGCGGCAGCACGATCCCCCTGCTCACGCAGCGTGACCGCCGCAACATCCCCACCGATGTCAGGAGGTTGCCCATGTCGCCCTCACGTCTGGCCCTTGCTCACCGTGCCCACCCCGATCCGGCCCGCATCGCGGCGATCAGCGCCGCGATCGCACTCAACCTGGCCGTCATCATGATCGCCACCAAGCCCTCTGCCCCGGCCTTCTTCCATGCCCTGGAACGGCTGCATCCGATACCGACGATCAGCTTCATCCCCCCGCCCGCGCCGGTGATACCGCCGCCGCCCGTGGACGTGTTGCCGCTGCCACATCCCGTCGCGCCACCTGTCGCCCATCACCAGGCGCCACCAAGCAGCCCGCCGGTCAGCATCCCCGGCACCGAGGGCAACATCGCCGTCCCGCCCGTCACGACGCCGAGCCTGCTTCCCGCTGGCAGCACACCCGGGCCCGCCGTAGATGCCGCCCCCGTGGCAGCAAGCCTTGCCTACCGCGCCGCTCCACTGCGTTTTCCCACCCGGGCGTTGCAGCAACGCATGCACGGCACCGTGCTGCTGCGTGTGCTGGTGGACGAAACCGGCAAACCGGTCGAGGTGACCGTGGAACATGGCAGCGGCTACCTGCTGCTTGATCGCAGCGCGGTCGAGCAGGTCCTGGCCGGTTGGCGCTTCCAGCCCGCGATGGTCGACGGGCACGCGACAAGGGCTCTGGCGCGCGTGCCGGTGACGTTCGATCTGCGCGAATGAACCCGTGTCCGAACCCGGCGCCGACCCGCTCGATGGGCGGGTCGGACGCCGCCTCGGGGCCGCGGGCGTTCAACAACCTGTTAACGATGCGCATGATCCACTTGCGCCCATTCACCCTGCCAGGCTCCACGCATGGGCACGCATCGACACATCCTCAAAACCCTGCGCACCATCGCGCTTGAACACGCCCATTCGGCTCATCCCGACCTCGCCTCGATGGCCCGCGAATTGGGCCGTGTCGTTCATCAGGACGCTTCGTCCCTGGCGACCCGGCTGGCTTCGCTGTGCCAGCGTCGGCGCGGTTTCGAGCGTTTTCTCCTGACTCGGCGCAACAAGCCGCCACTCAGTGTATGGGCGGTCGCCTGGCCGCCAAACCACGCCTCGGCGTTGCGCGAGCATGGCAATGCGTGGGGACTGGAAGTGGCCCTGGTGGGAGCGCTGGAGGTGCAATCCTGCCAGCGGGATGCCGCCTCGGGGGAACTGGTATTGCGTGACCGCACCTGGCTGGGTCCGGGTGACGGCACATGGTTTGACGGAAGCACCCAGCAGCTTCGTCGTTGCCGTAATCTCTCACGGCAGGAAACCGCCCTGTCGCTGCATGTCTACGGGGACGAACTGGCGGACCTCTCCGTTCGCCAGGAGAATGGATCCGGACAGCTGATGGCTCCGTCACGACACCGCATCATCACCAGTCATCCACACGGCTGATTTTCGAACCCGACGAGGAACACCATGTTTCGACGCCTCGCCATCATCGGCGGCGGTGCCGCGGCCGCCACCGTGCTCAGCGAACTGCTTGGGCGTGACACGACACCACCGCTGCACCTGGATTGGTTCACTGGTGGCGGACAACCCGCGCGCGGTGTCGCCTACGGCACCACCTCGGAGCGCCATTTGCTGAATGTGCGGGCAGCGTCGATGAGCATGTTCGCCGGCAAACCCCGTGGCTTCCTCGACTTCGTGCAACGCAGCGATCCGGCCATCGCCGGCACCGATTTCCTGCCGCGTCGCCGTTATGGAGACTACCTGGAGGCCGAGGTCGCCCACGCACTGAAAAAAGGCAAGGTCCGCGGCCATCATGTGAACATCATTCCTTTCGCCGTGGATGCCGTGGTTCCTGAAAGCGGGTGCGTGGATGTCATCCACGGCGAAGAAAGCCATCAGGTGGATGCCGCCATCCTGGCGATCGGCGCGCTGCCGCCACAGCCGCTGAACGTGGTGGGTGCGGCGGCACTCGCCAGTGGCCGTTACGTGGTCGATCCCTGGAAGTTGTTGGCCGGCGCGGACGACGTGCCGCCACCGCCGCGCAAGGTGGCGCTGATCGGGTTGGGGCTGACGGCGGTCGACGTGGTGCTGGAACTCGCCGCGCGCTGGCCGCAGGCGGAATTTGTCGGCCTGTCCCGCCATGGCCGATTTCCCGAAGCGCACCTGCAGGTGGCGGCTCTGCCCGCCGACGACGGCGCCGAGCTGATCGAGGCTATGCGGGATGCACCCGAGATCGGCCAGTGGATGCGTCTGCTGCGCGAAGCCGCGGCCCAGCCCGGTACGGAATGGCGGGCCGTGGTGGACGGTCTTCGTCCGCATTTGTCCGAGCTGTGGTCCGAGCTGTCACCGGAACAGCGCTCGCGCTTCATGCGCCACGCCCGCTGGGCGTGGGAGCGCGTGCGCCATCGCATGGCGCCAGCGGCCAGCCACGCCATTGCCGCGCTGGAACGCAGCGGCCGACTGCACCGTCGAGCCGGGCGGCTGCACGCGGTGGAGGTGGCTGGCGCATCACTGCGACTGAGCGTGGCTCATGCCGGCGTCGTCGAGCCGCTGGATGCCGACCTGGTGATCCAGACGGTCGGGCTGGACACCGACGTGCATCGCAGCGACCATCGGCTGATCCGCCAGTTGCTGACCAACGCGCACATCGAAGCCGATCCGCTGGGCCTCGGCGTGGTCGCCGATCGCAACGGCCATCTTCTGCACGGAGACCAGCCTTGGCCCAACCTGTTCGCCATCGGCAGCCTGTTGCGCGGCACGCTCTGGGAATCCACGGCCATGCCGGAAATTCGCCAGCAGGCGCGCCACCTGGCCGACCAGCTGCTGGCGAATTGAGCGGCGCGCCGCGCCGCTGATGACGGCCGGCGTGATCACCTTCGGCATTGTCCTGCTGCACGCGCTGGGTGCGCTCACGGCGATGCATGCGGTGATGCACGCGCGCACCCCGCAGGGCGCCATCGGCTGGGCGCTGGGCCTGCTTCTGCTGCCCTATGTGACGCTGCTGCCCTACCTGTACCTCGGCTCCAGCCGCTTCCTCGGCTATCGCGTCGGCCGGCAGGCGCCGCGAACGCACCCGCCGGCCCCGGACCCGGGCGACGGGCCGGCCATTGATCGGGCCTGTGCCCGTTATGCAGCGATCAGCACGCTGCAGGGACGCCCGTTCCGCAACGGCAACCACCTGCGCCTGCTGGTCGACGGCGAAGACGCTTTCAACGCCATGCTGACCGCGATGGCCGAGGCGGAACATTGCCTGCTGGTGCAGTTCTTCATCATCCACGACGATGCGCTGGGCCGACGCCTGCAGCAGGTATTGCTGCGCAAGGCCGCCTCCGGCGTGCGCGTTTGCGTGCTGTTTGACGGCATCGGCAGTCATGCGCTGCCACGCCGTTATGTGGAAACGCTGCGCGCAGGCGGTGTGCAGATCCACCGGTTTGCCACCCATCGCTGGCGCAACCGCTTCCAGCTCAACTTCCGCAACCACCGCAAGATCGTGGTGGTGGATGGCACGCTCGGCTTTGTCGGCGGGCTCAACGTGGGCGACGAATATCTCGGCCTGAAACCGCCGCTGGCACCATGGCGCGACACCATGCTGGAACTGCGCGGCCCGGTGGTGACCGACTTGCAACAACTGTTTGCCGAAGACTGGCAGTGGATCACCGGAAGCATGCCGCCGCTGCTGCCCGCCCGGCCTGATGAAGGCCACAGCAGCGCGCTGATCGTGGCCAGCGGCCCGGCCGATCCCCAGGAAACCGGCTCGCTGTTCTTCACCGCGGCGATCAATGCCGCGCAACAACGCATCTGGTTGAGCACACCCTATTTCGTCCCCGATCATGCGGTGCGCGCCGCCCTGCAGCTGGCGGTATTGCGCGGGGTGGACGTACGCATCCTGATCCCCGCCCGCGCGGATCACCGCACCGTGTTTCTCGCCTCGACCCTGCATGCCTACCAGGCCGTCCGCGCCGGCATCAAGGTGTTCCGCTACCAGCCGGGCTTCCTGCACCAGAAGGCCTTGCTGATCGATCGTGATGCAGCGGCCATCGGCAGCATGAACCTGGACAGCCGATCGTTCCGGCTCAACTTCGAGGTCGTGGCGATGGCAGTCGACCACCACTTCGCCGCTGAAGTCACCACCATGCTGATCGACGACTTCAACCGAGCCCGTCCCGTCGACGAACGCGAATACCGCGACGCGCCCTACCTGCATCGGGTCGCCATGCATGTGGCACGCCTGTTCGACCCGCTGCTCTGACATCATGGTGAATCTCCATGCGTCAGATGCCGCCGCGCGAATCGCGGCAGATGGCCGCCGCCCTCAAGGCACGCGGAAGCGAGGTCCGCTACACCGAGTTCGCCCGGCTCAACCACGGCTCGTGGCAGGCAGCCTATGCCACCGAAGGACTGTGGCCGTGCGCGGTCGCGCATCGTGCTGGAAAAAGGGCCGTCAGGGGGAGCTGACGGCCAAAGCCGAGGAGAGGGTCACCTGGCGGGCAGCCGAACCAGCGTCAGCCGGATACGAGGCCAGCTGCCGTCGGCCGGGCAGATGTCACAGGTCGTAGGTCACGCCGAAGCGCACATAGCGCGGCTGGGACTGTGAAACAGCCATGCCATAGGTAGGATCAAGCCCACCGGTCTCCCCGTAGAAGGGCGAGGTCTGCGTGGTAACCCGGTTGTCCAACACGTTGTAGACCATGACATTGAAGGCGAGCTTCTTCTGCGCCCACAGTGGCCGGTACTCCGTGCTCAGGCTGAGGGTGAACTGCCAGGGGTTGTGGCCCGCATCGCCCGGGCGCGAGGGCATGCCGCCGCACCAGTGGTAGTAGTCGCCGTAACCGGTGGGATTCGATTCCGCCGGTCCGAATTTTCCGAGGCAGCTGCGCGGCGCGCCGGAAATGACCGCCAGGTTGCCGGACACCATCCACTCCGCTGCCAGTTGATAGGAGCCATACGCCTTGAGCTGGTGCCGCCGGCTGTTGGAAAGCTCGCCGTTGGAATACTGCATCAGCGATCCGAAATCCCAGTCCACCGTGGCGGAGACGTCGGTCTGGCCGATGTCGGTGCGTACCTGGCCTTCGCTGTTGCCGTAGCTGCGGGAGAACAGGTAATCCACCTTGCCGAACCACTTGCCGTCGAACGGATGCTCGAGATAGACGTCCAGACCGTAATAGTGGCGCTTGATGCCGGAGGCGAATCCGAAATCCGCGGTGGTCATCGGCACCGAGTAGTAGCCGCTGCCGTCGAGCCTGGCCACCTTCAGGATGTTGGTCCGCCCCGGGTTGAACAGGTAGGCGCCGGAGATCTGGCCAGCGTCATAGGTGGTCGGATCGATCCCCAGGCGATCCATCTTCGCCGCGATGGAGGCCGAGTCGCTGTAGTCGTCGATCGCCGTGCGCAGGTTGCGGTAGCTGGCCTTGGCACCGTACACCCAGGCATCGCCCAGCTTCCTGTCGAAGCCGGCGATGAACTCGTCCTGATACTCGGATTTCAGATTGGTGGCCGCCACCGTGTTCGGGTCTTTCGACTGGCCGTACTCGCGATTGGCCGATATCGGCGCGCCGGGCCCACGGCTGGTGTCGATCGGGGTCAGGCCGGTCGGCTGGCCGTGTGCATCGATGCCGGTATAGGTGAAGTATTCGCGGGTATACAGCGGCGCACCGGCCTGGCGCATCGCCACGGTGGCCGGCATGGCGAGGAAGTAGCGACCCGCGTTGCCGTACACCTTGAAGCTGGAGTCGCCCAGCACGTCCCAGCTGAAGCCCACGCGCGGCGCCCATTGCGGCTTGGTCAGACGCAGATAGGCCACGCCGTTGGGGTTGTAGTTGGTGAACTGGTCATTGCGGATACCCAGCTTGACCAGCCAGCGGTCGTCGATCTGCCAGGCGTCCTCGAGGTATTGGGCGCGCTGCTCCACGCGCACCGAACCGCCACCATAGCGCTTGTATTTCGCCACGTAGTAACCGGTGCCTCCGCCGGGATAGCCGTTCGGCGCGGCGACGTAGGGATCATCACCCGGCGACCCGATGATCGGGTTGCCCGGCGCACCCTTGTTGTATTCCCACGCGAAGCCCTGTCCGGCCATCTTGTTGCCGTCGTGCAGATCCTGCACGGACTGATTGTCGATGCCGCCAGTCAGCGTGTGATCACCGAGCCGGTAGCTCAGGTCGAGCCGAAGATTGGTATTCCGGGTCGTGTGCGCAGGGTCGTTGATGGCACCGACTGTGCCCGGACTGGTGATCACCGTGCCGCCGTTCAGCGCGGGATTCTGGTTGTATGAGGAATACAGGCGCGGGTAGGTCGGATCGTAGCCGATGATCTCGTTGTAGTAGGTGCCATCCATGCGCCCGTACAACGCCGACAAGGTGAGGTTGTCGGTGAGGTAACTGGTGAACTTCCCCGTGTAGAGATCCGCACCGACCTTGGTGGACACGGCATGGCTGTTGAAGCTGCCCGTGGTTCCGCTGGCATAGTCGTAGTCGTACACATCAGCCGAATACGCGCGCTTGGTCGAGGCGCCGGTGACTTCGAGGATGTTGCTGTCGGTGATGTTCCAGTCCAGCTTGGCGTACCACTTCGGATAGTCGTTGCGGTAACGCGTACTGAGGTACGAGTCGGTCGAGCTGGTGCTGTTGCCCTGACGACGCTCGGCCTCCACGGAGGCGAACACGAACAGCCTGTCCCTGACCAGGGGACCGCCGGCATAGACGCTTGCCACCGTGGTCCACGAGTTTTCGTCAGCGTTGCGGTTGTAGAGCTTGCCCCTGTCCGGGCCGGTGACGTAATTGATGTCGCGCTGCTCGCCTCGCGCGAACGCGGGAGTCCAGGACAACTGCGCGCCAAAATGCCAGACATCCGTACCGCGCTTGCCGACCTGGTTGATCACGCCACCATCGGAGCGCCCGTACGCCGCGCTGTAGCCGCCGTTGAGAATTTCCTGCTGGTCGATCGAGCCGTACGGCAAGGCGAATCCGCCGAAGCCGCTGAGCGGGTCGGTGGTGTTGAATCCGTTGATGTAATACGCATTTTCGGTAACCGAGGAGCCGCCAAACGATACCAGGGCGTTGCCGGTAGGCCCGCCGAAATAGTCGCTGCCGGCGACCACGCCGGGCGCCAGCAGCGCGATGGCCTCGGCGCTTCGCGCCAGTGGCAGCTTCGCCAGTTGCTCGGCGGTAATCACCGTGCGCGAGTCAATCGAGGTCACGTCGATGGCGGGCAGGGCGTTGGCGGTGACCGACACCGACGCGAGATCCCTGGTCTCGGCGCCGCTGCCCGCGCCGAACGATACGTCGGTACCCGAGCCGATCCGCAGGGTCACGTTCGAGCGCGAATCCAGCACCTTGCCATCGCGCATCAGGTTGACCGTGTAGCTGCCCAGCGGCAGCGAGGTGAAGACGTAACGCCCCTGTGCGTCGACCGTCGTCCGACGGGTCACGCCCGTCGCACTGCTGACCATCACGGTGGCGCCATCGGCATGCGGCACCTGGCCAAAGATGCTGCCGGTCGTGGCCTGGCCATGGACCGCGCCGACCAGTCCCAGCCCGGACGAGAGCGCAAGGGCAAGCATGTTCCGGCGGAGCTGCGCACGCATGGCGGGCGAGTGGATATTCATGGATGGTTCTCTCCAGAAGCGTTCGAAAGAAGTCGAGCGGCGCTCCTTCGAGCGCCGTCGGCGACAGGACCGGGGGAGAAAGTGCTGGTGGCGGCATCGCGCTTCCCGGAGCTGCCCCAATCAGCTCTTCACGCCATGTCGTGTTCGCAGAAGTTCGCTGACGTCCCTTGTCCCCGCGTGCAGCGACCTTCTTCGCGGAACGGAACAAAGCCTGCGGGAGGTCGCCTGCCGTCGTCTTGTGGATTCAGCCCGACGCCGATGCGGAAATCCGCACAGCGACAGGAAGAATTCGCCGAACAGGAAATGGTCGGCGCGGATCTGGGCGATCGCCGGTCAGGATTTCGCCGCGGCCGGCAGGGCGCGAAATTCCCTGGGCGTCATGCCGACCGTCGCCTTGAACTGGCGGGCAAATGCGCTCTGGTCGGTGAAGCCGCAGGCCAGGCCGATGTCGGCAACGCTGCCCGGCTCCCGCAGCAGGCGCATGGCCGACTCGATGCGCAGCTTTGTCAGCGCCTGCTGCGGCGTCAACTGGAACACGTGGCGAAAGTGGCGTTCCAGTTGCGCCACGGAAACTTCCGCCAGTTCGGCGAGCGTGCCTACCCGCAGGCTCTCGGCAAAATGCAGCTGCATGTATTCGATCACGCGGATCAGTCGCGGATAGGTGGGATGACGACCGTCCGGTTTGCGCAGGTCGCGTGATATGCCGATCACCCCGCACACATCGCCGCGTTGCCGCAGCGGGTATTTGCAGGTCAGGCACCAGCCCGGCACGCGATTGGGAAGGATGTGCACCTCCAGCTGGTTTTCGATCGCCTCGCCCGTCAGCGCGCGGCGATCCTGCGAGGCGTAGGAAACCCCCAGCGGGCGCGGAAACACATCGGCGACGTGGCGGCCCACCACGTCCTCGCGACGCTTCAGTCCCAGTCGTTTCACCAGGGTGAGGTTGGCATGCGTGTACCGACCCGAGCAGTCCTTGACGAAGAACACGACGTCCGGCAAGGCATCGAACAGCCCTTGCAGTTCACATGCTGAAATCTTCATGTCCATTGACTTCTCCCGGTGCTTCCCATCCATCGAAACAGCAGGATGGGACAGTAGCAAGTCGCATGCGGCAGTGGATGCATTGTGCGGAATTCCGCATGGAACCATCACAGGCTCGCCTAGACGGTTCCGGCCCTGCACCGTGAACATGAACCGATGCACACCATCCATGTGATCGACTCGCACACCGCCGGCGAACCCACCCGTGTCGTCATCGGCGGCATGCCCGACCTGGGCAGCGGCTCGCTGGCCGAGCAGCGCGAGCTCTTCCAGCAGCAGCACGATCATTGGCGCAGCGCCATCGCGTGCGAGCCGCGCGGCTCGCACACCATGGTCGGCGCCCTGCTGCGACCGCCGACCCGACCCGGCTCCTGCACCGGGGTGATCTTCTTCAACAACGTTGGCTACCTCGGCATGTGCGGCCACGGCAGCATCGGTGTGGTGCGCACGCTGATGCACATGGGACAGATCGGGCCGGGCCGGCATTTTCTGGATACCCCGGTAGGCACGGTGGGCGTGGAATTGCACCACGATGGCCGCGTATCGGTGGACAACGTCGAAAGCTATCGCCACGCCGCCGATGTTCGGGTGGAGGTACCGGGTTACGGCGTGGTGCGCGGCGACGTCGCCTGGGGCGGCAACTGGTTCTTCATCACCGGCGACACGCCGCTGCCGCTGGAGATCCGGCACCAGCGCGAGCTTGGCGCGTATGCCGAAGCGATCCGCCGGTCGCTGGAAGCTCGGGGCATCACCGGCGCCGAGGGCCAGCTCATCGACCACATCGAGATCAATGCCGACACCGCCGCGGCCGACACGGATGCGCGCAACTTCGTGCTGTGTCCCGGCCTGGCGTACGACCGCTCCCCCTGCGGCACCGGCACCAGCGCCAAGCTGGCCTGCCTGGCAGCCGACGGCAAACTGGCGCCCGGCGCGACGTGGCGCCAGGAGAGCATCCTCGGCAGCGTGTTCGAGGGCAGCTACGTATCAGGCGAACGCGGTGTGCTGCCGCGCGTCAGCGGCACCGCACACATCACCGGACAGGGCGTGCTGCTGATCGACGACGACGACGCTTTTGCCTGGGGCAGTGGCGCCTTGTGAGCAGCTACGACCTGATCGTGATCGGTGCCGGCATCATCGGCGCCAGCTGCGCGAATGAGGCCAGCGTGGCGGGCCTGCGCGTCGCCATCATCGAGCCGGGCCCGATCGGTGGTGGCGCCACCGCCTGCTCGATGGGCCACCTGGTGGCGATGGATGATGACCCGGCCGAGCTGGCGCTGGCGCGCTATTCCCTGCGCCGATGGGAAACGCTGGCACACCTGGCGGACGCCGAGTTCAGCCGCTGCGGCACCTTGTGGGTAGCGCGCACCGAGAGCGAGGTGGCCGGCATCGCACCGCGCATTGCACGGCTGAACGCCTCCGGTGGCACGGCGCACGCCGTCGACGCCCGCACCTTGTATCAACTGGAACCCGCGCTCGCCCCGGGCCTGGCCGGGGGCATGCTGGTTCCCGACGAGGCGGTGGTGTACCCGCCGCGCGTGGCCGCGCACCTGGTGCGCTGCGCACAGCAACGCGGCGCGCGCCTGCACCTCGGTCGCTCGGTGCGGCGGCTCGGCCGGGCCTCGGTCACCCTGGATGACGGCACCCTGTTGTCCGGCCCCACCCTGCTCGCCACCGGCTGTGCGCTGCCACGCCTGCTGCCGCAGCTGCCGTTGCGCCCGCGCAAGGGCCACTTGCTGATCACCGAGCGCTACCCCGGCCTGTTGCATCATCAGGTGCTCGAGCTCGGCTATGCCGACAGCGCTCACGGCAGTGCGAGCAGCAGCGTCGCCTTCAACGTGCAGCCGCGTCCGACCGGCCAGCTCCTGATCGGTTCCTCGCGCGAGTTCGACGTCGAGGACCCGGCAGTGTCGCCCGCCATGTTGCAACGCATGTTGCAGCGAGCCTTCCAGTTCCTGCCCGCCTTGCAGCGTTTGCAGGGCCTGCGTGCGTGGACCGGCTTTCGTCCGGCCACGCCCGACGGGCGACCCTACCTGGGCGCCGTGCCCGGGCGACCGGATCTGTGGGTGGCCGCCGGTCACGAGGGCCTGGGCGTTACCACCGCGCTGGGAAGTGCGCGGCTGCTGATCGACCTGCTGCTCGGCCACACTCCGGCCATAGACGCCGCCCCGTATGCGCCGGCCCGGGCGCTGGCGTGAAGACGATCAACGTATGGGTCAACGGCCATGCCATCGCGGCGCCCGCCGACGCGAGCATCGCCGCGGCCATCGCGATGACGGCCACGACATGCTTCCGGCGCTCGGTGAGCGCCGAGCCGCGCGCCGCGCTTTGCGGCATGGGCGTCTGCTTCGAATGTCGCGTGCGCGTGGACGGCGCGGGACACGTGCGTGCGTGCATGACACCGGTGCACGAAGGCATGCAGGTGCAGACCGATGACTGAGCACTACGACGTCGTGGTGGTCGGGGCAGGCCCGGCGGGAATGGCAGCCGCCGGAACGGCTGCCCTCCACGGCGCGCGCGTCGCCCTCCTCGACGCGCAGCCACGCCAGGGCGGCCAGGTCTGGCGGCACGACGCGCTGCTTGGCACGCCCGATGCCGCGAAAAGAAGCATGTCTGCGCTGACGCGCGCAGCCACGCCGGTGGCGTGGCTGGCGCGGCACCAGGTGGTCGACGCTGGCAACGGGCGGCTGCTGGTGGAGACGCCACACACGGCGATCGAACTTTCGTTTGGAAGTCTGATCATCGCTACCGGCGCGCGCGAGTTGCTGCTGCCTTTCCCCGGCTGGACCCTGCCGGGCGTGACCGGTGCCGGCGGATTGCAGGCGCTGGCCAAGCAAGGCTGGCCGATGCGCGGCAAACGGGTGGTGGTGGCAGGCAGCGGACCGCTGCTCTGGGCTGCCGCGGCCAGCCTGCACAGTCATGGCGCCCGCGTTCTGGGCATTCACGAACAGGCTTCGGCGGCGGCCGTGCGCGCGTTCGCGCTGCAGCTGTGGCGCTGGCCGGCGCGGCTCATCCAGGCGGCACGGTTGCGCACCGTGTTGCGTGATGCTCCCTATCGCTGCGGTTCGTTCGTCACGCGTGCCCACGGTGAAGCCTCGTTGACCGCGGTGGATATCCGCACACCGCACGGCAGCACCCGGATCGACTGTGACCTGTTGGCGGTCGGTCACGGGCTGGTGCCGAATGTGGAACTGGCCAACATGCTCGGCTGCGGGCTGGAACAGCACGGCCCGCACCCTTTCGTGCAGGTCGACGACTTGCTGCGAACCAGCGTGGCCGGCGTCTACGCGGCCGGCGAAAGTTGCGGCATCGGCGGACTGTCTGCGGCCGTCACGGAAGGCCGCATCGCCGGCCACATGTCGGCCGGTGCCAACGCAGCCGCCACGGCGCTGCGCAGCCGGCGTCGAAGCACGCGCCGCTTTGCCGGCTTGCTGGCCCGGCAGTTTGCACTCGATCCCCGCCTGCACACGCTGGCCGGCGCCGACACCATCATCTGCCGCTGCGAAGACGTCACGCTGGCCGCCCTCGACGGCTTCGCCGACGCGCGCGCCGCCCGCCTGGACACCCGCTGCGGCATGGGTGCCTGCCAGGGACGCATCTGCGGCACCGCGCTGGCCGAACTGGGCCGCTTCCCGCGCGGCCACCAGCGCTCCCCGATCTTTCCTGCGCGACTGGCCACGCTGGCCGGCAGCGCCTTTTCCGCCTTCCCTTCCCATGACTCCGGAGATCCACACCCATGAGCAAGCACACCCTTTGGCAAGGCGTCATTCCTGCCATCACCACGCCGTTCACCGCCGACGGCCAGGTTGACCACGCGTTCCTCGCCACCCATGCGCGCACCCTGCTCGACGCCGGTTGCACCGGCATCGTGCCGCTCGGGTCACTGGGCGAAGCGGCCACGCTGAGCTTCGAGGAAAAGGTGGCCATCATGCAGACGCTGGTGGCCGCGGTGGGCGATCGCGCGCCGATCATCCCCGGCATTGCCGCGCTGTCCACCGACGAAGGCGTGCGCCTGGCACGCGCAGCCAACGCCGCCGGCTGTGCCGCGCTGATGGTGTTGCCGCCGTACGTGTATTCGTCTGACTGGCGGGAGATGAGCGCGCATGTGACGGCCGTGATCGAGGCCACCGATCTGCCGTGCATGCTCTACAACAATCCGGTGGCCTACAAAACCGACTTCTCGCCCGAACAGATCGCGGCGATCGCCGCCGAGCATCCGAATGTGCAGGCGGTCAAGGAATCGTCCGGCGAGATTCGCCGTTTCGCTGCGCTGAAATCGTTGCTGGGCGAACGCCTGCACCTGCTGGTGGGCATGGACGACGCGCTTGTCGAAGGCGTCTGCATGGGCGCCACCGGCTGGATCGCCGGATTGGTCAATGCGTACCCGAAGGAATCGGTGCGCCTGTTCGAACTGGCCCGTACCGGAGGCTCCCCCGCGGCGGCCGAGCTGTACGCGTGGTTTCTGCCGCTGCTGCGGCTGGATACCGTGCCCAAGTTCGTGCAGCTGATCAAACTGGTGCAGCAGATGGTCGGCCTGGGCAGTGAACGGGTGCGCGCACCGCGGCTGCTCATCGAGGGCGCCGAACGCGAAGGCGCGATGCGCGTGATCAGGTACGCCATGGCCAACCGCCCGGAGTCCTGAGATGGACGTCCAGACGTCGCTGATCGGTGGCCAATGGCGCACGCCCGCGTCCTCGGCCAGGTCGTTTCGTGCAGTGAACCCGGCCACCGGGGAAGCGATCGGGCCGGCGTTTCCCGTCAACAGCGCCGACGAGCTCGAAGCAGCGCTGGTCAGCGCCTGCGCCGTGGCTGCGGAACTGGCCGCGGCGCCGCCCAACCGCGTCGCCGATTTTCTGGATGCGTACGCCCAGGCCATCGAAGGCGATGCCGACACCCTGGTGGCGCTGGCGCATGCGGAAACCGCGCTACCGGCCGAGACCCGGCTGGCAGCGGTGGAGCTGCCGCGCACCACGCGGCAGTTGCGCATGGCCGCGCAGGCGGTGCGCGAGTACAGCTGGACGCATCCGGTGATCGACACCGCCGGCGGCCTGCGCTCCCACTACGCACCGCTGCACAAGCCGGTGCTGCTCTTCGGGCCGAACAATTTTCCGTTCGCGTTCAACGCGGTCGCCGGCAGCGACTTCGCCTCGGCCATCGCCGCGCGCAATCCGGTGATCGCCAAGGCCCATCCCTCGCACCCGGCCACCAGCCGGCGACTCGCCGAGCTCGCGCATGGCGCCTTGCGCCAGGTCGGCCTGCCACTTGCCACCGTGCAGTTGCTGTACCAGTTCGATGCCGGCCTTGGCCTGAGACTGGCCGGTGACGCGCGACTGGGCGCGATCGGCTTCACCGGCAGCCGCCAGGGCGGCATGGCGCTCAAGGCGTCGGCGGATCGCGCCGGCATTCCCGCCTATATGGAAATGTCCAGCGTCAACCCGGTATTCATGCTGCCCGGCGCGCTGGCCGAACGCGGTGAACAGCTGGCACGGGAATTCTTCGACTCCTGCACGATGGGCGCGGGGCAGTTCTGCACCAACCCCGGTTTGCTGGTGGTGCCGCAGGACGCTGCAGGCGATGCCTTCGTTGGTGCCGCCCTGGCGCTGTTTGCCGCCGCGCCGGCCGGCGTGCTGTTCGGCCGCGGCGTACTCGATCACCTGGAAGCCTCGATCGCCGCGCTGCGCGACTGGGGCGCGACATGCCTCACCGGCGGCACATCGGCCGGGCCGGGTTATCGCTATCGGCCCACCCTGCTGCAGGTCGGAGCGCGCGCGTTTCTCAAACACCCGCGCGAACTGCAACGCGAGGCTTTCGGGCCGACCAGCCTGCTGGTGCGCCCTCGTCACGCCGACGACATGCTGGCCATCGCGGCAAGCTTCGAAGGCAACCTCACCGGCACCTTCCATGCCGCCGGCGATGGCCGTGACGACAACCTGCTTGCCTCGTTGGCACCGATACTGCGGCCGCGCGTCGGCCGGCTGATCATGAATCGCATGCCCACCGGCGTCGCGGTGAGCCCGGCGATGAACCACGGCGGACCCTACCCCAGCACCAGCTCGGCCGGCTTCACCGCCGTCGGCATGCCGGCGGCAATCCGCCGCTTCGCCGCGCTGCATTGCTACGACCATGTGACCGACAGTTTGCTGCCCGACGAATTGCGCGACCGCAACCCCGGCAAGGTAGCCCGCCTGATCGATGGCCATTGGTGCGAGGCCGATCTCGCTCCCCATGGAGGCAACACGCCATGACCCACCGTGACAGCAGCCGCCAGATTGGCGGCCTCGACATCGCCACCGTGCGCGCCGGGCTGAAACGCTGGCCCGCTGCCGCGGCGCCGATCAGCGGCTACGAATACGGCCAGCGCCAGCACCGTGCACGCCTGCTGATGCGGGAACTCGGGGTCGATGCGATGCTGGTTACCGCGGGTGCGTCGCTGCGCTATTTCACCGGTATCGGCTGGGGCGCCAGCGAGCGCCTGGTAGCTCTGCTGATTACCGCACAGGGCGGCCCGATCATGATCTGCCCCGCGTTCGAAACCGGCTCGCTGGATCGCGTGCTGCGAATCAGCGCGGACGTCCGCACCTGGGAAGAACATGAAAGCCCGCATGCACTCGTGGCGCAGGCCATGCAGGAACGACGCGCCGGCACGCTCGCCCTCGACCCTGCGGCCAGCCATGCCGTCGCCACGCTGCTGGTCGCTGCACTGGGCGAGCGCCGCCTGATTGATGCCAGCCCGATCATCGACGGCTGCCGCATGCGCAAGTCGAGCGCCGAACTGGCCCTCATGCAACAAGCTTGCGCGATGACGCTGCAGGTGCAGCGACTGGCGGCGGGCGTGCTGCACGAAGGCATCAGCAACCATGAACTGGTGCGCTTCATCGACGACGCCCACCGCGCGCTGGGCGCGGACAACGGCTCCACTTTCTGCATCGTGCAATTCGGCCAGGCCACCGCTTATCCGCACGGCATCCCGGGCGAGCAACGCCTGGCTGCGGACGAACTGGTGCTGATCGACACTGGCTGCGCAGTGCAGGGTTACAACTCCGACATCACGCGCTGCTACGTGTACGGTCGTCCAACCAATGAACAGGCGCGGATATGGTCGCTGGAACAGGCCGCGCAACGCGCCGCGTTCGAGGCGGTGCGCCCCGGCGTACCGTGCGAGGCGGTGGATGCCGCCGCGCGCGCGGTGGTGCAGCGGGCCGGCCTGGGCCCGGATTACCGCCTTCCCGGCATTCCCCACCGTACCGGTCACGGCTGCGGCCTGAGCATCCACGAGACGCCGTACCTGGTGCGCGGTGACACCACCGCCCTGGAGCCCGGCATGTGCTGCAGCAATGAACCGATGATCGTGCTGCCCGACCGCTTCGGCGTCCGCCTGGAAGACCACTTCCACGTCACCGCCGACGGCGCCGCCTGGTTCACCCAGCCCTCGCCTGCCATCGACCAGCCCTTTGCCTGACCGCGTGTCCTGATTCACGCCTTCGGAGCGCCGCCATGTCGAAGTTGATCGCCCGCCTCGGCACCCTAGCCTGCCTCGGCATCGTGTCCGTCGCCGCCGCCGCGAACGACGATGCCGCTAGGCGTTTCCACACGCTTGGCCTTGTGAGTCGCCACGTGTTGCCACCTCCTCATCGAAATGACAAGATGCCGTGTCGGAAAAGGCAGACTTGGTTTGGTAAGCCCAAGTCCTTTCGGTAACGAAAGCTCTGCTCTTTGGCTTCGTGCACAAGACCCCCGCGACGAACAGGTGGCGCCATCCAGGCGTCCAAACGTTCGTCCGCAGGGTTCTCATTGTCGAAGAACGCTCCGGTCGAACATCGACCCAGGAGCAGTTCATGCACAAGCATCATCCAGATATCCATGACGTCATCATTGCCGGCGGCGGCCCCGTCGGCCTGTTTCTCGCCTGCGAGCTGCGCCTGTTGAAGCTGTCGGTTCTGGTGCTGGAGCGATCCGAGGATCCCCACTCTCCCTTGAAGCGCCTTCCGTTCGGAATGCGCGGCCTTTCGGCGGCCACCCTGGAAGCCCTCTACCGCCGTGACTTGCTTGACGAGATCGTCGCGGCGCAGCGTACGAATGACGCCGCAGGCGATACGGTGACGTCGACACACGGGAAGGAACAGCCGCGCCGGCCAGCCGGCCATTTTGCCGGCATCCAGTTCTATCACGACAACATCGACAGCTCGAAGTGGCCGTATCGCCTGCCCAGCCCGGCCGACACCAGCATGGCCGTCGCGCTGGAGACGCTCGAAACCGTCCTGGCCCGGCGGGCCAGCGCGATGGGCGCCGACATTCGGCGCGGCTTCAGCGTCGACGCCTTTCACGCGTCGGACGAAGAGGTGGCCGTTCACGCCGGCGGAGAGACGTTTCGCGGACGCTGGCTGGTCGGTTGCGATGGTGGCCGAAGTGCCGTGCGCAAGGCCGGCGGGTTCGATTTCGTCGGCACCGATCCCGAGTGCACCGGCTATTCCGTCGACGTCGAGATGGCCGACCCGGAAGCGCTCCCGCCCGGCCGGCACTACACGCCGACCGGCATGTACACCCATGCGCGGCCCGGCACCATCGCGATGGTGGCATTCGATGGCGGCGCTTTCCACCGCGTCCAGCCGATCACGCGGGAGCATGTGCAGGCGGTCTTGCGGCGCGTGTCCGGCACGCAGGTCATTCTGACAAAGCTTCGGCTCGCCACCACCTGGACGGATCGCGCCTGCCAGGCAACCACGTATCGCCAGGGCCGGGTGCTGCTCGCGGGCGATGCCGCGCACATTCATTCCCCCCTGGGCGGTCAAGGGCTCAATCTCGGGCTCGGCGACGCGCTGAACCTGGGTTGGAAGCTGGCATCCACGATCCGTGGCGACGCGCCGGCCGACCTGCTCGACAGCTACCCGCTGGAGCGGCATCCGGTGGGAGCGCGCGTGCTCGACTGGTCGCGCGCGCAAGTGTCACTCATGCGGCCCACCCCCAGCACGCGCGCGCTCGAAGCCATCATCCGCGACCTCATCGCGACCCGCGATGGCGCGACGTATTTCGCCGAGCGCGTGTGGGGCGTTTCGCTCCACTACGATCTTGACGGCAGTCATCCCCTGGTGGGCCGCAGCGTTCCCGACTTCGAACGGGTCGACGGAACGAAGGTCGGCAGCCTTCTGCGCGAAGGGAAAGGCCTCTTGCTGGACTTCGATGCAAGCGCATCGCTTCAGACGCTTGCGCACCGCTGGCGAGGCCGGGTCATCCATGTCGCAGGCGACGTCAGGGATCGGCTGGGTTTGCGCGCGGTACTTGTTCGCCCTGACGGGTTCGTCGCGTGGGCGAGTGAGGCCGTTCCTGACGACAGGGAGATTGCCCAGGCCTTGTCGCGATGGTTTGGCGAGCCTGGGGATGCGGGTGAATCCGCCTAGTCGATAGCTGCCTGATCCGGAGTGAGTCCCACCGGAACGGTTCCGGCGGCCGCGCCTCAAGCGATGCGCAACTACTTCGCCGGGAACGGCGAACCCCCGCGATGTCGATCGCGGAGGTTCGGATGGACTTGTGAGATGTCGATCGATGATCCAGGCAGCAGGCAAGTTGCACGAGTTTGCCGGCTGCCTGGATGCAGCACTTTACGGCGTCAGCTTGGCCCGCACGGCGACACCGGAATAAGGTGCGGCTGCGGTCACGGCAACGTAGTAATACGTGTTGCCGCTGGGCTGGGCGATGTCGACCGACTCGCTGTTGCCCGCGTGAACTGACGACTTCTCGTTGTCAGTGGCCGATGGCCAGCCGCGACTGCTGACGTAGAGATCGGCATTGCCCGTGCCACCGGCGGTTTCCACATGCAGGCCCGTGGAACCGGCTGGAACCGTGATGTAGAAGTACTCGGTATCGCCCTTCCGGGACGCCTGCACGTTGCTGTGCTGGCAACCGCTGGACAGCACACTGACGTCACCGGTGCACTCGGTCCACGCCGAAGTCGGCGGCGGGGAGCCGGATCCACCACCGAGCGATGCACTGACCGCCACGCCGGAATAGGGCGCCGTGGCAACGACCGCGACGTAGTAGTAGCCCGCAGCCGACGGCGGCGTGACACTGACGCTCTCGGTATTGCTGCTGCCGGTCGAGCGTTTGTCGTAGTCGGTGGTGCTGGGCCAGCCGCGTGCGCTGACGTACAGATCTGCATTGCCACTGCCGCCGACGGTATTGATCGTCAGCGATGGCGTGTTGGCCGGCAGGTAGATGTAGAAGTACTGGCTGTCACCGGCACTCGAGGCCTGCACGTTGCTGACCTGGCAACCATCGGCGAGCTGGCCCGATGATCCCGGACACTCCGGCAGGTTGGAGGGCGGCGTGGTCGGTGGCGGATCGGTGGGCGGCGGATCCGTCGGTGGCGGCGTGCTGGGCGGCGGCGTGGTGGTACCGCCGCAGGTGGAAGTGTTGCCCTGGTTCGCGTTCAGGCAACCCAGCCAGGTGTTCCAGTCACTGTCATGGGTGTTGTGGATCGACTGCAGGTAGCTGGCATATCCGGTGTAGTCGCCCGGACGGAAGTAACCCAGGATCTGCCCGACCTGCTGCGGCTGCTTTTCGAACATGTAACGCACGCCGAGGTAGCCCCAGCGATAGACGCGCTCTTCGCCGCTGTTGTAGTCGTTGTCGTAGACGGTACTCAACGGGAACTGTTTGGTGCCCGCGTCGGCGATCGCTTCCGGGTACGGAATGCCGCGATAGCTGTACGACACGTACTCGGCCAGCCCTTCCACCCACCAGACGCTGGGTACGCTCATCGCGGCGTTGAAATCGCCGTACATGTCGAAACGACCATCCAGATAGTGAACGTATTCGTGGGTGAGGTTCCACACCTCGAAAGTCGGCCGCATCCATTCGGCTTCATACGCCACGAAGCGCGGCTGGTTGGCCGGATCGGACGGGTCGCCTTCCAGGTACATGCCGCCATTGTTGGTGTCATTGCCGAAGATCACGCCCGAGTAGGTCTGGTAGTCCGAGCTCGAGTGGAAGACCACCAGTTCCAGCATGGTGTTGTGGTCGTTCGCCACCGGCGTGTTGCCGTCGTTCACCCGGTCGTGGAAGTACTGCTCCTCGTTGATCACCTTGTTGCAGGTTTCAGTCACCTGGGCCGGCGTCAGCGCCTGGGCGCGCAGGCGCAGGTCCGGGCTGCACTGGGTGGTGATCGGCAGCACCACCTGCGCCAGCTGGGTCTGGAAGTTGCAGATGCCGAAATAGCTGCAGTCCGCATGGTCGTAGAAGTCAGCCACGTCCGCGGTACCGACCCAGATCGATGCGCCCGCGCCGGTCATGCTGTAGGCCGAAAGGATGCTCTTGACCTGCGGCTTCACCGTGGGCTGCAGCGGCGTGTATTGCAGGAAGCGAGCCAGTTCGCGACTGGCATTGGAGAGCAGGTATTCGTTGTCGGTGCCCACTTCGGCGGCGTTGCGCGAGACGAAGCCCGAGAGGCTGGTGGTGATGCTTGCATCACTTTGTACCAGCGCCTGGAAGTCCGCATTGTAGTGACCGCGGAACAACACGGTGAACACGTTGTTCACCGCCGACATCATGTACCAGTACGGGTGATAGCTCGCGTTGTAGCGATCGAGCAGGCCCTTCACCGTGTTCAGCTGGTGGGCGTTTTCACCCGAGCTGTCGATCAAGGTGACGAATTCGGCCAACACCGCACCATGATCGTCGTTGACGTCGCGGAAGTGCGAGTTCGCCACGAACGTGTCCAATGCCGGCCGGATGGCGTTCTTCAGCGGCGTGCCGTAGGTACCCACATCCGTCGGGTCGCCGTACTGCACGTAATAGCCCGCACGCAGGAACAGGATCAACTGCAGTGTGCCGGCACTGTTGTTGCCCGCGTAGCTGGCGGCGTTCGACTGCAGCGCATTGGCGATCGTCACCATCTTCGCCTCATTGAACACCTGACCTGCGCTGGCACCGGTCACGCCGAACAAGGTGTTGATGCAGCCGTCCACCGACGAATTGCGCACCAGGGTGACCAGATTGCTGCCACTGGCCGACGCGAAGGCGTTGACGTCACAGGCAGCCGTGGCTGCAGCCAGACTCCTGCGCAACGAGATCGACTGGTTGCGTTCGGGACGATCGTAATCGGTGTACAGGTGCTCCCGTGACGACGATTGTGGCGGGCGCTCATTCGGCTTGAGTGGGCGCAACTGGTGATGCCGGAGCGTTGGCGGCAGTCCGGTGGTACGCAGTGCCGCGGCGGTCGGCGCCGGTGTTTTTTTCTGAACTTTTGTCGGCGCCGCATA
Source organism: Rhodanobacter sp. TND4EL1 (assembly GCF_054061035.1). Classification (NCBI taxonomy): domain Bacteria; kingdom Pseudomonadati; phylum Pseudomonadota; class Gammaproteobacteria; order Lysobacterales; family Rhodanobacteraceae; genus Rhodanobacter; species Rhodanobacter sp. TND4EL1. The sequence continues at coordinate 272,434 of NZ_JBSSDT010000005.1, forward strand.
AAGCGGCAAACTGCATCCAAGCGCCAACAGAACCGCACTCACGCATCGCGCGAGTGTCTTTCGCGTGTAATTGTCCATGTTCCCCTCCATTGAAGACCCCCCGTGGCCTGACGCGCGGCGACATCGGAACGGCATTGCAGCGCGTTCGACGAAGCGGCGTGTCGGTGGTGATGCTAGGGATGGGGCAAGAGGCGTTCTAGATCATGTTGGCGGGTGACACGAGGGAAGTCGGCACAGTCCGGTGCGCGTCCCATCGGCGGCGTCCTTGCATGTGCGCAAACGTGACGGGGCTCACGCGATTTGGCAATGACAGGGACAGGCAGGACCTTCGCAAAACTACTTGTGCGGGCCGAAGCGACGCCGCCAGTCACCGCTGCAGATCGCCCAGGCGACATAGATGCCCGAAGCCACGCCAAGCACTTCAGACAAGGCGCGCAGACCGATGCTGTCCGGATCATGTACCTGGGCCAGCTTCACCTTGAGCAGCTGCAGCGACTGCAACTGACCGAAGTTGAAGTAGAACAGGTTCCACAGGTCGCCACTGGCGGTGAGCGCACAGGCCAGCAGGAACGACCAGCCGATCTGCGGCCCATAGCTCCAGCCGTTGCGCCGCCCCAGCCAGTGGAAGCACAGGAACAGCACGAAGCCCGCCACCGCGGAAATCAGGCCGGCCTGCACGCCACCGACGATTCCGAAGCCCATCCACGACTGGTCGTACTGCACTGCGCGCCCCTGATTCATGTCTGCGGACACCATTATGGAGCATCGGGCCGGCGCAGACGGCACGCGCTAGACTTTGGCCCACGATCCACACCGGCCAGCCGATGATATCGAACATTTCCAGCCACGCCGCCTTGATCCTGGTCGATGTGCAACCGGACTTCATGCCCGGTGGCACGCTGGCCTGCCATGACGGCGACGCCATCGTGCCCGGCATCAACGCGCTGCTGCGCAAACGCCTGTTTCGCCATGTCGTCGCCACCCAGGACTGGCATCCGGCGACACATGTGTCGTTTGCCAGCAACCATTCGGGACGCGCGGCGTTCGGGCAAATCGATCTGTACGGTCAACCGCAGACCTTGTGGCCTGACCATTGCGTGCAGGACACGCCCGGGGCTGCGCTGCATCCGTCGATCGACTGGTCCTCGCTGGATGCCGTCATCCGCAAAGGCAACGATCCGGGCGTGGATTCCTATAGCGGATTCCGCGAGAACCATGGCCCGCAGGGCACACGCCCCAGCACCGGCCTGGCCGGATGGCTGCGCGAACGCGGCGTCGAGGACGTCGTCGTGTGCGGGCTGGCGCGTGATGTCTGCGTGCTGTGGACGGCTCAGGATGCGCAGGAACTGGGCTTTCGCGCCCACGTGCTGTGGGACCTCAGTCGCCCGGTCACACCGGACAGTGACGCCGCCACGCTGGCCACGCTGCAGGCCGCCGGCATCACCGTGATCGACTCGCGCAAGCTCGTCGCGGGCTGACCACGGTCTGCGGCCGCTCCCCTCGCAGCGACAACATCAGGCCTCATTCTCGCCAGTGGCACGCACGTCGGGCTCGCCGTCGTCGTCCACTTCGACGCTGAGCGTGATCGGTCGGCAGCAAACCTGGCAATCCTCGATGTATTGCTGGCTGGGAATCGACGCATCGATGAAAATGTCGATCGACTCGCCGCAATACGGACAACTGATACTGCAGGGTGCAAGCATGGGCAGGTCTCCATGGGGAACGCGCAGTACAGCACATCGTCATGGGATCAGCGATGCGACGCTCACCCCTTGCGCAGCGACCAGGCCTGCGGCAACCCGATCCAGAACAGCCCGTCGCGCGTGCAGCGCGGTGCCAGCTTCAGCAATTCGTTGTCCTTGCTGACCAGCCAGCGCGCACCCGAGGCCTGCGCCAGCTCCAGGAACATCTGGTCATCCGGATCGCCGCAGCGCGGCAGCGGCACGTCCGGCGCAGGCGTCGCCTGCTCCTCGGGCAGGCAGTGCACCAGCGCATCAAACGCGGCCTCGACCTCCGGGCGGGCCTGTGCGCTCACCGGCACCTGCGGGTAGTGCAGCACGCGCCGCCATTCGGCGCGGCAATCGGCCCGCGTCACGGCCAGGATCCTGCCCTCGCGCATGGCGACGTGGAGCGCGGCAGACTGCGCGTCGTGGAACAGGAAGATGTCCAGGCACACATTGGTGTCCAGCACCACGCGAGGTACGGTCAGAAGGTCGGCAGTCATCGATACATGATGAGGCAAGCGGTCCGCGCGATACACTGCACGCTTTCTGATCGAGGGTGGCACCCATGGCCGAGCGCGAATTCGACAAGTATCTGGCACGCTCCGGCGCCACCCTGGAAGGTTCGCGTTATTCCGCGTGGCTGGCGATCAGCCCGCGTGGCCACGGTTTTCCCGCCTATTACGCGATCTGCGAAAACCGCAGCTTCCGCGACAAGGCCGTGGCCGAGACCGCGGCGGCCAAGGCACTGGCTGACATGGCCGGCCTGGAGGACGACGGCACGCCGATCTTCCCCGAAGGCTACACGGGCTTCGACGACGACCAGCCCGGCGCCGAGGACTGAACCTGCGGCACGCGGCACGCCCAAACGCCATCGAATGACGATAGAACCATTCGTCACATGCGTTTGGACGTCTTTACGTCTTTACGACCCACCAGCGATGCACTACCGTGAACGTGCCGCCAACCCGCGGCACGAGCGTTCCGGTGTCCGAAGACAAGGGCCGGTCACTTGGCATCCACCTGTCGCAGGATCACCGATGAAGATCGAGACTCTGGCCGTGCACGCCGGCTATACACCCGACCCGACCACCCGTTCCTCGGCCGTGCCGATCTACCAGACGGTGGCCTATGCGTTCGACAACGCCCAGCATGGCGCCGACCTGTTCGACCTGAAGGTGCCCGGCAACATCTACACCCGGATCATGAACCCGACCCAGGACGTGCTGGAGCAGCGCGTGGCGGCGCTGGAAGGCGGCATCGCCGCACTGGCGCTGGCCTCGGGCATGGCCGCGGTCACCTATGCGATCCAGACCATCGCCGAAGCCGGCGACAACATCGTCTCGGCCGCCACGGTCTACGGCGGCACCTACAACCTGTTTGCGCACACTTTTCCGCAGCAAGGACTGGAAGTGCGTTTTGCCGACACGCGCCGACCGGAGACATTCGCCCCGCTGATCAACGCCCGCACCAAGGCGATCTTCTGCGAATCGATCGGCAACCCGCTGGGCAATGTCACCGATATCGGCGCACTGGCAGCGATCGCCCACGCGCACGGCATCCCGCTGATCGTCGACAACACCGTGCCCAGTCCGTACTTGTGCCGCCCGATCGAGCACGGTGCCGACATCGTGGTGCAGGCGCTGACCAAATACCTCGGTGGTCACGGCAACAGCATCGGCGGCGCGATCATCGACAGCGGCAAGTTTCCCTGGGCAGACCACAAGGAACGCTTCCGCCGCCTCAACGAACCGGACGTGTCGTACCACGACGTGGTCTATACCGAGGCGCTGGGCGCGGCCGCCTACATCGGTCGCGCGCGGGTGGTACCCCTGCGCAATACCGGTGCGGCAATATCGCCGATGAACGCGTTCCTGATCCTGCAGGGCATCAGCACGCTAGGGCTGCGCATGGATCGCATCTGCGACAACGCGCTGGCGATCGCGAGGTTCCTGCAGGGCCATGCCAGGGTGGCCTGGGTGAAGTACGCCGGCCTGAGCGATCACCCGGACCATGCGCTGGCGCAGAAATACATGGGCGGCAGGGTCTCGGGCATCCTGTCGTTCGGCGTCCGCGGCCAGCCCGGCGAGAACCCGCGCGTGGCCGGCGCCCACGTGCTCGACGCGCTGCAGCTGTTCACCCGACTGGTCAACATCGGCGACACCAAGTCACTGGCCACCCACCCGGCATCGACCACGCATCGCCAGCTGGACGCGACGGAACTGGCCGCCGCCGGGGTCAGCGAGGACATGTTGCGGCTGTCGATCGGCATCGAACACATCGACGACCTGCTCGCCGACCTCGAGCAGGCACTGGCGGCGGCGTAGCCCGCGCTCAGTTCGCCGCGCGGGCGGCCAGTCGGGCGACCGCGTCGGCGATTTCGGCTGCGGCTTCAACCTTCAGTACGCGCGGCTCGTCCGCGGCCAGACCATTCTCCAGCTCGTGCGCCCAGGTCACGTGATACGGCATGTGCACGCCCCAGCCGCCCAGACGCACGACCGGCTCGATGTCCGAGCGCAGCGAGTTGCCCACCATCGCGAACTGCGCCGGCTGCACGTCGAATTCGCCCAGCACGCGCCGATAGGTGGCGGCATTTTTTTCGGAGACGATCTCGATCCGGCGGAACAGGTCGGCCAGCCCGGACTGATCCACCTTCTTCTCCTGATGGAACAGATCGCCCTTGGTGATCAGCACGACCTGGTAGTCCCCGGCCACGGCCTCGACCGCCTCGCGCATGCCCGGCAGCAGCTCCACCGGATGCTGCAACACGCTCTTGCCGAGTTCCACGATCCGGTGAATGTCGGCGGCGCTGATCCGCCCGTCGCTGATCGCGATCGCGGTTTCCACCATCGACAGCGCCATGCCTTTGGCGCCATAGCCGAACAGGGCGAGGTTGCGCTGTTCGGTGGCCAGCACGCGTGCCTCCACCTCGCGGTCGGCGAGGTCGACGTAGCGCCCGAGGATCCGCGCGAACGCATCATTCGCGTCGCGGTAGTAGCCCTCGCTGTGCCACAGCGTGTCGTCGCCATCGAAACCGATCAGTTGCAACATGCCGTGCCCCGCATCGCGATGTCAGCCCACATCCCGGCCCAACCGCAGGTTGATGCCCAGCAGCGTGGCCAGTTCGCGCATCGGCTCGTTGTCGCGGGTCAGCGTGATGCAACCGGCGACTGTGTCGCCATCGGTTTCCCACGCCCACAGCGTGTAGCCGAACTCGGCCAGGCGGTCATACGCGATCGAGAACAATTCGGCCGCATCCATGTCGTCGTAGAACTCGTCGTCGTCCGGATCGCCATTCCAGTCGATCGACAGGTTCCAGCGTGAGGACAATTCGTTGACCGCCTGCACCAGCGAGCGCAAGTCCTGCAGGCCGACGATGAAGCCGGAGCGCCAGTCGATCACCCGCCCGATCGTCTCGATCGGCTCAACCTCGTCCGGGTCGAGGTCGGCGACCGCTTCGCGGTAATCGTTGAATTGCAGCAGCGCGGTTTCCTCGTCGCCGGGATTGATCAGCAGCAGAAACTGCCAGACCCGCGTTTCGACCGAATCGTCCTCGTCATCGGGGTCGCGGTCATCCTCGAAGTCATCGTCATCGCGCATGCTCATGCCCCGACTCGCTGGCGCACTGCATCCATGTCGCGGATCGGGCGGATCTCGATCGCGCCGGTGCGCGACCAGGGGAAGTTCGAAGCGATGCTGACCGCCTCGTCCATGTCGGCCGCCTCGATCAGGTTGAAGCCGCCCAGGTATTCCTTGGTTTCGGCGTACGGGCCGTCCACCACACTGGTGTGGCCGTTGCGCACGCGCACGGTGCGGGCAGTGGCCGGCGCTTCCAGTTGCTGTGAATCATGCAGCCGACCTTGCGCGCGCAAGGCGTCAGCCTTGACGAAGCAGCCGTTCATCAGGGTGTCGAATTCACCCTCGGGCAGCGCGTCCAGCAAGCTGTCGTCACAGTAGATCATCACGAGATATTTCATGGCGTCCTCGGCGGGGAAGGTTCGGTGGAACCATGGGAGGCAGGGCGAGGATGGATAATGCCGCAATGAGCACCGCCCCCGATACCTCCAGCGTCCTGTCCTGCCCACCGATTGCCTTCGTGCGCTCGCCCTATGCGCGGCGGATCGATGCCCCGCATCAGTCCACCGTGGTGGCCGGCACCGAAACGCGGGCGGCGGCCGCGGGGACCATCGAGTTCGTGGCGGAGTTTCCCGCGGCGGCCTATCGCGACCTGGCCGGTTTCGAGCGGATCTGGCTGATTTTCGCGTTCCACCGCAGCGAAGGCTGGAAAGCCGAGGTGCGCCCGCCGCGCGGTGGCGGCAAGCGCAGTGTGCTGGCCACGCGCTCGCCGCATAGGCCGAATGCGATCGGCCTGTCCGCGGTCGAGCTGGTGGCGGTGGGCGATGGCGTGCTGCAGGTGCGCGGGATCGACCTGCTGGATGGCACGCCGATTCTCGACATCAAGCCTTACGTGCCATATGCGGACGCCTTTCCCGGCTCACGCGCGGGCTGGATCGACCAGGTCGATGCGACGCAGGGCCGGCACTCCGCACCGGGACCGAAGCGACCGCGCTCACCCCGGGGTCAGTAGCCCGCATCGCCCTCCTGAGCCAGCGCGCTCCAACGGGCAAAGCCGGACCCGCCGATCATGCCGAGCCACGCGGCATGATCGGCGCTCGACTCATTTGCCGAAGTCCAGCCCCAACTCCACCCACAGAGCGCGTCCGTAGGCGTTGTAGTTGCCCACGTCGTAATACGGCCAATTCCCGTTGGTGCGGTCCAGCGGCGGACGCTTGTTGGCGATGTTGTTCACCACCAGCGCTATCGACGCCATCGGATTGACCCGATAGCGCACGCTGGCGTTGAACAACACCCATGGCGCGATGTTCTTTGCCGTGCCAACGGCATTCCACGTGCTGCCGTTGCGGATGCCGTAGACCGTGGAACTCCAGTCGCCGACGTTCCAGGTCAGGCTGCCGCTGACACGACTCTTGAACTCGTCCGAATTGGCACAGCACAGCAGGTCGTAGGTCGCGTCGCCCTGCTTCTCCTTCCAGGTGTGCTTGAATTCGTTGTAGTAGTCGCCGCTGAAGACGAACTTGCCCCAGGCACCGGCATCGAGCCGATAGGTCAGGTTCGACTGGATGCCTGTCTGGTATTCCGAGGACACGTTGATCGGATACGTCGAAACCTGTTGCACGCCGCCGGGATTGACGGGATCGCTTGCCGGCAGACGCTGCACTTCGCCCAGCGCCTCGGCACACGTGGGCGAGTTGATGTCGTAGGTGGTCTGGCCGTTTTCGGAGACACCCAGGCGGCAATTGGCCTCCAGTTCGAGGATTTCATCGCTGCCCAGGATCGCCACTTCGTTGGAGATGCGGATTGCGTTGTAGTCCATCGACCAGGTGAGGTTGTTGTCCGCGTTCGACCACACGAAGCCGTAGGTGAATGACTTGGCGGTAATGTCTTTCAGACCCGTGTTGCCGCTGGATACCGCGAGCATCGACCCACCCGCCTGCGGGCAATTGTCAAAGTTGTCCGAGGTATACCCGGCAGCGCGGCACTTGTAGTAGTCCGTGGCGTTGGAATATCCGCTGCTGCGGCTGGAGAACAGGTAGAACATGTCCGGCGCGCGGAACGCCGTCGCATAGCTTCCGCGCAGCAGCAGGTGGTCCATCGGGCGGTATTCCAGACCCAGCTTGTAGGTGGCCTTGCCGTTGCCACCGCCGTCGTAGCTGTATTTGTCGTAGCGCGCCGACAGGTTCGCACTCAGCGTCTTCAACAGCGGCACCTGCATTTCGGCTCCGGCGGCGTATTGCGATCGCGCCCCGGAAGCCACGGTGGAACCACCCACCCCGCGAAAGTAGCCTTCGTCTGCCAGCGGGCTGCCCGAGCGATTGTCGAAACGCTCGTTGCTGGCCTGCACGATGGCGGCGAAGCCCACCGGTCCGGCCGGCAGCTGGAACAGGTCGGTGGTGTTGGCGGTGATCGTCTCGTTCTGCGTCCACGACATGGACGAGGCGCGGTTGGTTGCCGAGAACTGCTGGTATTGCGCCGTCGTCAGGGGCTGGTACAGGCGATCCAGTCGGGGCGCGAAGATCGGATACCCGGAAGCATCCGTGCCGAGCTGCGGCCCGAGGTAGTACGCGTCGACACCGTTGTCGGCGAGGAAGTCCGTCGACTTGCGCACCACGTTCGACTGCGAGCGGTTGTAATACGCGTCGTAGCTCCAGTCGGTATCGCCGATACCGCCGCGGATGCCGAAGCTGGCGTTGTAGGTATGCGTGAACACGTGCTGGTCCTTCGCGTCCAGCCCCACTTCCTCCGGCGCGAAGATGCGCTGCCATTGTTCGTACTGGCCGGAGGTCTGGTTGTAGAAGGTCTGGTTCCAGAACGGGCTGCCACCGCTGTACGTCGGATTGCTGTAGCTGTACAGCATGTCCGAGTACAGCTCGGTGTTGTCATTGACGTGGTAGCGCAGGAACAGCGAACCGTTGACGTCCGTGCTCTTGTTGCTGAGTGACGCCAGGCCGACATTGTTCGGGCTGCCGCAATAGTTGCCCAGGCTGGCGCCGTCCCGATGGCTGTATCGGGTGGAGTTCGAATACAGATAGCCCAATGGCGCGCAGGCCGCAGCACCGGGGTCGATGTAATGCGGATCCGAACCGGTGGCCATGCGCAGAAAGGTTCGCGAGGGCACACCGGGCTTGCCGGTGGGATCGTCATCATATGAGTCGATATAGCTGCGCTGGAACGCCCACACCGGCGTTTCCCGGGATACCTGCAGGCCGGCGCTGACGTCTAGCTTGCCCCACCGGTGTCCGGTACTCAGTTGCAGGCGCTGGTTGTCGCCGCCACCGTCGTTGTAGCCGCCCATGCGCAAGCTCATGTGGGTGCCTTCCACATGGTCTTTCAGCACGATGTTGACCACCCCGGCGATCGCCGCTGATCCGTAGATCGACGACTGGCCGCCAGTCAGTACATCGATGCGCTCGATCATGCCGACCGGGATGTTGGCGATGTCGACGATATTGTTGCTGCCGTTGTAGGCCAGCGGATAGCTGGTCATCGGCTTGCCGTTGAGCAAGGTCAAGGTGAAGCTCGGGTTCAGCCCGAACAGGCTGATGGTCTTGGCGCCGGGGGTGTAGCCACCGGTGGACTGCGGATCCTGCACTGAGCCGTTCGACACCGGCAGCGCACGCAACGCGTCGAACACATTGCCGAAGCCTTGCTGTTCGATGTCTTCGGCCGTCACCGTGATCACCGGCGATGGCCCTTCGACCTGCGCCCGCGGGATCAATGAGCCGGTGACCTGCAGGGCCTGCAATTGCTTGACCTCGGGTGCTGCGGCCGACTTCGCCTTTTGCTTTGCGGCCTTGTCGGCCTGATCGGCCTCGTCGGCCTGGGTTCCTGCGCCCACGCTCCCGGCTGCTGCCTGTGAGTCGGGCACGGCGTTCCGGATGTCGTTGGCCCATGCGTGGGCTGCCGGCATCGACAACAGCGACGTCACGATGACGCCAAGAATCTTCGGTTTCATGGAACTGATGACCTCACTCAGGATTGACCTTGTACCGACTCATTGCGGCACGCCATGACATTCCATGCCCTGCCGGGTACCAGCGAGCCCGGACCGTTTCACCGATCCTGCGGTCACGCTCGCCCACGACCTCCTCCCCGCCTGTCTCCGCCCATGCGTTTCTCACGCACAAAGCTCTCCCGCCGCACGACCGCCGGCCGTGCGTTTTTCTGCTTGTGGTCCCTCAGCTGCCGCTGCCGCGCTGCCTCAGTGCAGCAACGCGCCGTCTTTCTTCTGCATGGTTTCCACCACCTGCCCCAGCCACTGGATCTCCGACAATGCGAGGGTTCCGGCGCCGTCTCCGTTGTCGATCCGCACGCGGTAGTACGCGTAATCGCCCGGATCGGTCACGCCAAACGCACGCAACTGTTGCGGCCAGCGGAACGCTTCGCCACGGCGGCGATCCAGCACGCGCCAGTGGCTGCCATCACTCGATCCCTGCAATTCCCAGTCGGAGGGACCCGTACCGCTGGCGGCGCTGGTCAGGGTGTACATCAGCACGCGTCGGTCGCCGGCGGTGAAATGGACGTCTATCGTCGGATGACTTCCGCGCAGCACGGCGCCTGTCGCCGAATCGTTGTCGGTCAGCGGCGTGGCCGCCGCGGGATCACCCTCGACAGCCACCACATCGCGACCCGGCTGGAAAAGGTCACGCCACGGCCCCGGCCGGCTTCCTGCCGGGGTCAGCGATGGCAGCGCTGCCTCCGCATCGGCACCCCAGTGCGAGGGTTCCGGGCCCATCTGAAAGACCAGTTCGGCACCCTGGGCAAGATCAGCGTGGCTCAGATAGCTCTTGTGATACGGCCGCCCATTGAGCGTGACGCTTTGCACGAAGCGGTTGCGGTCACTGACTCCGGGTGCCCGGATATCGATGCGCTTGCCGTTTTCGAGGTGGATCGTCATCCGCGGAAAATAGGGCGCACCGATCGCGTAGCTGGGCGTGCCCATGCGCAGCGGATAGAAACCCGCGGCACTGAACAGCCACCACGCCGACATCTCGCCATTGTCCTCGTCGCCCGGATAGCCCTGGCCGATCTCGCTGCCCACATACAGCCGGGACAGCACATCGCGCACCTTGTCCTGGGTTTTCCATGGCTGCCCGGCCAGGTCGTACATGTAGATGATGTGATGCGACGGCTGGTTGCTGTGGCCGTACTGACCCATGCGCACGTCGCGTGCCTCGAGCATCTCGTGGATCACATTGCCGTAGCTGCCCACATGGAACACGCCCGGCGTGGCGAACAACTGGTCAAGCTTGGCGGCCAGTTTGGCCCGGCCACCGTACAGCGCCGCCAGCCCGTTGCCGTCCTGCGGCACATGAAAAGCCATGTTCCAGGCATTGGTCTCGGTATAGTCGCCGCCCCAGCGCAACGGATCGAAATCCGCCGCTGGCTCGCTCCATTTCCCGGCGGCATCGCGCCCGACAAAGAAGCCGACCTGCGGGTCGAACAGGTTGACGTAGTCCAGGGAACGCTGATGGAAGTAGCGGGCATCGTCCGCGTACTGCGATCGATACGGATCGTCACCGTCTTGTGTGGCCAGCGCGCCGGCCAGGTTGCCGATCGCGAAATCGTTGATATAGCCGTCCATCGACCACGACAGTCCCTCGTCCACCGCATTGTCGGTATAGCCCAGATACGGCGAACGCTGCATGCCCTTGCGGCCCGCCCCGGCGATCGGACTGACCACGGTGGCGTCCTTCAGGGCGGCCTGGTAGAACGACTTCACGTCGAAGTTGTGCACGCCTTTCAGCCAGGCATCGGCGAAAGCCACGTCGGCGCTGGTGCCCACCATCAGGTCGGCATAGCCCGGCGATGACCAGCGCGCAATCCAGCCGGCGTCCCGATATTCCTGCACGAATCCGTCGATCATTTCGCCGGCCGTGCGTGGCGTCAGCAAGGTATAGGCCGGCCACGCCGTGCGATAGGTATCCCACAGACCGTTGTTGACGTAGACCTTGCCTTGCAGCACGCGCGCGCCGGTGTGGCTGGGCGTGCTGGCAGTCAGCGGCGGGGAGAACGGACTGGCGTAGCGGTACTCGGGATGTTCGCGACTGCCGGTGTTTTCAAACGCCGCATTCGGGAACAGGAACAGGCGGTAGAGATTCGAATACAACGTGACTTTCTCGTCGTCACTGGCGCCTGTCACCTCGATGATGCCCAGCTGCTTGTCCCAGGCGCGGCGCGCGCGCTCACGCACATCGTCGAAGCCGTCGTGAGGAGCGATCTCCAGCTCAAGATTGTGCCGCGCCTGTTCCACGCTGATCAGCGAGGTGGCGATGCGCATGGTCACCTGCGGTTGCCGCGCATCCACATCGAAGCCGAACCAGGCAGCCACGTGGTCGCGCGTGGTGCCTTTGTAGCGGCCACTGGCACGAACCGGCCGGTCGAAGCGGGCGTAGAAGTACAGCCGTGTCGCGCCGGTGGAAAGCCCGCTTTTCACATCGGACCAGCCAGTGATCGAGCGCCCGGCGGGATCCAGCGTGATGCCGCCACGGTCGTCGCGGTTGTCGAACACCAACTGGGCTTTCGGACCGGTGAAGCTGAAACGCATCATCGCCGCGTGCTTGGTCGGCGTGATTTCGGTGCGCATGCCGTTGTCGAAGCGCACCTGGTAGACATCGGCCCGGGCCACCTCGTTGGCATGATCGAACGACAACGCGCGGGTGGCGCGATCCAGCGGCGGCGCGCCATCGGCCTGTGCCGGCATCACCTGAAAGGTCTGCCGGTCGCCCATCCACGGACTGGGCTCATGCGACAGCGAGAACGCCTCGATGCGCGGGCGATTATCGGTACCGTTGCGCTCCTGGTACTGATAAATCCAGTCTGAGCCGGCGTTCGTGGTCGGCGTCCAGAAGTTGAAGCCGTGCGGCACCGCCACGGCAGGGAACGTGTTGCCACGCGAGAAGCGACCATTGCTGTTGCTGCCGCGCAAGGTGTTGACGAAGTCGCTGGGACGCGCGTCCGCCGGCAGCTCCGTTGCGGCGGCCACGCGGATGTCGTCCAGGTATCCCTCGAACTGCGCGTGGTTCAGTGGGTCCTGGTGCGTCACCAGCACCTGGCGGATACGCCGGCCGGTCGCCACCTTGCCCAGGGCCGTGGAGACGAAGTTCCACTGATCGGGGTACAGCACGCGCCCCTGCCCTTGTGCCTGCGCCGTCATGCCGATGCGATGCTGATCGACGGCGCCAAGCCCGGACAAACGACTGCCATCGTCGAAGCGCAGGTCGATCGCCACGTAGTTGGCCGGATTGCGCAGATCGCCGTCGACGGATTGCGGAAAGATCGCATACGACAACACGGTATCGGCCCGTACCGGGATATCCACGTCGTACAAAGCGACCGAACCGTCGGCCGCAGGGCCCGCGGCGTAGTGCAACGCGTGCGTTCCATGGAAACCGACCTGGGGATGCGCGGTGAGCGCGTGCTTCGGCGAAGGGCCGCCGGTCACCTCGAGCCGCAATCCCCGGTTGGCCGCCGTCCCGGACGCCAGCAACGATGGCGGCTCGCCGGGTTCGAACGAACGCAGCCAACCCGCCGCGTCTTTGTCCGCCGTCGCCCTGCCCGGCATCGCCACGGCCATGCCACACATCAGCATGCAGGCGACGACAACCCCCATCCGCACCCCCGGGCCCGGCAGCGATCTCGAGATGCGACGGCTTTTCGGACTTGCGAACACGTTGCTTTGCACGGCTACCCTCCCCGGAAGTTCATCGGATCCGCGCCAGAGGCAGCAGCGGCTCGCTTGAATTTGTATCGATCTAAATCGCGTGCAAAAAAAAGTCCACCCAACGCCAGCAATCACCCATTTTCATTTGGATCGATTCAGGTCGCCAAGCTAGCACCTTCTTTCCGGTGACGCATGCTGCACCGCGACGTGTGGAATAGCGGCGATAAGATACATTTGGATCGTTCCAAACGATGAATTGTCGCTTTCAATCGCGGCGCCACGGCACCGCTTCGCGCCATCACGTCCCTGCCGGCTCGCCCGAACCCACTTCGGCATCAGCCAGCGGTACCGCTTTCGCCCAAACCGTCATGCATCACCCCTCAACTAACCGGCCATTCCTTCCGTGGATGCCCCGACCCTGGAGCAGGCATGTCAACTTCGATCCGTCGCGTGGCGCTCTGCGCACTGCTTTCCTTCCCGCTGGTCTGCGCCGCGACTGACTCACCGTCGGACACGCGGTCACCGGCTGCTGCCGTCAATCCGCTGATCGGCAGCAGTCATGGCGGCAACACCTTCCCCGGTGCCGTGCTGCCGTTCGGCATGCTGCAATGGAGCCCGGAAAACACGCGGGGCAAGCACGTACGGACCGCGGCGCCAGGCGGCTATCTTTACCAGGCCACACGCATTCGCGGTTTCAGCCTGACCCATCTTTCCGGCACGGGCTGCGCCGGTGCCAGTGGCGATGTGCCGTTCATGCCCGTCACCACGGAAATCGCCAGCTCGCCCTCCGCCGACGGGGATGACAGTCGCTACGCGAGCGATTTCCGTCACGCGGATGAGCATGCCGAAGCCGGCTACTACCAGGTCAAACTGGCCAACGGCACGAACGTCGAACTTGGCGCGGCAATGCGCAGCGGCGTCGCACGGTTCGACTTTCCGGCAGGCAAGCGCGCGAACCTGCTGATCCGCACCTCCGACTCCGAAGTCGGCAGCAGCGCGGCGACAGTGCAGGTGGATCGCACGCAGCGCACCGTCAGCGGCTCCGTCACCAGCGGCAATTTCTGCGGCTACCTGTCCGAAGCCGATCAGCGCAGCTACTACACGCTCTATTTTGTCGCCGAGTTCGACCAGCCTTTCATCCGGACGGGCAGCTGGACGGATGATCAGGTGCGGCCCGGCAGCATCACGGCCCATGGTGGCACCAGCTACGCGGCAAAAGGTTTCCCGTCGCCGGGCAAAGGTTCCGGTGCATGGGTCGGTTTCAAACCGGGCAGCAAGGTGCAGGTGCGCGTGGGCATTTCCTACGTCAGCCTCGACAACGCGAAGGCCAATCTCCGTGCCGAGATCCACCCGGGCACCACGCTGGCACAGGTGCGGCAGCGCGCTCACGCCAGCTGGGACAAGGCACTGGGCGGCATCACCATCAGCGGTGGCAGCAGCGATCAGCGCACCACGTTCTATTCCGCGCTGTACCACGTGATGATGCATCCGAACGTCTACAGCGACGTCAACGGCGAGTACCGGGGATTCGACCAGCAGACGCACCGCGTCAGCGGCGAGCAAAAGGCGCAATACGCCAATTTTTCCGGTTGGGACATCTACCGCTCGCACCTGCAGCTGGTCACCTGGTTGCAACCGGAGGTTGGCAGCGACATCGCGCAGTCGCTGTACAACCAGGCCCGGCAGAACCAGGGCGAGTGGGATCGCTGGACCCACAACTCCGGCGGCACCCATGTCATGAGTGGTGACCCGGCCGTCCCGGCGCTGGCCGGCATCGTCGCGTTCGGTGGCCAGCGCTTCGATCTGCACGGCGCCTACCAATCGCTGCGCACCGCGGCGACCGTCGTCACCGCGCATGATCTCAGCGATGCCGGCTGCAACGTGGAATGCGTGGGCCAGCGGCCCTCGCTCGATCAATGGCTGAAGCTGCACTACATCGCCAGCCAGTCGCACGCCTGGGGCGGTGCGGGCGAAACGCTGGAGGCCGCCAGCGCCGACTTTGCGCTGTCCGAACTGGCCCGCCGGGTCGGCGATCACGCCGGCCAGCACCAATTCCTGACCCGCGCCGGCTATTGGCGCAACCTGTTCAACCCAGCCGCCACCCCGCACGGCGGCTATATCCAGAACCGCAACAGCGACGGAAGCTGGCCCGCCTTCACACCGGCCACCGACGAGGGCTTCGTCGAGGGCAGCGCCGCCGTCTACCTGTGGATGGTGCCGTTCGACGTCCACGGTCTGTTCGACGCACTGGGCGGGCGCGAGCAGGCCACCGCGCGACTGGACGCGTTCTTCCATGACCCGAATGGCCAGTGGACCCTGACCGGCGCCGGCCCGCTGCACGCCGAACTCGACAACGAACCGTCCGTCGGCACGCCGTGGCTTTACGACTATGCCGGCCAGCCGTGGAAAACCCAGAAGGCCGTGCGCATCGTGCTCGATACCCTGTGGAAGAACGCACCTGACGGGATACCCGGCAACGACGACCTGGGCGAGATGTCATCGTGGTACGTCTGGGCGGCACTGGGTCTGTATCCGGAAATCCCCGGTCGCGCCGAACTGTTGCTTGGCAGCCCGCTGTTCCCGCATGCCGTGGTGCGCGGCTCCGGCGGCGACCTGGTGATCGATGCCCCCGGCGCCGACGCGGAACGCCTGTACGTGCACGCTCTGGCACTGGATGGCCAACCGCACACCAAACCCTGGCTGCCGGCGTCGGTGGTCGAGCACGGCGGCCATCTTCAGTTCAAGCTGCAGGCGCAGCCGGACCACTCGTGGGGCAGCGCGGTCGACGACGCCCCGCCATCGTTCCCGCCACCGCACGACTGAGCGAACGCCGGACGAATCCGGCTCAGGAGCAACTGCCGCAGCAGGTACTGCCCCCGCTGACGTGGATCTGCCGGGGTTCGGACACGCGGAGGGCCTGGTAACCACCCTCCTGCAGCGCCGTGATGATCTGGCCGGAGGTCAGTTGGGCCGCGACATCGATCTGTCCGGTGGTGGCATCCCCAATGACTTTCGCATTGGCGTCATGGGCACGCAGGATGGCGGCAATCGCGGCGGTATCGCCGGCAAGATTCTTCACTTCGAACAGCATCGGCACAGTCTCCAGGACCAGGGGCGGGACATCCGCTGGCGAGGATGATGACGGCTTGCCGGAGACGCCGCCCTGATCCGGATCAGGACCCCGAACCGATCGCCGTGATGGCGTGGCCTTGCGTCGCGCGTTCTGAGACACCCGACGGGCAAACTGCGCGGGTCATGGCGAAGACCTTCGTCCACGGCGCCCGATGCACTTGGCAGTGGTCGGTTCAAACCTTTGCCGCGCCCGGGACATCCCTGGCGCGGCTTTTTTTGGTCAGCGCCGGGCCGAGCCAGGCAGCGTCGCCGCCACGGGCAGCCACGCCGAGGCGCGCCTCCGCTGCAGGGCAGCCAGCAGCGGCGGATCGCGCTGGTAGATGTCGGGACGGAAGCTGACGCGGCCATCCTCGCGCAGGTCCACCGTCCAGTAGGCAAGCAGCAGCGGCACCGGCGTGCGCAACATCACCGACTGCGTCTTCAGCGTGTCGATCGCCCGATCGATGTCCGTGCGATTCCAGCGCTGCGGATCATTCAGCAGCAACTCGGCCAGTTCACGCGGCTTTTCCACGCGGATGCATCCCGAACTGGTCGAGCGCTGTTCGCTGGCAAACAGTTCCTGGTGAGGCGTGTCGTGCAGGTACACCGCGTAGTCGTTCGGAAAGCGGATCACCAACCGTCCCAGCGAATTGCCCGGGCCGGCATCCTGGCGCAGCACGATGCCGCGCGGGTTGGCCCAGTTCACGCTGGCCGGTGACAGCGCGCGCCCCTGACTGTCCAGCACGCGGATGCGGTTGGCCGCGAGATAGCCGAGGTTCTTTCGAATCTTCGGCAGCATGTCGTTCTTCAGGATGGTCGGTGGCACCGTCCATGTCGGGTTGAGCGTGAGATAGGTGATCTTCGACTTGAACACCGGCGTGCTGCGATACGGCTTGCCCACCTGCACGCGCGAGCGCCACACCGGCTTGCCGTCCTTGTAGTAGATGACCTGGTACCCGGCGATGTCGACGACCACGAACTCGCCCTGCACTTGATGCAGCAACCAGCGGGCTCGCTCAAGATTCACCCGCAGTTGCCCGATGCGTGCGGTGACCGGCTCGTTCAGCGCGGCGAGGGTCGCCCTGCCCAGGTGGCCGTCCGGCGTCAGGTATTGTTCGCGCTGGAACTGCTTCAGCCCGAGCGCCAGCGCCGGGTCGTAGAGGTCGCCCGTGCCTTCGCCCACCGGATAACCAGCCAGTTGCAAGCGCTGGCGCAGCATCGCCACCCGTGGATCGTGATCGCCCGGCTTCAACGTGGCGCCATCGGCGACCACCAGCCAGCCTCCGCGCGTCGCGACCGCACGCAAGTTTGCCAGCGCCGCACGCAGCTTGGCGTACTGCGGATGCTGCGGACGTGCACGCGCGAACAATGCCGTGATGTTGCCCTGCGCCAGCGCGTCGCGAACTGCCTGGAGTCCGCGCGCCTCATCGAGCTGGCGCGGATCGAAGTTCCAGTGGGTGTCCAGCGTGGCCGGATCGACCTTGCCGCGATACAGATGCATCAGCGCGGCAAGACAGGCGTCGGTGGCCAGCAGGTCAAACTGCGCCCGTTGTTGCGGCGAAGCTTGCGGGTCGCCCACCACGCTGCGCCGTTGCTGCAGTTCGCTCAGCGCGTAGTCTTCCGGGTCAAGTCCGTCGTCGGCCACATCGCCCAGCGCAGCGAGCAACTGGTCGACGTCGGCTGCGTGCGTCCACGCCGGCGCAAACCGGTTCTGTTCGTAGAACGTCGCCACCACCGCACCGGGAGAGCTCGCGGCCGGCCCCTCCGCGTGCGCGGTTCGCCACTGTTCGACCTGCTCGCGAATCTGTTCTGCCACCGGATCCAGCGGCTGTTCCGCTGCAAGTGGCAGCGCCGATGCCGCCGCCCCGCTTTGTGGCATGCCGGGCTCGCGCGCCTGCGCGAGTGCTCCCGTCAACAAAACCAAAGCTGCAATCCAGCGAACCACCGGAGAGGGTCTGAATGACACGGCAACATCCTGTGCAGAGATGATTCCTCTCATAACACAGCCGCTTGCCGGTGCAAGCGCGGCGCGGCGTCCGGCCGCAGCGTACGCGCTCTTAACCGGGGGCTGATAGCATCGACGGCCGTTCCCGACCTGAGCCCCGCCCGCCGTCCTGATGAGCCGACTCCTGCGCCACATCGTCATTCTGACCCTGCTGCTCGCCGGTGGCTTCGGTGTCGCCCACGCTGGCGAGACCTCGCTGCAGGCGGCGCTGAGCAAACTCGCGCCCGCGGCGAACCCCAAGGTGATCGGCCTGGCACTGGCCGCCACCGAATGCGCCACCGCGCAAGGCCAGCCACCATCCGACCGGCTGGCGGTGATCGATTATTCGAAACCCTCCAGCGAACCACGTTTGTGGGTATTCGACCTGAGCACCCGCACCCTGCTCTACAAGGAGCTGGTGGCCCATGGCCGCAACACCGGCAACAACATGGCGACGAAATTCTCCAACACGGTGGAGAGCCTGCAATCGAGCCTGGGCTTGTTCCGCACGCTGGGCACCTACTCCGGGCACAACGGCTACTCGCTGCGCATGGAAGGGCTGGAACCGGGCACCAACGACAACGCGCTGGAGCGCGCGCTGGTGATCCACGGCGCGGCCTACGTCAATCCCGCGCTTGCCCGCACCCAGGGGCGCATCGGCCGCAGCTACGGCTGTCCCGCCGTGCGCACCGCGATCGCGCGGCCACTGATCAATGCGCTCAAGGATGGCCAGTACGTGTTCTCGTACTTCCCCGATTCACACTGGTTGAAAACCTCGCCTTACCTCAAGTGCACCAGCGCGCGTGCCATGACGGCGAGCCTCAACGTCCACTGATTCGCGACCACGGCGGCACGATGCCGCCGCGTCACCCCGCCAGCCCGCCCAACCCTGGAGGCGTTCATGAAAATTCCGCTTTGGCTGCCGTTGCTGCCTTTCGCCCTCGTCGCCTGCAGTCCTTCTCAGGCGCCCACGTCAGCCGCCGCATCCACGCCGGCGGCCGCGACAGCGCGCGGCGCGACCGACTTGCCGACGCTGGGCAGCCATCACTGGCAATTGCATGATGCGGTGGATGGCAAGAACCAGCGCCTCGACGGCCTGTTCAACCCTTCCACCAAACCGCTGCAGCTCGACTTCACCGACCACCGCGTCAGCGTCAGCAACGCCTGCAACGGCATCGGAGGGGACTACAAGATCCTTGAGGGCCATCTGGTCGCCGGGCCGCTGGTACAGACCATGATGGCCTGCGCCGAGCCGACCTTGATGCAACGCGAAAGCACGATCAAGCACGTGCTGCAGGCCAAGCCCGCACTGATCGCCTCCACTGCCGACGGCAAGCCCCTGCTCACCCTGTCCGCGGCAGACGGCACGACGCTCACCTTTACCGGGCAGCCCACCGCCCAGACACGTTTTGGTGGCCCCGGCACCATCGAATTCCTGGAAGTCGCCAGCGAACCGGCCGATTGCCATCATCCCCTGCAACCGGCCGCAAGCTGCCTCAAGGTGCGCCAGCTGCACTATGACGCCCAGGGCCTGCGCACGGGCGAAGCGGGTGCCTGGGAAACCCTGGCGCAGCCGATCGAGGGCTATGAACACCAGCCCGGCGTGCGCAACGTGCTGCGGGTAAAGCGCTACACCGTGGCCAATCCGCCCGCCGACGCTTCATCCGTTGCCTACGTGCTGGACATGGTGGTGGAAAGCGAAAATCTGCCGTCGGGCGCAGCGAAATAATTGTCGTCACGGTGGCGCACTTCGCCACCGTTGAATGCGCTGTCCGGGTCGCCAGGCAGATTCGGGCGCAACAGCGCCGGGCCGCCGCGGCGGGTCCCGCACAGCACAACTCGATCTCGCTGCCTTCCGCGCGGGCGACACGCACGGTTGATGATTCGGCTCAGCGCGTGGCGCCAAGCAGGCCCACGTGATAGCCGGCCGCACGCAATTTGCTGGTCGCCTTCGCGTTCAGCACCAGCAGCACGATCAGGCTCACCAGCGGCACCAGCATCAGCACCATCAGGATGACCCGGCTCACCATCGAGAAGCCCATGCCGGTGCACAGCCGGAACGTGCCGACCAGTGCGGTGCAGACCACCGCCACCAGCAGCAGGCCGGCGGCCGGGCCGAGCAATGCCCGCAACGCGACGGCCGCGAAATAGCCAAGGATCGCGTAGATGATCAGCTTCTGCGCGCTGGCCACCTGCTCGATGCCGCTGTCGCGCACGATCGGTTCGGCGACATCGGCCTGCGGTGCCTGATACGGATTCTGCATGGTCATTCGAACTCCCCCTGTGGAACGGCTGAAGTCGCGCCTTGCGCCAGCGTGTCGAGCATTTTGATCCGCTGTTTCAGGCGCAACGCGTAGATGAAATATGCCGCGCCGGCGAGCACCGGCGCGGCTTGCCACCACCATGACCATGCAGCACCGCCATGGTCATGCCAATAAACCAGCATGCCCGTGCTCAACGCGCAGCTGCCGGGCAACACCCAGATGGCCAGAGTCAGGATCCTGGAATGCACGCCGGCGAGCTTGTCGATGCCGTCCATGCTGCAGGCCGAAACCACCACCAGCATGAACAGCAATCCGCCCAGCATCAGCTGGCCGAAGATCGCAGCGATGAGCCACCCCAGTGTCATGCCCGCCCCTCGCATCCGTTCCTGCCCTGACCGAAGTATGCACCAGCACACGTCGGGCCGAACCGAAACCGTGCCGG
The DNA here is from genome assembly GCF_054061035.1 of Rhodanobacter sp. TND4EL1. Lineage (NCBI taxonomy): Bacteria > Pseudomonadati > Pseudomonadota > Gammaproteobacteria > Lysobacterales > Rhodanobacteraceae > Rhodanobacter > Rhodanobacter sp. TND4EL1. The sequence continues at coordinate 293,198 of NZ_JBSSDT010000005.1, forward strand.
TGCTCAGTCCGCTCCGCCGCGCGACTCCGGCAGTCGCGCGATGACCAGCCACAGCAGCACCATCAGGCCGGCCAACAACCACGGCAACCACGGATGCGCATGCATCCACCATATCGAGGCAAGCATTGACAGCGTGACAACGCCAAGCGCAGTGCGCTTGGTGGCGCGCGACACGCTGCGCTCACGCTCCCAACGTTCGATGGCCGGCCCCAATCGTGGTTGCGCCAGCAGCCAGCGATGCAAGCGCGGTGAGGCGCGCGACCAGCACGCTGCCGTCAGCAACAGGAAGGGCACGGTGGGCAGCAAAGGCAGCACGATGCCGATCAGCCCCAGCAGCAACGACAACGCGCCGGCAGCGATCAGCAGGCCACGCACGACTCGGCTGCGGTGGTCCGGCGTAGTGGAAGTTTCGCTCATCAGGAAAGGAAACAGGGAGGCTGCGAGCGACTCTAGCCGATGCGCGATCCATCGATCGACCCGCAAAAACGAAGGCCGCCGGGATCACTCCGGACGGCCCATGATTCGACCAGCAAAGCGGGTGCGGATCAGTCGACCGCTGCATCCAGCCCGCGACGTTTCAGCAGCGGCTCGATCTGCGGCTCGTGGCCGGCGAAATCGCGGAACAGCTGCAGCGCGTCCTTGCTGCCGCCACGCGACAGCAGGGTGGCGCGGAAGCGGTCGCCGTTGGCGCGGGTCAGCCCGCCGTGGGCCTTGATCCATTCCACCGTGTTCGCATCCAGCACTTCAGACCAGATGTAGGCGTAATAGCCGGCCGCGTAGCCGCCCATGATGTGGCTGAAGTACGGCGTGCGGTAGCGCGGCGGCACCGGCGTGTAGTCGGTGCCGTTGGCCTTCAGCGCGGCCGCTTCGAACGCCATCACGCCGTTCGCCTCGGGGATCCTGTCGGCGCCGACCTGGTGCCAGCTCTGGTCGAGCATCGCCGAACCCAGGTACTCGGTGGTGGCGAAGCCCTGGTTGAACTTCGAGGTGGCCAGCACCTTGTCCAGCAGTTCCTTGGGCATCGACGCGCCGGTCTGGTAGTGCTTGGCATAGTTGGCCAGCACGCTCGGCCAGTCGGACCACATTTCGTTCACCTGCGACGGGAACTCGACGAAGTCACGCGGCACGCTGGTGCCGCTGAAGTACGGATATTCCACGTTGGAGAACATGCCGTGCAGCGCATGGCCGAACTCGTGGAACATCGTGGTGACTTCATCCCAGGTGAGCAGGGTCGGACCGCTGGCCGGCTTGGTGATGTTGAGGTGGTTGGCCACGATCGGCAGGTTGCCGGTGAGGCCGGACTGCTGCACATAGGAGTTCATCCACGCGCCACCGCGCTTGGACGGCCGCGCGTACATGTCGGCCAGGAAGATCGCCAGCTGCTTGCCGTCGGCATCGAACACGTCATAGACCAGTACGTCCGGCTGGTACACCGGCAGGTCGGTGCGCTGCTTGAAACTGAGCCCGTAGAGCTGGCCGGCGGCGTAGAACACGCCGTTCTCCAGCACGTTCTTCATTTCCAGATAGGGCTTCAACTGGCTCTCGTCGAAGTTGTATTTCTCGGCGCGCACCTTCTCGGTGTAATACGCCCAGTCCCACGGCGCCAACTGGAACGTCGGCTCATGCTTCGCGGTCTGCTCCTTGTCGATCATCGCCTGCAGCGCCGCGCCCTCGCGCTCCGCGTTTGCCACCGCCGGCGGCGCCAGCCTGGACAGCATCGCGTTGACCGCTTCGGGCGTCTTCGCCGTTTCGTCAGCCAGCACATAAGCCGCATAGGTCGGGTAGCCGAGCATCCGGGCCTTTTCCGCGCGCAGCTTCAGCACCTGCGACACGATGGCGGTGTTGTCATACGCATTGCCGCGACTGCCGCGCGCCGCCGACGCCTCGAAGATGCGCTGGCGCAACGCGCGATTCTGCAGCTGCGCCAGCGGCGGCTGGCCGGTGGTATTGAGCAGGGCGATAACGTATTTGCCGTCCAGCCCCTTGCTCTTGGCGGCGGCAGCGGCGGCATCGATCTCTTCATCGGTGAGGCCGGCCAGTTCTTCCTTCGTATCGACCGTGACCGCCGAGTCGTTGACTTCGGCCAGCACGTTCTGGCTGAACTTCGTGCCGAGCTTCGCCAGCTCGCCGTTGATCTCTTTCAGGTGCGCCTTGTCGGCGTCGGACAGCTTGGCGCCCGCACGCACGAAATCGGTGTGGTAGCGCTCGATCAGTCGCGCTCCCTCGGCATCCAGGCCGAGCTGGTCGCGACGGTCGTACAGCTGCTGGATGCGTGCGAACAGTTGCGGGTTCAACGCCACGGCGTCGCGGTGCGCCGACAACTTCGGCGCATAGTCGGCCTGGATCGCCTTGCGCGCGTCATTGGTATCGGCGCCGACCAGACTGAAGAACACGGTCGACGTGCGGCTCAGCACCTGGCCGGATTTCTCCAGCGCGATAATGGTGTTGTCGAACGTGGGCGCCTCGGCATTGCCGGCGATCGCGTCGATCTCCTTCAGATGCTCGGCCATGCCGCGGTCGAAGGCCGGACCGAAGTCGCTGTCCTTGATCTTGTCGAACGGCGGATAGTGCAACGGCAGCGGGCTTTCGCTGAAGAATGGATTGCCGGCGTCGGCGGCCACCGCATCGGCGTGCGTCTGCGTGGTGGCGGCTTCGTTCTTGTCACTGCCGGCGTCGCCGCAACCGGCCATGGAGCCTGACAGGGCAATGGCAAAGGCCAGCGCGATGGGATGCTTCATGGGTGTGTCTCGTCGGTGATGGACCCTCGATCCTAATCGAAGGCCGTCGCCCCTACCCATGACTAAAGTGACGGGTGATGCGAGAACACGCTGCAACAGTCTGCCGGATCACTCGCCCGCAGGCGCCATGCCACCGATCTCAGGTGCGCGAGCAGTTCGCTCCTGTCGTCGCCGACGTGCAGGCTGCCGCGGCCGGCGACGCCGAGCCGGCCAGTCGCTCGGCATTCGGCGTGGCGGTCAGCATGGCGCCCAGCACCAGAGTGCACAGCGCGAAGCAGGCCACGAACAGGCTGGCGAGGATCATCGATTCGAATTTCATGGGGGGGCTCCGTTCATCAGGCGAGAGTGCCTTGTGATGTATCCAGAGCAATCGCCGTGCCAAGCTGTGCAAATCGCGCAACCCCTTGTATTTGCAACAACGAGCAGCGCTTCCACGGAACCGTTGAGTTGTCCGCGGACAACGGTCGCCACGTTTCCGGACAGCCACGCGTACGCCCACGCGTCTGGCCGCTCGCACTGTCGACCGCGCTATCCTGCCGGACACCAACTTCAGCGGGAATCGGCATGCCGTGCCCACCGACACCGTGGTTTCGGAAAACCATCGTCACGATGCTGCTCGGCCTTGCGCTGACGCCGGTCGTGGCCGGCGCCACCACGCCGATCGAGTGGCGTTGCGGCTGGTTCGAGAATCCCACCCCGGGCAATGCCACGCTGACCGATCGCGATGGCGAATGGGACATCGGTACCCAGGGCGGACACCAGGCCGACGGTGACTGGCCCGAATTCGCCGACGCGCAGTGGGTCGACACCAACGGTCACCATGGCTATGGCTGCGCGTGCCTGTCCGTGACCACCGACCCGCAGGCGCGCACCGTACTGTCGATCCACAAGGCCATCGCCAGGCCCTTGGCCATCTGCCGCGCCGACCCGCGACTGCACGAACCCGCGCACGAGTCGGACGAGACTGATTCGGGCGCCGCGCGCTGATCCGTCTGATCAGCGCGCCGAGGCTAGGGGATGCGGCGCGAGCACGAAATCGATCGCGGCACACACCGCCGCTGCCTGCGCGGCATTGCACTGCTCGGGCGTGGCGCGCGGGCTGTCCGGATAGACCTCGGTGGTGCTGCGATACGGCGCGTCGGTGATGCCGGCGCACAAGCCCAGATCACGCAATGCGTACTCGATGACCCCTTCGGCCACTACCGGCGAGCCGATGATTTCGCCGCGCTCATCCGCCGGTGCGATATGCGTGACCTTGGCCACCGCTTCGATGATCGCTTGCTGGAACGCCGGCTGCGGATTCGCCGCATCGTCGACCAGATAGAAGCCATCGGGAATCTCGCCCGGCTCGTGCGGCAAGCCGTCGCGCGCCGCGAGGGCGGGGCGGAATTCGGATTCGTCGCTGTCGGTGGTTTCGTGCAGGTCGATGTGCATCAGCACGCGATCGCGCAACGGCGCGATCATGCGCATCAGCGCCGCCGACTCCGGCGCCGGGCTGTCGGCGTGGAACGAACGATTCGGGTCCAGCGCATCAGGATTCCAGCGATGGATGCGCTCGTACGCCCATGGGCTGACGCAAGGCGCAACCACCAGGTTGGCGCGACCGGCGTAGTCCGTCGCATGGCGGTCCAGAAACTGCAGCGCGCCGTGCACGCCGCTGGTCTCGTAACCGTGCACGCCGCCGGTCACCAGCATCGTGGGCAGCGCGTCATTCCAGTCGCGACTGCGGACGACAAACAGCGGATAGCCGGCCGGCGGATAATCCAGTCGCCCGTACTCGGCAACGTCGAAACGTGAGCGCAGCCGATCAATCACGCTGACCACTTCCGCCTCGTAACCGCGCCTTACCGCCAGGCTCTCGCGCCATTGCGCGACTTCGGCGTCGCCCCAGCGAACGCCGGGTGTGCCTATCGGATAGGAAGTCTGGCTGGTCATGACGTTTTTCGCTCCACTGGTGATTCAAAACATCGGCACTTTAACACCGGCCCGGAAAGCGCCTCCTCAACCACGCAGCGAAGCCAGCCTGTCGAGCAATACATCGCTGATCGGCTCCTCATAGAGTTTCCGCCGCGCCGCCACGCGAAACGCCCCGCCGATGGGCCGCACGCGACTGACCTGCCACGCCCACAGATCCGGCACCCACTCGACCCAGCACGCCGCCTTCAACTCGGTCGGCTGCCATGGACGCACCGCCTCGATATCCACCAGCGCCACGGCGACGCCATCGGCATCGACCTCATCCTCGCCATGCAGGAAGACCTTGTTCTCGACGATCAACAGATCACGCAGCGGCCACTCCGGCGGACGCCAGCTGCGTATCTCCAGCGTCTTCTGTCCGCTGGCGATACGGCCGCCGTTCGGCGCAACGATAGACAAGGTGAGCATGCGCGATGACTCGTGTGATGCGTGCGGGTGAAGGCGAGGTCACAGCCCATCGGGCCCCTTGCGCAGCCAGCGATCGATCAATGATTTTTCGTAACGCAAACTGTCCTGATCCGTGGCGCTCACCCGACTGAGGAAGGCCACGTCACGCAACTTGCGACTGCCCGAGCGCAACACCTTGCCGTCGGCGCCGTAGAGGGTGAAGTCCAGATCGATGCGCGGCGGATAGATATCCTTGACGATGCGCACGTTGTTGAAGTTCGGTCCGCGCCACGGTTCGTACTCGCCCGCCCGATCGACGTCAGTCACCACCACATCCAGCCGCTGGCCCGGCGCGAGGATGCGCGCGGCACGCTGGATGAAGTAGGCCTTGAGGGGTTCCAGATACGCATCGTCGTCCGGATGAAAACCGACGCTGCGCGTGGCTTCGGTGAAGTGCGCGGGATGGCTGTAGCGCACGCTGACCGGATTCGATGCCTGCGCCTGTACGGCGAAGGACGCAAGCGCGAGGCAAGCGATGCACCACAGGCGAAACGGCGATGGATGCTTCATGGCAGATCTCCGGATGCAGACGGAACAACGACCGCCACTGGCGCGCAGCACGGCGGCGGCCGGGGGAGATCAGTATACGGCCGGACCGGGGCCAGCCATGCACAGGCGGCTAGTGCTGCCGCGCCTTTCCACGCAAGGCCCGCTTCTCGTACAACTGGCGGTCCGCCTCGGCCAGGCCTTGCTCCAGCGTCACGTTCTGACCGAAGGTCGACCAGCCCATGGTGAAGCCGATGGGTGCGTCCTGCCGGTCGCGTTCGATCCGTGCCACGACGCTCTCGGCCAGCCCATGCTCGGCGTCGCGCAGCAGCACCATGAACTCGTCGCCACCAAGCCGGATGACGGCGTCCGCCGGCCGCACGTGGCGCGACAGGAAGTGCGCCATCGCGACCAGCACTTCATCGCCACGCTGGTGGCCGAAGGTGTCGTTGACCTGCTTGAAGTGATCGAGGTCGATCGCGATGCAGGCATGCAGGCCTTGCGTGGGACGGGCGGACGCGTCGCTGAGAAAGCGGCGGTTGTAACAGCCGGTGAGCGGATCGCGCATCGACATTTCCTGCAGCGCCAGCGCGTGATGGTGGCTTTCGGTGATGTCCTGCGCGTGACCGAGCACATAGGGGTCGTCATCCTCATCGTCCAGCACGTTCTGGTATTGCCATATGCGCAGGGTGCCGTCCTTCGCGACCAACTCCAGCGTGCCCTCGTCGCGATCGACGGCGTACATGCGCAGCAGGTAGGCACGAAAGGCAGCATGGCGCTCCGGTCGCATGAAGTCGGTCAGCGGCCGGCCCAGCAACTCGCCCACGGAATAGCCGAGCGAACGCGCAGCGGCCGGGTTGACCGACAGCAATACACCTTCGTAATCGTGGGTGCAGATCAGGCCGAGGCTGTACTCGAACAATTTGCGGAAACGACGGTCACTGGCTTCCAGCGCGGACACCACCCGCTTGCGAATGCTCACGTCCTGGATCGCGCCAACGAGGCGCCGAGGCTGTCCATCATGGGCACGCTCGACGCTGCCGATCACGTGGACCCAGAGCTTTCGCCCCGCCGCACTTACCTGCTGCAGTTCCAGATCCCAGCCCGCGCCATCGTGCATCGCCTTGCTTATTGCGGCCGTCATCACCGCGCGTGACTCGGGTGCGTAGAAATTCAGCGCCTCCTGCAGCGTGGGCCGATAGCCGGGTGGCAGATCGTGAATGCGGCAGGTTTCGTCGGTCCACAGGAGCTCGTTCGTCTCCAGATTGACCTGCCAGCCGCCGACGCCAGCCAGGTGACCCGTGCGATCAAGAAACGCTTCGCTGGCGCGTAGCTTCAGCTCCAGTTGCCGCGCCTCACCTTCGCGCCGGCGGGCACTTTCCATGTCGCGCTCCAGTGCCGCCGCCCGATCCGATGCAAGCATGCGCAGTTCCAGGGCCTCGGTGGCTGCTTGCGCCAGCGCCTTCAGCACGCTGCGCTGCTGGTCGCTGAGCGTGCGCGGCTTGTGGTCAATCACGCACAACGAGCCCACCCGCAGGCCGCCGGCGAACTCCAGCGGTGCACCTGCGTAGAAGCGGATATGCGGCTCGCCCGTGACCAGGGGATTGTCGGCAAAGCGGGGGTCAACCCGTGCATCGGTGATCTCCAGCACGCCGTCGCCGAGAATCGTGTGTGCGCAAAACGCACTGGAGCGCGGCGTCTCGTTGATGCCCCCCAGACCGACATGCGACTTGAACCACTGCCGTTCCGCATCGACCAGCGTAAGCAACGCGATCGGAACGCCGACCACCAGCGCCGCCGCCCGGGTCAGGGCATCGAACAGGGGGTCGGCATCGGTATCCAGCACGGACAACGCATGGAGCCGAGCCAGTCGTTCGGCTTCAACGGCGGGAACCGGAGCAGACATGCACAATCCTCACTCAATCGTGAGTCGAGTATTCCGCATGGAACTTCAACAGGCCGTGACTCTGCCTGCCAATGAACCGGGCCCACTGGACCGCAAGGCCCGTTTTACGGTTTGGCGTGCTCCTCGTCACCGGATTGGCCGCGTCAACGGCACAGCATCTTGGCGCGGCGTACACAACGCTGCCGTTACTTTGCCAGATGGCCTTGTCGCCACTCCGGCATGCCCGACCCGTCCGGGCTGCCCATGCACTCGACCCATACGAGGATCCGACCATGCATCGTTCACTACGCAAACTCCTGCCGCTCGGCGCCGCCGCGCTGCTCGTCTTCTCCACCGCTGCCGTCGCGAAAAGTGTTTCCCTGAGCGGCAATTTCGCCGGTGAGAACGGCGCCACCAACCAGCCCACCGGCCATGTCGACGCCACGCTGGACACGGTGACCCACCAGCTGAAATACACCATCGACTTCGACGGACTCAGCGGCCCGGTCACCATCGCGCACTTCCATGGCCCGGCCAAACCGGGCGTGGCCGCCGGCGTGATGAAACTCATCCCCGGCCCCTACCAGACCGGCATGACCAACACCGTCACCGTCGACGCGGCAACCCAGTCGGCCATGCTCGACGGCCTGACCTACGTCAACCTGCACACCAAGGCGCACCCGAAAGGCGAAGCCCGGGCGCAGATGCGGGTCAGCGAGTCACCGGGAATGTGAGTGATCCGGGCGGGACGCCGCCGGGCGTGCGTGTCCGGCGATCGCGTTCCGCCCACTGCTGGCGACTCATGAATGCAGCAAGCGCCTGATCCAGGGCCACGCCACGACCAGCACAGTCAGTGCCAGGAAAATCGCCAGCACCCAGCGCTGCTTCTTCAGCTGGCGCCGGTGCCCGGCCGTGATCACCGCCATGTCCATTTCCATCTGCGACATCGCCTGCGCCATCCGCTGCGAATCCGCCAGTGCGGCCTCGACGGCACCCGGCGCCTCCAGTCGCGCGGTGAGTTCCCCGGCCCGGCGCATCGCCTCGTTGTACTCGTCGGACATCTGCGGCTGCCAGTCGTGGTCCTGTCTGGTCGACTGCTTCCACAGCATTCTGGCCATCGCGTAAATTGCACCCGGCGGATCCTTGGCCGAAGGCAATCCCACGGTGACCACACCTTTGGCCAGCGCCCCGAGATGAAATACGGCGAGCAGGCGATCGGTCCAGTGGATGCGGGGAGCCACATGAGCGAACCGCTTCACGCGGAACATCAGGAAGAAGCTCTCGCGGCCGTTGCGCTGAGCCACCGTGCGCAATGCGATGCCCGACACTTCGCGCCAGGGAATGCGCCCGGTCAACGGGGTGACAAAGCCGCCGGCATCCAGCTCCAGCGCTGGCTGGCCCACGCCGGCCAATGCGCGCAGCAGGAGCAGCAGGCCCACGGGAACCAGCAGGGCACCCAGGACCAGCGGAATCACGTCGTGCCGCGCATCGCCGGAGGCCATGCATACGACGCCCATGCCCATGAGGGTCAGCAACAAACCGGCAAGGAGGTAGCGCGCGCCGCCGCGCACCTTCAGTGCCTGCGATGACCCACCCGGCCTGCGCGCAAACTCATCCATGCGCTGCTGGATCGCGGCACGCTTGCGTTGGTCCGCGCGCCGCTCGCGCCGGCGATCACTGACATACGCCAGCGCAACCAACGCCAGCCCCAGCGCCAGCAGCAACAGCGCCATCGGCGGATAGCTGCGCCAACTGGCAACGCCGGCACCCACGGCGATCACGCCGAAAATCACCAGGAAAAGATTGAGCAACTGCAACATCGCGTGACCGGTACCGTTCCATGGCAAGAGCGCCATTGTGGCGAGCCATGTCGTGCGCCGGCAAGCCGCGGCAAGCGAGACCGTGATGGCGTCGACCCGAAAGACGGCGACGCGGTCAGCGCTCCGCCTGCTGCGGTATCGGGCGGCGCACGAAGTCGGGCGGCCGCTCTTCCTTGAGCACCAGCAAGCCATCCAGCATCGTCGACCAGCGCGCGACTACCGGTTTGCCATAGTTGAGCGGGCGGCCGATGAGGCTGCCCAGCGCCTCCAGCTGACGGGCGTCCACGTAACGCAACTGCCCGTGAAAATTCGTGAATACGCGACTTTCCAGCGAGCCGGCCGCAGCGGGCGGCAGCGCACGCGGCGTCATGCCCAGGCGAGCGTAGTGACCGGTCACGGCAGAGAACCCGACCACCGCCGCGCGTTTACCCATTGCCTGGTGGATCCACGCCCCCATCGGCATCGGCGCGGTTGACCCGACCATGCCGGTTTTCACCGCATGCACGGTCGCGGTCCAGATGATGATCTTGGTGTGATCCGGGTGCTGCGCCCGGAACCACTCGACATTCTCGTACATCAGGCGGTCACGCAAACCGCCGCTGGCGTCGTCGGACATATCCAGGTAGCCGGAAAGATTCTTCGCCTCCCACCGGATCTGTGCCGTTGCGTTGCTGGCCGGCAAGGTCGCCAGGGACGCATCGATATCGCCGAGGCAGCCACGCAGTCGTGCGCGGGCGGCATCGTCATACGGCGTGGTCTCGTCGTATTGCCAATCGGTGAGTTGCAACAGCGTGCGCTCGCAGACCTTGCGGCGAGCGGGCGCGAGCGAGGCCGCAAGCTGCGTCGGCAAATGTCGTTGCGCATACCACCCGGTGGCGCCGCCGACCTGCGGATCGAGCCCGAACACCTTGACCCGCCTTGAAACGGCCCGGCGGAAGAGGAAGGCCACCAGCGGATCGATCTCCCGCGTGGTCGACCACAACCCGCCGATCGCATCAGCCAGTTGCGCCGGCGTGGCGGTTTTGCTCGCAAATGAATGATCGAGGTCGAGGAAGTCATACAGCTGGCTTTCGAAAAGCACTGCGTTGAAGCCACACGTGTCGACCAGCCGCTGCACCAGGTCCACCCTCAGCTCAAGCGTCTTGCCGCTGCCATGGCCGGCGTCCTCGCCCAGCAACACCAACTCGCGGGAACACAGATCGCTTACCAGACGCCGGATCTCACCGTGGCCGTCCGTCGGCGGTGCCAACGCCGAGGCCGAAGCGTTGCCACCGACAACGCAAACCAGCAAAGCGAACAAGGCGCGCAGCGCACCGCGATGATTCATGTGCATCGGGAAGAAACTCCTGGACGCGTTTGCCCCAAAACCTGCGAAGGTGCGAAGGCGGCGCGAGTGGTGGCCAGATCGACCTATTTGTGCGACAGCCGGTACACCGCCGTTTGCAGCGCGCTCACCCCTTCGGCGACAAAGCCCGGCTGCTCGGCAAGAATGTCCCGACACTCCAGCGTTGCCACCTCCCAGGCTGGCTCGAACCGCTCGCGCACTTCCATTTCAGGCACCGCGAACGGCGGCCCGACCTTTTCCTGTTGCGGATAGTCCAGCGTGATCAGCAGGCCGCGGCAGCCGACGGGAAGCTGCGCATACAGCTCATCCACGTAGCGTCGGCGCAGCTCCGGCGGCAACGCGATCATGGCCGCGCGGTCGTACACCGCCGCACAACCGGCCAGCGCCTCGGCGTCGAGACCGAACACGTCACCGCAGATCAGCTCGATGTTGCCGGCGCGATGATGACTGCCGTAGCGCGAGTCGAAAATCTCCGGCACCAGTCCGTGTTCGGTGAAGAACTGGTTTACCGCCAGCGGCGACAGTTCCACCCCCAGCACCCGATGACCCCGGGCGGCCAGCCAAAGCAGATCCAGCGACTTGCCCGCCAGCGGCACCAGCACCCGGGTTCCGGCGGCAAGAGCCAGCGTCGACCAGTGCTTCAGCAGCAGCGGAGTCGGCCGGTCCTGATGAAAGCCGGTGCGACCGTCGCGCCAGCGCTGCTGCCAGAAATCGGAGTCCATCAGTTGTTTCCCGAGGCGCGAGACGCGGAGACATGAACGGTAGCAGCTGAACCCGGGAGTCAGGAATGATTTGGATCCCCTCGCGGGCAGCCGTCATACTGCCCGGTTGAGATCAGACCCACTCGTGACTTCCATGCATATCGGTATCGACTTCGGCACCAGCTACTCGGCGGCCGCCGCCATCATCGACGGTGAACTGCAACTGGTCCGCTTCGGCGACACCGAGCAGTTCCGCACCGCGGTGTACTTCCCCGAGCTGGTGCCCGATCCGGCGGACTTCCAGCTGACCGCCGAGCTGCAAGCGCAGTTGGAGATCGAGCTGCGCCTGGCCCGCACCCGCCAGCGCGAAATGGCCGCCGCTGCCGCCGCACGCGGACAGACGCCGGTCGCGCGCAGCGAGGGCGACCTGCAGCGCGACGCGCTGCGCGTGGTACGCCGGCAGTGGATGGAGCAGCAGACCCGCGAGGCCACCGCGTCGGTCGCCAGCTTCCAGCACGCGCTGTTCGGCGAGGAAGCGGTGGAAGGCTACCTGGAGAGTGGCGGCGGCAACCTGATCGAATCGCCCAAGTCGATGTTCGGTTATCGGCTGGACCCGCAGGTGCGCAAGGTGATCGTGCATATCGCCACGCACATCCTCGAACACATCCGCCTCTGCGCCAGCCGCCAGTTCGGCGTGCCGGTGCGCGGCGCGGTGATCGGCCGGCCGGTGGAATTCCGCAGCTCGATGGGTGCCCAAGGCTCCGAACAGGCGATCGAGATCCTGCGCGAAGCGGCCGGTGTGGCCGGCTTCGACGAGGTGAGCTTCCTCGAAGAGCCCGCCGCCGCCGCGATGAACTATCACAAGAGCCTGGAAGCCCGGCAGCACGCGTTGATCGTCGACATCGGCGGCGGCACCACCGACGTGGCGCACGCCGAGCTCGGCGGTGGCGCGGCGCCGCACATCGCGCGCAGCTGGGGCCTGCCCAAGGGCGGCACCGACCTCGACGTGAGCATCAGCCTGCACAGTTTCATGCCGCTGCTGGGCAAGGACAGCATCCGCGTGCCGCAGCATCAGTTCGTCGAGGCGGCCAGCGTGCACAACCTGCCCAAGCAGCGCGAATTTCGCAAACAGAACTATCGCCTGGTGGACGAGCCTTACGGCACGCGCCTGCGCGCGCTGCAGGAACTGGGCGCCACCACCCGGCTCAACCAGGTCGCCGAACGCACCAAGATCGTGCTGAGCTCCGCGCCGCACCATCGTGCCGAACTCGACTTCGTCGAACACGGGCTTGCCGTCGACGCCGGCAGCGACGATCTGGATGCCGCGATCGAATCGTTCCTCGGCCAGCTCGAACGCACCCTGGGCACCGTACGCGCCGACCTGACCGACCTGCCCGCCAGCGTCTTCCTCACCGGCGGCACCTCGCGTTCACCGCAGATCAAGGCCCGCGTGCAGGCCTGCTTTCCGGAGCTGCTGCTGGTGCAAGGTGACCCGTCGTTGGGCGTGGTCTCGGGACTGGCGGTGGCGGCGAGCGAAGTCACCGGGTGATATAGGGCAGGCAACGCCAGCCGTGCACGGCGTGCAGCATGCGCCGGCTGAATCACCGGCACTTCACTACCCTCGGCACAGGCTGGCTCACTCCCCGCACCGGAGTACGCCATGGCTACCCGCAAGAAATCCGCGCCGACATCACGCCCCGACACAGCCGCCCCTGCCGCCAGCGAAACGCGAGGCCATGCCGACGAAGTGCATCAGCTTGCCGGCGGCAAGCATCCGCCGATGACCACCAACCAGGGCGTGCCGATCAGCGACGACCAGAACTCGCTGCGCCCGTCCCCGCGCGGACCGACCCTGCTGGAAGATTTCATCCTGCGCGAAAAGATCACCCACTTTGATCACGAACGCATCCCCGAACGCATCGTGCACGCGCGTGGCTCGGCCGCCCATGGCTACTTTGAACTGACCCGTTCGCTGAAGCAGCACACCACGGCGAAGATCCTCACCGAGGTGGGCAAGAAAACGCCGCTGTTCACGCGCTTTTCCACCGTGGCCGGCGGAGCCGGCTCGATCGATACGCCGCGCGACGCGCGCGGCATCGCGGTGAAGCTGTATACCAGCGAAGGCAACTGGGATCTGGTCGGCATCAACTTCCCGGTGTTTTTCATCCAGGACGCGATGAAGTTTCCGGACCTGGTTCATGCGCTCAAGATGGAACCGGACCGCGGCTATCCGCAGGCCGCCAGCGCGCATGACACCTTCTGGGATTTCATCTCGCTCACGCCCGAATCCATGCATGCCATCACCTGGCTGATGTCCGACCGCGGCATTCCCCGTTCGCTGCGCATGATGGAAGGCTTCATGATCCACAGCTTCCGCCTGCTCGCCGCCGATGGCAGCAGCACGTTCGTGAAATTCCATTGGCGGCCGAAACTCGGCTTGCAGTCCACCGTGTGGGACGAGACCCTCAAGATCACCGGCGCCGATCCGGACTACCACCGCCGCGACCTGTTCGAGTCGATCCAGCGCGGCGCGTTCCCCGAATGGGAGCTGGCCGTACAGCTGTTTTCGCAGGAACAGGCGGACAGCTTTCCGTTTGATCACCTGGATCCCACCAAGCTGATTCCGGAAGAACTGGTACCGCTCACCGTCATCGGCCGCATGGTGCTGGACCGCTGGCCGGACAATTTCTTCGCCGAGACCGAGCAGGTGGCGTTCTGCCCCTCGCACCTGGGGCCGGGCATCGACTTCTCCAACGATCCGCTGCTGCAGGGAAGGCTGTTTTCCTACCTCGACACGCAGCTGTCGCGGCTGGGCACGCCGAACTTCCATCAGCTGCCGATCAATGCGCCGAAATGTCCGTTTGCCAACCTGCAACGCGATGCGCAGATGCAGATGCAGTCGCCCGCCGGCCGGGTCAACTACGAGCCCAACTCCCTGTCTGACGACAGCCCGCGTGAGACGCCACGGGGTTTCCCGCACGCGGCGGAACCGACCGAGCCGGGCAGCAAGGGACGCATTCGTGCCGAGTCGTTCGCCGACCATTACAGCCAAGCGCGCCGTTTCTACCGTTCGCAGACCAAGCCGGAACAGGCGCATATCGCCAACGCGTTCGTGTTCGAATTGTCCAAGGTCGAAACCGTGCATGTGCGCACGGCGATGGTCGGTCACCTGCGTCATGTCGATCAGGATCTGGCCGCCCGGGTCGCCGACGGGCTGGCGCTGTCGCCGATGCCGCCGGCGCCGCCGGCCAGGGTCGCGCCGGTGGATTTGCCGTTGTCACCCGCGCTGCAACTGATCGGCAAGATGAAAGACACCTTGAAAGGCCGGCTGGTCGGCATCCTGATCCATGATGGCTCGGATGCAACCACCATCAAGGCCTTGCGCAAGGCCGTCGAGGCGGCGGGCGCCGCGGTAAAGATCGTCGCGCCCAAAGTCGGCGGCGCGGTGCTTTCCGACGGCAGGAAAATGCCGGCCGATGGCCAGCTCGCCGGCCAGCCCTCGGTGTTCTTCGACGCGGTAGCGGTGGTGCTGAGCGAGGCGGCCGCCAAACAGTTGACCGGCGAGTCCGCCGCCAGGGACTTCGTCAGCGATGCCTTCGTCCACTTGAAAGCCATCGCGGCCGATGCCGGCGCACAGGCACTGCTGAAGGCCGTTGGCGTAAAAAAGGATACGGGCATTGTGGACGCCGCGGACCTCAAGGCCTTCGTCGCCGCTGCCAAGACCCGGCAGTGGGCGCGCGAGCCGAAGGTGCGCATGTTGCCGTGAACGGCGGTCAAGGGAAACCGGGCAGGATGCCGCCCTTCCCGTCCGCCTGATCTGCTGAGGACGCCGGCGCGGTCAGGCCGGCGTCACGCTCTCCGCTCGGTTGCGTCCACGTTGCCTGGCGGCATACAGCGGTGTCGGCCCGATGGAACGAGCGCCCGTCGCAAACCATGCCTCACCCGAGCAGAGAAAATCGCTGCCGCGCAATGCGCCGCCGCCGGCGGTGAATGACCGGCTGCCGCATTCGCCTCAGGTCGCGTTTGTCCAGGTCGATTCGATGCTCGCCTTCACCTGCTCCTTCATGGCCGGCTCGCCGACCTCCTGCATGTCGTGCAGATGACCGTGGCGCACCCCTGCGTAGTCGCCATCGCGGCGGAATGTGGCGCTCCAGAGAATGCGCCCGCCACTTGCGGCCTCGTACTCCCCTTCATAGGTGAAACCGTTCTGTGTCTTGCCAGAAAGCGACGTCATGACAGGAGTCTCCTGGCGGATCGAACCCACAGGTTAGTCCTTTCACGCCGCACCCGCTTCGAAAGGCCCTCGCCACGATGGATGCGCGAAGGAATCGCGCATCGCGTCGATGCGCATCGGCAGAACGGAATATTCATGAGGCACCGAAGCGCTTGTTGCGGCGGATGGGATCAGAACGAGCCCGGCGGCGCCTTTTCACCCCACCAGCCATCGGCAGGTCGCGTCCCGCTGCGCAAGGCGCGGATCGCATGCAGTTGTCGCAGCAGCGCGTATCGGGTGATCCCCAGCATCCAGCCCAGCGGCGCCTTGATCGAGTCCAGCGCCGTGGACTGGCCGGGACTGACCGGCGACTGATGGAAATATTTGCGCAACACGCGGTTGAACTGGTGAACCCGCGCCAGCTTCTTCGTGTGACGGGTATAGAAGGTCACCCCGAGCGACACCGACACGCCGTCGCCGGGCGTGGCCCAGCCGGCATCCGAGCGCGTCATGTGCGGCGAGGTGGTGGGGAAATACACGCCATCACCCGGGCCGCTGTCGAACTCGTGGCCACTGCTGCGCCCCGCCTCGGTCATGCGCACCTTTTTCGACGAGTGGTTGACGATGAAATCCTCCACCGCGTCGGCCGGTACCGCGCCGCGGTCAGAGGCATCCCATACGGTGAGCACCTTGCGGCCGTGCAGCTGCAGCCAGAAATTGTTTTCGCGATCGATGTGGAATGGCGTCACCGACGGCGGCGCGGAGATGAAACAGAAACCGGTGAGATTGAAAATGCCGGTCTGCTCGCGTTCGATCACCGGCCGCACCGTATCGAGAATCTCGTCCAGCAGCGCGCGGTAACGGGGAATCTTCTCGATGTTGTACAGCGCGATCCACGAGCCGGATTCCTCGATGCGTTCGAACACCTGCTCGATCCCGCGCCCGTCCGGGTGATGGTCGACGTGATGGAAGGCCGAATCCTGGGCCATGCCCGGATACACGAAACGGCACTGGCCTCCGGGCATCAGATCCTTGGCCAGTTTCGCCAGCTCGGGCAGTTGCAGCAGCGGGTGCTGGTGAAAATCATGCTGCAGCCGATGGATGCGAAACGTGGAAAAGCCGGCCGGATCCACCGGCTGGACACGATGCACCGCACTGGATCGGCCTGCGCCGTCACTCTGCTTGCCCATGATTGTTCCCCGACACGGGGTATGCGCCCGTGATGGCGCATCATGGTCCACCACGCGCCCTGACATCAACCTCGGGCTTCAGACCATCCCGCCGCGCCGACCTCTGCGTCCCTTCCCAAAGCGCATCCAAGGCGCTGCGCGAACCGCGGGGATCCGACAGCGAAGAAACGCTCGCGCAGGCGACTATCTGACCTCCTCCGCCACTGTTCCGCTGGCGTGCAGATCCAGCGAACTCGGGCCCGTATTCACCAACGGCATGAAATTGTCGTCCGGCGTCACTTCGCGCTTGCGGTGAATGAAACGGTAGAACGCATACGCGGCCAGCACCCCGTCGAGCACCGCGAACCAGACAAACAGCAGCTTCGGGTTGAACACGGTCATCAGTGCGCCCGCCACCAGCGGCCCGACCGCCGAGCCGATGCCGTTGACCAGCAGCACCGTACTGGAGGCCGACAGCAGCTCGTCGCGTTGCACGTAGTCGACCAGGTGCGCCACGGCAATCGGGTACAAGGTGAAGCTCATGCCGCCGAAGGCAAAGATCACCAGCATCGCCGCAAAGCCCCCGGTGCTGGGCAGAAACAAGTTGACCAGCGCCGCCAGTCCGGCGACGGCACTGATCAGCGACAGCGCCAGACGGCGGTCGATGCGGTCGGAAAAACGGCCCAGCGGCCACTGCAACACCACGCCGCCGGCAATCGCGACGCTCATGTAGGTGCCGATTTCGCCAAGACCCAGGCCACGTGCCACCGCATACACCGGCAACAAGCCCCAGAACGCACCCAGCACGAGGCCGGAAAGCAGCGCGCTGACCAGCGCAGTCGGCGCCAGCCGGAACAGGCGCCTGATCTGCACCTGCGGCACCGAGCGGATATGCGGCTGCGGCTGGCGGCTGGCCACCACTGGCAGGCTCGCCGCGCAAAACAGGATCGCCACCACGCAGAACAGCACGAAGCCCTCGCCGCGAATGCGCAGGAACTGCTGCGCCATCGCGCTGGCGCCAAGATTCACCATCATGTAGACCGCGAACACCGAACTGCGATGCGCGGGCTCGGCCGACGCGTTCAACCAGCTTTCGATGATCGCGTACAAGCCGACCAGCATCATCCCCTGCAGCACGCGCAGGACCAGCCATACGCCGTACGCCGGATCGAGCGCCTGCACCAGCACCACCAGGGTCACCAGCGCGGTACCAAACGCGAAAGAGCGGATGTGACCGATGCGATGCGTCAGCCGCGGAATCGTATAGGTGCCGACCAGGAACCCGGCGTAATACGCCGACGTCAGCACGCCGATCATCGCCACCGAAAAGCCGAGCGACCTTCCCTCCAGCGCGATATGGGTGTGCAGCAAGCCCACGCCCATCAACAGGAAGACGGTACTCAGCAGCAGCGGCGTGGACGAACGAATACTGGTCAGCATGGGCAGGCAGGCAACGGAAGCAGCCCTCAGGGTCAAGCTTCTACCCGCGCAGGTCAATCGAGGGGCGTCTGACCGTGCTTCGACTGGGCCGTCATTCGTGTGCCGGAAGTCGGATGTCCGCGCGCCCATGCGGGCGCTAAAGTGAAGGCACCGATCGGCCCACGTGCACCGGACCGTCGCTTCCACCACGCCTCGATCGCCAGCGCGACGGCCAGGCCGACCACCGAACAGGGATGCTCCAATGAACCGACCAAAATCATTCCGCGTGGGCATGCTCACGGCCGCACTCGCCAGTGTTCTCGTCGCTGGGTGCTCGGGGGCGGCCACCAGGGAAATCCAGGCCGAGCGCGCCTCGCTGCACAGCGAGCCGGTCAGCATGAATGCCAAGGGGTTCCCCGAGGCCAGCATCGACGCAAGCGGCGCGGTGCAGATCGGCAAGAACAAGCTGTCGTTGAGCGACGAGCAACGCGTGCTCACCCGCGACTACCGTGCCAGCGTGATCGAACTGGTGGACCTGACCCTGTCCGATACCGCCCGCATCACCGATCACGCGATGAGCCGCGTGCTGTTTGCCGCCATGATCGGGCGCGCGGACGAGGCCGGCGAAAAGATCGGCAAGCAAGCCGAAGCCCTGGTCCATTCACCGCAATTCTGCCGGTTGCTGGACAACGTGAAACAAAGCCAGGACCGCATGACGTTGTCCGTGACGACGCTGCAGCCCTACGCGAAGATCACCCCGCAAGCCGTCGAAAGCTGCGTTGCCGGCAAGCCCTACGACCTGAGCATCTAGCCACCGATGCCAACGCGGTCGCGCGCGGTACCGTCATTTGCGTGACCCCATGACGCGGGCGCCGTTGGACAGGCGTCCATCCGCGTTTCAGCCCATCCGCGCGAGTTTCAGCCGCGCGCTTCGTCGTTCTCCGCGGCCTTGCGTGCGAGTTCCTTGATCTTGAGCACGCGCAACTGCTCGGACTTCTTCAGCCCCTCGCGCGCCTCCTTGATCACTTCATGCGCGAGGTTCTGGCTGGTGTGATGCCGCTTCGCGTCGATCGCGGCATCCAGCCGCAGCTGGGCGGCCCTGATGCCCTTGTCAACGCGGTAAAGAGGGCCATGCGGGTTCGTGGTCAGCGGCGGGTCGTAACTTTTGGTCATGGTGTTTCTTCGTGATCAGGACGGCACGATAGCCCGGTTGACCCCGCTCCGCACGCACTCGTGGTGACGCGCGTGAACCCGGAACGGTAATCCCCCCGCCGTTCGCGCTGAGCGTAGCCCGCGCAGCGGGCGGAGTCGAAGCGCCGCGCGTCGTCGCCAAACCCTCCCTGCCTGATCCTTCGGCAGCCTGGCGCCTCGACGCGCCCGCCATGCCCTCCGCGCGGCCTCGGCGTACGCTCGGCACGAACGGACACGCACCCTTCGTCAGTACGCACACCGGCGACCGACGTCCCTGCCACAAGCCGCGCAGCAGTGATCGCCAGCCCTTGTCGATTCCTGATCTGGTGGATCGTCGTACGAATGGAGCTCCACCTGCGTAGAGACTTCACCTCACCGACAACCAAGGGAAAACCCCATGACAAAGATGATCTTCATCAGCGTACCGGTCACCGACCTCAAAGCCTCGATCGCCTTCTACCGTTCCCTGGGATTCGAACAGAACCCGCAATTCAGCGACGACACCGCCGCCTGCATGGTGTGGAGCGAGGCGATTTACGTGATGGTGGTGACGCACGCCAAATGGCGCACGTTTACCGAGCGACCGTTCCCCCCGGCCGGAAGCTGCGGATCGATGCTCTCGCTTGCGCTGGACAGCCGCGCCGCCGTCGACGCGATGAACGACGCCGCGGCATCGCACGGTGGCCAGGCCGATGTGAACCCGGCTCAGGACCTGGGCTTCATGTACACCCGCGATATCGCCGACCCCGACGGGCACATGTGGGCGGCATTCTGGATGGATCCGGCAGCGATCCCGACCGCTGACCACGGCACGACGTCGCCGTGACAGAACGCGCATCGGAGGCAATCCGCCCCTCGGCAGATCCATTACCGATGCGTCCAGATTGTCGCTGCGCGAGCGGCGCCCACGTACTTGCGTGGAGCCCGTTCGCCCTGAGCGCTTGGGCCGAAGGTCGAAGTCGAAGAGCCCGTTCGTCCTGAGCGTAGGCCGAAGGCCGAAGTCGAAAAGCCCGTTCATCCCGAGCGCAGGCCGAAGGTCGAAGTCGAAGAACCCGTTCGTCCCGAGCGCAGGCCGAAGGTCGAAGTCGAAGAACCCGTTCGTCCTGAGCGCAGGCCGAAGGTCGAAGTCGAAGAGCCCGTTCGTCCTGAGCGCAGGCCGAAGGTCGAAGTCGAAAAGCCCGTTCGTCCTGAGCGTAGGCCGAAGGCCGAAGTCGAAGGGCCCGTTCGTCCTGAGCGCAGGCCGAAGGTCGAAGTCGAAAAGCCCGTTCGTCCTGAGCGCAGGCCGAAGGCCGAAGTCGAAGGGCCCTTCGTCCTGAGCGCAGGGCGAAGGCCGGAGTCGAAGGACATCCATGCACGAAGCGCTGCGGGCGGCACGAGACTCCGCCCGCAACGCCGCCACGCTCAGCGCGAACGGTTGAACGTCGGCCCACTTCAGGGCCTCCGGCCATACCGCTGCAACATCGTGATTCACAACCGCGGTGCAGGCCTCACGCCGACAGCCGCCTCACGCAGAACTGCCTGAATCACGTGAACCCGTGCCAAAACGGCGCTCTCCTGAGCGCCCCTGATTCAGGCTTGCGGATCAGCATCGGCATCCGGCGCCGCCCCATCCGCATCGGCCGCCTCTTCCCTCCTGCCAACCATCGACTCCAACGCACCAGCACCCTTGAAACCGGCAACAGCAGCGATGCCCTTGGTAAAGAGCCCCGCATTCGGATCAAGCTTCTCGGCACCCTCAACCGCAGCCACCGCACCTGCAATCTCACCGGCAAGATCCAGAATCCCCATGGCACACTCCGCGCTGTTTATGGAGGCGCCAGCATTGGATCGCGATGCCCAACGCAGAATGAATCCTGCCGCAAACATTTGCGGTCAGCGGCGCAATAAAAAGGTGTCGGGAAAAGTTGTCAGCGACACCTGAGGGCAAGCCGGGAGCCTCCCGGAAATCGGCGACCACCCCGCCCGCAAGCAACGTACTCGCTACCGCAAGGCAGCCCTGAGACTGGCCGCCAACTCGATGCGCTCTTCGGTGGTGTAGCGCACCTTTTGCCCCGCATGCAGTCCGTCGTTCGAGTAGCGAGGAAATACATGAAGATGAAAATGCCACACGTCTTGATCGCCGGCTGGCCCGTTGTGTTGGCGAGTGGAGATGCCTTCACACCCGAAGGCATCCTGCATGGCCTGCGCCAACCGACGCGTGGCACGAAAGAAGTCGCTGCCGAGCTTGTCCGGGATGTCCAGCACGTTCTCATAGTGGCGCCGGGGAATCACCAGGCAGTTGCCCTTGATTCCCGCGTAGTGATGCGTCGGAACCAACGCGAAAACGTTCGCATCCACCAGGACAACGGCTGACTCCGGAGCCGGCGATGACAGCGTCTGGGCAATCCCGCAGAACGGACATTCGTATCCGGGTGGAGCATGCTTCATAAGACCAGTCCTGGCTGTGGAACCTTCCCGCAGCCTGGCATTCGCGAGGCCCGCGAAGCCGCCGGACACGAGGAAAAACCAGCACAGGGGTCAGCGTCGAGTTTTCAACCGGCCCGCTTCGAAAAGTGTGCCCTGAACCTGCTTTCTACCAGCTCACCGGCTCACATCGGTTGTCTGGTTCGTGCCTATCCGGAGCCTGTTCTGCTCGTAATCGATCAGCAGCTGGTTGGCACTCAAGTAGCGCTTTTGCCTGATCGCAGACTGGAGCATCTCCGCGACTTCCCCGTCGCTCTTCCCGCGAAGCGATTCATGGTGCAAGCCCACGACCAGGTTAGGGTCGTACGCGTCGGCGACCACTTTGGCGTCCTGCGCGGACATGCCCATGTCTTGCCACGCTTCAGCCAGCTTGATGCGGAGCTTGGCGAGATTGGCCATGGAGTTGAGCCAGGACCGGCGCTGCCCCTCTTCCATGGCGCGTGCCGCGTTTTGCATCTCCCTGTTCAACATCTCCTGACGCTGTATGACCTGGCTCGCCGAACCCGGATCCAGATTGGCGGCCATCTGCGCAGATGCCGCTGGCGCAAACAAGGTGAGCCCCATGGCAATCAGCCCCACGGCAAAAAGAAAACTCCTGTTCATTGCGATCACCTCCTGGCGTTGGCCGGCGCAACCGGCGACCCTTCTGCAGCCCCTAACTTATAAACCTGCACACACCCATAGGGGAACCCGGAACGGGGCAGGCTCGGTTATGGAGGCCCAGGAAGTGAACCCGAACCCGTTACTGAGGCTCCGTAATTTGTTTCCTGTCCCGGCTTTTCCTGGTTAGTTCTGGTTCCGCCACGGATAATGTCTCTGACCCCTTATTCCCCCTTTGTGGAATATCGTCCCTGACACCGTCCCTTTGATTCTTCCAGTTTCGAATAATGTCTCTGACCCCTTATTCTGTTGCGTGACATAGTCCAATGCCCGAAAGCGTAATTTCGTTAGATTCAATCTTTCCCGTCAATTGCGATGTGCTAAATAGACGAAATAAATGCTTATCTCTCCAGCCTTCAAAAATTATATTCTTTCGTCGCAAATTCTGAAAGATAGAGTAACCCATAGC
Source organism: Rhodanobacter sp. TND4EL1 (assembly GCF_054061035.1). Taxonomy (NCBI): domain Bacteria; kingdom Pseudomonadati; phylum Pseudomonadota; class Gammaproteobacteria; order Lysobacterales; family Rhodanobacteraceae; genus Rhodanobacter; species Rhodanobacter sp. TND4EL1. The sequence goes on from NZ_JBSSDT010000005.1 coordinate 316,121, forward strand.
ATTATATACAACTTCTTCGTCATTGAAATTTGAAGCATCAACTTCTTTTATCCCCGTGATTTCATCATTCTTTTTCACCATTAAGTGACGATCGATCCGCTCTTTATCGACCATAAATATAGAGTGCGTACTGACGACCACATAATTATTAGTTGATATCTTTATCAATTCCTGAAGAAGATAGGGTATCCCGCTTGGATGTATCCCTAAGTCCGGCTCATCATGCAGATATAAAGTATTTTTCAAAGAACTTGTTTTTGCCTTAGCAGACACCATGATTAAGAAGCTTATAAACCTCTTGAACCCATCGCTCCTGCGACTGACCTCATAGAAATTGTGCTTATCCTTGACCGATGCGTCAATAAACTCGCCATCTGGACGTAGCGATATTTCTAACTCGCTCGCTTCCTTCCAGACTGAGCGAATGTGTTGAGTAGTAGAGGTTGCCACCCTATTTAGGAGGTTATGTAAACCGTTTTTACGATCTCTTGCGGCGCGAATAGCACTACCAGCATCCCCATGACCGGCTAAAGCGAACATTTGACGCAGGGGCTCACATGAGTGAGGGTCATTTTCAAATTGACCAAGGATTATGCGTCCCGGCAGCAAATTCGCCTCCGAGTAGCTCCAATAGAGGCAGGCCGGTAAATTTTTTTCAATCAGAGACGTTACTTCATTTTTTATGAGAATGCTTATATCGTCTAGCGTCAGAGGACGGAAATCATCGCTATTATCCGATGGGATTTGCAACTCGGAAAAAACGACCTTTGAAATATCCTGAAGCCCGCCTGGAGGCGACGGCGACAGAACCCTTTGCCATCTGGGAAGATAAATTAGCCACCCAGGGGCTACTTGTAGATCATCATCTCGAAGCCAAAAATAAAATGTACGTAGACCTTTCTTTACATCTACCTCATAAAATCCTTCAGCGAACCACTGGTCAAGCTCGTGCTCATCGGGCTGCTTATCTTTATAGCGCAACAATTCGGATAATTTTGCACTCTCTACTTGAGCGGATATTGCTTCCGAAATCTTTTCCCGCTCACCTCGATCGAATTTAAATAGAAAACTAACCGTGGAATCTTCGCTCGGGTCGTCACTCTCGCCCACCTCGCGAACATCTGAGCTTAATATCTCGCGACCTCTATCAAGTAGTGCGAGAGCCGCTAATATATTCGATTTTCCTGCCTCGTTTAAGCCAATAAGTATCCGGCAGCGCGGCTCAAAATTTATGGTGATATCTTTAAGTGACCTAAAGTTAACTATTTGAGCAGAGCTTAGGCGCATCGTTAGCTTCCCGAAAAAGGGTGTCTCGGCTCAGATCTTGCTCGAAGCGACTCACCCGCACTTCGAATACCCACAATTCAAACAAGTCTGACAGTTGTCCATCAGTACCAAAGCCTTGGTATTGCACTTGTCGCACATCATCGACCCCGGCGGAAACGACAGCGCCTCACCCGCGCCCGCTTCGGCAGCAGCGCCCGCATCGGCAGCCTTCTTCGCGCCCAGCGCCTCGAATGCCGCCCGCTTCTCCACGATCAGCTTCCGCGTCGCCTCGTCCATCTCCGGATCACGGATCAGCCCGATGTTCTTCATGTGCTGCTCCACCACGGTGCCGATCTCGGCCACGATGGAGGGCATGTAGACGCCGCCGGACTTGAAGTAGCCGCCGCGCGGGTCGAATACGGCCTTGAGCTCTTCGACGATGAAGGTGACGTCGCCGCCCTTGCGGAACACGGCGGACAGGATGCGGGTGAGCGCCACGATCCACTGGAAGTGGTCCATGTTTTTCGAGTTGATGAAGATCTCGAACGGGCGGCGCATTTCGTGTTTGGTGCCGGCGTTGAGCACGATGTCGTTGATGGTGACGTACAGCGCGTGCTCGAACAGCGGCGACTTGATCTTGAAGGTGGAGCCGACCAGGGTTTCCGGGCGCTCGACACTTTCGTGCATCTGGATCACTTCGGCCTGCTTGGGTTCGCCGGCTTTGTCGCTGACTCGCGCGTCTTTCGCGGCGGCCGCAGCCGGGCTGGCAACCTTGTCTTCGGGTTTGACCACGTTGTAGCCGGTGATCTTCTTTTCGATCTTGATTGCCATGGTGTTCGCTTCGTTGTTCGGGATGGGGTGCCGGGACGATCGGTGCCGGGGTGCACACGGCCTGGAGCGGGAGATCATCCGACCCGGCGCAAGGCCGGGCCGGATGCGGTGTTGCTTACTTGCGTTTTGCAGCGGCCTTCTTGGCGGCAGCCTTTTTCACCGGGCGTGCCGACTTGACGATCGCCTTCTTGCTGGCAGTGGACCTCTTTGCCGTCTTGGCGACGGCTTTCTTGCTGGCGGACTTCTTGACTGCCGCCTTTTTCGGCGCGGCCTTTTTCACGGCCGTCTTTTTGCTGCTGACCTTCTTTGCGACCTTGGCGGCGTTCTTCTTGACCACCTTGGTGACTTTCTTCGCGACCTTCTTCACCGCCTTCCTGGCGGTGGCGGCCTGGCGGGCGACCTTCTTCACGGCTTTCTTGACCGCCTTCTTGGCGCCGGCCTTTTTCGGCGCAGCCTTCCTGGCGGCGGCCTTCCTGACTGCCTTCTTCGGCGCCGCCTTCTTCACGGCGGCCTTCTTGACGACCTTCTTGGGGGCGGCCTTTTTAGCCGCCGCCTTCTTGACGGACTTCTTGGGCGCGGCCTTCTTTGCCGCAGCCTTCTTGGGAGCGGCCTTTTTCGCTGCCGCCTTCTTGGGCGCAGCTTTCTTTGCAGCGGCCTTCTTGGGCGCTGCCTTTTCTGCCGCGGCCTTCTTGGGCGCTGCGGTTTTCGCAGCGGCCTTGCGCGGTGCCGCCTTCTTCTTTGCCGCGGCCGGAGCCGGTGCGGCCGGTGCCACTTCCGGCAACACGGGCAAGGTCATTGCCGGTGTTTCGGCAGCGACGGGTGTGCTGCTCACTTCAACTTCGTTATCGATGGACATGCTGGTGTTCCCCTCCGAATGATTGTCAGAACGTATCGTGGCCTTTCGGGAATCGACCGGTTCGCGGAATTCGCACACCCCGGATCGGGGCGCGCGCGTTCCTAGAACTTGCCGTAATACCCTTCCTTCAAGGCATCGAAGAGGTTGGCGGCGGAGTGCATTTCGCCGTCGTATTCCACCTGCTCATTGCCTTTCAGTTCGACAACGCTACCGTCTTCCAGCTCGAAGCGGTAGAGGGTGTTTTCAAGATCCGATTCCTTGACCAGCACGCCCTGGAACGCGGCGGGGTTGAAGCGGAATGTGGTGCATCCTTTCAGGCCCTGTTTGTAGGCGTAGAAATAGATGTCCTTGAAGTCTTCGTAGGGATAATCGGTGGGTACGTTCGCGGTCTTGGAGATCGACGAATCGATCCACAACTGCGAGGCGGCCTGGATGTCCACGTGCTGTTTCGGGCTGATGTCGTCGGCGGCCACGAAGTAGTCGGGCAGCTTGTTGGCCGCTTCTTCGGTGTACGCCTTGGCATCGGCATTGATCAGCGCGCGATAGGCGAGCAGCTCGAAGCTGAGCACCTCGACCTTCTCCTTGGACTTCTTGCCTTCGCGGATCACGTTGCGCGAATAGCTGTGCGCGAAGCTGGGCTCGATGCCGTTGCTGGCGTTGTTGGCCAGGCTCAGGCTGATGGTGCCAGTGGGCGCGATCGAGGTGTGGTGGGTGAAGCGCGCGCCGGTTTCGGCCAGCTGCTCGACCAGGTTCGGCGCTACCGTGGCGATGCGCTGCATGTAGCGGCTGTACCTGGCGTGCAGCACGCGGCCGGGGATGCTGTCGCCGATCTTGTAGCCGTCGGTGACCATTTCCGGGCGCTTGCGCAGCATGTCGCCGGTGACGGTGAAGTCCTGCAGCAGCACCGGTGCGGCGCCCTTTTCCTTGGCCAGTTCCAGCGCCACTTCCCAACCGGCCACCGCCATCTCGCGCGAGACTTCCTCGGTGAACGCAACCGCTTCGGCGCTGCCGTAGCTGTGCTTGAGCATGGTCACGGTGGAACCCAGGCCAAGGAAGCCCATGCCGTGGCGGCGCTTGCCCATGATCTCGTGGCGCTGCTGTTCCAGCGGCAGGCCGTTGATCTCGACCACGTTGTCGAGCATGCGGGTGAACACCTTCACCACTTCGCGGTATTCGTTCCAGTCGAAACTGGCCTTGGGGCCGAACGGATCACGCACGAACTTGGTCAGGTTGACCGAGCCGAGCAGGCAGGAGCCGTACGGCGGCAAGGGCTGCTCGCCGCAGGGGTTGGTCGCGCGGATGTGTTCGCACCACCAGTTGTTGTTCATCTCGTTGACCTTGTCGATCAGGATGAAACCCGGCTCGGCATAGTCATAGGTGGACACCATGATCATGTCCCACAGGTGCCGCGCACGGATGTGGCTGTAGATCTTGCAGGCGACCAGGCCGTCTTCGCGGTCCACGTAGTTTTCGTGGGTGGGCCATTCGCGCCAGATCACCTGGGCGGGATCGTTGACGTCGATCTCGCCTTTTTCCTTGACGTGCACCGGGAACACCAGCGGCCAGTCCTGGTCGTGCTCGACCGCGTCCATGAAGCCGTCGGTGATCAGCAGGCTCAGGTTGAACTGGCGCAGGCGGCCATCCTCGCGCTTGGCGCGGATGAATTCCTTGGCGTCCGGATGGCTGATGTCGAACGTGCCCATCTGCGCGCCGCGGCGACCGCCGGCGGACGATACGGTGAAGCACATCTTGTCGTAGATATCCATGAACGACAGCGGACCGGAGGTGTACGCACCGGCGCCGGAGACATAGGCATTGCGCGGACGCAGCGTGCTGAACTCGTAGCCGATGCCGCAGCCGGCCTTCAGCGTCAGGCCGGCCTCGTGCACCTTCTCCAGGATGTCATCCATCGAGTCGTGGATGGTGCCGGAGACGGTGCAGTTGATCGTGCTGGTGGCCGGCTTGTGTGCCAGCGCACCGGCGTTGGAGGTGATGCGGCCGGCGGGGATGGCACCGCGGCGCAGCGCCCACAGGAAACGCTCGTACCAGTGGCCGCGCAGCTCGTCGGTGGTTTCCACATCCGACAGCGCGCGCGCCACGCGCTGGTAGGTCTCGTCGATGGTGCCGTCGACCGGTTCGCCGGACTTGTTCTTCAGGCGGTATTTCTTGTCCCAGATGTCCTGGGAGGCAGGTTGCAGCGGGATGTCCACGATGGCGTCACGGCTGGTGGCTGGATGGATGTTCGGGTTCACGCTGGATGCTGAACTGGTGGCTGGCCCACGCACGGTGCTCATCGGATTTGTTGACCTCTCGCTGCGGCCTTGCGGCCGGCGTTGTTTTTTTATTCGCTGCGGCAAGGCCGCGCATGGCTGTACTCGATGGCGCCTGCGAGCGAGAGGATGACCCTCCGGCCCGTGCTGCCAACGCTTTCCCGACAACAACGACTCCCCCTCAAGAGTATGAGGTTCGACACCAGCACTAGTTAGAGTGCCAAGATGCGAACACAAGATGTTGTGGTTGCTACCGGATAGGCAAGTTACCCCCGACGTCGTCGGATGTAAAGTCCCACGACCACTGTCGGCGCCACGGAACCGTGGCGCGGCGTTCCGGTCGAAGCAGCGCTGTCATTGATCATCCAAGGAGGACCCATGTCGCATTCATCCACACGCCTTTCCTGCTGGCTTGGCGGCGCCCTGGCGGCGCTGCTGGTGATGACCGCCCCCGTCGCCGGCCATGCCGCCACCCTGCCCGCGGCCGTCGATGGCCAGCCGATGCCGTCGCTGGCCCCGATGCTGACCCGGGTGACGCCGGCGGTGGTGAACATCTCCACCACCACGCGGGTGCCGGTGCGCGATGCGTACTTCGACGACCCGATGATGCGGCAGTTTTTCGGCCTGCCCAGCACGCCACGCGAGCGGGTCGAGCAGAGTCTCGGTTCGGGCGTGATCGTGGATGCGGCCAAGGGCTACGTGCTGACCAACAACCACGTGGTCGGCGGCGCCGACGACATCAGCGTGACACTGCAGGATGGGCGCACGTTCAAGGGCAAGCTGATCGGCACCGACCCGGCCACCGACGTGGCGGTGGTGCAGATTCCTGCGCAAAAGCTGGAGGCGCTGCGGCTGGCGGATTCCTCGCGGCTGCAGGTCGGCGATTACGTGGTGGCGGTGGGCGACCCGTTCGGACTGGGCCAGACCGTGACCGCCGGCATCGTCTCCGCGCTGGGACGCTCCGGCCTGGGCCGCACCGCGCCGGGTCAGAACGCGTCAGGCATGGGTGGCTATCAGGACTTCATCCAGACCGATGCGTCGATCAACCCGGGCAACTCCGGGGGCGCGCTGGTCAACCTGCGCGGCGAGCTGGTCGGCATCAACACGATGATTTTCTCGCCCTCCGGCGGCAATGTCGGCATCGGCTTCGCGATTCCCAGCAACCTGACCAGCGATGTGATGGCGCAGCTGCTGGCCCACGGCAAGGTGCAGCGCGGCAGCCTGGGCGTACAGACCCAGGCGATCACGCCACGGATCGCGCGTCTGCTGCAGCTGAAAGACAGCAACGGCGTGGTGGTGACCAACGTGCGCGACGGCTCGGCTGCGGAGCGCGCGGGCCTGCAGGCGGGCGACGTGCTGACCACGATGAACGGCAAGCCGCTGCACAGCGTGCAGGAATTGAACAACGCCGAAGGCCTGTTGCCGCTGGGCAGCACACTGCGCCTGGGCGTGTTGCGCGCGGGCAAGACCAGCGAAGTGAGCGCGAAGCTGACCGCCGAGAAACTGGCCACCGTCGAGGGCAGCGAACTCGATCCGCGCCTGGCCGGCGTGCGCTTCAGCGAACTCACCCAGGAACAGCGCAACCAGGGCTGGTACGGCGTGGCGATCAGCGCGGTGCAGCCGGGCAGTCGCGCCGCCCGCGCCGGTCTGGCGACTGATGACGTGGTGATCGGCGTGGGCAGCCAGCGCATCACCAGCCTGCATGTGTTGCGCGGGCTGGCCGGGGTGAAGCCGCGCCAGCTGGTGCTGGTGGTCGCCGGCGACGACGGTACGCGTTACGTCGTGGTCAATTGAGGGCCCGCCGCACGCGGGTCGCCGGTTCAGGGAAAAGCGTGGCCGGGATCGCTCCCGGCACGTGTTCCGGCGCACACGCCGAATGGCCAGCGCCCCGCAAACGCATGAAAGTGCTTGATGTTATGCCGCCGGACCGATGAAATAGCCGTATCGCTTCAGCCTGCATGCGCCCGTCAGGCGCCATAATCGCGTCGATAGCGCATCCACACATCATTATCCGGGGTTCTCCACCGCCATGTCCGTTCGTCTTGTCCATCTGCTGTCCGTCGCTCTGCTCGGGGCCTGCCTGGCCTCACCCGCTGTCGCCAAGACCCATCACAAGGCCAAGGCAGCCAGCGCGCCGGCCAAGGCCACCCTGATCTGGCGCGGCGACGTGGCCACCGCCAACGGCGTGGTCGACGACATGGCCACCGCGTGGGAGAAAGCCGGCCACGGCCGCATCGAGCTGCAGCCGTTCAATACCGCCTCGGGCATCGATGCGGTGGCCAATGGCACCGCCGACCTGGCCGGCAGCGCACGCCCGGCCGACAGCACCGCGCAGAATGCGGGCCTGACGTTTACTCCGGTGGCGTGGGACGGCCTGGTGATCATCACCCAGGCGTCGAACCCGATCAGCGGCCTGACGCTGAAGCAGGTGCACGACATCTATTACGGCAAGATCCACGACTGGAGCGAAGTCGGCGGCAAGAGCGCGCCGATCGATGTCTACGCGGTGGCCAGCCCCGGTGACGGCGTGGAATACAGCCTGCGCACCCTGCTGTTCGGTCGCGGCAACCAGCCGGTGGCCGCCCCGCGCCTGTACGTGAACACGCGCAAGCTGGAAGAAGGCATCGCGCTGAATCCGAACGGCTTCGGCGTGGCCACGCTGGCCGGCATCAGCGGCAACGCGAAGGTGAAGGCGATTCCGATCAACGGCAAGGCCGCCAACGTGGCCAACATTGCCGACGGCAGCTATCCGTTGTTCATTCCGCTGTACCTGGTGACCAACCCGAACAGCCCGAAGGCGGCCCAGGCGCAGGCCTTCGTCGATTTCGTGCAGAGCGAGCCGGGCAAGGCCGCGTTGCGCAAGCATGCGGTGCTGCCGTATCAGGATGGCGCCGCGCTGGCCTCGATGGACAGCTCGCGCCGCAGCAGCATCCTTGCCGAAGTGGGCGCGCGCGCCTCGAAGGTCACACCGGTATCGGCGCCGGGTGCCACCTATGCCGCGCGCTCGGCCATTGCACCCACCTCGCCCGACACGGTCGCCGCACGCACGGCGCTGGAAAAGCGTCAAGCCGATGAAAAGCAGACCGAGCGCCTGAGCAAGATCCAGGGCAGCGTCAGCGACGTCACCGTCACCAGCACGGCGCACGCCGGCGGCAGCGCCACCACGGTCAGCCAGAACAACAGCAAGGATTTCGGCAAGGTCAGCGCCAGCGCCAGCCAGACGTCCACCACCTACAAAGTGGTCAAGGGCGACACCTTGTCGACCATCGCCAAGCGTCATGCCATCGACGTGGCCGAGTTGCGCGAGTGGAATCACCTGAAGGGCGACCAGATCAAGCTGGGCCAGGTGCTGCGCATCAGCAAGCAGTGAGTGTCCGCGTGGCGCCGATCCTTGCGCTGACGCTGGACCTGGACGACACCTTGTGGCCGGTGATGCCGGCCCTCGAGCGCGCCGACCAGGCGGTAGACGCCTGGTTGCGCCAGCACCACCCCGGCGTGGCGCAGGCGTGGCCGATCACCGCGATGCGCGAACTGCGCGCCCGGGTTGCCGCCGAACGGCTGGACCTGGCGCACGACTTCACCACCCAGCGCCAGCTCACCCTGCGGCATGCGTTCACCAGCTGCGGCGTGGACGAGGTGCCGATCGATGCGTTGTGGGAAATCTATTTCGCCGCGCGCAACAGCGTGGAGCTGTACCCGGACAGCCTGGCCGCGCTGGAACGCATCACGACGCGCTGGCCCCTGGCCAGCCTGACCAATGGCAACGCCGACCTGAAGCGGATCGGGCTCGATCGGCTGTTCGTCCATCACATCTGCGCGCGCGACAGCGGCATGGCCAAGCCGGACCGGCGGATCTTCCTGGCCGCCGCCGAACAACTGGGGGTGGCACCGCAGCAGATCCTGCACGTGGGCGACGATCCGGCGATGGATATCGCCGGTGCGCGTGATGCCGGACTGCGCACCGCGTGGATCAATCGCGAAGGCGCGGCATGGCCGCAGGAGATGGGCGAACCGCCCGAACTGGATCTGCGCGACATGACGGCACTGGCCGACTGGCTCGAGGCGCAGCACCCGCTCGTGTAGGCAAGCGGCGGCGATTGCGCGCATCATTGGGGTTTTGGCCCAGTGTTGAGAGCCATCAGTCGAGTCCGGCGCAGCAGTGCCGGCGCAAGCCCGAAGGAACCCGCATGTCTGCCCTGATCGAACGCCAATCCGGCAACCGCCACAGCATCGCCATCGAAACCACCGACGCCGCGCACTACGCCGCCTGCAAGCGCCGGCTCACTGCCGCGCAGCGACGCTGGCTGGGCGACAGCGACTTCAGCGCCGCCGCCGGCACGTTTGCCCTGCTGTCCGACCCGGCCGGCAAACTGGTGCGCGTGTTGGTCGGCGTGGATGCGCAGCTGCCGCTGGCGGCGCTGGCGGCCTTGCCGTGCAGCCTGCCCGAAGCCACCTACCATCTGGCCGACGAAGGCGTGCTGGACGATCGCCACCAAGCCGCACTGGGCTGGGCGCTGGGCGCGTATCAGTTCAACCGTTATCGCAAGGCCAAGCGCGCGCCGGCCCGGCTCGTGGTTGCCGCTGCCGAGCTGAAGACGCTGGCACCGCTGGTGGAAGCCACGGCCCTGGTCCGCGACCTGGTCAACACGCCGACCGAGGACATGGGACCGGAGCAGTTGAGCGACGCGATCCGCCAACTCGGCAAGACCCACAAGGCGAAGGTGCGCGACTGGGTCGGCGACGAACTGCTGAAAGCGAACTTTCCGACCATCCACGCCGTGGGCCGCGCCAGCCATCGCGCGCCGCGACTGATCGAATTGAGCTGGGGCAAGCGCGAGCACCCCAAGCTGGTGGTGGTCGGCAAGGGCGTATGTTTCGACACCGGCGGGCTCGACCTCAAATCCGGTGATGGCATGCGCTGGATGAAGAAGGACATGGGTGGCGCGGCGCACGCGATCGCGCTGGCCGGACTGGTGATGCAGGCCAACCTGCCGGTGCGGCTGACCCTGCTGATTCCCGCGGTGGAGAACGCCGTGGCCGGCAATGCGATGCGCCCGGGCGAAGTGATCACCACCCGCGCCGGCCATACCGTCGAGATCGACAACACCGACGCCGAAGGTCGGCTGGTGCTGTGCGACGCGCTGGCCTACGGCGCCGAGCAGGAACCTGACCTGATGCTCGACTTCGCCACGCTGACCGGCGCCGCGCGCGTGGCGCTGGGGCCGGACCTGCCCGCGCTGTTCGCCAACGATGATGCGGCGGCAGCGGCGCTGCTGGCTGCGGGTCGTGCGGTCGACGATCCGCTGTGGCAGATGCCGTTGTGGCGTCCCTACCGCAAGATGCTCGACTCATACCTGGCCGATTTTGCCAACGCCGGTCCGTCGCGCCACGCCGGCGCGATTACCGCGGCGTTGTATCTGGAGCGCTTCGTGCCGGACGGTATCAAGTGGCTGCATCTGGACACGTATGCGTGGAACGATGCTGATCGTCCGGGCCGCCCACGCGGTGGCGAGGCGATGGGTATCCGCGCGACGTTCGCCTATCTGCAGCAGCGCTACGCCGGCTGAGCCCGGGTGGTGCAGGAGCGCACCCTGTGCGCGATGGCTCTTCGTCACGTCAAGAAAAGCATCGCGCACAGGGTGCGCTCCTGCCATCGGCTGAGGCCGATGGCATGACTTCTGGCGTTGTCGCCAGCCACTGAAAGACTGCATCCTGCGGGGATCCCTCCCCGCCGGAAGCCACCCCATGTCCGCTCGTCAGCACCTGCTCGTCCTCGGCGTCGCGCTGGGACTTGCCAGTTTCGGCAGCGCAGCCACCCAGCCGGCGCTCACCACGCAAACGCTGAACTCCGGAGGCGTGATGCCGGCGGAGCAGGCGCGCGTGCATTTCGATCATGCCGACCTGCACTTCACGGTCGAGCCGGCGCAGCAACGCATCGACGCCAGCGCGACGCTGAGCTTCACCGCGAAAGCGGCCACCGACGTGCTGTTGCTGGACCTGGATCGCAATCTGCCGATCAGCGGCATTGATCTCGACCACAAGCCGTTGGCGACCAGTGCCTGGAGCAATCCGGACGGCCGCTTGCGGATCCACCTGCCAGCGATGCTAGCCGCCGGCGGCAAGGTCAGCGTGACCGTGCGCTACGGCGGCAAACCACACGTGGCCAAACATGCACCGTGGGATGGCGGCTTCGTCTGGAGCCACACGGCCGACGGCCAGCCGTGGGTGGCCAGCGCGGTCGAAGGCGAAGGTTGCGACCTGTTCTGGCCCTGCATCGACCAGCCGCAGGGCGAACCGGATCTGGTCGACACGTACATCACGGTGGCGAAGACACTGGCCGCGCCCGGCAACGGTGTGCTGGTCGATATCACCGACAAGGGCGCCCAACATACGTACCACTGGCGCGCCAGGCATCCGGATACCTACGCGATCTCGATCAATGTCGGCCCGTTCAAGTTGCTCAAGGGCAACTACGCCAGCCGCTATGGCAACACCATTCCGATGGAGCTGTGGTACCTGCCCGAGCATGCCGCAGGCGCGAAAGCGCTGTTCGGCGAGTTTCCGCGGATGCTGGATTTCTTCGAGCAACAGATCGGACCGTATCCGTTTGGCGACGAGAAGATGGGCGTGGTGGAAACCCCGCACCTGGGCATGGAACACCAGACCATCAATGCCTACGGCAATGGTTTCCGCAAGAACGGCTACGGCTTCGACCAGCTGCTGCAGCACGAATTCGCGCATGAATGGTTTGGCAACCAGGTGACCAATGCCGACTGGGACGACATGTGGCTGCACGAAAGTTTCGGTACCTACATGCAGCCGCTTTTCAGCCAGTACATCAATGGCGACATGGACTACTTCAGCTGGCTGCACCAATTGCGCCTGCAGTTGCGCAACCACCATCCGATCGTGTCCGGCAGCAGCAAGACCGAAGAGCAGGTCTACGATGAAAAGGCCGGCCCCGGCCAGGACATCTACAACAAGGGCGCGCTGATGTTGCACACCTTGCGCCAGTTGATCGGCGACAAGGATTTCTTCGACAGCACCCGTCGGCTGGTCTATGGCCGACCCGATCCGAAGCCCGGCAACTTCAGCCCGCGCTATGCCAGCACCAGCGACTACATCGCGACCGTCGACCAGGTGACCGGGCGCAAGCTGGACTGGTTTTTCGACGTCTACCTGCGCGACGCCGCGTTGCCGCGTCTGGACGAACGGCGCGATGGCGACACGCTGAAGTTGCGCTGGGTCACCGAACACGGCAAGCCGTTCCCGATGCCGATCGAGGTGCAGGTGGGCGACACCATCCACACCCTGACCATGGCCGACGGCAGCGGCGAACTCACCGTACCGGCCGGCAGCCTGCTGATCATCGACCCGCGCTCGAAGGTGTTGCGCGAGGTGCCCTATGTCGGGGAATTCCAGCAATGGGTGAAAGAGCAGCGGGCGGCGAAGGCCACCGGGAAATAGCCCCACGACACGGGTCGCTGGCGCTGGCGCCGCGTTCCCGTGATCATCGGGTTGGTGCCACAGCGAAGCCGTCCGATGAACAAGCCGCCACAAACCAGTCCCGCAAGCTGGCGCGAACAAGCACTGGTCGCATGGCAGCGCGGCGATCTGGCGCTCGCTGAGCACGCGTTCCGGCAATGGCTGGAACACGTTCCCGCCGATGTCGAGGCGCTGCAGTTCCTGGCCACTCGCCAGCTGGAACGCGGCGATGTGGCTGGCGCACTGCTCCGGCTGCAGGACGCCCATCGCGCGCAGCCACACGATCCGGCGGTTCTGCACCGGCTTGGTGAGCTGCAGATGCTGGCCGGCGAACCGGCCGCGGCGGTCGTCAGCCTGCGCGAGGGACTGCAACGGGCACCGGGAATGTTCGTCGCCCAGCTGCGCCTGGGCGTGGCATTGGAGCAGTTGGGGTGCCGGCACGAAGCGATGCTGGCTTACCTCGGTGCCATCGATGTGGCGCAGGGCCAGGGCCGCTGGCTCAGCGACGCCACCACCGCGCCCGGCCTGCGCGAGGCGGTCAAGCATGCCACGCGTTTCGTGGCCGCCGGCCGACGCGAACTGTTCGACGCGGTCATCGAGCCGTTGCGACAACGCTACGGCCGTTCCGAACTGAGCCGGGTCGACCAGTGTCTGGCCATCTATCTTGGAGAGCAGGCGGCCACCCTGCCCGACCCGCGCCAGCGTCCGAAATTCCTGTATTTCCCGGGCATCCCCAGTCAGACGTTCTACCCGCGCGAGCGCTTTCCGGCGCATGCGCGGCTGGAGGCTGCGGTGGAGGTGATACGCGAGGAACTGCGCGCCGTGCTGTCGCACGCCCGGGATGCGCTGGTGCCCTTTCTGGGCACGCCGTCGAGTGAGGCGGTGGCCGCCGAACTGCTGGGTGCCTCCGGCACGCAGGAGGCCGCGTGGGATGCGTTCTTCTTCTACCGGCACGGCCTGCGCCATGACCTGGAGTGCGCGCGTTGTCCGCGCACCAGCGAGGTGCTGGACTCGCTGCCGCTGGTGCGGATTCGCGAGCACGCACCCGAAACGCTGTATTCCGTGTTGCGCCCGGGCACCCATATCCTGCCCCACCGGGGTGTCACCAACACGCGTCTGGTCACCCATCTTCCGCTGATCGTGCCACCGGACTGCGCGTTGCGGGTGGGCGGCGAAACCCACGTGTGGCAGGAAGGTCGCTGCGTCACCTTCGACGACACCTTCGAGCACGAAGCATGGAACCGCAGCGAGCATGATCGCGTGGTGCTGATCGCGGACAGCTGGAATCCCGATCTCAGCGAGGCGGAGTGCGCGGCGGTCGCCGACCTGGTGGCCGCCATCGGCGACTTCAACAACGCGGGCGCGGCGGCGATTTCATGATCGCACCTGCGGACGTCCAAACCGCACCGATCCGGGCGGGAGTGTGACCGGTCGCAGGGTGTGGGGCAGCGCGTCACATTAGCGGCCACGACAGCTGTGCGCGGGGCCCGACCTCGGAGTAATCTTCGATCGGTTGCACCATGCAGGCGGTGATGGCCTCGTTGCGCAACGTGTACCCGGGGGGGGGACTCGATTCGTCGAAGGCTGGGAACGGATACCTATATCTACTGGGGAGAGCAGATGAAATACGGCATGAATCACTTGTCACTGGCTGTGCGCCTGGCATTGACGACAGGCATTTTCGCGGCCGCGGGCCTGGCCCAGGCACAGACCCAGACGCCACCGACGGACAGCTCGTCATCGTCGGATCAGACCACGCCACCATCCAGGACGAAGGCCAAGACCCTGGAGTCGGTCACGGTCACCGGATCGTTGATCCGGCGCGTGGACGCCGAGACGGCCAGTCCGGTGGTGACGCTGGATCGCGCCACGCTCACCAACTCCGGCAAGCCGGTGCTCGGCGACGTGCTGCAGGCGCTGCCAAGCATTTCCGGCAATGCCACCAATCCGTCGAACAACAGCAATGGTGGTGGCGTGGCCAGCCCGCTGCTGGAAGCCGGTGATGGCGCCTCGCGCGTCTCTTTGCGCGGCTTGGGCATCAACCGCACCCTGGTGCTGGTCAATGGTCAGCGCATGGCCAACCCCGACCTCAACCTGATTCCCACGGAGATGATCGAACGCGTCGACGTGCTGGCCGAAGGCGCCTCCACGGTGTACGGCTCGGACGCCATCGGCGGCGTGGTCAACTTCATCCTGCGCAAGGATTTCCAGGGTGCCCAGATCAGCCTCAACGATGGCATCTCCAGTCATGGCGACGCCCAGCGTCACGGCTTCAACCTGACTGCCGGTGCCACTGGTGACAACTTCAGCATCGCCGGCGGCCTTGACTACAACAAGTACGACGCCGTCCTCGGCAAGCGGCGCAAGTTCTCCAAGCAGCAGCTGTACCTGTCCAGTGGCTCGGTGGTGGCCGCCGGCTCCAGCTCCATTCCCACCGGTCGCATCCAGCTACCGGCGGCGATTGCCGGCCAGTACGGCTGTGACATCAACAGCAGCGGCACCGCCAACGTGACCCTGGCACAGGGCGACGGCTCGGCGCTGGGCGATTACCGCTGCCGGCTCGCGTCGGATACCTACAACTACGCTGCGCTCAACTACATCCAGACCGCGCAGAAGCGCACCAATGGTTTCGTACTGGGCAGCTACAACTTCACCGACAGCCTGACCGGCTTCGTCGACGCGTTCTACAACCGCACAAAGTCGAGCGGCCAGGATGCGCCCTCACCGGTCGGTACCGGCGACGGACTGATCATTTCCTCGACCAATCCGATCAATCCGTTCGGCGTCACCTTCAGCCAGAACCCGGTGGCAGGCGACCCCAACAGCGGCTACAGCTTCCAGACCCGTCTGACCGGGGCCGGCACGCGCGTGCACAGCTACACCACCAGCACCGGCCAGATCAACACGGGGCTGCGTGGCAATTTCGGTCAGGACTCCAGCTGGATCTGGGATGCCTCGGTCAATTACAGCCACACCAAGCGCGACCAGCGTGACACCAACGAAGTGGACATCCCGGCGTTGCAGGCGGCCGTCGACGCAGGGGCGAACATTTTCAACCAGGCTGATCCGGCGGTCGGCGAACAGCTGCGGTCAGGTGTGAAAACGCCGATCTACGTGCTCACCCAGTCGACCAAGCAGGCCCAGTTCCAGGCCAGCGGCGACCTCTGGGAAATGCCCGCCGGCACCATGCAGCTTTCCGCCGGTGCGCTGTACCGCAAACAGTCGATGAATTACACGGTGAGCTCGTTTGCGGTGCTGGACCCGGTCACCACCACCTGCCAGATCCTGCAGGAGGCCTGCGGCTCGCCCGGGCATGGCGACTTCGACGTCAAGGAGCTTTTCGCCGAAACACTGATCCCGCTGTTCGCCGACCAGCCCTGGGCGCATTCGCTGAACCTCGACCTCGGCATCCGCACTTCGAAGTACAGCACCACCGGCACCACCACCAACGGCAAGGTCGCCATCGAGTGGCGGCCCACCGCCGACCTGCTCGTGCGCGGCACGATTTCCCAGGTGTTCCGCGCGCCGAACCTGGATGAACTCTACGACGGCCGTACTTTGGTCCAGCCGACCCTCAACGACCCTTGCGTGGGGCGCTCGGCCGGCGAACTGGCCGCGCATGCGGCAGCGTGCCAGTTCGTTCCGGTCAACTGGGCCGGCAACTCCCCGGCGCAGGTCAACACGTTCTACTCCGGCGCCGCCACGGTGGGAGCCAAGCTGAAGCCCGAAAAGGGCAAGTCCGTCAATCTCGGCCTGGTCTACGATCCGCAGTGGTTGCCCGGCCTGTCGACCAGCCTCGACTTCTGGCATATCTACCTGGCGGACACGCTCACCGCGATCCAGGCCGATACGGTGGTCAGCTCCTGCTACAACAACAGCAGCAGTCCGTACTGCTCGTTCATCCAGCGCGAAGACAACACCAGCCGGCAGCCCGGCCAGGTGTTCCTGATCACCACCCCGGTGGTCAACCTGGGCAACCTCAGCACCAGCGGCATCGACTACACGCTGCGCTACAAGGTTCCGCATTTCGACCTCGGCAGCGTCGATCCCGGCAACTTCAAGGCCGGCCTCAGCACCAGCTACACCTCCACCTACAAGAACAACGCGACCCCGGGCGAACCCGGCGCCAAGACGATCAACTACGCCGGTACCTACAGCCAGCAGTTCGGCAACATCTCCCGCTGGCGCGGCACGGTGACGCTCAACTGGGACAAGGGCAACTGGAATGCCCAGTGGCAGTCGCGCTACATCAACAAGCTGACCGCCCTGAACGCCGACGCAGCAACCCCCGGGGTCAACATCCCGATGGCGTCGGTGATCTACCACTCGATCCAGCTCGGCTACGCGGTGCCCTCGATCCACACCCGCTTCGACGTGGGCGTGGACAACCTCAGCAACAAGCTGCCGCCGCTGGTCTACCAGAACGGCTCGAACTACAACGTGGATACCGCCACGTACGACGTGCTTGGCCGCTACTACTGGGCGCGGGCAACGATCAAGTTCTGACGTCCTGACGGAGGCGGCAAGCTCCGGAATGCCAAGAGGGCCGCGAACATTCGCGGC
The DNA here is from genome assembly GCF_054061035.1 of Rhodanobacter sp. TND4EL1. Lineage (NCBI taxonomy): Bacteria > Pseudomonadati > Pseudomonadota > Gammaproteobacteria > Lysobacterales > Rhodanobacteraceae > Rhodanobacter > Rhodanobacter sp. TND4EL1. The sequence continues at coordinate 333,392 of NZ_JBSSDT010000005.1, forward strand.
CCTCTTGCATAATGCGTTGTGCAAGACCACCGAGGGGAAAGGCATGTCCACTGCGAGCACGGATCTGGCCAGCGCCATGGCGAGCGCGTGGAACGCCGGCGACGCGGCGCGGGTGATCGCCCTCGCCGGACAGGCCACGCCGATTCAGCAGAATGACGAACACGTGCTGTTGCTGCTGGGCGTGGCCCAGCAGGCGACCGATCACCTGCCACAGGCTGCGGCAACGTTCCGCCGGCTGACGCAGTTGCGACCGGAGGTCTCGACCCACTGGAACAACCTGGCCGTGGTCAGCCGCCAGACCGGCGATCCGGTCGGCGCCGAACAGGCCTTGCTGACCGCGCTTGCGCTGGCCCCGGACGATGCCGAAGTGCATTACAACCTCGGCTTGCTGCACACGCAGCAGCGACAGTGGTTGCTGGCCAGGCAGCATCTGCTGGACGCGGCGCACCTGGCACCGCATTTCATCGAAGCGCGGCTGCAGGCTGCGTATGCCTGCCACGTGTGCGGTGACAACACGCAGCAGGAAGCCATGCTGGTCGGCGCCGACGCCTGGCCGCCACAACCGGCCGAACAGGCGCTGGTGCTGTCGGCGATGCTGTCGGTGCAGGGTGACCTGGACGCAGCACTGCGCACGCTGGCGCAGGCGCGATTGCCGGCCGAACCGGAGGCGGCGTCGGCGCATCTGCGCATCGCCGCACAACGGGTCTTGCTGTACGAACGGACCAACCAGATGGCGCTGGCCCGGGCGGAACTCGAGCAACTGCCGCAGGCAGTGATCGAGGCCCTGCCCCCGCAAGCGGCACAAGCACGCGCCGAGGGGTGGCGCGCGCACGCCGTCATGGCCATGCGCTCGGGCGCGGTGGCCGAGGCCGAGACGCTGTACCGGCGTGTGCTCGCCGAGGGCATCGATGAAGATAGCCAGGCCAGCGCTGCGTTTGGTCTGGCCGCCGCGCTGGACCGGCAAAGTCGATATGACGAGGCGTGGCAGGCGCTGGAGACAGCGCACGCCGCGCAACTGCAGATAGCCCGCGAGGTGGTGCCGGAATTGCTGGCCGTCGACAGTCGCCCGTTGCAGGTGGCGGGTGGCAACTTCGCGCATGACGATGGTGCCGACTGGAAACCGCTGACCTCGCCGGACCGCCGGCACAGCCCGGTCTTCGTCGTCGGCTTTCCCCGTTCCGGCACCACCTTGCTGGAACAGATGATCGATGCCCACCCGGACTTCCAGTCGATGGATGAGCGCGCCTATATCCATGACCTGATCGAAGGCATGGAACTGGTCGGCCAACACTATCCCGCGGATCTGGCGAGCCTCAGCCAGCAGGACGCCGATCAATTGCGCGGTGCCTACCAACGGATGGTCGGCGAGGTCTTGCCCGACCTGGGCACGCGTCGCCTGGTGGACAAGAATCCGCTGAACCTGTTGTGCCTGCCGATGATCATGCGGCTGTTTCCGCACGCACGGATCATCCTGTGCCTGCGTCATCCCTGCGATGTGCTGCTCAGCTGCAGCATGCAGCCGTTCCGTTCGCCGGCCTTCATGGTGCTTTGCTCGTCGCTGCCGCGGCTGGCGCAGGGCTACGCACACGCCTTCGAGCAGTGGCATCGCGACGTCGCCGCGTTCGCGCCGAACGTGCTGGAATGGCGCTACGAGTCCGTGGTCGACCGGTTCGACGAACAGGTCGCGCGCCTGGGCGATTTTCTGGAAATCGCCGACACCACGCCGATGACGCGCTTCGCCGAGCATGCACGGGGCAAGCGTTTCATCAGCACGCCGAGTTATGCGCAAGTCACCGAAGGCGTCCATCGCAAGGCAGTTGCTCGCTGGCAGCACTATCGCGCGCAGTTCGAACCGGTGCTGCCGATCATCCAGCCCTGGCTGGATCGACTGGGCTACGACGGATAAAAAGAGGGCGGTGCCATGCACCGCCCTCGTTCCGACTCACCGCGATGGGTGGCTCAATGCTGCTGCGGCACGGCGGGCGCATCCGGCTTGGCGTTGACCACGCTCATGCCGAACTTGCCACCGTAGGGCAACACTTCGCTGGCCAGCTTCGGATCGGCCTTGATCATGCCGACCGCGTCGAACAGGATGTGCGCGGTCTCGTTGAGCTGCACGTCCTTGGCCTTCTTCGCGTCTTTTTCCTGCTTCAGCTCGGACTTCAGGCTGCGCTCGTTCGCGTTCAAGCCATCGTCGAGATTGCTCTCGTCGTCGGCGAGCAAGGCATCGGTACCATCAATGGCCTTGTGGCGTGCGCGGAAGTCGGCCTGGATCGCCTCCAACCGCTTGCGCTCGGCCTCCCGGGTGGCGAAGTTCAGCGAGATCGAGGTCTTCGCGCGCATCGTGCGGTACTGGGTCAGCTCGTCCAGCATCAGTTTCCATGCCGGTGACTGCGCCACGCGGCCGGCGTGCATCTTCTCGAGCTGCGGCAGATAGGCGGCCAGATTCGCCACCGCCTTGTAGTCGGCAGGCGGGATCTGGGTCCACTTCAACGCGTTGTCGTAGGTGGATTCACCGAAGTCCTTCTCGTCGCCATTCTTCGGGAACTCGATGTCCGGCGTGACGCCCTTGAGCTGGGTGGAACCGCCGTTGATGCGGAAGAATTCCTGGATGGTCATCTTCAGCTCGCCGAGCTGCGGATTCTCACCGTCGCCCTGCGCGAAACGATCCAGATCGACCAGGTTCTGCACGGTGCCCTTGCCGAACGTGGGCTCACCGATGATCAGGCCGCGGTGGTAGTCCTGGATCGCCGCGGAAAAGATCTCCGATGCGGACGCCGTGCCGCGATTGACCAGCACCGCCAGCGGGCCACTCCATGCCATGCCCGGATCGTCGTCGCCCTGCACTTCAACCTGACCCTTGGAGTCACGCACCTGCACCACCGGCCCCTTGTCGATGAACAGACCGGTCAGCGAGTTGGCTTCGGCCAGCGAGCCACCACCGTTGTTGCGCAGGTCGACCACCACGCCCTGCACGCCTTCCTGCTTCAACTCGCCGAGCAGCTTGGCGACGTCACGGGTGGCGCTCTTGAAGTTCTTGTCACCGGCGCTGCGTGCGCCGAAGTCGGAATAGAAGGTGGGCAGATCGATCACGCCGATCTTGCGGGTCACGCCGCCGTCCTTGATCTCGACGATCTTCTTCTTGGCCGCCTGCTCCTCGATGCTGACCTTCTTGCGCACCAGGGTGACGATTTCGTGCTTGCCGTCCACGCCGGCGTCAGCCGGCAGAATTTCCAGCCGCACGGTGGTGTCCTTCTTGCCGCGGATGCGATTGACCACGTCATCCAGGCGCCAGCCGATCACGTCGACGATCGGGCCATTGTCGCCCTGGCCGACGCCAACGATGCGATCGCCCACCTGGATCTTGCCGGACTTGCCCGCCGGGCCGGCCGGCACCAGTTCGCGGATCTGGGTGTAGTCATCACGAGCCTGCAGCACCGCGCCGATCCCTTCCAGCGACAGCTTCATCGAGATGTCGAAGTTCTCCGCCGCGCGTGGACCGAGGTAATCGGTATGCGGGTCGGTGGTTTCGGCGTACGAGGTCATGAAGGTCTGGAACGCGTCCTGGCCATCCAGCTGCTTGATGCGCTCGATGTAGGCGGCATAGCGCTTGTCCAGCGTCTTGCGGATGTCGGCGTCATCCTGGCCGGCCAGCTTCAGGCGCAGCCAGTCGTTCATGGTGCGCTTGCGCCACAAATCGTCCAGTTCGGCCTGGTCTTTCGGCCAGTCGGCATGTTCGCGGTTGAAGGTGTAGCTCTGATCGGCCGAGAAATCGAAGCCCTGCTTGAGCAGTCCACGTGCATACGTCATGCGCTCGACCGCACGCTGCACGTAGGCATTGAAGATGGCGAACGGTGCGGACAGATCCTGATTCCAGATCGCGTCGTCCAGCTTGGTCTTCATCGGCGCGAACTTCGCCATGTCGACCTGGGTGAAGAACACCTTCTCGCTGTCGAGCAGCTTGAAATAGGCCTTGTAGATCCGCGCCGACATCGCGTCGTCGAGCGGCTGCGCGTCGTAGTGGAAGCGCGTGAGGAAGCGCGCCGACAGCTGCGCGGCCTGGGCCTCCTCAGGCGTGGAGGTCAGCGGCCAGGTGGCGGCCTTGCGCGGTTTGCCCGCGCCCATGTCGGCAGCGGACTGCGCTTGCGCACCAGTTGCGGCAAGGGCTAGCAGCAGGAACAGCGCGGGACGAAATTTCATGAATGCTCTCAGGCGGATTCGGTGACACCGGCTGCATGGGCCTGCAGGTCGGCGTGATAGGACGAGCGTACCAACGGACCGGAAGCGACGTGATGGAAACCCATCGCCTCACCGGCTTCGCGCAGCATGTCGAATTCTTCGGGAGTCCAGTAGCGCACCACCGGGTGATGGTGCGGCGTGGGCTGCAGATACTGGCCGATGGTGATCATCTCGACGTCATGGGCGCGTAAATCCCGCATCGTCTCGAGCACCTGGTCCATCGTCTCGCCCAGGCCCAGCATGATGCCGGACTTGGTCGGCACGTCCGGATGCTGCGCCTTGAAGCGCTTGAGCAGGTCCAGCGACCACTGGTAATCGGCGCCCGGACGCACTTCGCGATACAGGTGCGGCACGGTTTCCAGGTTGTGGTTGAACACGTCCGGCGGGAAGTCCTTCAGCACTTCCAGCGCGCGCTCCATGCGACCCTTGCCGCGGAAGTCGGGCGTGAGGATCTCGATGCGGATGTTCGGACTGGCATGGCGCGTGGCGCGAATGCAGCTGGCGAAATGCTCGGCTCCGCCGTCGCGCAGATCATCACGGTCGACCGAGGTGATCACCACGTACTTCAGGCGCATGTCGCGGATCGTTTCGGCCAGGCGCGCCGGCTCCAGCGTATCGGGCGGCAGCGGCCGGCCATGCGCGACGTCGCAGAACGAGCAGCGGCGGGTGCACACCTCACCGAGGATCATGAAGGTGGCGGTGCCCTTGCTGAAGCACTCGTGGATGTTCGGGCAGGACGCCTCCTCGCACACGGTGACCAGCGCGTTCTCGCGCAGGCGCGCCTTGAGCTGCTGCACGGCGTTGCCTTGAGGCAGGCGCACGCGGATCCAGGACGGCTTGCGCAAGGTCGGCACGGCCGTGTCGAAGCCGGCGCGATTCAGCGCGATCTTGTCGTTGCCCAGCTGCTTCTCACCCGCCGGGACGTTGCCGACGACGGTGATGGGAATGATCTTGGCCGACGATGTGGGTGATTCGCTCATGTAGAAAGCTCAGACCGCCGCGCGCGCGGGGAGTTCGGGTAAAAGGGAAGCTGCGGACTCGGCCACGAAACCGAACTGGCGACAAAACTGCTCGACCAGCACGTCCTCGACCTCGGTCAGGCTTGAAGGGCCGCCCAAGTCTAGCAGTTGGGTGACCGCCAAACCCTTGTAACCGCAAGGGTTGATGCGATGAAACGGCTCCAGGTCCATGGCCACGTTGAAAGCCAGCCCGTGGAAGCTGCAGCCACGGCGCACGCGCAAACCCAGCGCAGCAACCTTGGCCTCACCGGCGTAGACCCCCGGCGCACCTTCGCGCCGCGCCGCCATCACGTTCCAGTGGGCCAGGGTATCGATCAACGCCTGTTCGATGCGGTTGACCAGCTCACGTACGCCGACTCCGGTCCGACGCAGGTCGATCAGCGGATAGCCGACGATCTGCCCGGGTCCGTGATACGTCACCTGGCCGCCACGATCGACCGGAATCACCGGAATGTCACCCGGCGCCAGCACGTGTTCCATCTTGCCGGCCTGGCCGAGGGTGAACACCGGGTCGTGCTCCAGCAACCACAACTCGTCCGGCGTGTCGGCGGTGCGGTTGTCGGTGAAGGCACTCATCGCCCGCCAGGTCGCCGCGTACGGCTGGCGGCCGAGGCGGCGGATTTTCAGGGGCCGGGAAGCGGGGAACGGGAGGGAAGAATCGTTGGTCACGGCGGGGTCATGGCGACGGGAAGACGTGCAGTGGGGTGTCCAGCAATGCGAAGGCCATCGGAAGCGGGTTTGATCCCGCATCCGTTCAATGCGTGTAACGGATATCCGGATCGGAGCGCAGCGCGTGATGCGCCGCTTCGTACTGCTCGCGACTCTCGCAACGGAAGCTCACCGTGACCGACACGTAGTTGCCCGCGCCGGAATGCCGGTGCCGCACGCTTTCGTGCAGCACATGCAGTCCGGCACGCTCAAGCAGTTGCGGCACGTGGCTCGGAAGGTTGGCGCTGGAATTGCCCACCGCGGTGATCTCGAATTCACCGGGGAATTCGAAACCCTTGCCTTCCTGCTTCGCCTTGGTGAAGTCGATCGGTTGCATTACTTCGCGTCCGCGCTCTTGGCTGGCGCCTGCGCGTCGGCCTTCTTGTCACTGTGGAACCACAACAGGATGCTGTCCCACAGGCGCGAGAAGAAGCCGCCCTGTGGCGCATCGGCCAAGGCCACCAGCGGCACGTTCTGCACCGGCTTGCCATCCAGGGTGATGCGCAGCGTGCCGACCTGCTGGCCCTTGGTGAACGGCGCGATCAGGGTAGCGGGAACATCCATGGTGGCTTTCAGCTGGTCGTACTGGCCGCGCTTGACGGTGACCTGCACGGCCTCGTTGACGCCCAGCGGCAACTGGTTGGAGGCGCCTTTCCACAGTCGCGGCGTGGCCAGCGGCTTGCCCGCGTCATACAGCTTGTGGGTCTCGTAGAAACGGAAGCCGTAGTTGAGCAGGGCCATCGCCGAATCGGCGCGCGCCTTTTCGCTGCTGGCGCCCATCACGATCGCGATCATCCGCGACTCGCCCTGCTTGGCCGAGGCGGCCAGACAGTAGCCGGCGGCAGCGGTGTGGCCGGTCTTGATGCCGTCCACGCTGGGGTCGCGCCACAGCAAGGTGTTGCGGTTGTGCTGCTTGATGCCGTTCCACTCGAACTCCTTGACCGCGGAGATCGCGTAATCCTCGGGGAAGTCATGGATCAGCGCGCGCGACAGGATCGCGATGTCGTGTGCGGTGGTGTAGTGGTTGGCAATCGGATAACCGGAGGCGTTCTCGAAGTTCGAGTTGACCATGCCGAGCTGCTTGGCATAGGCATTCATCAACGCCGCAAACGACTGCTCCGAGCCGGCAGTGTGTTCGGCCAGCGCGATCGCCGCGTCATTGCCGGACTGGATGATCATGCCGTACAGCAGGTCCTTCAGCGGCACCTGGCTGTTGAGCTTCATGAAGCTGGTGGAACCGTCGGTGCCGGCACCGCCGCCGCGCCACGCATTCTCGCTGATGGTCACCGGGTCGGTCATGTGCACCTTGCCGTTCGCCACTTCGGCGGAGACCACGTAGTCGGTCATGATCTTGGTAATCGAGGCCGGCTCCAGACGCAGGTCCGGTTCCTTGCTGGCCAGGATCTGGCCGGTCGCGTAATCCATCAGCACCCAGCTCTTGCCGTCGACATCCGGCGGCGGCGGCACCGGTGCTTCAGGCACCACCGGACGCGGCACCGGCGACGGGCGCGGCGGCGTCTGGGCAACGGCAACGCCGGCCAGCAGGGTGACAGCGGCAAAGGGGATCAGGGCGCGGCGGAAAAAGTTCATCGTGTTGTTCAGTCCGGTTTCTGGATATCGACGTTGCGGGCGTCGATGAAGTTGAAAAAGGTTGCGCAAATGGTGCTCAGTCTACCGCGACCTGCGGCCTGGGCAGACCCATGCCTTCGATTCGGCTGCTGACCTGATCAGCGCGATCAACGCTGGCCAGCGGCCCGACCCGCACGCGACGCACGCGCTGGCCATTGATCAGCGCATCACTGACCTGCACCGCGCCGACTTTGGCGTCACGCAGGCGCTGGGCCACGCGGTTGGCGTTGTCCGCATCGGCGAACGCGCCAATCTGCAGGTAGATGCCAGGATGCCGCTCTGTGACCACGGGAGCTGGCGGCAGTTCCTTGCCCGACCCCGAGGGATCGATGCCCTGGACCTCGACCAGCCCGGTGCCCTTGGGCCAGATGCCGATCTTCACTGCGGCGGCATAGGACAGATCGATCAGCCGATTCTCGTGGAACGGCCCGCGATCGTTGACCCGCACGATCACGCTCTTGCCGGTTTCCAGATTGGTCACCCGCGCGTAGCTGGGCAGCGGCAGCGTGGTGCTGGCCGCGCTGAACGCGTACATGTCGTAGGTTTCCAGGCTGGAGGTCTTGTAGCCGTGGAACTTGTTGCCGTAGAACGAGGCGATGCCGCGCTGCTTGTAGCCGGCGGCACTGGGCAGTACGCGATAACTGCGCCCCAGCACGGTGTACGGCGACTTGTTGCCATACAGCGAGCGCGCTTCGACCTTGGGCACCGGCTCCACCAGCTTGCTGACATCCAGCGGCGGCGGCACGCTGTCCTTGCCGTCACGATAGCGACTGGTCTGGGGCTTGCTGAGGTCGTCATTGAAACGGTGGTCGCCGGACGGGGCGGCGGGCCTGGATGACGACGGGCGCGCCACATTCCCACGATGTGACGGTTTCGTCCGGTGTCCGCTGCAGGCGACCAGCAACAAACCTGCTGCCAGCACCATCGCCGCACGGGCCCATTTCATCGTGTGGCTTCCGCCGGACCGGCACCGTCCGCAATGGCCTGGGCCAGCTGGTTCACGGCCATCGCATACAGCGGACTGCGGTTGTAGCGGGTGATCACGTAGAAGTTCTTGAAGGTAAGCCAGTATTCCGGCCCGCCAGGGCCTTCCAGCGTTTGCAGGCTGGAAGGCTCGGCCGGCGACAGCCGCTGCAGCGGAGCATAGCCCCACGCCTCAAGCTGCTCCAGCGGCCACTGCGGCTTGGCATCCTTCACCGTGATCGGCTTTGACGCCCGATCCGGTTGCGCCCGTGCCGCCACCGGCCCGCCGGTGACCCAGCCGTGCTTCGCGAAATAGTTGGCCACGCTGGCGAAGATGTCCGGCAGCGAGTTCTGCAGATCGATATGGCCGTCGTGATCGTCGTCCACCGCGTAATCGCGAATGCTGGTGGGCATGAACTGGCCCCAGCCCTGCGCACCGGCATACGAACCGGTCAAGGTGTCGAGCGGCCCGGCCAGATGGTTGTCCGGCATGCTCAGCAGTTCCTTCAGCTGCTCGCGGAAGAACTTGGCGCGCGGCGGGTAATACAGGCCCAGCGTGACCAGCGCGTCGAGCACCTTGTACTTGCCGGTGTTGCGGCCATAGCTGGTTTCCACGCCGACGATGGCCACGATGTATGGCGGAGCCACGCCGTACTGCTTGCCGATCCGCTCCAGCAACGCGCCGTGTTCGCGATAGAACGCCACGCCGTCATTGATGCGCTTGTCGGTGAGGAAGATCGGCCGGTAGTCCTTCCACGGCTTGCCTTCGGCGGGGCGACTGATCGCATCCAGAATGCTCTGCTGTTTCTTCGCGCCATCGAGCAACGCATTCAGGGCTTGCGGGCTCTTGCCGGTTTCCCGCGCCACTTCGCGCACCAGCTCGGCCTGGCCGGGATGGGTGGTCGCCATGGCCGGCGTCAGCGAGGCCACCCACAACAGGCAGAGGACGGCAAGGAAACGGGCCGGGCGCGGCGCAGGTGTGGCTGTCATGTTGTGGCTTCGCTCACAGAATTACGATATCGCCCGCAGCCTAACATGCAGACCCTGTACCGGCCGACCTGCTCGCACGCATGCACGGACAGCCAGCAGGCCAGGACCTCCGCAAAGCCAGTCAGATTGCTCAGCGTGTTCCGTGCGGGTCAGTGTCCGCCGCTTCTGGCCAGCTCGATGGGCTGCCATTGCAGCAGGCGGCGCAGCGACAGATACACCGCCAGGACCGACAAGCCGAAGGTCAACGCAAGCGATAGCAGCAGCGACGTCGGATGCAGTCCGTCCTGATCGAACAGTCCGGTCCATCGGCCGGGCGCCACCGCCGCCATGCAACCGAGCCACAGGCCACAACCCACCAGCCATCCGCTTTCTGACAGGAAGTGGCGATAGATGTCCGCTCGTCTGGCTCCCAGCGCGCGACGAATCGCGATCTGCATCTGGCGCACGTCCAGCAACCGGAAATCCGTTCTCATGCCGTCGCGCAGAACAAGGCCAGCGGCCGCGGAAACACGCTGCGAATGGCCGGCGCCGCCGCGTCCTCGGCGAGAAACCACGGAGTGAGCCAGCTGCAATCATTGTCCAGCAAGCGGAAGCCGCAGATGCCATGACGCCTGCTGTCGCAGACCAACTGCCCAACATCAAGGTGACCAGCAGTACCCAGGCAGTTGCCGCACACGATTTTTCGCGCAGGGTGACCGACTTCGCAATCAACGACATGGCAACTCCCTTTGTCCCCGTCGACTACCGACAACGCTTCTCTGCGCAGTGTTCTTGCGAGGAAAAGCGGCTGACAGATGAACCGGTGAAGCAGACGGCCACAGGCGCAAACCGTCGTCCCGGTGGCCCCTTGATAGGTCACAAAAACACGGAAACGCCAACACCGACCTCGGTTCCCGGCCGGTATCAAACGGGCGGTCCAGACGCCGGGTGCCGCATCGAGAATGCGTGCCCTCGAGCACGGCCGCCGGTCAGATATGCGTTTTCCGATTCGCATGGATCGACATCAGCACGCCGAAGCCGGTCAGCAGCGAAACCGCTGACGTGCCGCCGTAGCTGATCATCGGCATCGGTACGCCGACCACCGGCAGCATGCCGGCAACCATGCCGCCGTTGACGAAGACGTAGACGAAGAAGCTCATGCCGATCGCGCCGGCGAGCAGGCGCGAGTAGGTGTCGCGCGCCTCCATCGCGATCCACAGGCAGCGACCGATGATGAAGGCGTACAGCGCGACGAGCGCGGCGACGCCAACCAGACCGAATTCCTCGGAGAACACCGCGAAAATGAAGTCGGTGGTGTGTTCGGGCAGGAAGTCCAGCCGCGACTGCGTACCCTGCAGCCAGCCTTTGCCGAAGATGCCGCCGGAGCCCACGGCAATCTGTGACTGGATGATGTGCCAGCCGTTGCCGAGCGGATCGGATTCCGGATTGAGCAAGGTCAGCACCCGATCGCGCTGATACTGGTGCAGGAAGTGCCAGCCGACCGGAATCATGCCGCCGACCGCGCCGATCAGCAGGCCGATCCGCCACCACGCCATGCCGGACAGGAACAGCGCGAAGGCGCCGGCGGCGGTCACCAGCACGGCGGTGCCAAGATCCGGCTGCTCGGCGATCAGCCCGGCCGGAATCGCGATCAACAGGCCGACCACGGCGATGTCCTTCCAGCCCGGCGGCAACTGACGCGGATGCAGGTACCAGGCCACCATCATCGGCATGGTCAGCTTCAGCAATTCGGACGGCTGGAAGCGCATGAAGCCCAGGTCCAGCCAGCGGATCGAACCGCGCCCCTCGCCGAGGATGGCCACTATCACCAGCAGCGCCGTGCTGCCGCCGTACAGCCACGGCGTCCAGCTGCGCAGCACGGCCGGCGGAATGCGCGATACCAGCAGCAGCAGCGCCGCGCCGAGCACGAAGCGACCGGCCTGGCCGCCGACCAGCGACATGTTCGCATCGCCGGCGCTGTACAGCGTCACCAGTCCGATCAATGCCAGCAGGAACAGACCGAAGGTCAGCGGGAGATCGATCCGCGGCCGGGTCAGGATGCGTTGCAGGAACCGCCGACAGCGGGCGTACAGTGCATCGATCATGGCGTGCCTTCCGTGGTTGAGGCCGACTGCGGCAGATCCTCGATGTTGTCGTCGGCAGCGGGTAATCCGGCGGGTGGCGGCGCTGCAGCGGGCGTCGCCACGGGCGTGCTGACCGGCAGGCGGCGGGCGCCTTCGAGCACGCCGTCGTGCGAGGCCAGCCACACATCGAGAATCCGGCGAGCGATCGGACCGGCCGACTCGGCCCCCCACGCACCGGACTCCAGGATGGCCGCGACCGCGATCTGCGGGTTGTCAGCCGGCGCATAGGCGACGAACCAGGCGCGGTGACGGGAGGCGAGGTACGCCGAGCTGCGATTGGTGTCGTACGCATCGGACTTGCGCGAATAGCGCTCGGCGGTGCCGCTCTTGCCCGCCAGCAGATAGGGGAAGCCCGCGGCCAATTTGCGGCCGGTACCGCGGTCACCGTAGATCACCATCTCCATGCCCTCGTTGACCGCATCCCAGTTCGCCGGATTGCGGATCACCGAAGGCCCGGTCGGCGGATTGACCAGCGGCACCGGCCGTGCATTCACGCCACTCTGGGTCGCCATCGCCAACCGCGGCGCATAGGGCACGCCATGCCCGGCCAGGGTGGCGATCGCATGTCCGAGTTGCAGCGGCGTCACCGCCCAGTAGCCCTGACCGATGCCGGCGATGACGGTTTCACCCGGATACCACGGTTCCTTGGAGTTCGCCGCCTTCCACTCCCGAGATGGCAGCACGCCGGATGATTCTCCAATCAGGTCAATGCCGGTGGGCCGACCAAAGCCGAACTTGCCCATGTAGGCACTGAGCCGGTCGATGCCCATGTCCAGCGCGAGCTTGTAGAAATAGGTGTTGACCGACATTTCGATCGCGCGCCGGAGATCGACCGTGCCGACGCCGCCACGCTGATCATCACGATAGCCGCGCGACTGGCCGGGAATGTAGAAAACACCGGTGGACAGCACCGTGTCGCCGGGTTTGCGCATGCCGGTCTCCAGGCCCGCCAGGCCGATCAGCGGCTTTACCGTCGAGCCTGGCGGATACACGCCACGCAGCGCACGGTTGTACAGCGGCTTGTCCGGGTCGTTGGTCAGCGCGGAGTAATCCGTCTTGCTGATGCCGTTGACGAACAGGTTGGGATCGAAGGTCGGCACGCTGACCATCGCCAGCACCTGGCCATTGCGTGGATCGATCGCCACCGCCGCGCCGGGGCGACCATCGAACGCCAGTTCCGCGGCTTTCTGCAGGCGTGAGTCAATGCTGAGATAGAGGTTTTTTCCGGGTGTCGGTGCGTGTGTCTCCAGCACGCGCTGGGTGCGGCCGTCGGCATTCACCTCCAGCAACTCGTAGCCTGGGGTGCCGTGCAGCATGTCCTCGTAGGAACGCTCGATGCCGCTGCGACCCACGTGACTGGTGCCCTTGTAGCGGACGGGGTCGAGCCGCTCCAGATCGTCCGCGTCGATGCGCCCGACATAGCCCACGACGTGCGCAAACAGCTCGCCCAATGGATAGCGTCGGGTCAGGTAGGGGACCACATCCACGCCCGGGAAGCGCCAGCGATTGACGGCGAAGCGGTCGATCTCGTCCTCGGTCAGGTGCATTTTCAGCGGCACGCTGTCGAAACGACGACTCTGCTTGAGCTGCTTGCGGAACGCGTCCAGGTCGTCCGGGTCCAGCGGCACCACCTGGCCCAGCCGGGCCAGCAACGCCGGCATGTCCTTGACCTGCTCCGGCACCACTTCCAGCCGGAACGCGGGCACGTTGTCGGCCAGCAGCACGCCGTTGCGGTCGTAGATCAGGCCGCGCGCCGGCGGGATGGCACGCGGCTTGACGCGATTGTTCTGCGAACGAGTGAGAAACTCCTCGTGGTGCGTCACCTGCAGGTAGGCAAAGCGGGTGAGCAACAGGCACAGGCCAAGCAGGATCAGCACGAAGGCAGCCACGGCGCGACGCCTGAACAGCAGGCTTTCGCCGCGCGGGTCCTTGATCGATCGCCGGATCTTCATGTCACTGGTTCATGCTCATTGAATCCGCAGACGTGCGCGCAGATCGTCGAGCAACAGGAATAGGAACGGCCACAGCGCGGCGCCGACAAACGGCGAAATCCACCAACTGGCTGGCGGCAGCGAGGCACCGGCCAGCAGCCGCACCAGCAACAACAACACGCGATCGTTCAACAGCAGGGCCAATACCGCCAGCGCCTGTTGCCACATCGGGAAGAAACGCAGTCGCGAACGGAAGCGCAAGGCGATGAAGACCAGCGCGCAGAGCCGCAACGCCTGCTCGCCGAGCACCACGCCGTTGAGAATATCGGCCGCCAGGCCTACCCCGAAGGCCAGCCCGAGAGTCACCCGATCCTCCGACTCCAGCGACCAGTACAGCAGGATCAACGCGGGCCAATATGGCTTGAACGGTTCCAGCACGCCGGGCAGCGGCACCAGCATCGACAGCAGCGCAAACATCACGGTGCCGATGAACCACCATTGGCTCACGCGCTGTCTGTTCACGGTTTCACCTCGGCGCCTGCGGCCGGAACGTCCGCGTTCTCACCGGGCGCCAAATGGCCGGGCGGACCCATCGGGGTCACCGGCGTCGGTGGGCCGTCAGGCTCGGCCTGGTCGTGCAACAGCAACACGTCTTCGCTGCGGTCGATGTCCGCCGCCGGCTTCGCCAGCGCGACAAGGAACATGCCGGTGGGCGCGGGCGCCACCGAGCTCACTTCGCCGACCGGAAACCCCGGCGGAAAACGACCGCCCAGTCCCGAGGTCAACAACTTGTCACCGGCATGAACATCGGCTGCCAGCGGGATGGTCGGCAAGGCCAGTTCATCGCCACTGCGTGACCCATAAGCCACCGTGCGCAAACCGGTGCGCTCGATCACCACAGGGATCGCATGTGCCGGATCGGTGATCAGCATGACCACCGAGGTGGTTGGCAGAACTTCCTTGACCTGGCCCATCACGCCATGAGCGTCGATCACCGGCTGGCCGGGCTTGACGCCGTCGCGGGCACCCATGTTCAAGGTCAGCTGATAGCGATAGGCGCCGAGATCCACGCCGATCACCCGCGCCAGTTGCACGTTGAGGTCGAGGCTGTGCTGGGTATCCAGCAGCTCCTTCAGGCGCTGGTTCTGTTCCGCCACCGCCGCCATCCGGTTCAACTTGGCATTCGCCAACAGCAGGTCCTCGCGCAGGCGCTGGTTCTGCTCGGTCAATCGCTGACGATCGGCGAAGGCCACGCTCATCGTGCGGACACCCACCGCCGGCATCCCGGCCAGCCGGTATACCGGCTCAACCACGGCTGATGCGGTATCGCGCAGGCGCCACAGCCAGTTGTTGCGATGGTCAAGCACCATCAGCACCACAGCCAGCGTGAGGTAGACGATCAGTCGCAGGGTTCCCGCGGCATTGCCGGCGAACAGTGGCGAGGACTCATCGCGCGTACGCGCCATGACTAGAGCCTGCTCATCGTCTTCGGGTACCCCGCACCGGGACCTGTTTGCGCGCAAGCCAGGGAAGAGAGAGGAAGTGGACGTCCGTCCGCGACCGAACGATGACGCCGGCATGCGGGCAAGCAGACCCGGCCCTTCGGGTTGTCATTGATTGGCCGCCATGCGGCATCGCGCGGCTTGGCCTGCCAGCCAGGCAGACCGGCGCCGCGCCCTGACACCTGACAGCCACTCAATGGCAACGCGGGGCACTCGAAGGCCATGAGCAGGCTCTCGCCTTACTCGGGGGCGAAGAAGTCGCTGCCGTGCTGATCGATCAGCTCCAGCGCCTTGCCACCGCCACGCGCCACGCAAGTCAGCGGGTCGTCGGCGACCTGCACATGCAGGCCGGTCTCCTCGGAGATCAGCCGATCCAGGTCGCGCAGCAAGGCGCCGCCGCCGGTCAGCACGATGCCGCGCTCGGCCACGTCGGAACAGAGTTCCGGTGGGGTCTGCTCCAGGGCCGACTTCACCGCGGCCACGATGCCGGCCAGCGGCTCATGCAAGGCCTCGAGAATCTCGTTGGAGTTGATCGTGAACATGCGTGGCACGCCCTCGGCCAGGTTGCGGCCGGAGATCTCGATCTCCTTGACGTCGGTCTGCGGGAATGCGCAGCCGATCTGCAGCTTGATCCGCTCGGCGGTGGACTCGCCGATCAGGGTGCCGTGGTTGCGGCGCACGTAATTGATGATGGCTTCGTCGAAACGATCGCCACCGACGCGGACCGACTGCGAGTAGACGATGCCGTTCAACGAGATCACCGCGACCTCGGACGTGCCGCCACCGATATCCAGCACCATCGCGCCACGCGCTTCGTGCACCGGAATGCCGGCGCCGATCGCCGCGGCCATCGGTTCCTCGATCAGAAATACATCGCGGGCGCCGGCGCCTTCGGCCGATTCCTTGATGGCGCGACGCTCGACCTGGGTCGAACCGCACGGCACGCAAACCAGCACGCGGGGGCTTGGACGCAGGAAACGCGACTTGTGCACCTGCTTGATGAAGTGCTGCAGCATCGCTTCGGTCATCGTGAAGTCCGCGATCACGCCGTCCTTCATCGGTCGCACCGTGGCGATGTTGCCCGGGGTGCGGCCGAGCATGCGTTTGGCGTCACCACCCACGGCCGCGATCGTGCGCGGGCCGCCCGGGCCGCGATCCTGGCGGATCGCCACCACCGACGGCTCGTTCAAGACGATGCCCTGACCGCGCACATAGATCAGCGTATTCGCCGTGCCGAGGTCGATGGAGATGTCGTTGGAGAAGATCCCGCGAAACTTCTTGAACATGGGTCCGCCGTGGTCCGGCCTGGCTGAAAAGTAAGCTCGCCAGTCTAGTCAGCGTGTCCTGCATGCGCAAGGACAATAACGTTAAGAAATCCTTGTACAACACGACGATAAGCTCATTTGCTGCGTCTCCAACTGAGCTTCCCGGTCAGGCGGAAAGTCGCCAACCCGGGCAGATGGCGGTAAGATTCCACCCTTTGACCGGGCCCGTCCGGTTCGGCCTGTGCCGACTTGCGGCGATACGGTTTTCCATTCTCTGCCCGGGGGCTTCTTCACATCATGTCTGCCGTCATCTGCGGATCGCTGGCCTACGACACCATCATGGTGTTCCAGGACCAGTTCAAGAACCACATCCTGCCCGATCAGATGCACATCCTGAATGTGTCGTTCCTGGTTCCCCGCATGCGCCGCGAATTTGGCGGTTGCGCCGGCAACATTGCCTACAACCTGAAATTGCTCGGCGGCGATCCGCTGCCCGTGGCAGCGGTGGGCCAGGATTTCGCGCCTTATCGCGCGCACATGGAGCAATGCGGCATCTGCCTGGACAGCGTTCGCGTGTTCGATGACCAGTTCACGCCGCAGTGCTTCATCACCACGGACCTGGACAACAACCAGATCACCGCGTTTCATCCCGGCGCGATGTCCAGCGCGCAGGAAAACCACGTGCGCGACATTCCGCAGATCGATTTCGCGATCGTGGCGCCGGATGGCCGTGAGGCGATGCTGCAACACGTCGACGAATTCGCCGCACGCGGCGTGCCGTTCATCTTCGATCCGGGCCAGGCCATGCCGCTGTTCAGCGGTGAGGAGTTCCGCGCGATGATCGGCAAGTCGACCTATGTGATCGTCAACGATTACGAGTCGCAGCTGTTGCAGACCCGGACCGGCTGGAGCGCTGCCGAGATCGCGGCCAAGGTCACCGCCTACATCGTGACCCAGGGCCCACGTGGCTCATTGATCCATGTGGGCAGCGAGACTCACCATATCCCGCCGGCCCGCGAGCGCCAGATCGTGGACCCCACCGGCTGCGGCGACGCTTATCGTGCCGGACTGATCTTCGGCATCATGCGTGGCAAGGATTGGCCCACCGTGGGCCGGATGGCGTCGCTGATGGGCGCGCTCAAGGTCGAGCATCCGGGCACGCAGAATCAGCGCTTTGGCTACGCCGATTTTGCCGCGGAGTTCCTCGATCAGTTTGGCTACGCGCTGGATTGACCGGCCAAGCATCCGCTGGAACCAGCAAGGCCCCCGAGCCGAGAGCCGGGGGCCTTGTTCGTTTCAGTCCACCCGAAAGCCGATGGTGGACTGCACCGCATCCCGCCAGCCCCGATACAGGCGTTCGCGCTCGGACTCCTCCATCGACGGCTCGAAACGCCGGTCGACCTGCCAGAGCTTGCTGATCTGATCGCGACTTTCCCAGAATTCCACCGCCAGGCCGGCCAGGTAGGCCGCGCCCAGCGCCGTGGTTTCGGCGATCTTCGGGCGCAATACGGGCACGCCGAGCATGTCGCTCTGGAACTGGGCCACGAACTCGTTGGCTATGGCGCCCCCATCGGCGCGCAGCTCGCGCAGCGGAATCCCCGCATCGGCTTCCATCGCCGCGAGCACGTCACGCGACTGGTAGGCCAGGGATTCCAGCGCCGCGCGCACGACGTGCTCCTTGCACGTGCCGTGAGACAGCCCGAAGATCGCGCCGCGCACGTCACTGCGCCAGTACGGCGCCCCCAGCCCCACAAACGCCGGCACCAGATAGACCCCTTCACTGGACGAGACGCTTTCCGCACAACCCTGCGAGTCAGCCGCACACGCCAGCATCTGCAATCCATCGCGCAGCCATTGCACCACCGAGCCGGCGACGAAGATGCTGCCTTCCAGCGCATACTCGACCGCCCCGTCCAGTTCCCACGCGATCGTGGTCAGCAAGCCGTGCCGGGAAGGCACCGCCTGCGCGCCGGTATTCATCAGCATGAAGCAACCGGTGCCGTAGGTGTTCTTGGCCATGCCGGCCTCGAAGCAGGCCTGACCGAACAACGCCGCCTGCTGGTCACCCGCCACGCCACTGATCGGAACGCCGGACATCAAGCCGGGCAACGCCACCGTATGACCGTAGACCTCGCTGTTCGACCGCACCTCGGGCAGCATGCGGGCTGGGATATCGAGCATCTTGAGCAACTCGTCATCCCATTGGCGGGAATGAATGTTGAACAGCATCGTGCGTGCCGCGTTGCTGACATCCGTGACGTGCAGTCTGCCCCCGCTGAGGTGCCAGATCAGCCAGCTGTCGATCGTGCCAAACAGCAGCTCTCCGCGTTCGGCGCGTTCGCGGGCGCCGTCCACGTGATCCAGAATCCAGCGGATCTTGCTGCCGGAAAAATACGCATCGATCAGCAAGCCTGTTCGTTCGCGAACCAACGGACCGTACCCATCCGCCTGAAGCCGCTCGCAGATGGACAGGCTCTGCCGTGACTGCCAGACAATGGCATGGCAAACCGGTTCGCCGGTATGGCGATCCCATACCACCGTGGTTTCGCGCTGATTGGTGATGCCGATGCCTGCCAGCTGATGGCGGTCGACCGACGCTGCAGCCAACACCTCGCCGATCGCCGTCAGCACGCTGGCAAGAATCTCCCGGGCGTCCTGCTCCACCCAACCAGGTGAGGGGTACTTTTGCGAAATCTCCCTCTGCGCGGAAAAACAGACGGCGCCGGAATGATCAAAGAGGATGGCACGCGAGCTCGTCGTGCCCTGGTCTATCGCCAGAATGTATCGTCGATCCACAGCAATGCCTTTGGCCACGTCCAGACAAAGAGTAGCAACATGTCCTTGCACCCATCTCGACGAAAGCTGCTAACAGCAAAAGGCCCGCAGGCGCCTGCGTCTGGACAAATTCTCCCCGGCCTGATGAGCCCGATCACTGGAAGATCTGCCGTTTGCGGAGGCAAAAGCAAAAGCCCCCACCGTTTCCGGTGAGGGCTTTCAGGATAGAACCTCTGGCGATGAGTTGCGGAGGCCGCGCGTTGCGGGCATCGGAGGCAA
>NZ_JBSSDT010000006.1:0-47072 GCF_054061035.1 Rhodanobacter sp. TND4EL1
CGATAGGTCGTTCGTGGGCCTGGATTCGGCATGGTGTGGACTCCTGAAGTGGTAGTTCAGGGTGTCCACTAAAGCGTAGGAACTGTCCCGTCCGCCTTGAACGAAATGTTAGGCGCTATCGCAGCCAAGAAGAAAGAGTAGACAGCGTGTGCTGACGCCTGACGAAGGTGCGATCAATTGCGCGATCCGGCAAGAGTAGCAAGCCAAGGAAGACGACTAACACCACACCAGGGATCAAGGCGGCAGATAGCTTTTCATTAAACGCCGTAGTGGGTACGCCGTTGTAGACAATGGATGCACTCGGGTCCAAGGCGAGAAAGACGAAATACACCAACATCATTCCAGCGCCAAACAGCCCCACCAAGACCCCGAGGCGGAAGAGGCGGCGACGCCGACGCATTTTCTTTAGAAGTCGTATATCCATATGCCTAACGCTGGAGTTAAGCGGCGGCGGTACGCCGTCCGCTTGGACGAGTGGTTAGACGCCAACTACGCGAACAACGGGCGCCTCTTGAGCAGCAACATCAATGATGTGATTGGCACACAGCACTTGGTAGTGCTTGAAAAGTCCCGGATATTCTGTAGAAGCAAAGGTGCCACGCGCGACGAAATCTAGAAATTTGGATTGAGTGTATACGCGAAACGCGAACCCAACCCATTCCTCTTCCTCGTCCCATGTGCAGAAAGACTCGTTCCGGACCGCGTAGCTTATATACAGCGGCCAATGCAGCTCGAAAGTTCGAGACTGTGCCGTGACGTCGATAGGCACGACTCCATCTATGCTACCCGAGCCAACTTGAAGGGATTCTGGCTCACCCGCCGGCAAACCCTCTTGTACGAGGATGAGCAGACCGTTTTCTTCCGGCTCCGAAATACTGGATAGAAAGAGGTACTCGCATCCATCAAGTTGTTCGATCGGCGATTGAGTTGACATTGGCGTCTAACGCTGGAGTTAAGCGGCGGCGTAGCCGTCCGCCTTGAACGAGTGGTTAGGAGTCAGCGCGACTGCAGCCAATTGATGATCTCAGGAATATCGCTTTGCTCCGCCTCCAACAGTAGCCGTGCAGTTTGATGGTTGCCAGTGGCAGCAGCGGTTGCTGCGAGAGCCGAAGTACACAGCGAGGCGTCCCACCCCGGCCGCGCGGCAGCCCCTGCAAGCGCAGGGAGTTGAGCGAGCGCTGCAAAGTAGGCGACGGACAACGACGGGGGAACGGCCGCATTGGCTGAGGCACGTGCTACCTCGATGCTCGCCGGCAATAGGAAATAGCTGACAGATGCGCGGGAAGTGTTGGCAGCTAGCGCGTGGACAATGTGGGGAACTGCCGCAAAAGATGCAGAGTAGATATCGCCTTGGTGGCAGAGCGAACTCCACAACGTGAACCAAGGTTCGTCTTGGTAGGACGCCTCGTCCGGGTAACTCGTGAGTTGACTCAACAGCGCCGGAATATTTGTTGCGGCTCCGTAGGCATGCCGAAGCTCGGACCAAAAAGAACTTTCGAGAGCCAACATCCTGCTTCTGACTCCTAACGCTGGAATTGAGCGGCGGCGAAGCCGTCCGCCTCGAATGATTGGTTAGACCTCACTCTACGTTGAGCGAGACAACTTTGCCATGCGCGACTCGTTTGACGTTGCCGAAATTGGATACGTACGCCGAGCAGGTGCCGCTTGCTTTAACACCGCTGGCAATACCGTCTGGTGCAACACACGAACCTTGGCATTCACTGGAGTCTGAGCAGACCTTGCCGGAGTCAGTAGCCTTGAGGTCGCAGACTTTTGGTTTGCCAGGATATGGAAGACCGAGCGTTGTCCAGTTGCCGCCTCGCGCGGTGCACTCGGCTGCCGTTTGCGGAATTGCTGGCTTTGCGGCGGTTGCGGCCAACCTCGGGCCAGCGCAAGCGCTGACGACGAGAGGGACGATGATCGAGACCAGCACGCGCAGAGGAGTCATGTTGTGAGGTCTAACGCTTGAGTTAAGCGGCGGCGAAGCCGTCCGCCTTGAACGAGATGTTAGGCGACTCGCCCGATAGACATCGTACGATTCTTCTTGCGCTGTTGACCTTGCACAGTTGGGTCAGTCCGCAATGCAGCCGCGAAGAGTGAATATTTCATTTTCGCCTTTCTCTCCAGCGTAGATGCGTGTGAGAGTTATTTCGGGCGTTCGTTCGTGAACAATAGTGATCTTATCCATTGGGTCTTCACCCGCCCCAACCAAAGCCACGTTTCCATGCTGCAAGAGGTCCACCACCATCGACTCTATGAGATTCATATTCCACCAGTCCGAAAAGTTGTAGCGAAAAAGATCGCGATCTTCGCGCAATGGCATGTCGGCGCGTATGGAATCAACCAGTGCTTTTGCAGCGGTAGCGGAATCAGGTATGGACAGCTTGTTGAGGAAGGCGGTCATCGAAGCTTGGCTAATAAATACCACATAGTAAAGATCGGTTCGGTAGTAGAAAGCCGGCCCTGTTGGTTTGCCCTGAAGATGCACAAGGGTGGATTTGACGCTCGGCTTCTCTCCTGGACTACCGCAGACATCTGCAGCAGGTGCTGACCAAGAAGCTAGAACGAGAAGCAACACGAGAAAGATCCGGTTCATAGGGCTAACGCTAGAGTTAAGCGGCGGCGTAGCCGTCCGCCTTGAACGAATTGTTAGGCCGCGGCCAGATACGCGATACACACCATGCGCCCACCACAAGAAAGCCAAGGTAGCTGGATGCCTCCAAGATTGCCATGACCTTAACCTGTGTGGAGAGCGAGCCGGTGTACGTAATGAACTCATTGGCGCGCAACGCGATAACGGGAACTGAGACGACGATCGCAGCCAGCCATGCTTGCTTGCGGAATGCGGCTGCTAGTGGAGCCGAAGCAACGACCGTAGCAGCAAAAGCTCCGACCAGCGCACAGGTAATCATGTCAAGGTAGCTGCGCGGGATCTGGGCGCCGAAGACAAGCGTGCGAGTGAAGTGCTGTGCGTAAGCGCTCGCAGCAAACGCCACAACAATGATTAGTAGAAGGAGAAGCACTCGCGACAGAGCTTTCATAGTGGCCTAACGCTTGAGTTGAGCGGCGGCGGAGCCGTCCGCCTCGAACGAGTGGTTAGAACCCATGCTAGCCGAACCCTTTTTGATGCGCAGCTTGAACCCATGCAGCATCGACCTGACCGTTGAAACCAACAACCGCGTCTACGCTGCACTGAGGACATATTGCAGTTTGCCCAAGCTCCTCGCCGATTGCGTCACACCACTCAGTAATAGCCGACGGTGGGAACTCGGCGAAGCAGTAGTAGCAGACGGCTATTTGGCTGGCGAGGAGCCGGCTTCTATGCATCGAACTGTCGCAAGTTCTGCCCATGGGATCTAACGCTGGAGTTAAGCGGCGGCGTAGCCGTCCGCCTTGAACGAGATGTTAGACGGCAGCACGGTTACCCCGCCGTGTGCGAACACGATAGCGCTGCTTTGAAAGCCCGGCAATGCCGTGAAGCTTGCGGCCTGCGCGCGAAGAACGAGCCGCTGGCGACGAGCGTCACGTTGCAGCGAACCGCGCGCACGACAGAGTATGAAGATGCGACATGCGCCAACGCGCGCAAGACACGACAGACGACCAAGCGCACGAAAGGCAACAACGCAGGCCAGCCTGGAACAGCAAACCGCCGCTTTGCCACGCGAAGCCAAGACGTGAAACGCGCGAAGCACTACGAAGGAAAATGCTCTGCCGCCTAACGCTTAGTAGACCCCATAAGTGAGGTGTTGCACGGAGTATGCAGGGCTGCTCCTGACCGCACAAGCGCGTAATTCCTACATCGAATCATGGGATTGCGCTGCTGCGACGGGCTTGGTGGAAGAGCAAGCTGTCTGCGTTATCCGGCACTTTTGAGGGTGTATGAGTTACGCAGGCAGAGGTGAGGGTGTAACGGGGGCGAAATCGCCGCGATTGCTGGATCAGGTGCGTGCGCGACTTCGGCTCAGGCACTACAGCCTGCGAACGGAGCAGGCATATGTGGGCTGGATCCGTCGGTTTATTCTGGCTATGGGAAAACGTCATCCACGCGAGATGGGTGTGGCGGAGGTTGAGGGTTTCCTCAGTTCACTGGCGACCCACGGCAATGTGGCGGCGGGCACCCAGAACCAGGCGCTGTCGGCGTTGTTGTTTCTGTATCGCGAGGTCTTGTCCATCGATTTGCCATGGATGGAGAGCGTGGTGCGTGCAAAGCGTCCGCAACGGGTGCCGGTGGTGCTTTCGCGCGATGAGGTGAATCGGCTGTTGACGCTGATGAGTGGCCGGTTCGGTCTGATGGCCTCGTTGCTGTACGGATCGGGCATGCGGCTGATGGAATGTGTGCGTCTGCGCGTCAAGGACGTGGATTTCGAGCTCGGCCAGATCTGCGTGCGCGATGGCAAGGGCGGGAAAGATCGCCATGTGCCTTTGCCGCTGCGGTTGCGGGAGCCGCTGCGGGCGCAACTGGAGAGAGTTCGGCTGATTCACCAGCAGGATTTGGCGGCCGGTCTTGGCGCGGTATGGCTACCGCACGCGCTGGCGCGCAAATACCCGTCTGCGGCCCGCGAGGCGGGCTGGCAGTACGTGTTTCCATCTGATCAGCTGTCGCGTGATCCTCTGGGCGGGGAGCGACGTCGCCATCATCTCGACGAAGGCGGCCTGCAGCGCGCGGTGCGCCATGCGCGGCAAAAGGCCGGTATCGTCAAGCCGGCCACCTGCCACACGCTGCGTCATTCCTTCGCCACCCATCTGCTGGAAGCGGGACACGATATCCGGACCATCCAGGAGCTGCTCGGCCACAAGGACGTGGCCACCACGCAGATCTATACCCATGTGCTCAACCGTGGGGGCCACGGCGTGCTGAGCCCGTTGGATCGTTGAGTCGTGCGGGCAGACAGGTTTGCCTGGGGCTCACCCTGCCCTGGGCCAGTTGAGTTCCACCTCATGCGAGAGGCCATCGTCACCCAGCGGAATGCCGCCGTCGGGCTGAACTTCCCCATCCAGCCACACGGCGGGCGCCGTGCCGACGTCGCTTTGCCGCAGGTCGATCCGATACAGCGTATCGCGATGGCGATACGCCATCCGGAAGCCGTCCCAGTCCGTCGGCAGTACCGGCGCGAAACGCAGCTTGCCGGACTCGAGTTTCAGGCCGAGCAGGGATTCGACGATCAGGCGGTACATCCAGCCGGCCGAGCCGGTATACCAGCTCCAGCCGCCGCGACCGATGTGCGGCTCCACGGCGTAGACGTCGGCGCTGACCACGTAGGGTTCGACCTTGTAGACGTCCATTTGCGCCGCGTCGATGCCATGGTTGACCGGGTTGATCATGTGCAGCAGTTCCCACGCGCGGGCGCTGTCGCCGAGTTCGGCGAAGGCCATCGTGGCCCAGATCGCGGCATGCGTGTATTGACCACCGTTTTCGCGCACGCCCGGGACGTAGCCCTTGATGTAACCGGGGTCGACCGCGGATTTGTCGAAGGGCGGATCCAGCAGCTGGACCAGGCCGGCATCCCGTCGCACCAGGTGCTGATCGAGCGATTCCATCGCCTGCAGCCGTCGCTGTTCCGGTGCCATGCCGGACAGCACCGACCAGCTTTGCGCAATCGAGTCGATGCGACATTCCTCGCTGCCGGCCGAACCCAGCGGCGTGCCGTCGTCGAAATACGCACGCCGATACCAGGCGCCGTCCCAGCCGTGCTGTTCCAGCGCCAGGTGCAACTGGGTGACTTCGTTGTCGCAGCGCTGGGCGAATGCTTCGTCGCCGTGCAGTCGCGCCACTTCGGCGAAGCGGGTCAGCACTTCGCCGGAAAAGAAGCCCAGCCAGATGCTTTCGCCGCGACCGGCTTCACCGACGCGATTCATGCCGTCATTCCAGTCGCCGCCGCCGATCAACGGCAGGCCATGCACGCCACGCTGGCCCAGGCTGTGGTTGATCGCGCGCACGCCATGCTGGTACAGCGTTTCGCGCAGGCTGGAGGGTTGCGGCAGGTCGTAATACGACTCTTCACCCGGCTGCAGCGGACGGCCGTCGAGGTAGCCGACGGGTTCGTCCAGCACGCCGCGGTCACCGCTGGCCAGTACGTAGCGGGCGGTGGCCAGCGGCAGCCACAGGTAATCGTCCGAACAGGTGGTGCGCACGCCGCGATCCAGCGGTGGATGCCACCAGTGCTGCACGTCGCCTTCCACAAACTGGTGGGCGGCACACAGCAACAGTTGCGCGCGCGACAGTTCCGGGGCCGCATGCAGGGTGGCCATCGAGTCCTGCAACTGGTCGCGGAAGCCGAAGGCGCCGCCGGACTGGTAATAACCGCTGCGCGCCCAGATGCGACAGGCGATGGTCTGGTACAGCAGCCAGCCATTGGCGAGCACATCCAGCGCCGGCTCCGGCGTGTGCACCTGCACGGCGCCCAGCGTGCGTGCCCAGTGTGTGCGTACCCTGGCCAGCGTCTCGACCGCGCTGCCCATGCCACGGAAGCGCTGGACCAGGGTGCTGGCGTCGGCGGCGTCGCGGCCCAGGCCCAGGCGGAAGATCAGCTGCCGCTCGGCACCGTCTTCCAGGGTCAGATGCGACTGCAAGGCGGCACAGGGGTCCAGTCCCGCGCCCAGGCGCCCTGACAGATGGGCGCGGCCCAGCCCGGCCGGGGCATGCATGCTGCCGTTGCGTCCCAGGAATTCGCTGCGGTCGCCATCGATGCTGCGCGCATCGTCGTCCACATCGAAGAAGGCCACGCGACCGGGGAACTCGGTGTTGTAGGCGTTGCGCGCGAACACCGCGCCGCTGGCCGGGTCCGACTCGGTGACCACGTGCATCGCGGTTTTTTCGCGAAGGTCGCCGAGCAACCATTCGACATAGGCGGTGACGCTGAGGCGGCGCGATCGAGCAGAGGTATTGCGCAGCTTCAGCACCGAGAATTTCACCGAGGCGTCCAGCGCCACGTAGATCCACAACTCGGAGTGGATGCCGTCTTCCACATGTTCGAACACGCTGTAGCCGAAGCCATGGCGGGTGACGTAGGTGCCGCTGCCGCGTCGTGGCAGCGGCGTGGGTGACCAGACCTCGCCGGTTTCTTCATCACGCAGATACAGTGCCTCGCCGCCGCCGTCGCTGACCGGGTCGTTGTGCCACGGGGTGAGCCGGAATTCATGGGCGTTTTCGGCCCAGCTGTAGGCACTGCCGCTTTCGGAAATCACGGTGCCGAAATGCGGGTTGGCCAGCACGTTGCTCCACGGCGCGGGGGTGGTCTGGCCCGCGCGCTGCACGATGACGTATTCGCGGCCATCGGGGCTGAAGCCGCCGTGCGGGTTGGCCAGTTGCAGTGGCGGCCGCGCCTGGTGATCCACGGTCGAGGCGGGTGCAGCGCCGGGTGCGGGACGCGACGGCTCCAGCCGCGGCGCATGCAATTCGGGCTGGCGCCGCCCGATCTGCTCGGCCAGGCTGCCTCGCCCGTCGCTGAGAATCAGCCGTGCACTGGCCAGCATCACCACGCGGTCTTCGCCGGACAGTTGCTGCGAGGGCCGCACGAAAATGCCACCGGGTCGATCAAGCAGGCTGGCCTCGCTGCCGGAGGCAATCAGGCCCATGATCTGGTCCTGCAGCTCCTGCCGGTAGCCGGCGCGATCCTCGTTCCAGATCACCAGGTCCACGGCCAGGCCCTTGAGGCGCCAATACGCGTGGGCTTGCACCAGCTGGCGCACCAGTTCGATCCGCGACTGGCTGGCGATCTGCAGCAGCACGATCGGCAGGTCGCCGGAAATCGATTGCCCCCACAACCCGGATTGCCCGCGGCGGTTCGCGCGAAGCACGGCGGACTGGGCGCGCAGGCTGGCATTGGGGTACAGGATGCTGGTGGCCATGTGTTCGTACAGCTGCGCATCGGCGAGGCTGGCATTGAGTTGGCGCAGCAGGACCTGGCTATGGGTCCAGGCCAGGTCGAACACGCGATCGGCCAGATGGCGGTCGCGGTACTTGCCGATCAGCTGGACGCACGCGTCGCGCTGCTCGGCGATGCCGCTGACGAAGTCGATGGTGGCGGTCTGATCGGGATCCAGCGTGATGCGGCAGCGGATGGCCATCACCGGATCAAGCACCGAGCCGTCGCTGTTGGACAGTTGCGCCTGCCCGGCGTCGAGTACTTGGGGGTTGGCGGTGCTGCGGCCACGTCCAATGAAGCGGGCACGATCGGTTTCGTAGGAGATCTCGTCGATCTCGGCGTCGTGCACCGCCAGCAGATGGAACATCCATGGCATGTGCTCGCCGGCGGCGCGGGGCCGGCGCGTGCACACGATCGCCTGCAGTTCGGGCACCAGCTCGGTCTGCACGAACAACTTGCTGAAGGCCGGGTGCAACGCATCGGCGATCGGCGGGGCCAGCACCACCTCGGCGTAACTGGTCAGTTCGATGGTGCGGCGGGTGCGTCCGCGGTTGGTCAAATGGGTGCGACGCAGCTCGATGTCGTCCTCGGGCGACACCACGATTTCGGTGTGCGCGTCGAACTCGTTTTCGCGCACGCGAAACTCGGCGCGGGCCTCGGAGAAAATGGCCTCGAACAAGTCGGTCTTGCGGCAGGTGGGCTGATAGGCGGTGGACCAGCACGCGTTGCTGGCCACTTCGCGCAGGTAACAGAACGTGCCCCAGTTGTCCCGGGTGATGTCTTCGTGCCAGCGCGTCAGCGCCAGTTCGCCGCGCCGGCTGTATCCGCCGCCACCGCTGCTGAGCATGAGGTGGTAGCGGCCATTGGACAGCAGCTGCACGGCCGGCAGCGCACGATCCGGGTCGGTGAATACGCGCAGACGGGCTTCGGCACGGATCCCGCCGTCGCGCTCGGGGAAACCGGTGGCGTGCAGGTATTCGGCCGCGGTTTTCGGCACGCGCTCCTGCAGCAGCAGGCTGCTGGCCTGGAACTGCGGGTGCGACTCGAAGCGTCGCTGCATCGGCCGGTCACGCAGGGCGTAGTCCAGCGCCAGCAAGGTCATGCCCTGGTGATGGGCCATGAACTGGCGCACCACCGCGGCGGGTTGTCCCACCGGCAACCGGGCCGGGGTGTAGTCGATCGCTTCGTACAGGCCGTAACGACCCTGCGCGCCCACCTCGGCCAGCCGTTGCAGGTTCCGGGTGGCCGCCGCGGGCGCCACCATCAGCGCCAATGCGCTGGCATACGGTGCAATCACCACGTCATCGCCCAGCCCGCGCTTCAGGCCCAGACCGGGTACGCCGAAGGCGCGGTACTGGTAGGTGAAGTGCGCGTCCAGCGTGTTGTAGCCGGACTCCGACACGCCCCAGGGAACGCCGAGCTGGTTGCCGTATTCGATCTGCCGCGCCACGGCGGCGCGACAGGTCTGGTCCAGCAGGGTGCCTTCGAAGCCGGGCATGACCAGCGTGGGCATCAGGTACTCGAACATCGAACCGGTCCAGGACAGCAACACCGGTTCGCCGCCCACGGTGGTCAGCAACCGTCCCAGCGCGAACCAGTTGTCCTTCGGGAGCTGGCCCTGGGCGATGGCGACGAAACTGGCCAGCCGCGCTTCGGAGGCGAGCAGGTCGTAATAGCTGGCATCCAGCCGGTGCTGGTCGACGTTGTAGCCGATCGCCAGCAGGTCGCGCGTGCTGTCGTACAGGAAACGGTAATCCATCTGCGCCAGCTCGACCGCCAGATGCGCCAGCTGCTCGATCAGGGCAATGCGCGATGAAGCGCGCTCGCGGACGCCCTCCGCGTTGGCTCCATCGGGCCAGCACAATGGCTCGACCCGGGCCAGTTGCTGCAAGGTGGGTATGCCGCTGAAGCCCACCACTTCGTCCGCCGGCGGGTCGAGGTTGAATTGCACGGCGTCGGCATGCAGTTCGCTGGCCTGGTCGCGCAGCATGTCCAGCCAGAAGCGGGCGTCGCTTTCTGCGGGTGGCTCCAGTGTCGTCGCCAGGGCATGGGTCATCTGCCGGATCTGATCCAGCAGGATGACCACGGCGCCGGTGGTTGCCGGTGGAGCTTCGATGGCGTCGGTGAGGATGTGCTGCAGCGGTGCCAGTTGGTCTTCCGCCTCGGCTTCGCTTGCATCGTGCAGCAGCTCCAGCGTGTCGAGCAGCCCCTGCAGGAGTTCCGGGCTGAAAACCGGCGCGTCGATCAATTCCAGCAGCCCCGGGCTCAGGGTCAGCAGATGGCCGGCCAGGTTGCCACTGTCCACCGCCGATACATACAGCGGGGCCAGCGGCTGCAGCGTCTGCGTGTCGTACCAGTTGTAGAAGTGGCCACGATGGCGCGACAGGCGCTGCATGCTGGCCAGCGTCAGTCGGGTGCGTTCCAGCAGTCGGCCGGTGCCCAGAAAGCCGAAATCGTGCGCGGCCAGACCGGCCAGCAAGGCCATGCCGATATTCGTCGGCGAAGTGCGATGGGCTATCACCGGGCCGGGCTGTTCCTGCAGGTTGTCCGGCGCCAGCCAGTGATCTTCGGCGTTGACGTGCACATCGAAGAACGCCCAGGTCTGCCGCGCCAGGGTGCGCAGGAAGCGTCGCTGCTGGGCGTCCGGCACAAAAGCGTCTTCCTTGCGCGGCTGGCTGATCCACCACGCCAGCGCGGGCGACGCCAGCCACAACAGCAGCAGCGGCGCGGCCAGCCACAACACCATCGGTCGCTGCAGCGCCAGCACCACGATCATCACAGTAGCCAGCGCCGGGCCGATCCACATCAAGCGCCACATCGCCGATGCGGCATTGCTGCTGCGCTTTTCCACGTCGCTGGAGGTCTGCCACTGCAACAGGTAGCGGCGGCTGACCGCCATCCGCCACAGCGTGCGGACGATCGCGTCCAGGTGGTATTGCGCCTCATGCGGCAGCCAGGCGAGGCCGAGCCCCATGCGCGCGAAGTGCAGCATGCCGTCATGCAGGCCGGCGCGCAGGTGCTGGTCCAGCTCGACGTCGCGCGGCTTCTGCACCAGGTCCAGCATGGCCGAAAGCACCGGCGGCACCAGGACCATCGCCAGCACCGCCAGCGTCCACGACAGCACCGGCGACATGACCAGCCAGCCGACCAGCAGCAGCACCAGTAGCGACGCGGGCACCAGCGAGCGGCGCAGGTTGTCGAGGATCTTCCAGCGCGACAACGCGGTGAGTGCATTGCGGCGCCAGCCGTCACGCGCGGTCGGAGCCCATGGCAGCAGCCACGGCAGCAATTGCCAGTCGCCACGAATCCAGCGATGGCGACGCTTGACGTCGGCGCTGTAGCGCGAGGGGTAGGCTTCGAACAATTGCGCGTCGCTGAGCAGCCCCGAGCGCGCATGACAGCCTTCGACCAGGTCGTGACTGAGGATGCGGTTTTCCGGGAAGCGGCCATCCAGCGTGCGTTCGAAGGCATCCACGGCATAAATGCCCTTGCCGATGAACGAACCTTCGCCGAACACATCCTGATAGACGTCCGACACCATCTGCGTATACGGATCGATGCCGGCATCGCTGCCATACAGTTGGGCATAGCGCGAGCGGGCGGTGCTGGGCAGGCTGATGCCGACGCGCGGCTGCAGGATCGCGTAGCCGCTGACCACCCGACGCAACGCGGGGTCGTACACGGCGCGGTTGAGCGGATGGTCGATGGTGCCGACGAAGGCCTGCGCCGAATCGCGCGGCAGCTCGGTGTCGGTATCCAGGGTGATCACGTAGCGCACCCGCGGCAGGGTGGCGATGTCGCCCACGATCAGCATGAACGCGGCGCTGTCGCCAGCGCGCAACAGCGCATTCAGATCGGCCAGCTTGCCGCGTTTGCGTTCGTGGCCCATCCAGCATTGCTCGGCGGGGTTCCAGCGGCGCGGGCGGTGAAACAGGAAGAAGCGATCGGCCGCGGCGCTGGCGTAGCGGTCGTTGAGTGCCTCGATACGTCGCTGGGCCAGTCGCAACAGGTCCTCGTCGCCCGGAAGCGTCTCGCTGTCGGCATCGGCGAAGTCGGTAAGCAGGGCAAAGTGCAGGTGTTCGTCGCGATTGCCGAGGAAACGCACTTCCAGTGCCTCGACCAGTTCCTCCACGTCCTGCTCGCTGGCGAACAGCGTGGGAATGGCGACCAGCGTGCGTGCCTGCGCGGGGATCCCGCGCGAATAGTCCATGCGCGGCAACTGCTGTGGCGCGATGGACAACGTGGCAAGCCAGTTGAGCAGGCTCATGCCGAGCTGGCTGGCCAGGATCGTCGAAGGAATGGCGATGGCCACCACCGCCCACCACGGCAACGCATCATGGGCGGCGGCCGCCACCAGCGGCTGGGTGAAGCCGAAGGTGAGCACGGCCAGCACGCCGAGGTAGATCGGCAGCGGCGCACGGTCGAACGCACGGCGCAAGGCCATGCCCAGTCGCGGGCGGATGCCCAGTTTGTGCTCCAGCTCAACCCGACCATCGCCGACCAGGAAGTAGCCGACATGTTGCGCCAGCGCGTTGTCGCCGAAGGTGGCGGACGCACTCAGTGCGATCGCCGCCTCCGCCACGGCCAACTCGGTCAGCTTGTGGTGGCGTGCGATGTATTCCACCACGTGGCGGTAGCGGTCGCGGGTCGCGAAATCCATCGCGGCATAGGTGCCGGCCGGGTCGCCGCGCAGGCAGTGCTCGACCAGGCTGCATTGTTCGGTGAAGTCGCGCCAGTCGATCGCCGCCAGCGTGCGCAGGCTGCCGATGCTGTTGCTGATGGTGACCTGATTGGTGGCCTGCTGCTGAGCCTCCACCTGGACCAGGTGTTCAATGCTCTGCCCGGACAAGGCCAGACGCTGCTCGATCCAGCTCAGCGGCAGCGCCAGCGCGGGGCTCTGGCCTTGCAGCCGGCGCGCCATCTCGGCCACGAACGGGCCGTTCATCGGCGGATCGGAGCGCGCCATGTCGGCGACCACGAGCACCACCGAGTTCGGGTCACGCTCGGTCGTGGCGATCAGGCTGTCGGCCCAGCGTGCCGCCCGGCCCCGGTAGCGCCAGTCCGCCATCACCCGGGCGGCCACCCGGCGCAGGTTTTCGATCAGCGCCAGCCGCAGCATGATCGGAATGGCCCACAGCTCGCCCAGCTTCAGCGGCGATACTTCCTGATAAGCCTGAATGAACGGCTGCAGGCTGTGCGCATCGACCCGTCCGTCACCGTGCGAAATGACTTCCAGCGCGATGTCGTAAACACGTGGCAGGCCCGCCGACGGCCCCTGCGCCAGCCGCGACAGCTCGCGGCTGTAGCCCTTGGGCAGATGTCGCCGGGCGATCCGGATCTGTTCCTCGATCAGGTAGAAGTTGTCCAGCAGCCACTCGCCCGCCGGGGTGATTCGCAGTCGCTTGCGGGTCGCGTGGGTCAGGCGCTCGCAGGTATGCGCCAGCACCGCCTCGTTGTCGGCCAGGCGGGCCAGCAACAAATCCGAATTCCGGTGCATGCTCAGCCGGTGCTGGCCGGCAAGCACCCGCCCGTGCCGCTCCATCTGCTCGGCGCTGAACAATTCGGCGCGCAGTGCCGGCTCCTGTTCCGGCCGGGTCCGAGCGGCGGCACGTCGTCGCCGGAACGCGTTCAACCGGCGCAACTTCAGCAGGTCGAGGAAATTGCCAATGTTCAAACGAGAATGTCCTTGTGGCTTGCCGGTGGGCGATGGCAGGCACCACCGTGGGGATCGAACGTGAAGATCGGGCCGGCCGGGCATGGCAGGCTGGCGTTGAGCTGCTCAGGCGCCGCCTGCCTCGGCGAACAAGCTACGCGTCCGCATGTGAAGGACATGCACGCTACGATGGCGGCCCTGACCGACCGGAGTGTGAGCCGTGCCCTTGCAGATTCGTGCCGCCGTGCCCGCCGACCTTGCCGCCCTGATTCAGTGGAATGCGGCGATGGCCTGGGAAACCGAACAGAAGAAGCTTGATCCGGCGATCCTGGCGCGCGGTATCAGCGGCGTGTTCGAGGAACCCCGGCGCGGGTTTTATCTGGTGGCTGAACATGAGGGCGAGGCGGTCGGCAGCCTGCTGGTGACGCGCGAGTGGAGCGACTGGCGTGCCGGCGACTTCTGGTGGATCCAGAGTGTCTATGTGGTGCCGTCGGCCCGTCGCGGCGGCGTTTTCCGCGCGTTGTACGCCGAGGTGGAGCGCCGCGCCCTCGTCGCTGGCGCGGTCGGCTTGCGGCTGTACGTGGAAACGGAAAACCGGCGCGCCCAGGCGACCTACACCGATCTGGGCATGCAGCGCTGCCATTACTTCATGTACGAGATGCCGTTGCCGGCTGCTTCGTAGGGCAGGCACGGCCCGCCGGCTTTCGCTCTTGGGGCGCGAGGGGACGTGAGCGGCGGACGGTGTCCGCCCTACGGTCTGTGCGCGGACCCGCCCAGCAGCTGCTGGAAGTCGGCGGCCGGCATCGGCATGCCATACAGAAAGCCCTGCAGCTGCGAGCAGCCGGCATGGCGCAGGAAACTGCCCTGCTCGTGCGTTTCCACGCCTTCGGCGATCACTTCCTTGTTGAGGCCGCGCGCCATCGCGATGATCGCGCTGGTGATGGTGGCGGTGTCGCGATCGCCGATGATGTCGCGCACGAACACCCGGTCGATCTTCAGTGCGTCGATCGGAAAATGTTTCAGATAGGACAGGCTGCAATAGCCGGTGCCGAAATCGTCCAGGGACAGACGCACGCCGCGACGCTTGATTTGTTGCAGCAACCGGGTGGTGGCTTCGCCGCCGGACATCACCATGCGTTCGGTCAGTTCCAGTTCCAGCAGGTGCGGCTCGAGTTGGCTTTCCGCCAGCACGTCGTCCAGCCAGTTGTAGAAATCCGCGTGCTGGAACTGTCGCGGCGACACGTTCACCGAAATCGGGATCTCGTATCCGGCCTGTTGCCACAAGCGTGCCTGCCGACAGGCTTGACGCAGCACCCAGGCACCGATCGCCAGGATTTGTCCGGAATCCTCCGCCACGGGAATGAACTGATCCGGGGAATACACGTCGCGTCCGTTGACTTGCCAGCGCAGCAAGGCCTCGGCACCGGCGATGCGCCCGCTGTCGGCGTCCACTTTCGGCTGATAGTGCAGTTTCAGCTCGCTGCGCGACAGCGCTTCGCGCAAGCCGGCTTCGATTTGCCGCTGCGCGCGCGCCCGCTCGCTCATCGAGGCGGTGAAGAAGCGGTAGCCGTGCTGGCCCTGGGCCTTGGCTGCCACCAGCGCGGTTTCCGCGTGCTGCAGCAGTTCTTCGGCGCTGGTGGCGTCGTCCGGATAGACGCTGATGCCAATGCTGAGATGCAGCGACAGCCCAGGCAGCCCGGCGATGCGGGTCTGCTCGCCGTAAGTGATCAGATCCTGGCACAGGCCGGCTGCTTCGCCGGCGCTGTCCACGTGCGGCAGCACCACGATGAACTCGTCGCCGCCGTAACGACTGAGCAATCCATCCCCGGGCAGACACCGCTGCAGCTGGCTGGCAAACGAGCGCAAGGCCTGGTCGCCGGCGGTGTGGCCGACCATTTCGTTGATCTGCTTGAAATTGTCGATGTCGATGTAGATCACGGCCGCGCGTTGCCGGCGCCGGCGGGCGGTTTCGATGGCGCGGTTGATCTGGCCGGGCAGCTGGCTGCGGTTGGGCAGGCCGGTCAAGCTGTCGTGCTGGGTCAGGTGGATCATCTTCAGTGCCAGCGCGCGGTTTTCGCTGACGTCGTGGAACACCAGCACGCCGCCGATCACGTTGCCCGCGTGATCGTGGATCGGCGCCGAGGAGTCTTCCACCGGCGTGTCGAATCCATGGCGATGACGAAGCAGCGTCTTGCCCGCCAGATCGATGATGGCATTCCGCTCGATCGCCGAGCGCAGCGGATTGGCCACCGCCTGACCGTCTTGCGCGTCAAACAGCTGGAAGATTTCCTCGATCGGCCGACCGCTGGCCTCGGCATTGCTCCAGCCGGTCATCGCCTCGGCGATCGGGTTGAGCGAGGTGATGCGGACTTCGGGATCGGTGGTGATCACCGCATCCCCGATCGAGCGCAGGGTGACCTCGGCCAGTTCGCGCTCGCGGTGCAGCGCCTCCTCGAACGCCTTGCGCTGGCTGATGTCCTGCACCTGTGAAACGAAATACAGCGGCGCACCCATCGCGTCGCGCACCAGCGACACGCTGAGCAGGATGTGCACCACGTGACCGTGCTTGTGGAAGTTGCGCTTCTCCAGCTGATACGAATCGCGCTCGCCGGTCAGCAGCTGGGCCATCAGCGCGTCATCGATGGCGGCGTCCTCGGGATGGGTCAGCCGACCGATGTCCTGCTGCAGCAATTCCTGCTCCGAATAGCCCAGCATCTGGCAGACCGCCGCATTGACCCGCAGGAACTGGCCGTCCGGGTGGGTCAGGGCCATGCCGATCGCGGCATGCTGGAACGCGCTGAAAAAGCGCTGCTCGCTTTCGTGCAATTGCAATTCCAGGGTGCGCCGCTCGGTGATGTCGGTCAGCGCGGTGAAGATCCCGCAGACACAACCGTCGTCATCGAAGTCGGGCTGGAAATTGGCATGCGCATAGCGTCGCTCATTGCCGTCGAACAGTTCGCCCTCGTAGCTGGACGCCGCCCCGGCGTAAGCCTGGTCCAGCGCCGATCGGGCCAGCTGGTGGTTGCGTTCGCCGACCACGTCGAGCAGGCGCTGGCCGATCAGCCGCTCCGGATCCAGGCCCAGCCAGCTGCGATGGGTTTCATTGGCGTAGCGGAAGCGTTGCTCGTGATCGAGATAGGCCAGCAGCACCGGCGTGCCGCGCAGCACTTTTTCCGCCCAGTCCGGGCGATTGGCAAGCGAAGGCAACACCTCGGCTGGCTTGTGCGAACGCATGGTCCTTCCGTCAGCGTGGCGCCCCCTGTGGCGCCCGATCATCATGCGCCCAGTGCCGACGTTTGCCCAGTCGGCACGGACGCATCGCCATTCAATGCAGGATCGTGGCCGGTGCACCCAGCCCGCCGTGATCATCAAGCACGATCCGGCCCAGGCTGTGCAGCTCACCGGCCATGGCATACCGGGCCGACAGCAAGGCCAGCAGTTCGCCCAGCGCCTTGGGATGCAACGGCCAGGCATGCGCCAACGCGCGCGACTGGCCTTGCTCGCCGCGCTGCGCCACGGTGAGTGCGATCACGCCAAGGCCCGGGGCTTCGTGCGCGAACAGGCGGGGTGGATCGTAGCGGGGGTCCGCCTCGGCCAGGGTTTCCAGCAGGTAATTTGCGCTGGCCTCGGTCGCCAGCGGCGGCGCGGGCTGCAAGTGCAGCGGCAATTGGTGGGCGTCCAGCAAGGCCGCGTACTGGCGCAGCTCGAACACGATGCCGGCCAGCCCGTGAGCGCGCTCGGCCGGTTCGCCGCCCTGCCTGGCCAGCCACTGCGCGGGTGATTGGGCCCACACCTTGCGCTCGGCATAGCGCAGCGTCAGGCCGCGCGCACTCATCACCGATTCCTCGCGCTCCGGCGTCAACAGCGCGGCTTCCAGCAGCGACCACAACGGCGCCAGGTTGACGTGTTCGTACTGCACGCAGGTCAGCGCGAGCAGGTCGTTGCGACTCAGGTAGCGCACATGCTCCAGCCGGATGCCGAGCGTGCGCATCAGCCAGTCGGCAGTGAGCGTGCCCGCCTCGCCGCGGCCAACCAGCTGGATCTCCAGTTGCTCGGACAGTTCCCCGGCCAGTTCCGCGGGTGCCAGCAGGCTCATCGGCAACAATCGCATCGGGCCACCGGCATGGATGGCCGAAGGCTCCAGCGGCTGCGCCGGCATGTGCCCCTCGTGACTGCCGAAGGCCACCACATTTTGCAGATGGCCGCGCGGCACGCGTCGAGCCAGTTCATCGAGCGCGCTCCACACCGGGAAACCCGGGCGCAGCAATTCGACCTGGTCGAACAACGCCCCGACCAGCGCGAGCCGGGCGGCGTCGACCTGCGGCACCAGCGCGTGCAGGTCGCTGGCGACCAGCGCGGCGAGTTCGGCGGCCTCGTCACGGCTGAGCGTCAATCGCGCAGGCGGCTCGCCCTCGACCGGTTCCAGAGCGAGCACCACAGGCAGGGCGACCAACGTTTGCACTTCCACGGGATTGGAGTCCGACTGACAAAGAGCGCCATTCTACCAATGACGATGCTCCGACCCGTTCGGCAAGGACAGCATGGGACCGTGCTGAACGGATCAGGACGCTCCCGGGCGTTTTGGGCTTTCGCCGCACGGCATGGCAGGTTAGCCTTGACCCACTTGGGTGGTGGACTGTTTTGAGCATGGAAAACACGCAGAGGCGCGTCGGCATCATCGGCGGTGTACGCATTCCGTTTTGCCGCAACAACACGGCCTATGCCGACGTCGGCAACTTCGGCATGTCGGTGAAAGTACTCGGCGCGCTGGTGGAGCGCTTCGGCCTGCACGGCGTGGAGTTGGGCGAAGTGGCCATGGGCGCTGTGATCAAGCACGCGTCCGACTGGAACCTGGCGCGCGAAGCGCTGCTCAGTTCCGGCCTGGCGCCGACCACGCCGGGCATCACCACCGCGCGCGCCTGCGGCACCTCGCTCGACAACACCATCATCATCGCCAACAAGATCGCCGTCGGACAGATCGACGCCGGCATTGCCGGTGGTTCGGACACCACCTCGGACGTGCCGATCGTCTACGGCACCCGCCTGCGCAAGCGCCTGCTGGCGATGAATCGCGCCAGGACCCCGATGGACAAGCTGAAAGCCGCGGTCCACGGCTTCTCCTTCAGCGAACTGAAGCCTTCGTTCCCCGGCGTGGCCGAGCCGCGCACCGGCAAGTCGATGGGCGACCATTGCGAACAGATGGCGCGGGAGTGGCATATCGGCCGCGAGGCACAGGATCAGCTGGCGCTGGAAAGCCACCACAAACTGGCCGCCGCCTATGCCGAGGGTTTCTTCGACGATCTGCTGGTGCCATTCCGCGGCCTCAAGCAAGACGGTTTCCTGCGCCCTGATTCAAGCATGGAGAAGCTGGCCTCGCTGAAGCCGGCGTTCGACAAGCGCTCCGGTCACGGCACGCTCACCGCCGGCAATTCCACCGGCCTGTCCGATGGCGCCGCGGCGGTACTGCTCGGCAGCGACGCCTGGGCAGCGCAGCGTGGCTTGACCGTGCAGGCGTATCTGCGCGATGCCGAAGTGGCGGCGGTGGACTTCGTGCATGGCGAGGGCCTGCTGATGGCGCCGACCGTGGCGGTGCCGCGGATGCTGGCGCGCCAGGGATTGACCCTGCAGGACTTCGACTTCTACGAGATCCACGAGGCGTTTGCGGCGCAGGTGCTATGCACGCTGCGCGCATGGGAATCGGCGGACTACTGCAAGCAGCGCCTCGGTCTGGACGCGCCGCTGGGCTCGATCGATCCGGCGAAACTCAACGTGCATGGCTCCAGCCTCGCGGTGGGTCATCCGTTCGCGGCGACCGGCGCCCGCATCGTCGCCACGCTAGCGAGGATGCTCGAGCAGAAAGGCTCGGGCCGTGGCCTGATCTCGATCTGCACCGCCGGCGGTATGGGTGTCACCGCGATTCTCGAGCGGCCATGACCACGGCACCCTGACGTGCTGCGTTTGCGCGTCACCACGGGGCTCAGCCTGCTGGCACTGGCGCTGGGCATTGGCGGCACTGGCTGGCTCAGCACGCTGACCGGCGTATGGCCGGGCCCGCCGCAGCGTTACCTGACCGGTGCCCACGCGGCGCCAAGCCGAACCCCGCCCCGCCCCCGTCATGCCGGCCATCCGCCCGCGCGGATGGCGCGGGCGTCGCACCGACCGGTCTACCGTCCATCCATTGATGTCGCCTCCACGCCGGTCGCGGCTCCGCTGCCCGAGCTGGTGCCGGTGGCCATGCCGTCGGACAACTCGCAGCCGTGGGACGAGATGCGTGGCCACCTCGACGGTCGCGTGGTGTTGCATGTGGAGGTCAACGGCGACGGGCGGGTAACCAGCGTGAGCCTGAGTCAATCCAGTGGCGATCCGGTGCTCGATCAACATGCATTGCGCAGTGCGCGGGCGTGGCGCTTTGCGGTGCCGGCGGATCACCCCGACGGCATGAGCGGCGAGTTGCCGATGCGCTTCTCATCGCAGGGCGACCGCATCGCCCGCATGCCCTGACCTGCAGAAGCCCGCCCTGCAGATATGTTCCCCGCTCGAGCGCATCGCCCACCGGGTGGACTCCTACAACACGCCTTTCGCGCCCACGCCGAAGGCCGTCACCATGCGCGTGATGATCAGCTTCGGTGACAGCGCCACGTCGGGAAAATCCCCCACCGGCTGGTAGCACGCATGGAAGTTCGGATCGGTGGCGCGCATCGGCTGGCAACCGGGCTTGAGGTCGTAACTGGTGGCGTAGCGGAATGGCCACAGGTCGAACAGCGGCAGGCTTTCGGAGACCGTGCCGATGGCCTGGTTGATGTCGGTCAGCACCGGCACTTTCGACTCGCGCGGTGCGACCACCCAGGCGCTTTCCGGCTGCACGCTGCGCATGATGCTGTGACGCAGCTGGTCGGCGAAGGTGTGGTCGTAGATGATCACACCCGCCTCGGTGTTGTAGTGGTCCGAGCGCGGATCGAAATTGTGCGAGCCGACCATCGCGAACGCATCGTCGATCACGATCGACTTCGCATGCAGGCCGTAACGGCGCCCTTCGCTCTGCAGCGGCGCCGGACGGTTGCTGCTGCCGCGACTTCCGAGCAGGTGGAAATGCGTGCGTGACGGACTGTCGGGCCTGACCACGTCCGGTGGCACGGGTTCGACGCTGGTGTCCAGGTTGGCCAGCTCGTTGTCCACCTCGGCGCTGGGGGCGTGGGGCTTGAACTCGTGGATCTCGAAACCGAACTTGGTCAGGTAGCGCTTGCGGTGCTTGTACGACATGGCATACACCGCGAACGCATCCGTGGAGGCCAGCGAATTGGTCGACACGATCACGCGCGGCGGCTCGGGCAGGCGATGAAGCACGCGGAAAATGTGCTGCGCGCGCTTGCTCATCACCAGGTACGGTGTTTGCAGCAACACCTCGTGCCTGGCCTCACTGACCATGCGCATGATATGGCGCGTGTAGTCGAGCGCACGCCGCTTGTCCGGGTTGTCGGTCTTGGCCGGCAGGTCGCTGAAGAAGTCGACCTTGCCCACGCGCAGCGTCGGATCGATCAGCCAGGCTTTCAGCCAGGCCGGGTCTTCGGCGTCATGCTGCAGCTGTGCCACCCGCTGCGGCCGGCGGTAACGAGGTGCCGGCCAGGTCGGTATCGCGGTGTCGGCCAGGATGCGCCGGTTGACGTCGCGCAGATGGGTCAGCGGCACCGCGCGCTTGTGGTTCCAGAACAGGGTGAAGCTGACCGCCATCGACTTGGCCGCGGGGCCGCCGACCATCACATCGCGGTCCACATAATCGAAGTCGTCATCCCAGTTGAAGTAGCGATCCTGATAATTGCGCCCGCCGGTGATGCCGATCAGGTCATCCACCAGCATGACCTTGTTGTGCATGCGCTGATTGAATTGCATGAAGCAGCACAGCACGCCGGCGGCGAATTCCAGCGGTTGCGTGCGCGCCTTGTGGAAGGTCGGGTTGTACAGGCGCACTTTCAGGTTCGGGCTGATCCGGGCCAGCCGGTCGAGCAGGTCCAGGTCGCCCAGCGAAAACAGCTGGTCGGCAAGAATGCGCACCTGCACGCCACGGCGTGCCGCGCGCACCAGTTCGTCCAGCACCAGTTGGCCGACGTCGTCCTGGTCCCAGATATAGGTTTGCACGTCGATCGAGCGCCGCGCCGCGCGGATCAGATTGACGCGCGCAGCCAGCGCCGGCTCGCTGTCGTCGAGCAGGGTGACCACGTGCACCGGCAGTTCGGCGGTAGAGGCCGCCACGGCACTCGCCGCGGCGGTCAGCAAGGGCGACGGGATAGCGCAGTGATCGGAGCGGTCGCAGCTGCTGTCGTGATTGGTGGTGGCCACCACCACCGCATCGGCGCGACGAATCTGCGAGCGGGAGACCGTGCAGCCTTGCAGCAACAGCAAGGCAAGCAGCACGGGGAAAGCGAATCGATGCAGGACGGACATGACTGGATGATACGTGCTGCGATCAGAATGCGGCGACCGTCGACTTGCCGCCGTCCGCCCGGGCGGCAAGGCCCGGGTTCGTCAGGCAGGGCGGTGAAGAGCTCAGGGCGACCAGAAGGCGTCCAGTCGCGCGTTGCCCGGTTCCAGCGAACCATTCAGATGCAGCACGGCCAAGGCGCCCGGAGGCATGCCGCGGAATTCGTCGGAGCGCCCTTCCACCAGCAGTGCGACCAGGCGCTCGATGCCGGGGTTGTGGCCGACCAGCAACACGGTGCCGGCCTCACTGTGCTGGTCGAGCAGGGCCAGCAATTCGCCGGGCGAGGCGTCGTAGATCTCGGTGGCCAGTTGCGGAACCGGCGCATTGTCGATGGCCGCCAGCGCCAGTCGGGTGGTTTCCTCGGTGCGCCGGCTCGGCGAGCAGAGCACGCGATCCGGACGCAGCTTGTGCGAGGCCAGCCACAGGCCCGCCGCCTGGGCCTCCTGCTCGCCGCGGCTGCTCAGGGGGCGTTGCTGATCGTCGCCGCTGGTTTCTATCGGGACCGCTTCGGCGTGACGCAACAGGATCAGTTCGTGCATGGGGAACTCCGGCGGTGGTTGCGCGAGGCGCGCGGGAAGCTGAGTGGAAAGGCGCGCTTCATGACTGGCGCTTGATCCAGCGCAGCAGGGCTTTCCAGTCCTGCTGATGGCTGCGCACTTGTTCGGATTGGTAATCGAAGATGCCCTTGCCGAGGCTGCTCAGCAGCACGTAGGCCTGGCTGTCGCGCAGTTGCGCGGCGATCGGGAAAGGCGATTGCTCGGCCAGTTGAGCCACCGCATCCTGGCTGGCGTGGGTCCACGGCTTGAGCCGGTTGGCCACCAGCGCCACCGGCAGCTTGCCCCGGTGGATGCGGTTGATCGAGCGCAACTCGTCGATGAAACGCAGCGTGGCGTCCATGTCGAACGACGACGGCAACACCGGCACCAACATGACGTTGGCCAGTTCCAGATAAGGTTCGAGTTCGCGCTCGCCGGAACCGGCGGGGGTGTCGATCAGCAATTGCTGCGTGTCTGGTGGTACTCGCTGCAGGCCTCGCCGCCCGCCTTCCAGCGCCAGCACGCCGGGAACATTCTCCGGCCGCAACTCGGCCCAGTGGAAACTGGAGTGCTGCCGGTCTGCGTCGACGATCGCGGTGTGTTGCCCCGCCTGTGACCAGTGTGACGCCAGTTGCGTCACCAATGTGCTCTTGCCGCAACCACCCTTGCTGCTTGCCACCAGCGTCGTAAGCATCGGATCACCCTTGCCACGGAAGGTGATCCCAGCCTACCGGCCCCGGCGTGAAAGGGGAATGGGGTCGACTCGGGAATCGGGAATGGGTCAGGGCGAGTCGGAAAACGCCGCATGGCAGCGTGTCCGACGCGCGCCCTTGACCCTTCCCCGAGCGCTATTCCCGACTTCCGGCGGCGCGTGGCTGCCAGTCGGCCGGCGGATCAATGGCGATATGGTTCTCGCGCAGCGCGGCCAGTTGCAGGCTCATCTGGGTACCGCCCTTGCGTGCCAGCGTCAGCAGCCGCTGCGACAGCGCCGCATCGTCGGGCGCGCGCGCCAGCAACTGGGTGAAGTTCTGCACCTGCCAGACCAGGGTGCGTCGGGCTGCCTTGGCTTCCTGTTGCGCGGCCGGATCGTCGGAGAGCACTTCGCGCAGGTGCAGACCCAGCGAGCGTGCCAACGGACTGGAACCCCACTCCAGGGTCTTGCCCAGGGCCAGGCAGTCGGCCTTGATGGAAGCGTCCTTGCCCGCGTTTTCGCAGAGTTTGGCGACCAGCGGCAGGCTGGGTTGCGGCTGACTGTCGGCGAGGCCGAACACCATCACGGTCTGCATGCCCACCGCGCCGCCCGGATGAGCCGGGTCCAGCGTATCGGGCGGCGGTGGCAGCACGCCAACCGAGCTGGCCAGGGCCTGCAGGCTGGCGCCGCTGTAATCGTCATAAAGCTTCGCTGCGGCGGCCTTGGCCAGGTCCTCGCGGGCGTCGTCCTGCTTCATGCCGCGCGCGTCATCGCCCAGTTTGACCAGCCACACGGCCGCATTGTCCGGAGCGCGTTTCAACAGGGATGACAGGGCGTCGTTGTTCGGACAGGCATCGGCTTCGGCGTCGCAATCGGCCAACTGAACCCAGTTGACCGCCACGCTGGCACCCTCGGCCTGGCTGGCGCGCTCGATCAGTCGATGGAAGCTGTTGCTGGGTGGCTGGTTGAACAACGGTCGCGCCAGCAGGGCGGCGCCGAGCAGGCGCGTCGGATCCCCGCCCGGGGCCAGCACGGTGACCAGATCACGCTGGAAAGCCAGCTGTGCCTTGTCCCGCGTCTGCGCTGACGGGCTGGGTCCGCGGCTCTTTTCGGCCGGCTTGGTTTTGGCGGCGAGCGCGGGCGTCGCCAACAGCGA
The DNA here is from genome assembly GCF_054061035.1 of Rhodanobacter sp. TND4EL1. Taxonomy (NCBI): domain Bacteria; kingdom Pseudomonadati; phylum Pseudomonadota; class Gammaproteobacteria; order Lysobacterales; family Rhodanobacteraceae; genus Rhodanobacter; species Rhodanobacter sp. TND4EL1. Next base: position 24,378 of record NZ_JBSSDT010000006.1, read on the forward strand.
CAACGAACAGGCAAGAACAAGGTGGCGCAGTCGGCGCGGCATGGGCATGCTCCGCAGTCAAAGCGTGAAGCATACCTGCCACAGATTAAGCGTGGCTGATCCGCCGGCCTACAAAAGCGCGCCATCTTCACAAGGCTTGCTAGGATGACCATCCCCGGCGCAGGACCGCGCCCCATGACCATCCTGCGGGAGACGCGTAGTGAACCATCTGTCGACATTCGCCGACGGCGCACCCTGGTTTGTCGGCTGGGGCACGCTGGCCCTGATCAACGCCGCGCTGGCTCAAGGCAAGAACCGCAGCGGACTGCTGTGGTTCTTCATATCCCTGCTGGGTGGACCGCTGGCGACCTTGCTGCTGGTGCTGTTGCCGAAGGTGCGTTCGAAGATGTTCTGATCGCCGGGATTCGGGATGGGAAAAGCGGCAGATCGTGGATCTTCCCCATCCCCATGCCGAGCCGCGGTTTTTACTCGCCCAATGCTTCGCGCATGAATTCCGGCTGGGCCAGGGCACCCTTGTGGATTTCGGCGTTGTAATAGCGGGTCGGGAAGTTCTTGCCCAGCGCGCCGCGTTCGCGGAAACCGGACAGATCGCCGCCCTTGCGTGCCATGGTGCAGCTCCACCAGCCAGTGGGGTAGCACGGCTGCGGGAACGGCAGCGTCTTCACCGCGCTGAAGCCGGACGTGCGCATCGCTGAGCGCATCGACTTGATCAGGTCGATATGCGCCAGCGGCGATTCGCTCTGCTGCACCAGCAGGCCGCCGTGGCGCAGTGCCTTGAAGCAGCTGGCGTAGAACGCGGCGTTGAACAGGCCTTCGGCCGGGCCGACCGGGTCGGTCGAGTCGACGATGACCAGATCCAGCGACTCGGGCTCGCATTCGGCCATGTACTTGATGCCGTCGATGAACAGCAGTTCGGCGCGCGGGTCGTTGTTCGATTCGCACAGCTCGGGGAAATATTCCTCGGCCAGGCGGGTCACGCGCTCGTCGATCTCCACCTGTACTGCGGACTCGACTTCCTCGTGCTTGAGCACCTCGCGCAGCGTGCCGCAGTCGCCGCCGCCGATGATCACCACGCGCTTGGCCCGTGCATGGGTGAACAGTGCCGGGTGGGTCATCATCTCGTGATAGAAAAAGTTGTCGCGGGTGGTCAGCATCACGCAGCCATCGATCACCATCAGGTTGCCCCAGTCGGTGGTCTTGTGGATCTCGATGGTCTGGAACGGGGTCTTCTCCGCGTGCAGCAGTTGCTCGGTGCGGAAACCGATGGAGGAACCGGAGGCCTGGTGGGCTTCGGTGAACCAGCTGGCTTCATTCGAGGTGGATTGCTGCGACATGATGGACGTTCCTGACGTGCCGGGTGGGAAAGCAAGACTGTCCATTGTAGCGACAACGGCCGTGAACGTCCCGACAGGACGGCGGCGCCTCTTGCGCATATCGTCACACGCGGCCATTACAATGGCGGCTGGTCACGCCGGCGTTGTCCGCCGCGGGGCCGACCAGTCCGATCGGCCCCGCGGCGTGCGAGGCTTCCGGTCGCTCGGGCTCGTGCTCCCGTTGTTGAGCAAGACGTCAAGGCTCGCCGCTGCGACGACATCATCCTTTTCCATCGAGGAGATCTCTCTACATGGCGAACCATTGGAATACCGACGCTGCCCGCCACACTTATGCCGTACCTCATTGGGGCGACGGCTATGTGGATGTGAACGACGCCGGCGACATCGTGATGCGCCCGCGCGGCGTGAATGGCCCGGCGCTGTCGCTGCCGCAAATCGTCGAGCGCGCCCGCGCCGAGGGCCTGCGGCTGCCGCTGCTGGTCCGTTTTCCCGACATCCTGGCCGACCGGCTGGCGCGCCTGCAGGGCGCGTTTGCCCAGGCCATGGCCGAGCATGATTATGCCGGCGGCTATACCTCGATTTATCCGATCAAGGTCAACCAGCAGCGCGGCGTGGCGGGCGAGCTGGTCGCCGCCGGCACGCAGGGCTTTGGCCTCGAAGCCGGCTCCAAGCCCGAGCTGATGGCGGTGCTGGCGATGGCCCGGCCTGGCTCCATCGTGATCTGCAATGGCTACAAGGATCGCGAATACATTCGACTGGCGCTGATCGGCAAGAAGCTCGGCCTGCGCGTGCACATCGTGATCGAGAAGCTGTCCGAGCTGGACCACGTGTTCAGCGAGGCCAAGGCGCTGGGTGTGGAGCCGTTGCTCGGCGTGCGCGTGCGGCTGGCCTCGATCGGTGCCGGCAAGTGGCAGAACACCGGCGGCGATAAGGGCAAGTTCGGGCTGTCGCCGAACCAGGTGCTGAGCCTGATCGAGCGGCTCGATGCGGCCGGCCTCATGCACACCCTGAAGCTGCAGCACTTCCACATGGGCTCGCAGATCTCCAACGTGCGCGACATCGCCAACGGCATGCGCGAGGCGACCCGCTATTTCGTCGAGCTGCGGCGGATGGGCGTGCCGCTGGAGATCGTCGACGTCGGTGGCGGTCTGGGCGTGGATTACGAAGGCTCGCGCTCGCGCAGCCACAATTCCATCAACTACTCGATCGAGCAATACGCCTCGACCATCGTGCAGTCGCTGGCCGAGGCGGTCACCGCCGAAGGGCTGGACGCGCCGCACATCCTCACCGAAGCCGGTCGCGCGATGACCGCGCATCACGCGGTGATGGTGGTCAACGTGACCGAAGTGGAAGAAGTGCCGGCCGGCGCGATTCCGCCGCCGTGCGCCGACGAGCCGCCGGTACTGCGCCGGCTGCGTGAAACCTGGGACGAACTGGATCGGCGTCCCGCGCTGGAACTGTTCCACGAGGCCCAGCATCACCTGAGCGAAGGCCAGACGCTGTACGCGCTGGGCCAGTTGGCGCTGGCCGATCGCGCGCGGCTGGACGAGATGTATTACGCCATCGCCAATGCGGTGCGCACACGTCTGCTGCCCGCCGAACGCTCGCACCGCTCCGCGATGGACGAGCTGGACGAGAAACTGGTCGACAAGTATTTCGTCAATTTCTCGGTGTTCGAGTCGATTCCCGACGTATGGGCGATCGGCCAGATCTTCCCGATCGCGCCGATTGCCCGGCTCGACGAGGAGCCGACCCGCCGCGGCGTGATCGTCGACCTCACCTGTGACTCGGATGGCCGGATCGACCATTACGTGGATGCCGATGGCGTCGACGTCAGCCTGCCGCTGCACGAGTTGAAAAGCGGCGAAAGCTACTGCCTGGGCATTTTCATGGTGGGCGCCTACCAGGAGACGCTCGGCGACATCCACAACCTGTTCGGCGACACCGACGCGGTCAACGTGCGCGTCGATGGCGACAGCTACGTGTTCGCGCACAAGCGCAGCGGCGACACCACCGACCTGATGCTCGACTATGTCGGTTATGACCTGGAGGTGTTGCGGCAGAGTTACCGTGAACGCATCGCTGCTGCTGGTGTGAGCGGTACGGAAGCTGCGAAGTTGTACGACGCGCTCAACGGCGGCCTCACCGCGTATACCTACCTCGCCGAAGAAACCAAGTAACCGTGTAGGAGCGCACCCTGTGCGCGATGCTCTTCGTTACGCCGTGAAAAAGCATCGCGCACGGGGTGCGCTCCTACACATCGCAAATCACCCGCTACGGGAGCAGCACATGACAAGTCTCAATGGCAAGGTCGCCCTGATCACCGGAGCGGCCAGCGGCCTCGGCAAGGCGATCGCCGAGTTGTATGCGAAAAACGGCGCCAGCGTGGCAATCGCCGACATCAATCAGGACGCTGCCGACAAGACGGCGGCGGAAATCAACGCCGCCGGCGGCAAGGCGATCGGCGTGGCGATGGACGTCACCAACGAGGACGCGGTCAAAGCCGGCACTGACAAGGTGGTCGCCGCGTTTGGCCATCTGGACATCCTGATTTCCAATGCCGGCGTGCAGATCATCAACCCGATCGACAAGTTCGCCTTCGCCGACTGGAAAAAGATGCTGGCGATTCATCTGGATGGCGGCTTCCTCACCACCAAGGCTGCGCTGCAGCACATGTACAAGGATGATCGCGGCGGCATCGTGATCTACATGGGTTCGGTGCATTCGCACGAGGCATCGAAGCTGAAAGCCCCGTACGTCACCGCCAAGCACGGTTTGCTCGGGCTGGCGCGCACGCTCGCAAAAGAGGGCGCGCCGCACAACGTGCGCTCGCACGTGATCTGCCCCGGTTTCGTGCGCACGCCGTTGGTCGAGAAGCAGATTCCCGAGCAGGCCAGGGAGCTGGGCATCAGCGAAGACGAGGTGATCAGGAACGTGATGCTGAAGGACACGGTGGACGGCGTGTTCACCACGGTCGAGGACATCGCCCAGACCGCGCTGTATCTGGCTACTTTCCCGTCCGCGGCGCTGACCGGTCAGTCCATCGTGGTCAGCCACGGCTGGTTCATGCAGTGACGAAGTCCGCGCCCGCGGCGCCGCTGGCCACCACGGTAGCGCGGGATTACCGCACCATCGCCCTGGTGTTGCAGGGCGGTGGCGCGCTCGGCGCGTACCAGGCCGGGGTGTTCGAGGCGATGGCCGAGGCGGATCTGCAGCCGACCCGGCTGGCCGGCATTTCGATCGGTGCGCTGAATGCGGCGATCATCGCCGGCAATGCGCCGGAACGACGGGTGGAACGATTGCGCGAATTCTGGGAGGCGATCTGCCAGTCACCGCTGTGGCCGGGCGCGCCGACACTGCCGTGGTTCGATGCCGTGGCGTGGCCCACGTCATGGCTCAACGGGCTGAGCGGACTGGCCGCCTGGCGTGCGATGACCGAGGGCCAGGCCGGCTTTTTCCATCCGCGCCAGCCACCGCCGTTCCTGGGTACGCACGCCACGCCGGACAACGTGAGCTGGTACGACACCACGCCGCTGCGCGACACGCTGGAGCGGCTCGTCGATTTCGACCGGATCAATGATCCGCGCGCGATGCGTGTGGCGGTCGGCGCGGTGAACGTGCGTACCGGCAACTTCGCCTACTTCGACAACCGCCGCGAACGCCTGCGCCCCGAGCATTTCATGGCTTCCGGCGCGCTGCCGCCGGGCTTTCCCGCGGTGGAGATCAATGGCGAGTTCTACTGGGATGGCGGCATGGTCTCGAACACGCCGTTGTACGAAGTGCTGAGCGAGCGACCCGGTTGCGACACGCTGGTATTCCAGGTGGACCTGTGGAGCGCTCGCGGCAGCTTGCCGCGCGACCTGGCCGATGTGGCCGAGCGCAGCAAGGAGATCCAGTACTCCAGCCGTACCCGACTGGTCACCGAATTCATGCGCCGCACGCAGGAACAGCGCCGCCTGTTGCACGATGTGATGGCGCTGGTGCCGGAGAACCGGCGCAACGAGCCGGCCTATCGCCACGCCGAAGCACGCGCGGCAGCGGCGATGACCAACGTGATCCAGCTGATCTACCAGAACCGGCCGCACGAAGGCCATTTCAAGGATTACGAATTCAGCGCCGCCAGCATGCGCGGCCACTGGCAGAGTGGTCTGGACGACATGCGTCACACGCTGGCGCATCCGCAGTGGCTGGCCGCACCCGATCCCGAACATCCCTTCGCGGCACACGACGTGCATCGGGATCAGGCGGGTTGAGTTGAAGGCCTGAGATCAGCGGCGCCGGCTTCAGGCCGCCCCACTGTTCGCGTTGAACATGGCCCGCGCCGCCGGCACCGGTGTGTTTCAGCTGTCCCGCGCGACCTGCAGCCCCGCCGCGGACTGGCTGACCGGCATCACTTCCACACGATTGATGTTGAGGTGCGGCGGCAGGTTGGCGATCCACCAGATGGTGTCGGCGATATCGCCGGCGGTGATCGGATGGGAACCGTCGTAGAGCTGGTCCGAGGCGGCCTGGTCGCCGCCGGTGCGGACCAGGGTGAATTCGGTTTCGGCCATGCCGGGCTCGATCGAGCTGACCCGCACGCCGGTGCCGTGCAGGTCGGTGCGCAGGTTCTGCGAGAACTGGGTGACGAACGCCTTGGTGGCGCCGTAGACATTGCCGCCGCGATAGGCATAGCTGCCGGCGATCGAGCTGATGTTGACGATGGCGCCGCGACGTTCGATCAGCTGCGGCAGCAGCAGGTGGGTCAACGACACCAGCGCGGTGACGTTGGTGTCGATCATCTGCTTCCATTGCGAAAGGTCGGCATGCTGTGCCGGCGCGGTCCCCAACGCCAATCCCGCGTTGTTCACCAGCAGGTCGATGGCGGCGAACGCCGGTGGCAGGCTCGCGTGCGCCGCGTGCATGGCCTTTTCATCGCGAACGTCGAACGCGGTGGCATGCACGCGGTCGGCGCCGTGACGCTCCACCAGCTGCTGCAATCGCTCGGCACGACGGCCACTGGCGATGACCCGCCAGCCACCGGCCACGAAACGTTCCACCGTGGCGGCGCCAAAGCCGGAGCTGGCGCCGGTGATCCATGCGGTCTTGAGGCTCATGCGCGCAACTTCCTGGAAAAGTGAAGCGGGATCAGCGGCCTTCTTTCAATGCGATCGCATTGATGCCGGCACTGGCCAGCCGCTGCTTGGTCGATTCGAGATCGGTGGCCGAGCGGAACGGTCCCAGCCGGACGCGATGATAGGTCTGCCCGCTGATGTTGACTGACTGCACATTGGCCACGAAGCCCTGCAGCGCCAGTTTCGCCTTCAGCGTCTCCGCGTCGGATGCATTCGGGAATGCGCCGACCTGCAGCAGATAGCCGCTGCCGCTGCCGGACTGGGCAACCGCGCTGGCCGGTGCGGCGGTGATGTTCTGGGTGGCCACCTGCGGCACGTTCGCCGTCGCCGCGGCCTGCTGCGCCGCCTGCTGCGCTTGCTGTGCCTGCGCCTGTGCCGCCTGTTTCTGCTGCTGTTCGACCCGCGCCTGTGCGCTGATCTCGGCATCGGGAATACGCACTTCCTTTTCCGACAGCACCGAGTAGAAGTCGAATTGCGGCTTCTTCGGCGGAGCGTCGGCGCTGTTCGATTCAAGCACGCCCGGCGCGCTGCCGTGCTCAGCGGTGGCCTGCGGATTGGCTTGCGGGCCATCGGCCTTGCGCAAGCTGGTCAGCAGGCTGCCACGGGTGATCACCGCCATCAGGATGGCGCCGGCCAGCAAGCCGATGACCGCGTAGCCCCAGCCCGGGAAACCGTTGCTGCCATTGCGCACGGCCTGTCGGCCCTTGCCCTTGCGTGCTGCCATTACATCTTCTCCGGGGCGCCGAGGCCCAACAAATCCAGACCATTCTTCAACACTTGGCGCGTGGCCACTACCAGCGCCAGACGCGCGTTGCGCAAGGTCGCGTCCTCGACCAGGAACTGGTGCGAGTTGTAGTAGGTGTGGAACGCGTTGGCCAGTTCACGCAGCCATGCGGCAACCAGGTGCGGTTCCAGGTTGGCGGCAGCCGCCTCGACCAGCTCGGGATATTTCGACAGTTCGGTGAGCAGGATCTGCTCGTGTTCGTTGTCCAGCCGGTCCAGGTGAGCCAGCCCGTCGGCAAGGTCAAACGTGAAGCCCTTCTCCGGCGCCTGGCGCAGCACGCTGCACACGCGGGCGTGGGCGTACTGGATGTAGTACACCGGGTTGTCGTTCGACTGCGAACGAGCCAGGTCGATGTCGAAGACCAGCTGCGAGTCGCTCTTGCGCGAAATCAGGAAGTAGCGCGTGGCGTCGCGGCCGACTTCGTCGATCAGATCACGCAGGGTGACGTAGCTGCCCGCGCGCTTGGAGATTTTCACCTCCTCGCCGCCGCGCATCACCGTGACCATCTGGTGCAGCACGTATTCCGGCCAGCCCTTCGGAATGCCGACATCGAGCGCCTGCAGGCCGGCCTTTACCCGTGCCAGCGAACCGTGGTGGTCCGAACCCAGTTCGGTGATCGCGCGCTCGTAACCGCGTTGCCACTTGCTGAGGTGATAGGCCACGTCGGGCAGGAAATAGGTATAGGTGCCGTCGGACTTGCGCATCACGCGGTCCTTGTCGTCACCGAAATCGGTGCTGCGCAGCCACAGGGCGCCGCCTTCCTCATAGGTATGGCCGTGGGCGACCAGCTCGCGCACGGTTTCCTCGACCTTGCCGTCGCTGTACAGCGAGGACTCCAGGAAGTAGGTATCGAAACCGACGCCGAAGGCCTGCAGGTCCAGATCCTGCTCGCGGCGCAGGTTGGCGACGGCGAAGCGGCGAATCGCGTCGAGGTCGTCCACGTCGCCCGCACCGGTCACGGTCTCGCCATCGGCGACCACCGCTTCGCGATCGAGATAGGCGCGCGCCACGTCCGCGATGTAGTCGCCGCGGTAGCCGTTCTCCGGCCAGCTGCTGTCATCCGGAGTAATCCCGCGTGCACGGGCCTGTACCGAGGTGGCCAGGTTCGCGATCTGCACGCCGGCATCGTTGTAGTAGAACTCGCGCTTGACGTTCCAGCCCGTGGCACCAAGCAAACGGCTGAGGCAGTCGCCGATCGCCGCGGCACGGCCATGGCCGACATGCAGCGGACCGGTCGGATTCGCCGAGACAAACTCCACGCCAACGGTCTTGCCGCCGCCGCTGGTGCCGCGACCGTAGGCGTCGCCTTGGCTCAGGATCTGGCGTACTTCGGCATGGTAGGCACCGGCGGCCAGAAAGAAATTGATGAAGCCGGGACCGGCAATTTCGGTCTTCGCCACCAACTCATTGGCCGGCAGCGCGGCGACCAGCTTCTCGGCCAGTTCGCGCGGTTTGGCGCGGGCGGCCTTGGCCAGCAGCATGGCCACGTTGCAGGCGAAATCACCGTGTTCGCGGCTGCGCGCTCGTTCGATCACGAAGCCGGGCAACGCCAGGTCGTTCGGCAGGGTCGCATTGTCTTGCAGGGACTTGATCGCCTGCAGCACCAGATCGCGCAGCTGTTCTTTCACGGGTGGGGTCGGTTTCGTGATGGAACCGCCAATCCTAACAGACCGCCATGGTGACGAAACGCGCCCGTACGGCTCGGCCAGAACAGCATGTCGGCAGCCGTGCCCCGTGCTGCGTCGCGGCGAGCCTGCCTGTGGATAAGTCTGTGGGGAAAGCTGTTCGGGGCGCCGGGGCGTGCTTCCCCGTCTTCGTTTCGTGGTCTTGACAAAAGAATTTAACCAGCAATTTCATACACTTGGCCGATGCAATTCAGGTGAGATGGTGAACTCGCCCCGCGTGGCAGGTATCCCCGATTTGTGTATAAGTTTCGGCCACTTGGCAGCCACCCGTGAGCCGCCGCCTCGTCATCGAGCTGTCATGCGGCGCTGCGACACTAATCTGGCCATGAGATGAACTCCCCTCCAGATCCTGGCAAACGGAGACGCCGCTCTCTCCTCCCCAATCGGCCTCACGGCGTGGCTCTGCCACGCCGTCTTTTTGCGCGATCGCCCTCCGTGCCAGGTATTTCAGATCAGGCCGCGGGCAGCCATCGAGACCGGTTCGCCGCTGCCGATGACCAGGTGGTCGAGCACCCGCACGCCGACCAGTTGCAGCGCGTCGCGCAGCTCATGGGTGATCGCCCGGTCGGCAGCGCTGGGTTCGGCCACGCCGGAGGGATGATTGTGGGCAAAAATCACGGCGCAGGCGTTGTGGTGGAGGCAGGCACGGACCACCTCGCGCGGATGCACGCTGGCGCCATCGACCGTACCGCGAAACAACTCCTCGAAGCCAAGCACGCGGTGGCGATTGTCCAGATAGAGGCATCCGAATACCTCGTATGGCAGATGGCGCAGGCGGGCGCGCAGATAGTCGCCACTGTCGCGCGGATTGCCGAGGCTGGGCTTGTCCAGCAATTGTTCGGCCAGGCTGCGGCGGGCCAGCTCCAGGGCTGCGGCGATCCGCGCGCGTTTGGCCGGCCCCAGGCCGCCGGCACGAATCTGCTGCTCCGGGCGGCCCAGCAACGTGCCCAAGCTGCCGGCGTTGGCCAGCAACTCGCGACCCAGCGCCAGTGCATCCTTGCCGCGGCTGCCACTGCCCAGCAGCACCGCCAGCAACTCGGCATCGGACAGTGCCGCGCTGCCTCGGGACAACAGTTTTTCACGGGGGCGTTCACCCTCGGGCCAGTCGCGAATGCTCATCCGCTGAAGTTGCCGGAGCAGGGCCGTGCGGGGCAGCGGTGAGCGGGCATGAATCCGGTAAGCTAGGCCACTGCCCGACTGTCAGGCCCACCTTACATATGAGTCTTGCCCAACGCCGCATCCTGCTGGGAGTGTCCGGCGGCATTGCTGCCTATAAATCGTGCGAACTGGTTCGTCGTTTGCGAGACCTCGACGCCGAAGTCCGCGTGGTGATGACCGAAGGCGCCACGCACTTCGTCAGCCCGACCACGTTTCAGGCGTTGTCCGGCCAGCCAGTGCGGGTGAGTCTGTGGGATGCGCAGGCCGAGGCGGCGATGGGTCACATCGAGCTGGCGAGGTGGGCCGAGCGCATCCTGGTGGCGCCGGCCAGCGCCGACCTGCTGGCGAGGCTGGCCCAAGGCATGGCCGACGACCTGTTGACCACGCTGTGCCTGGCCAGCGCCGCGCCGCTGTATCTGGCGCCGGCGATGAATCAGCAGATGTGGGCGCATCCGGCGGTGCAGGCGAATATCGCCATCCTGCGCCAGCACGGTGCGACCCTGCTGGGCCCTGCGGTGGGCGACCAGGCCTGCGGTGACGTGGGCAGCGGACGCATGCTGGAGCCCCATGAATTGCGCGATGCGCTGGTGGCCTCGTTCGGTGAGCGATCGATGGCCGGATTGAAGGTGGTGGTCAGCGCCGGGCCAACCTACGAAGACATCGACCCGGTACGTTTCATCGGCAATCGCAGCTCCGGCAAGATGGGCTTCGCGGTGGCGGCCGCCGCGGCCGAGGCCGGTGCCGAGGTGACCCTGGTGGCAGGACCGGTCAGCCTGGCTACCCCGGCGGGCATGAGTCGACGGATGGACGTGCGCAGCGCGGCGCAGATGCATGCCGCGGTGCTTGAGGCGACGGCTCATGCGGACATCTATATCGGCGCGGCGGCGGTAGGTGACTATCGGCCACAAGAGATATCCGCGCAGAAGCTCAAGAAGCGCGATGGCGGCGAGCTGGTCCTGCATCTGGGTGAAAATCCGGACATCCTGGCCAGTCTTTCGGCGCAAACCGCGCACCCGTTCCTGGTCGGATTTGCCGCCGAGACGCATGATGTGGCCACGTATGCGCAGGGCAAGCTGCGCCACAAGGGGCTGGACATGATTGCGGCGAATCAGGTGGGCGGTGGCCTCGGTTTCGAGGCGGCCGAGAATGCGTTGACGCTTTACTGGGCTGAGGGCTCCGCCGAATTGCCGCGGGCGCCGAAGACGGAACTGGCACGCCAGCTGATTGCCCGGGTCGCAAAGCGGTTCCGGGAAGTACGCGCATGAACCTCGATGTGGCGATGAAAATCCTCGACCCGCGTCTGGGTGACAGCATTCCGCTGCCGCAGGCTGCTACTTCCGGAAGCGCCGGCATGGACCTGCGAGCGGCGCTGGATCAGCCGCTGATCCTGGCGCCGGGCGAAAGCGCACTGGTTCCCAGCGGCATCGCCATCCACATCGACGACCCGGGTTGGTGCGCACTGATCGTGCCGCGCTCCGGGCTGGGCCACAAACATGGCCTGGTGATGGGCAACCTGGTGGGAGTGATCGATGCCGACTACCAGGGGCCGTTGATGATTTCGTGCTGGAATCGCGGGCGGGAGCCCTACACCATCGCCGTGGGCGACCGCATCGCACAGTTGCTGCTGGTGCCGGTGGCACAAGCCCGACTGAACATCGTTGCCGAGTTCGCGCCCAGCCAGCGCGGGGAAGGCGGTTTCGGTTCCACGGGCATCCGATAGACAGACGAGCCGGTTCGATCGCATCGAGCCGGCTTTGCAGCTTCAGCCGCGGGGGCGGAATATGGCGTTGAACATTGCAAGAGAGCGCTTGAGCAACATCAGGATCGACTGGTGGACGCTGTTGCCGCTTGCCGGCGCCACCGTGCTGCTGCTGCTCGGACTTTTCTGCGCATGGCAAACCTGGCTGATTGCCGATGAGGGCAGCGCGATCGCCCGTGTCCACCAGGCTCAGGAACAGGCGGTCAACGCCATGTCCGAGGAGATCGCCAGCCAGCGCCAGTCGGTTGAAGCGGTGCTGGCACGGGTGGATCCGGCCACCTTGATGAGTGATCCGGCGCAGTCGGCTGCCGCGCTGCGCCAGCAACTGCCCCAGGCCAGGAAGCTGGAGCTGTACAGCGGGGATCTGGCCGAAGTGTTGCGCGCGAACTATCGCGACTTCGGTTATGCCAAGGCCGCCCAGCTGATGGCGGCACAGAGTGCCGATGGCCTGCCGCCGGCGCAGAGTGTGTCGTACGGTAGTGGTGATCGTCGACTAAGCCTGGTGATTCCGCTGGGTTTGCCGCAACAGACCCAGGCATGGGCGTGGGTCGAGCTGCCGTTCGCGCCGATGAAGCAGCGCTTCGACACCATTTCGCCCGCGGGCGGCCGGATCGAGCTGCGCCAGGGCGACGCCAGCGGCTACATACAACTGCTTTCCAACGGTTCGAACTCGGCGGAAATCGAGGCGATCGGCAAGCCGGTCCCCGGCAGTGCGTTCAGCGTGGGCGCCGGCCTTCCCCGCGCCTTCATCGTATTGCCGCGTTCGGTGGCATTGAGCGCCCTGCTGGCGCTGCTCGGGCTGGGTGGTGGCGGCTACCTTTGCTGGCTGCGCCTGCGTCGCCAGCAGCTGGCTGACGAGCCGGAAGAGGAGTTGCCGCCCCCGCTGGTCGAACAGGCCGCGCCCGCTGCTCCTCCGACACGGGTTCGCACGCCGCCGGCGGCCGCTCCCGCGCCTCCGCTGGTGGCGCCAACCAGCGTCGATCCCGCCATATTCCGCGCTTATGACATTCGTGGCGTGGTCGGCAAGACCTTGAACGCGGACGTGGCGCGAATGCTGGGCCAGTCCATCGGCACGCTGATGGGCGAGAAGGGACTGCGGGAAATCGTGGTGGGTCGCGACGGCCGGCTGTCCGGTCCGGAACTGGCCGCTGCGCTGACGGAGGGCCTGCGTGACGCCGGCATCGACGTGATCGACGTGGGCGCCGTGCCCACGCCGGTGGTCTATTACGCCGCTTATCGTTTCAATACCGGCTGCGGCGTGGTCGTCACCGGCAGCCACAACCCACCCGACTACAACGGTTTCAAGATCGTGGTCGGCGGCGAGACGTTGTCCGAGGGTGCGATCCGGGATCTCTACCAGCGGATCGCCAGCGGCGCGCTGAGCAGTGGTGGCGCAGGTGGACTGCGTCAGGTCGACGTGGCGCCCGACTACATCGAGAAGATCGTTTCCGACGTGCTGGCCGAGCGTCGGCTGAAGATCGTGCTGGATTGCGGCAACGGCATTCCCGGTGCGATCGCGCCGCAGGTGCTCGAGGGCGTGGGTTGCGAGGTGATTCCGCTCTACTGCGATGTCGACGGCAGCTTCCCGAACCACCACCCGGATCCGTCCGATCCGACCAACCTCGAAGACCTGATTCTTTCCGTGCGACAGACCGGCGCCGATCTCGGCATGGCGTTTGACGGTGATGGCGACCGCCTTGGCGTGGTGACCAAGGCCGGCGAAATCATCTATCCGGATCGCCTGTTGATGCTGTTCGCGCGCGACGTGTTGTCGCGACAACCGGGTGCCACGGTCATCTACGACGTGAAGTGCACCAGCCATTTGAAAGGCCAGATACTCGATGCCGGCGGCAGCCCGCTGATGTGGCGCACCGGTCACTCGCTGATCAAGGCCAAAATGCGCGAGACCGGGGCGGAGCTGGCTGGCGAAATGAGCGGTCACTTCTTCTTCAAGGAGCGCTGGTATGGTTTCGACGACGGCATTTACGCCGCGGCGCGCCTGCTGGAAATTCTTGCCGGCGACCTGCACGGACGCAGTCCGGAGGAGATCTTCGCCACCCTGCCCAAGAGCATTTCCACGCCGGAGTTGAAGATCGAGCTGGCCGAAGGCGAGCACTATCAGTTCATGGACAAGCTGCGGCAGCAGGCGACGTTCGAGGACGCCACCCTGATCACGATCGATGGCGTCCGGGCCGACTGGCCGGACGGCTGGGGTCTGGTGCGCGCGTCCCATACCACGCCGGTGCTGGTGTTGCGGTTCGAGGCCGACAACGCCGCGGCGCTCAGCCGCATCCAGCAGGTCTTCCGCAGACAGCTGCTGGCAGTCGACTTCAAGTTGAAGCTGCCGTTCTAGAGGAGACGCGTGCGGACCAGCCCGCGGCCGCCGCCGGAGCGGCTTGTCCGGATCGAGCCCAAAGAAAACGGGATGGCCCTGGGCCATCCCGCAGGATCGGAGATTCCGGCTGATCCGGCCAACTGCCGGCCGCCGCTATTCGCCGGTCTGCTGCTTGTCGTGCGCTGCCTTGACCACGCGGTAGTGCGCCATCGCCTGTGCCTGCTGTTGCACCGACTGGGCCCGGAACGCCTGCTGGCGTTGCAGGGTGTCGCGCTGGGCGGCGACCACGTTGCGTTGCTTGGCGATGCTGTCGGCCAGGGATTTCGGCACAGCCTCCTTGGCGTTCTCCAGGTCCGCCGCGCGGCCGAGCAGATCGGTCAACGCCTTCTCCTGGCTGCGCAGATTGATGCGGGTCGTATTGATCTGCTGATCGTAAGTGCCCAGCGCTTGCTGCAGCGAGATCTGGTAAGACTCTTCGTCGGGATAAGCCGACAGCATCTGGGCATCGGCATTGGCCCGGTCCTGGATGACCCGGTCCTTCGCGGCCTGCTCGGCGGCCAGCTTGTTTGCCGCGGCGCGCTCTTGGGCGTTCAACTGACGCGCCACGCGTTGCACCACCAGACCCCGGTCGTTGACCAGTTCATAGCCGTACTTCATCGCCTCGGCGGTCAGACTGTCGCTGAAGTGAACCAGACCCTGGTTGTCATGCCATTTGTAGCGAACGCCGCCGCTCTGCGCGTGTGCCGACAGGCTCGCGCCCAGCACCAAGGCAGCAATGATGATCAATGGTTTACGCATGGATTCCCCCCTCGTGGGCCAGTATAGCCGTGCTCATTGCACTGGCTAGCCACTACCCTGGCGGGATGCAAGGGCAACTGTCGCGATTGTGACCGGTGTCGCCGCAGTGTATCGATGCTGGCTGAACTCAACGCTGAACCCCGTAGCTCTGCCGATAGGCGACCAGTCGGTGGTGCTCGTTCGCCAGTTGGGGCTGCTCGCCGGCGTAGGCCAGCACGTCGTCGAGGCTGGTGATCGCAATGACCGGAATGCCGTGGTCGGCGGCCACTTCCTGGGCGGCCGAGCGTTCGCCCAAACCGCGTTCCTGCCGATCCAGAGCGATCAGCACGCCGGCCGGCGTGGCGCCGTGCTCGCGGATCAGCGCCAACGATTCCCGCACCGCGGTTCCCGCGGTCATCACGTCGTCGACGATCAGCACGCGCCCCTTCAGCGGAGCACCCACCAGCATGCCGCCCTCGCCATGGGCCTTGGCTTCCTTGCGGTTGTACGCCCACGGCAGGTCGCGTTGGTGCTGCTCGGCCAGAGCGATGGCAGTGGCTGCGGCCAGCGCGATGCCCTTGTAGGCCGGACCGAACAGCATGTCGACGCCGATGTCCGCGTTGACCAGTGCGGACGCGTATGCCCGCCCCAACTGGGCCAGTGCGGCGCCAGAATCGATGCGACCCATGTTGAAGAAATACGGGCTCTGGCGACCGGACTTCAGGGTGAATTCGCCAAAGCGCAGCACGTCGCGCTGCAAGGCCAGTTCGATGAAATCGCGTTGATAAGCGTGCATGGTGGTCTCGTGCAAGTCGATTCGTTGCCGCGTCCGCCGTGTGCGGCGCGTCGCGGGCGCCATGGTACAGCCGTCACTGCCGCCATGCGGATGACGGGGACGGCGGGCATGATTGTTATGATGGCTCATTCGCTTCGGGAGCTTTCATGCGCATCATCAGCCTCAATGCCAACGGCATCCGTTCAGCTGCAACCAAGGGTGTCTTCGACTGGCTGCGCTTGCAGGATGCCGACGTGGTTTGCCTGCAGGAGACCAAGGCGCAGGAACACCAGTTGACCGACCCGATGTTTCGTCCGGATGGTCATCATTGTTTCTATCGCGACGCCAGCAGCAAGAAGGGCTACAGCGGCGTGGCGATCTATGCGAAGCGCGAGCCGGACCAGGTGCTGACCGAGCTGGGCTGGGACGAATTCGACCATGAAGGGCGTTACATCGAAGCGCGTTTCGGCAACCTCAGCGTGGTGTCGCTGTACTTCCCTTCCGGTTCGTCCGGCGAGGAACGCCAACAGTTCAAATTCAAGGCGATGGAATGGATCACGCCGATCTTCCAGAAGTGGCTGGAAAGTGGCCGCGACTACGTGATCTGCGGCGACTGGAACATCGTCCACACGAAGAACGACATCAAGAACTGGTCGTCCAACCAGAAGAATTCCGGCTGCCTGCCCGAGGAGCGCGCATGGCTGGATCTGCTGTTCCAGCAGCGCGGATGGGTCGACAGCTTCCGCGCGATCAAGCCCGATGCGGTCGAATACACGTGGTGGTCCAACCGTGGTCAGGCACGCGCCAACAACGTGGGTTGGCGGATCGACTACCAGGTCTGCACGCCGTCGTTGCGCGAACGCATGCAGGCCTGCTCGGTCTACCGTGACCAGCGTTTCTCGGACCACGCACCGTACATCGTCGACTATGCCGACTGAGCTCGCGCCGGCCCGACCGGCCAAGCCGTCGATATGGCGCGCCTTTGCCCAACCGGCCGCGTGGACGATGTTCCTGTTCGGCTTTTCGTCGGGGCTGCCGTTCCTGCTGGTGGCGGGCACGCTGGCGTACTGGCTGAAGGAAAACGGCATCAAGCTGGCGGACATCACGATGATCGCCAGCGCGGGCATGACCTACGCGTTCAAGTTTGTCTGGGCGCCTTTGCTCGACCATGGCCGGATTCCTGGCTTCGCCCGATTGGGGCAGCGCCGCGGCTGGCTGCTGTTCGCGCAGTTGGGCGTGATCGTCGGGCTGCTGGCCATGGCGCTGCTGACGCCGGCCCAGCTGACCCCGTTCGTCGTGGCAACCCTGGTCGTGGCATTTTTTGGCGCGACCCAGGACATCGCGGTCGACGCATACCGCATCGAGATCGCCCCGATCGAGGCCCAGGGCGCGCTGGTGGCGACCTACTCGCTCGGCTACCGGATCGGTCTGCTGCTGGCCGGTGCCGTGGCCCTGATCCTGGCCGATCACCTGCCATGGCGAACGGTGTATGCATTGATGGCCTTGTCGATGGCGGTGCCGGTGGCAACGACGCTGATGGCGCGCGAGCCGGACGTGTTGCGGGTCCGCGCGGCGCGCTGGCGCGATGCGATGCGGGAAAGCGTGATCGACCCGTTTGCTGACTTCTTTCGTCGCTACGGCTGGATACTGGCGGGCGTGATCCTGCTGTTCCTGCTGCTGTTCAAGATGCCGGAGCAGGCGACCATCGGCGGCATCATGAGCCCGTTCTACCGCGACATGGGCTTTTCCAAGACCGAGATCGGCACGATCACCAAGATCTACGGGATCTGGATCGGCATCGTCGGCGTGTTTCTCGGCGGCGCCGCGGTGGCGCGCTGGGGTGCCTGGCGACCGCTGGGCGTCACGATCGTGCTGTGTGGCTGCAGCAACCTGCTGTACCTGTTGCTGATCGCGCACCCCGGCAACCTGCTGGTGCTGACCCTGGTGATTTCCGGGGAAAATCTCACCCTCGGCATGCTCGGGCCGCCGACCGTGGCGTTCCTTTCTTCCCTGGTCAATCGAAAGCACACCGCCACCCAATACGCGCTGCTCAGCTCGTTGGTGAATCTGCCCGGGAAATTGCTCGGCTTTTTTGCCGGCGGCATCGCCACAGCCACCGGCTACGGCGGCTATTTCGTGATCACCGTGCTGGCCGTGTTGCCGTCGATGATGTTGTTCGCGTGGCTCTGGCGATATTTCCGTGGCGTTGAACGGGTGCGTATCGCCAGCGAGGAACAGGGCTGAAGGCCATGCCTTGAAGGCACTCTCGCGACGCTGTTCACAAGCCTATTGCCAATTGGCCCACGGATTTATGCTCCGGCTGCTGCGTTGTGCGACAGCTGTGCAAGCATCGGAGCCACAGGGCATGTGCAACATGGAGTGACGCTTGTGCCGGACATGATTTTGCAACACGTCGACAGCCTGCTGACCGAGCGCATCAGGTCGCTGGCCAAACACCGCCGTTGTTCCATCAACGACGTGATGCTGCAGGCATTGCGTAGCGGACTGGGTATCTCGGTGGCGCATCAGTTCAGCGAAAGCCAGCGTGATCCTGATGCGCTGGGCATGCTTGAAGGGCAATGGGAAGATGCCGAACAGGGCGTATTCCAGGAGGCGTTGCGGGCGCTGGCGCATACGCGACCGACCCAGCTGGCGCCGGAAAGGATCCGTTACAACGAACCCGCCGCCGGGGCGGGCGCGGAATAAACCGCACCCAACACGCGGGGGCCGCGTGCCCCCGTCACCGAGGGAAGATTGCCCGGCAGTCCAAGCAGCCGCTGGCGTGCCAGCCAGGCAAAAGCCGTGGCTTCGAGGAAGTCCGGATCGATGCCGTAGCGCGAGGTGCTCAAAAGCACGCTGGGAGCAAGCAATTCGGCGAGGCGTCGCATCAAGGCGCCGTTGTGCACGCCACCGCCGCAAGCCAGTACTTCCTGCGCCTCCGGCGCATGCTGCGCGATGGCTGCGGCAACGCTCCGGGCGGTCAGTTCCAGCAAAGTCGCCTGCAGATCGGCGGGGGCCAGCGCGGCCGCTCGGCGATGACGGGCCAGCCAGTCCAGATGGAAGTGCTCACGGCCGGTGCTTTTGGGTGGTGCCAGCGCGAAATAGGGGTCGCTCAGCAGGCTGGCGAGCAACTCGTCGTCGCAATCTCCGCTGGCCGCATACGCGCCATCCCGATCAAACGGTTCGCCCCGCTGGCGCTGGCACCACGCGTCGAGCAGGCCATTGGCCGGTCCGGTGTCGAATCCGATCACGCGGCCGTCGGCAGCAAGGACGGTGATGTTCGCAATGCCGCCGAGATTGAGTACCACCCGGGTATGGCCGGGGCGGGACAGCAGCATGGCATGCAAGGCCGGCAACAACGGCGCACCCTGCCCGCCTGCGGCGATATCGGCGCGCCGGAAATCTGCCACGACGTCGATGCCGCAGCGTTCGGCAATGATGCTGGGGTCGCCCAGTTGCAGCGTGAAGGGGTGTTCGCCGCCAGGGCGATGGCGCAGGGTCTGGCCATGCGAGCCGATCGCGCGGACGGCGCTGGCCGATGTACCACTGTGTTCAAGCAGGGCCAGCGCCGCGTCGGCGAAGCCGAGGCCGATCTGCACGTCCAGACGCCCCAGCGCATCGATATCCAGAGCGGTTTCACCCTGCGCAACGGCAATCATCCGTTCGCGCAAGGCATCTGGCCAGGGATGCGAATGACTGGCCAGCAACAGCGGAACACCGCGCTGGAAGCTGACCAGCACGCTGTCGATGCTGTCCGCGCTGGTACCGGAAATCAGCCCGAGGTACATCGCCGAAGCATCGTCACCCACGGGCTGTCGATGCTCAGTTGTCGTGGTTGGTCGGGGCGCTGGCGCGAGCCAGCTTGATGCGCGCGTCCAGTTCGGTGAGGCGCGCCATCTGCGGCTTGACGACCTCGGCCCTGAAGCGCGCCATTTGCGTGGGCGGCAGCGGCTCGGGTTTCGGCAACGTGACCGTCTGCGGATTGCGCTGCTGGCCGTTGACACGGAACTCATAGTGCAGGTGCGGACCGGTAGCCAGACCTGTCATGCCGACAAAACCGATCACTTCCCCCTGACGAACCCGCTCACCGACATGCTGTCCCTTCACGAAGCGAGACATGTGGCCGTAAGCGGTGCTGATGGTCTTGTCGTGCTGGATCACCACGAAGTTGCCGTAGCCGCGCTCCCAACCGTGATACTTGATCACGCCGTCGCCGGCGGCATGGATGGGCGTGCCGCTGGGCGCGGCGTAGTCGACACCCTTGTGCGCGCGCATGCGGCCGAGGATCGGATGCAGACGTGCCGTGCTGAACGTGGAGGAGATACGGGTGAAGTCGACCGGAATGCGCAGGAACGATTTCTGGATGGGGCGGCCATCTTCGCTGTACCAGCCGTAGCTGCCGTCACCTTTCTTGAAGCGGTACGCGGTGTAACGCTTGCCCTGGTTGATGAACTCGGCGGCGACAATATTGCCCTGCCCGTAACGCATGCCATCGCGATAGATGTCGTCGTAGATCACGGTAAAGGTGTCGCCGGAGCGAATGTCCTGCACGAAATCGATGTCGTATTTGAACAAGTCGGCAAGCTTGCCAACCATGGAGGCGTCCATTCCGGCCTGGTCACCGGCGGCATACAAGCTGCTGCGAATGACGCCGTGCGCCACCTGCTCGCGCAGATCCATGTCCCTCTTCTGGATCGCCAGCGTCGGCTTTGCGCCATCAAGGCGAACGATGGCGCGACTGGCCTGGTCCTGGTCGAAACGAAAACCCTTGAGGCTGCCGTCGCTACCGAGCAGGAAGTCGAATTCCTGGCCAGGACGGATGCTGTGCAGCGCGGTTTTCGCCGTGCCGGCAGCATCCATGACGCGCTGCAGATCGGTCATGCCCAGACCGCGCGCGTTGAAGATGTCGGAGAGCGTTTGGCCGGGCTGCACCCGAACCACTTGCCAGTCGTCCACCGTCGGCGTGGTAACCCCGGCGTGCGCTACCTTGGGCAGTGCAAGCGGAAGCAATGAATGCAATTCGGGAGTGGGCGAGGGACGCATCGCGCTGGCCCAGGCCGGCATGATGAAGCCGGATAGAACGGTGATCAGCAGGGCAGTGCCGGCCAGCACCAGCCGCTCGCGATGCCAGCGGATGGGTTCGATCTCCGTGGAACGGTTGAACGACCAGTGCGCGCAGCGTTCGTAGAAGTTGGAGTGTCGGCGCTGTGCCTTGCGGCAGATCGCCTGCTTGCGGTTTTGCCGCGTCCCCTGCTTTTCTTCTGCCATGCTGTGTCGCCCACGTTACAAAGTACGAACTGCGCGTACCATAACGGTGATGTGTAAAGGGCGTCAACGCCTTTCCCATCAAGGGTTTGCAACACATTCCTTGTTAACACACAATTAACGTTGACGGCACGGTCACATGGTTGACCGTGACCCACTTTCACGAGCTGAGAAAACGACATGAGCGAGCTTGAGCAGGCGCTGGCCACCATTGCGCGTGGCGCCGACGAAATCATCAAGCGGGAAGATCTGGCTGAACGCCTCAAGATGGGGCGCCCGCTGCGGATCAAGGCGGGCTTCGATCCGACCGCCCCGGACCTGCATATCGGTCACACGGTCCTGTTGAACAAGATGCGTCAGTTTCAGGACCTGGGTCATCAGGTGATCTTCCTGATTGGCGACTTCACCGGGATGATTGGCGATCCGACCGGCAAGAATGCCACGCGCAAGGCGCTCACCCGCGCGGACGTGCGTGTCAATGCGGAGACCTATGCCAATCAGGTCTATAAGGTGCTGGACCGCGAACGCACCGAACTGCGCTTCAACTCGGAGTGGTTCGACCAGATGACGGCGGCTGACATGATCAAGCTGGCCGCCCAGCACACGGTGGCGCGGATGCTTGAACGCGATGACTTCGCCAAGCGTTATGCCGCGCAAAAGCCGATCGCCATTCACGAATTCATGTATCCGCTGACCCAAGGCTACGACTCGGTGGCCCTGAAGGCCGATGTCGAACTGGGCGGCACCGATCAGAAATTCAATCTGTTGATGGGGCGTGGCCTGCAGGAGCACTACGGACAGCCGCCGCAGGTCGTGTTGACCATGCCGCTGCTCGAGGGTCTGGACGGTATCAACAAGATGTCCAAGTCCCTGGGCAACTACATCGGCATCAATGAGCCGGCCATAGATATCGTCACCAAGACGATGAAGATCGGCGATGACCTCATGTGGCGCTGGTTCGAGCTGCTCAGCTTCGACGTGTCGCTGGATGAGATGGCCCGCATGAAGCGCGACATTGCCAGTGGCGCGCTCAACCCGCGTGACGCCAAGCTGCGCCTGGCTCGCGAGCTCACCACCCGATTCCATGACGCCGCCGCCGCGGAACAGGCCATCGCCGGTTGGCATGCGGTCGTACGTGGGGAGGGTGATACCGCGTTGCTGCCCCTGAGCGAGATTGCCGTGCCTGCCGAGGGCCTGCGGCTGGCAGCGCTGCTGGTGGCAGCCGGGCTAGCCGCCAGCAACTCCGAAGCCAATCGCAAGCTGAAAGAGCGCGCGGTACGCATCGATGCGGTCGTGGTCGAGGATGGCCAGCAAGCTCACGTGCCCGGTTTCGAGGGCGTACTGC
Source organism: Rhodanobacter sp. TND4EL1 (assembly GCF_054061035.1). NCBI lineage: Bacteria > Pseudomonadati > Pseudomonadota > Gammaproteobacteria > Lysobacterales > Rhodanobacteraceae > Rhodanobacter > Rhodanobacter sp. TND4EL1. Next base: position 46,709 of record NZ_JBSSDT010000006.1, read on the forward strand.
AGGTAGGCAAGCGCAACTTTGCCCGGGTAAGGCTGGTGCAGGGCTGATCCTGGGCGGGTTTGAACCCCGCGGGACGCCGGAAACGGGCTTCCGAAAAGAATAAATTCCAGTGCTGTCCATGGCTTGCGCGATATCTGGAAAATTTCCTTAAAGAAACGCTTGCCAAAAACGACACAGCCTTTATTATTCGCCTCCCCGCCGCAGCAGACATCGCCAAACGGGTCGCAACAACCTCGAAGATTTCTTCTCAAGGGTGTTGACGGACACGGAAAGCGATGTAGAATGGGCGGCTCACCTAGGACGAAACGTCTTGGGGCGCAAACCGGAAACGGGATGCAAGCGAACGATCTTTGACAGTGTGCGC
>NZ_JBSSDT010000007.1:0-30633 GCF_054061035.1 Rhodanobacter sp. TND4EL1
AGGTGGTGGTTGATGAGCGGGTGGGGGTCGTGGCGGTTGTGGGTGGGGCGGGGGGGGGGGCGGGGGGGTCGGGGTGGCGGGGGGGGGGTGGCGGGGGCGGGGGGGGGGGTGGGCGGGACCCACAAAAACACACAACCCCCCCCCCGGGTGTGGGGTTTTTGTGGGTGGGTGGGGGGCGGGGTTGGCCGCCCCCACCACACTGTTTGGAACACGAGAACTTCGGCAGCCTTTCGGTTGCCCGCCACGGCCCGGCAGAGGAATGGAGACATGAAAGGTTTCGAGCCGAGCCTGCTGGACAAGTTGTTCGACGACGCACCTCGCGACGCGGTCTACGGCGCGATCAAACGTCTGTCCGGCGAGGAATTCAAGGATTCGGTGGCACGTGACGTCGAAGGGCTGCTGAACAATCGTTTCGTCGTGGCCGAAGAAGTGCTCAAGCGCTTCCCGCACTGTCAGCGCTCACTCGCCACCTACGGCATTCATGATTTTTCCGGGCGAAGCCTCGCCAGCTCGGACGATCGAACCTTCATCTGCCATTCGCTGGAGCTGGCCATTTCGCGGCACGAGCCTCGCCTGACCAACGTGCGGGTGTTGCTGGATCGCGACCAGCGTTCAACCGGCGCGCTGCGCTTTTCCATAAGCGCCCTGCTGGTGGTGCATCCCTCGAGGGAACCGATCAATTTCGACGCTTTGCTGCAGCCTACGACCTTGCAGTACGCGGTCAGCCGCAACCGGCGGGCGGCGGTGTGACCGACGCCTGTAACGCGCACTCAGCCAGGGAGACATGACATGACATGGACTTATCGCCAATCAACCGGGAGAATTTTCCACAACGGCCTGAAGCTGGGTGACGGCTACGCCGGTGACGGTTCCTGGCGCAATATTCCCCATGCACAGAGCATCTCGCCGGCAGGCCCGCTCCCCCGGGGCCGCTACACCATTCCTGGTCATTTCGTGGATGACTTGAAGAACGGCAGGCTTGCGCTTCAACTGGTGCCGGACACCCAGAACCGGATGTTCGGGCGCTCGCGCTTTTTCATTCGTGGTGACAACGCCACGCGGACCGGTGCTTCTTCCGGCGGATGCATTGTGCTGCCCGGGCATGTGCGCGTGCTGATCTTGCATAGTGGCGACCGGACACTGGACGTCGTCGCATGAGATCCGAGCGCTGGCGTAGCGTGCAAAGGCTTCCGGTGAGAGGCCCGCGCGGCAGCATGCCTCATGCCGCCCATGTTGGCGCGCCATCAGGTGCGCGCCAACGTTCCATTGTCGCAACACATCTTTCCGGCACCAGAGAAAAGAGGTCGAACTGAGCCGACGGGACACGCAGATGTCCTCCAAGCTCATGAGAATCCATGGAAGAACTGCTGCCCTATTACGAGCGTGAACTGGCTTTTCTGCGGCGTTACTCGCGGGATTTCGCCGAGCGCTACCCGAAGATCGCCGGGCGCCTCTTGCTGGTGGGTGACATCAGCGAGGATCCGCATGTCGAGCGGCTGATCGAGTCCTTCGCGCTGATGGGCGCACGAATTTCGAAGAAGATCGAGGACGACTATCCGGAGTTCACCGAGGCGCTACTGGAGGTTCTCTATCCCCACTATTTGCGGCCGTTCCCGTCCTGCTCGATCGCCCACTTCGACCTGGGCAAGTCCGGCGCGCCGTTGTCGGCACCGGTCGCTGTCCCGCGCGGCACCGAGTTGTTGTCTCGTCCGGTACGCGGCGGGCCATGCCGCTTTCGCACCGCGTACGAGGTGCGCCTCACCCCGTTGCGTATCGCCGCCGCTCGGTTCCACGCGGTGGCACAGGCTCCCGCGCAGGTACGCCTGCCCGCGCAGTCCAGCGCACAGATAACGCTGCGCTTCGAATTGCAGTCGCAACACGCCTCGTTGAGCGCCCTGGACGTGGAACGGGTGCGCGTATTCATCGATGGCGAGCCGTCCTTTTGTGCGGTTTTGCGCGACGTGCTTGCACTGAAAGTGGACCGGGCTTATGTGGAAGCAGGCGACAGTGGACGCTGGACGCGCCTGGACGGCAATCCGTTCACACCGGTCGGCATGGGTGACGAGGAGGCGCTGATCGACTATCCGGCTCGCTCGCACCCTGCGTATCGCCTGTTGACCGAACTGTTCGCCTTTCCCGAGAAGTTCGGCTTCTTCGATATCGACTTGCGCCGTGCTGGCGCCGTCGGTGGCAGTCAGTTCGCGCTGCACCTCATCTTGCGCGACGTGGCCGCCGACTCGGTGCCGGGACGCCTGCTGGAAGGACTGACGCCCGCCAACGTATTGCTGGGCTGCACGCCGGTCGTCAACCTGTTTCGGCAGCACGCTGAGCCGATCCGGGTTACCCATGCAACCACGTCCCATCCGGTGGTCGCCGACGCGCGCCGCGCCTATGCCTATGAAGTCCACGCGATCGACAGTGTGGCGCGCGTGCAGCAGACGGCGCAGGGCGAGACCGTGGTGGAGTTCCGTCCGTTCTATTCCTTGCGTCATGGTGAAAATCCCGAGCGTGCCGAGCACTACTGGATCGCCCACCGCAACGATGCGGTCGCCGCGCAAAGTCCCGGCTACGAGCTCGAGTTGTCGATGGTGGACGTGAACTTCGACCCGGTGACGCCCAAGACCGACGTGCTCAGCCTCGAGCTGACCTGCAGCAATCGCGACTTGCCGTCCCAGCTGGCCTATGGCGTGCCTGGCGGCGACCTCACCATGGAGGGCGGTTCCGTGGCGCGCAGTATTTCCCTGTTGCGCAAACCCACCGCGTCGCTGCGTTTCGATACCGGCCGCGGCGCGCAATGGCGGTTGATTTCGCACTTGTCGCTGAACCACATGTCGCTGGTTGAAGGCGGCGCGACCGCGCTGAAGGAAATGTTGCGCCTGTACGACCTGCCTCGCTCGGCCACGTCAGCGCGGCAGATCGACGGCATCGTCAGCCTGGAGCACCGCGCGGTGACCACATGGCTGCCTGGCCGGCACTTCGCCAGTGTCGCGCGCGGCACGGAAATCAAACTCGGCATCGACGAGGACCATTTCGTCGGTACCGGCATTCAGGCTTTTGCGAACGTACTCGACCATTTCTTCGGGCTGTATGTGCACGCCAACAGCTTCACCCAACTTGTCCTGCTGTCCAGTCGCAGCGGCGAGGAACTCATCCGATGCCCGGCGCGAAGCGGCGAATCGACCCTGGTGTAGCGCAGCGGCTGCTTGATGCGCCGCACCGCTTCCAGTTCTTCCAGGCCGTACGCGTCCTGGAACATTTGTTCGTGCGCAACGGCGTGCGGCCGCAGGATGTAGTCACCCGAAAGCTGCACTTCCGCAACACCTTGTCGATGGCCTTTCCCGCCAGTGACATCGAGAAGCTGCGCGCCTACACCGCCGATGACACGCCACTGACCAGTGGCGCCGATGGCCAGTCACCGGCTTGGGACACGCTGACCGATGTGGATATCACCCCGGCCTTCATGGGCATGCTGGGCGGCCAGGGTGTTTTGCCATTTGGCTATACCGAACAATTGGGGGAGCGCGAGGCGTATCAGCGCGACCACGCGGCACGCGCCTTTCTCGACATCTTCAACAATCGCGCGGTGGCGCTGTTCTACGCGTCGTGGAAGAAGTACCGCCTGGCCTTTCAATACGAACTGGATCAGCGCGAGCGCTTCCTCCCACTGGTGATGTCACTCGCCGGTATGGGATCGCCGGCCCTGCGCTCCCGCCTGGCAAACGGCGAAGGCGCGGTATTCGACCAGGCGATCGCCTACTACAGCGGCGGCATCGGTCAGCGCCCTCTTTCGGCGGCGTTCCTGCAACGCATGTTGCGCGAGTACTTCGAGGCTGATATCCGGCTGGAGCAATTCGTCGGCGCGTGGTACGCGGTGCCACCCGAACAACGCTCGCGACTGGGCGAAGGCAATGCCGTCCTCGGCCGCAATGCCTTGTCCGGTGAGCGCGTATGGCAGCGCGACCTGCGCATGCGCCTGTGGGTCGGCCCGTTGCGGCGCACGCGCTTCGAAGAATTCCTGCCCGGCGGAAAGGCCTCCGCGGCGCTGGCCAAGTGGCTCACTTTGCTCGGTGGCGATTCACTCGAATACGAAGTGCGCCTGGTGCTGCACAAGGACGACGTGCGTTCCACCGGCCTTGCTCCCCTCAATGGCGGCCGGCTTGGCTGGGATGCCATCGTCAATACCCGACCCGCGCACGACCATCGCGCCGACGCCAGCTATCTCGTACACACTCTGAACTAAGGCACTCAACGGATGAGCATCAACCTCAAGACCCTGATCGGCAAACTGGACGATACCTGCCGCCACGCTGCGGAACGCGCCGCCAACCTGTGCATGGCACGCGGGCATTACGAGGTGGATCTGGAGCACCTGTTCCTGGCGTTGCTGGAACAGCCGGGCAGCGACTTTGCCGTGATCGCTCGTCACAGTGGCCTGAGTCTGGAGCAGCTCGAGCGCGATCTCACCACCGAGATTTCGCGTTTCCGTGAGGGCAATACGCGTACGCCGGTGTTCTCTTCGCGCCTGCCCACCCTGTTCGAACACGCCTGGTTGATCGCGTCCCTGGACGCACACACCACCCGCATCCGCAGCGGTCATTTGCTGCTGGCCCTGCTCACCCAGGCCGAACTGGCGCAGCTCGCGCAGCGCGCCTCCGCGCAATTCGCACGCTTCAAGCTGGACGAGATCAAGCACGACTTCGCCAAGCTCACCCGGGGTTCGAGCGAAGCCGGCGAAAGCGTGGGCTTTGCCGATGCGCAGGCCGGCGAGGGCGACGAAGGCGATGCCGCGGCACCTGCGCCGAACGCGTTGGGCAAGACACCTGCGCTGGATCAGTTCACCACCAACCTTACCCAACGCGCGCGCGACGGCAAACTCGATCCGGTAGTCGGGCGCGACACCGAGATCCGCCAGGCCATCGACATCCTGATGCGTCGCCGCCAGAACAACCCGATCCTCACCGGCGAAGCCGGCGTGGGCAAGACTGCCGTGGTCGAAGGCCTGGCCCTGAAGATCGCCGGCGGCGATGTGCCGCCACCGCTGGAAGGCGTCGAGCTGCACACGCTCGACATGGGCCTGCTGCAGGCCGGTGCTAGCGTGAAAGGCGAGTTCGAGAACCGCCTGAAGAACGTGATCGACGAGGTCAAGAAAAGCCCGAAGCCGATCATCCTGTTCATCGACGAGGCGCACACCATGATCGGCGCCGGCGGCTCGGCCGGCCAGAACGATGCGGCGAACCTGCTCAAGCCTGCGCTGGCGCGCGGCGAGTTGCGCACCATTGCCGCCACCACCTGGGGCGAATACAAGAAGTACTTCGAGAAGGACGCCGCGCTGGCTCGCCGTTTCCAGGTCATCAAGGTCGAGGAGCCCAGCGAGGAACTGGCTGCCGCGATGCTGCGCGGCATGGTGCCGCTGATGGAAAAGCACTTCAACGTGCGCATTCTCGATGAGGCCGTCACCGAGGCCTGTCGTCTGTCGCACCGCTATATCGCCGGCCGCCAATTGCCGGACAAGGGCGTCAGCGTGCTCGACACCGCCTGCGCCCGGGTGGCGCTGGGCCAGACCGCCACGCCCGCCGCGATCGACGACGCACGCAAGCAACTGGCCCGGCTGGCGGCCGAAGTCGGTGCGCTGGAGCGCGAGGAAGCCGCCGGCAGCACGCACACCAAGCGGCTCAGCGCATTGCGCGCACAACAGGAAGAAGTCGAGGCCAGGCTCAAGTCAGACGAGCAACGCTGGGAAGCCGAGCGCGCCGTGGTCGAGCAGATCAAGGCCTTGCGTGGTGAACTGGAAGCAGGCACCGCATCCACAGTGGAAGCGGCGGCCAACGACTTGCCCCTCGAAGCGGGCAAACCCGCCACCGCGAAGAAGAAAAGGACCCCCGCCAACGCTGCCGCAAATCATCCGGGCAAGGCCGCGTTGCAAAAGCTTTACGACGAGCTTGCCACGCTGCAAGGCGAATCCCCACTGATCCCGATTCAGGTCGACGGCATCGTCATCGCCGAGATCGTTGCCGCGTGGACCGGTATTCCGCTGGGCAAGATGGTCAAGGACGAAATCCGCACCGTGCGCCAACTGAAGCCCGCGCTGGAAGCGCGCGTGATCGGCCAGGACCACGCACTCGAAGCCATCGCCCAGCGCGTGCGCACCGCCCGCGCCAATCTGGAAGACCCGAACAAGCCCAAGGGCGTGTTCCTGTTTGTCGGCCCCTCCGGCGTGGGCAAGACCGAAACCGCGCTGGCGCTGGCCGACATCCTCTACGGCGGCGAGCGCAAACTCATCACCATCAACATGAGCGAATACCAAGAGGCCCACACGGTGTCCGGGCTGAAGGGCTCGCCGCCCGGTTACGTCGGCTACGGCGAAGGCGGCGTGCTCACCGAAGCGGTGCGCCGCAGCCCGTATTCGGTGGTGCTGCTGGACGAAATCGAGAAGGCCCACCCGGACGTACTGGAGATGTTCTTCCAGGTCTTCGACAAGGGCGTGATGGATGACGCCGAAGGTCGCGAAATCGACTTCCGCAACACGCTGATCATCCTCACCAGCAACGTCGGTTCCTCGCAGATCATGCAGGCCTGTCTCAACAAGCCGGCCGAAGAACTGCCCGATGCCGATGCGCTGGCCGAGCTGCTGCGTCCGGTCTTGTACAAGGCGTTCAAGCCGGCCTTCCTCGGTCGCATGAAGGTGATTCCGTATTACCCGATCAGCGACGACGTGCTGAGCCAGATCATCCATCTGAAGCTGGATCGCATCGGCAAGCGCGTGGCCGCCAACCACCAGGCCGAATTCAGCTGGGACGACGCGCTGGTGGATGCCGTGCTGGCGCGTTGCACCGAAGTGGATTCGGGCGCGCGCAACGTCGACCACATCTTGAACGGCAGTCTGTTGCCCGAGGTGGCCGACAGCGTGCTGGCGCGCATGGCCGAAGGCGGTGCGATCGCGAAGATCAAGGTCGGCGCCGACAAGCACGGCGCCTTCAAGTATTCGCTGAAGTAAGACCCCGACTGAAGTTACCCACGATTCCGGACATTCGAGCAGGACGCAACGACATGGCAGCGACGGACATTCTGCAACTTCTCTGGGGTTCGGTGCGGCAGACCAACCGCCTGCTTCGCCTGCACACGCCACTGGGCGGCGACGTGCTGGTGGCCGAGCGGCTGGACGGCTGGGAGGCGGTGGACCAGGGCGGCTTCCGCTTCGAGCTGAGTGCGCTGTCGCCCAACGCCATGCTGCCGCTGGATGCGTTGCTCGGCGCGCCGGTGCTGGTGGAACTGCTCACCGCCGACTCGCGCATCGACCTGCGCCCGTTCCATGGTCACGTCACCGCGTTCGAGCGCGTCGGCAGCAATGGCGGCATGGCGCGCTACACGCTGGTGATCGAGCCGTGGCTTTCGCTGCTGCATCTTCGCCAGGACAGCTACGCCTTTCACGACCTCTCCGTCATCGAGATCGTCGAGCAGGTGTTCGGCCACTACACCCAGGGCGTGGTGATGCCGGCATGGCGCTGGGAGCTGGCCGATCGCTCGGTCTATCTCAAACGCAGCCTGACCACGCAGTATCAGGAATCCGACGCCGCCTTCGTCCAGCGCCTGTTGGCCGAAGAAGGCGTGTTCTACTGGTTCGAACACGCCGGCGATGCCGCCTCGCCCAGCTTGGGCACGCACACGTTGGTATTGGCCGACAGCAACAACGCGTTCCAGCCCGGCCACGCCGCCAGCGTGCGTTATCACCGCAGCGACGCCACCGAAAAAGACGACACCATCCAGCACTGGGCTCCGGCCCGCCGCTGGCAAACCGGTCAGCTGGCCCGCGCCAGTTGGGACTACCGCACGCTGTCCACGCGTCCCGCGCAGGCGCAAGTCGATGGCCCCGCTGTTGACGCGACCGACGACGACACCGCCGGCCCATACGCGTGGCCCAATCTCGCGACAGGGCAACGTCGTGCGCAGCAACAACTGGACGCCCGCCACGTCTGCTCCAGCTTGATCGACGGCAGCGGCAGCGTGCGCCGCCTCGCGCCCGGGCAAAGCTTCCAGCTCGTCGATCATCCCACCCAAACCGCCGAAGCGCTGGCCTGCCTGCGCGTCGAACACCACGCCCGCAACAACCTCGATGCTGAGGTGCAAGGCGCGGTCGAAAAGACACTCGGCAACGCGATGCAAACCCTCTCCTCTGCGGCGACCCCAGAGAGTCCCCTTGCGGGTGTGAGAGGGCAGGGTGAGGGGCGAGTGCTCGCGACAGCTTCCTATACGAGCGATAACGAAGCTAAAAACGGCGACGTCGCCAACGATCACACCCCGCTCTACCAGAACACCTTCATCGCCCTGCCCATCGCGCGCACCTACCGTCCGCACACGCCCGACGGCCACGGGCTGCGCCGCCATCCCGTCGCCAGTGCCAGCGGTGCACAAAGCGCCGTCGTCGTTGGCAACGGCAACCCCATCCACACCGATCGCGACCACCGCGTCATCGTGCAACAGCACTGGCAGCGTGGTGGCAACGCCGCCAACCGGCTCGATCATCCGCGCGATGCCAACGCGCCCGCCGACGCCAGCGCCGGCACCTGGGCGCGCGTCACCACGCCACTGGCCGGCGCCAACTGGGGCAGCGTCGCGTTGCCGCGCGTCGGTCAGGAAGTGTGGCTGGGTTATCTGGAAGGCGACATCGATCGCCCGGTCGTGCTCGCGGGTCTCTACAACGGCCAGGGCAATCGAGATGCCCCGTTCAACCAGCAGTCCGGCGGCCCCTCCGGCGCCTCGGGCAACGCCGCGGCCTGGTTCACCGGCAACGACCACGCCGGCGTGCTCAGCGGCTTCAAGAGCCAGGACCTGTCCAGCAGCGCCCGCGGCAGTGGCGGCTATCGCCAGCTGCGCTTCGACGACACACCCACCCAAAGCCACGCCCAGCTAGCCACCACCGATTACGAAAGCGCATTGACGCTTGGCCACTTCAAACTGCTGGATGATAACCAGCGCAGCAGCGACCTCGGTTACGGCGCCGCGCTGTCCACGTTGGCGCAAGGCGCCTTGCGCGGCGGCACCGGCCTGCTGCTGAGCAGTGCACCCGGCACCAGCCAGATGGACGCCAGTGGCCCGATCGGCGTACTCAACCAGAACACCCAGCTCGCCCAAAGCCTCACCGACGTGGCGCAAAAGCAGCAAGCCGGTCTCCCCGACGAGCCGTCCCCCGACAAACTCCCTGCCGTCGCCACCCAAACGGAAACCAGCCAGCACCTGGCAGGAACCCGCGACGGTACGTCAGCCGGTGCCGGCATCGATGGCGGCCAAGGCAGTGCCACGGCCTGGAGCAAACCGCACCTGGTCGTCCACGGCCAGGACGGCCTCGTCACCGTCACCCCCAAACAGCACGTCTGGGTCAGCGGCACCGACACCACGCTCAGCGCTGGGCAGGACCTCAACCTCGTCGCCCAAGGCCAACTTGCCATCGTGGCCGCCAAAGGCATCGCCCTGTACGCCCAAGGCAGCGAGGCCGGCAGCCGTCCGGTCAAGCAAGCCGGCATCGCCCTGCACGCCGCCAGTGGCAGCGTCAGCATCCAGGCCCAGCAAGACAAAGCTGACCTCGCCGCTGAAAAGGCCGTCACCATGGCAAGCACCAACGGCAACATCAACGCCAGCGCCAAGCAACATGTGCTGCTGGCTGCGGCTGGTGCCTATTTGAAACTGGAAGGCGGCGATATCGAGATCGGCGCGCCGAGCAAGGCGGAGTTCAAGGCGAAGCAGCGGGAAATGGCCGGGGGGCAATCGGCTAGTGCGGCGCAGGTGGCTTTGGCGAAAGCCGAGCTCAAGCTCTGTGAGTTCAAGACACGAAAGGCTGATGCGGATGGCGAAGGCATCATTCATGCCGGATGACATGCCGCCACCGGATCACCGCACGCTGCTCGCCTGCGATTACATGTTGATCAACCCATTGCAGATAGCAATGGAAAGCTGGGCTGATCTGCCTGCTACACCATTGATTCCACGCGGATATGAAGCCCAGCCGGAACTGTTTCCGCGCCTGATAGCCCTAAGCAAGTTGAGCAACGACCAGCGTGTAGCTCTGCTTGATCGTAAACATGCATGGGAGAGTGAGGAGGATACCCCATGGATATCCACACTACTGATTGCGCCAATTCCCGAAGAGCGCATTCATCGGTATTTATGTAGTTTGATGCAACTACGCCTGCCGGATGGAACACAAGGTCTGCTGCGCTATTTTGATCCACGCGTCAGCCGGCACCTTGCCTGGCTCCTGAGCGATACCCAGCTCGATGCGTGGCTTGGACCGATCGAATGCTGGTGCTGGCGCAACCCGGACCAACGCTGGAAATCGGTCGAACGTCACACGCGAGCAACGTCAACGTTGCGCTTCACTCCAACGCAGCATGAAACTTTGCAGCGCATCGGCGAAATCAATCTCGTTTTGGCGAAGCTTGCGCGTACTGCACCCGACATGCTGCTTGGTGATCCGAACATGCGGCTAATCGATGCGCTGCTTGCCCAGGCTTGGCAAACACATCATCTGCGGCATCGCGCCGATCGCATTTTGTTTGCCGAACAAGGCATGCGCTTTGGCGCTTCGATTCATCGGCATCCCACGTTGGCTGGGCATCTTCGGCGTGCTGGTGAAGACACTTGTACGTACGAAGTAGCTTGTGTTGAGTTGAGATCTGACGAACTTCAACGTATGGCCCGCGAAATTCATACTCTCAAGGATTGAACATGAGCCCCACTGTCACCATCGGCACGCCCAAACCCGCCTGTCAGTTTTGTGAAAAGCATGGTTTGCCTATTCTTCCACTTCGCTACGCGGTGGCGCGCAAAGGCATGGGTAACGCACCGAAGCTTGCCGCCCCCTTCGACGTGACGCGAACTGAAAAGCTCCCGAAAGAGAAAGTGGCCGCCCAGAACGCGTCCAAGATGATGTTGGATGAAAGCGCGGCATATTACACCGCCCGCTTGTTACGCCCAGGCTACTTATATGTATTCGACGAATACGCAACGAAGTGGTCGGCCTACGTGGTGACTGCTGGGTCATATCTGTTCCAGTTCGATCCATATGCCAAACCTCCACCGGGTGGCTGGAGCAAGCCGACCTTCTCGTGTAAGCGAGAAGGTGACGCCATGATTGCTCGCTGCATCACCATCGAAAACGCCGAAAAGGCCACAAAAATCTGGTTAGGCTTTTCCGATGCTTTGTGGACTCAGAACGTACTCGACAAGCACGCTGGTCTCGACGTCCGCAAAGCACACATGCAATGTCTCGATGTAAGCGTCCTGCGCAAAAACGCTAGCCAATCTCATGTTGCCGAGTTCAGTGAGCTGGCTTCTCGCGTGGCCGAATATGCGGCTGATGCCAAAGCCCTCCTGGAGGAGACCCAGGAATACGTGCGCAAGCTTCTGCCGAAGCCCTATTCCACCCAGAGCGCTCACGCGTTGCTTTCAAGCGGAGACTCCAATGCCAAGTTGGCTTTGGAGATGTTGCCCGCATTGGCAAAAGATCTGCTTGCCACCGCCGTGGGTGTGCCCGGCTTCATTGAGGAAGGCCGTTACGAGACTGCCGCCTGGGCTTTCTCGCCGCACGCCATCGTCGCCCAATCTATGCAGGCCGCCGCGATGCAGGCTTGGGGTGAAGACGCCGCCAAACCCTATCGTCCGGCCATGATTGCATTGGATGATCCGGCCGGAATTGCCATGGAGCTGAATGGGCTGGTGTTGCAATACATCGCCGAAATCACAGCGGCACCTGAATATCGTTGGAAGTACGAAACTGCTACATCCATCTCGATACTACGGGACACTGTGCGCAAAGGCGCTGTCGAAAGGGAAAGCAGTGCGCGGCGTTACAGAACGCGCAGCCAGCTCAGTGTTGATCATGGCCCACTCGCCAACCCATTCCTGTCGAAGCAAGATCGGGAAACGCTCGAGGGCGTGATCGAATCCGCGGGCAAATTAAGCGAACACGAGGTCCAAGTCACGGGCGATGAGGCGTGGGAAGACTATGCCGCCCGTATCCACGAGAAAGACCTTGATCACTATCTCGCTACAGTGCAGAAAAATCTGACCGATGCTACCCAGCATCTTGTCGGCAGTCTGGATACGCCCTATGTAGCTTGGCTGAACAGCGCAACACTCAGCAGCTACTTCGAGCACAACTATGATCGCGCGCATGTCGGTAGCGGCGAAGCGTATACGCATGTTGCGCGCCTTGTCCTAACCCAAGCCAGTGGTCGAAACACGGTGGCGGGTTTCCTGCGCGAACGCCTCGGTAATGACCCAGCCGACCCGAAACAATGGCCTACACGCGCTTTGGCGCTCAACAATGACGCGCTCATCAAAGGCATCAAGCAGAGCGCTACCGAAACGTCTCTATCGTGGAATGACATCGCCGACAAAGCTAGCGCATTGCTCCTGTCCTCGGTTGCTGCCGGCAACAGTGGTCAGTTGAACAAGCTTGGCGACGGCATTGCCCGGCTCATTCATGAAATCGCAGGACCATTAGTCAACCACATCAATCAGGGTTTCGACCATGTCGCTGGCAACATAGCTGGGTCGGCCTACGTGCGTATGCAAGTGGGTTTGCTCGGGGCGATCGCCCGGATTGATAACCCGGACTACGAAATCGTCGACTTGCGCGGCACCTGGAATCGCAAGCGGGCTACTCGCACCTTGGCCCGGGCCTTGGCGAGTTTGTCCGGAGGCGACGAGTTGATGTATCGCAGCGGCGTGCGTGAAGCACTGGACAACATCGCCGACACGGAAGGCGTGCAACACCCTTACCGGGCGATCCTGCTATTGGACAAGGCAGAAGCAAGACGCTTGGGAACCCTCGCGCGCGTTGAGCGCAGCGCAGCCATCAATGGGCTCATGGTTCGACCTGAGCAGTTTGAAGAAGCCATGGAGCGAAGTGTGGGCACGCTGGCGAACCTGGAGATCAAGGCTGGTATTGTCGGCGCCATTTTTGCCGCTGTATCCGTGAGCGACAGTTTCGGCAAACTGGTTCACGCCACGCCTGGAGAGTTCGTGAAGCAGGGCACCAGCCTCGCGGGTGGCGTGAGTTCGCTGCTTGGTGGTGTGTTCGAGACCGGTGGCAAAGCCGTTAAAAACATGAGTGGGAGTGCACCACGGTTTGCGGGTGAAGCAAGCGAAGGCCTTGCATGGTCATCAAGAAGCGCGCAATGGCTGGAAGGTGCGGGTCGCTGGTTTGGCGTGATAGGCGGGGTGATCGCTGCGGGGCTGCTTGGATACGAGGCTTACACGGACTACCAGAAGGGCAATATGCCGCTCATGGCGGCTCATATCGTGTTGACCTTGGGTACAGCAGCATCTGCTGCTTTGATATTTTTTGCCTCGGGCGCGCTTGCCTTTGGTGTGATTGGTCTGATTATCGGCCTGTTAGTCGCTTTAGCTGCAGCTCTTATAGACTGGTTGAAGGATGATAGTCTTCAGAAATGGTTAAACAAGTCCGCTTTCTTCGGAGATCACCAAGATCTCGGCTGGTTCAGCAATAATGAAGATTACATAGCCTACGAGAATCCCATGCAACAGCGCGCCGGCCTTAAACTCTTGATCGAGGGACACTGATATGTACACGGGATGGTGGACAAAATTCCCTGTTGATCGGCCGCTCACCTCCCGTGAGAAATCGGATGCTCTGACACGTGAACGGCAACCTGGTGTCATCCCCAATCAGCGGGGAGGTCTAATTCGCATCAATTCGACTTATATAGACTGGATCGATTCGCGTTTTGGGAACCGCGGAATGACGAATTCGGCCGGCCTATTTCTTTTCAGCGTATTGATGCTGCTCGCCTTCATTTTCCTATGCTGGATGTCCTTGGCGACTAGTGGAAAAGCACGCGCAGCCTTCGCCATTACCACCCCAGTTCCACTGATTTCCATTGCCTTGTTTTATCTTGCGGGCTTGCGATTCGAGTTTTTTGGCTTTGTCTATTATCCTATTCGTTTTAATCGAAAAACACAAAATATTCATGTCTTCAAGCATAGCGGACCGAATGGCGTACTGACCGTGCCTTGGGAGAGGGTTTTCTTCCACATAGGCTATGACGCGCAGATGAAGTTCCTGCGCAACATCCGTGGCGAAATCCTTGATGGCGACATAGTCAAGGAAACCTTTGCTGTTGGTAATGATGCGGAGGTCAGTCAGGAGATCTATGATTGCTGGGAGTTTATTCGTCGCTACATGGACGAAGGTCCCGAGGCCGTTGCTGACAGCCCACTCGATAAGTACGTCGGTTTATCCGTTAGCCGGAATTGGAGCAACTGTCTTATTTGCGCCATTCTCAATTGTGACGCAGGCACACCATCGAAGCGTTTTTGGCGCGCTCCGTTCATTTACCTTTATGCCTCCACTCGCTGGTTGATCTTCAGGACTTGCAAGCAGCCGGTGTTTTCGCCTGATATCGAGGCGGAATCTATAGTGGTCAACAATGATCCCAACATTTGGCCGATTCCGGATCATACGGCTCAGTTTCACGCATCTATTCCCGCCGTCGGTGAGCGCAGTCGGGAACGCTTGCGACAGACTCGCGATCCCAAGGCATCAACGGTAGATCGATAGGCATCTATTGCAGATGCTTTTGCCGACGCGTGAATTCGGTAACGCACTATCGATCTGCGGCATCGACAAGCGTCGGCCTTGCTCACTTTTTTGTGGGCGAGACTGGTGTGAATTGATTAAACAATGGGGTCGGGTTCATTTACTGCGTCGAGTTAATGAACTTACTCCCCTTTTTCTAGAGGTTCGAGTGATCTGATCCAAAAGCGATGCCCCCGCTTCGAGTTGAGCGCGCTCTCGCCCAACGCCATGCTGCCGCTGGATGCGCTGCTCGGCGCGCCCGTCCTGCTGGAACTGCTCACCGCCGATTCGCGCAGCGACCTGCGGCCGTTCCACGGCCACGTCACGGCATTCGAGCGCATCGGCAGCAACGGCGGCATGGCGCGCTACCGGCTGGTCATCGAACCGTGGCTGTCGCTGCTCCAGCTTCGGCAGGACAGCTACGCGTTCCATGATCTTTCCGTCATCGAGATCGTCGAGCAGGTGTTCGGCCACTACACCGAAGGGGCGGTGACCCCGGCCTGGCGTTGGGAACTGGCCGATCGCTCGGTCTATCTCAAGCGCAGCCTCACCACGCAATATCAGGAATACACATTGCAGGCGCTGCAGAATGCCGACGCCGACAACTTGTGGTTGCGCACGCTCACCGGCAACCAGAAGACCCTGCTCGCCTTCATCGCCAAGGACAAGACCGACGGCCTCAACGACATGGGCAAGAGCCTCTATGCCGCTGTCGACGAATGGGAGAAGACTTACGAGAAGGTCGCCAAGGAACTGGGACTCAAGGAAGGCGCAAAGCTGACTGCCGCGCAAGCCGCCGCCAGCGACATGACAATGGCCGATCAGTACTTTCGCTGGACGCTGAGCGGCGAGCAGGCCGTGCACAACGCCGTGCAAACGGTCATGCAGAATCTGCAAAGCTTCGTCACCGACGTCAAGCTGGCCGGTCTTCGCCAGATCCGTATTGCCCTGTTCGCCGGTTACCTTTGGCTGCGGGTGAAGTTTCCGCCCACCGTGCTCGATACCACGCTGGCGCAGGAGTTGCGCCGGCAGAAGACCGAGGTATGGGGTAACAGCAGCCTGTCCAGCCGGCTCGCCAGCGAGGCGATCGAGGACGGCAAACGCTTCACCATGAACGTGGGTGACATCACCGATGAACTGGGCGAGGCGGGACACACTCCGGTCCGCCGCGTGACCATCGCCTGGACGCTCATCGTCGAAGCGGAGCCGGGCACCAGCCAGCAACAGATCGTCGACCTGATGCACCAACGCCACTGGGTTGCCGGCACTGGCGCGGCCGCCGATCCGGCCGTGTCCGCATTGCCGCGCGCTACCCAGGCGCTGGAGGAAAGCAACGGCGTGCTGAAGTTCCTCAAGGCGGGCGGTGCCAATGGCTTGTTTTGCGCCTTTGCGGGCTACTTCCAGATCGTCGCCATTGGCGAGGCCAACGAAGCTTTGGCGAAGGCCAAAAGCGGTACGGACCATATGAGCGCGGTCGCCAAGCTGGGGTCGGCCTATATGGCGCTGGGCGGGGCGGTCGTGGAAGGTACGTTTTCGCTTATTCCAGCGATTAAGGGTATGCCGGCGGAGTCGCTCAATATTGCTGGTGGTATGTCGGCTGCTCGATTGGCTGCGTTGGGTGGCGTCATCGGAGGTGTTGCGGGAATTATAGGTGGAATAACCACGATTTCAGACGGTGCTAAAGCCAAGCGCGAAGGTGAGGCCGACACAGGAAATTATTTACGTGCAGGTGGCTATGTACTTGCTGCAGGTGGCGTATTTAGCAGTATCGGCGCCGGTATAGCTTTGTTCGACGTTGCGGGCGGTATTTTGTTTGGTCTGGGCCCGGGTGGTTGGGCGATATTGGCTATAGGCGCCACCGTGGTGGCTCTTGTTTTTGTATTTGAAGGTGAGCAAGCGCGAAGTAACGCCTACCAGAACTGGCTGCGCAAAGCCTGGTTCGGGAAGGATCAAGATAATGCGGAAGTTAGCTATAAGTCGCCGAAGGAAGAGGCTGTCGGTTTCGGCGAACTATTCCAGTTGCCGCTTAAAATCGATTTCAAATGGCGCAAGGGCCTGTTGGGCGGCAACGTCAACGTGGATATCAGCACGCCGGCACTGGGATCTGGCAGCTGGCTTAACTACGGTATCGCCTTTGTTACCAGCGGTGGACAAATCCTCAAAGGCGCCGAAAACCGTGTCTTGGGCGGTAGTCTGCCGTCTTACGCCGATATGATCACCCCGCAGCTTAAGGTTCATGAATCGCCGACCGGTGCGGTCTATAGCCCACGCGTCGATGGCGCCACTTGGCATCTGGACTGGTTCGCCTCGGACGAAATCAAGCAGGTGGCGGTCAAGCTTAGCTACTGGCCGGACAAAGCCCATAACCCGGATATCGAGTTGCCCGACGCTGGCGGCAAGCTGTTTACGTCGACGGCGCAAGATGGAGGAAAAAAGGAATGACCCTGCTTAACCTCACCGATAAGCGCCTGAATAACGAGGCCGGCCAGGAGATTATTGATTGTTATGAGAAGGGCCGGCGCGTTAGCCTGCCCAAGCGCGGGCAATTTTTTGAATTGCCATTGGGTGGAAATGAGAGGCTGGTCCCTTATTGCGATGAGTGGATATTAAAGATAAACGACGCAATCATGACAATTCGGCCTGCTAGTAATTCGGTGCGTGGATGGTTTCTTATTATTGCGGTGTTGTGTTTTTTCGTGTCAATTTTTTCTTGGATTTCGAGCCTTCCCGGGTCGCCATCTAATGACGATAATTGGGATTTAATCTCTTTGGTTGGAGGCGGATTTTTTACGCTATTTGGGATTGCTATCACCTATATGGTCCTTCGCCAGCCAATTGGATGGCCAACATTGTTTTCGCGTTGCACTGGGCAGGTGGTTCAAATGCAGGGTCGTAATCGAGTCGAGGCCGCGTGGTCCGATCTTCGCCCGTTCATCGAGCGCACCTATACTCCGCAAGGCCGTCCGATCTGGCGCTTGCAATTGATACAGACCGATGCGTCTAACAAAGTAGTGAAGAATATTGCCGCCAAAGTGATGGCGGAACGCGCCGACGACTGTGCTCGCTACTACGAATACCTGCATCGCTACATGCTCGGTCAGTGGGAGGGCATCCCCGATACGTTGCTGGTCAGTGGCATGCGCCGCAGCTTGCTGCGCGAATTCCGCAACAGCTTCGGCTGGATGTTCGGCAAGCAACGTCCATGGGCCGAGAAGCCGTTATGGCTCAAAACATTGACCATCATGCTGCTGCCGGTGCTGACGTTCGTGTTCTGGCCGCTGGGCTTCTTCGTGCTGGTCGGTTCTCGCCTCGGTTGGGTACCGAAGTTTTCCAGGGAGGACGAACAGGCCGCCAGCGGTGGAACCTTGCCACCGGAGCTCGCCCCACGTATCCATGTCGAGCCGCCGCTGGCGCTGACGGAAAAACTGCTCTACACGACGATCATCGTCGTATCGACCGTAGTGTGGGGTGCGTGGGCATATCACTACCTTGGCCTGTTTTTCCACGGCTTGTTGAGTGGCACGTAAGTCACGCCGCTGGATCGACTTGACCTTGCCCCCCGAGAAACGTATCTCTTGCCGTGTGATTCAATCCACGCTAGGGGTACGACATGACGAAGACAACACTGGTGCCACACGCTCGAATTTAGGTAAGAAGCGGGGCCGCTGCTGGACAACGCCTGCAGCGAAACGCTGTTTGGCTCGCTGAAAGTGGAGCGGTCGCACGGCCAGCGCTGCATCACTCGCCGCCACGCCAAGGATGAAGCCGTTACCTGGCTACGCTGGTACAACCAGTCCCTATTGCACTCCACCTTGAATTACGTCAGCCCAATGCAGGTCGAGCAACACTGGCTGACCGATCAAGCCAAACAAGCCAGCTCATGACCTCGGTTATGGGGTACGGAATTCGAGGGCAGGGTCAGTTTCCGAAAGAGCCCACGAAGTGGCAATGGCCAGCGGTACGAAACCCCCATCCCGCGGCTGGCTGGCGCTGAAGCGAGGCGACATCGCGAACCTGACATCACGTTCCCCGGCCGAGCGCGGCAAGCTCACAACGTCCGACGCTTCAGCGCCTCGAAAGCAATTCCGACATGGGCACGACCAGTTGCTGGTCTAGCGGCAACCACTGGTCCGCCTCGCCAAGGTAGTTGGAAGATCCATCACGCCGCCGCGATCGCCCGGCAGGTTTCGGCTATTACCTGATCCCGCGCCGACGTGCGTCTTTATTCGGCCGTCTGATCGTAAGGGCTGATCAACCCCACCGCGGAATACCGGCGATACGGCCACTGATACTGCGCGAAGGCCAATTCCACGCATTCCTGCACGCCCTGATTGAGAGCGCGGCAGGCGATCGCCGGGTCGGCGTCGGTGATGCCGGCCGGTGCCGGGAGCAGGTGGATGCGGTAACCCGCGCCGCGCGGCAATCGTTCCGCAAAGGCATAGAGCACGGTCGCCCCGGTGCGCGCCGCCAGCCGCGGCAGCAGCACCATGGTCAGCGCATCACGACCGAAGAACGGCACGAATTCACCTTCGCCGGCGCGTGGCTTCTGGTCGGGCAGGATGCCGACGGTTCCGCCCGCGGCGAGTCGCTTGTACAGGGTGCGCACGCCGGCACCATCGGCGCGCACCTGTTCCGGCGCCAGCGCGCCGCGCACCTTGCGCAACAGACCTTCGATCGCGGCAATCCGCGGCGGCCGATACAGGATGGCCATCGGTGTCTTGCGGCAGAGCCAATAGTTCAGCAACTCCCAGCAGCCCAGGTGTGGTGCGGCGATGATGACGCCCTTGCCCGCCGCCAAAGCCGCGTCCAGCAGTGCCTCGCCGCGAACCTCGCGGACCAGGGCGAGCGCCTGCGCCGCGCCGCCGCCCCAGACCTTGACGATCTCGCTGGCCGACTTGCCGTTCTCGGCCATGACCTGACGCAACAGATCGGCCTGTTCCACGGCGCCCAGTTGCGGTCGCGCAATACGCAGGTTGACCGCCGTGTTGCGCACGGTGCGACCACCCAGCAGCAACCGCAACCAGCCCAGCGCCGCACCGATGCCATGCAGCACCCGCAGCGGAAGCAGCGCCCACAGGCGAAGCACAAGATAGATCAGATACATGTCGATACGCATGCGCGCAGTGTAAGGGACGTCTCGCCGATCTTTCACCGACGCTGCCGGCGTCGTACGCTGGACGCCACCTTCCATCTCGCGCAGCCATGATTGCCCTGATCCAGCGTGTCCTTTCGGCCAGCGTCAGTGTCGATGGTGAAATCATCGGCGCGATCGGTCCCGGCCTGCTCGCCCTGGTCGCGGTGCAGCCGGACGATGGCGAAGCCCAGTCCCGGCGGATGCTGGAGCGACTGCTTGGCTACCGCGTGTTCGCTGACGATCTTGGCAAGATGAACCGCTCGCTTTCCGATACCGGCGGCGGCCTGCTGCTGGTCAGTCAGTTCACGCTCGCCGCCGACACCCGCTCCGGCATGCGCGCCAGCTTCACCCGCGCCGCGCCGCCCGAGCATGGGCGGCGCTGGTTCGAGCACCTGCTGGCGTCGGCGCGGGCTGCGCATCCGGGGGTGGAAACCGGGCGCTTTGGTGCCCATATGTTGGTTCAACTGGTGAACGACGGTCCGGTAACCTTCTGGCTCGATACGGGCTGAACCCCTCGCATCGCAGGGCGCTCGGCGTGATACCAGCAGATGTACGGCAATCCCGTGATTTGGCGCGATTTTTGCGTGCCTGATCGCGGACCTTTCCCACTTGAAAACTGGTCAAAAAAGCAGCACATCGCTATAATGTCCGGTTCTTGAACCTTGCGGCGGTCGGTGAATGAATAGCAAAGCTCCCCACGAGCAACAGTCTGAAATCAAGGCGCTGATCGCCAAGGGTCTGGAGCAGGGTTACCTGACCTACGCCGAGATCAACGACCACCTGCCCGACGACATCGTCGACCCGGAGCAGATCGAAGACATCATGGCGGTGCTCAAGGGCGTCGGCATTGAAGTGCACGACGCCGCCCCGGACACCGACACCATCGCCGATGGCGCCGCGCCCGGCTCCGGCTCCGGCGACGATGAATCGGCAGCCGAGGAAGCCGTTGCCCTGCTTTCCGCCGTGGATGCCGAGGTCGGCCGCACCACCGACCCGGTCCGCATGTACATGCGCGAGATGGGCACGGTCGAGCTGCTGACCCGCGAAGGCGAAATCGCCATCGCCAAGCGCATCGAGGAAGGCCTCGGCCAGGTACAGACCGCGCTGGCCAGCTTCCCGCTGACGATCGAATTGCTGCTTGAGGAATACGACCAGCACCTGGACGGCAAGCGCCGCCTCAGCGAAATCCTGGCCGGCTTCCTCGATCTGGAAGAAGCCGCCGACCTTGCCCGCAAGGAGAAGGAAGCCGCCGCCCTGCTCGCCCCCGAGGTCGAGGAAAGCGAGGAAGGTGACGAAGACGACGACTCCGAGGAAGAGGAAGAGGCCGGCCCGACCGGTCCCGATCCGGAAGAGGTCAAGCGTCGCATGGAACTGCTGCGCGACTACTACGGCAAGTTCCAGAAGGCCGCACCGAAAGCCGACAGCATCCTCGACAAGAAAATCGTCAAGCTGCGCGACCAGATGGCCGAGGAGTTCCTCAAGCTCAAGCTGCCCAGCGCGCTGATCGACGGCTTCGTGCGCAAGCTGCGCGAAGTGGTCGGCGACATCCGCCATCACGAGCGCGTGCTGCTGGAGATCTTCGTCAAGCAGGTGAAGATGCCGAAGGCTGAATTCATCAAGACCTTCCCCAGCAATGAGGGCAACCTCGAGTGGGCGGCCGAGCTGGGCCGCAAGCGCCAGAAGTGGTCGCCGAACATCAAGAACCACCGCGAGGCGATCGACGCCGAGCAGGAAAAACTTGCCGCGATCGAGCGCAAACTGTTCCTGCCGCTGATCGACATCAAGGACATCAACCGCGCCATGGCCAGTGGCGAGGCGAAAGCCCGTCGCGCCAAGAAGGAAATGGTCGAGGCGAACCTGCGCCTGGTGATCTCGATCGCCAAGAAGTACACCAACCGCGGCCTGCAGTTCCTGGACCTGATCCAGGAAGGCAACATCGGCCTGATGAAGGCGGTCGACAAGTTCGAATACCGCCGCGGCTACAAGTTCTCGACCTATGCCACCTGGTGGATCCGCCAGGCGATCACCCGCTCGATCGCCGACCAGGCGCGCACCATCCGCATCCCGGTGCACATGATCGAGACGATCAACAAGCTCAACCGCATTTCCCGCCAGATGCTCCAGCAGTTCGGCCGCGAGGCCACGCCGGAAGAACTGGCCAAGGAAATGGAGATGCCCGAGGACAAGATCCGCAAGGTGCTGAAGATCGCGAAGGAACCGATCTCGATGGAAACCCCGATCGGCGATGACGAGGATTCCCACCTGGGCGACTTCATCGAGGACGGCAACGCCAGCTCGCCGATCGACTCGGCGACGGAAACCGGCCTGATGGAAACCGTGCGCGACGTGCTCGCCGGCCTCACGCCGCGCGAAGCGAAGGTGCTGCGCATGCGCTTCGGCATCGACATGAACACCGATCACACGCTGGAAGAAGTCGGCAAGCAGTTCGACGTGACCCGCGAGCGGATCCGCCAGATCGAAGCCAAGGCACTGCGCAAGCTGCGTCACCCCAGCCGCTCCGAACAGCTGCGCTCGTTCCTCGACGTCGAGTAAGCGACAGCACATCGGAAGACCGAAGAAGCCCCGCCAATGCGGGGCTTCTTCGTTGCAGAGATCATCCTTTCGACGCGACGCGATGTGTCAGCGCCGCCGCTACGGTAAACTGCCGCTCCCGCACGGGCCTATAGCTCAATTGGTTAGAGCATCGGACTCATAATCCGCTGGTTCCAGGTTCAAGTCCTGGTGGGCCCACCATTTGCGGGGTGGCTGATTTGCTCGATGGCATAGGCGCGGCGTTCAAAGCCCGCCGGCCAACCCGATGAATCCGAATTCGCGCACCCCTCGTATGCACCGAATGGAAAGCACCCCGATGGTCGGGTGTGCTGCCGAGGCCGGTAGCGGGAAGTTGCGTATGATGGGTTTCGATCAATCTGCCGCCGAGGTGTCGCCCTTCCGGGCGAAACGATCCGTGTCCCCTTCCGTGAGCAACGCCGCGCCCGATGCGCAGTACTGGTCGACGCAGATGGTTGCCGTGTCGGCGCAGCGCGATCGTGTCAGTTTCATGCGCATCTATGACTATTTCTCGCCACGGTTGCAGCGCTACCTGCGCAATCTCGGGGTGCCCGAGTCGATGGCCGACGAACTGGTGCAGGAGGCGCTGCTGACCCTGTGGCGCAAGGCGGCGCTGTTCGATCCGACGCGTGCCAGCCTGAGCACCTGGCTGTATCGGGTGGCGCGCAATCTGTACATCGATCACGTCCGCAAAGAGCCGCACTGGCTGCCGATCCAGGACGGCCTGGATCGGATCGATCTTGGCGAGTCTGACCGGCGCGAGTCGCAGCCGGAATCATCCTTCGATCAGGATTTGTTGAAACAGGCGATCGATCGCCTTCCACCCGTACAGGCCAGGCTGGTTCGCATGTGTTATCTCGAAAGCAAAAGCCACAGCGAGATATCGCGTGAACTGGAGATGCCGCTAGGCTCGGTCAAATCCTCATTGCGGCGCTCGTTCGCCAAATTGCAGACCAGCATGAGGGCGGCACGATGAAGACAACTCATCATCTCGACGACGCCACCCTGGTCAGCTACTCGGCCGGCGCGCTGCCGGCGGCGCTGGCCGTGGTGGCTTCGGCGCATCTGGAGCGCTGTGCCGAATGCCTCGAGCAGCTGCATGCCGCCGACCGGATCGGTGGCGTGCTGATGCAGCAGCAGCGCGTGGATGCGCCGCCCGAAGACGCACGTGCCGCCATGCTGGCGCTGCTGGACGACGAACCCGCGGTCCCGCAGACAACGCTACCGGTCGAAGTCATGGAAGCGAGCGACCCGGATCGCCTGCCCAGCGCACTGCATCCGTGGTTTGGCCATTCAATCCGCGCCTTGCGCTGGCGCCGGGTCGCACCGGGCGTGCAGCGCATCCTGGCCAGCGGTATCGCCGGTGGCGACCTGATGCTGCTGCGCATCGCGCCGGGCAGCAAGCTGCCGCTGCACAGCCACGGCGGCAATGAGCTGACCATGATCCTCGACGGCGCCTACGACGACGTACTCGGCCATTTCGCTCCGGGCGACGTGGCCGACCTGGATGGCGAGACTCTGCATCAACCCGTCACCTCGCCGGGTGTGCCGTGCATCTGCGTGGCCGCCACTGACGCGCCGCTGGTGTTCTCCGGCTGGTTGGCGCGCACATTGCAGCCGCTGTTCGGTTTCTGAGCGTGCCGGTGACGCGAGAGAACGGCTTCCGATGAGCACGGCCCTGGTGCTGTTCCGACGCGACCTGCGGCTGGCCGACAACCCGGCGTGGAGCACAGCCTGCGCGGAACATACGCAGGTGCTGCCGGTTTTCATCCAGGACGACGATGACGACATGTGGCGCGCGGGCGCGGCCAGTCGCTGGTGGTTGCATCATTCGCTGGCGTCACTCGATCGCGCCCTGCGCGACGCCGGTACGGGCCTGCATCTTCGTCGGGGCGAGCCGCTGGCGGTGCTGCGCGCGTTGATCGCGCAAAGCGGCGCCGGCGCGGTGTACTGGAATCGCCTGTACGAAGGCACGGCGATCGCCCGCGATACCCGCATCAAGAGGGCCTTGCTGGACGATGGCATCGCGGTGCACAGCCACAGCGCCGCGCTGTGGTGCGAACCGTGGAAGATTGCGACCCTGCAAGGCCAACCCTACAAGGTGTTCACGCCGTACTGGCGCAACCTGCGGCCACAGCTGCAGGTGGTCGAACCAGTGCCGCCGCCGCGCGTGCCGGGCTGGCGCAAGCTGCCCGATGAGCTGTCGCTTGAGGCACTCGAACTGCTGCCCCGCGTGGCTTGGGCCGGTGGGCTGGAGCAGACCTGGCAGCCGGGCGAAGCCGGCGCGCACGAGTTGCTGGAAATTTTTGCCGACGACGCCATTGGTGACTACGCGCATGCGCGCGACCTGCCGGCACGCCACGGCACCTCGCGCCTGTCACCGCACCTGCACTTCGGCGAGATCTCGCCCCGGCAGATCCACTTCGAGCTGGACCGTCGCACTCGAGCCATCGGCACCAAGCACCGGCCCGACATCGAACCGTATCTGCGCGAGCTGGGTTGGCGCGAATTCGCCCACCATCTGCTCTATCACTTCCCCCAGACACCCACCGAGAACTTCAACCCACGCTTCAACCAGTTCGCCTGGGCGCCCGCAGACGCCGCCTTGCTGGCTCGCTGGCAGCGCGGCCGTACCGGTATTCCGCTGGTCGACGCCGGCATGCGCGAGCTTTGGCATACCGGCTGGATGCACAACCGCGTGCGCATGATCGTGGGCAGCTTCCTGACCAAGAACCTGCGCCAGCACTGGCAGCACGGCGCGCGCTGGTTCTGGGACACCCTGGTCGATGCGGACCTGGCCAACAACACGCTGGGCTGGCAGTGGGTGGCCGGCTGCGGCGCTGATGCCGCGCCGTATTTCCGCGTGTTCAATCCGGTCACGCAGGCCAGGCGTTTCGATCCGGAAGGCCACTATCTGCGGCGATGGTTGCCGGAGTTGGCTGATGCGCCCCTGAACTTGCTGCACGAACCGTGGAAGGATCCCGACCTGCTCCAACGCAGTGGCTACCCCGCGCCAATGGTCGAGCTGGGCCAGTCGCGCCAGCAGGCGCTGGATGCTTACGGCGCGCTGGCACGCTGATACAGGTTTGCGGCCGAGGTAACTTGCCGAGCGGTCCCGGCGAATGGAATGACTCACGCGCCTCTTCAAGACCCGGAGCATTGCATGCCTGATATCGAACCCGCCGCCCTTCCATCGACGACACGAACTGCGTGGCCTGCCTTGCTGGCGATCGTGCTGATCGTGGCCGCCGTCGCGTTCGCCTTCGCCTGGGTCGCCGGCTGGCTGACACCGGGCCGACTCACCTCCGCGCGCTTCACCAACGCCATCGAGACCGGCAACGGGCAGATCTATCGCGGCTTCCGTCGCGCGCATGCCAAGGGCGTTTGCGTGGCGGGCTATTTCGAGGGCAATGGACAAGGCGTGCCACTTTCCAGCGCACGCCTGTTTGCGCCGGGGCGCACGCCGTTCGTCGGCCGTCTGTCCGTCGGCGGCGGCTCGCCCTATGGACTGGACAGCAAGGCGCGCGTGCGCAGCATGGCGCTGGAGTTGAACAGCGACGACGGCCAGCAGTGGCGCATGGCCATGAACAGTTTCCCGTTCTTCGGCGTGTCCTCGGTGCAGGGATTTTACGAGCAGACCGTCGCAAACGCGCCGGATCCGTCCACCGGCCAACCCGATCCGGTCAAACAGGCCGCCTTCGCCAAGGCCCATCCGGAGTTCGCCCGTTTCGCCGCCTGGGCGAAGACTGCACCGTGGTCGACCAGTTGGGCCAGCACCACGTACAACGGCGTCAACACGTTCCGCTTCACCAACCGGGCGGGAGCAACACGCAACGTGCGCTGGTCGATGCGACCGCAGACGGCCTTCGAGGCGATGACGCCGGCGCAGCGTGCCGCGGCCGACGGCAATTTCCTCAGCGAGGACCTGGATCAGCGACTGGCGCAAGGTCCGTTGCGCTGGGACATGGTGGTCACCGTGGCGCAACCCGGCGACTCGATCGTCGACCCGTCAAAGAGCTGGCCGGAGGATCGCCAGCACGTCACCGTGGGGACCGTGGTGATCGAAAGCACCAGCCCGCAGACCACCGGCGCGTGCCGCGACATCAATTACGACCCGTTGATCCTGCCCACCGGGGTGCAGGGTTCGCAAGATCCGGTGCTGGCCGCTCGTTCAGCCATCTATTCGGTTTCCTTCAATCGCCGTGAGCACGACATCGCCAGCGGCAAGGCTGCCGCTGCCACCGGCAAGGCCGCAGCGAAGGAGGCCTCGCGATGAGCACGCTGCATCCGTCGGACCATGCAAGCGTCCATTTCAACCTCACCGCGCGCGTGCTGCACTGGAGCATGGCGCTGGCGATTCTCTCGATGCTGTTTGTCGGCATCGGCATGGTCGCCTCGATCAGCCTGCGTCCCACCCTGGTCAGCCTGCACCGGCCGCTGGGCATTGCCATTCTGCTGCTGGTAATCGTGCGGCTGGCCAACCGTCTGCGCCATGCTCCGCCACCGCTGCCTGCCGACTTGCCTGCGGTGCAGGTGTTCGCGGCCAGGGCCTCGCACTGGTTGCTCTATGCGTTGATGTTCGCGATGCCGTTGATCGGTTGGTCCATGCTCTCCGCGGGCGGCTATCCGGTGACCATGTTCAAGGGCTTCGTGCTGCCGTCGATCGCTCCACACAATGCCACCGTCTACGCCATCCTGCGCACGGCCCACACCTGGCTGGCTCTGCTGCTTTTCGCCACGGTGCTGATGCACCTGGCGGCGGCGTTGTTCCATGCCTGGGTGCGGCGGGATGACGTGTTTCCGAGCATGGCGCGCGGCCCATCAACGATGTCGTCGGCGCTGGTTGCCGATTCGAAGGGCGAAGCCGGCGAGGCCGAAAAAGACGCGCCATTGCCCGACGCATGACACCGCCGAGGTCGGCTTAGCCGAAGCCTTGCAGGCGGTTCGGCGGAGATCAATCAGCCCACGGATCACGGTCGCAAGCTTGGTCGGCTCAGCGACGGCGCAACGACTCATGCAGCTGGCGTAGTCTGCGTGTCGAGGGAAGCCGGGGTCGAACGCGCAGGGTTCTCCGCCCCGTCAGCCGCCAGTACGCGCGCCGCTGCCGTTCCCTTGCGCTCGCTGTAGCGATCCACCAGATAGTCGCTGCGACCACGCACCATCAAGGTGAACTTGAAGAGCTCCTCCATCACATCGACCACGCGGTCATGGAACGGCGAGGGCTTCATGCGCCCATCGGCGCCGAACTCCTGCCAGGCCTTGGCGACAGAGGATTGGTTCGGGATGGTGACCATGCGCATCCAGCGCCCGAGCAGACGCAACGTATTCACCACATTGAATGACTGCGACCCGCCGCAAACCTGCATGACCGCAAGAGTGCGTCCCTGCGTCGGGCGCACGCTGCCATCGTCCAGCGGCAGCCAGTCGATCTGGTTCTTGAAGACACCGGTCATCGCGCCATGTCGTTCGGGGCTGACCCACACCTGCCCTTCGGACCACAACGACGATGCCCGCAGTTCCTCCACCTTGGGATGACTGGCGGGCACGCTGTCCAGCAGGGGCAGATCGTGCGGATCGAACACTCGCGTCTCGGCACCGAAATGACGAAGAATGTGCTCCGCCTCCAGCGCCAGCTTGCGGCTGAATGATTGCGGCCGCAGTGAACCATAGAGAATCAGGATGCGTGGCGGATGGCGGGAATCCAGCGACAGGCCCAGCTTGGTCAGGTCCGGCGTTTCCAGTGCGTCTGGATCAATGTGGGGCAAATCCTGCAACGTCATGGCCATGGCTCGGTGTTGTGTCGATCAAATGATTCTATAATCATGGAAATGTGGAATCCACTCCAGGACTGTCATGCATCCCTGCCGCGTTCTCTTTCTCTGCACCGGCAACTCTGCCCGCAGCATTCTGTCCGAGGCGACGCTCAATCATCTGGGCAACGGTCGTTTTGAGGCGTTCAGTGCAGGCAGCCAGCCCACTTTCCGGGTGCACCCACGTGCGCTCGAGACACTCGCCGCCGCCGGCATGCCCACCGTGGGCCTTGCCAGCAAGTCGTGGGACGAGTTTGCGAAAGAGGGAGCGCCCTCGCTGGACATCCTGATCACCGTTTGCGACAACGCGGCGAGCGAAGCATGCCCGGTACTGTTCGGCGATTTCGTCAAAAGCCATTGGGGTCTGCCCGACCCGGCAGCGGTTCACGATGAGCACACATCGATCAAGGCGTTTCGCACAGCCCACGCATGGATCATCGATCGCATCACGGCGCTGCTGGAGCTGCCGGTGGAGTCGATGTCGCAGGCCGAGCTGCAGCATGCACTGGATCACATCGCCACGATCCACGGCAACAAAGAGCCACGTGCATGAACGAGGTCCACGCAGAAGCGTCCACTGCTTCCTCGACGCCTGCCGCGGACGGCCGCATCGGTTTCTTCGAACGTTTCCTCACGATCTGGGTGTTGCTGTGCATCGTTGCCGGCACGTTGCTGGGCCGCACCCTGCCCGACACCTTCGAAACACTGGGCAACATGCAGCTGGCCCAGGTGAATCTGCCCGTGGCCGTGCTGATCTGGCTGATGATTACCCCGATGCTGCTGCAGATCGATTTCGGCGCGCTGGGCGGTGTGCGCAGGCAATGGAAAGGCATCGGCATCACGCTGTTCGTCAACTGGGCGGTCAAGCCGTTCTCGATGGCCCTGCTGGGATGGATATTCATCCGCCATGTGTTCGCCGGCCACCTTCCTGCGGATCAGCTGGATTCCTACGCCGCCGGGTTGATCCTGCTGGCCGCCGCGCCCTGCACGGCCATGGTGTTTGTCTGGAGCAACCTGTGCCACGGCGAACCCAACTTCACGCTGAGTCAGGTCGCGCTGAACGACGCCATCATGGTCGTGGCGTTCGCGCCGATCGTCGCCCTGCTGCTGGGGTTCTCCTCGATCAACGTGCCGTGGAATACGCTGCTGCTGTCGGTGCTGCTGTACATCGTGGCACCGGTCATCGTGAGCGTGCTGCTGCGACGTCGAATCCTGTCGAGCGGCGGTGAGGCACGGCTGAACGTGCTGCTTCAGCGGCTCGGCCCGGTGTCCCTGTGTGCATTGCTCGCTACCCTGGTGCTCCTGTTCGCGTTCCAGGGTCGTCAGATCGTGGCGCAACCCGCGGTCATCCTGATGCTGGCCGTACCCATTGTGATCCAGGTGTATTTCAACGCCGGTTTGGCCTACTGGCTGAGTCGCCGCTTCGGCGTGGCCCATTGCGTGGCCGGCCCCTCGGCCTTGATTGGCGCAAGCAACTTCTTCGAACTCGCGGTGGCCACCGCCGTGGGCCTGTTCGGTGTGCATTCCGGTGCCGCGTTGGCGACGGTGGTCGGGGTGCTCATCGAAGTGCCGGTGATGCTGTCGGTGGTGCGCATCGTGAACCGCAGCAAGCCCTGGTACGAATCGGCACGCGTCTGATGCCCATCCCACGTTGCGCCGTCGGGTAATCTTGACTCAGGCAGAGCCATTGATCCGATCTCCGAAAGCGCGCCTTGCCCGGCCGGCGCGGACCCACTGAAGCCATCGCGACATGACCTATCCCGCCATTGACACCAGACAGGCCATTGCCGCCTTGTCCGCACTCGCCCAGGAATCCCGGTTGGCGATCTATCGTCTGCTGGTACAGCATGCGCCCGAGGGTTTGGCGGCGAGCGCAATCGCCGAAAAGCTCGGGTTGGCGAACGCCACATTGTCCTTCCACCTGAAAGAGCTGGTACATGCCGGACTGATCAGCGGTCGCCAGGACGGCCGCTTCATTTACTACTCGCCGGTGCTCGACGCCATGAGCGCGCTGGTGACCTACCTTACCGAGCATTGCTGCAGTGCCAGCGGTCGCTCTTGCGCGGAGGTATCTGCAAAGAGGAAGGTTTGATCGGCGTGGGCGCTGGAGGTCCACGCGGGTCTTGCTCCTTGCAGTGCGGACTTGATCGTTGGCGCCGCCGCGACGAGCCTTGCGGATTCCATGGCCGGACGGAACCAGTATCGCGCGGAATTCGCCTGACCCGAGCGACAGGACCGCAGGCAGCTAAGCGCCCGATCGTCCGGCACTCAGACCCCTGGGACTTATCCGGAACAAGCCATCAGGCGAACGCCCGCCGCGTTACCGAAAAGAGCGCAGTTCCGGCGAGCCGGCGAGAATGCTCACCTTGCACAGTCAGACTCACGTCGACCAGTGGCAGAACATGATCCACACGTCCCGATGGCACGAAAGCAAAAGCCCCCACCGTTTCCGGTGAGGGCTTTCAGGATAGAACCTCTGGCGATGAGTTGCGGAGGCCGCGCGTTGCGGGCATCGGAGGCAA
>NZ_JBSSDT010000008.1:0-5687 GCF_054061035.1 Rhodanobacter sp. TND4EL1
AAAGCAAAAGCCCCCACCGTTTCCGGTGAGGGCTTTCAGGATAGAACCTCTGGCGATGAGTTGCGGAGGCCGCGCGTTGCGGGCATCGGAGGCAAAGAAAAACCCCCACCGTTTCCGGTGAGGGTGTTTCAGGATAAAGCCCCTGGCGGTGACCTACTCTCGCATGGCAAAGCCACACTACCATCGGCGCATGCGCGTTTCACTTCTGAGTTCGGGATGGGATCAGGTGGTACCACGCCGCTATGGCCGCCAGGGAAGGGGTGGGAGCAGCGCAGGTGCGCCGGCTCCGCATTCTTCGTGGAAAGCCCGATCGATGAAGCCGACCAGACTCTCCCGTGAGTGGAGACTCACGTAGATAAATCGTAAACGAGTGACAAGCGTCGAGGTGAATTCGAATTAGAACTTGGGCGTATGCCAAGGACACACGAAGCGTCTTGGGGTTATATGGTCAAGCCTCACGGCTCATTAGTATCAGTTAGCTCAATGCATTGCTGCACTTCCACACCTGACCTATCAACCACCTAGTCTTGATGGTGCCTTAAGGAGAGTCAAGCTCTCGGGAGATCTCATCTTGGGGCGTGCTTCCCGCTTAGATGCTTTCAGCGGTTATCACTTCCGTTCGTAGCTACCGGGCAATGCCATGGGCATGACAACCCGAACACCAGCGGAACGTCCACTCCGGTCCTCTCGTACTAGGAGCAGCCCCCCTCAAATCTCCAACGCCCACGACAGATAGGGACCGAACTGTCTCACGACGTTCTGAACCCAGCTCGCGTACCACTTTAAATGGCGAACAGCCATACCCTTGGGACCGGCTACAGCCCCAGGATGTGATGAGCCGACATCGAGGTGCCAAACACCGCCGTCGATATGAACTCTTGGGCGGTATCAGCCTGTTATCCCCGGAGTACCTTTTATCCGTTGAGCGATGGCCCTTCCATACAGAACCACCGGATCACTATGACCTACTTTCGTACCTGCTTGATCCGTCGATCTCGCAGTCAAGCACGCTTATGCCATTGCACACAGTGCGCGATGTCCGACCGCGCTGAGCGTACCTTCGTGCTCCTCCGTTACTCTTTGGGAGGAGACCGCCCCAGTCAAACTACCCACCATACATGGTCCCTGATCCGGATAACGGATCGAGGTTAGAACGTCAAGCACTTCAGGGTGGTATTTCAAGGATGGCTCCACCGAAACTAGCGTCTCGGTTTCATAGCCTCCCACCTATCCTACACAGAAGAACTCAACGTTCAATGTAAAGCTATAGTAAAGGTTCACGGGGTCTTTCCGTCTTGCCGCGGGAACGCTGCATCTTCACAGCGAATTCAATTTCACTGAGTCTCGGGTGGAGACAGCGCCGCTGTCGTTACGCCATTCGTGCAGGTCGGAACTTACCCGACAAGGAATTTCGCTACCTTAGGACCGTTATAGTTACGGCCGCCGTTTACTGGGGCTTCGATCAAGAGCTTCGCCTTGCGGCTGACCCCATCAATTAACCTTCCAGCACCGGGCAGGCGTCACACCCTATACGTCCACTTTCGTGTTTGCAGAGTGCTGTGTTTTTGATAAACAGTCGCAGCGGCCAGGTTACTGCGACCCATCGACGCTCAGTCACGCACGTGACCACGTCAATGGGCGCACCTTCTCCCGAAGTTACGGTGCCATTTTGCCTAGTTCCTTCACCCGAGTTCTCTCAAGCGCCTTGGGATTCTCACCCTGCCTACCAGTGTCGGTTTACGGTACGGTTTTTCCATAGCTGAAGCTTAGTGGCTTTTCCTGGAAGCGTGGTGTCAGTCACTTCGCCCAATAGGGCTCGTCTCGGTGCTCGGCATAAAGGTTCCCGGATTTGCCTAAGAACCATGCCTACCTCCTTTCCCCGGGACAACCAACGCCCGGTAGACCTAACCTTCTCCGTCCCCACATCGCACTATGGAAAAGTGCAGGAATATTAACCTGCTTCCCATCGACTACGCATTTCTGCCTCGCCTTAGGGGCCGACTCACCCTGCGCCGATGAACGTTGCGCGAGGAAACCTTGGGCTTTCGGCGTGGGGGCTTTTCACCCCCATTATCGTTACTCATGTCAGCATTCGCACTTCCGATACCTCCAGCATGCTTTACAACACACCTTCACAGGCTTACGGAACGCTCCTCTACCGCGTACACATAAATGTGCACACCCCGAGCTTCGGTGCATAGCTTAGCCCCGTTAAATCTTCCGCGCAGACCGACTCGACCAGTGAGCTATTACGCTTTCTTTAAAGGATGGCTGCTTCTAAGCCAACCTCCTGGCTGTCTATGCCTTTCCACATCGTTTTCCACTTAGCTATGACTTTGGGACCTTAGCTGCGGGTCTGGGTTGTTTCCCTTTTCACGACGGACGTTAGCACCCGCCGTGTGTCTCCCGGATAGTCTGTCCTGGTATTCGGAGTTTGCCATGGTTTGGTAAGTCGCGATGACCCCCTAGCCATAACAGTGCTCTACCCCCAGGAAGATTCGTCCGAGGCGCTACCTAAATAGCTTTCGAGGAGAACCAGCTATCTCCGAGTTTGTTTAGCCTTTCACTCCTATCCTCAGCTCATCCCCATCTATTGCAACAGATGTGGGTTCGGTCCTCCAGTGCGTGTTACCGCACCTTCAACCTGGCCAAGGATAGATCACTCGGTTTCGGGTCTACTGCCTGAGACTATGCGCCCTATTCAGACTCGATTTCTCTTCGCCTCCCCTATACGGTTAAGCTTGCCACAGACAGTAAGTCGCTGACCCATTATACAAAAGGTACGCAGTCACCCTTGCGGGCTTCCACTGCTTGTACGTATACGGTTTCAGGGTCTATTTCACTCCCCTCTCCGGGGTTCTTTTCGCCTTTCCCTCACGGTACTAGTTCGCTATCGGTCAGTCAGTAGTATTTAGCCTTGGAGGATGGTCCCCCCATGTTCAGACAAGGTTTCACGTGCCCCGCCTTACTCAATTTCACACAAAATGCCTTTTCGTCGACTGGGCTATCACCATCTATGGCCGGGCTTTCCATCCCGTTTGACTAAAACATAATGTGCTTTTGGGCTAGTCCCCGTTCGCTCGTCGCTACTCAGGGAATCTCGGTTGATTTCTTTTCCTCCGGGTACTTAGATATTTCAGTTCCCCGGGTTCGCCCTGCATGGCTATGTATTCACCATGCAGTACTCCTTGCGGAGTGGGTTTCCCCATTCGGACATTGCCGGATCAAAGCTTGTTGCCAGCTCCCCGACACTTTTCGCAGGCTGCCACGTCCTTCATCGCCTCTGACTGCCAAGGCATCCACCGTATACGCTTAGTCGCTTGACCATATAACCCCAAGTCGCCTCGGGGCATACACCCTCATCAGGTGCAGCCAAGATACTTCGTTTTCGTGCCTTAACACTTGCCTCGGTTCGGTTTCGAACCAAGACGCTTGTCACTCGTTTACTTGTTTTCAAAGAACATCGTGCCGGCCTCAATGCCGGTCGATTTCAAAATCTTTTGTGTGCCGAATACTTCACGCGTCAATCAGTCCTTGGTGGAGCCTATCGGGATCGAACCGATGACCCCCTGCTTGCAAAGCAGGTGCTCTCCCAGCTGAGCTAAGGCCCCAAGGAAACCTTGGAATATGGTGGGTCTGGGTGGACTCGAACCACCGGCCTCACCCTTATCAGGGGTGCGCTCTAACCACCTGAGCTACAGACCCAGAGATCGAGCCCCAGAACCTACACCAGCCTCTGTCGAACCAGGTTCGAAGCGGCTTTTGTTGAAGAGTCCGTCCATGGAAGGACGGTCTTGATGTTCGCTCTTCGCAAAAGGGACTTTGCGTAAAGTACAGGTGTCTTGTGTGGACGTCTTGCGTGAAGACTCACGCCGTCATTTCTTGAAAGGAGGTGATCCAGCCGCACCTTCCGATACGGCTACCTTGTTACGACTTCACCCCAGTCATGGACCACTCCGTGGGCGTCGTCCTCCTTGCGGTTAGACTAACGCCTTCTGGAGCAACCCACTCCCATGGTGTGACGGGCGGTGTGTACAAGGCCCGGGAACGTATTCACCGCGGCATAGCTGATCCGCGATTACTAGCGATTCCGACTTCACGGAGTCGAGTTGCAGACTCCGATCCGGACTGGGATCGGCTTTCTGGGATTGGCTCCACCTCGCGGTATTGCAACCCTCTGTACCGACCATTGTAGTACGTGTGTAGCCCTGGCCGTAAGGGCCATGATGACTTGACGTCATCCCCACCTTCCTCCGGTTTGTCACCGGCAGTCTCCTTAGAGTTCCCGACATTACTCGCTGGCAACTAAGGACAAGGGTTGCGCTCGTTGCGGGACTTAACCCAACATCTCACGACACGAGCTGACGACAGCCATGCAGCACCTGTGTTCCGATTCCCGAAGGCACTCCTGCATCTCTGCTGGATTCCGGACATGTCAAGGCCAGGTAAGGTTCTTCGCGTTGCATCGAATTAAACCACATACTCCACCGCTTGTGCGGGCCCCCGTCAATTCCTTTGAGTTTCAGTCTTGCGACCGTACTCCCCAGGCGGCGAACTTAACGCGTTAGCTTCGACACTGATCTCCGAGTTGAGACCAACATCCAGTTCGCATCGTTTAGGGCGTGGACTACCAGGGTATCTAATCCTGTTTGCTCCCCACGCTTTCGTGCTTCAGCGTCAGTGTTGTCCCAGATGGCCGCCTTCGCCACTGATGTTCCTCCCGATCTCTACGCATTTCACCGCTACACCGGGAATTCCACCATCCTCTGACACACTCTAGCTGTCCAGTATCCATCGCCATTCCCAGGTTGAGCCCGGGGATTTCACGACAGACTTAAACAACCGCCTACGCACCCTTTACGCCCAGTAATTCCGATTAACGCTTGCACCCTTCGTATTACCGCGGCTGCTGGCACGAAGTTAGCCGGTGCTTATTCCTCAGGTACCGTCAGCCCCATAGGGTATTAGCCCGTGGTATTTCGTTCCTGATAAAAGTGCTTTACAACCCGAGGGCCTTCTTCACACACGCGGCATTGCTGGATCAGGCTTGCGCCCATTGTCCAATATTCCCCACTGCTGCCTCCCGTAGGAGTCTGGGCCGTGTCTCAGTCCCAGTGTGGCTGATCATCCTCTCAGACCAGCTATCGATCGTCGCCTTGGTAAGCCATTACCTTACCAACTAGCTAATCGAACATCGGTTCGTCTGACCGCGCAAGGCCCGAAGGTCCCCTGCTTTCTCCCGTAGGACGTATGCGGTATTAGCGTAAGTTTCCCTACGTTATCCCCCACGTTCAGGTAGATCCCGATGCATTACTCACCCGTCCGCCACTCGCCACCCACAGAGCAAGCTCTGCTGTGCTGCCGTTCGACTTGCATGTGTTAGGCATGCCGCCAGCGTTCAATCTGAGCCAGGATCAAACTCTTCACTTAAGTTTTCGACAACCTCACTCTTGCGAGCTCAGCCATCTATCTTTCTGAAGCGTTAGTCCCAACAAAATCAAAACTCATTACTGACTTTTTCTTTCATTGGACGCTTGCATTGCTTGGACAGGTCGTGACCCATTCAACACAAGACGTCCACACAATTCACCTGCGCACACTGTCAAAGATCGTTCGCTTGCATCCCGTTTCCGGTTTGCGCCCCAAGACGTTTCGTCCTAGGTGAGCCGCCCATTCTACATCGCTTT
>NZ_JBSSDT010000009.1:0-1264 GCF_054061035.1 Rhodanobacter sp. TND4EL1
AGCCGGAGAGTTCCTACGCAAAAGTGGACACCGGCTGGTTAGCCGCATTGTGCCTCGAACTCGACAGGAGAACGATAGCCCAAAGCGGAGTGCAAGCGCTTGGTGTTGTAGAAATCAATGTAGCTGCGCACGGCGTTTCGCAGTGAGCGTTCGGTGCTGAAAGCCTGACGGTGATACATGTCCGATTTCATCGACTTGTTCCACGACTCCATGTGCGCGTTATCGGTCATGCGATGCGGGCGGTTTACGCTTTGAACGAGTCCGGCGCTGGCCAGCGCGCGCTTGAAGTCGCCGGCGAGAAACTCGATGCCACGATCACTGTGCAGCAGCGTGCCGGCAGGTGGCTTACGCTGCCGCAACGCCGCTGCCAAAGCACGGCGTGTCAACGTGGCTGTCCGGTCCGCGCCCAGCGACCAGCCCAGCAAGCGGCGCGAGTAGCGGTCCATCACCGTCGCCAGGTAACGCCACTGTCCCGACACTTTCAGGTACGTCACGTCTGCGACCCACACCTGATCGGCCCTCTCCACCGTCAACGCGTGAACGTGGTTATCGACGCTTGAGAAGAAGCGGTCCACCCCGGGGCAGCGACGATACAAGTCGGCCGAGCATCCCCGCACCGCGTTGTCCCTCATCAATCGCTCGACCCGACGTCGTCCGACCGACACGCCCTCGCCTTGTAGTTCCCTGTGCACGCGCGGACTGCCATAGGTCTGTTTGCTGTCGTCATGGACCTGGCGAATTATCTCCAGCAGGCGGCCATCCTCCTGCTTGCGCGAGCTGGCTGGACGATCACGCCAGGCGTAGAACCCGCTGGCACTCACGTCATACAGTCGACACAACAGCCTCACCGGGTAGTGCTCCTGCTGCTGCCTGATGAAGGCGAAGATCTCGGCTTTTGACCCGAAGTGAACGCGATCGCTTTTTTTAAAAGGTCATGCTCGATC
Organism: Rhodanobacter sp. TND4EL1; assembly: GCF_054061035.1. Taxonomy (NCBI): domain Bacteria; kingdom Pseudomonadati; phylum Pseudomonadota; class Gammaproteobacteria; order Lysobacterales; family Rhodanobacteraceae; genus Rhodanobacter; species Rhodanobacter sp. TND4EL1. Next base: position 945 of record NZ_JBSSDT010000009.1, read on the forward strand.
TTCAGGCGCTCGTACGCCTTTTTCACCCGACGCAGCTCCTTGAGCTCGCTCGCCACTTCTTTGTCGACAGCTACACCTTTGGTCACGATCACGCCCTCGCGCGCTTGTTTGCGCCAACGAGACAGCATGAACGGATGGATGTAAAGCGACGCGGCAACATCACCCACCGCGACGCCCGGCAACTGGCTCAAGCGGACAGCGGTTGCCTTGAAATCTTCGGTGTAGCGATAGGTCGTTCGTGGGCCTGGATTCGGCATGGTGTGGACTCCTGAAGTGGTAGTTCAGGGTGTCCACTAAAGCGTAGGAACTGTCCCGTCCGC